>JANSXE010000004.1 GCA_024743195.1 Alphaproteobacteria bacterium | reverse complement strand
TCTGCACGGGCGGATGCAGGCGAGCGACGTCGACAGCGGCGACACGCAGAGCTTCAGCACGACCGCGACCGTGCCAGGCTTCACGCTGAACGCGGACGGAAGCTACAGCTTCGATCCGTCCGATCCGGCCTATCAGCATCTACCCGACGGCCAGGGCCAGGCCCTGACCATCCCCGTGACGGTGGCCGACGGGAGCGGGGCCACCTCGACCGCCGATCTGACCATCACACTGACCGGAACGAACGACGGGCCTCGGATCGCCGGCGATCTTTCGAAGGCGACGCCGGACGACGACAGCGCGATCACCGGGACCCTGAGCGTCGCGGACGCCGATACCGGCGAGAGTGCGTTTCAGGCCGTGCAGGATGTGCAAGGCCGGTATGGAACCTTCAGCCTGACGGCCGACGGCCATTGGACCTATAGCCCGGACGACCGCGCCGACGCGATCGCCCCCGGGCGGACGCAGCAGGAGGACTTCACCGTCCACAGCGTGGACGGGACCGCGCGGACGGTCAGCGTGACCGTCACAGGGTCGTCCGATCAGTCGCTGGCCGGCGATACGACCGGCGCGGTCAGCGAAGACGGGACCGTAACCCTGTCCGGCGATTTGACGATCCGGGACGACGGCGGCGGCGTTTCGACGCCGCATTTCGGGGATCATGTCCTCGCGGGAACCTACGGCAGCCTCGATCTTCGGGATCAGGGTCACTGGATCTACAATCTCGACAATCAGTCACCGGCGGTCCAGGGGCTGAAAGACGGACAAGTCGAGGAAGAGCGCTTCCACATCACATTGCCGGACGGCACGACCGAAGACGTGGTGATCCGGGTGACCGGAACCGGCGACGCGCCCGTCATTCAGACCTCCGCGGTCCAACCCCCGGCGACGCTGACCGACGTCGACCAGATCACGGACTTCACCGGCGCGACCGATCTCAGCGCGTTCTCGGAGCTCAATCAAGGGGTTCCGGTAGGAACCCGAATTGTTGGCCTCTATATGCCCGGCAGCGACCAAAACCTGCTCGCAAACATCGCTCAAGGCGACCTGCCGACCACCCACGCAGCCTACGATATGGGTAATTTTCAAGCGGCGGGCGCCGGGTATCAATATCTCGATCAGAACCAGTGGTTCGGCCAGAACCTGGAAGGCGGGACGGCGCGCTTCCATGCCCTTGCCCCCAGCGTTCGGAACAATTTCGACGGCGGACTTATCGTTTTCGACGACGGTACGGTCGGACGGCTGGTCAAGGTCTGCGACGATGATCGCGCCAATGGACCGGGAGACTATGTCTATTTCAACAAGGTCAATGGAGTAGATGCCCATACCGGCGTCTCCGTCTTGTCCGGTAAAGGGACAGCTGGCGAGACTGTTGAGGTCTACGAAGGCACCCAGCGGATCGGCACGGCAACCGTTGACGCGCAAGGATATTGGCGCCTCGGGGTACCGAAACTCGCCGACGGCGATCACGCGATCCACACGGTCGTCGGCGGGGTTGCGTCCGAGCCGCAGACGGTCGCGGTGTCCGGCGACCAGGCGGACATCCACGACCCGCCGGCGATCCTTGGCGCGGTCGCGGAAGACGACGCCGCCGCGCACTCGCTGTCCGGCCAGATGACCGTAACGGACGCGGACGCCAACGATCATCCGGTCTTCGCCGCGCAGCAGGACACTGACGGGGCTTACGGGACCTTCTCCATCGATGCGGACGGCGCCTGGCGTTACACCCTCGACAACGGCCGCGCGGCCACGCAGGCGCTGCCGGACGGGCAAAGCGTCCATGAGACCTTCATCGTCGAGGTCGCCACGGACAGTGGAGAAACGGCAGCGCAGTCCGTTCAGGTGACCGTGACGGGTGCGAACGACGCGCCTGCTCTAAGCGTTCCGGCGGCCCGAACGGTTGCCGAAGACGCCGCGGCGATAAGCGGTCAGTTGACGGGGTCGGACGCCGACGCCGGCGACACGCTGAGCTTTTCTCTTGCGACGACGGTGGCCGGCTTCGCACTCTCCGCCGACGGAAGTTACACCTTCGACCCGTCAGATCCCGCCTATCAGAATCTGCCCGATGGCCAGCAGCAGGTTCTGACGATTCCGATCACCGTGTCGGACAGCTCTGGCGCGACATCAACCCAAAATCTGGTTGTCACTGTCACCGGCGCGAACGATGCGCCGACAGCAACGGCCGCACCGGTGACGGTGGCGGAAGACGCCGCGCCCGTGTCCGGCCGGATCGCGGGCGCCGATCCGGATTCGGGCGAGACGCTGACCTATTCGACGACCGCTGCCGTTCCTGGTTTCGTGCTCAACGCGGACGGCGGTTACAGCTTCGATCCATCCGACGCCGCCTACCAGGGGCTGGCCGCGGGGGCGTCGCACCCGATCACCATTCCCATCACGGTGACCGACGGGGCCGGCGCCCAGGCGACGCAGGATCTGGTGATCACGGTCACCGGGGCGAACGACGCGCCGGTCGTTATGGCCACCTCCGCCGCTCCCGCCGACCTGGGCGCGACAACGGAAGATGCGCCGGCGCGCTTCAGCGAGGCGGATCTGCTTCGCCTGGTCGGCGCCTCCGACGCCGACGGAAGCGACAGCCTCACAATCGCCGGAATCAGTTCGCCCCACGGCGCCTTCACCCGGGGAGCGTCTGGGGATTGGGTCTTCACGCCCGCGGCCGACTATCATGGCGACGCCGTCGATGTGACCGTCCGGGTCAGCGACGGCGTCGCGGAGACGACGGCGCACGCGACGATCGACGTCACGCCGGTCACGGACGCCGCCCAACCGGCGCTTACGGTGCGGGCCGAACAGCAGGTCATGGAGTTCTCGTCGGGATCAGGTTCCGGGGTCGTCAACGCCGGCGTGATCCAGGCCGGCGGGGCGATGCACGGCTTGACGGTCGACATGACGATCCTGGGCGGCCAGCAGGTGACGTCCAGCGCCGGGCACGGGGCCACACTCATCAGCTACGCCACGCCCTCCGACGATAACGCCTTCTACATCTGGCGGCCCGAGAACATGAAGTTCCGGATCGGGGGCGTCGAATACGAGACGGGCGTCGCCCTGCTGAGCGACGGTCAGGACCACCGCTACACCTTCAGCTGGGACGGGGACCAGGGCACGCTGGACGTCCTGATCGACGGGCGGGTCGCCGCACATCTGGACAATATCGGGCGCGGGGCGACGCTGGCGGACGGCGGCAAGTTCGCGATTGGAAACGATCAGGACAGCTTCGGCGGCGGCTTCAGCAGCAATGACGCCTTTACCGGTCAGATATTCAACACCGCGATCGCCAAGACCGCCGTCCCTGCAGCGGATTTGGAGCGTTCCGCGCTGGCCAACCTGCTGGACGGCGACCCGGACCTCCTGACCAACATCCAGGCCGAAGGGGGACAGTTTCGCGATTCCACCGGAAACTACCAGTACTCGGCTGTGGGAACGGTCGGGACGTCGACCGTTGAGGTCGACACGCAGATCGCCACGCCGAACCCCGGCGCGACCTTGAAGCTCGCGCTCGATCCCGGGGCTCCTTCAGACGGCGACGACCATGTGTCGGCTCAAACCCTCGCCGGTTTTCCGGCGGGTACGATTGTCTCGGATGGAAGCGGTCACTCAATCACGGTCACCGACTCCTCCGAGGCTGTGGACGTCACGGGCTGGACTCTCGCATCGCTTCAAGCCACGCCGCCCGTGTCCTTTCACGGCAACATGAACATTGCTTACTCCGTCACCACAGAAGGCCCAGACGGGACGACCGAAACGGCGCTCGACCACGCACCGGTCGTCCTCGACCCGACGCAGCCGATACCAGACGCGACGATCGCCGGCGACGACGATGCGACGACCCCGGACGACGAT
Organism: Alphaproteobacteria bacterium; assembly: GCA_024743195.1. Classification (GTDB taxonomy): domain Bacteria; phylum Pseudomonadota; class Alphaproteobacteria; order UBA8366; family Aestuariispiraceae; genus Marivibrio. The sequence goes on along the minus strand of JANSXE010000004.1, from coordinate 373,795 downwards.
GCGGCCGTCTCCGGCGTGCTCACGATCGCCGACGCCGACGGCTCGCAAGCGCATTTTTTGGCGCAAACCGAAACCGCCGGGCTATACGGGAAGTTCAGCATCGACGCACAGGGGGCCTGGAGCTACGCGCCCGACGACCGGGCCGACGCCTTGGCCGACGGCGCGTCGGCGAGCGAGAGCTTCACCGTATCGTCGGCCGACGGCACGACGCATCGGGTCACGATCGCCGTGACGGGGAGCAATGATGCGCCGACGGCGAACGCCGCCTCGGTTTCGACGACGGAGGACGCCGCCTCCTTCACCGGAAGCATTGCGGGCGCCGATCCGGATTCAGGCGAGACGCTGACCTATACGACGACCGCTCCGGTTCCCGGGTTCGCACTCGATCCGGACGGCGGCTACAGCTTCGATCCATCCGACGCCGCCTACCAGGGGCTGGCCGCGGGGGCGTCGCATCCGATCACCATTCCCATCACGGTGACCGACGGGGCCGGCGCCCAGGTGACGCACGATTTGGTGATCACGCTCACCGGGGCGAACGACGCGCCAGTCGTAACCGCCACATCGGCTGCTCCGGCCTCTCTCGGCGCCACGGATGAGGATACGCCGATAACCTTCAGCGAGGCCGACCTGCTGCGGCTTGTCGGGGCGAGCGACGCCGATGCGGGCGATACGCTGCACATCACGGCGGCGACCAGCGCCCAGGGCAGTTTCGCGCAACAACCGGACGGGTCGTGGGTCTTTACGCCTGCCCGCGACTTCAGCGGCGACGATGTCGCGGTCACCCTGACCGTCAGCGATGGTGCAGCGGATGTGACGGCCCAGGGCGTCCTGGACATCGCGCCGACGGCTGACCGACCCTCACTGCAGGTCGGGGCTTCCGCGGGCGGCGTCGTCTACGGCCGCGCCGATTTCTCCGCCGCCTCTGCGGCCGTTCATTTCGATCTGACGACGCAGGACTATCAGTCGCCCGGACAGGGGCTGCGGCCTGGACGCTACGCCGTCACCAGCGCAACCGGCGGCGGGGCCGACGATACGTTCCGCGTCTCGACCCTGCAGGACGGCGACAGCTACACGATCGACGGCGGGGCGGGACGAAACACGCTGGATCTGTCCGCTTACCGCGCCGATCAGGTCGCCATCGACACGGCGACAGGCGTCGCGACGGTCACCTTGGACGGCGGCGGAAGCGCGACCGTCCACTTCTCGAACATCGCCGAACTGCGCTTCGACAGCGCGGTTTTCGACGGCACGCCGCACGCCATCGAACCCGTTCATGGCGCGTGGACGGTGGAGGGGACCAGCCTTTCGGTCGCCGGCGGCGCGTCTAAGCAGGTGGCGCTGGCGGACTACGCCGGCGCCCTCCAGGCCGACTACACCCTCGCCGCCACGGTTCACGCGCACACGAACGGCGGCATGAACAAGACGGGCGGCATCGTTTTCGACTACCAGGATGAAGACAACTTCAAGATGGCCGTTCTGCGCGCTGGGCAGGGCGGATGGAATATCGAGGAGTATCGAAACGGCCAATTGGTGGAGTTGGAGCGGGTTTCGGACGCGACGATGGCCACGCCCGACGCCGATCATCAGGTCGAACTGCGCGTGCATGGATCGGTGGCGGAGCTTTGGTCCGGCGGAGAGCTCAAGGCGTCGCACGATTTCGGAACGCCTTTGAATGGCGGCCGCTTCGGCGTGGTTTCGGACGGCGGCCAAACCGACTTCCAACTTGCGATGCAGCCCAGCGACTGGGCCCCCGCGGCGCCGGACGTCGATGCGCGTATGGACGTGTCCGACGGGGCGCTCGGCATTCCCAATGTGCTGGATCAGGCTGTCGATCATGAAGGCGCTGCGCTCTCGCTCAGCGCGTTCGACGCCGCCTCCGCCCATGGCGGACGCGTGGCGAGCAATGGAGACGGCTCGTTTCGATACGAACCGCCGCCCGGTTTCTCCGGCGCGGACAGCTTCACCTATACGATTACGGACGGGGTGAACGAGACGACGGCGACCGTTCGGGTGAACGTGGTGGACCTGCACACGGTCCGCCATGTGACCCCCGGAGACAGCTTCGAACTCGACATCTCCGCCGCCGGCAATGACCAGGACGGATCGGAGCAGGTGGAAACGCGCATCGTCGGCCTGCCGGACGGCGCCGTCGTCAGCGATGGAACGCATACCGGCGCGATCGACGCAGACCATCCGTTGGACGTAACGGGCTGGCGTCTCGACTCCATCGAGATCGCCCCGCCCGCCGGACAGACCGAGAACTACGCCTTCTCGGTCCAAAGCAGAAGCGTCGACGGGGACAGCGCCTCGCCATGGAGCGGCGCCGCCCTGCGCGTCGAACTCCAGCCGGGGCAGCCGTTCCCGGACGCCGCGATCGCCGGCGACGACAGCGCGGCGACAGCGGACGACGACACGTCCGTTAGCGGTTCCTTGTCCGTTTCCGACAGCGACGCGGCCGACGCCCATTTCGTCGCACAGACCGATACCGACGGACAATACGGAACCTTCAGCATCGACGACCAGGGACAATGGACCTACGCGCCGGACGATCGCGCCGACGCCTTGGCGGACGGAACAAACGCCACGGAAAGTTTCACCGTCAAGTCAGCCGACGGCACGACGCATACCGTCGATATCGAGGTGACGGGCTCCGACGAGGCAGGTTCGCAGGCTGCGCCGCCCTCCGCACCGCCGACATCTTCTTCGGTCACGGACTACATGCAGTTCGCCGCTCCTGGATCGCAAAATCCGTCCGGATCCGACGAAGCAGGTGAGGACGGCCAGGGCGACTCGGCGGTGACCGTCTATCTCGAGGTCGCGGGGATCGATCCGTCCGACGCCGCACCAGGCGCAGGGTCATCAGACGCCAGCGGTCCGTCTGACGATCCGCAACTCTACAACCGAGGGGACGCGTCGGCCGATGACGCCCTGACCGATACGGATGGAAGGGTCGATGACGCGGCGCTGGATGGGGCCGAAACGGACCCCGTCGAGGCGGCCATTCAGGACGATCCGCAGCACCACGGGTTTTAGGAATGTCCCGGACTGAGAGGGCTGCGCGGCGTGTGAAGGCGTCAAGTCGAGACAACCGCTGATTATCCGGGGTTTCGGACCCTGCGATACCCGCTGACGCCGCGTAGCCGCCGAGACTTGCGAGAGGTCGGCGACGCGCCGCGCCGTCTGCCGCCCACTCGCCATGCCGATTAGGACGGATTCGTAGAGGTCCCGGGTGACCTTGCGGTGAGGATGGACCCCGGGAACCCGCGTCTTCGCGTCTCGCCGGACGCCGGGGCGACGAAAACGCGGATACCGTAGGGTGACCGTGACCGTCCGGCGGCCGTGCAGCGCAACCACCTCTTTCTCGCCATAGCCGACACGTACGACCTCCTCGAGCGGAACGCCCATACGCGGCGCGTCGAGGGATTTGACGTACACCGGCGCGACCGCCTCGTCGGACTCGCCCCTCTCTCCCCCTCGGACTCGGTCCGAAGGATCTCGAACCGACCGTAGAGGCCGAAGCCGTCAAGGCGGGTATGGGGCTCGCTCGTGCGCATGCCGAGCGAGATCGGATTGAATCGTTAAGCCTGGGTAAGGTAGCCACAAGCCAATAGGCCGCGAGGAGAGAGCGATTACGAGGCCGCTACTGACCCATTGCTTTCTGTAGACGTGCCCGGGCGAGTGCACTCAGACGAGCTATGCCGAGTGCCAGCGCGACCGTTCCGGGATCTGACGACTGCACTGCCGCGCTGACGGCGCGGAGTTCTTCGGTGCAGATGCGCTCGATGCTCCGCACCTCATCGTCCCTGCCCTTGTAGCGCGCCGGGGCGAGGCGGTCCTTCACCGTTCCCTTGCGCCAAAAGAACCGGCCGACCTCTTCCTTCGTGTTTCCCCGGCGCTTGCAGGCGAGCTTTAAGACGCGGTCGCGGATCAGGCGTCCGGCGCGTTTGAAGCCATGATGGCGGGCGATGCGGCGCACGAGCACATCTTCGTGGATCGGCCCCTCGGTGTCGATCACATGATCGATCATTGCGATGAGGCGGCGGTCGTAGGCCTCATCGTAGAACTTGTTCGGGTCCGGGGCGAGCGCGCCCTTGTCAAATGAGGCGTTAACGTAGCGCGCGTTGTCCGGTGCGCCGTCCGCACTGAAGGAGAAGGTGCTTTGATCGTCAGCCAGGCCGGACGGCCGCGGCGTCTCGATCGGTCGCAGACCGTCATAGACGCGCGGTGCGTCATCTTCGACCTCAGGCTCCTCCTCATATGCCCGCTCCTCATCTTCGAGCTCGGACGCGCCAGATTCAGTTGCGTCTGTCTGCTCGTCCGCCCGAACGGCTCGACCGACGCGAAGCGGCGCCGCGTCTTCGTCGTCTTCCGCCTCCGGCGACGCGTCATCAGCGGTTTCGGACGCTCTATCATCGGTCGCTTCTGTCTCGTTGTCCGCTTGCGCTTCAGCCGCTTCCTTCCGTTTGATGCGATCCGCTTCGAGATGAGCCCGCAGCTGTGCGTCGAGGGCCTGAAGGGCGCGCTGCCGGTTGATCCACCAATCGGTCGACCAGACGCGGAAGAGCGTCCACCCCAGCCCGTCCAGCACCGCTTGGCGGATCTTATCACGTTCCCGAGCGTAGGCGGAGCTGTGATACATCGCGCCGTCGCATTCGACGCCGGCGAGATAGACCCCCGGCTCGTCCGGATGCACGACGCCCAGATCGATCCGGAATGCGCTGACGCCGATCTGCGGCCTGACCGTCCAGCCCTTGTCGCGCAAGGCGCGGGCGACCGCCGTCTCGAATGGCGATTCAAAATCGCCCATCGACCCGTGAATGCCCGCCCCCAGTGCGCTCGGTCCTCGCTCCGCATACTCGAGGAAGTGCTTGAGGTGCTTCACCGCCTCGGCCTTGGTGCGGGAGATGTCTATCTTGTCCGGATGAAGGGTTGAGAAGACCACCATCTCAGAGCGCGCTCTGGTCATCGCGACATTCAGGCGTCGCTCGCCGCCGTCGCGGTTCAACGGCCCGAAGTTCATCGTCACATGGCCTGCCTGATCCGGGCCGTAGGTGATGCTGAAAAGGATGACGTCCCGCTCGTCCCCTTGGACCGTCTCCAGGTTCTTCACGAAGACCGGCTCCGTCGCGTCCTCCGCGAAAGCCCATTCGATATCCGGATTGGCGCCGCGCGCCTTGTCCAGAAGGTCAAGGATCAGCGACTGCTGCTCCGAGTTGAAGGTGACGACGCCGATCGACGCCTCGCGCTCCGCCGGCTCGGCCGAGGTGAGGCGGCGGACGATCTCGGCGACGATGGCGCGCGCCTCCCCCTCATTGTGGCGCGCCTTTCCGCGGGCGTAGTAGCCGTCGCAACGGACCAGCCTGACGCCGCAATCCGGATGGACCGGCGCCGGGAACGTCACCAATCGATTGTCGTAGTAATGATGGTTGGAGAAGGCGATGAGGCTTTCCCGGCGGGATCGATAGTGCAGGTTCAGCGTCTGCTCCGGAATGCTGGCGCTCTGCAACTCATCGAGGATGCTTTCCATGTCGCCTTCATAATCGACGTCGCCGTCCGGATCGTCGTCCGCGCGGCTGAAGAAGTTCGTCGGCGGCATCTGCTTCGGGTCGCCGGCGACGATCGCCTGCCCGCCTCGCGCGATCGCGCCGACCGCATCCCACACGGTCAGCTGCGACGCCTCGTCGAAAATGACCACATCGAACGGGCTTTGATCGGACGGCAGATACTGCGCCACCGACAGCGGCGACATCATCAGGCACGGCGCAAGCTTGGAGATCGGCTCCGGCGCGTCCTCGATCATCTTCCGGATCGGCGTGCGCGGACGCTTCTGCGCGGTCAGCTTCTTGATCAAGCCCCACTGCTGGTTGCGGCCGATCTGCGTCTGACCAGGCATTCGTCCGCTCAGCTTTGCTGCGATGTATTCGGCCGTCACCTTCTGGAAGGTCTCGTCGATCGCCCTGAATTTCTCGATCGCATCGCTATGTTCGGCGGTCGACCAACCCTTCAGGATGTCGTCCTCCTCGAAGAGCCGGCTCGACCACCAGGCGCAATAGGCGGCCTCGAAGGTTTCCGGGATCTCCTCGACCGGCGTGCGTCCCTGTTCGATCGAGTCGACGAGCGGCTGCAGTTCCAGGTCGATCGCCTCCGTCCGACGGCGCCGCCAGGCGCACCACTGATTGAGCTCAGTCTTTCTGGCGACGAGTTCTTCCAACGTCTCCTTCAGGATTGGCAGCGCTTGGTCCTTGTCGCCGACCGCCTCCCGCAGTTCGCGCCCCGCGCGATCCCGGAACGAGTTGGACGTCTCGCGAAGTCGCTCCAACGCCGACAGATAGTCCGCCGCCGCGCGGCCAATCGGCGCATCCGGCGCCAGCATGTCGTTGCCGTCCTGCAGTAGGGTGCGGATCCGACCGCGCGTCTCCACCAGTCGGTCGGGCTCGTCGACGAGGCGGCCGACCGCGGCGCGCGCACGGTCGCCCAGATCGCGCAACGTCTGCGCAGCCTCAGGATCGGTCGTGTGCGCCGACCAATCCCGGAAGCCGGAGAGCAGCTTATCCAGGCGGTCGATCGCCTCCCCTTCCTGTCGAAGCGTGGTCAGCAGACCCGCGTCGCGCGCCGGATTCGGCGTCCCTTTGGCGCCGCCGAGACGCATCTTCTTGATGACGGCGCGCTTGGCGAAGAAACTTTTCGGCCACCAAGCGCCCTCGGCCTCCGCCCACAGCCGGCCGATCTCCGCGCCGTCCAAAGCGCGCCACGCCATCGGGTCGTAAGGCGCGCTCAAATCCGCCTGCGCCGCGGCGTAGGCCTTAACACGAGCCACCGCCTCCTCTAGCGCCTCAATCCGATCGACGCCGTCCGGCTCCAGCGCGAACCCGCTTTGCTTCCGATAAGAGGCGATGAGCACCTCCGCCAGTTCCGCAATAGCCTCCATGCGCGCCATGCTGCGGTCGGGCGGCGCAATCCTAAGCGCCTCAACAAGCGTGGTTGCAGCCTTGTCGGCTGCGGCCGCCGCCTCGGCGAGCGCGCCGGCGCGCTCGGTCAGCTCCGCCTCCCATTGCGGTGACCAGTCGGCGCTGGAGACGAGTTGGAACGGACTGTCGTGGATGTCGCCGACCGCCTTCGCCTGGACCTGCAGCAACTCCGCGGCCTCAGGCATCCGCTGCAGTTGGTCGGCGTCGTGCTAGTCCGCCTGCGGCCACGTGAAGGCCAATCGATCGGCCAGTTCTTGGTCCCTCACCCGCACGCCAATGGCTTGATGCGGCGTCAGGCCGTTGCGGCGCTTGGTATGCATATAGTCGACGACGCGGTTCAGGCGGTCGCGAACCGTCTTCAGCTTCTCGGCCTCGCGCCGCCACTCCTCCTCGCTTTTCTGCGCGCCGGCGGACCAGGCCTTGGCGAGCTGCGCCAGCACCTCCGTCTTCTTGGCCTTGTTGGAATGAAGCTCCAGGCAAAACCGCCCGAGACCGATATCGGCGAGACGTCGATGAACGACGTTCAGCGCCGCCGTCTTCTCAGAGACGAAGAGGACCGTTTTGCCCTTCCCCAAAAGGTGGGCGATCATATTGCTGATGGTCTGGCTTTTGCCGGTGCCGGGCGGGCCGATGATGATGAAGTCCTTACCCCGGTCCGCGGTTGCGATGGCCGCCATTTGTGATGAATCGGCGGGCAGCGGGGCGAGCAGATCGGACGGCGCGAAATCCCGATCCAGCCGCTCGGCAGACACGAACTCAACAGAGCTCTCATAGGCCTGACGGGGCGTGTCGATCAGATGGCGGACGATCGCGTTCCGTCGCAAGTCGTCGGTCCGATCGACCAGATCCTTCCACATAAGATACTTCGCGAATGAGAAATGGCTGAGCACGACGTCTTCGACCACTTCGAAGCCCGGCGCGTCGACGACCGCGCGGCGAACCTTCTCCCATATCAGTCGGACGTCGACGCCGCTGTCATCCTTCGGCAGATCCCCGTCGAGCCCCTTGATCTCGATCTCGAAATCCTTGCGCAGCATTTCGAGGAGGGTCGTGTTGAAGCGCGGCTCGTCGTCATGGGCCAGCATCTTCACGCCGCTTCGTACGGATTGCCGTTGCAGCGTGACGGGCAACAGGATCAAGGGGGCACGGAAGCGACGCTCGTCATCCTTGTCGCGCTTCCAGGCGAGGAAGCCGAGCGCGAGGTAGAGCGTGTTCGCGCCGCCTTCCTGTAGCGAGGTTTGCGCCTTGCGATAAATCTCAACAGCGCGCTTGGAAAGCTCCTGTTCCAGCAGATCGACCAGCACCTGGTTCTTGCCCAACGCGTCCAGCGCATATTCGCGCGTGATCACTTGGCCGGTGCGCCGACGGTGCAGTTCGTCGTCCTGCCCCTGGCTTGTGGGCTGCGGGACGGGCTGGATGGATATCTTCGCGCCGGCGGCCAGGCGATCCTCCAAGTCGCCCGGATCGGGGCACATGAGCGGCAGACTGGCCTTGGAGGATTTGTGGTTCAGCAACGGATTCCGCGCGGACAGATCCAAGAGCTTGCGCTGCCAGCGCTCCAAACGTCCCTCGGGCGTGTCGGGAAGGGCCTCCTCGACTTCCGAGTCAAAGTCCGGCAGCGGCGGCGCCTCTTCCATTGAGATCTCGACCGCCGGCTCCTCCCCGATCGCGGCCTCTCCGCCAAGGCCCGCCTTCAGGGCGAGCGGCTTTATCTGATGAGCCCGCGCCCGGCGGATGTCGACCGCCGCGCTGAAGGTCGCATCCTTGTCAGGCGAGAGATTGTCCATCGCCCGTTCGATGGCGCGCGAAAAAGGCGGCGCGGCGTGCGACGTCACCAACGTCGTCTCAATGAGCGTCAGTTCCTTGAGCTCATAGCGCTTGCGCAGCGTCTCCGCGTCCTCGACGACGACGGAGGAGAGTTCTTCCGGCTGCAACCAGACGCCGACCATCGCATGGCCTTCCGGCATCGCAACGATCGGGTTCAGGCCCGCCTTTTCCAACGCGGCGGCGAACAGCATCGTGGTGTCGAGGCATGTCGCCACGCCGCCGTCGAGGATCTGACTGGGCAGCCGGATCTTCTGGCCGTCCCGCTCAAAGCTGGTGGGCGGGACGGCGTAGGCGACGCCTAGATTGGCGATCGCGGTGTAGATCGCCGACGCCATCTCCCAAACCCGCTTTCGGCTGCCGGACTGGTAGCCGTCCAGCGTGTCCTCACGACCCGCCTTCCGCAGCGCCATGGCGGCCTTGTGAAGGATACGGTCGACGGCCGGATCGTTCGGCGTGCAGAAGGCCGCCAGCAGTTCCGGCATGTAGCCGGAGCCGCCCCACTCATTGTAAGCCAGCACGTCTACCGGCTTGCTCTCCTCCGCCAGAATCTCGCCGTCGCGCTCGATGGTCAGCGTGACCGAGCCGCGTACAGCCTCCGTCAGGCCCAGAAGAAAGCCGCCCTCCAGGTCGAGCGTCCGCTCCTTGATCGGCACGATGCCGCCCGGCGCGATCCGATCGACTCGCCAACTGCGCGGCTTCAAGAAAGCCGGATCAGCCGTCAGCGTGACGAGCAATCCTTCGAGGCGGTCATCCTCATCCAGGTTTTCGATCCGAAGATCGCGGAGAACCGGATATGAGCTCTGCTGACAGGCGAAATTGATTTTGGCGGCGATTTCCCAATGAATTGAGACGGTTCGATCAATCACTGCGTACATAGCCTCTCTCCCTAAAGTGGCTATGGCGCTGAAATACGTCGGAAGATTCAATATCGGGTTGAATCCTATTCGTCTCCGTGAAGGTCAGGGAAGACGATGCGGTGACGGGTATAGAACCAGCTTGCGGATGTGAAACGGCGAGAAACGAGGAGTCGCCATAATGCCTAATGGGCCCGCAAAGCGATCAAGAATACCCAAATCGTACCCAAAAATCGCGATTCCGCGCTTGGTGTTAACGAAGCGAATTGTCATATAATTGATTTTGCAGAAAAAAATTGGAGCGGGTGAAGGGAATCGAACCCTCGTCGTCAGCTTGGGAAGCTGCTGCTCTACCATTGAGCTACACCCGCGCCCGAAGCGCCGCGGCCTGCGCCGCGCCCGCCGTCCCTCCTATAGGAAAAACCTGCGCCCGCCGCAAGCCGGATGCGCGGCCGCGCCCCGCGACCCGCGACCCGCGCCCGTCAGACCGGCCGCACCGGGCCGCAGCGGGTCGAGAGCGCGCCCGGCGCGAACTCCAACCCCATGAAGGTCAGCGGGCCGACCGGCCCCGGAAGTTCAAGCCCCGCCACGCACTCCACCGTGAAGCCGTGCGGCGCGTAGTAGCCCGGGTCGCCGACGATCAGCACCGCCGGCCAGCCGAGCCGGCGCGCCGCGGCGAGCCCGTGCGCGACCAGCGCGCGCCCGACCCCGCGCCCGCGCAGGCTGGGCAGAACCGCCAGCGGCCCGAGCAGCGGCAGCCGCCCGCCCGGCGCCTCGACCTCCCAGAAATTGAGGGAGCCGAGCAGCCGGCCGGCCGCGTCCGGCCCGCCGGCGCCGCCGCGCGCCCGGGCGACGAAGGCGAGCGCCGCGATCGGCGCGCGGCCGTCGCGGAAGCGATAGACGGTGCGCCTGGTGCGGTCGGGGCCGAAGCTCCGGGCGATCAGGGCGTCGACGGCCGGGGCGTCGTCGGGGGTTTCAGGCGCGATCTCGAAATCGATCGGCGGAAGGTCGTGGGGCATGAAGGAGGACTCCGTTCCGGGGGAAGCCGGCGGGTCCTCTCTGTCGCTCATTCCGGCCCCGGATGGAGCCGCACGCCCGACAAGTCCCCGCCGGCGACAAGGCCGCGAGGGCGCACGCGGCGCCCGCAGGAAGCGAACGCGGCGGCGCCGCATCGTCGCGCGCGTCGGCGTCGCCGGTCGGGGCGCCGGTCGGGGCGCCCGTCGGGGGGGATGTCGGAGCGGCGGTCACTCATCAGAACGGCTGGCCCGGCCCAAGGTCATCGCGGCCGGGACGCGGCCGCGGAAAGCCTGTTAGCATGGGCCCGCCGCCGATCACAAGTGCGTGGGCGCGCGGCGCGGCCTATGGTTCGCGCCGCGGCGCTTCGCTACATGAAGGGACCGATCGGCGACTGACAGGGAGACACCGCGCCTATGCTCGACCTTGCGAAACGATCCGTGCCGGGTCTGGCCGCGCTCGGCCTGGCCCTCGCCCTCGCCGCGCCCGCCGCCGGCGCCGCCGATTGGTCGGAAACCGTCGCGGCGGCCGAGGGCGGCCAAGTCTATTGGAACGCCTGGGGCGGCAGCGAGACCACCAACAGCTACATCCGCTGGGTCGCGGACCGGGTGGAGGAGCGCTACGACGTGGAGCTGACCCACGTGAAGCTGGGCGACACCGCCGAGGCCGTGCGCAAGGTGCTGGCGGAAAAGACCGCCGGCCGGCACGACGACGGGTCGGTGGACCTCATCTGGATCAACGGCGAGAACTTCAAGGCGATGAAGGACGCGGCGTTGCTCTACGGCCCGCTGGACGAGATGCTGCCGAACTTCGCGCTGATCGATCCGGAGGAGAAGCCGACCACCGTGATCGACTTCACCGTGCCGACCGAGGGGCTGGAGGCGCCCTGGGGCATGGCGAAGATCGTCTTCCCATACGACTCCGCGCGGATCGAGGAGACCCCGAATTCTCTCAAGGAGTTGCTGGCCTTCGCCCAGGCCAATCCGGGGCGGTTCACCTATCCCGCCCCGCCCGATTTCACCGGCAGCACCTTCCTGAAGCAGGCGCTCTACGAGCTGGCGACCGATGCGGACGCGCTGCTCGACCCCGCCGGCGAGAGTTTCGACGCGGTCACAGCGCCGCTCTGGGACTTCCTCGACGCGCTCGATCCCGTCCTGTGGCGCGGCGGCGCGGACTATCCCAAATCCAGCGCCGACCAGATCCGCATGCTGGACAATGGCGAAATCGACATCGCGATCAGCTTCAATCCCGGCGAAGCCTCCGCCCTGATCACGCAAGGCCGCCTGCCGGAGACGATCCGCACCTTCGTCTTCGAGAAGGGCACGATCGGCAACACCCACTTCGTCGCCATCCCCTACAACTCGCCCAACAAGGCGGCGGCGAAGGTGGTCGCCAACTTCCTGATGAGCCCCGAGGCCCAGGCGCACAAGCAGAACGCCGACGTCTGGGGCGACCAGACGGTGCTGAGCTTCTCGCGGCTCGACGCGGCCGAGCGCGCCCTCTTCGCCGATCTGCCGCGCGGCGTCGCCACGCTGCCGCCGGACCAGTTGGGCCCGAGCCTGCCGGAGCCGCATCCGAGCTGGATGACCCGCATCGAGGAGCGTTGGCTCACCCGATATGGCAGTTGACGCCGACGCTCGCGGAGCGCGGGTTCGCGCGCCGACGCGCCCGGGCCTCCTGCGGTTCGCGCCGGGGCTGACGCTCTTCCTGTTCCTGGCGCCGGTGGCGGCGGGATTGATCGGGGCGCTGTTGCCGGCCTTCGGCTATCTGCCGGCGCTCGGCGGGGAGCGCTTCTCGCTCGACCCGTGGGTGCGTCTCGCCGCCTATCCGGGCGTCTGGGCGGCGGCGGCGACCAGCCTGTGGACGGGGTTGGCGGCGGCTGCGCTCTCCGTTCTGCTGACCGTCGGCTTCGCGGCGGCGAGCCACGGCACGAGTCTCTATCACTGGATGCGCCGCGTGCTGGCGCCGCTCTTGGCGGTGCCGCATGCGGCTTTCGCGATCGGGCTCGCCTTCCTGCTGGCGCCCAGCGGCTGGATGCTGCGCGCGCTGTCGCCCTGGGCGACCGGCTTCGACCTGCCGCCGGACGTCCCGCTGTCGCCGGACCCCTATGGCCTGAATCTGGTCCTGGGTCTGGTCGTGAAGGAGGTCCCGTTCCTGTTCCTGATGATGCTGGGGGCCCTGGCGCAGGTTCCAGCGGACCGGACGCTGGCGGTGGCCCGCAGCCTGGGCTACGGCCCGGCGACGGCGTGGATCAAGACCGTCCTGCCGCTGGTGTACCGGCAGATGCGTCTGCCGATCCTGGCGGTGATCGCCTTCTCGGTCTCGGTGGCGGACGTCGCGCTGCTGCTCACGGGGGCGACGCGGCCGACGCTTTCGGTCCTGATCCTGCGCTGGGCCAACGATCCGGACCTCGGCTTCCAGTTCCTGGCGGCGGCGGGCGCGTGCCTGCAGCTCGGCGTCGCGCTGGCGGCGATCGCGCTGTGGCTCGCGGCCGAGCGCGCGGCCGCGGCGATCGGCCGGCGCTGGACCGCCCGCGGCGCCCGCGGCGGGGCGGAGCGGCCGGCCGGTCTGGCCAAGGGACTGGTGGTCGGACTGACCGCGCTCGGCATCCTGTCCCTCGCCGGCATGGCGATCTGGTCGCTGGCGCGGCGCTGGCGCTGGCCGGACGCGCTGCCCGGCCAGTGGACGCTGCATAACTGGACGCACCACGCGGGCGAGGCCGTCGGGCCGGGCGCGACGACCCTGATCGTCGGGCTGGCGGCGGCGGCGATCGCGCTCGCCCTCGTGCTGGCCTGTCTCGAAGCGGAGGACCGCAGCGGGGCGCGGCCGAGCACGCGGGCGCTGTGGCTGCTCTACACCCCGCTGATCGTGCCGCAGGTCGCCTTTCTCTTCGGCGTCCAGGTGCTGCTGCTGGCCGCGGGGCTGGAGGGCGCCTGGGCCGCCCTGATCTGGGCGCATCTCCTGTTCGTGCTGCCCTACCTGTTCCTGTCGCTGTCGGAGCCGTTCCGCAAGCTGGACCCGCGCTACGCCCGCAGCGCCCTGTGCCTCGGCGCCGGCCCCAACCGGGTGTTCTGGCGGATCAAGGCGCCGATGCTGACGCGCCCGATCGCCGTCGCCCTGGCGGTGGGCTTCGCGGTCAGCGTCGGCGAGTATCTGCCCACCATCTTCGCCGGCGGCGGGCGGCTGACGACGCTGACCACCGAAGCGGTGGCCCGCGCCGGCGGCGGGGATCGGCGGCTGATCGGGATCTACGCGGTGCTGCAGGCGACGCTGCCGCTGCTGGGCTTTCTGGCGGCGGCGCTGCTGCCGGCCTGGCTGCACCGGCGCCGCGCCGGCATGCGCGAGGGGCTTTGACGCCATGCCGGAGCCGTTGATCCTGCAGGCGGTGAGCGTCTCGATCGGCGGGCGGCGGCTGTTCCGGCCGCTGACGCTGACGGTCGCGCCGGGCGAGACGGCGACTGTGATGGGGCCGTCGGGCGCCGGCAAGTCGACGCTGCTGTCGCATCTGTGCGGCACGCTGGGACCAGCGTTCCGGGCGGAGGGGCGCGCGCAGCTCGGCGCGCGGCCGCTCGACGGGCTGGCGCCGGAGGCGCGCCGCGTCGGCATCCTGTTCCAGGACGATCTGCTGTTCCCGCATCTTTCCGTCGGGGAGAATCTGGGCTTCGGCCTGCCGGCCGGGCTGTCGCGGGCGGAGCGGGCCCGACGCATCGAGGCGGCGCTGGCCGATGCGCAGCTCGACGGCTTCGCGGCGCGCGATCCGGCGACGCTGTCCGGCGGCCAGCGCGCGCGCGTCGCCTGCCTGCGCACCCTTTTGGCGGAGCCGCAGGCGCTGTTGCTGGACGAACCCTTCTCGAAACTGGACGCCGCGCTGAAGGACCGCTTCCGCCGCTTCGTCTTCGAACACGCGCGCGCGCTCGCCCTGCCGACCCTGTTGGTGACGCACGATCCCGGCGACGCCGCCGCCGCCGGCGGGCCCGTGATCGAGCTTTCGGACGACGCCTAGGACGCGGATATTTACCAATTAGTCCGAATTGGGCGGTCGAGTCGCCAGACCGCCGGAAAAATCTTAGGCGGTGTTCCGGGGCTGCGATAAGCTTTTCAACTCCGATGGGTGGGGACGCATCGAGGGGGCCGACTCGCAGCCTGTGCGGCAGGCCTGGCGCCGCCCGAACAGGCGGCCGACGGCGCGTCCGGCCCGGATTTGGCAGACACTGTGGGGGTCGACATCATGTTCAGAATTTCAGTTCTCGTCGCGGCGGCGGCGCTTCTTGGCGCTTGCACCGCGTCGCTCGAACGGCTGCAGGAAACGGAGCCTTCCGGCTCCGCCTTCACCCAGGCGCTCGCCAAGGAATACCAGGAGTTCGCCGAGTTCGAGGCTTACGAGATGTTCGACTGGGCCGATCAGCAGCATTTCGCCGACAAGGGCCTGCGCGCCGCGGCGGGCGAGGTCGTCCCGCCGGAGGAGCTGGCCGACTGGAACTTGCCGGCCGACAAGATCGACGAGTTGGCGGCGGCGCGCAGCCAGTTGATCGGCGCGCTCAACCGCGGCGGTCGGCGCCTGCATCCCGAGGACGCGGCCCACGCCCAGGCCAAGTTCGACTGCTGGGTCGAGCAGCAGGAGGAGAACCACCAGCCGGAGGACATCGAGGAGTGTCAGGCGGAGTTCGAGGCGGCGCTCGCCAAGCTCTTGGCCGCGCTTGAGCCGGAGCCCGAGCCGGAGCCCGTCGCCGCGCCGGCGCGCCCGGATCCGATCACGCTGATGGTCTTCTTCGACTTCGACTCCGCGACGCTGAACGACGGCGCGCGGGCGGTGGTCGAATTGGCCCGCGACCGGCTGGCGGATTATGACGACGGCTTCATCCGCCTCGTCGGCCACACCGACACCGCGGGGGCGGCCGCCTACAACATGGAGTTGTCGATGAGCCGCGCCGCGGCGGTTCGCGACGCGCTCAGCGACATGGGCGTGGCCGCCGCGGCGATGTCGATCGACGCCCGCGGCGAGTCCGAGCCGATGGTCGAAACCCCGGACGGCGTGCGCACGCCGCAGAACAGGCGGGTGACGATCACGTTGAATTGAGGCGCCGGGATCGGGGCGGCGCACGGCGGCGCCCCCGCCCGAACCGCTTGAAGAGCGAGCGACTGTCGGGCCGGACGAGCGATCGTCCGGCCCGATCTTTGCGAAGGCGCGCAGACGTCCGACCGTGTCCGGGTCCGCTGGACAGGGAGCGGCCGGAAATCCTATGCTTGGCGCGGTTGAAGGCGCCGCGGCGCCGGGTGTGGGGACAGTGATGTACGAAACGGTGACCAAGGGCATCAAGGTGAGCGTGACGCCGCACTATCTGGAGGAGCAGTCCTCGCCGGCGGACGACCACTATGTCTGGGCCTACAGCGTGCGCATCGCCAATGAGAGCGAGCGGGTGGTGCAGCTCAAGACGCGTCATTGGCGGATCACCGACGCCAACGGCGTCAGCCAGGAGGTGCGGGGCCCGGGCGTCGTCGGCGAGCAGCCCGTGCTGAGCCCCGGGGAGGTCTTCGAGTACACGAGCGGCACGCCGCTCTCCACCCCGTCCGGGATGATGATGGGCGCGTATCAGATGGAGGCGAGCGACGGCGCCCAGTTCGACGTCGCGATCCCCGCCTTCTCCCTCGACAGCCCGCATCAGGCGATCCAATTGAACTGACGCCGCGTATTGACTGAAAACGGCGCGCTGAGCCCAGGCGCGCCGGAGACGGTTCACCCGGCCCCGTCGCCCGGACGGCGGCCGGCCAGATAGACAAGGGATGCTCCATGAACGCGATCAAACCCGTCAGCCGCGCCGACGCGGACTACGATCCTGCGCGCCCCTCGCGCGAGGCGGCCGAAGAAGCGGTCCGCACGCTCCTGCGCTGGGCCGGCGACGACCCGACCCGCGAAGGCCTGCTGGACACGCCGGACCGCGTCGTGCGCTCCTATGAGGAGTTCTTCGCCGGCTATGCGGAGGATCCGACCGCGCTGCTCTCACGCACCTTCGAGGAGACCGAGGGCTATGACGAGATGGTGCTGCTGCGCAACGTCGCCTTCGAGAGCCATTGCGAGCATCACATGGTGCCGGTCATCGGCCACGCGCACGTCGCCTACCTGCCGAACGAGCGGGTCGTGGGCATCTCCAAGCTGGCCCGGGTCGTGGAGATCTACGCCAAGCGCCTGCAGATCCAAGAGAAGATGACGGCCCAGATCGCCGACGCCGTGGAAAGCGTGCTCAAGCCGCGCGGCGTGGCCGTCGTTGTGTGCGCACAGCACCAGTGCATGACGACCCGCGGCGTGAAGAAGGCCGGCGTCGACATGGTGACCAGCCGCATGCTCGGCGCCTTCAAGACGGACCGGGCGCTGCGGGCTGAATTCTTCGGCCTGACCGGCCTGCCGGCGCAGGGGCCGGCCGCCGGCTGAGCCCCCCTTTTCGTCCCGCCCAACCGGGTCGAGCGACAGCGGCGGCGGAGGCGTCGACCCTCCGCCGCTTGCTTTTGCGGGCCGGGACGCGTAGCCCCCTTGCGATCTGGCGACGGCGCGGAAACCGCTCTAGACTGCGGCCCCGCGCTCCGGCGCGACGGGCAGCAAGACGGCGAATTCATCCGTGTTCGATTTCCGGCCCATTCTGTTCGTCAACGGCGCGCTGCTGACCACGCTGGCGGTGTCGATGACCATTCCGGCGCTCGTCGATTTGGCGGTGGACAATCCGGATTGGGAGGTCTTCGCCATGGCGTCGGCCTTCACGCTGTTCGTCGGCGTGATGTTGATGCTGACCAACCGGGTGCGGTTCGGGGCCCTGTCGATCCGTCAGGCCTTCGTGATGACGACGTCGGCCTGGGTCGTGCTGCCGGCCTTCGCCGCGCTGCCGCTCGCGTTTGCGGATCTGCAGCTCTCCTACACCGACGCCTTCTTCGAAGCGATGTCGGGCATCACGACGACGGGCTCGACGGTGCTGGTCGGGCTCGACTTCGCGCCGCCGGGCATTCTGCTGTGGCGCTCGCTGCTGCAATGGCTCGGCGGCGTCGGCATCATCGTCATGGCGGTCTCGATCCTGCCCATGCTGCAGGTCGGCGGCATGCAGCTCTTCCGCATGGAGTTCGCGGAGCGGATGGAGAAGGCGCTGCCGCGCGCCGCCCAGATCGGCGCCTGGATCGCGATCATCTATCTGGGGCTGACGCTGATCTGCGCGGGGCTCTACGACCTCGCCGGCATGTCGGCCTTCGATGCGATCAATCATGCGATGACGACCGTGGCGACCGGCGGCTACTCGACCTACGACCGGTCGATGGGCCTGTTCGGCTCGCTCTGGGTCGACCTGATCGCCACCGTCTTCATGATCCTGGGCTCGCTGCCCTTCCTGCTCTATCTGCAGGCGCTGCGGGGCCAGCCCAACGCCCTGATCAGCGACAGCCAGGTGCGGTGGTTCTTCGGCTTTCTGGGAACCGCGGCGGTGACGGCGACGGCCTATCTCTATTTCGGGCTCGACCGGACGCTTCTGGAAGCGCTGCGCGGCTCGGCCTTCAACATCACCTCGATCATGACCGGCACCGGCTACGCGACCGAGGATTTCGGCCAGTGGGGCGCCTTCGCGCCGCCCTTGTTCTTCCTCCTGATGTTCATCGGCGGCTGCGCCGGCTCGACCACCTGCGGCATCAAGGTCTTCCGCTTTCAGGTGCTCTACGCCACCGCGCGGGTCCAGATGAAGCGCCTGCTGCAGCCGAACGGCGTCTTCATCGCCTACTATAACCGCAAGCCGATCCCCGAGGCGGTCGAGGAATCGGTGATGAGCTTCTTCTTCCTCTTCATGATGATCTTCGCCTTGATCGCGGTCGGGCTCGGCATGCTGGGGCTCGATTTCATCACCGCGACCAGCGGCGCGGCCACCGCGCTCGCCAATGTCGGGCCGGGGCTGGGGCCGGTGATCGGCCCGGCCGGCAATTTCGCGACCCTGCCGGACGCGGCGAAGTGGCTGTTGTCGCTCGCCATGCTGCTGGGGCGGCTGGAGATCTTCACGGTGCTGGTGCTGCTGGCGCCGGGCTTCTGGCGGCAGTAGGCTCCGCCGCGCTTTCTCGAAACGGGACGAGGTGCAGGATGACCGATCCGGTCGAAATGTTGGCGACGCTCGTAGGCTTCGACACGGTCTCGGCAAAATCGAACATGGACCTGATCCATTTCGTGCACGAGCGGCTGGCCCAGGCCGGCGTCGAAGCGACGATCCTGCCCAACGCCGACGGGACCAAGGCCAACCTGTTCGCCACCATCGGCCCGAAGCAGCCGGGCGGGGTGTGCCTCTCGGGCCACACGGACGTGGTGCCGGTCGAGGGCCAGCCCTGGGACAGCGACCCCTTCCTGCTGACCGACAAGGACGACGGCCGTCTCTACGGCCGCGGGACCTGCGATATGAAGGCCTTTCCCGCGACGGCGCTGGCGCTGCTGCCGGAGATGCTGGCCAAGCCGCTGGCCCGACCGATCCATTTCGCCTTCTCCTACGACGAGGAGGTCGGCTGCCGCGGCGCGCCGGAGATGATCGACGAGATCGGCGCGTCCCTGCCCAAACCCTCCATCGTCATCATCGGCGAGCCGACGGAGATGAAGGTGGTCTCCGCCCACAAGGGCATGTGGTTCTTCCGCACCACGGTGACCGGCAAGGAGGCGCATTCGAGCCAGATGCAGGCCGGCGTCTCGGCGGTGATGGTGGTCTCGCGGCTGATCGCCAAGCTGGACGAGATGGTGAAGGCCCGCGCCGCCGCGGCCGACCCGGAGAACGGGCCGGGCAAGGGCTTCACGCCGCCCTATACGACCATCCATGTGGGGCAGGTCTCCGGCGGCACGGCCCCGAACATCATCGCCCGTCACGCCGAGTTCGTCTGCGACATCCGCAACCTGCCCGACGATTTCCCCGAGGACATCCAGCAGGAGTTCGTCGACTGGTACACGGCCGAGATCCTGCCGGAGATGCACGCGATCGACCCCGCGACCGGCATCGAAACCGTGACCGAGAACGTCGTCGCCGGACTGAAGGAGGACCGCGAGTCCGAGGCGGAGGTCTTCGTGCGCCAGATCACCGGCGACAACGGAACCCACTACGTGTCCTACGGCACCGAGGCGGGTCAGTTCCAGCGCGCCGGCATGGCCGCCGTGGTCTGCGGCCCCGGCTCGATCCGTCAGGCGCACCAGCCGAACGAATTCATCGAGAAAAGCCAGATCGCGGAGTGCGAGGCCTTCCTGCGCCGCGTGATCGACCGCTGCCGCGCGTAAGGCGCGCCGCTTACTCCGCCGCGGCGGGGGTCATCCAGGGCTTGTCGGCGGAGCGGGCCGCCTCGTAGGCGTCGATCGCCCCGCCCTTCTGCAGCGTCAGGCCGATGTCGTCGAGGCCGTTCAGCAGGCAGTGCTTGCGGAACGGGTCGATCTCGAAGGCGATCTCCTCCCCGTCCGGGTCGACCACCACCTGGCGCTCCAGATCGACGGACCAGTGCGCATTGTGGCCGCGGTCGCATTTGGCCATCAGCGCGCGGATCGTCTCCTCCGGCAGGCGGATCGGCAGGATGCCGTTCTTGAAGCAGTTGTTGTAGAAGATGTCCGCGAAACTCGGCGCCAGGACGCAGCGAATCCCGAAGTCGAGCAGCGCCCAGGGCGCATGCTCGCGCGAGGAGCCGCAGCCGAAATTGTCGCCCGCGATCAGGATCGAGGCGTGGCGGTAGGGCTCCTGGTTCAGCACGAAGTCGGGCTTCTCCGAGCCGTCCTCGTTATGGCGCATCTCGTCGAACAGCGCGCGGCCGAGGCCGGTGCGCTGGATCGTCTTCAGATACTGCTTGGGGATGATCATGTCGGTGTCGACATTCATCAGATCCAAGGGCGCGGCGATCCCGGTCAGGCTCGTGAAGGGCTGCATGGGTCTCGTCTCCTCCCGTCGCTCACCAGCTGCGCCGGCGCTTGAAGAGCGCCTCGATATAGGCCGGGTGAAGCTCTTCCTCGGCGCGGTCGTCGTTCGCCGGGGCCAGCACGCGCCAGCCGCGCTTCAGGCGCTCGGCGCCGAACAGGCGCTCCAGCAGATCCTCGGGCAGGTCGCGCGCGCCGCGGCCGTCCAGCGTCAAGTCGCTCATTTCAGATACTCCCGAACATCGGCCAGCGCGCCCTTGAGCGCCGCCGCCGCCGCCATGGCGGGGCTCACCAGATGGGTGCGCCCGCCGCGGCCCTGGCGGCCCTCGAAATTGCGGTTGGAGGTCGACGCGCAGCGCTCCCCCGGCGACAGCTTGTCGGCGTTCATGGCGAGGCACATGGAGCAGCCGGGCTCGCGCCAGTCGAAGCCGGCCTCGCGCAGGATGCGGTCCAGGCCCTCGGCCTCCGCCTGCTCCTTCACCAGGCCGGAGCCCGGGACGACCATGGCGTAGACCCCGTCGGCCACCTTGCGGCCGTGGGCGATCTCGGCCACGGCGCGGATGTCCTCGATCCGCCCGTTGGTGCAGGAGCCTATGAAGACCTTGTCGATCTTCACGTCGCCCAGAGGCGTGCCCGGCTCCAGGCCCATATAGTCGAGCGAGCGGCGCGCCGCGCCGCGCTTGCCGTCGCTGGCGAAGCTCGCCGGATCGGGCACCGTCCCGTCGATCGGCGCCACGTCCTCGGGGCTCGTCCCCCAAGTCACCTGCGGCGGGATCTCGGAGACGTCGAGCACGACCTCCTTGTCGTAGACCGCGCCCTCGTCCGACGGCAGGGTCTTCCAGTAGGCCACGGCCTGCTCCCACTGGCCGCCCTTCGGGACCATCGGACGGCCTTCCAGATAGTTGAAGGTGGTCTCGTCCGGCGCGATCAGGCCGGCGCGCGCGCCGCCTTCGATCGTCATGTTGCAGACGGTCATGCGCCCTTCCATGGAAAGCGCCCGGATCGCCGGTCCGGCGAACTCGACCACATGGCCGGTGCCGCCCGCGGTGCCGATCTTGCCGATGATGGCCAGGATCATGTCCTTCGCCGTCACCCCCAAGGGCAAGGCGCCGTCGACCGTCACCCGCATGTTCTTGGCCGGGCTCTGCACCAGGGTCTGGGTGGCCAGCACATGCTCCACCTCGGAGGTGCCGATGCCGAAGGCCAAGGCCCCGAAGGCGCCGTGCGTCGCGGTGTGGCTGTCGCCGCAGACGATCGTCGCGCCCGGGACGGTGAAGCCCTGTTCCGGCCCGATGATGTGCACGATGCCCTGTCGCACGTCGTCCATCGCATAATAGGGCACGCCGAAGTCGGCGCAGTTGCGCGCGAGCGTGTCGACCTGGATGCGGCTTTCCTCGTCCGCGATCCCCTGCGAGCGGTCGCTGGTCGGCACGTTGTGATCGGCGACGGCGAGCGTCAGGTCCGGCCGGCGGACAGGGCGTCCGGCGGTGCGCAGCCCCTCGAAGGCCTGCGGGCTCGTCACCTCGTGCACGAGATGGCGGTCGATGTAGATCAGGCAGGAGCCGTCGTCCTGACGATCGACCAGATGCGAGTCCCAGATCTTGTCGAACAGGGTCTTCGGCGCGCTCATCCGTCGCTCACTCCTTCACCAGGCGCTGACCCATGGACGGGCCAAGGGGGCGGGCCAAGGGGGCGGGCGGACGCCCGCCGCCGGGGGCGAAGGGCCGGGTCAGCCCTTCTCCACCTCTTCCGTCACCGGGGCCGCGGTCTCGACCTGCGCCTCCGGGGCGGGCGGCGCGACCTCGGAGGCCGGCATCGCGGCGGCCGAGGCGAAGCCGTGGCCGGTCTTGCGCTCGACGATGCGGGCCGATTTGCCGCGGCGGCCGCGCAGAAAATAGAGCTTGGAGCGGCGCACCTTGCCGCGGCGCACCACCTCGATCGAATCGACGCGCGGGCTGTAGAGCGGGAAGACGCGCTCCACGCCCTCGCCGTAGCTGATCTTGCGCACCCGGAAGGAGCTGTTGAGGCCCGCATGCTTGCGGCCGATGCAGACGCCCTCGAACGCCTGGATACGCTCGCGGCCGCCTTCGACGACCTTCACGTTGACCCGTACGGTGTCGCCGGCCTGGAAGTCCGGCACGCCCTTGTCCGAGGTCCGCTTCGCGGCCTCTTCGGCGTTGATCTGCTCGATGATGTTCATGGTCCTCGTCCTTTCTTGACGCTCAAGTCTCGTCGGAGCGCCGGCCTTGGTCAGCCGGCCGCCCCTTCATTCTTTCGAAGCGGTCCCCGGATCGCGTCCCGACGCGTCTCCGGGGCGGCCGCGGCGCCGCCGCGCTGCCGATAGCGCGACCAGAGATCGGGGCGCCGGCTTTCCGTCGCGCGCTCCGCCTGTTCGCGCCGCCAGGCGGCGATGCGGCCGTGATGGCCGGAGAGCAGGGGCTCGGGCACGCCGCGCCCTTCCCACTCCGCCGGCCGGGTGTAGTGCGGGTACTCCAGCAGCCCGCTCTCGAAACTCTCCTCCGCCAGCGACTCGGCCGCGCCCATCACGCCGGGCAGCAGCCGCACGCAGGCGTCCAGCATGACCAGCGCCGCCGGCTCCCCGCCGGACAGCACGAAGTCGCCCAGGCTCACCTCCAGGGGCGCGCGCTTGTCGAGCACCCGCTGATCGATCCCCTCGTAGCGGCCGCACAGCATCACGACGCCGGGGCCGGCCGCCCAGTCGGCCGCCAGCTCCTGGTCGAAGCGGCGCCCGCGCGGGGTCAGATAGACCAGCGGGCCGGGCGCGTCGGCGACGCTCTCGATCGCGGCGTCCACCACGTCCGGGCGCATCACCATGCCGGCGCCGCCGCCGAAGGGCGTATCGTCGACGGTCTTGTGCCGGTCCATCGCGAACGCCCGGATGTCGACGGCGCTCAACGCCCAGTCGCCGCGCTCCAACGCCTTGCCGGCGAGCGACTGTCCCAGCGACCCCGGAAACATTTCCGGGAACAAGGTCAGGATCGTGGCGGTCCACGGCGCCGCACGGCCGGCGGTCGGATGGGACCGGCTCATCGCACATCCTCCCCGCCATCTTCCGGGCCGCCGTCTTCCGGGCCGCCGTCTTCCGGGCCTTGCGGCTCCGGATCGCCCACTTCGACCGGCGGGTCCGCGACCAGCCGTCCGGCCGCGAGGTCGACGCTCGGAACCGCCTCTCGGGTGAAAGGCAGATAGCGGACCGCGCCGTCCGGCCCCTCGAGCTCCAGCACGTCGCCGGCGCCGAAATCGTGGATCGCCTTCACGGTCCCGAGCGGACGGCCGTCGAGATCCTCGACCGGCAGGCCCAGCAGGTCCGCATGGTAGAAGGCGTCCTCTTCCGCCGGCGCCGGCAGGCGCTCGCGCGCGATGAAGAGCTCGACCCCGCGCCACCGCTCCGCGCCCGTGCGATCGACGACGCCCGCGATCCTGGCCAGGAGCTGGCCCTTGGACTCCCCCGCGATCTCCAGCCGCACCGGAGCGCCCGACCGGTCGGTCGGCGCGCCGTAGGCGGTCAGATCGGCCGGATCCTCGGTGAAGCTCTTCACGCGCACGAGGCCGCGCACGCCATGCGCGCCGCCGATCACGCCGATCAGCAGCCGCTTGGCGTCGGCGCCGTGCGGCGCGGAAGGCCTATCCGTCGGTCCGTCGCCCAAGATCGCGAGTCCGTCCAGCATCGGGGGCTCCGCGAGAGCGGGGCCGCGTCAGGGAGCCTTGCGCTCCCCGGCCGCGGCTCAGCTCTCGGCCTTCTCCTCGGCGGGGGCCTCTTCGGCCGGCGCCTCCGCAGGGGCGTCCGCAGGGGCGTCCGCAGGGGCGTCCTCCGCGGGCGCCTCTTCGGCCGGCGCAGCCGCGGCCTCGGCGGCGGCCTCCTCGGCGGCCTTGCGGGCCTCCTCGGCCTCGCGCAGACGCTCCTGCGCCTTCGCCTTCGGCTGGCTCTTCTTGGTCTGCTCCGGGATCGCCGCCTTCTCCATCACGCCGAGCTCGGCGAGGAAGCGATGAACGCGCGGGCTCGGCTGGGCGCCGACCGAGAGCCAATGCTTGGCGCGCTCGACGTCGATCTTGACGCGCTCGTCATTGTCGGGCGCGACCATCGGGTTGTGGAAGCCGATCTTCTCGATATAGCGGCCGTCGCGGGGCATGCGGCTGTCCGCCACCACGATGCGGTAGAACGGACGCTTCTTCGCCCCGCCGCGGGACATCCTGATCTTAAGGCTCATTTACTGCTCCAGTCTGTCGTGATCGTTCGTGTGTTCGAAAAACTCGCGCGCCTGTCGCTGTGCGATGACCGGCGCGCAACCGGATCTCTGTTCGGGCGCGGCTAACGCGGCCCGCCGAAGCCGGGCGGAAGGCCGCCGCCCGGCCCCCCGAGACCGCCGCCGCCGAGGCCGCCGCCGCCGAGACCGCCCATTCCGCCGGGACCGCCCCCGGGACCGCCCCCGGGACCGCCCAGACCGGGCAGGTTCGGCAGCTTGCCCTTCTTGCCCATCTTCTGGACCTGCTTCATCATCTTGGCCATCTGCTGGTGCTGCTTGAGCACCTTGTTGACCTCCTGCACCTCGACCCCGGCGCCGGCGGCGATGCGCCGCTTGCGCGAGGCGTGCAGGATCTTCGGGTGCGCGCGCTCCTTGGGCGTCATCGATTGGATGATCGCCTCCTGGCGCTTCAGCATCTTCTCGTCGATGTTGGCGGCGGCCATCTGCTTCTTCATCTTGCCGACGCCGGGCAGCAGGCCCATCAGCCCTTCCATGCCGCCCATCTTGCGCATCTGTTCGAGCTGCTTGCGCATGTCCTCGAGGTCGAACTCGCCCTTCTGCATCTTGCGGGCGATGCGCTCGGCCTCTTCCTGCTCGATCGTCTCGGACGCCTTCTCGACCAGCGAGACGATGTCGCCCATGCCCAGGATGCGGCGCGCCACGCCGTCGGCGCGGAAGGGCTCCAGCGCATCGGACTTCTCGCCCGTGCCGAGAAACTTGATCGGGCAGCCGGTCGCCTGGCGCATGGAGAGCGCGGCCCCGCCGCGTGCGTCGCCGTCGACGCGGGTCAGCAGGATGCCGGTGAGGCCGATACGCTCTGCGAAGCTCTTCGCCACCGTGACCGCGTCCTGGCCGGTCATCGAGTCCGCGACCAGAAGGGTCTCCGCCGGGCCGGCGGCTGCCTTGACCGCGGCCACCTCGTCCATCAGCGCCTCATCGACATGCAGCCGACCGGCGGTGTCGAGGATCACCACGTCGTAGCCCGAAAGCCGTCCCGCCTGCATCGCGCGTTTGGCGATGTCCACCGGCCCCTGCCCCTTGACGATCGGCAGGGTGGCGACGTCGACCTGCTCGCCCAGGACCTTGAGCTGCTCCTGCGCGGCCGGGCGGGCGACGTCGAGCGACGCCATCAGGACCTTCTTCTTGTCCTTCTCCGTCAGCCGGCGCGCGAGCTTGGCGGTGCTGGTCGTCTTGCCCGAGCCCTGCAGCCCGACCATCATCAGCGCCTGCGGCGGCTCGCCGAGCAGGCTGAGCTTGGACTCTTCCTCGTCCGCGCCCAGCATCGCGACCAGCTCGTCATGGACGATCTTGACGACCTGCTGGCCGGGGCTGACGGATTTCAGGACCTTTTCGCCGACCGCCTCCTTCTTGACGCGGCCGATGAACTCCTTGACGACGGGCAGCGCGACGTCGGCCTCCAGCAGCGCGATGCGCACGTCGCGCAGCGCCGCCTCGACGTCGCTCTCCTTGAGCGCGCCGCGCGACGTCAGCCCTCCGAGGACTGAGCCCAGCCTTTCCGACAGCGTCTCGAACATCGCCGATCGCGTTCCCGTCGCATTCCGCGCCCCGACATGCGGGCGCGCCCTGCAAGCGCCGCCCACAAACGGAAGCGTCGCCAGTGCGCGAACCTCGCGGACTGGCGGAGCCCCGTAGGACCTTTCGGTCTTCGGACGTGCCTGATTTCACGCGGTTTCTAGAGGCCCCGGGTTAGGCCGTCAAGCGGTTTCGCCCGTGCGCGCCGCCGTCCGGCCGCCCCGAAATCCCGCGGGTCTGCCGCCCATCCTTCCGGTTCGGGCCGACGGGGAAACGCGCGATACTATCAAAAGTTATAAGTTTCTCCAGGTGCTATTCGGGATTGAAGGGCGTCCGAGGAAATGGCATTCTCCCGCAAAAGAAGCGGTGGGGATAACTTTGCACTCAGAAGATAAAACGGCCAAGCGACGCTCGACCGCGGTCGACCGGCATGTCGGCGAGAGGCTCCGCCGCCGTCGGCGGCAGGTCGGCATGACCCAGGCCGAGCTCGCCGCGACGGTGGATCTCAGCTTCAAGCAGATCCGCAAGTACGAGCAGGGTCTGAACCGCATCGGGGCCGGCCGGCTTTACCGGCTGGCCGCCCCGCTCGACGTCTCGGTCGCCTATTTCTTCGAAGGGCTCGAGGACGGGTCGCGGCCCTTCCTCGACGAGCGGGAGGACGCCGAGACGCTGGCCCAGGACTTCCAGGCGATCGCTTTGCCGAAGCGGCGGCGCGCCTTCCTGCGCCTGGTGAAGGCGATCGCCGACAGCCCCGCGCTGCAGCGCCAGTGGGCGCGGCAGTCTTAAGACGGCCGGACGCCCCGTTCCAATTGCCTTTTGCGTTTCCGCCGGTCCGCGCCATATAAGGGCCCGATCTGCGGTGCGGGACGGCGTGAGCCGCCCGGCGCCGCGTTGCGCCATGGGCTCGACGGGTTTTTTTGCGGATGGTCGCCTTCATCAAGATGCACGGGCTCGGCAACGACTTCGTCGTGCTGGACGCGCGCGCGCGTCCGCTGCCGCTGGCGCCGGCGGCGGTGCGGGCGCTCGGCGACCGGCGGCGCGGCGTCGGCTTCGATCAGCTTCTGGTGCTGGAGCCGGCGCTGAGCCCGGACGCCGACCTGTTCATGCGCATCTACAATCCGGACGGCTCGGAATCCGGGGCGTGCGGCAATGGAACGCGCTGTGTCGCGGCCCTCGCCATGGACGAGAGCGGGCGCGACCGCGCGGTGATCGAAACCCGCCGCGGCCTGCTGCACGCCGCCGCGGCCGAGCATGGTCGGGTCGCCGTGGATATGGGCGAGGCGCTGACCGACTGGGCCGCGGTGCCGTTGTCGGAGGCGCGCGACACCCTGCATCTCGAAGGCGTCGAGGCCGGTCCGCTGACCGACCCCGCGGCGGTCGGCATGGGCAATCCGCACTGCGTCTTCTTCGTCGCGGACGCGCAGGGGCTGGACCTGGAGACCCTGGGCCCGCGGATCGAAACCCATGCCCTCTTCCCCGAGCGCACCAATGTCGAAGTGGCGAGCGTGAGCGGCCCCGACCGCCTGCGCCTGCGCGTGTGGGAGCGCGGCGTGGGGATCACGCAGGCCTGCGGTTCGGGCGCCTGCGCCGCCGCAGTCGCCGCCACCCGGCGCGGCCTGACCGGCCGGCGCGTCGCGGTCGATCTCGACGGCGGGCGCCTCGACATCGAGTGGCGCGAGGCGGACGGCCATGTGCTGATGACCGGCCCCGTCGCCACCAGCTTCGTCGGCGAGGCCTCGCTGTGAGCGGCGCGGCGCGCGCCGGCGCCCGGCCCGAGGTCGTCACCTTCGGCTGCCGCCTGAACGCCTATGAATCCGAAGTGATCCGCGAGAACCTGACCTGCGCCGGCCGCCGCGACGTGGTGGTCGTCAACACCTGCGCGGTGACCGCCGAGGCCGAGCGCCAGGCCCGCCAGACGATCCGCCGCCTGAAGCGCGACCGGCCGGAGGCGGAGATCGTGGTCACCGGCTGCGCCGCCCAGATCGACCCGGACGCCTATGCGCGCCTGCCCGAAGTCGACCAGGTGGTCGGCAACCGCGAGAAGTTGGAGCCGGCGACCTTCGCCGACCGGGCGCTGGCCGAGGCGGAGCCGGTGCGCGTCGCCGACATCATGACGGTCGAGGAGCAGGCGGGCCATCTGATCGGCGGCTTCGAAGGCCGCGCGCGCGCCTTCGTGCAGGTGCAGAACGGCTGCGACCACCGCTGCACCTTCTGCATCATCCCCTACGGCCGGGGAAACAGCCGCTCCGTCCCCGCCGGCGCGGTGGTGGAGCAGGTCCGCGCGCTGGTCGACAGCGGCTACAAGGAAGTCGTGCTCACCGGCGTCGACATCACCAGTTGGGGCGCCGACCTGCCGGGCCGGCCGCCCTTGGGCGACCTGGTCCGGCGCCTGCTGACGCTGGTCCCGGACCTGCCGCGGCTGCGGCTGTCGTCGATCGACTGCATCGAGATGGACGAGCCGCTGTTCCGCGCGATCGCCGACGAGCCGCGCCTCATGCCGCATTTCCACCTGTCGCTTCAGGCCGGCGACGACATGATCCTGAAGCGCATGAAGCGCCGCCATCTGCGCGACGACGCGCTGGCGCTGATTCGGCGCCTCCGCGACCTGCGGCCCGAGGCCGTATTCGGCGCCGACCTGATCGCCGGCTTCCCGACCGAGACCGAGGCGATGTTCGAGAACACCGCCCGTCTGGTCGAGGAGGCCGACCTCACCTGGCTGCATGTCTTCCCCTATTCGGAGCGCCCCGGGACGCCCGCCGCCCGGATTCCGAACAAGGTCCCCAAGCCGGTGCGCAAGGAGCGCGCGGCGCGCCTGCGCGCGCTGGGCGCGGCGCGGGCGGAGGCCTATCTCGACAGCCTCGTCGGGACCGAAGCCGAAGTGCTGGTGGAGCAGAACGGCCTCGGCCGCACCGAGGGCTTCGCGCCGGTCCAGCTCGACCCGTCGATCCCGGACGGGACGCTGCTGCGGGCCCGGCTCGACGCGCGCCAGGGCGCGCGGCTCGTCGGAACGACGCTTTAACCTCCTCCTCCGCTTCGCTTCCTCGCCGCTTTCCAACACCGCCCGTCCTCGCTAAGCAGGGGCGACGCAGCAAGACGGAGAGACGATCATGGCGCTCGGCTGGTTCCAGCGGCTGAAACAGGGCCTGGCCAAGACCTCGGCCAAGCTGACCGACGGGGTGCAGGGCGTCTTCACCGGCCGCCGGCGGCTCGACGACGAGGCGCTGGAGGAACTGGAGGACGTTCTGATCACCGCCGATCTGGGGCCCGCGACGGCGGCCAAGCTGACGGCGGAGCTGGCGAAGAGCCGCTTCGACAAGGAGGTCTCCGAGGAGGAGGTGCGCACCGCGCTCGCCCAGTCGATTGCGGAGATTCTCGCCCCCACCGCTCAGCCGCTCGCCGCCGGCGGCGATCCCGCCAAGAAGCCGCATGTGGTCCTGGTGGTCGGCGTCAACGGCTCGGGCAAAACCACGACCACCGGCAAGCTGGCCCATCAGCTCCGCGCCGAGGGCAAGTCGGTGATGCTGTGCGCGGGCGACACGTTCCGCGCCGCGGCGGTCGAGCAGCTCAAGATCTGGGGCGAGCGCACGGGCGCCCCCGTCGTCGCGCGCGAGACGGGCGCCGACGCCGCCGGCCTCGCCTTCGACGCCTACAAGCAGGCGCAGGAGGCGGGCGCCGACGTGCTGCTGATCGACACCGCCGGCCGGCTGCACAACAAGAAGGACCTGATGGACGAGCTCGGCAAGATCGTGCGCGTCCTGAAGAAGCTGGACGAAACGACGCCGCACGACGTGGTCATGGTGCTCGACGCCACGGTCGGCCAGAACGCGCTGCAGCAGGTCCAGGTCTTCAAGGAGATGGTGTCGGTCACCGGCCTGGTGGTCACCAAGCTGGACGGCACCGCCAAGGCGGGCGTTCTGGTGGCGCTGGCGGAGCGTTTCGGCCTGCCGGTCCACGCGGTCGGCGTCGGCGAGACGGCCGAGGACCTGCGCCCCTTCAAGGCCGAGGATTTCGCGAACGGCCTGATGGGGCTTTCCGCGTAGGATTCGCGTGCGTCAGGACGCCTTCGCCGCCGGGACGGGTTGCTTCGGCGCCTTGGCGTTGCCGGCGAACTTGCGTTTGGCCTCCGCAAGGCTGGTCATGAGCTGTTTGCCGGTCTCGCCGCCGTCGCCCTTGATCTTCTGCTTGGTCACGATGCGGATCAGATCGATGTGGGCTTTCACCAGCTCCAGCAGTTCGGGCGTCACCTGCACGTCCTCATGCGTCTGCTCGTAGAGCGACTTGGCGAACTGCGTCATCAGCGGATAGCCGAAGATGCCCCCCTGCCCGCGCAACTCGTGGGCGATGCGGCGTATCTCGGCGATGTGCTTGGGCGCGGCCTCCATCTCCTCGATGGCGCGATGCAGAGCCTGGGTGAGCTCCTCGAGCGTGTCGGCCACCCAATCGCTGTAGTCGCCCTCCATCTCCTGGATCTTGGCCTCCGCCGCCTCCAGGATCGCGGGATCGAAGGGTTGGCTGTCGGGGCCGGCCTCGCCCGTCGCCAGCTTGTTGCGCAGGCTGCGCGGCAACCGGAAAACCCAGACCTTCTTGTCGGAGTTTTTCAGCGCGCTGACGTCCTTGACCGAATGGACGACCTCCACATCGGCCTCCTTCATGACGCGCCGATCCGTCTCTACCGGCTTGGATCGACGACGCCGATCCGGACCGAAATAGGACGGCGCGAAGATGTAGGGGCGCGGGCTTTCGACGATCGTGGTCAGCCGCCGCGCCAGCATTTCCGCCGAGAAGGGTTTGGCCAGGAACTCGTCGATGCCGTTGTCCCGGGCGGTGGTCAGGGTCTCGAGATCCGCCGCCGCCGAGACCATGATGAAGGGCAGGAAGCGGTCCGGGGAATGTTCGCTGCGCCGGAGCCAGCGCAGCACCATGCCGCCGTCCAGCACCGGCATGAAATAGTCGCAGATCACCACGTCGATGCCCGTGAAGCCGACCAGCTGGCCGCTCTTCGTCTTCTGCACCGGCTTCAGGATGCGGATCGCGTCCTCGCCGTTCTCGGCGAGCGTGATGCGCTCGACCCCAAGCGCGCGCAACACCGTGGTGAACAGGCTGCGCATGAAGGCGGAATCCTCCACCACCAGAACCGAAAGCCGTGAAAAGTCCAACCGCGCCATATCGACCCGCCCTTCTTGATGCCCATCGGGGCCGCACGCCGGGAGTCCCGACCCTGCGGCTTCCCGCCTGCGTCGGTCACTGTAGCGACGAAATGGTTAACGAAGGCTTGTCGCGGGATCGACGCCGGGTCGATGCGGCGCCGTCCGGCGCGCCGGATGTTCAGGCGAGGATGTTCAGATAGAAGCCCCGGCGCGGCGCGTTCTCGCGCGGGCCGTTCGGCCCGTCGAAGGCGAGCAGCGTCTTCAGCCGCGTCATCGCGCCGTCCAGATCGAACGGATCCCGCCCGGGCGCCGCACGCTCCGCCCCGCCGCCCGCCGACGCGGCGACGCGCGCGCCGAAGCCGGTTGAGCCCCGCGTGGGGGCGCCGGGGCCCCTGGGGCCGATCGGGAGATTGGTCGGATCGCTCATAGACCGAACCCTAGCCGCTTCGCGGCCCGGCGCCAATCGTCCGAGGGCCGGATCGATCTCGGCGGTTCAAACGCGGCGGTTTAGGCTCTATAAGCGGGCGGACGCCCGACCGCCGCCCCCAACCACCGAGAGGCCGATGAGCGACCCAGAAAAACACGCCCCCGCCGACGCCAAATCGGCCCCGCGCTGGATCGGTCCGGCGACGGAGTACGGCCCGCTCGCGCTGTTCCTGATCGCCTATCTGCTCGACGGGCTGATGACCGCGACCAAGGTGGTGGTCGCCGCGACCCTGGTCGCCGTCGCGCTGTCGATCGCGCTGACTCGGAAGGTTCCCTGGATGTCCGTGGTCACCGCAGCCGTCGTCGCGGTCTTCGGCGGCCTGACCATCTGGCTCGACGACGAGATCTTCATCAAGATGAAGCCGACCATCGTCCAGGTTCTGTTCGCCGTCGCGCTGCTCGGCGCGCTGGCGCTGAGGCGGTTGCCGCTGAAACTGCTGATGGGGTCGGGGATCGCCCTGCCCGACGCGGCCTGGCGGGCGCTGACGGTTCGCTTCGGATTGTTCTTCCTGGCCATGGCCGCCCTCAACGAGGCGGTCTGGCGCACCCAGTCGACGGATTTCTGGGTCACCTTCAAGGTGGCGGGCATCCTGGGCCTCACCTTCCTCTTCGTGATGGCCCAGATCCCTTTCATCAGCCGCCACAGCCTGGAGCGCGAGGAGGACGCAAGCGCCGAGTGACGCGGCTCAATAGTCGCCGGTCGCGCCCTCCGGATTGCCGAAGGGGGGAAAGACCGCCCGGCCGACAACCTCCCGCCAGTGGCCGAGCGCCCAGTGGACCGACGGGAAGGCGAGATCGTCCCACGGGATGTCCTCCCAGGCGAAGAGGCCCACTTCGAGCGTCTCGTCCCCCGCGCCGATCGTCTCCGGATTGTCCAGACGGGCGCGGTAGATCATCTGAACCTGGCTTATCCGCGGGATGGTGTAGACGCCGAGCAGCCCGTCGAGGGTCAGCGCCGCCAGCGCCTCCTCCGCCGCTTCGCGTTTTGCGCCGGCCTCGACCGTCTCATGCAGTTCCATGTAGCCGGCCGGGATCGTCCAATAGCCGCGCCGCGGATTGATCGCGCGGCGGCACAGCAGCAACCGGTCGCGGACGGAGGCCACCGCGCCGACGACGACTTTCGGATTCTGGTAGTTGATCAGGCCGCAATCGGGACAGACCAGCCGCTCGCGATTGTCCCCGTCGGGAACATGCGTCACCCAGTCGCCGCCGCCATGGGCGCTGCGGGCCGGGTCGGCGGGCGGCCTTCGATCGGGTTCCGAATGATCGGTCATGAGGAAAGGATGGGGCGCCCTCTTGCGCGGGGCAAGTCGGGCCGTGCATTAAGAGACCGAACCGACGAAGGGAGCGAGCGATGGCCGACCCGGCGAGCGACGCCGAGACGATCCCCGACCTGTTGGCCGCGGCGGAAGAGCATTATCGCCAGGGCGCGCTGGAGGACGCGGCGGGCGCCTATGAGGCGGTGCTGGCCCGCGACCCGGACCATCTCGACGCCTTGGAATGGCGCGGCGAGATCGCGGTGCAACGCGACGACTACGAGACGGCGGCCGACATGCTGGGCCGCGCGCGGCGGCTGCGCGGCGACGCGGCCTTTGCGGAATACACCAATCTGGGTCTGGCGCTCTACGAATTGGGTCGGGCGCGCGACGCCGTCGACGCGCTGGTGCGGGCGGTGGCGCGCGACGGCGGCGACCTCGTCTCGCACTCAAATCTCGGCAAGGCGCTCTACGAGTATCATCAGAAGGTGGACGCCGAGGACGCAGGCCGGATCGCAGCCGATTGGCTGGCGCGGTTCCCCGACAACCCGGACGCCCGCCATATCGGCGCCGCCGTCTCGGGCCGGGCGAAGCCGCCGGTGGCGGATTCCGCCTACGTCGCCGACGTGTTCGACGACTACGCCCCCAATTTCGAGGAGAAGATCGCCGAACTCTCCTATCAGGCGCCGGATCTGCTGGCCGCCCTGCTGGCGGAGCGGGAGCCGGCGCCGGACGGCTCGCTTGCGGTGCTCGACGCGGGATGCGGCACCGGGCTCGCGGGCGCGCGCCTCAAGCCCTACGCCGCGCGGCTCGACGGGGTGGACCTGTCGCCCAAGATGCTGACCAAGGCGGCGGAGAAGGGCATCTATGACAGCCTGGAGCAGGCGGAGCTGATCTCCTTCCTGTCGGAGCCTCAGCGGATGGAAGGCGACGGCCGCTACGACCTGATCGCGGCGGCGGACGTGCTATGCTATTTCGGCGCGCTGGACGGCGCCTTCGTCGCCTTCTCCCACGCGCTGAAGCCGGGCGGGCGGCTGCTGTTCACGGTCGAACGGCTGGCGGAGGACGACGCGGCCGGCGGCTATCGCCTGGACGCAAGCGGCCGCTACAAGCACGGCCTGGGCTATCTGGAGGAAACGTTGGACGCCGCCGGGTTGGACGTTCTGCGTCTGCGGCGCGACGTGCTGCGCTACGAGTATGGGGAGCCGGTGGCGGGCGTGGCGGTGTTGGCGGTCAAGCGCGCCTGAGCCGCGCCGCGTCAGGCGAACAGATCGACGACCTGACCGCGGCCGGAACTCGGCGGCGGCGCGGCCGACCGCTCCGCCGGCGCGCCCGCGCCCTGCGACCCGCCGGGGAAGGCCGACGGGGTCCCGCGATCGGCGGAGACCGTCTGGTTCTGGCCGTCCGACGCGCCGATCGACTGACGGGTCTGGGTCTGGGTCGCGCCGTTGGCGCGATCCGCAAAGGCGCGGCCGGTGGTCTGCGCGCGGTCCGCGGCGGCCTGCTGACCGTCGGTCCGCTGCTGCAGCCCTTCGCGTTGGGTCGCCAGGCTCTGGGCGGCCAGCGCCGCCGGGGTGTTGCCGTCGATAATCACAGGACCGTCTCACTTTCTTCCATGCGCCGCGGGGCCGACAAGGGCCCGTACCGGACGCGCCAGGGTGGCTTCTGCGGTATATCTATAAGCGGAAACCCTTTAAGGAGCGTTAACGGCGAAAACACCCGCGTCTCCGCCGTCCGGGGTTACCGCGTCCGCTCGATGCGCCAGAGCGTGCGCCCGGTGTCGTCGCTGATGAAGATCGCCCCGTCCGGCCCCACGGCGACGCCCGTCGGCCGGCCCCAGACGTCGGCCGGCCCGGTCGGCTCCGCGCGCGGATCGTCGAGCCGGAAGCCGGTCGCGAAATTGACGTAATGGCCAAGCGGCCGGCCGTTCTCGAACGGGACCCGCACCACCTTGTAGCCGGTCGGGACGGCCGCGTTCCAGGAGCCGCGCAGGGCCACCAGCGCGTCGTCGCGCCACTCCTCCGGCGCGTCGGCGCCCGCCAGGAAGGCGAGGCCGATCGGCGCCGAATGGCTCTCGAACATCAGGTCCGGCGTCACGGTCGCGGCGACCAGATCCGGACGACGATCCGCGAAGCCGGGTTGCGGGCGCCCGTCCGCATAGGCGTAGGGCCAGCCATAGAAGGCGCCGTCGCGCACTTCCGCCAGGAAGTCGGGGACGAGGCCGTCGCCCATGCCGTCGCGCTCATTCACGACCGTGTAGAGCGCGCCCGTCGCAGGGTGGAAGGCGGTCCCGACCGGATTGCGCAGCCCCGTCGCGTAAAGCCGCGGATTGGACAAGCTCCCGTCCGCCGCCCGATCCCATCGCTTGACGGCGGCGCGCGGCGCCGGCTCCTCGGCGATGTTGCCGCGGCTGCCGATGGCGGCGAAGAGCGCGCGTCCGTCGGGGCTGATCGCGATGTTGCGGGTCCAATGCCCGCTTCCGGGACCGAGCGCCCCGGGTTCGGTCAGCCGTTCGAGCGCGCCGAGGCGGCCGTCCGCCAGCACCGGCGCGCGCCAGATCGCGTCCAGATCCGCGATGTGCAGATAACCGTCGGCCAGCGCCAGCCCGTGCGGGCGCGAGAGGCCGTCGGCTGCGGTCTCGCGCCGCTCGGCGCGGCCGTCGCCGTCCAAATCCTGCAGCAGGGTGATCTCGCCCGCCCGCGACTGCGCCAGATAGACGCGGTTCGCCGGATCGACGACCAGATTGCGCGGATGCGCCAGATCGTCGGCAAAGAGCGTCGCGCGGAACCCCGCCGGCAGCAGCGGCGCGAAGCCTTCCGGTCGGGCGACGGTGTTGACCGAGTTGGCCACCGACTGGGTGGCGTAGGGCGCGGGCAGGCTCTCCAGCGTGACCTCGAAGCGTTCGTCCGGCTGCTCCATCGCGGCCGCGGGGCCGCCGGCCGCCAGAAACAGCAGCGCGGCCGATGCGAAACGTCCGAAAGGACCGGTCGACATGGCGCGGGGCTCCTTGCTTGCGCCGCCGGCGGGGATTGGCGCGGCCGCCTCAGCCCTGCTGCAGCGCGGCGACGCCGGGCAGCGTCCGCCCCTCCATCCATTCCAGGAAGGCGCCCCCGGCCGTCGAAACATAGGTGAAGTGGTCCGTGACGTCGGCCGCGGCAAGGGCCGCCACCGTGTCGCCGCCGCCGGCGACGGAGACGAGCCGCCCGGACCGCGTAAGCTCCGCGGCCTTGCGCGCCAGGGTCAGCGTGCCCCGGTCGAAAGGCGGCGTCTCGAAGGCGCCCATGGGCCCGTTCCAGATCAGCGTCTTGCAATCGACGAGCCGGGCGGCCAGCCGATCCGCGGTCGCCGGACCGACGTCCAGGATCATCATGTCGGCGTCGACGGCGTCGATCGGGACCGTCTGGTGCGGCACGTTGGGGGCGAGCTCGGTGGCGACCTCCGCGTCCTCCGGCAGCGCGATGACGCAGCCGGCGGCGGCGGCCTTCTCAAGGATCGCGCGCGCCGTGTCGGCGAGGTCGGGCTCGCACAGGCTCTTGCCCACGGCGACGCCCTGGGCGTGCAGGAAGGTGTTCGCCATGCCGCCGCCAATGATTAGAAGGTCCGTGCGCGCGACCAGATGCTCCAGCACGGCGAGCTTGGTGGAGACCTTGGCGCCGCCGACGATCGCGGCGACCGGCCGCTCCGGCCGCTCCAGCGCGGCGGCGAGCGCGTCGAGTTCCGCCTGCATGTTGCGGCCCGCCGCGGCCGGCAGGCGATGGGCGATCGCCTCGGTCGAGGCGTGCGCGCGGTGCGCGGCCGAGAAGGCGTCGTTGACATAGACGTCGCCGAGCGCCGCCAGCGCGTCGGCGAAAGCGGGGTCGTTCGCCTCTTCGCCGGGATGGAAGCGCAGGTTCTCCAGCAGCACGACCTGACCGGGCTGCAACGCCGCTACGGCCTGTTCGGCCTCGGCGCCCACGCAATCCTCCGCGAAGGCGATGGCGCGGCCCAACACCTCGGCCGACGCCTCGGCCACGGGCTTCAACGACATCTCCGGGACGCGCTTGCCCTTGGGCCGCGCGAAGTGGGACAGCAGGACGATCTTCGCCCCCTTAGCGGCCAGATCGTCGATCGTCGGCTTCAGGCGCGCGATGCGCGTCGCGTCGGTCACGCGCCCGTCCTTCAGCGGCACGTTCAGATCGGCGCGCACCAGCGCGACCTTTCCCGCAACCTCCAGATCGTCGATCGTCTTGAACATCGCCGTCCCTTCCCGTGATCGTTCGCCAGACCGCCGCAGCGCGCCGGGCTCAGATATCGAATGCCCCCCCGCTTGTCGAGACGCGCTCCGCGCGCCATTCTTCCTGGCATGATCGGACGCACCCTATACGGAGTCGGCCAGACGGCGCGCGCCGCCTGGTATGGCGGCCAGTACATCCTGGCCAATCGGCTGGCGCCGCCGATGTACGACGCGCCGCCGGCGCGGCCGGGCAGCCTTCCTTCCTGGGGCGTGGTGCGCGCCGATCTGTTTCGCCTGTTCCGCCGCGATTGGGAGAATGTGCGCGCCGGCTACTATCCCGCGCCGGCCGATCTGTTTCCGCCGCCGGGCCGGGCGCTCGCCAAGGCGCTCGATTTCCTGCGCGACCTGCCCGCCGTCAATCTGCGCCGCCGGCTGAAGGTCAACAGCGAGGTGTTCGACGCCGAAACCCGCGGGCGCTATCCGCGCTACTACCTGCAGAACTTCCACTATCAGAGCGACGGCTGGCTGAGCGACGAGTCGGCGGCCCGCTACGACCATCAGGTGGAGGTGCTGTTCACCGGCGGCGCCGACGCCATGCGCCGTCAGGCGCTGGTCCCGATCGGCGACTGGCTGCGCGCGAACGGGGCCGACGGCCGCCGTCATCTGGACGTCGCCTGCGGCACGGCGCGCTTTCTCTACGATCTGAAGC
The DNA here is from genome assembly GCA_024743195.1 of Alphaproteobacteria bacterium. GTDB lineage: Bacteria > Pseudomonadota > Alphaproteobacteria > UBA8366 > Aestuariispiraceae > Marivibrio. The sequence goes on along the minus strand of JANSXE010000004.1, from coordinate 335,634 downwards.
GGGCGCATCCGCGGCTCGCCGTCGCCGGGCTCGACCTCAGCGCCGCCTATCTGAAGCGCGCGCGCCGCACGCTGCGCCGCTATCCGGAGGTCGCCCTGACCCAAGGGCTGGCGGAGCGCCTGCCGGTCGCGGACGGCGGGCTCGACCTGATCACGAGCGTCTATCTGTTCCACGAACTGCCGCGCAAGGTGCGCCGCCAGGTCGCCGCCGAGATGGCGCGCGCGCTCGCGCCCGGCGGCCGGCTCGTGATCGTCGATTCGATCCAACGCGGCGACCACGCCCCCTATGACGACTTGTTGGACCGCTTCCCGATCGCTTTCCACGAGCCCTACTACAAAGACTATGTGCGCGACGATCTGGAGGCGGCGTTCACCGACCTGGGACTCGCCCATGTCGGCACGCAGCGCGTGTTCTTCAGCCGGGTGATGACCTTCGACAAGCCGCGACCCTGAACGGGCCCTCGCCCGACCGTATCTCACACACGGCTCTCCGGGGCGCACGCATTGGGTGCGCTATCGATTTGTTAGGAAATCGCTGGTTTACTTGTAGGCGCGGCTGCAGGCGACGCGCGCCGGCGGCTCGAACTCCCTGAGGAGAGAGGGTTCGGGGTGGGCTCGATCCGGTCATTCCTGTTGGCTGTTGCGGCGGCGGCCCTTTCGCTGGGCGTCCTCCCTCAGAGCGCGCGCGCCGACGAGGCGCCGGCGCTTCGCGTCGGTCTCTATCAGAATGCGCCGAAGCTTTTCCTGGACGAGGCCGGCGAGGCCGCCGGCTTCTTTCCGGAGCTGTTGGGCGATCTGGCGCGCCGTCACGACCTGCGCCTGCGCTACGTGACCTGCAAGTGGGCTGACTGCCTGAGCATGCTCGAACGCGGCCAGCTGGATCTGATGCCCGACGTGGCCTGGTCCGAAGAGCGCGCCACGCGCTTTCGTTTCGGACATGAAGCGGTGCTCCATAGCTGGTCCCTGATCTATGGGCGGCCCGGCCTGGGGCTGGACAGCCTGAGGGACCTGGACGGACGGCGCATCGCCGTCTTGCGCGACAGCATCCAGCATCGCCGGCTGCAGCAACTGCCGGAGCGCGAGGGGTTGCGCCCCGACCTCGTGCTGACAGCCTCGCACGAGGACAGCCTGCGCGCCGTCGAGGACGGGCGCGCGGACGCGGCCGTCGTGAACAACTTCTTCGGCTACGAGAACGAAGCGCGCTTCGAGATCGAGCGCTCGCCGATCCGGTTCAATCCCGGCGCGCTTTTTCTCGCCTACGGCGCCGCCGCGCCGGACGCGCTGATCCGGCGGCTCGACCTGAGCCTCGCCACCCTGAAGCAGGATCCCGAATCGCCCTTCTATCACGCGAAGGCCCGCTGGCTCGACCCGGCGCCCGCGTGGCGCCTCCCCCCCTGGGCGATTTGGGCGGCGGCCTCCCTGGCGATCGGCCTGCTGCTCAGCATCGTCGGCGTCGCCTCTCTGCGCCGGCGGGTCGCCGCCGGCGTCGCGCATCTGGCGGAGAGCGAACAGCGCTTCCGGGATTTCGCGGAGACGGCGTCGGACTGGCTGTGGGAAATGGACGCGCAGTTGCGGTTCAACTACTTCTCAAACCGCTTCGAACAGGTGACCGGCGTGCCGCCGGACGACCTCCTCGGCAAGACCCGCGCGGAAGTCGGCGCGCCGGGCGCCGACCCGGAAGCTCTTCGCCGCCACCTGGAGGATCTGCGCGCCCATCGACCGTTCCGCGATTTCCGCCACCTGCGCGTGCGGCCGGACGAAGCGACGGTCCATCTTGCGATAAGCGGCGCGCCGCGCTTCGACGCGGCCGGCCGCTTCCTCGGATACCGCGGCGTCGGGCGGAACGTCACCGGCGACGTGCTCGCCGATCTGGCGCGCGACAGGGCGGCCCGGGAGGCGGAGGCGGCCAACGAGGCCAAGTCCAACTTCATCGCCATGATGAGCCATGAATTCCGAACGCCGCTGAACTCGATCCTCGGTTTCTCGGATGCGATGGGCCAGCAGGTGTTCGGTCCGATCGGCAACGACCGCTATGCAGACTATATCGGGCTCATCCATCAGAGCGGCGAACGGCTGCTCAGCCTTGTGAACGACGTGCTCGACCTCTCCAAGATCGAAGCCGGCAAGATGACGCTGTCGGAAGAGGCGATAGACGTCGCGAGCGCGCTCGACGCGATGATCGACCGCGGCCCGGCGGGCGGCGTCGACGCGCAGGGCGCTCCCTGCCGGAACGCCCGGGTTGCGCTGGAGGTCCACGCGCCGGCGCGGCTGTGGGCGGACCCGCGCGCGGTGGCCCAGATCCTCGACAATCTCGTCGGGAACGCGCTGAAATACGCCGGTCCCGAGGCCGCGATCACGGTGCGGTGGACGACGACGCCCGACGGCGCGGGCCTCCTTGAGGTGCAGGATGACGGCTGCGGCGTGGCGCCGGACCACCTGCACAGCCTGACCCAACCCTTCGTCCAGGGACGCAATCCCGAGGAGGCCGGCGCCTATATCGCCAGCGCCGACGGCGGCGTCGGGTTGGGCCTCGCGATCGTTCACCGGCTGGCCGCATTGCATCAGGCGACGGTCGTCATCGACAGCGCGTTGCAGCGGGGCACGACCGTTTCGGTCCGCTTCCCGGCCGCCCGGCTGCTCGACCCGGACGGCGACGCGCAGACGGCCGGCGTCAGCGGCCGCGCCGGCGATTGAACCGGTAGAGCGCCGGCGCCAGCAGCCGCTCATAGACGAGCTCGGCCAGCGGCCTGACGATGGGCAGGCCGACGAGGCGCGCAAGCCAGCGGTAGCGCGGCATCTCCGCCCACAGCGCCTGGAAGGCGTCGACCCCGGCCAGCAGCCGCCCGTCCGCCGTCACCACATGCAGTCGGCGCTTCGCGGCCTCCCGGTCGACGCCATGGGCCGCCAGCAGCGGCGCGTCGGCCCCGTCGGAGACGTCCTGCCAGCCGAGCGGCAGCGCGCGCTCGGCGGCGTACTGGCGATAGTGGGCGACCTCCGTCCCGCAGATCGGGCAGGCGCCGTGATAGAGGGTGGTCACGCGCGCTGGCGCGATGTCATTCCGCTGGCTCATACGCATCAGACATAGGGCGCGCGGCGGCGGGAAAAAGCGATCGCGGCGCGGCGCCTCGCGCATTGCCCTCGCGCGCCGAACAGGCCACCTTATCGGCGGGATAGAGTGACGGTTCGTCTTGGAGACGGGGAGGTCGATTTTGGCGCAACGCGGCGGCGTCGTCCATGCGGGTCCGGAGCGGCCGAAGAGCCGCGATCTGCGCACGTTGAAACGCATCCTCGGATTCCTCGCGCCCTATTGGCCGCGGGCCTTGTTGGCGGGCTTGGCGCTGGTGGTGACCGCCGGCGCGGTCCTCGGGCTGGGCCAGGGGGTTCGGGCGCTGATCGATTCCGGCTTCGCCGCGGGCGAGCCGGCGGCGCTCGACAAGGCGCTCACCGTGCTGCTCGGTCTGTCGGTCGTGATGGCGGTCGGCACCTATGCGCGCTTCACGCTCGTCTCCTGGCTGGGGGAGCGCGTGGTGGCCGACCTGCGCAACGCCGTCTTCAACCGGGTGCTGACGCTCGACCCCGCCTTCTTCGAGGTGACGAAAACCGGCGAGATCCTCTCTCGCCTGACCACGGACACGACCCTCCTGCAGTCGATCGTCGGCTCGACCGCCTCAATGGCGCTCCGCAATGTGCTGATCCTCGCCGGCGGGATCGTCATGCTGTTCGTGACCAACGCGAAACTGACGGCGCTGGCGCTTCTCGTCGTGCCGATCGTGGTCGTCCCGATCCTGGTGATCGGGCGGCGGGTGCGGAAACTCTCGCGCGCGAGCCAGGATCGGGTCGCCGACGTCGGCGCCTTCGCGGAGGAAAGCTTCAACGCGATCCGCACGCTGCAGGCCTTCACCCACGAGCGCGAGGACGAACGCCGCTTCGGCGCGGAGGTGCGCGACGCCTTCGACGTCGCGATCCGCCGCATCCGGCTGCGCGGGACGCTCGCCTCGCTGGTGATCCTGCTTGTCTTCCTGGCGATCGCGGTGATCCTGTGGGTCGGCGGTCACGACGTGATGGCGGGCCGCATCTCCGGGGGCGAGCTGGCGGCCTTCGTCTTCTACGCGGTTATCGTCGCCTTCGCGGTCGGGGTGCTGTCGGAAGTCTTCGGCGAATTGCAGCGCGCCGCCGGCGCCACCGAGCGGCTGATTGAACTGCTTGAGGCCGAACCGGCGATCACCCCTCCGGCGCGGCCCGTCCCCTTGCCGGAGCCGGCCGAGGGTCGCGTGCGCTTCGAACGGGTCCATTTCACCTACCCGTCCCGACCCGACCGACCGGCCTTGGACGCGGTCGATCTCGACGTCGCGCCGGGCGAGACCGTAGCGCTCGTCGGCCCGTCCGGCGCGGGCAAGAGCACCTTCTTCCAACTGCTGATGCGCTTCTACGACCCGGACGCCGGCCGCATCACGCTGGACGGCGTGGATCTGCGCGAGGCCGACCCGAAGGCGCTGCGGCGGCGCCTCGCGATCGTGCCGCAGGACCCGGTGATCTTCTCCGCGACCGGCTTCGAGAACATCGCCTACGGCGCCCCAGAGGCGCATCCGGACGCGGTCTATCAGGCCGCGCGCGACGCCGCCGCGGACGCCTTTCTGAAGGAGCTGCCCGACGGCTATGACAGCTTCCTCGGCGAGAAGGGCGCGCGGCTCTCCGGCGGGCAGAAGCAGCGGGTCGCCATCGCGCGCGCGCTCCTGCGCGATCCGGCCGTCCTGCTCCTCGACGAGGCGACGAGCGCCCTCGACGCCGAAAGCGAACGGCTGGTGCAACAGGCCCTGCAGCGGCTGATGGCCGGACGCACCACGCTGATCATCGCGCACCGGCTCGCGACCGTGGTCAACGCCGACCGCATCGCGGTCATGGACGCCGGACGGATCGTCGCGGTCGGCCGGCACGCGGAGCTGCTTGAGACGAGCCCGCTCTACGCGCGTCTCGCCGAGCTGCAGTTCCGACAGCCCGGGCCCGAGGCGGCCGGCCGCGACGGCGACGACGCCCGGTCCGCCGCGGGCTCCCCCGCGGGCTCCGAAGCGGCGGAGTGAGCGCACCGTGGCGCCCCGTTTGAACGCCGCCCTCGCCGTTGTCGCCGTCGTGCTGATCGCGCTCTCGCTCTGGCGCCTGGAGGGTCAGACGGCGGATCTCGCGATCGAGCGGTTCGACGTCGACGGCACGCCGGCGACCCTGTTCCGCCCGGCCGCGGCGCCCGCCGGGCCTCTGGTGCTGATCGCGCACGGCTTCGCGGGCTCCCAGCAATTGATGCAGCCGCTTGCGATCGCGCTCGCCCGCGGCGGCTTCACCGCGGTCACCTTCGACTATCTGGGGCACGGCCGGAATCCGCACCCGCTGACCGGCGACGTGCGCGAGCCGGACGGCGCGACCTTGAGCCTGATCCGGCAGATGGAGGCCGTCGCCGCCGAGTCCCTGCGCCGCGCCCGCGCCGCCGGGACCGAGGCGTCGGACTACGCCTTGCTCGGCCACTCCATGGCGTCCGACATCGTGGTGCGCTACGCCAAGACGCACGAAGCGGTCGCCGCGGTGGTCGCCGTCTCCATGTTCTCGCCCGAGGTCGAGGCCGCGCGGCCGCCCAACCTCCTGATCGTCGTCGGCGAATGGGAGCCCCGGCTGCTGCAGGAGGGATGGCGCGCCCTTGCGCTGGCCTTCCCGGACGCGGACGCGCTGGAGCGCACCTACGGCGCCGTCGCCGACGGGAGCGCGCGCCGTCTCGTCGCCGCCGACGGGGTGGAGCATATCGGCGTGCTGTTCAGCCAGGAGGCGATGCGCGAGAGCGTGGCCTGGCTCGACCAGGCCTTCGATGGCGTCGCCGCGGGCGGCCTGCCGCCGGAGCAGGCGGCGGTGAACCGCGGCCTGTGGATCGTGCTGCTGCTGCTGGGTGCGGTGCTGCTGGCCCGCCCGCTGGCGAGCCGCCTGCCCGCGCTTGGCGGGGAGCCGCTGGGCGCCAACCTGACGTGGCGGCAGTTCTGGCCCGGCGCCGTGGGTCCCGCCGTGCTGACCCCGCTGCTGTTGGCGCCGGCGCCGACGGACTTCCTGCCGGTGCTGGTGGGCGATTACCTGGCGCTGCATTTCCTGGTCTACGGGGCGCTGACCGGCGCGTGGCTCTATTGGCTGCGCCGGCGGCGCCTGGAGCGCCAACCGGTGCGGCCGATCCCGAGCGTGAAGCTGCTGGCCGTGGCGCTGGCCGCCTCGCTCTACGCGCTGCTGGCCGTGGGGGCCCCGGCGGACCGCTATGTGACGAACTTCCAGCTCAGCGACCTGCGCGGTTCGCTGATGCTGGCGATGGTCGGCGGCGTGCTGGTCTTCTATCTGGCGGACGAGTGGCTGACCCGCGGCGGAGAGGCGCCGCGCGGCGCCTATTGGATCACGAAGCTCCTGTTTCTGCTGTCGCTCGGCGGCGCGGTCGCGATCGACCCGTCGGAGCTGTTCTTCATCCTGATCCTGGTCCCGGTGATCGTCCCGGTCTTCCTGATCTACGGCCTGCTCAGCCGCTGGACCTATTTGCGCACGCGCCACCCGGTCCCCGGCGCGATCGCCAGCGCGCTGGCCGTCGGCTGGGCGATCGGCGTCACCTTTCCGGTGTTGAGCGGATGACCCGGCGGCGCCCTCCTCAGGGTGAGGTTTTCTCCTGAAAACCCCAACGCTTCGCCCTCATGCTGAGGAGCCGCCGACAGGCGGCGTCTCGAAGGGCGGGCCCGACAGCAGGCGCCAGCTTTCCTAGCCCACCTCGATCCAGGTGCGCATGCCGCCGGCCTGGTGACCCAGCATGTGGCAATGGAAGAACCACTTGCCGGGATTGTCGGCGACGAAGGCGATCTCCGCCTCCTCCCCCGGCATCATCAGATGGGTGTCGCGCCAGACCGACCCGGCGGCCGGGTCCGGCGTCCCGTCCACGCTCAGCACCGTGAAATGGTGGCCGTGCAGATGCATGGCGTGCGGCCAACGGGTGTCGTTGACCATGCGCACCGCCACGGTCCGGCCGAGGCGGGCCGACAGCAGGGGCTTGTCCAAGTCGCCCGCCACGCCGTTCACCGCCCAGACCCGGCCCGCCTGGGCGAGCTCGCGCATACCCTTCATCTCGCCGTCGAGCATCGCCTGGCCGAGGCCGCCCATGGCCCCGCCGGCGACGATCATGTCGCTGCGCAGCGGGTCCGACAGGTCCGGCGCGGCCGGCTTCCGGGTCTCGCCAAGGGTCGGCGCGGCGTCGAACCGCTCGCGCAGCGGGGCCTCGTCCGAATAGGCGAAGAAGCCGATCGGCCGCGGGTCGTCATAGGCGTCGTCCAGCAGCGCATAGCGCCCGCCCGGCTCCCCCGTCGCGTCGAGCACGAAATCGACCCGCTGCCCTGGGCCCAGCAGCACCGATTCCGCCGGCGCATAGGGCGCGACCGCAAAGCCGTCCAGGGCCGCAACCTGCGCCGCGTGCCCCTCCACCGCGATCGCGAAGATGCGCGCGGTCGCGGCGTTGAGGACGCGCAGGCGGATGCGCTCTCCGGCGCGGATCGGGAAATCGCCCGGCGGCTTGCCGTTGACCGTGACCCAGTTGCCGATCCGCCCCGCATGCGCCCAGTCGCGCAACGCGCCGAAGCTGGCCTCATGGATGGCGCCCGCCTCGTCGAGCCGCCAATCGTCCAGCACCAGGGTCACCTCGCGGTCGACCGCGGGCGGTTCCGGCTCCTCCACGATGAGGACGCCGTAGAGGCCGCGCGCCACCTGCTCCCAGGAGCGGTTGTGGCTGTGGTACCAGAAGGTGCCGGCGTCCGGACAGGCGAAGCGGTAGTCGAAGCCGGTCCCCGGCGTCACCGGGTCCTGCGTCATGCCGACGACGCCGTCCATGGCGTTGTCGATCCGGACGCCGTGCCAATGGATGCTGGTGTCCTGCGCGAGCCCGTTCTCCAGCCGCACCGCAAGCTCGCCGCCGCGCGGAACGCGCAAGACGGGTCCCGGCGTTTGCCCGTTATAGGCCCAGATTTCGGTCGGCGCCTCCAACTCCCCGAGCACCGGCGCCGTGGCAGGCGCGGCGTTGAGGATGATCGGGGCCGTGCGGGCGTCGACCCGCGTCTTGCATCCGACGAGGCCGAGCATCGCACCCGCGGCCGCACCGCCTAGAACCGCCCGTCTTGATAGCTGCACCGCCAACGCTCCACCCATCTGATGTCGTTGAGCGGTCAGTATAGGCCGCCCCCGGCGCGGTGAAAGAGTGCAGGGCGCGGCAATCCGACGCCGCGCCGTCGCGCGTATTGTGTTGGCAAGGTCAAACAGAGGGAATCCCGCCCATGCGAACGCTGCTCGTGATCGGCGCCAGCCGTGGCGTCGGCCTCGCCGCCGTCGAGGCCGCGCTTGAGGCCGGTTTCCGGGTCAAAGCCTTCGCCCGATCGGCCGAGCGGATCGCCGCGCGAAGCGACCGGCTGGAGCGAATCGAGGGCGATGCGCGGGACGCCGACGCGCTGGAGGCCGCCTTGGCCGATGTCGATGCGGTCGCGCTGACGCTGGGCGTCCCGACCGACCGTCGGCTGCTTACCGGACCGATCACGCTGTTCTCCGAGGCGACGGCGCAGCTCATCCCGGCGATGCAGCGTGCGGCGGTGCGGCGGCTCGTCTGTCTCACGGGCTTCGGGGCGGGGGACAGCCGACGCGCCATTCACCCGCTGCAGCGTCCGCCCTTCGAACTCCTGCTCGGCCGCGCCTATCGCGACAAGGACCGCCAGGAGGACATGATCCGAGCGAGCGGCCTGGACTGGACGCTGGTGCGGCCGGGCGTGCTGCTGCCCGGCCCCAGAACCGGGCGCTACCGCGTTCGGATGGAGCGCAAGGAGTGGCGCAACGGCCCGATCACCCGCGCCGACGTCGCCGACTACATCGTGCGCGCGCTGGACGACCCCGGAACGATCGGCCGCACGCCGGTGCTGACCGCCTGCTGACGAGGGCTCATTCGGCTGACTCGGGAGGGTCTACCCCTCGGGCCGCTCCGGGATGTCGACCAGCTTGCCGCGCGGGATCCGGCGCTCCTGATCGTACATCGGAAGCGCGCAGAGCGCGCCGGGATGGACCTCTCCATCCTTGCAGTCCACGTCGACTTGGGTTCCAGGGCCGTGCTCGGCCGAATCCATGCGGACGAAGGCCACCCCGCACTCGAGGTAGGGCGACCAGGCGCTGGAGCAGACCTGGCCGACCTCCTCGCCGTTCATCTTGATCGCCCGGCCGTTCCAGGGGACGCCGCCCTCCACCTTCAGGCCCCAGAGCAGGCAGTTGCGATCGGCCTTCAACAGGGCCTCGCGGCCGATGAAGTCGCCCTTCTCGAAATCGACCATCGCGCCCAGGCCGACCTCGAAAGGCGTCGTCGTCTCGTCGAAGTCCGAGCCGGCGTTCAACAGGCCGGACTCGATGCGGCGCGCGCCGAAGATCGAGATCGGCCGCAGGCCGAAGGGCGCGCCGACTTCCTGGATCCGGTCGCCGACCGCCTCGGCGTCTATGTCGGGGGTCATGTAGAACTCCCAGCCGAGTTCGTTCGTGAAGCCGGTGCGGGTGACGAGCAGTTCCTGCCCCGCAATGCGCACCGTCGCGGAATCGAAATAGCGGAAGGGGTCCGGATAGGCGTCGTCGACCGCCGCCTCCAGGATCTTCAGGGAATTCGGGCCCTGCACCTGACTGATCCAGAGGCCCGGATCGATCACCTCGACATCCATGCCGCGGCCGTGGGCCTTGAGCCAGGAATAGAGATCGCCCTCGGCCTGGGCGTACCAGAAGCGGTCCTCGGCCAGCCGCACGACCACGCCGTCGGTGATCATCCCGCCCTCTTCATAGCAGGCGAACTGATAGGAGCACCGCCCGACGCGGATTTTCGAGACGTCGCGGGTGAAGACCAGATTGAGCAGCCGCTCGGCGTCCGGCCCGCGGATCTCAAGCGCGTATTCGCCCGTGTGCCGAAGAACCGCTTCGCGCCGGACGGCCCAGTACATTTCCTCCGCCGGAACGCTCGGAAATCTGAGCGCGACGAGGCGGCTGTTGTAGAGGCCGAACTCCGGATCGAATGGCAATTCCTGGTAGACCAGGGGATGCGGCATCATGGTTCGCATCAACTCGGCCCTGTTCGGCCCGTTCAGCGACAGGGCCTTTACGGCGAAACGGACTTCCTCGCGACGAGACATGACCTTTCCCCTTCGACAGCGCCCAGCTTGTGCGGTAGATGCGTACGGATTCCCAGGCGCGCGGGATATCGAAAATGCGACACGCCGCAAGGCTTTGCGATCGCACGGGCGACGCGCCCGCCGCAACCGTCGTCCGCGGCCGGAACCGGCGCTGCGGCGGCGCCATCTTTCGGCTCCGAAAGCTCAGTCGGCGACGCTCGAAGCGGACGCCTGCGCGCCCGCCGCGGGGTCACTGGCTGGGCGCTCTCTCGGGGTGCGTGCGCCGCTCGGCCCAGACCGGTCGGCGGTCGTCCGCAGCCGGCTGATAGGCGGGGCCGACCGCACGGACCGCCTGCCGCCATTTTTGGGCGGTCTCCCCGGGCGGGGTCTCGAAGGCGTCGAAGCCTGCGCGCGCCATGAAGAGATACTGGTCGCGCAGCACATGGCCGACCGCCCGCACCTCGCCGCGATAGCGGTAGCGCTGCCGCAACAGCCGGGCGTAGGAATAGGCGCGCCCGTCGGTGAAGCTCGGGAAATGGAGTTGCACCAGCGCCAGCCGGTCAAGCGCCTCGGCGAGCGCCTGCGGATGCTCGCCCGGCTCCAGCCGCACGCCGAGATCAAGGGCGGAGGCGGTCAAGGCCGCGCGCTGCGCCAGGAACCGTGCGAGCGAGACCACGGCGGGAATGTCCGGCTGCAGCGGCGCGTCGTCCGCATAGACGGTCCAGAGATCGGCGGCGAACCGTCCGTGCTTGATGAGCGGCATCGGGGTCTCCTTGCGCGTCGGCCGGCCTCACGCCGCCCGCTTGTCGGGATAGAGGCGCGCCTTGAAGGGGGCGAGGCCCAGGCGCTCGACTGCGGCGAGGAAGCTCTCGTCCGGTCCGAGGCGCTCCTCCAGATAGGTCTCGACGATGGTTTCGACCGCGGCGACGGCGCCGTCTGCGTCGAAGGCCGGGCCGACGATGCGGCCGATCGCGGCGTTCTCATCCGCCCGTCCGCCGAGCGTGATCTGGTAGGCCTCCTCGCCCTTCCGGTCGACGCCCAGGAGGCCGATATGGCCCACATGATGATGCCCGCAGGCGTTGATGCAGCCGGAGATCTTGATCTCCAACGGGCCGATGTCGGCCTGCCGGTCGAGGTCGGCGAAGCGCTCCGAAATGCGTTGCGCGATCGGAATGGAGCGCGCGTTGGCGAGCGCGCAATAGTCGAGGCCGGGACAGGCGATGATGTCGCTGACGAGCCGATTGTTCCCGGTCGCGAGGCCCGCCGCCGCCAGCCCGCGGTGAAGCGCCGGCAGGTCCTCGCGCGCGACATGCGGCAGCACGAGGTTCTGCGCGTGGCTGACCCGGATTTCGCCGAGCGAATGACGGTCCGCGAGATCGGCCAGCGCCTCCATCTGCGCGTCCGTCATGTCGCCGGGCGCCCCGCCGATCGGCTTCAGCGAGACGTCGACCACCGCATAGCCCGGCGTGCGATGCGGCTTGACGTTGCTGCGCAGCCAATGCCGGAAGGGGCGGTGGGTCGCCAGCGCTTCGACGAGCGCCGGCGGCTCCGCGGGCCGCGGCGTCAGATCGGGCGGGGCGAAATGGGCGGCGATGCGGGCGCGCTCCGCCTCGGGCAGGTCGAGACTGGTCTCCCGGCCGATCGCCTCCCACTCCGCTTCGACCAGGCGGCGGACCTCTTCGATCCCGACCTCATGCACCAGGATCTTGATCCGCGCCTTGTACTTGTTGTCGCGTCGGCCGAGCAGATTGTAGGTGCGCAGGATCGCCTCCAGATAGCTCAGGAGCCGCTCTTTCGGCAGGAAGTCCCGCAGCGTCTTGGCGACCATCGGGGTGCGCCCCTGGCCGCCGCCGACCAGCACCTGGAAGCCGACGGCGCCGGCCGCGTCGCGCGTCAGCACAAGCCCGATGTCGTGCAGCTTGACCGCCGCGCGGTCGTGCGTGGTCCCGGTCACCGCGATCTTGAACTTGCGCGGCAGGAAGCTGAATTCCGGATGCAGGGACGACCATTGCCGGATGATCTCCGCCCAGATGCGCGGATCCTCGACCTCGCCGGCGACGGCGCCGGCGTAGTGGTCGGCGGTGACGTTGCGGATGCAATTGCCGCTGGTCTGGATGGCGTGCATCTCGACCTCGGCCAGCTCCTCCAGGATCGAGGGGACGTCGACGAGCGCGGGCCAGTTGAACTGGATGTTCTGGCGCGTGGTGAAATGGCCGTAGCCCTTGTCATAGGTGCGCGCGATATGGGCGAGTTTGCGCAGTTGGCGGCTGTCCAGGGTGCCATAGGGGATCGCGACCCGCAGCATGTAGGCGTGGAGCTGCAGATAGAGGCCGTTCATCAGCCGCAGCGGCTTGAACTCCTCCTCGGTCAACTCGCCGGATAGCCGCCGGGCGACCTGATCGCGGAACTGCTCGGTGCGCTGGCGCACGAAGGCGGCGTCGAACGCGTCGTAGCGATACATCTCACGCGGCCTCTTCGTCGCACTGCAGGCGAATGCTGGGCCCCTCAGCGCGGATGCGCTCGCGGTAACGCACGGGGATGAGACGCCCGTCCTCCCCTTGCTCGACCGCGATCGGGTAGGGCTCGACCACCTCGCGCGCGACGACGGCGGCGCGTCCGGCCGCTTCCAGGCGGGCGACGGCCTCGGGCGCGCTTTCCGCGCGCGCGGCCGCGACCCGCTCCACCCAGCTTCCATCGGGGGAGAGGTAGACGACCGCGCCGTCGCGCAGCCGATTGGCGGTCAGGACCTGAAGAGCCATGGCGATCGATCTCCTTGCTATGCGCTGCGCGCGACGGCCTGCGGCGCGGTTTCGGCGAGCCGCGCCGCGTCCGCACGGCGCACCACATCGCCCACGATCAGCAACGCCGGACCGGCGACCTGGCGCTCCGCGATCAGCCGCGCGAGACCGTCGAGCCGGCCGATCAGCACCCGCTGGTCCGGCAGCGTCGCCTTCTCCACCACCGCCGCCGGGCGGTCTGCGGGGGCGCCGTGCGCGATCAGCCGCTCGGCGATCACGCCGGCCGTCCCGACGCCCATATAGACGGCGAGCGTCTGACCCGGCCGGGCGAGCGCCGACCAATCGAGATCCGGCGCGCCGCCCTTGAACCAGCCGGTCGCGAAGGTGACGGACTGCGCGTCCTCCCGGTGGGTGAGCGGGATTCCCGCGACCGCGCCGGCGCCGACGGCGGCGGTGACGCCGGGGACGATCTCGACCGGGACGCCGCGCGCCTCCAGGAACGCCTTCTCCTCCCCGCCGCGGCCGAAAACGAAGGGATCGCCGCCCTTCAGGCGCACCACGACGCGCCCCGCCGCCGCGTGCCGGGCCATCAGGGCGTTGATCGTGTCCTGCGTCAGGCTGTGGGCGCCCTTGCGCTTGCCGACGGCGATGCGTTCCGCGTCGCGGCGGACATAGTCCAGGATCTGCGGGCCGATCAGGCTGTCATGCAGCACCACGTCCGCGCGCTGCATCGCCTGCAGCGCCTTCAGGGTCAGCAGGTCCGGATCGCCCGGCCCGGCGCCGACGATCACCACCCGGCCGTGCGCCGGCGCCTGCGCCGCCGGGCCGTTCAGCAGCTTCAGCGCCGCCTCGCGCGCGCGCCCCTCCTCGCCGGCGAGGACGTCCGCCGCGGGACCGTCGAAGAAGGCCTCCCAGAAGCGCCTGCAGCCAGGGTCGTCCGGGATCATCGCCTTGACTGCGCCCCGCAAGCCGGCCGCGACCTCCGCCAGCCGGCCGAGGCGCGCCGGCAGCACGCTCTCCACCGCGGCGCGCACGCGCCGGGCCAGCACCGGGGCGGCCCCCCCGGTGGAGATCCCGATGACGACCGGGCCTCGGTCGACCACCGCCGGGAAGAGAAAGTCACAGGCCTCCGGCCGGTCGACCGCGTTGACCGGCACCCGCGCGGCCTTCAGCACGGCAATCGCGGCGCGCGCGGCGATCTCGTCCTCGACCGCGACGATGGCGAGCAGCGCCTCCGCCCCGTCGGCGGCGCAGACCGGGCGGTCGACCCGAACGGCCGCGCCCGTGTCGATCGCCGCCGAGACCTCGTCATGCAACGCCTCGCCGGTCGGGAAGACCCGCACGCGCGCGCCGGCGCGCAACAGGAAGCGGAGCTTGCGCGCCGCCGTCTCCCCGCCGCCGATCAAAAGCGCGTCGCGACCGCGCGCCCGCCATAACCCGGGAAGACCCTCCATGCCGCGCTCCTCCTTCATCCTGCGCGCCCTGGCGCGCAGTTTTATCGTTTGTCGCTGTGATTTCTTTATACTCCTAGTTTTTTGTGTATTACAAGCAATCACATCACTCTCTATGTAAAATAAACGCCTCGACGCGCACGGTTTCGGCACATGGATTGCATAGGACGGAGTCCGTTTCGGAGGCCCGACCCATGCGACTGACCGACATCCTGGCCCCCTTGCAGCGCAAGCCCCTACCGGCGGCCGAGGCGCCGATCGACGGCCCCGCCCTGCAACGCAGCGGGCCGATGACCCGCTCCATACCCGCGGCGCGCGGCGCGCTGACGCTGGAGCGCCTGCCCGACCCGCCGCCGCTCGACGCGCCGGAGGATGTGGTGGAGATCAGCCGGGAGGCGAGTTTCGTGCTCGCCGCCGCCCGCTACGACCCGCACCGCATGAGCCCTATCGAGTTGCAGGAGATGGCGGGCGATCTGCGCAGCGCCGGCGCGATCGGCGCCGCCGATTACGCGCTCCTGATGCGCGGGCCCGGCGGCGGCTACCAGATGGACGACCCGGATTCCCCGCGCGACCAGATCGCCGACTGGCAGCTCAGCCTGAGCGAGAGCATGAACCGCCCCGACCTGCGCGCCGTCGGCGCCAACACCCGCGCCTTGAACATCCTTGGCCGCGTCGCCGCCGCCCGCGACCAGGTCTGAGCGCTAGACCGCCGCCCGCCTGACCGAGCGCCCCTGGGCGGGCCGCCCTAGCGGGGCGCGCCGACCGTCTCCGCCCGACGCCGCGCCGATCAGCCGCCGACGCCGTCGGGGGTCGGCAGGGTGGCGGCGACGCCGTCGGGTCGGCCGACGACGACGAGGGTCAGGGCCTCGGGGGTGAGCAGCTCGGCGGCGAGCCGGTTCACCTGTTCCTCCGTCACGGCCTCGACGTAGGAATTGCGGCGGTCGATATAGTCGATGCCGAACCCATAGCGCTGCATGGCGACGAGCTGGCCGGCGATCGCGCTCGTATTGGTGAATCGCAGGGGATAGGAGCCCGTGATGTAGGTCTTGGCGTCGGCGATCTTCTCCGGCGCGACGCCGTCCTGCTGGAAGTCGGCGAAGACCCGCCGCACGAGGTCTATCGATTCGCCCACGCGCGCGTTCTCCGTGGCGAGCCCGCCGCGCAGCAGCGCCGCCTTCTCCATCGGATGCAGGAAGCTGTAGACCGAATAAGCGAGGCCGCGTTTCACCCGGATTTCCTGCACCAGGGTCGATTCGAAGGAGCCGCCGCCCAGCATATGGTTCAGCACCATGGCGGCGTAATAGTCCGGATGATCGATCGGCAGGCCGCGCTGGGCGAACAGGACGGTCGATTGCGGGACCGGCTGGTCGATCACCACGACGCCGCCCGGGCCGTCGATCTCAACCGCGGGAACGTCGGGGCGCGGCCCGCTTTCCGGCAGGTCGGCGAAGACGGCGTCGAGGATCGGCTTGAGCGCCTCCGGCGCGATGGCGCCGACGACGCCGATATGCAGCCGGTCGCGCGTCAGACCCGCCGCCTGGAAGGCTTTCAGATCCGCCGCCGTGATCGCGCCGACGCTTTCAAGCGTTCCCTCGACCGGCCGGCCGTAGGGATGGTCGGCGAACAGCGTCTTCATCAGGGCCTCGGAGGCAAGCGCGCCCGGATCGGTCGCCTCGCGCCGGATTCCGGCCTCGATCTGGCGGCGGATGCGGGCGACCGGCTCTTCGTCGAAGCGCGCCTCATGCAGCGCGAGGCGCAGCAGGTCCACCGCCTCGTCGCGATAGCGGTTGAGCGTGTACAGGCTGCCCGAGAAATCGGTGCGCCCGGCCGAGAAGGAGAGGGAGATCGACCGGTCGTTCAGCCGCTGCTGGAAGGCCTGGCTGTCGAGGTCGCCCGCCCCTTCGTCCAACAGGCCGCTCAGCATGTTGGCGACGCCGGGCTTGCCGGCCGGATCCAGAACGGCGCCAGCCTCCTCGAAGGTGAACTCGATCGCGGTGACGGGCACGGTCTCGTCGCGCACCAGCCAGGCGACGACGCCGCGGTCGCTCTCGACCCGCTCGACCTCGACGGCGCCGGCCGGGCCCGCGACGACGGCGAGCGCGCCGAAAGCGACGGACAGCGCCGCCAGAAGCGGCGCGCGCAGCAAAGCGATGGGGCGCATCAGGAGGGCTCCTCCGACGTCTGGAGCGCGGCCGTCTCGGCGGCGGGCAGGAGGCGGGTCGTGACCTCCCCCTGCGCGCCGAGGACCGCGCGGGCGGCTTCGTTCACCTGATCGGGCGTGACGGCGCCGATGCGCTCGGGCCAGGTCTCGATCTCCTCCAGGCTCAGGCCGATGGTGAGGCCGCGGGCGATCACCTGCGCCGGGCCCATCAGGCTGTCCCGCGCCGTGGCGGCGGAATCCTGCAGGCGGCGGACCGCGCGCGCGACCTCGTCCTCGGTGACGCCGTTTTCGATGACGTCCTGCAGGACGGCGCGGACCGCGGCCTCCACCTCGTCGAGGCTGCGCCCCTCCGCCGGCAGGGCGTAGGCCCCGATCGTCCCCGGGCCCCGGTCGTTGGCCGAGTACCAGCCGCCGGCGGAGACGGCGAGCGCGTCCTCCACCACCAGCGCGCGGTAGAGCCGCGAGGTCGGCCCGCCGCCCACGATGTCCATTAGGATCTGCAGCGCATAGACCTGCGGGACGGCCCCGTCGGTTCCGTAGCTGGGGGCGATCTTGCGCAGCGACCAGCTCGGCTGGCGCACGCGCTCGTCGCGCAGCGCCACCGTGCGGTCGGCAAGATGCGGCGGCTCGCGCCAGCCGGGCCGCGGCGCGATCTCGGACGGCGCGATAGGCCCGTAATACGTCATCGCCCATTCGCGCACCTGCGCGAACTCGACGTCGCCGACGATCACCAGGACCGCATTGTTCGGGGCGTAGAAGGCGTCGTAATAGGCCTGCAGATCCGGCAGCGTCAGCGCCGACAATTCATGCCGCCAGCCGATGATCGGCCGACCGTAGGGGTGGTTGAAGTAGAGCGCGGGCGCGGCCTGCTCGTTCAGGAGCGCGGCCGGCTCGTTCTCGACCCGCTGGTTGCGCTCCTCCAGCACCACCTGCAGCTCGGGCTCGAAATGCTCCGGCGCGAGCAGCAGGTTGCGCATGCGGTCGGCTTCGAGACGCATCACCATTTCAAGCCGGTCGGCGGCGACGGTCTGGAAATAGCCGGTGTAGTCGTGGCCGGTGAAGGCGTTGTCGCGCCCGCCGTGGCGGCTGACCAGAGCCGAGAACTCGCCGGGCCCGACCTCGCGCGTGCCCTTGAACATCATATGCTCCAGCACGTGGGCGACGCCAGATTTGCCCGGCGCCTCGTCCATTGCGCCGGCCTTGTACATCAGGAGCTGGGTTGCGACGGGGGCGCGGTCGTTTTCGACCACGACGACGGTCAGCTCGTTGTCGAGCGTGAACTCCCGCGCGTCAAAGACCTGAGCCGACGCCGCCCCTGCCGCAAGCCAGAGCAACGCCGCGAGCGCAAGCGCGGACAGGAGAGCGAAGGTCCGCGCGGCGAACGGGTGAGAGTGAGCGCGCGCCGCGTGGCGGCGGATCGGTCGATGCTCCATCGATCCTCCAAAGGGGAATGAGAGCCGGTCATGCGTCCTGGAAGATGGGGTCTCGGGCGCGCGCGATCCAGTGCCGCCGGCGCTCGCCCTCAGAAAGGCCGGAGCGGAAGCCGATGCGCGCTCAGAACGGCCACTCGAAGGTCGCGCGCTCGCTGTCGCGGCGGATCAGCGGGGTGTCGCCGTCGGTGACCTCGCGGCCCAGCGCCGCGTTCTCCTGCAGCCGGCGCTGCTCCTGGGCGGCGTCGACCACGTCGCCCGGCTCCTCCGGATCGCGCCAGAAGACCAGATCGTCGACGAAGCTCTCCTGCTCGGAGGCGAGCGCCGCGCTCTCCTGCTCGACGAGTTGGCGGATGTCCGGGCTCGTCTCAAGCGCGCCGGTGCGCTCCAACAGCGCGATCTCGCCCTGGCTCGCGCCCTCGGTGCGCAGCCGCTCCTTCTCCTCCTGCAGGCGCCGGGCGGCGTCACGCCCGAACAGGGCTTCCTGCGCGGTGTCGCGCGGGCGCAGATCCTGCGTGCGCTGGCCCGTCGGATCGGGCGGCCGCAACCCGTAATTGGGCGGCAGGGTCAAAGGCGCGCGGGAGACCACGGCGAACTCGTCCGGCGTGCGCTTGTCGAGGCCCAGGATGCTGCCGGTGTCGGCCGTGCAGCCCGCCAACGCCGCCGCGCCCAGCGCGAACGCCGCCGCGCGCATCGCGACCCGCCGTCTTCCTATCCTGCCCTCGCCCATCGAGATCGGCCCGTTTCCCGCTTATGTCCCGTTCGGAACGGTGTCGGCGCGCGGCGCCGACGCGCCGCAAAGCCCTGATCTATTTAAGCGCTTTGCGCGCCGGTAACAAGCCGTCGACCAGGACGATAAGCACCCCGATCGAGATGCCCATATCCGCCACATTGAAGCTGGGCCAGGGGTTGAAGAGCGCCAGCGGAATGAATGGAATAGAGATCGAGAAAAAGTCGGCGACCGCCCCCCAATGCAGACGATCGATCGCATTGCCGATCGCCCCGCCGATGACGAGCCCGAGCCCTACGCCCAGCAGCGTCGTCTCCGCCGTGCGCAGCCAGTTCGTCAGAACGCCCGCGATCACCAGGGCCAGCGCCGACAGCGCGAAAGGCCCGACGACCCCGCCGCCCAGCAGCCCGAAGCTGACCCCGCGGTTCCAGACCATGACCAGGTCGAAGAAGGACGTGACCGGGATGATCCGCGGCGGGTCCATGACGACGAGCACCATGTAGAGTTTCAGCGCCTGATCGACGATCAGCACGATCAGCGCCAGCGCGAGCCCAAGCCCAAGCCGCCCGCGCTTCGGCTTCATGGTGAACCCCTCGGCCCCGGATGTGCGCGACATGCCGGTCCCGCTACTCGGCCGCCGCAAGGCGCTGGGCGACGACCGCGGCGCAGCGCGCGCAAGCGTCCGGGGCGTCGGCGCTCCCGCCGACATCGGGCAGCACCTTCCAGCAGCGCTGGCACTTTTCCCCCTCGGCGCGGGCGAAGACCACGGCGACGTCCGCCGCATCGGGCAGGCGGAAGGCGTCCGCGGGCGCCGGGGCGTCCGTCACCGCGATCTGCGAGGTGATGCAGACGTCCGCGAAATCCACCGCCTCCAAGAGCGGCTTCATGTCGGCGGGCACATGCACCGTCGGCGCGGCCTCCAGATTGGCGCGGATCTCCTTGTCGGCGCGTTTGCGCTCCAGCGCGGCGAGGACGGTGCGGCGCGCGCGCCGCACGGCCGCCCACTTCTCCTCCAGCGCCGCGTCGCGCCAGGCGGCCGGGACGTCGGGCGTCTGGCGCAGATGGACGGAGACGTCCGGCCCCTCGCCGTGCCGCGTGAGCCAGGCCTCCTCCGTCGTGAAGCTGAGGATGGGGGCGAGCCAGGCGGTGAGGCAGTTGAAGACCTCGTCCAGCACCGTCAGCGCCGCTAGGCGCTTGGGATCGTCCGCCGCGTCGCAATAGAGCGCGTCCTTGCGCACGTCGAAATAGAAGGCGGACAGGTCGACGGCGCAGAACTCGTGCAGCTCCCGGAAGATGAGCGTGAAATCGTAGTCCTCGATCCCCCGGCGCACGACGCCGTCGAGATCGGACAGACGGCTCAGCACCCAGCGCTCCAACTCCGGCATCGCCGCGGCCTCGACCCGCTTGGCCGGGTCGTAGTGGGCGAGGTTGCCCAGCAGCCAGCGCAACGTGTTGCGGAAGCGGCGGTAATAGTCGGTGAGCTGCTTCAGCGTGCCCTCGCCGATGCGCAGATCGCCGGAATAATCCTCCGAGACGACCCAGAGCCGCAGGATCTCGGCGCCGTACTTGTCGGTCACCTCCTGCGGGACGACGACGTTGCCGAGCGACTTCGACATTTTGCGGCCGTCCTCGGCCATGACGAAGCCGTGGGTCAGCACCGCCTCGTAGGGCGCGCGCCCGCGGGTGCCGCAGCTCTCCAGCAGCGAGGAGTGGAACCAGCCGCGATGCTGGTCCGAGCCTTCGAGATAGAGCGAGGCCGGCCATTGCTGGTCCGGCCGCGCCTCCAGCGTGAAGGCGTGGGTGGAGCCGCTGTCGAACCAGACGTCGACCACGTCGCGCACCTGCTCATACTCGTCGACGGCGTAGTCGTTGCCGAGGAAGCGCGAGGGGTCGGCGCTGAACCAGACGTCGGCGCCCTCCTGCCGGAACGCCTCGACGATGCGGTCGACGACCGCCTGGTCGCGCAGCGGCTCGCCGGTCTCCTTGTGCACGAAGACGGGGATCGGCACGCCCCAGGCCCGCTGGCGGCTGACGCACCAGTCGGGCCGGCTTTCGATCATGGAATAGAGGCGCTTCTGGCCGGACTTCGGATAGAAGTCGGTCGCCTCGATCGCCGTCAGCGCCTTCTTGCGCAGATCGTTCGTCTCCATCGAGATGAACCATTGCGCCGTGTTGCGGAAGATCAGCGGCGCCTTGGAGCGCCAGCTGTGCGGATACTGATGGCGCAGCGAGCCCTTGGCCAAGAGCTTGCCGGCCTGCGCGATCAGACGGATGGCGGTTCCGTTGGCCGGCCCCTCCTTGCCCTCCTGGGTGACGACGGCGGCGGCGTGCATCAGCGGCACGAAGTCGTAGAAGCAGCCGTCCTCGCCCACGGTCTGCGGGATTTCGATCCCGTTGGCGCGGCCCAAACGCCAGTCGTCCGCGCCATGCCCCGGCGCGATATGGACGAAGCCGGTGCCCTGGTCGTCGGTCACGAAGTCCGCCGTCAGCACGGGCACGTCGAAATCGTAATGGCCGTCGGCCTCCTCATGGCCGCGCCAGGGGTGGGCGCAGACGGAGCCGGCGATCTTCGATCCGGGCAGCGTCGCCACGATCTTATGGTCCGTCACGCCCGCCTGCTCGCAGGTCGCCGCGACCAGGCTCTTGGCGACGACGAAGCGCTCGCCAACGACGGCGCCGGCCTTCTCGGCAACCTCCGTCGCCTCCACCACGGCGTAGTCGAACGCCTCATGGCAGGCGACGGCGCGGTTGCCGGGGATGGTCCAGGGCGTGGTCGTCCAGATCACCACGCTCGCACCGTCGAGCGCCGGATCGGCCGCCGCCACAACCGGGAACTTGACCCAGATGGTGGTCGATTTGTGCTCCATGTACTCGGCTTCGGCCTCGGCCAGCGCGGTCTTCTCGACCGCCGACCACCAGACCGGCCGCGCGCCGCGGAACAGCGCGCCCGACATCAGGAACTTGCCCAATTCGTCGGCGATCACCGCCTCCGCCTCATAGGCCATGGTGAGGTAGGGATTGTCCCAATCGCCCAGCACGCCCAGGCGCTTGAACTCCTCGCGCTGCACGTCGATCCAGTGGTCCGCGAACTCGCGGCACTCGCGGCGGAACTCGACGATCGGCACGGCGTCCTTGTCCAGGCCCCGGGCGCGGTATTGCTCCTCTATCTTCCATTCGATGGGCAGGCCGTGGCAGTCCCAGCCCGGGACGTAGGGCGCGTCATAGCCCGTCATCTGGCGCGAGCGGTTGATGACGTCCTTCAGGATCTTGTTCAGCGCGTGGCCGATATGCAGGTGCCCGTTGGCGTAGGGCGGGCCGTCATGCAGGATGAACTTCTCGCGCCCCTTGGAATCCGCGCGCAACTTCTCCCACAGCCCGATCTCCTCCCAACGCGCCAGAATCTTCGGCTCGAGCTGGGCCAAGCCCGCGCGCATCGGAAACTCCGTATGCGGCAGGTTGATCGTGTCCTTGTAGTCGGGGTAGTCGGGCGTCTCGGACGTCTCGGCGCTCATGGCGGCGGCTCTCACGCATTGGGGAAATCTCGACTGCGCGCCGGTTTACGCCAGATGCGGCGGGATTTCCAGCCCGGCGCGCTAGCCGCCGACGCCGGCGAGCGCCTGCTCCAGGTCCGCGATCAGATCCTCGACCGCCTCGATCCCGATCGACAGGCGCAGCAGGTTGTCCGGCACGGCGCTGCCCGGCGGCTCGATCGCCTTGCGGTGCTCGATCAGGCTCTCGACGCCGCCCAGGCTGGTGGCGGGCAGGATCACGCGGGTGCGGGTGGCGACGCGCTGCGTCCCGGCGAAATCGGCCTTCAGCAGCAGCGAGAGCATGCCGCCGAAGCCGCCGGTCATCTGGCGCGCGGCGGTCGCGTGCCCGGGATGCGTCTCCAGCCCGGGATAAAGCACGCCGTCGAGCGCCGGGTGGCCGTCGAAATGGCGCGCGATCGCCATCGCGTTGTCGCAGGCCCGCTCCCAGCGCAGCGCCATCGTGCGCATGCCGCGCAGCAGGAGCCACGCCTCCATCGGGCCCAGCACGCCGCCGGCGAGGCTGCGCAGGCGGCGGGCGCGGGCCCAGCGCGGGCTCTCGGCGTCCGCCGTCGAGAGCACGCCGGCCACCACGTCGCTGTGGCCGCCGAGATACTTGGTCCCGGACTGCACCACCATGTCCGCGCCGAGCGCGAGCGGACGCGTCGTCAGCGCCGGCGTGCAGGTGGCGTCGACCGCCAGCGCCGCGCCGGCGGCGTGCGCCGACTCGGCCGCCGCCGCGACGTCGACCACCGCCCAGGTCGGGTTCACGATGGGCTCGATCCAGACCAGATCGGTCTCGCCCGGTCGGATCGCGGCCTCCAGCGCGCCGGGCTCGCCCGCCTTGAAGAAGTCGAGCTCGACGCCGCGATGCGCCGCCAGCCCTTCGAGATATTCGAGCGTGCCGTGATAGATCACCGTCGGCGCGGCGACCCGCTTGCCCGACGGCACCGTCTCTAGCACGCAGGCGATCGCCGCCATGCCGGAGGAGAGGACGAGGCTTTCCGCCGCGCCGTCGAGTTCGCGCAGCACCCGCTCGACCGTTCGGTAGGTCGGGTTGTCGGCCCGGCTGTAGCTGGCGCCGGCGACGAGGCCGTAGTCCGCGTCGCGCGCATAGGTGCTGGCCATGTGGATCGGCGGGCTGACCGCGCCGGTCGCCGGGTCGGTGTAATGCATCGCCTGGGCGAGCAGGGTGCGGGGGTCCTGGGCGTCGGTCATGTCTTGGGTCGCACTTTCTTCGGACATCGCCCGCATCCTTCGAGACGGCCCGGCCGGGCCTCCTTCGGACGAGGGCTCAAGCGTCTGTGACACTCGGCGATGGGGCCAAACCCGGAGGAGGCGGCGGAGCCGCCGTCTCGAAGGGCGAGGCCGCCCGCGCGGCAAGCGTCGGTTTACGCGCCGGCCGCGCGGGTGTCGAGGATGAAGCGCGCGCTGCGGCAATCCTCCGCGATCTGGGCCTTGAGCGCGTCGAGCCCGTCGAACTTCTGCTCCGGCCGGATGAACTCGATCAGCGCCACGCGCAGGTCGGCGCCGTATAGGTCGCCCTCGAAGCCGAACAGATAGACCTCGAACACCTCGCCGATCCCGTCGACGGTGGGGCGGCGGCCGAAATTGGCGACGCCGTCATGCCAGTGCGGCTCCGCCCCCTCGGGCGGGCTCACGCCGACGCGCACGGCGTAGACGCCGTAGGCCGGCCGCAGATAGTCGTCGAGCGCCAGATTGGCGGTCGGAAAGCCGATGGTGCGGCCGAGCTTGGCGCCTTCGACCACCGTCCCCTCGATCTCGAACGGCCGCCCGAGCAGCGCCGCCGCCTGTCCCGGCTGGCCGTGCGTCAGATACTCGCGGATACGGGTGGAGGAATAGACCTCGCCGTCGCCGCCGGCGCTGGGGTCGACGACCTCCACGGCGAACCGCCCGTCCGCCTTCAGCGTCTCGACCGAGCCCGTGCGGCCCTTGCCGAAGCAGAAGTCGTAGCCGACGACGAGGCGCCCCACGCCCAGGGCGCGGACCAGCACCTCCTCGATGAAGGCGTCCGCCGTCAGGTTTGCGACGGCGTGATCGAAGGTCAGGCAAACCAGCAGGTCGAGACCCAGCGCCTGGAGCTGATGCGCCTTGATGCGGAACGGGGTCAGTCGGAAGGACGGCGCGTCCGGCTTGAAGTACCGCACCGGGTGCGGCTCGAAGGTCAGCACGCCGGACGGCGCGCCGTCCGCCTCCGCCAGCCGCACGGCCCGGCCGACCACCGCCTGGTGGCCGCGATGCACCCCGTCGAAATTGCCGAGCGCGAGGACCGCGCCCCGCGCCTCCGCGGGATAGCCCGCGAGTTCGTGAATGATCTGCATGGACGCTTCGGACCCGTTGCACAGCAAGGCATGATCGGGTCGGACTGTAGCGAAGCCGACAGGGCCCGCCCAGCCCCTAGGCGAGGCCGGCGCGGGCGGTCAGCCCTTGGCGGCCTCTTCCTCGGCGCGGGAGCGAACCATCATCTTGGCCTGGCCGTCGCAGACCAGCTTCTCGCCGACGCTGGCGGTGGTCTTGCAGACGATGCGCTTCTTTTCGGGAATGATGTCGGTGATGATCGCGCGGGCGGAGACCGTGTCGCCGGCGCGCACCGGGGCCAGGAACTTCAAATCCTGGCTCAGATAGATGCAGCCCGGCCCCGGCATCTTCATGCCCAGCACGGTGGAGATCAGGCTCGCCGTCAGCATGCCGTGGGCGATGCGGCCCTTGAAGATGCTGTCCTTGGCGAATTCCTCGTTCACATGGACCGGGTTCATGTCGCCGGTGACGCCGGAGAACATGACGATGTCGGCCTCCGTGATCGTCTTGGCGAAGACGGCCGACATGCCGACCGAAAGATCCTCGATGAAGTAGCCGTTAAGCTCTTCATGCAGGCGCACATTGTCCATCGTCGGCCGGCTCCTCAGGCTGCGGGCTGTAATTGTGCGGTGCAATGTACCCGGCCGCGCGCCCCGGCGCAACGACGCGGGCCGGGCCGCGCTCTACCCGTTCGAGACGGGATCAATCGGCGTCCTGCCGCGCAGCCCGGTCGCCTCCTCGAACCGCTTGGCCATGCCGAGCAGATGGGCCTCCCCGTGCGGCGGACCGACGAGTTGCAGGCCGACCGGCAGCCCGTCCTCGGTGACGCCGCAGGGCACGCAGATCGACGGCAGACCGGTCAGCGTGATCGCGGAGCAGATGGCGAGCCAGTCGACGTAATTGTCGAAGCGATGGCCGTCGACCGCGTCGACATAGCGTTGTTCGACCGGAAAGGGCGGCACGATGGCCGCGGGGCAGCACAGCAGGTCGTAGCTCTCGAAGAAGGCCCAGCAGCGCGTCAGCAGTTCCGCCCGGGCGATCTCGGCGGCCGCGATGTCGTCGGCGGTCAGCGCCATGCCCTTTTCGATGTTCCAGATCACGTCGGGCTTCAGCTTGTCGCGCTGCTCCGCATAGTGCCTGCGGTGGCCCGCGACATAGCCGGCCGCGCGCAGGGTCTGGAAGCAGTCCGGCGCGCCGGTGAAGTCGGGGCTGGTCTCCTCGACGACGGCGCCCAGCGTCTCGAACAGCCGGGCGCCGGCGGCGGTGACGTCGCGCACGCGGCGGTCGACCGGCAGGATCCCGAGATCCGGCGAATAGCCCACGCGGCGCGGCGCGCGGCCGTCCTGCGCCGCGCGCCGGAAGGAGGGCGCGGTCGGCGGCTTGGAGATCGGGTCGCGCGGATGCTGGCCCGCCATCGCGTCCAGCATCAGCGCGACGTCCTCCACCGTGCGGCCCATCGGCCCTTCCACCGCCAGCGTCCCGAAGGGCTGGCTGGGCGACGAGCGCGGGACCGTCCCCGGCGCCGGACGCAGACCCACCACCTGACAGAAGCTGGCCGGGGTGCGCAGGCTGCCGCCCAGGTCGGAGCCGGTGGCGAGCCAGGCCTGCCCGGTCGCCAGCGCGACCGCCGAGCCGCCGGAGCTGCCGCCGCAGGTCAGATCCGTGTTCCAGGGATTGCGGGTGACGCCGAAGACCTCGTTGAAGGTGTTGGCGCCGGCGCCGAACTCGGGCGTGTTGGATTTGGCGATGGTGAGGCCGCCGCGCGCCTCCAGCATCTCGACCGTGACGTCGCTGGCGTCGGGGACATAGTCCGCGTAGATCGGGCTGCCGAAGGTGCAGCGCACGCCGGCCACTTCGTTCAGGTCCTTCACCGCGACCGGCAGACCGAAGAGCGGCGCGCGCGAGGCCGCCTCCTGCGCCATCGCCTCCGCGCGCTCGCGGCAGAGCGTGGGCAGCGCATTGACCGCCCCGTCGACGGCCTCGATCCGCTCGAAGGCGGCGGCGACAAGCTCTTGCGGAGAAACCTCCCCGACCGCCAGCGCGTCCACCGCCTGACAGGCGGTCCAGTGGATCGGGTCGCTCGCCCGCGTTTCGGTCATTGCACCCGGCCTCCCGCTGGTGTTCTCTCAGGCCCCGCGCTTGCGGCGCGGGCGAAGTCTAGGCGCCCGGAGCCCGAGCGGCCAGAGGCAATGAGCGGCCGCACCATGACCGAACCCGAAACCGTCGAGGACGCAGGCCCCAACGACCCGGGCCTGGAGCGCCTGCCCGTCACCGTGCTGACCGGCTTTCTGGGCAGCGGCAAGACGACGGTGCTGAACCGTCTGCTGCGCGATCCCGCCATGGCGGAGACGGCGGTCGTGATCAACGAGTTCGGCGAAGTCGGGATCGACCACCGGCTGGTGGAGAGCGCCAGCGAGGACATGGTGGTGATGGATTCCGGCTGTCTGTGCTGCACCATCCGCGGCGATCTGATCGAGACGCTGCGCGGTCTGATCCGGCGGCGCTGGACGGGCGACATCCCGGCCTTCCGGCGCCTCGTCATCGAAACCACGGGCCTCGCCGATCCCGCGCCGATCCTGCACACGCTGATGACCGATCCGGTCGTCTCCTCGCGCTATCGCCTGGACGGGGTGGTCTCGACGGTGGACGCGCTTGCGGGCGACGCGACGCTCGACGCCCAGCCGGAGGCGGTGAAGCAGGCGGCCGTCGCCGACCGCATCCTCTTGACCAAGATCGATCTGGTCGACGATCCGGCGGCGCGCGACGCGCTGGCCGCGCGGCTGCGCCGCCTCAACCCGGCGGCGCCGATCCTGCCGGTCGAGGGCGGGGCGGTCGAGCCGACGCGGCTGTTCGACGCCGGGCTCTACGATCCGGCGACGAAGAGCCCCGACGTCGCCCGCTGGCTCGCCGAGGAGGCGTACAAGGCGGAAACGGAGGCCGCGCCCGGCCACGGGCCCCATCATACGCACGACCACCCGCACGACCCGAGCCGGCACGACGCCCGCATCCGCAGTTTCGTGATCGAGTGGGACGCGCCAATCCGCTGGGACGCCTTCGTCGACTGGATCGAGGCGCTGATCGCCAGCCACGGCGCCAATCTCTTGCGCATCAAGGGAATCTTGGACGTGGCGGAGGTCGCGGGCCCGGTCGCCGTGCACGGCGTGCAGCACGTCTTCCACCCGCCCGCCCAGCTTCCCGCCTGGCCGGCCGGGGAGACGCCGCGCTCCCGCCTCGTCTTCATCGCCCGCGACCTGAACAAGGCGCCGGTGGCGGAGATGTGCGCCGCCTTCATGCGCGCCGGCGCGGCCGACGGTTAGAAAGCGTCGCCGCCCTTCGCCCGCGGCACGGCGACATTGCCGACCAGCAGGCGGTCGATCGCGCCGGATTCGTCCTGGAAGGGCAGGATCAGCCGGCACCAGCGCACCAGCACGGAAACGCTGTCCGGCGCGTCGTGCTCGACATAGAGCGCAACGCGGTTGGTCGTCACCATGCGGTACTGGACGAGCGAGTTTGTGACCGCGGGGGAGGGAAACTCCCACAGACGCCGGCCCGTCATGTCGCGCCCGAAGAACCGCGCGACCTGGGTGCCGTAGAGGCGGTACAGATAATCGCGCCCGCCGTCCACCGGTTCGAGCAGCAGCACGCTGCCCAGCGCCTGCCGAAAGGCCAGCGGATCGATCGATCGCGTTAAGGGCAGGTCGCCTCCAGCCTCTATCCGCGCCGCGCGCCAGAAGCCGGCCAGCACCTGGTGGGCGGCGAGCCCGAAACGCTCCGGCGCCACCGCGTCACCCGACAGGACGCGGAAGTCGATGTTGCGGAAGGGCATGCCCTCCGCCGGCGGAAGCGGCTCCGCCAGCCCGGCGCCGCGATCCGCCGGCCCGTCGTAATGCATCAGCGCGTCCGCGGCCGGCGGCGGCGGGCGCGGATGCGCCCCGCCGCCCTGCGCGACCAGCCCGACCAGAAACCGACGGCAAACGCCGTCGTCGTCCGCCAGCGGCGTGACCAGCCGCCGCCATGTCTGCACCCGCGCCCAGGCCGGCGCCGCATGGACCGTCAGCACCGGCGCCGCCGTCGCCGCCGCCAGCCGATAACTGCCGGCGAAGAGCGCCCGCTGCGCCTCCGGCATCTTGGCCGCGCTGAGGATGACCCCCGTCAGATCCTGTCCCGCCGCTTCGGAAACCCGCACGCCGTAGACGCGATAGAGGAAATCGTCCGCGCCCACCCGTTCGATGAGGTTCACATGCCCGAGCCCCGCCGAGAGGTCGAGCGACGGCAGCGCCCCGGCCGGCGGCGGGGCGCCCACGGCGCCGCCGAGCGCCCGCCAATAGGCCAGGTGGAACTGCAGGCGGGGGTCGTCAAAGACCTCGGCGGTCGGCGCGGGGACGACCTCCGGGGGCGGCGAACCCTCGGCTTGAAACAGCGCTTGGAGCCGGCCGCGCAGCGCCGCCGCGTCCGCGTCGTCGGCGCCGGACGTCACCAGACGCTCCGCAGTCCCGACGCGCCGGCTCTCGGCGGCGAGAATTCAGCCATGTCGCATCCCCCGGGTTACAGCGCAGGAAGGATGGGGCGGCGCCCGCGCGCTTTCAAGCGCGGCTCTCGCCCCCGCCGGCGCAGAAGCCCCGCACCACGCGCTCCAGCAGCGCGCTCACCGGATTGTTGAAGCCGTTCTCCGGCAGGCTGCCGCAGAAGGTGATCGAGCCGACCGAGAAGACCGCCCCGCCGGCCGGGGTCTCAAAATAGGTCATGTCGGCGCGCAGCAGCGCCTCCTTCGGCTCGCCGGTGACGGTGGTGATGTGGGTCAGCATCTCCTCCGGCACGGTGACGAAGCTCTCGCCCGTCCCGGCGGAGCGGGCGAGCACCGTGATCCCGTCCGGACTGCCGAGGTCCGGATCCACCCGGTCGAGTTCGAAACCGGCCGCGCCGCCGCCGGAAAGCCCGAAATCGCCCACCAGATCGCCCGGCTTCAAATCGCCCAGGATCCAGGCGCCCGGCGCGCCCGGATCGACCGCCTCCACCCGGTAGGGCGCGGCCTCGAACTGGCCCTGCGCGCTGAAGCCGATTCCGGTCAGCAGTTGCGGCGCCCGACCCAGCCGGCGCCACAGCCCGCCATAGGAGCCGTCGAAGGCGTGATGGGCCTCCCCCGGCTCGGTCGGCCAGGCGCGGATGCCGCCTTCGGCCCGGCGCACCTCAAGCGCGCCCGGCTGCTCCGCGTGGCGCACGATCTTCCAATAGAAGCCGTTGCCGCCGAGATAGGCGAGCTTGCCGCCGCCGTCGCGATAGGCGCCGAGCGCGTCCAGCATGGCCGGCGTGTGGTATTCAGGGTGGCTGCCGGTCAGCACCGCCTTGTAGCCGTCGAGCGCCGCCGCCCCCTCCTCGTCCAGCATCTCGTCGGTGACGATGTCGTACGCGATGTCCTTCGCGTGCAGCCAGGCGATCAGATGGCTGTCGGCCGGGAAATGGCGCAGGCCCGAGCCCTCGCCGTAGCCGAAGGTAACGTAGCCCGGCCGCAGCGTGAACAGGGGCCGGCGCCAGCTTGCATGACAGATCCCCGCGCCGTCCCGGAAGCGGTTGTAGGTGGAAAGGCCATATTCCGGATGGTCGGCCGGATTGTAGGGATAGGCGTCCCAGGCCGTGAACCGATCGCGCCAGAAGGGCGCGAAGTCGGGCCGCGCGTGGTTGCCGTAGATCGCGTAGGTGAAGGTCGAGGCGAGCACCGCCACCTCCGCCGCGCGCGCGCCCTTCGGCGGCGGCACGAAGAAGGGCATCGCGTCTTCCGCCGCGCCGCAGCGGATGCGCGCAAGGTAGATCCCGGACGGCAGATCCTCGGGAACGGTGAAGCGGAAATCGTCCTCCCAGCCGAAATCGACGATCGCGTCGCTGTGGAAATGGATCGCGCCGTAGTGCTCGGGCTTCTCCCGCCAGGAGAAGGCGGAGCCGTCCCAGCCCGCGCCCGTGACGCCCCGCACCGGCAGATTGACCAACCGCCCGTCGAGGCCCGACGGCCCGACGTCCCGCACCGTCAGCGTCTCCACGTCGCGCGCGAAGTCCCAGCGCGCCGCCGGCCGATCATGCCGATCGAGGATCGCCGGCGCCTCGATCTTGCCGTCGTAATGGCCGATCGCGACGCCGTCGGCGTCGAGCGCGGCGGCGATGACGACCGGCGCCGCCGGATCGAAGGACAGCGCGCGCGCCGTCTCAGCGCCGGGCGGTCGTTCGATCGAGTCCTCCTCCGCCTCGCCCGGCCGCGGCGCGTCGGCGCGCCGCGTCGCCAGCGCCTCCCAGCCGACGGCCAGTCGGCCCTCCTCGGGGTCGCAGGCGAGCCGCAGGCGATACCAGCGCCGCCGCTTCAACGGCGCCGCCGTCGCGGCCTCGGCCCCGCCGGCGCGCGCCGCGACGCGCCCGTCTTGGAGCAGCATGAGACGCACCCCGCCGGCCGCCAGCACGACCTGCTCCCGCCCGTCGGCCGGCAGCGTCGGCCAGACCAGCGCCTCGAAAGCGAAGGGCTCGCCCGCCGGCAGGGCCGGTCCGCGCTCGACAAGCGCATAGCCGCCAGGGTCGAAGGGCTGCACCCGCGACGGATAGGCGCCGGCGAACGCCGCCGCGAAAGGCTCTTCGACGATCCCGGGCCCGTCCGGATTCGGATCGGCGCAGATCGAGCGGGTCAGCCAGGCCTCGAACGGCGCGTCGGCGTGGCTCGACACCTTGAAGCCGATCGTCTCGCCCGGCCGCACGGTCAGCCGGTCGCTGTAGCCGATCAGGGGTATCCGCCCGGCCTGCCGCGCCATGATCCGCCGCGCCTCCGTCTCGTCGCCTCCGCCGGGCTCAGTCCGCGCCGAGGCCGAGCTTGGCCTTCACCGCCTGGTCGAACCCCACGGTCACCGCGCCGTCGTCATGCTCGATCACCGGGCGCTTGGCGAGCGAGGGGTTATCCTTCACCAGCATCGCCGCGCCTTCTTCGGCGTCGGCCAGCGCCTGCGCGCCCTCGTCAAGCTTGCGCCAGGTGGTTCCGCCGCGGTTGACCAGCTTCTTCGCGCCCACCGCTTCGGCCCAGCGCGCGGTCGTCGCGGCGTCCGGCGGGCTCTTCTTGAAATCGATGAACTCATACGCGAGCCCGGCCGCGTCGAGCGCCTTCGCGGCGGACTTGCAACTGTCGCAATTCTTCAGGCCGTATAGCCTCACCATCACAGGAATCCTAACATTATCCAGGGGTTCTTACTCGGCCGCGAACCGGGCGGTGCGGCTCAGCGCATAGTCGCAGACCTCTCCGACCAGCCGGGTCAGATCGCGCTTCAGGCCCGCGAAGCCGTGGGTCTTCTCCAGCGCGGCCTCACGCATGTAGAGGGCCCGGTTGATCTCGATCTGCAGGCTGTGGCGATCCTGAGCCGGCCGGCCGTGCAGCCGCACCAGCTCGGCGCCGCGATAGGGGTCGTTGACGCGCACCGTATAGCCCATCGCGCGCAGCCGGTCGCGCACGAACTGCGTGAAGGCGGGCGCGCAACTGGTCCCGTCCCGGTCGCCGAGCACGAAGTCGGCCCGCGCGCCGGCGCGGCCCGGCACGGCGGGGCTGCTGCTCGCCGGCATGGAGTGGCAGTCGAGATGCCAGACCGCGCCGAAGGCGGCGTAGGCGCGCGTCAATTCGCTCTCCAGCGCCTCGTGATAGGGCCGCCAGAAGGTCTCGATCCGCCAGGCGATTTCCTCCGGCGGCAGCGGCCGGTCGTACATCGGCCGCTCGCTCGGGCAACTGCGCCAGATCAGCCCGTGGCCGAGGCGGGTCTTCTCCGTCGGATTGACCCGGTGCGGCCAGGGGCCGCCGATCATGCCGACGTCCAGATCGTCCACCGCGCGGTTCGGGTCGATGAAGCTGCGCGGAAAGTCGGCGGCCAAGAGCGTCGCGCCCGCCGACGGCGCGTCCGCGAACAGTTCGTCGACGAAGGAATCCTCCACCCGGCGCAGCTCGCGATGCGGGATGCGCGGGCGGAAGCGGGCCGGATAGACCGCGCCCGAATGCGGCGAATCCAGCACCACCGGCGCGCGGACCGTCCCCGCCGCCGGCGGCGTCAGCCGATAGACGCCCTCGATCGCCTCGCCGCTCTCGCTCATCCGCCGCGTCGCCTCTTCAGATCTCAGCACCCGCTCACGCCCCCGCCGGATCGGGGGCGCGCCCGGATGATGTAGCAACGCCGCGTGCGGTTGGCAAAGCCTGCCGGCGCTGGCTATAGTCCGCGCCGTTCGAAGCGCCGCGCGAAAGGAGCCCCCGCCATGGCCGGAACGATCGACGCCCGCCTCCAGGAACTCGGCATCGCGCTGCCGGAGCCGCCCGCCGCCGCCGGCGCCTACACCCAGGTCGTGCGCGTCGGCGATCTGCTCCATATCTCGGGTCAGGTGCCGTTCTGGAACGGCGAGCTGAAGTTCGTCGGCAAGGTCGGCGTCGAGTTCTCACTGGAAGAGGGGCAGGAGGCGGCGCGGACCTGCGCCCTCAACATCATCGCCCAGGCCAAACGCGCGCTCGACGGCGACCTCGACCGGGTGCGCCGGATCGTGAAGCTGGGCGGCTTCGTCAATTGCCCGTCGGACTATCTCGACCACCCGAAGGTGATCAACGGCGCCTCCAACCTGATGGGCGAGGTGTTCGGCGACAAGGGCCAGCACAGCCGCTTCGCCGTCGGCGCCGGCTCCCTCCCGCTCGGCGTCGCCGTCGAGGTGGAGGCCCTCGTTTTGGCTGAATAGTTTCGATTTTTTGTTTACTATAAGAGGCCTTTCGGCCTCTAGATAGAACATGCTAGCACAGCACGGCTGCGCCCGGCCCCCGGCCCTCCTCAAGGCCGGGGGCCGGGCGTTTGTCCTTGCGGGGCCGTCGCCTCCCGGATCGAGAGGGGGCGTCGACGACGCCTATCCCATCCCTGTCTCCGGGGCGACGAAGGAGCAGCCTGCCGGGCCGGACGGGACCGGCCCCCGATCCCAGGTTGATGGAGGCCCTGCTGGAGCGGCTGCGGGCGTTCGACCGCGAGTTGGACGGCGTCGGCCGCGGCGTCGGCCGCGGCGTCCTGGGGCCGGCCTGGGAGCGGACGAAAGCTTCAGCACGTCCGGGGCGCGGCGCGCTCACGCCGCCTTGACGCGGCCGCGCTTGAGGTCGGCGAGCGCGGCCAGCGCCGCATTGCGTCCCGGCACGCCCGAGACCCCGCCGCCCGGATGCGCGCCGGAGCCGCAGAGATAGACCCCGTCGATCGGCATGCGGTGGTCGGCGTAGCCGGCGGCGGGCCGGAGGCTGAAGATCTGATCGAGCGCCAGCTTGCCGTGGAAGATGTCGCCGCCGACCATGTTGAGCCGCCGTTCGATGTCCAGGGGCGAGTGAATCTGTCGGCCGACGATCGCCTCGCGTAGGTTGGGACAGTATTGCGCGACCGTATCGACGATGTGGTCGGCGACGTTCTCGCGCACATCGTCCCAGGAGCGGCCGTCCGGCAGATGACGGCGGAAATGCTGGCAGAACAGGCTCATCACGTGACGGCCCTCCGGCGCCAGCGTCGGGTCGCTGATCGAGGGGATGCACATGGAGACGATCGGGGCCTGCGCCCAGCCGTCGCGCCGGGCGTCGTCATGCGCCGCCTGCAGGTAGGGAAGCGACGGGCAGATGTCGATCGTGTTCTGCATCGCCGTCAGGCCGGTCTCGTCATGCGGCACGGTCTCGAACTTCGGCAACTCGCTGAGCGCCAGATTCATGCGGAAGGTGGCGCTTTCCGAGCGCCAGGTCTCGATCTTCCGGCGGAAGGGCTCCGGCGTCTCCTCGCCCGGGATCAGGCGGCCGAACAGGATCTGCGGATGGCAGTTGGCGGCGACGACGGGCGCGCGCACGACCCGCCCGTCGGCGAGCGCGACGCCGGCGGCCTTGCCCTTCTCGCGGATCACCTCCGTCACCTCGGCCTCGGTCTCGATCGACGCGCCCTTGGCCCGGCAGAAGGAGGCCATCGACTGGGCGATCGCCCCCATCCCGCCCTTGGCGTAGGCCCAGGCGCCGGTGCGCCCGTCGACCTGGCCGAACACATGGTGCAGCAGCACATAGGCGCTGCCCGGCTCGTAAGGCCCCTGGAAATTGCCGATCACGCCTTCGAACCCGAACAGGCCCTTGATCGGATCGCTCTCGAACCAGCGATCCAGGAAGTCGCCGATCGACATGGTCATCAGTTCCGCCAGCGCCGCCTGATCCTCGGCCGCGAGCTTGCGCATCCGATTGGCGGCCCCCAGCAGCTTGACCAGATCGCCCATTCCCCCGCCGATATTGGGCGGCGGCTCGTGCGCCAAGGCGCGGACCAGATCGCCGAAGCGCTCCAGCATCGCCTCGAACGGCGCGAAGGCGTCCGCGTCCTTCTGCGAGAAGCGCGCCAGCGCGGCCTTCGCCGCCGCCGGATCGCGCGGCAGATAGAGGTGGTCGCCCGGCAGGATCGTCAGGCTGCCGCCCGGGCGCCGGATCAGTTCCAGACCGTGGTCGAACAGCGCCAGGTCGCGGATCACCCTTTGGTCCAGCAGGCTGACCAGATAGGAGAAGACCGAGTTGCGGTAGCCGGGGTGGAACTCCTCGGTCAGCGCGGCCCCGCCGATATGGGCGGCGCGCTCAAAGACCCGCACGCTCAACCCGGCCCGCGCCATGTAGCCCGTACAGGCGAGCCCGTTATGTCCCGCCCCGATGACGATCGCATCCGCCGTCTCCGCCGCCATGATGATCCTCGCCGCCTTCTTGGTGTCCGACCCGACGCTGATTGTGATCACGATCGCCCGCCCTTGAAAGCCCCTCCTTCCCGCGACAGGTTACTACGCGACGCAACGACCCCTAGGGCGTCGTAACGACCCCCAGGACTCCGGAGCCAGGACCCCATGCCGGACGGCGGCGAGCCGCGCAGCATCGAGATCGCTGAGAGTCTGGGCGCGGTCGACCGCGCCCAGTGGGACGCCTGCGCCGGCCCCGAGAATCCGTTCTGCAGCCACGATTTCCTGTCGGCGCTGGAGGAGAGCGGCTCGGTCCGCCCAGACACCGGCTGGCTGCCGCAGCATCTGCTGCTGAAAGGGGCGGACGGGCGGCTGGAGGCCGTGGCGATCTGTTACCTCAAAGGCCACAGCATGGGGGAGTACGTCTTCGACTATGGCTGGGCCAACGCCTATGAGCGCGCCGGCGGGCGCTACTATCCGAAACTGCTGTCCGCGATTCCCTTCACGCCGGTGACCGGCCCGCGCCTTCTGACCCGCGCCGCGCCCGACCCGGCGGCGGCGGCCGACGCGCTGGCCCAGGGGATGGTGGAGCTGACCGAACGGCTCGGCGTCTCAAGCCTGCACGCCAATTTCCTGCCGGCCGATCAGGCGGCCCGGCTGGCCGAGCACAGCTTCCTGATCCGCACCGGCCGCCAGTATCATTGGCGCAACGACGGCTATGCGTCCTTCGACGCCTTCCTCGACGCGCTGTCCAGCCGCAAGCGCAAGGCGATCCGGAAGGAGCGCCGCCAGATCGCGGAAGCCGGGATCGAGATCGAAACGCTGACCGGCGACGCCCTGAAGCCCAGCCACTGGGACGTCTTCTACCGTTTCTATGTCGACACCTACGATCGGAAATGGGGCGCGCCCTATCTGACGCGCGGCTTCTTCGAGTTGCTGCAGGATCGGATGCGGGACCGGACGGTTCTGATGCTGGCCCATGCGGACGGCCGACCGATCGCCGGGGCCCTGAACCTGCTCGGGACGGAGGCGCTGTTCGGCCGCAACTGGGGCTGCGCCGGCGACTACAAGTTCCTGCATTTCGAGCTCTGCTATTACCGCGCCATCGATTTCGCGATCGAGCGGGGCCTGGCGCGCGTCGAAGCGGGCACCCAGGGCGAGCACAAGATCCAGCGCGGCTACCTGCCGGTGGAGACGCGCTCCGCCCATTGGCTGCCGAACCCGTCCTTCCGGGACGCGGTCGCGCGGTTCCTGGACGCGGAGCGCAGCGAGGAAGCGCGCATCCAGGATCTGTTGAACGAACAGTCCCCGTTCCGGAAGGTCTGAGTCGGGCGCGAACGCCCCGCGGGGCCGCAACCGGGCGTCTGTTGCGAGCGATCGCCGTTGCGGCTATCACTGACCGATAACGCCGCACGACCGGCGACAAGAATCCGCGCGGGCGGCGACAGGACGCCGTCGATCGGGCGGGCGGCGGCTCGGGGGAAAACCCATGGACGGTGGGAAGCGCATTCGGGTCCTGGTGATCGACCCGCAGGGCGAGGCCGGGTCGGAAATTGCGACCCTGATCGCGCCCTTCGGCTACGAGGCGATCGTCTGCGACGCGCCGGAGGATGCGCGCGCGGCGATCGCGCGGGCGCAGCCGGCGCATGTGCTGCTGCGTCTGCGCGCCGACAGCGACGACCGCGAGGTCGTGCGCCGGACGGCGACGGCGACGGCGGCGGCGGTGGCCGAAGCCGAGCCGCGGCCCAGCCTTGTCTTCATCGCAGACGATTCCTCGGTGCCGGCGCGCATCGCCGCGGTGCGCGCCGGGGCGGACGCCTATCTGACGCCGCCCTTGAACGGGCTCTCGCTGGTCGATCGGCTCGACGGGCTGCGCGGCGCGCTCGAGGCCGAGCCCTATCGCATCATGATCGTCGACGACGACGCGCTGATGGCCCGGTACCACGCCGAGTTGCTGCAATCCGCCGGCATGACGGTGGAGGTCGTGGAGGATCCCTACACGGTCATGCGGCACCTGGCCGATTTCCGGCCGGAGCTGATCCTGATGGACCACTATATGCCGGACATCCAGGGCTCCGAACTCGCCGCCGTGATCCGGCAGGAGGCCGCCTTCGATTCCATCCCCATCGTCTTCCTGTCCGCCGAAGACGACGCCGAAACCCAGGACCGCATGATGGCGACCGGCGGCGACGATTTCCTGACGAAATCGATCAAACCCCAGCATCTTGTCAGCGCAATCGCCAACCGGACGCGCCGCTTCCGCGCGCTGCGCGCCACCATGTTGCGCGACAGCCTGACCGGGCTCTTGAACCACACGGCGACGAAGGAGCAACTGGACGCGGACATCGCGCGCATGAAGCGCGCCGAGCAGCCGCTGACCCTGTGCATGCTGGACCTCGACCACTTCAAGCAGGTCAATGACGCGCACGGCCATCCCGCCGGCGACCGGGTGCTGCGGGCGCTGGCGCACCTGCTCAAGCAACGGCTGCGCGCCTCGGACGTGGTCGGGCGCTTCGGCGGAGAGGAGTTCGCGATCGCGATGCCGAACACCACGCCCCGGCAGGC
The DNA here is from genome assembly GCA_024743195.1 of Alphaproteobacteria bacterium. GTDB lineage: Bacteria > Pseudomonadota > Alphaproteobacteria > UBA8366 > Aestuariispiraceae > Marivibrio. The sequence goes on along the minus strand of JANSXE010000004.1, from coordinate 297,841 downwards.
CGCGCGAGTCGTCGATGAGATTCGGGAGAGCTTCTCGGCCTTGCGCCAGACCGGCGAGACCGGCGCGTTCAGCGTCACCTTCTCCGCCGGACTGGCCAGCTATCCGAAGGCGGAGGACGCCGCCGCCCTGACCGAGGCGGCCGATCGCGCCCTCTATCGCGCCAAGGCGGCGGGCCGAAATCGGATCGTCATCGCCGAGGCCGAGGACTACCCCGCATCCGCCGGCGCGCCGGCGGCCGTCGCGGTCTAGGGGCGCCGGAGCGCATGACCGCGACCCGCCGCCCGCCCGCCCTGCGCCGCAGTTGGCTCTTCGCCGGCGGCGCGGAGGAGCGCGGGCTCGCCGCCCTGAGCGACGGTCCGGCCGACGTCCTGATCCACGAGTTGGAGGACTTCACGGCGCCGGCCCAGCGCCCGGCGGCGCGCGCGCTGATCCCCGGCCTGATGCGCGCCTGGCGCGCCGCCGGCAAGGTGGCGGCCGTGCGCATCAACCCGCTGGAGACCGCCGACGGGCCGCTCGACCTCGCCGCCTGCTTCGCCCAAGGGGCCGACGGGGCGCCGGACGCCGTCCTGCTGCCCAAGGTGGCGGAGCCGGCGCAGATCGCCGCGCTCTCCGACGGGATCGACCGGTTGGAGGCCGAGGCGGGGCTGCCCGCCGGCGCCGTCGAACTGGTCCCCAACATCGAGCTGGCCCGCGGCCTGATGCAGACCTATGCGGTGGCGACCGCGAGCCCGCGCGTCACCGCCTGCCTGGTCGCGAGCGAGGACATGGTCGCCGATCTGGGCGCGGAGCGCGGCCGCGACGGACGCGAACTCGCCTATGTGCGCGAACGCTTCCATCTGGAGTGTCGCGCGGCGGGCGTCGTCTCGATCGACTGCCCCTACACCTTCACCGACGACGCCGGCCTGACGGCGGAGACACGGGACGCCCGGCGCCTCGGCATGACGGCGAAGAGTTGCGTCGCGCCCGGCCACGCCGGCCTGATCAACGCGCTGCTGACGCCGGAGCCGACGGCCGTCGCCCATGCGCGCCGCGTCGTCGAGACCTTCGAGGAGGCGCAAGCCCGCGGGCTCGGCGTCGTCGAGCTGGACGGCGTCAATCTCGAGCTCCCGATCGTCCAGAACGCACGCCGCCTGATCGCCCGCGCTGAGGCCTTCGCGGCGTTGGACTGAGCGGCGTCGCCAACGGCGCGCCGGACCGCCCGCTCACCGCCGCCAGCCGGCGGCGTGCGCGTCGGCCTCGGTGCAGAACCAGCGTTCGCCGGCGGCGCGGTCGACGGCTTCGGCCGCATAGGCCGGGTCGAAGGGCAGCAGGATGCGCTTCTCGCCCCGCGCGTCGATCTTCCCCTTGACCGCGCAGCCGCGCTCGTCGGCGATGTGGGTCAGGATGCGATGTCCCTCGCGCCAGTCCCAGGGGGTCACATAGAGGCCGCTCCACAATCCGGCGCCGCGCGTGCGGCCCTCGTTCCGGTTCGGCCAATAGTCGCGCGGTCCCCGCGGATGAACCAGCGCCAGCCCGCGCGTCGCCAGTTCGGCGGCGAGGTCCAGGCCGATCTCCAGCTTGCATTTGGCGGCGATCCAGCCGTCGGCGTCCGGCAGGCTGCGGGCGGTGCAGGCGACCCGCTTGCCGCCGGCGAAGGCCGAGAGATGGCGCGTCGCCGCCGCGCCGCACGCCCACTCCGCATTCTCGCGCCGGCAGGTCTGCGAAGGCTCCGGCGCGTCGATCCCATAGAGCGCGATGCGCGTCGCGCCGACCAGCAGCCGGTCGCCGCTCAGCACCTGCGCGGCGCCGACCACCGGCTCGGCCTGCGCCGAGGCGGCCGGCGCCGCGACGCACGCGGCCAGCAGCAGGGCGGGCAAGAGACGGCGCTGAACCATCGCCCAGGATCGCACGGCGGGCGGGCCCGCGTCCATCGCGGTCGAGGCGCGCCGCGGAACAGGGTTGACGGTAAAATTTGTTTGACAATATACTGTCATATCGGAAATGAGGTGACAGAGTTTGCGCCATGCACCGCAGCGACGAAGGGGACGCGCTCACCCGGGTGATCCTGGAGGTCTTCCGGCTCAACGGCCGGCTTCTGGCGGCGGGCGACCGGCTGACGGGGCCGCTGGGCCTCACCAGCGCGCGCTGGCAGGTGCTGGGCGCGCTGCAAGAGGAGGGGCGGCCGCTGACGGTCGCCCAGATCGGCCGTCGCATGGGTCTGTCGCGCCAGAACGTGCAGCGCATCGCGAACGATCTGGCGGGGCTCGGGTTCCTCGCCTTTCGGGACAATCCCGATCATCGGCGCGCCAAGCTGGTCGCATTGACCGACAAGGCGGAGGCGACGCTGGCCCGCCTCGACGCGGTGCAGGCGGACTGGGTCAACCGACTGGCCGACGGGCTGGACGCGGCGACGCTCGACCGGGCGGCCGCGCTGCTCGGCGAGATCGCGCGCCGCGCCGACGCCCTGGAGGCTGCGCTGGACCGCGACGGAGAGACGCGATGAGAAAAGGGCTCAAGACGCTGCATCTGATCGGCGTCGCGATGTTTCTGGGCAGCATCCTGGGGCATATCTCCGTCGGGCTGATCCCGGGCGTGGACACGGAAACCGGGGCTGCGCTCTTCGCGCGCCAGGCGATTTCCGCGGCGACGCTCTCGGTCACGCTGCCGGGGCTCGGATTGATGCTGGTGACCGGCGCGGCGCTCTACGCCAAGGGCGGCCTGCCGCTCGGCGGGCGGCGCTGGCTCCTGCTGCATGCGGGGGCGGGGTTGCTGATCGCGCTCAACGCCGCCCTCGTGCTGGCCCCGACGGGACGGGAGCTCCTCGGCCTCGCCGAGCAGGCGGCGGCGAGCGGCGGCGCGGCGGGCCCAGGACCGGGTGCGGGGGCCGCCTGGGCGCGGCTCCATGCGCTGGAGGGGCGCGAGGCGCTGTTCGGCGCGGTCAATGTGGCGCTGGCGCTCGCCGCGATCGCGATCGCCGTCGTCAAGCCGCGGCTCGGCGCGCGCCGCACGCCGGCGGGGAGCTAGGCCGATGGACCTCTATCTGCTGCTGCGGCTCGCGCACATCCTGGGCTTCGTCCTGCTGGGCGGCGGGCTGCTGGCGGTCTTCGTCTCGGAACTGCGGGCCTACGGGACGCGCGACGTGCATGTTTTCGCGGAGGCCGCCTGGTACACCGCCGCCTTCTATGACGGGCTCGTGGTCCCGGGGGCGCTGCTGGTCGGGGGCTCTGGTTTCTGGCTGATCCTGGAGCTGGGCCTCGGCTTCTTCTCCGAGCCCTGGGTGGTGGGCATGTGGGGCCTTTTCCTGTTCGAGTTCGTCGAGGGCAACACGATCACCCGGGTCCAGTTCCGCCGCGCGCTGAGGCGCTCGCGCGCGGCGCTCGCAGCCGGCCGCCTGACCGAGACGGACCGGGAGGAGGCGCGCACGCTCATCGGCCGCGCGACCCATTTCCTGGACGTTCCGCTGTTCCTGGCGATCGTCTATTGCGGCGCGCTGCGGCCCCAGAGCTGGGGGGCGGTGCTGACCGCCGTCGCGCTGGCGCTCGCCGCCAGCGTCGCGCTGACCTACCTGGTCCCGCGCCTGGCGAAACGCGCGCATCGCGCGTGAGCGGCCGTCCGGCGGGATGGTGCGGGCGGCCGGACTCGAACCGGCACGGGGCAAGCCCCAAGCGATTTTAAGTCGCTTGCGTCTACCAATTTCGCCACGCCCGCGCGTGCGCCGCCTCGTGCAACGTCGGGCGAAGCTAGTCCGCGCCGCTGGATTTTGGAAGGGGTCAGGACAGGGCGCCCTTATCGCGGACGCGACCCAGAAAGCGGCTTTAGAACCAGCTCTCGACCCAGCCGCGGATCGCGGGCCAGAGGCCGTCGGCCGCCGCCTCGCCGGCGGCCGCCCCGGGAGCGCCGACGTCCAGGATCGCCACGGCGAACCAGACCGCGCCCGCGACGATCAGCGCCAGCAGGATCGTCAGCAGCCAGGACAGGAGCCCCGCGCGCCGACGGCGCCGGCGGCCGAAGCGCCGTTCGCCGAAGCCGACGTCGGGCTGCACCTGATCGCGCAGCGTCAGCGGCACGGTCCCGCCCAAAGTGTCGCCGCGGTCCAGTCGGATCTTGCGTCCTCGCACGCGCCTGCTCGCTATTCTCGGGTCCCCAGGGACAGGGTCCGCCCTAACGCAGCCGACCCTCCGGAACAAGGCCGGCCAGCCGCGCCGAGCCAGAAGATCAGCCCCCTGTGTCCGGCGCACGTCCGGATTGTGGCGGTTCGGCGCCGCCCCCTCGCGCCCTGGGCGCGAATCCCGCTAAGCTCGCACCGTCATGGAACGGGATTGGACAACCTATCTCTGGGTCGCGCTCGGCGCCGCGGCGCTGTGGCTGTTGATGCGCCGCCGGCGGGCCGGGCGCGGCGGCTGGCTGACGCTGATCCCGGTCGCGATCGCGGTCGCCATCGGCATCGGGGTCGCGCTCTATCTGAAGGACGTGATGTAGCCGGCGGCGGAGAGGACCCTAGGGGTCGTCGTCCTCCTGCTGCGCCATGACGCCGATGAAGAGGCTCAAGGGCGCGAAGCTGAGCGACAGGCTGCCGAACAGGAAGAGCGCCCAGGCCCAGGGGTGCTTTGCGTTCCCGATCAGCGTCCCCAGCCCGCCCATGTTCCAATGGAGCAACGCGAAGGTGGCGAGCGCGGCCACGCCCATACCCACCGCGATGTGGGTGATCCAGAAGCGCACCACCTTGCGTTCGAAGGGCAGCAGGGGCATCGCTCAGCCTCCGACGGCGTCCAGGTCGGCCGCCTCCAGCCGGCGCGAGGCCGCGCCGAGTCGACGGATCAGCGCCTCCGTCGCCTGCGCCGCGGCTTCGACCGCCTCCGGCTCCTCCCCGCGCAGCACGATGGTGAGCGCGAAGCCGCCCGCGCCCCAGCGCGGATAGCTGCCGATCCCGACGTTCGGGTGCGCCTCGGCGATCTCGCGCAGGCCCGCGGCGGCCTCCCCCTCCGGCAGGGCGGAGAGGATGCTGACGCTGACCAGCGGGCGCCCGCGGCGCAGGGTCGGGACCACCTGATCCAGCATCGCCGCCATGATGCGCGGCACGCCCGCCATCACGTAGACGTTCTCCAGCACGAAGCCCGGCGCGGCGGAGACCGGATTGTCGATCAGCCGCGCGCCGTCCGGAATGCGCGCCATGCGCAGGCGGGCCGCGTTCAATGCGTGCTCGCTGTCGGCGTAGTGACGCTCCAGCCGGGCGCGCGCCTCGGGGTGGATGTCGATCGACCGGCCGAAGGCCGCGGCGACGCAGTCGGCGGTGATGTCGTCATGGGTCGGCCCGATGCCGCCGCAGGTGAAGAGGTAGTCGACGCGGCCCGACAGCTCGCGCACCGCGGCGACGATCACCGCCTCGACGTCGGGGATGACGCGCGCCTCGACCAGCCGCACGCCGATCGGGCCGAGACGCTCGGCGAGATGCTGCAGGTTGGCGTCGCGCGTCCGGCCGGACAGGATCTCGTCCCCCACGATCAGAAGCGCGGCGGTGACGGGGGCGTCGGGGGCTGGTCTTTCGTCTCTCATGCGGCGGAGAATAGCGCGCCGTCGCCGGAAGGAAAGACGGCCGGTCTTGCTCTTGCCGCACGACCTCGCCGCGGCGATAAGGGGCCATGGCCTCCTTCCTGGCGATCTTCGGGGCGACCTTTCCCTTCTTCGCGGTGGTGGCGCTGGGGGCCGTCGGCGCGTGGCGCGGGCTCCTGGGCCAGGCGGCGGCGCAGGGCGTCACCGTCTTCGTCTTCTATTTCGCCCTGCCGTGCCTGATCTTCCGCGCCTTCGCGCTGCGCGACCTGGGCGAGGTGTTGCGCTGGGACTACCTCATCGCCTACGGCGCGGCGACGCTTGCCGTCTATCTGGCGGCGCTGGCGGCGGGCCGCTTCCTGTTCCGCCTCAACCTGGGAGAGACGGCGCTGCACGGTCAGGCGGCGGCGGTCAGCAACGCGGGCTTCCTGGGCATTCCCCTGATCGCCGGGATCATGGGGCCCGCCGCGACGGCGCCGGTGGTGATCGCGATCCTGTGGGATCTGGTGGTGACGATCACCTGCTCGCTCGTGCTGCTGGAGCTGCATCGGGCGCGGCAGGGCGAGGGCGGCTCGCTGGCCCGGGCGGTCGCGCAGGCGGCGCGGGGCGTGCTGGGCAACCCCTTCATCCTGTCGATCGCCGCCGGGATCGCCTGGTCGGCGACGGGATGGAGCCTGCCGGCCCCGGCGGGGCGGTTGACCGGCCTGTTGGCCGACGCGGCCGGACCGGCTGCCCTCTTCGCGCTGGGGGCCAGCCTCGTCGGCCGGCCGCTCTCGGAGGGGCTGGGCGAAGTCGCCTCGATGAGCCTCTTCAAGCTGCTGCTGCACCCGCTGGCGGTCGCGCTGGTCTGCTTCCAGCTCTATCCGATCGATCCGTTCTGGGCGGCGGCCGGCGTGCTGACCGCCGCGCTGCCGGTGGCCGCCAACGTCTTCGTGATCGGCGGGCGGTACGGGCTCTATGTCGCGCGCGGCTCGACGGCGATCCTGATCTCGACCGCCGTCGCGGTCTTCAGCGTTCCGGCCGCGATCGCGCTGCTCGGCCTCGGCTGAGCGGCCCGGCGCGGCGGGAAAAAACGGCGCCGTGGCCAAACGGAAAATCCGTGCTACGATGCCGCGCCTTGGAACGATTCCAATTTTTTTATCCGCCTTACGAGGACCGGTTCCGGTGGAGTCCCTCAGACGCGATCTGCAAACGCATGCGGCCCGGCTCTACGGCTACGCCTACGCGTTGTCGAAGAACCCGGCGGACGCGGAGGATCTGGTCCAGGACGTCTTCGTGAAGGCGATGAGCGCGCAGCGCGCGCCGAGCGATCCGGACGCCTTGCGCGCCTGGCTTTTCCGCATCCTGCGCAACGCCTTCATCGATCTGTGCCGTCGGACCCGACGGGAGGCGGCGCTCGACGTCGGGCGGGAGGCGGAGGCGGACGAGGCCTTCGAACCGCCGGTCGGGGCGGAGCCGCCGGTGATCACGCAGCTCACCGTGCGCTTCGGGCTGATGAAGCTGTCGCCGCCGCATCGGGAGATCCTGGCGCTCGTCGACATCGCCGGGTTCACCTATGGCGAAGCGGCTGAAATCCTTGACGTTCCCACCGGAACGGTTATGAGCAGACTGAGCCGGGCGCGCGCGGCCTTGATCGACGCGATCGGCGAGAGCAACATCCTGCCGATGCGCCGGCGCGGCCGCACGGCGTGACGCGAGCAACCTGGGACCCCATGGCCGCCGATCCTGAGACCTCCGACGCGCACGCGCGCTGGCGCCGACTGAACGCCTTCGTGGACGGCGAGCTCGACCCGCGCGCGGCGGCGCGGACCGCGCGCGCCATCGCCGACGACCCGGCGGACGCGCGCGACGCTGCGGCCCTGGGCGAGCTGAAGGCGGCGCTGGGCGACGCCTTCGCCGACCATGCGCCGCAGGTTCCGCCGGCTCTCCGCGCGTCCCAGGCGACGATGCAGCCGAAACGTCGGGCCTGGCGCCGGGTCGCGGCGGCGGCGGTCATCCTGCTGATGGCGGGGGCGACGGTGTGGCTTGCGCCTTTCGGGGGATCGCAGGACCGGTCGGCCCCGGCCTGGGTGACGCACGCGGTCGAGCGGCATGCGGCGCTCTCCGAACGGCCGGCCCAGTCGCCGGGCGCCCGGCTCGCCGCGACGCCGGTCGCGCTGCAGGGCTTCGCGCCCTTCGTGCCGGACCTGCGCTCCGGCAAGCTGACCGTGGGGCGGATCGAGAGCTTCACCGGCCCGGACGGCGCGGCGTCGCTGGCGGTGAACTATCACGGCACGCGCGGCTGCCGGGTGACCCTGGTCGCCTTCGCGGACGGGGCCGCCGGCCTGTCCGAGCGGCTGGAGCGGCTGCGTCTGGCCGAAGGCGCCCCCTCGTCGGACGCCCCCGCGGCCCAGGGGTTCGTCTGGCGCGTCGGCGGCGTGCGCTACCTTCTGATCGCAAGCGGCATGGATGCAGGCCGCTTCGGCGTCATCGCCGAGACGGTGCACCGCGCCAGCCAATTGCACCGGCCGATCGACGACGAGGGGCGGACCCTGATGGCCGACGCCCGCGCCAACAGCGCGCCCTGCCAGGCCTGATCGGCCGCCTTATTTCCTCTACGTAGAAAAATCTTCGGCCGCCGGGAATAAACCCGGCCGCCCGGTCGTTTCTTCCTGGTAACGGCGCCGAGACGCCGGGCGCGTGCGGGGGGCCTCCCCGCGCGGCCGACAGATCCGATCGGGAGGAAGACCATGGCTGATCACGATCCCGGCCGCGACGTCAAAGAGACGCCGCGGCTCTTCAAGATGTTCAAGGACGACCCGGAGGGCGCGGACAAGGCGCTGTTCGGCCGCGTGGCGCACGCCGACCGGCGCGGCTTCCTGCGCGGGGCGGGCCTCGCCACCATGAGCGCGATGGTGGGCATGGCGATTCCGTTCCATCGCAACATGCCGTCGGGCTTCGTTCCGATGGCGCTGGCCGAGAAGCTGGGCGCGGTCGAGGGCAAGGACGGACTGACCGTCCTGAACGACCGTCCGGTCAATGCGGAGACCCCGCCGCACCTGCTGGACGACGCCGTCACCCCGACGGCGCGGCACTTCATCCGCAACAACGGGATCGTGCCGGACGACATGAGCCCGGACAATTGGACGCTCGCCGTCGACGGTCTGGTCGACACGCCGATGCAGCTCTCCATCGCCGACCTGAAGAGCCAGTTCGAGGTGGTGACCGAGAATCTGACCATCGAGTGCGGCGGCAACGGCCGCGCCTTCTTCGACCCGCCGGCCTCGGGCAACCAGTGGACCTACGGCGCGGTCGGCTGTTCGCAATGGACCGGCGTGCGGCTCGCCGACGTGCTGAAGGCCGCGGGCGTCAAGGACAGCGTGGTCTATACGGCGCACTACGGCGCGGACATGCACCTCTCCGGCGATCCGGAGAAGCTGCCGATCTCGCGCGGGGTGCCGATCGCCAAGGCGATGAACCCGCACAACCTGATCGCCTTCGAGCAGAACGGCGCCCCGATCCACCCGATGAACGGCGCGCCCCTGCGTCTCGTCGTGCCGGGCTGGCCGGGCTCCTGCTCGCAGAAATGGCTGACCCGCATCCAGTTGCGCGACGTCGTGCATGACGGACCGAAGATGACCGGCTCCAGCTACCGGGTGCCCAACCGCCCGGTGTCCCCGGGCGAGGACGTGGCGAAGGAGGACTTCGTCATCATCGAGGCGATGCCGGTGAAGTCCCTCATCACCTTCCCGGAGACGGGCGTGAGCACGTCGGACCGCACCATCCAGGTGCGCGGTCACGCCTGGTCGGGCGACGAGACGATCGCCAAGATGGAGGTCTCGATGGATTTCGGGGCCACCTGGATGGACGCCGACCTGGACGCCCCGGTGAACCCCTACGCCTGGCAGCAGTGGCGGGCGGAGATCACCTTCCCGCAGGCCGGCTATTACGAGGTCTGGGCGCGCGCCACCAACGACAAGGGCGTCTCCCAGCCGCATGCGATCGCCTGGAACCCGAAGGGCTATCTCAACAACTCGATGCACCGGATCTCGGTGCGGGTCGCCTGATCGGAGGCCATGACCTCGGGCGGGGGCGGCGTCAGGCCGCGCCCGCCCGTTCCTTTCAAGGGAGCGGATTTGATGCGTTCAGTTTTCGCCGCCGCCGGCTTCGCGGCCCTGACGGCCTTGGCGGCCCCCTCTGCCCTCGCCCAGTACGACGATTATGACGGGCTGCCGCCCGGTGAGAACCGCGATCTCGTCTTCGCCTATTGCGGCGCCTGCCACTCCAACCGGATCGTCGCGCAGCAAGGGCTCAGCCGCGAGCGCTGGGACGATCTCTTGGTCTGGATGGTCGACGAGCAGGGCATGTACCCGATCGACGAGCCGGACCGCACGCAGGTGCTCGACTATCTCTCCACCTATCTGAGCGAGGACCGCTGAGGCCTCGCCCCCTCTCGCCATTGCGCAGAGAGGGGGCGGGCGTTGACCGAGAGCCGCCGCACGGCGATCCTCCGGCGCATGCTCGCGATCCGCGCCATGACCGCCGCCGACGTCCCGGCCTCCTTCGCGGTGCGGCTCGCCACGCGCGAGAACGCGGTGACGCTGGAAGTGCTGCGCGACGACTACGGCGTCACGCCGGAGGCCATGGCGGAGGCCCTGAACGCCGCCGCGGTCGCCGGCTGGGTCGCGGAGGCGGCGGGCCAAGTGGTCGGCTTCGCGATGGGCGCCCGGCGAAGCGGCGAGGTGCTGGTGGTCGCCGTGCACCCGGATCATGAGGGCAAAGGCGCCGGCAAGCGCCTGCTCGCCGCCGTTGTCGACTGGCTCAGCGCCCTCGGCTGCGATCCGATCTGGCTCAAGGCGAATCCCGACCCGGAGATCCGCGCGACCGGCTTCTACCGGCGTCTCGGCTGGCGGCCGACCGGCGAACGGCGGGGCGCCGATGTCGTGCTCACGCTGGGTCGGGGCGACACGGGCGACTGACGGGCCACGCCCTCGTCCTTCGAGACGCCGCCTTTCGGCGGCTCCTCAGGATGAGGGCCCTGCGCGTGAAGCGAAAAGTCGAGACCTCACCCTGAGGAGGGCGCGCCAGCGCCCGTCTCGAAGGGTGGGGACGCGGCCCCGGCCGCGGGGGTCAGCCGAGATTCTCGATCTCGACCGGCTCGATCGCGTCGGCCGGCGTGAAGCCGAAGAGCTGGGCGTAGAAGCTGAGCTCCGCCTCGAAGGCGCGGCGGATGCTGTCGGCGCGGCGGAAACCGTGCCCCTCCCCTTCAAACAGCAGATAGGCGACGGGCAACCCTTTCTCGCGCAGCACCTCGACCATCGCCTCCGCCTGGTTCGGCGGCACGACCTTGTCCTCCTCCCCCTGCAGGAAGATGACCGGGCAGTCGAGCCGGTCGGCGTGGTGGATCGGCGAGCGGGCGCGGTAGGTGTCCGCCGCCTCCGGCCAGGGGCCGACGAGGCTGTCGAGATAGCGGCTCTCGAACTTGTGGGTGTCGCGGGCCAGCGTCTCCAGATCGCCGATGCCGTAGCTGGAGCGGCCGGCGCGGAAGACGTCGCGGAAAGTCAGCGCGGCGAGCGTCGTATAGCCGCCCGCGCTGCCGCCGACGGCGATCAGCCGCGCGCGATCCACAAGCCCCCGGTCCGCGAGATAGAGTGCGCCGCGCACGCAATCCTCGACGTCGACGAGGCCCCAGGCGCCCTTGAGGCGCTGGCGATAGGCCCGGCCGAAGCCGGTGGAGCCGCCGTAATTGACGTCGAGCACCGCGAAGCCGCGGCTGGTCCAGAACTGGATCTTGAGCGAGAAGGCCCGCGTCGCCTGACCCGTCGGCCCGCCGTGGCTCATGACGATCAGCGGCGGCGTCTCGCCCTCCGGCGCGGCGCAGTCGGCGTTGGCGGGCGGGTAGAAATAGCCGAAGGCGGTGGTCGCCGTCCCGTCCGGGAGCTCGGTCGGGAACTCGATCTTCTGCGCCAGCGAAACCGCCTCCTCCTTGAGCTTGAGCTCGAAGGCCTCGCGCAGCACCGTCTCGCGCCCGCCGGCCAACTCCAAGAGCACGAGGCCGCCCGGTCCGCCGGCCCGACCGCCGGTGAAGCCGATCCGCCCGTCCGCCGCCGTCACCGCGTCGAAGACGCACCAGCCGCCGGAGAGCGACAGCGGGCTCAACCGTTTGGCCGCCAGATCGAAGACGCCGAGCCGCCAATCGCCCTCAACGGCGAAGGCCGCGACCGCCGTCTCGGCGTCGAGGAAGGCGTAGCTGCGCATCCCGAACTGCCAGTGCGGCAGGCCGAAATCGGCCTCGACGCGGAAATGCTCCGGCGTCTCGCCATGGCGGTAGAGGTTCCAATAACCGCTTTCGTCCGAGACGTAGTGCAGCCGCCCGTCCGGCGCGTAGAGCGGCTGGAAGACGGAAACCTCCGGGCCGCCGGCGACGGTCTGCGTTGCGATCACGCGCCCGTCGGCGTCGAGCCGCGCCTCCCGGCAGAGCGTGCCGTCCCACGGCATGTTGGGGTGGCGCCATTCGATCCAGGACAAGCGCTCGCCGTCGGGCGAAAGCGCGGGCATGGCGTAGAAGTCCGCGCCCTCTGCGAGCGTTTCGAGGCGGCCGTCAAAATGGATCGCGACCAGGCTGTTCTCCGGCTCCGCGTCGGCGCGCGGCGCCTCGCGCACGGCGATCAGCCGCTCGCGCGGGGCGTCGAGCGTAAGGTCCGCATAGCCGGCGCCGTCCGCCTCGGTCAGCGGGCGGATGGCGCCGCCCTCGCCGTCTGCGCGATAGATGCGCTGATCGCGCGCATCGACGAACCAGGCGCCGCCCAGCCCCGCCGTCGCGGCCCCGCCGCCATACTCATGCACCTTGGAGCGGACATTGTAGGGCGCCGGCGTCAGATCGCGCACGGCGCCGTCCGGACCGCGGCGCACCAACACGGTGCGGCCCTGCTCCCACGGGCGCTGCTCGGTCCAGTAGACCGCGCCGCCGTCCAGCGTCATCGGCCCGAGCCCGACGGCGCCGCGGGTCATCAGGTCGGTGGTGATCGGGGACGCCCACGCGCCATAAGGGGCGGTCTTCTTGCTGGCCATCCGGTTCGGGGCTCCATCGCACGACGAGTATTGAGGCGTTGTCCACGCAAGCCTAGCGGCCCGCGCGGCCCGGGGAAAGGGCGGCCCGCCGCATCGCGCCGCCCCCGACGGAGCGCGTTTGCCGGGGGCCGGCGGCGTGCTATAAGGGCCGCAAATCAACGGGCTGCGCCGGCGAGGGGCCGCGCGACCGATGTTCCGGGGGGAGGCGACAGGCCGATGGCCGAGCCGCTGGTGATGGTCCTGAACGGACCCAACCTCAACATGCTGGGCAAGCGCGAGCCGGCGATCTACGGCGCGACGACGCTGGCCGACATCGAAGCGATGCTGGCCGACGCGGCGTCGACGCTCGGCCTCGCCGTCGACTGCCGGCAGTCGAATCACGAAGGCGAGCTCGTCTCCTGGTGCCACGAGGCGCGCGATCGCGCGGCCGGGCTGATCGTCAACGCCGCCGCCTACACCCACACCTCGGTCGCGCTGCGCGACGCGGTGATCGCCGCCGAGCTGCCGATGATCGAGGTGCATCTGTCCAACGTGTACGCCCGCGAGCCCTTCCGGCATAAGAGCTTCCTGTCGGACGTAGCGGTCGGGGTGATCTGCGGCTTCGGGGCGCGCGGCTACCGGCTCGCGCTGGAGGCGATGGCGGAGATCGCGACGGCCGGACGCGAATGAATTTGGGGTTGAGCCGGCGCCGGCGCGGGGGCTAGATGACGCGATCCCCCGCCGATCGCCGCCGCCAGAAAGAGCCTGAGGGGCCGACATGCCGAAACTGACCGTTGACGCCAAGCTGATCGAGAAGCTGGCCGACCTGATGGACGACAAGGGGCTCGTCGAGCTCGAAGTGAAGGACGGCGAGCAGGCGCTCAAGCTGTCGCGCGGACGCCCGGCGCCCGCCGCGGCGCCGGCGGCGCCCGCCCCGGCTCCGCTCGCCGCGCCCGCCGCCCCGGCGCCCGTCGCCGGCGCGGACAAGGCCGCGGATCCGGGCGCGGTGCCCTCCCCAATGGTCGGCACGGCCTATCTGTCCCCGCAGCCGGGAGCCGACGCCTTCGTGAAGACGGGCGACACGGTCAAGGAGGGACAGACGCTCCTGATCATCGAAGCGATGAAGGTGATGAACCCGATCCCGGCGCCGCGCGGCGGCGTGGTGAAGGAGATCGTCGTCTCCGACGGCCAGCCGGTCGAATTCGGCGAAGCCCTGGTGATCCTGGAATAGGCGGCGAGCCGGGGAGAGGCGCGTGTTCGAAAAGGTCCTGATCGCGAACCGAGGCGAGATCGCGCTGCGCATCCACCGCGCCTGCCAGGAGATGGGCATCCATACGGTGGCGGTGCATTCGACGGCGGACGCGGACGCGATGCACGTCCGCCTCGCCGACGAGGCCGTCTGCATCGGCCCGCCGGCCCCCAAGGACAGCTATCTGAACAAGGCGGCGATCCTCAGCGCGGCCGTCATTACCGGCGCCGACGCGATCCATCCCGGCGTCGGCTTCCTGAGCGAGAACGCCGCCTTCGCCGAGATGGTGGAGGAGCACGGCATCGCCTTCATCGGGCCCAGCTCCGAGCACATCCGGATGATGGGCGACAAGATCCAGGCCAAGGACGCGGCGCGCGCGCTCGGCATCCCCTGCGTCCCGGGCAGCGACGGCGCGGTGACCTCGGACGAGGAGGCGCTGCGCATCGCGGAGGAGGTCGGCTTCCCGCTGATCATCAAGGCGGCCGCCGGCGGCGGCGGGCGCGGCATGAAGGTCGCCTTCTCGATGGAGGAGGTGAAGACCGCGCTCTCGCTCTGCCGGACGGAGGCCAAGGCCGCCTTCGGCGACGACGCGGTCTATATCGAGCGCTACCTCGCCCATCCGCGCCATATCGAAGTCCAGATTCTGGGCGACGGTCAGGGCGGCTGCATCCATCTGGGCGAGCGCGACTGCTCCATCCAGCGCCGGCATCAGAAGGTGGTCGAAGAGGCGCCCTCCCCCGCCCTCAATCCCGAACAGCGCGAGCGCATCGGCGAGACCGTGACCCGCGCCATGAAGGAGATGGGCTACCGCAGCGCCGGGACGATCGAGTTCCTGTACGAGAACGGCGAGTTCTACTTCATCGAGATGAACACGCGCATCCAGGTGGAGCACCCGATCTCGGAGATGATCTGCGGCGTGGATCTGGTGCGCGAGCAGATCCGCATCGCCGCGGGCGCCACGCTTGATATGGAACAGTCGGACATCCAGTTCCAGGGCCACAGCATCGAATGCCGCATCACGGCCGAAGACCCGGAGAGTTTCATGCCGACCCCGGGCCGGATCACCGACTATCACGCCCCGGGGGGGCTGGGCGTGCGCGTCGACAGTCAGCTCTATTCGGGCTATTCGGTGCCGCCCTTCTACGACAGCCTGGTCTCGAAGCTGATCGTGCACGGCAGCAACCGCAACGAATGCCTGATGCGGCTGCGGCGTTCGCTGGCGGAGTACGTGATCGGCGGCATCAAGACGACGATCCCGCTGCACCAGAAGATCATCGGCGAGAAGCGCTTCATCGACGGCGACTACGACATCCACTGGCTTGAGCGCTGGATGGGGCTGAAGGACTGAGCGCCAGGACGCTCCGTCGCACGCCGTAGGTGATTTTTAGGGCAGACAAGACCCCCGCGAGCCGACTAGACTCCGGACTTCACGGGCGCGCCCCTTTGGGATGGACGCCCCTTTGGGGGACGACGGACGGCCATGGAACCGCTCGATCTGACGCCGGACATGCTGCTGCGGGCCTACGCCATCGGGGTCTTTCCGATGGCGGAGGATCGCGACGACCCGGACCTGTTCTGGATCGACCCGCGGATGCGCGGGATCATCGACATGAGCCGTTTCCACGTGCCGCGCCGTCTGCGCCGCACGGTGCGCAGCCGGCGCTACCGGGTCAGCTTCGACGAGGATTTCGAAGGCGTCATGGACGGCTGCGCGGAATCGACGGAGCGCCGCCCGCGCACCTGGATCAACGACAAGATCCTGACCCTCTACACCTCCTTGCACCGCATGGGCCACGCCCATTCCGTCGAGGTCTGGGAGGGCGACCGGCTGGTGGGCGGGCTTTATGGCGTGACCCTCGGCGGCGCCTTCTTCGGGGAGAGCATGTTCTCCCGCCGGCGCGACGCCAGCAAGGTCGCGCTCGTCCACCTGGTCGCGCGGCTCGAGGCGGCCGGCTACCGGCTGCTCGACACCCAGTTCGTCACCAAGCATCTCGAGCGCTTCGGCGCGAGCGAGGTGCCGCGCGCCGACTATCGGGCGATGCTGGCGGAGGCCCTGGCCTCCCACGGCGAATTCTTCGCCGGCTATCAGCCGGGCGAAGCCGAACGCTTCCTGGATCGCTACGCCGAGTAAAGCGCGGCCCGCAGGCGGCGCTGCAGACGGGGGCGCTGCAGACGGGGCGCTGCAGACGGGGGCGCCGCCGAATTCCCCCGCTGCGTGTACGGTCGCGCCTATGCCCTCATTGGTGTTATGATGGCTTTCTTCACCACCGGCGCAAAGGGGGAGAGACGCCATGGCCGAAGTGGTTTCCAGCTTCGAACTGATCTTCAAGCCGCAATCGCCGGCCGACCCGGACGACGGCGGGCCGGTCGCGACCGTGATCCAGGGCTATTTCCTGTCGATCAGCAACCTTGAGGACGAGGACTACACCTACTCGCTGCGCTTCATCATCGCCGATCCGGGCGACCCGAACCGCACGCTGGAGAACAACACCCTCGTCATCATCGACAGCCCTGCCGGAGTTCCGGCCGACAATCGGTTCACGCGGTTGCGCAGCAGCGACGGCAAGCGCTTCTTCCCGGCCAGCGGAGCCTTCACCGTGCCGGCGCACGGGACGGCGCTCGTCGCCGTCCTGCCCCAGGTGTTCGGACCGGTTCCCGGCGACGACACGCCGCTCGCGGGACCGGACTTCGAAGTGCGCGGCTATGTCGAAATCCGACTGCCCGCGCTTTTCGGGCGCAGCAACGACAGTCCCTTCGGACGCTTCGTGCAGCAGGCGCAAAGCGACGGGCCCGTGCGCGTCCTGCTTACGCCGCAATACCGGGCCAGCTATCTGGACGCGGACGGCGCGATCACCGACCAGACGCAAGCAACGGTTCCGCTGGCCGGCGGCGCGGGGGTCGTGCAGATCGACCCGGACCGCCCCTTCACCAAGTTCCCGTTCGAGGACTTCGTTCCGAGACTGCCCGTCGGCCTGATCGAGGAGTTGGACGAGCGGGAGAAGAGCGCTCTTCTGGCCACGTTGCTCGGCAACATCGACGCGGCGGACGCGCTCAAATCGGTCAACGACATGCTGAAGACGATCGAGAGCCCGATCACCCTGAAAAAGGACGGCTGAGCGCGCTTGCGGCGCCGTTCGACAGCGGCGGCGCTTGATGCGCCGGCGTCGGCGTCCCACATCTCAGGGCGTGACGGCGCGAGTCCGGAGAGCCTGCTTTCTCCGCACTCGCCCCCCTCAGCCCCCCAAGATGCGGGAAGGACGGGCGTTTCGATGACGATGCATCGCGAGCACGGAGAGAACCGCGACCGTCGGCCGCGCGCCGACGCTCGAGACAATCGCTGGGACCTGCAGGGCGCCCCCGGGAAGCCCGGGCCGAACGGCGGCCCGCAGGACGCCGAGGCGCGCAATACGGCGATCCTGCGCGGGACGGCCTTGTTGGCGGCCTTGTGCGTGCTGCTGGCCACGCCGCAGCCCGACGCGTTGTTCGCGCCGATGGTCTCGGCCTACCTGTTCGCCGCGTCGGCGGCGGCGATGCTCTGGGCGCTGATCGGCCGACAGCGGCCCTTCTCGCCGACCCTGACTCGGTGGGACCAAGCGGCCCTATTGTTGGCGGGCAGCCTCTTTGCGGGTCTTTTCACCGACCCGGAAGCCGCGCGACAGGCCGTCGAGAGCCTGCGGCAGGCCGGCGAGGCCGCCGGCGGCTCCTCCGGCGCCGGCGCTGCGGACCAGGCGGCGCCCGCCGGCTGACAGCGAGGCGGCGCGTCTACTGCGCCGCGTCGTCCGGCGCCGGGATGGACGCCGGCGCGTCGCTGTCCGGCAGCTCCGCGCCGGCGCAGTCCAAGACCCAGACGTCATAGACCGGATGCTCCAGCGCGTTCAGGCCGGGCGACGACGCGAACATCCAGCCGGTGAAGACCGCGACCGGCTCCTCCGCCGGCTTCACCTCGTCGATTTCCAGGAAGGCGGCGGCCTCCGGCGGCTCCTCCGGCGGCGTGCGGTCGCAATGCCGCACCCGGATGCGCAACGCCCCGAAAGAGACGGTTTCTCCGACCGGCGCCTCGAAGGTCGAGACCCGCGCCGTCACCTTGTCCAGCCCTTGCAGCAGCGCAACCTCGCGCGGAACGGCCTCCGAGGAGGCCGGCGCCGAGGCGAGACCGACCGCCAGAGCCGCCGCCGCCAACCACCCGCGCGCGCGCATCACGGCGCCTCCCGGGCCTCGACGAGATCGGCCGCGAAGCGCAACCGCACGTAATCCGCCGTCCAGGAACCGTCCGGCCCCGCCAGGACGGGCGCAAGCCGCGCCCGCGCCGCGGCGACGGCGTCCGCGCGATCCGCCTCCGGCAGGGCGTTCAGGAAGGATTCGCCGAACGTGGAAAGCCAGCCGGAGATGTCGCCGGGCAGCGGCGTCGGCCGGGGGATCAGCGCGATCTCCCGCACCGCGAAGCCGCCCGCTTCGAGCCGCGCGCGATAGTCGTCCACACTCGGGAAGAACCAGGGGTCGTAAGGGGCCGGGTCGATCCCGCGCGCGCTCAGTTCCGCCCTCAGCGCGTCGCGTATCGCCGCCACATTGCCCGCCCCGCCGAACTCCCCGACGAAGCGTCCGCCGGGCTTGAGCGCGCGCGCGACGCCGGCGATCACGGCGTCCGGATCGCGCTTCATCCAGTGCAGCGCGGCGTTGGTGAAGACGGCGTCGAACGCCGCCTCGAAGGCCGCTTCCGAGGCCAGGGCCTGCCCGTCGACGACATGGGCGTCGAGCCCCTCGTCGCGTGCGCGGGCGATCTGCTCCGGGCTGGCGTCGACCCCGACCACCTGGGCGCCGGCGGCGGCCAGCTTGGCGGTCAGCGCGCCCTCGCCGCAGCCGAGATCGAGAATCCGCTCCCCCGGCCGCGGGTCCAGCAGGTCCAGGACCGGCAGGCCGAGTTCGGCGACGAAGCCCGCCTCGCGGCGATAGCGGTCCGGATCCCAGCTCTGGGACGGTTCGCCGGTCGGCGGGGTGCGGGCCGCGGCGCTCACTCGACCTCCTCGCCGGTGACCAGGAAAATCACCCGGCCCAGCAGCTCCTCCAGGGCGATGGCGTCCTCGGTCCGGCCGAAGCTGTCGCCGTCGGCCAGCAACTCGGGCGCGGAGCCCGGCTCGATCTTGACGTAGCGGCCGCCCAGCAGACCGTCGCTCGCGATCACCGCGCGACTGTCCGCGGGAAGCCGCACCTCCGGCCGAAGCGCCATGGTGACCACCGCCTGATAGAGCTCCTGGTCGATGCCCTGGTCGATGACGGACCCCACCTTGACCCCGCCGACCCGCACGTCGGAGCCCAGCGTCAGCCCGTCGACGGCGTTGAAGCGCGCCGTCAGCTCGTAGCCGCCGCCGACCCGCAGGTCGGTCGTCTCGTACGCGAAGACCAGGAAGAAGCCCGCGACCAGCAGGACGACCGCCCCCATGATGGTCTCGATGACGCTGCGGTTCATGGCCTCGCGCTCCCGTACGCTCGCTGTTTCACGCCTACTCGTCCGTCAGGCTCGGCAGACCGAAGCCGCCAAGCCCGGGCGCGTCGTCGGACGCCTCGGACCCGTTGTCGTCCGGGGCGCCGCCCTCCTGCTGCGCGCGCCGCCGGGATTCCGCCGTCAGGATGACGTTCTGCAGCAATTCCTCGAAGCGGATCGCGCTTTGGGTGAAATCGATCGAGCCGCCCGGCGGCAGCATCTCGAAATCGCCTCCGGGCGAAATCTTGAGGTATTTTCCGCCGGCCATGCCGTTGCTCAGAACCTTGAGGGAACTGTCGTAGGGGATCTCGATCCCCTCGCGGATGCGCATCACGACGACGGCGTTGTTGCTCTCCAGGTCGAGATGCTGCGATTCGACCTCGCCCACCTTGATCCCGGCCAGCAGCACGTCCGATCCCGCCGTGATCCCGTCGATCGAGCGGAAGCTCGCCGTCACCTGGTAGCCGTCGGCGTTGGTCTTGCCCGGCTGCCCGCCGCGATAGAGGGTGACGATCACGACCGCGCCGAGCAGCACCACCGCCGCGCCGACAAGCGTGTGCAGGGTCTCGCGCTTCACTTTGAACGGTCCCGACCGCATGCCTCGAACCGCCGCCTCGCCCGTCATTCGGGCGTCCAGGCCTCGTAATCGCCCGTGGCCCGGTCGCGGCGGCCGCCGCGCAGCGTATGACCGGGCGGGCGATAGGCGTCGGGGGTGCCGGTCAGGTTCGGCAGATGCGGCTTCTCCCAGGCGCGGCGCGGCCGGTTCGCATCCGGGAAATCCTGGATCGTGTAGTGCAGCCAGGCGTGATGCATCGGCGGCACGCGGCTCGCCTCGTCGTCGCCGCCGGAATAGACCACCCAGCGCCGGCGGCGCCCGCTCGCCGGCGCCGTCTTGTCCCGGTAATAGCGGTTGCCGAATTCGTCCTCGCCGACGAACTCGCCGCGCATCCAGGTGATCAGGCGCGTGATGGCGTTAGGCATGAAAGGCGCTCCCAGACTGGTCTCGGGCTGGTCTTGGGCCGCTCTCGCGGGCGCTCGCTTTATCGCACCGCAGGCCCCGCCCGTCCAGAGGGGCGCGGGGCGGCGAACGGACCCAACCGAAGAGGCGCCGCCGGCTCCGAAAAAGTCAAGAGAACTATATTTAGTGTTTTAATACTTCATAAACACAAAATCCTTGAGCCCATCCATATGTAGTGTATTCTGTCCATCACGGCCGCAAGAGATAGCGCCTTCGCTGGGGATTCCAACGGCTTGGGGACCGTTTCGGAGGCGTCGCTGGGTCACGCGGCCGATCGCACACGCGGCAAAACCGATCATTCAACATCCTGGCGCGAGGACGACATGCGGGTATCTCGACGATTCACGACCGACGGCGATTCGCCCTACGACTCGATCGAATTTCGGCGGACGGACAGCGAGATCCGCAATCCCGACGGAACCACGGTCTTCTCCCTGAAGAACATCGAGGTTCCGGGCCACTGGTCGCAGGTCGCCTGCGACGTGCTGGCGCAGAAGTATTTCCGCAAGGCCGGCGTCCCGGCCGCGACCAGGCCGGCCGGGGAAAAGGACGTGCCCGCCTTCCTGCAGCGCCGCGTCGCGGACGAGAAGGCGCTGGCGAAGCTGCCCGAGGAGGCGCGCTACGGCTCCGAGACCAGCGCGAAGCAGGTGTTCGACCGGCTGGCCGGCGCCTGGGCCTATTGGGGCTGGAAGGGCGGCTATTTCGACGGCGAGGACGACGCCCGCGCCTACTACGACGAGATGCGCGCCATGCTGGCCCGCCAGATGGCGGCGCCGAACAGCCCGCAATGGTTCAACACCGGCCTGCATTGGCTGCACGGCATCGACGGGCCGAGCCAGGGTCACCACTATGTCGACTTCCGCACCGGCAAGCTGACCAAGTCGAAGAGCGCTTACGAGCACCCGCAGCCGCACGCCTGCTTCATCCAGTCCGTCGCCGACGATCTGGTGAACGAGAAGGGCATCATGGACCTTTGGGTCCGCGAGGCGCGGTTGTTCAAGTACGGCTCCGGCACGGGTACGAACTTCTCGGCCCTGCGCTCCGAGTGCGAGCCGCTGGCCGGCGGCGGCAAGTCTTCCGGCCTGATGAGTTTCCTCAAAATCGGCGACCGCGCGGCGGGCGCCATCAAGTCCGGCGGCACCACCCGCCGGGCCGCCAAGATGGTGGTGGTCGACGTCGACCATCCCGACGTCGAGCAGTTCGTGAACTGGAAGGTGATCGAGGAGCAGAAGGTCGCCGCCCTGGTCGCGGGCTCCAAGCTGCACGCCGAGCACCTGAACGCGATCATGCGCGCCTGCCATGACGCGACCGCGCTGTCGGAGGCGGCGCGCTTCGATCCGAAGGCGAACCCCGAGCTCAAGGCCGCGATCAAGACCGCGCGCCGGGCGCTGATTCCGGAGAACTACGTCCAGCGGGTCATCCAGTTCGCCCGCCAGGGCTATGCGGCGATCGAGTTCCCGACCTACGATACGGACTGGGATTCGGAAGCCTACGTCACCGTCTCCGGCCAGAACGCCAACAATACGGTGCGGGTCACCGACAGCTTCCTGCGCGCGGTGCAGCAGGACGAGCCGTGGGAACTGATCCGGCGCACAGACGGCAAGGTCGCGAAGGTGGTCAACGCCCGCGAGCTGTGGGAGCAGATCGCCCACGCCGCCTGGGCCAGCGCCGATCCCGGCCTGCAGTACGACACCACGATCAACGACTGGCACACCTGCCCGAACTCGGGCCGGATCAACGCGTCGAACCCGTGCTCGGAGTACATGTTCCTGGACGACACGGCGTGCAATCTCGCCTCGTTGAACCTGATGCAGTTCCGGCGCGACGACGGCTCGTTCGACGTGGCGGCGTTCGAGCACGCGGTGCGGCTGTGGACCATCACGCTGGAAATTTCCGTGCTGATGGCGCAGTTCCCGTCGAAGGAAATCGCGCAGCTTTCCTACGAGTTCCGCACGCTGGGCCTCGGCTACGCCAATATCGGCGGCCTGCTGATGGCCTCCGGCCTGTCCTACGATTCGGACGAGGGCCGGGCGCTGTGCGGCGCGATCACGGCGCTGATGACCGGCGTCTCCTACGAGACCTCGGCGGAGATGGCGGAGGAGCTCGGCCCCTTCCCCGGCTTCGCGAAGAACCGGGAGGCGATGCTGCGGGTGATGCGCAATCACCGCACGGCCGCGCACGGCTGGGCCGACGGCTATGAGGGGCTGGCCATCGCGCCGGTGCCGCTCGACGTGCCGAACACGCCCTATGACGATCTGGCCAAGGCCGCGGCGGCCGCCTGGGACCGGGCGCTGAAGAAGGGCGAGGCGCACGGCTATCGCAACGCGCAAGCGACCGTGATCGCGCCGACCGGCACGATCGGCCTGGTGATGGATTGCGACACCACCGGCATCGAGCCCGATTTCGCCCTGGTGAAGTTCAAGAAGCTGGCCGGCGGCGGTTATTTCAAGATCATCAACCGCACGGTGCAGGAGGCGCTGTCCAAGCTCGGCTACAGCGCGGCTCAGGTCGACGAGATCGTCCGCTATGCGGTCGGGACCGGCACGCTGAAGGACGCCCCCGGCGTCAATCACGCGACGCTGATGGAGAAGGGCTTCGACGAGGCGGCGCTCGCCAAGATCGAGGCCGCGCTGGGCAGCGCCTTCGACGTCAAGTTCGCCTTCAACAAATGGACGCTGGGCGAGGCGTTCTGCCGCGACGCGCTGGGGATCGATCCGGCGCTGATGGACGATTTCTCGTTCGATCTGCTGACGGCGCTCGGCTTCTCCAAGAGCGATATTGAGGCCGCCAACGTCTATTGCTGCGGGGCGATGACCCTGGAGGGCGCGCCGCACCTGAAGGCGGAGCATCTGCCGGTGTTCGACTGCGCCAATCCGTGCGGCAAGCTGGGCACGCGCTATCTCTCGGTCGAAAGCCACATCCAGATGATGGCCGCCGCGCAACCCTTCATCTCCGGCGCGATTTCCAAGACCATCAACATGCCCAACGGCGCGACGGTCGAGGACTGCAAGACCGCCTACATGCTGAGCTGGCGTCTGGGGCTGAAGGCCAACGCGCTTTACCGCGACGGCTCCAAGCTCTCGCAGCCGCTGGCGGCCTCGCTGATCGAAGACGTGGACGAGGCGGAGGAGCTGGCCGAAGAGCTGGCGGAGGCCCGTCCGGCCGAGGCCGCCCCGGTGATCGCCGAGCGGATCGTCGAGCGCATCATCGAGCGCGCCGCCGAACGCCAGCGCCTGCCCCATCGCCGCAAGGGCTACACCCAGAAGGCGATGGTCGGCGGCCACAAGGTCTATCTGCGCACCGGCGAGTATGAGGACGGCCGCCTGGGCGAGATCTTCATCGACATGCACAAGGAAGGCGCGGCCTTCCGCTCGCTGATGAACAACTTCGCCATCGCGGTGTCGATCGGCCTGCAATACGGCGTGCCGCTGGAGGAGTATGTGGAGGCCTTCACCTTCACCCGCTTCGAGCCCCAGGGCATGGTCGAGGGCAACGACGCCATCAAGATGGCGACCTCGATCCTGGACTACATCTTCCGGGAGGTGGCGATCAGCTATCTGGGTCGCGACGACCTGGCCCATGTGCAGCCGGACGACATGCTGCCCGACACGACGGGTCAAGGCGACAAGCAGGGAACCCTGCCGCCTGAGGCCGCGGAGGCCGTGGCCGCGATCCAGAGGATCACCAGCCGCGGCTTCGTCCGAAAGTCCGACCTGACGGTCTATTCGACGCTGGCCGCCAACAACGGCGCCCCGGCCGGGTCCGCGACCGCCTCCAACGACGGCGGGCTTCGGGTGGAAAGCCGGACGCAGGTCGCCGCCGTCGCGGTGGACGAAACGGTGATCGAGGAGACCGATACGCGGACCGACCGCATTCGCGAGGCCCGCGCAAAAGGATACGAGGGAGACAGCTGCGGCGAATGCGGCAACTTCACCCTCGTGCGTAACGGCACCTGCATGAAGTGCGTCACCTGCGGCGCCACCAGCGGGTGCTCATGAGGCCCGGCCCTGCCTGTTTTGCCGGGCGGCGCGGCCAGTAGCGCCGCGCCACGGTGCTCCCTGTGAACTGCCCCCGGCCTTCCCGGCCGGGGGCTTTTTCTTCGGCGTGCGGCGCGGTCCGAGGCCGCAAATGGCCCTTGCGCCCGATCCGCTGGGGCGTGAACGCTGACGCGATCCGCAGCGCCCGCGCAGGAGACCGCCCATGTCGAACCTGACCACCGTCGATTGGAGCACGCTGCCCGCGCCCGAGGACGACGGCGCGGCGGATCATTTGCCCGGCCTCGCCGTTCCCTCCCGGCCGCTCGTCGCGACCGACGGCGGCGCGGTCGACCTTGCGGCGCTTGCCGGACGAACCGTGGTTTACGCCTATCCGATGACCGGCCGGCCCGACGCGCCCTTGCCGGAGGGCTGGGACATGATCCCGGGCGCGCGCGGCTGCACGCCGCAATCCTGCGCCTTCCGCGATCATTTCGCTGAGTTGCGGGCGCTCGGCGTCGCGCATCTTTTCGGACTGTCGACCCAGACAAGCGCCTATCAGGCGGAGGCCGCCGCGCGCCTGCATCTGCCCTTTCCGCTGCTGTCGGACCCCGACTTGGCGCTTGCGGAAGCGCTGCGCCTGCCCTGGTTCGAGACCGCCGGCATGCGGCTCCTGAAGCGCCTTACGCTGATCCTGCGCGACGGCCGGATCGAGACTGTCTTCTATCCGGTCTTTCCCCCGGATCGGAACGCGCAAGCCGTCCTCGATTGGCTCCGCGACGCGGCCGGCTGACGACCGACCGCGCCACGGGTCGTCCGGCGTCTGCAACGGTCTCTTCCTCGCCCCTCAAATGAGGGTGGCGAGCTCCTGACGCCTGGGCTTTATCTTGCGCGCATAGTCATTGCGCAGACGCGACGGAGCGGCCGGCCGGGAGATGGCGCCGATCGCGAAAGAACCGTCGGTCTGCGCTCCCGTTCCCGAGCCGGGGGAGGGCGCCGGCGGCGGCGAGCGTTGAGGGGGCGCACGCCGCCGCCTGGCTGGGCCAACCCGCGGTGGAGCGACGAGGTACCGGCGGCTCCGCGTCACGGATCGGAGCCGCGCGAAAGGAGTGCGGATGATGCTGACCCTCTTGAACGACGCGCGATCCGAGCCGGCCTTCCCCTCGGTGCGGGCCGAGGACCTGCCGCTCGCGCTCGAGGGCGTCGGGACCTATCCGATTCTCTCGCAAGTGCTCGACGCGTGGCGCGGGCTCTGCGGGTCGACGCCGCCCGCAGTCATCGGGCCCGAGGATTTTCCGCGCCGCACGCTGTCGCACCTGATGATCGTCGACCTGGACTACGCGACGCCGAACGCGACCGTGCGCCTGGCCGGGACGCGGGTCTGCGAGCTCTATGGCGGCGAGATGCGCGGCGTCTCCGCTTACGAATTCTTCGGCCCGGACGACGGCGAGGCTGTCGTGCGCCAGTTGCTCGAGGCGGCCGAACGCGGCGAGCCGGCGCTGGCGCGCCGCGCTTACGTGTCGATCAGCGGCAAGCTCTGGTGCTACACGCGCCTGCTGCTGCCGTTCCATCCGGTGAACGGGCGCTGCGAGCGGGTGCTGAAGGTGGTGGAGCCGATGACGCTCGAGCAGATCGAGGCTCAGATCGCCGCTTAGAGTGCGGCGCGCTCAGTCAGCGAAGGCCTTTTCGACGACGAACTGCCCAGGTTTGTTGTTGGCGCCTTCCTCGAAGCCGCGGGCGAGGCACAGGGCCTTCAGATCCTGCAGCATCGCCATGGAGCCGCAAATCATCACCCGGTCCGTCGCCGGATCGAGCGGCGGAACCCCCAAATCCTCGAACAGCTTGCCGTTTTCGATCAGGGTCGTGATGCGGCCCTGACGCGGGAAATCGGCATCGCGGGTGACGCTGGTGTAGTGGTGCAGCCGGCCCTCCACCAGTTCGCCCACCAGCGGGTCGTCGCGCATCTCGGCGACGAGTTGTTCGCCATAACGCAGTTCCGCCGGGATGCGGCAGGTGTGGGTGAGGATCACCTGCTCGAACTTATCGTAGGTCTCGGGATCGCGGATGATGCTGGCGAAGGGCGCGATCCCGGTCCCGGTCGACAACAGGTAAAGCCGGCTGCCCGGAAGCAGCGCGTCGAGCACCAGGGTCCCGGTCGGCTTCTTGCGCATGAGCACGGTGTCGCCGGGCTTGATCTTCTGGAGATGCTGGGTCAAGGGCCCGTCCGGCACCTTGATGGAGAAGAACTCCAACGTTTCGTCCCAAGCGGGGCTCGCCATGGAATAGGCGCGGTAGACGGGCCGCTCCGCATTGGGCAGGCCGATCATCGCGAACTCGCCGGAGCGAAACCGGAAAGCCTGGGAGCGCGTGGTGCGGAAGCGGAACAGCCGGTCGGTGTAATGCTCCACCTCCGTCACGGTCTCGGCGTAGACGTTGTCGGGGATCGGGAAGCCGCCGACCCCGCGCGCCTCGGCGTCCGCGTCGGCCGCGCGCTCGGTCCGAGCCTCCAACGCCGCGTCGCTCTCGCGCCCCGCACCTTCCATCGTCGCCGCCCTCCCGCTCGCTCCGCTTCGTCACAAAACGCACGCCGCCCGCGTTGACGGGGCGCCGCAGCGTGAGACTCCGTCGCCGGGTCGAAAAAATCAAGCGAAGAGGGTCGCAAAGGCTTAACGCCGCGCCCCTTTCCGAATCGGCGGTCGCGCGCTATCCATCCACCCGTCATGACGCGCTTCGACGCCTATCTCTTCGATCTCGGCAATGTACTGATCCGCTGGCGGCCGGAGCGGCTTCTGGCCGACATCCTGGGGTCGGCCGACGCCGCGCAGGCCTTTTCAGACGCGATCGACCTGCCGGCCCTGATCCTGGCGCAGGATCGCGGCCTGAGCGTCGCGGAGGCCGAGGCCCGCGTCGCCGCCCGCGCGCCGCAGCATCTCGACGCCTTTCGAACCTACGAGCGCCGCTGGATCGAAACCATCGACGGCGAGATCGCGGAGACGGCGGCCTTCCTCGACGCGCTGCGGGCCGAGGGTCGGCCGGTCTTCGCGCTCAGCAACTATGCGGCGGAGCATATGGTCTGGTCGGAGCCGCACTATCCCGTGCTGACGCGCTTTGACGGCCGGGTGATTTCCGCGCATGAGGGGACGATCAAGCCGGAGCCGGCGATCTTCGAAACCGCGATCCGCCGCTTCGGTCTGGCGCCGGCGCGCACGCTCTTCATCGACGACCGGCCGGAGAATACGGCCGCCGCGCAGGCCCTCGGCTTCGCGGCCCACACCTTCGACATGGACCGGCCGCACGATCTCGCCGCCGCCCTGCCCGACGAGGACGCAGCCCTGTTCCGATCCGTCGCGACGGGGTAGATTGGCGGAGCAATGAGCGACGAGGCACCCCTCGAGGTCGCGCCGCCCGACATCTCCTCCCATCGCGGCGCCGGCCCGATCCCCTATCTGCATCGATTGCCGGCGCGCGACGGCGCGCCGGGCCCGCACGCCGTGATCTCGGCGATCGTGCATGGCGACGAGCCCTGCGGCGCCGTCGTGCTCGACCGCTTGCTGCGTGCGGACTTCCGCCCCTCGCGGGGCGCGCTCACGCTGATCTTCGGCAACCCGGAGGCCTATCGACGGACCGGACCGGGCGCCCGCCTTGGGGTCCGCGCCGCAGTGGAGGATTTGAACCGCCTGTGGGGCCCGGAGGTCCTGACCGCGCCGGTCCGCAGCCCCGAGCACGCCCGCGCAAAGGCCCTCGCCCCGGAGATCGCGACGGCGGACGCCCTGCTCGACCTGCACTCCATGATCGGGGACGGGCCGGCGATGATCCTGGCCGGACGCGAGGCGAAGGGCCTGGCGCTGGCGCGGCGCCTGGGCGCGCCGCGGGACATCGTGATGGATTTCGGCCATGCCGACGGGGTACGGATGCGCGACTTCGGACGCTTCGCCGATCCGACGGATCCGGCGACGGCGCTTCTGGTGGAGTGCGGCCCGCATTACCGCGCCCGCACCGTCGCCTGCGCGGTCGAGACCGCGGCGCGGTTCCTGGCGGCGCTCGACATGCTGCCGGAGGACGGCGCCGTCCTGCCGCGCCCGCCCGCGCCCGCGGCGGCGCAACGGGTGCTGGAGGTCACCCATCGCACGACGCCGGAAACCCAGGCCTTCCGATTCGTCGAGGACTTCCAGGGTGGTGAATGCATTCCCCGGGCGGGAACCGTCGTCGCCCATGACGGGACGGACGCGGTCGCGACGCCCTATGACGGCTGCGTGCTGATCATGCCGACGCCGAACGCCGCGCCGGGCCGCACGGCCGTACGCTTTGCGCGCGAGGTCCGCACGTGACCCGCCCCGGCCTCGACGATATCGGGCGCATGGGCCTTGCGTTGGGGGCGGGCGCGCTCGGCGCGCTGGCGGCGCAGGCGGTCTCCATGCCGCTGCCTTGGATGCTCGGGCCGATGTGCGCCTGCACGCTTCTGGCCGTGCTGAGGGCGCCGATCAAAGGGCCGACGACGATCCGCCCGCCGATGATCATGGTGCTGGGCGTCATGCTCGGCTCCGGCTTCACGCCGAGCATGCTGGAGCGCGCCGGCGACTGGGCGGCGAGCCTGGCGCTGCTCGGCGGCTACATCCTCATCACCGGCTTCCTCGCCTATCACTATTTCCGTCGGATCGGCGGCTACGACCGGGTGACGGCCTATTTCGCCGGCATGCCGGGCGGGTTGAACGAGATGATGCTGGTCGGGGCGGCGATGGGCGGCGACGATCGGCGCATCGTGCTGACGCACGCCAGCCGCATCCTGCTGGCCGTGCTGGCGATCCCGATCTTCTTCCGCCTTACGACGGATGTGGAGCTGGTCGATCGCACGCGCTTCGGCGTGGCGCTCGCCGACGTGGCGGCGCAGGACTATGCGATCCTGATCCTCTCCGGCCTCTTGGGCTGGCCGCTGGCGAAGCTGTTGCGGCTGCCGGCGGCCCTATTGGTGGGGCCGATGATGGTCAGCGCCATCGTCCATCTGGCAGGCTTCAGCGCCGCGCAGCCGCCGACCGTGATCGTCAATCTGGCGCAATGGGTGATCGGAACCGTGATCGGCTGTCGCTTCGTCGGCGTGGCCCGGCGCGAGGTCTTACGGGTCTTGGGCCTCTCGGTCGGGTCGACCGCGATGATGCTGGCGGTGACGGTTCTGTTCGCGCTATTGCTGAACCGGCTGGCGGGGGTCGAGATCGACGCGGTCGTGCTGGCCTACGCGCCGGGCGGCCTGGCGGAGATGTCGCTGGTCGCGCTCGCGCTGGGCGCCGACGTGGCCTTCGTGGCGACCCACCATGTCGTGCGCATCGTGCTTGTGGTGATCGCGGCGCCGATCGCGTTCCGGCGGCTCTGGCCCGACGCGCGCGGGCGCCCCCCCGACGGCCCGGAATGAGGGCGCGGATTGGGGGCGCGCTCAGTTCGCGCGCGCCGGCGGCGCCTTCGGCGCGCTCGCATCGGGAAGGTTCGGATCGCTCAAGCCCCAGCCCCCCTTGCGCGCGGCCAGGGTCAGCATGTGGGTGAGGCCGTGCAATTCGCGCTGGCTGATCGGAATCTTCACGCTGCGTTCGGTGTCCGCCTCGGCGAACAGCAGCTCCAGCGCGCCGTTCTTGCGCGCCGTGAAGGTCAGTTTCGCGACCAGCATCGGCCCCTCCGGCGGAAAGGGCTCCAGCGCCGTCTCCGCCTCCTCATAGGGCTTTCTGAAATCGGCGCCCCGCACCGCGCTTTCGCGCTGGAACCGGCCGACGGCGCGGCGCTGGGCCGCCGGCTGCGCCTCGATCCCCTGCACATGGTCCAGGATGCGCGCGACGCCGGCGATCCAGGATTGCGCCAGCCGCCGGGTGATCCACAGCCGCACGTCCTTCGACCCCACCCGGTGGCGCATCAGGATGCGGTCCTCCACGGCGTCGTAGGTCATCGCGATCTGGACGCCAGCGGCCATCGGCTCCCCCCACCGCTCAACTGTATTTCAGGGTGATCCCGCCGTCGACGACGAGCTCCAGACCGGTGACGTACTTGCTCTCGTCGCTGGCCAGAAACAGGCAGGCGTTGGCCACGTCCCAGGCGTCGCCCATATGGCCCATCGGGACCTGGGCGTCGCGCACCCGCCACATCTCCTCCACGTCGCCTTCGGCATAGGCTTTCGCGAGGCCGGCCGAATGCTCGACCATCGGCGTCTTCATCAGGCCCGGCAACACCGCGTTCACCCGGATGCGCTTGGCCGCGTAGTCGACCGCGGTGGTGCGAACCAAATGGTTCATCGCCGCCTTGGTCGCGTAGTAGGTGCTGTAGGGCATGCCCGTATGGCGGATGGAGGCGATCGACGAGATCGCGACGATCGAGCCGCCGCCCTGCGCCTCCATCACCGGGATGGCGTGCTTCATCGCCAGGAAGCAGCCCTTCAGATTGACGTCGAACATCCGGTCCCAATCGTCCTCCGTCACCTCGACGACGCCGCCGACGTGAGCGAGACCCACATTGTAGTCGAGCACGTCGAGCCGGCCGAACGCCTCGAGCGTCTTTTCGACCGCCGCCGCCATGTCGGCGCTCTTCGAGACGTCGGCGGCGAGCGCCGCCGCCTCGCCGCCCTCCTCGCGGATGATCGCGGCCGTCTCCTCCGCGGCCTTCGGGTTGACGTCGGCGCAGACCACCTTGGCCCCCTCGCGCGCGAACAGCACGGCGGTCGCCTTCCCGTTGCCCCATCCGGGGCCGATCGAGCCCGCGCCGACCACCAGGGCGATCTTGCCGTCGAGGCGTTTCGTCATCCGTTCACTCCTCCTTGCAGGGGCTCGGTGCGCGCCGCATCGCGCTCGCGCAGCTCGGTCTTCAGAATCTTCCCGTAGTTGTTCTTCGGAAGCTCGTCGACGAAGACGTAGGCCTTGGGCCGCTTGAATCGGGCCATACGCTCCAGGCACCAGGCGTCGAGCTCGTCCTCCCCCGCGCGGCCGACGACGTAGGCGACGACGATCTCGCCCCAATCGGCGTCGCGCCGGCCGATCACCGAGCATTCGTCGACCCCGGGATGGGTCAAGAGCGCCTCCTCGACCTCACGCGGGTAGATGTTGGTCCCGCCCGAGATGATCAGATCCTTCGAACGGTCCATCAGCGTCAGATAGCCGGCCGCGTCGAAAGCGCCGACGTCGCCGGTCATCAGCCAGCCGTCGCGGATCGTCCGGGCCGTCGCCTCCGGGTCGTCGAGATAACCCAGCATGACCGAGGGGCCGCGGCAGGCGATTTCGCCGCTCTCGCCGGGCGCGACGGGGCGCCCGTCCGCGTCGACGACGCGCACTTCGACGTTCACATAGGGCCGCCCGGCGGAGCCGAGCCGCGTCAACCAGTCCGGATGCTCCCGGTCCGCGATCTCCTCGCGGCGCAGGCAGGTGATGGTCATCGGGCTCTCGCCCTGGCCGTAGATCTGGACGAGGCGCGGACCGAGGCGCTCGAGCGCCGCCTGCGCGTCCTCCACATACATCGGCGCGCCGCCATAGATCACGGCCTTCAGGTTGCGCAGCGCCGCCTCCGGTATCTCCCCCTCCCAGCGCACCAGGCGGTTCAGCATCGTCGGCGCGGCGAACATCGCCGCGCGCGGCCAGCGGGTCAGCAGCTCCACGATCTCCGCCGGCCCGAAGCCGCCGCTCTCCGGGACGACATTGACGCCCATATGCGCCAGATGCGGCAGGATGTAGAGGCCGGAGCCGTGACTCATCGGCGCCGCGTGCAGACAGGCGTCGCCCTCTGCGACCGGGGCGACGTCCGCGAGATAGGCCGTCGTCATGGTCAACAGATTGCGATGGCTCAGCATCGCGCCCTTCGGCCGCCCCGTGGTGCCGGAGGTGAAGAACAGCCAGGCGAGATCGTCGAGCCCGGCGTCGGCGACCGGCGCCGGCTCCGCGCCGGCGATCAGCGCCTCGTAGGCCGCGCCTTCGAGATCCATCAGCGGCGTCGCCGGGGCCGCCGCGGCCGCGGTCTCGCCCAGGTCCGGCGTGGTGAAGACGAGCCCGGCGCGCGACGCCTCGAGGATGTAGGCGACCTCGTCCCGGTGCAGCTTGTTGTTGATCGGAACGGCGGCGAGGCCGGCCCACCAGATCGCGACCATCGCCTCCACATAGGCCGGATGGTTCTTGGCGAAGAGCGCGACCCGCGCGCCGGGCGCAAGCCCCAGGCCGCGCATCCCGGCGGCGAGACGCGAAGCCCGTTCGGCCAGCTCGCCATAGCGCCGATGCACGCGCGCGCCCCAGGCGGTCGCCGGCGCGTCCGCGCGCGCCTTGCCCGCCCGCTCGACCCACAAAGCCAGATTCATCGCCCCTCCCTGCGCCTGCCGCGCATCACGGCGCCTATCCCGCGCCGACGCGGCCGGATTATGCCGAAGCCTCCGGAGGCTGGCCAGACGGGAGGCGCGGCTGGTAAAGCAGATTGCGTTACCGCCGCAGCCTTAGGCGCACGCCATGCCCGACCCCCACCGCCTGCGCGCCCTGACCGAGGGAGACGCGCCCGCCGTCGCCGCTCTCGCCGAGACGCTGAACCGGCATTTCGGGATCAAGGCGCCGCCCTTCCCGGCCGAGGCGATCCGCCCGCTGCTGACGGGGGCGCGTCCCTTCCTCTACGGCGTCTTGGCCGAGGACGCGTCCGGCGCCGCGATCGGCTACGCGCTGTGTCAGGACTTCTTCGACACGGATGCGGGGCGCATGGGCGTCTGGCTCCACGACCTCTATGTCGAGCCGGGCCGGCGCAACGCCGGCCTCGGCCGGGCGCTGCTGGCCGCCGTGGCGCGACGCGCGGTCGAGGAAGGGCGCGGCTCTGTCGGCCTCGCCGCCTATCGCAGCAATCCGGCGCACCGGCTCTATGAGCGCGTGGGGGCCGCCCTGCCCGAAGAGGCGTTGGTCTATGAACTGCGCGGCGCGGCGCTGTCGGAGCTTGCAGAGGCGGCTCAGGCGCTTTGACCGCGGGGGCGGGGGCCGGCACACTGCGTCCCAATCGCCCGCCCTTCGACCGACGAGGCCGCAAACCGCGCATGTCCCCGCCGCAACCCCGCCCGCACCGCCCGACCCCCGGCGCGCCGCGTCCGCCGCGCCAGCCGATCCTGATCGCGCCCACCATCGTGCGCTGGATTCTGGGCGTCACCGTCGGCGCGCATCTGGTGCGGATGGCGGCCGCGATGGGCTGGCTGCCGCAGGAGGCGATGGGACGGCTTTTTCTGACGCTGGCCTTCATCCCGGCGCGCTACACCCACCCCGGCGCGGTCGAGACGGAACTGCCGGGCATGCTGATCTCGCCCGTCGGCCACACGCTGATCCACGGGGGCTGGCTGCATCTGCTCACCAACATGGGGTTCCTGCTGGCCTTCGGGACGGCGGTGGCGCGGCGCATGGGGCCGGTGGTCTTCCTGCTGCTCTATGCGCTGTCGGCGGTGGGCGGCGTCATGCTGTTCGCCGCCTTCTCGCCCTATGAGATCACGCCGCTGGTCGGCGCCTCGGGCGCGATCTTCGGGGTGCTGGGCGCGCTTCTGCGGGTCGCGCTCTATCCGCCGCCGGGCGTCGCTCCGGCGCCGCCGCCCTTCCATCATCGCCGCACCGCCTTCATGTTCGCCGGCGCCTATCTCGCGATCAACGTCGTGATGACGGGCGCGCCCGCCCTGTTCGGCGTCGACGGCGGGATCGCCTGGGAGGCGCATCTGGGCGGCTTCATCGCGGGATTCCTGCTGATGCCCTTTCTGGACGGGCGCGGACGCCCTACATAAGCGGGCGAACCGCCGCCTTTTCGACCGCCTGATCTCGGGAGACCCGGCATGCCGGACGCCGCACTGGACGCCCCCTTCGACAGCGCCTCGGAGGCGCTGATCGATCTCATCGCGTCGCGCCAATCGACCAAGGCGGTCGATCTGGCGGAGCCCGCCCCGGACGACGCCGAGCTTGAGCGGCTGCTCGCCGCCGCCGTCAGCGCGCCGGATCACGGCGCGTTGCGCCCCTGGCGGTTCCTCTCGATCCGCGGGTCGGCGCGCGAGCGGCTGTCGGACGTGTTCGAGGCCGCGCTGCGCGCGCGCGATCCCATGACCTGCGAGGAGGACGTCGCGGCGCTCCGCGGCAAGCCGCTGCGCTCCCCGCTGATCCTGGCGGTCGCCGCGGAGATCACGGAGAACCACCCGAAGGTCCCGCCGGAGGAGCAGGTGATCGCCGCGGCCTGCGCGACCCAGAACGTGCTGCTGGCGGCCCATGCGGCCGGATGGGGCGCGGTGCTGCTGACCGGGTGGGTCGCGCACGATCCGACGGTGCGCAAGGCGCTGGGCTTCGGGGAAAAGGACCGCCTGATCGGCTTTCTCTATATGGGAACGCCGCCGGCCGACCGGCGCGTCAAGAAGCGGCCCGAGCCCGGCAAGTTCCTCAAATCCTGGACCGGACCGACGGACTAAACGCTCTCCAGCGCCGCCTGACCGCGCAGCGTGACGGCCACCTGATCGTCATCCCGCGCGACATCCCGCGTCTTCAACCAGGTGGTCCAGCCGAGTCGCAGGTCGTCCCCCAGCCGCATCGCCGGAACCTCCTCCTTGCGCACGACGAGGCGCAGCCTGACGTCCGCTTCCGGCGTCGCGGCGAACAGCACAAGGGGGATCATGGTCCGGTGCGCCGCGCCGCCCGGCAGGAACTCCAGAAACCGCGTATAGGCAAGCGGGCCGACCCGCAGCTCGAGCCCCGCCTGCTGATCCCAGACGCGGGCGCCGATCACCGCCGTCCGGCCCAACGCATTGTTGACGCCGCCCGCCGGTCCGGGGCGGGCGCCGAGTTGCGTCCACTGGTCGGGCTCTAGACGCAGCCACGCGCCGACGAATTGCCGTACGCGCACCGGCGCGGCGTAGTGGTCGCTCAGCAGCCGCTCCAGACCGGCGGCGGTGCGCGGCCGGTGCGCCAGCAGCCCGGCGTAGCGCAGAAGCGTCTGATCCGCGGCCGCGGTGCGGTCGCGCAGGCTCGGCGCGCCGAGGCCGATCAGCGCGAAGAGATAGCGCGCGAGGCCGCTGCGCGCCGGCGCCTCGGTCTCCAGCGCGAGACGGTGCGCCTTGCGCAGGCGCACCATCAGCGCGATCAGGCGATGATTGAAGATGTCCAGAAAGCTGCGCCAGGCGTGGTCCTTCTTCGCCTGCCGCGCGAGCAGCCGTTCGGTCCAGGGCCGCGGCAGCGGGCCAAGCGCTCCGGCGATCCCCAGGAACCGCGTCGTCATCCGCGCGGGCCGGTCCGGCCGGGCCGCCGGCTCGAGCTCCGCGATCGAACTGGCCGGAAAGGCGAGCGAGGGGTCCGCGCTGAAGCGCACGGCCTCGCCGCGCGGATCGCCGGTCTCGCCGACCGGCGTCGCGTCGGCGTCCGGCGCGAGGACGCGCGCGCGCTCCAGAATCCGCACCGCCTGATAGAAGTCGAAGCGATAGGGCTCCGCCTCCAGGGCGCGGATCAGAGGAGGGATTGATCGCCGGCGCGTGGCGGCCATTGCTTCCAGACCCCATCCCGTTGCTGCGAGCGCGCGATGAGCTGCGCGAAGGAGTTGACCGAGGCGTAGAGCCCCAGGAACCGGTCGAGCACCGAGGCGAGCAGGATCGCGCTGGCGCCGACGAAGGCGCGTTCGTCGAAGGTCAGCGTCACCTCCACCCCGCGTGCGAAGCCGCGCCAGGCGTCCGGGCCGACGCGGCGCACCGCGCGCCGGCAACTCATCCCGACGAGGCCGTTGATCTGTTGCTCCACCGTCGGATCGTCCGTCCGCGCATAAAGCCGCAGGATTTCGCGCAGCGCCGCCAACGATCCCTCGAACTGGCTGAGCGAGAGGTAGTTGAGCGAAAGATGCGAGACGAGCCGCCACAGCGTCTCCCCGTCGAGCGGCGGGTTGAGCTGGCGCGTCGGCTTGGTCAGAGCCTCGATCCCCGCGAGCGGCGCGCCCTCCTCGATCTGCAGGATCGCCCCGGCCTGCAACTGTTCGGCCAGACCGCGGTTGGTGCAGAGCGTGTGCGCGTAGAGCGTAGTCGCCGCCGGCTGCTCCGGCGTCCAGTCGAGATCGAGAAAGCTGATCCAGAGGTCCGTGCCGGCGAGATCGGCGCGACTGGTGGCGTCCCGCCGCGCCGCCCAGAAGGCGCGCGCGCCGCGGCCGCCGGGGGCCTGGGAGGCGGCGTGGTTGAAGGAGAAGAACGGCTCCACCCGATAGGCGTCCGCCTCCGGCAGATTGCTGGCGGTGACATCCAGGATCGAATGGATCTCGGTGATCCGCTCGCGCCGGCGGTCGGCGACGAGGCGGTACTCGCTCTGCCGCCCGTCGAGGCGGACCGGCTCGGACGTCTTGCGGAACAGGTTGATCGCCGGCGTGCAGAACAGCGCGAAGCTCTCCGCATCGACGCTGAGCCGGCGTTGCGGCGTCTTGTCGAGCAGGATCAGGAGATCGAGGGTCTGCTGCGCGGGCTGCCGGTCGAGCCCCTCCACATCGAAGAACAGGTACTTCTGCGGGAAAGTGAAATACTCCTGCAGCAGCGCGTAAGCGGGCTGGCCGTGCGGCGGCGGTTCGATCACGGCCTCGTCCGGCCCGAATCCGACCGGGCGAATGGCGTCGACCGGCAGCTCCACGGGCCGCTTGCGGTCGCCGTCGGCCAGCAGCGCGACGCCCCGGGCGTGCACGAACAACAGCTCGTAGAGCGCGTCGGCCGTCACCCGGTCGGCGTTCAGATAGAAGCGCAGACGCTGCATCCCCAGATCGGCGATCGGGGCGTCCGTCGTGCGCAGCGACAGGCGCAGCACCGAGGCGATCTCGGTGCGCGCATCGAGAAAATCGTAGGCGTCGGTCGATTGGAAGCCGGCCGCGGCGACTTCAAGCGGCCAGAGCGTCACCGGATAGCCGGTGCGAAACCGGCAATCCATGCCGTTGGGCGCGGTGGCGAAAAGCGGCGTCCCCTTCGGAAGCGGGTAGCCGCCGGTCATCTTGCCGCGCCGCGGGTCGGGCCGGAAGCGCGCGATCGTCATGGACGGCGTCGGCGTGGTGAATTGCGGGTAGAGAACGCCGAGCAGCGCCTCCGGAATTTTCGGGAACTCCGCGTCGAGATTCTGCTGGATGCGCGCGGTCAGGAAGGCGAAGCTCTCGATCAGCCGCTCGACATGCGGGTCGGCGCTCTCCCCCTCGCCGATCTCGAGGCGCCCCGCGATCTTCGGATAGGTCTGGCCGAAGGCGCGGCCCATGCGGCGCAGATAGTCGAGCTCCCGCTGGTAGTGCGGCAGCAGGTCTGCGCGGTAGTCGTCGCTCACGCGCCGCTCTCCCCGCCGCTCTCCCCACCCCTCTCCCCACCGGGCGCTCCGTCGGCACTGTCGCCCGGCGGCGCGATGCGCACCGGGAAGGCGATGGGATGGACGATCTCGCCGACGCGCAGTTCTCCCGAGATCGCGACGTCGAGCGCGCGCACCTCCTTGTGCAGCCGCTCGACCGTCACATTGACGCGCGAAAGGCGCGGCTCATAGGCCGCGATGGTGCGCGCGACATGCTGCGCCAGGCGGCGCTGGTCCTGCACGTCCGCGGTGAAGAAGCCGGCCAGATCGATCAGCCCGTAATCGACGACCGTGCGCGCGTCGTAGTCGATCGCCGCCTCGGGAAGGGGACAGCGGGTGTTGAGGAGCAGGCGCACCTCGCGCTCGACGGAGGCGGCCAGCGCCTCGACATCCAGCATGATGCGCGGAATCGGCTCCGACGGCGTTCCCGGCGCGTCGTCGACCAGCCGGTCGAACAGCGGCGCGCGGGCGCCCTCGGTTCGGTGAAGCGGTCGCATCGCGGATCCTCTTCAGCCGCCGCAAGGGTCGGCGGGGAGGCGGCGGCGACGGCGGGGCCGCGCCCGGTTACTGCCCCTTGTTGACCGTCACATCCCATTCGGAGGCGATGGAGCCCGGCTCGGCGACCGATTCGGACTGGACCTTCACCTCCCACTTCACCTTGGTGTAGTTGAGGCTGACGGTCTCGATCGGGGTGTCGCCGCCGCCGCCGGAGATCGCGACGGAGGAGACCATCGTGTTCTCCAGCGTGTAGATCATCTGCGGCTTGTGCGCAGCCTCGCCGGCCGAGCGCAGGACGGTGAAGATCACGGTGCCGAGATTGGCGCCGATGCAGCATTTGAAGTTCAGGAGCGGCGAGGATTTGTCCGCGTATTTCGTGATCACGAAATCGCTGTGCTCCACCCGTCCGCGCGAGCGGCCGACATTGGAAACGTCGGTCTGCAGGTTGTTGTGCACCGAGTGGGAGAAGCTGTGGCACACGATTTGGTTCTCATAGCCCTCGAGAGTGGCTTCCCCCTCCACCCCGTCGATCTTCAACACCAGCACGTCCATGACGCCGTTCCCCTATCTTCTTCGCCGCGCGCCGCCTTGGGGGCGCGGGATTCTCCAGCACGCTCGGGCTTAGGCCGCCGGCGGCGGCAGTTCGGCCACCAGCCGGACCGAGGCTGTCAACTCCTCCAACTGGAAGTGCGGCTTCAGGAAGACGGTCGCGTTGTAGGCGCCCGGCTTGCCGGGAATCTCGCGCACGTCGATGCGCGCTTCGCGCAGCGGGAAACGCGCCTTGGTCGCCTGCGGCGCGTCGTCGGTCAGCAGCACGTAGTTGGCGATCCAGGTGTTGAGGTACTCCTCGACATTGGCCGCCGTCAGGAAGCTGCCGATCTTGTCGCGCATGATCGCCTTCAGGTAGTGGGCGAAGCGCGAGGCGGCGAGCACGTAAGGCAGCCGCGCCGAGAGCGCCGCGTTGGCGTTGGCGCTGTCGAGATTGTACTTCTTCGGCTTCTGGGCCGTCTGGCCGCCGAAGAAGGCGGCGTAGTCGGTGCCCTTGCAGTGGCACAGCGCGATGAAGCCGAGGTCGGAGAGCTCCTTCTCCCGCCGGTCGGTGATCGCGATCTCGGTCGGGCATTTGAGCGCAATCTCGCCCTCGTCGGTCTTGAAGGTGTGTGTCGGCAGGCCCTTGACCGTGCCGCCGCCCTCGACGCCGCGGATCGCGGCCGTCCAGCCATAGAGCGAGAAGGCGTTGGTGATGCGCTGGGCGAGCGCCCAGCCGGCGTTGCCCCAGAGATACTTCGAGTGGTCGCGGCCGTCGACGTCCTCGACGAACTCGAACCCCTCGACCGGCACCGTCTCGGGCCCGTAGGGCAGGCGCAGCAGCACATGCGGCAGGGTCAGCGCGACGTAGCGGCTCTCCTCGCTGTCGCGGAAGCTGCGCCATTTGATCAGTTCGGCGCTTTCGAAGATCTTGGCCAGGTCGCGCGGGCCGCCGAGATCGGTGAAGCTGTCCATGTCGAAGAGCCGCGGATTCGCCGCCGAGATCATCGGCGCATGCGCCGCCGCGGCGACTTCGGCCAGCTTCTCCAAGAGCGCCATGTCCTGCGGGTGGCGGCCGAACTCGAAATCGACCATCAGCGCGCTGTAGGGGAAGCCGCCGAAGGTGCCGTACTCCTCTTCGTAGATCTTCTTGAAGAGGGCCGACTGGTCGAACTCCACCGCCTTTTCCAGGTCGGTGAGCACATCCTTCTTGTTGGCGTTCATGACCCGCAGCTTGAGCTGGGTCCCGGTCTCGGTGTTCATGACGAGATAGTGCATCCCGCGCCAGGTCGACTCGAGCGACTGAAAATCGGGATGGTGCATGATCTCGTTCAACTGCTCGGTGATCAGCGCGTCGATCTCGGCGATCTTCTGGGAGATCAGCGCCGCCGTGTCGGCGGAGACGTCGGTGCCCTCGGCCACCACGCTGTCGATGAATTCGCCCACCAGATCGACCGCGTAGGGCTTTTGCTCCTCCGCGCGGGCCAGCTTGCCCTCGGTCATGATCTGTTCGAGGACGTTCAGTTCGCTCGTTTCGTCAGCCATCGCTCGCTTCCCCTGTCGCCGGGCGCCGGCCGACGCGCGGCCTCGCCTCTAGCCCTTTAGAAGGCTGTCAGCCTATTCCTCGCCGCCCTTGGCCTCTTCCAGGAGCTTCTTGAGCTCCGCTTGCTTGTCGGCGTCGGCGACCATCTCGCGCAGCAGCCGATCCAGATCGTCGTTGCCGTCCAGCTTGGTCATCAGGTCGGCAAGCCGACGGCGCGCCTCGAACAGGCGCTTCAGCGGCTCGATCTGGCGGACGACGTTCTCCGGCTCGAAATCGTCGAGGCTGCGGAAGATCAGCTCGACATTCATCTTGCCGGCGTCCTCGGAATCCTCGCCCGCCATCCTGTTGTCGACCTGGAAGGCGGCGCGCGGCTTCACGCCCGCCATCACATCGTTGAAATTGTCGCGGTCGATCTCGACGAAGCTGCGGTCCTTCATTTTCGGCAAAGGCTCGGCCGGCTTGCCGGAAAGGTCGGCGATGATCCCCATGACGAAGGGGAGCTCCTTCATCTCGATGGCGCCGCCGATCTCCACATCGTAGGTGATCTGGACCCGCGGCGGGCGAACCCGACCGATCTTGTGCTGGATGCTGTCCGACATCATCGTCCCCCGTCTGAGCCGCCGAGCGCGTTCGTTCCCGCACACGGCGCCCGA
This sequence comes from Alphaproteobacteria bacterium, assembly GCA_024743195.1. Taxonomy (GTDB): domain Bacteria; phylum Pseudomonadota; class Alphaproteobacteria; order UBA8366; family Aestuariispiraceae; genus Marivibrio. Next base: position 257,057 of record JANSXE010000004.1, on the reverse strand, counting down.
AGCCTGTCGCTCCGCCGCGCAGGGCCTTCGCCCCCGAGTCGCGTCGGCGCGCTCTTTCCAGAAGGAAGTAAAAGGGAATTAGAAAATTCATGCAAGCTTCGAAAGCGCTTTGATTTTTGTCGGGTTTGTTACTTTCCGAACCTTCCGAACTTTTCCAATAAAGAATGGCGAATCCCCAGGCGCTATTTGAAGCCCTTGCATGAACCAGCTAACCATATGAAATCATTAAATCTTGCAACGTCTAGCCTAAGCGGCGCCTTTCCGCGTAGACTTGACCGGCGCGCCGCGCCGCGCGCCGCAACCGCCAGCCGACCAGCGGGGGGATCATGAGCGACGACATCATCGAGCTGACCGGAAACGAGAGCGAGACCGGCCGCATCCGCGTTCGCCTGGACTTGGACATGCCGCATGCGGAGGCGATGGCCATCCTTTCGATCGTGCACGATCACAAGGAAAAGGCGAAGAAAGCGGCGGAGGCCGAGCGCCGGCGGGCCGAGGCCGAACGCCGCAAGGCGGAAGCCGCCGCCCGCAAGGCCGCCAAGGCCGAGGCCGCCAAGGCGAAGAAGGCCGCGCCGGCCAAGCCGGAGGCCGCCAAATCCGCCTGAGCGCGCGTCCGATAGTCACCAGCCCGCCGGGATCAGCCCCTGAGGCGCGGCGCAAGAGGAGCACCGGGAGCCATGTCGGAAAAAGTGCTGGAGTTCATCGGCTCGGAGACGTTGCCGGACTCGATGCGCGTCAATATCCAGATGGAAATGCCCTACGATCTGGCGGTGAAGATCCTGGATCTGATCCAGAAGAACATGCCGGAAGGTCCGCCCGCCCCGGCGGAGGGCGATGGCGAGGGCGGCTGAGCCGGCGGGAACGGCCGGCGCAGGGCTTCGCCCTTCGAGACGGGCGCTGACGCGCCCGCCTCAGGGCGAGGCCTTACAGTGTGGCCACAAGCATAACGCCCTCATCCCGAGCGACCCTTGGACGCGCTTCGCCGCTGACGGCCGCGCCCGGGATGACGGCGGGCCTCTCGACAGGCCCGAGAGCCTTCACCCTGAGGAGTCGCCGTCAGGCGGCGTCTCGAAGGGCGGGGGGGCGGCGATTGAACCCACCGCCCGCCGATGAACCGGACAGCCGCAGGTCAAGCCGGGCCCGTGACAATGCGACGCGTCCAGCCCCCTCACGCCGTCTGCCAGAGCGCCTTGCGCCGCGCGTCGAGATCGCGTTGCAGCGCGACCATCTCGGGCGCGAAGGCTTCGGTGGCCAGCGGCTCCGGATCGTAATGGCCGTAGGCGTCGCGCCCGCGCGCCAGCACCGCGCTCTGCCGCCCGCCGACCCGCTGCGCGGTGCGCGGCGTCAGGAAGACGACGCTGAATCCGATGCGCCGGTCGTCCGAACGGTTGGGCTGGGAGGCGTGCAGCACCCAGCCGTGATGCAGCGACGCCTCGCCCGGCCGCAGCAGGATGTCGACCCCCGCCGCCTCGTCCACATCCTTCACGGTCTGGCCGCGGGCCAGGATGTTGTCGGCGCCGCGGGCGTCGACATGGTCCTTGCGGCCGGCGGCGTGGCTGCCCGGGATCATGCGCATGCAGCCGCTCTCGACCGTCACGGGCGACAACGCGATCCAGGCGGTCAGCACCTCGTCCGTATCGAGGCCCCAATAGGTCAGATCCTGGTGCCAGCTCACGAAGCGCGTCGTCCGCGCCTCCTTGATGATGTAGCTGGTCTCATAGACCAGAAGGTCCGGGCCCAGGGTCGCCTCGACCGCGTCGAGCAGCGCCGGCGCGCGGACCAACTCCGCCGCCTCCGGAAACAACAGGTGCGGCTTCAGCACATAATGCAGGGAGCCGCCCCAGCGGCCCTCCGCCGCCTCGAGCGCCGCGCGCTGGCGCGCCGCCTCGGCCTCCGTCATGACCGGGACGGGGAACAGAAAGCCGTCCCGGCGGAACCTCTCAAGCCTCTCGTCGGCGCCCATCGCCCTGCCGCCTCCACGCTGGAATGAATCCTGCGCGCAGGTCAGCGCCGCCCGCCGGCCGACGCAAACGAGATTTCTCGATTCCGGCGATAGAAAGCGCCGATGGGCGCGGCCGGATCAGCCGGCGGCCTCGATCCGCAGCGGCGCCACCGCCTCGCGCACGCGCTCCGGCACGCGCACGGTCGCGCGCGTCTCGCGGTCGACATAGACGTGCACGAAGCGGCCGAAGGCGGCCGGGTCCGTCTCCTCGTCGCGGAACAGGCCGATCTCGTAGGCGATCGAGCTGTTGCCGAGCTTCACGACGCGGATCCCGGCCTGCACGGTCTGGGGGAAATTGATCTCCTTCAGGAACCGGCACTGGGTTTCGACCACCAGCCCGATCTCGCGCGTCGCGGCGACGTCGAGGCCGGCCGTGCGGATCAGATGCTCGTTCACCACGGTGTCGAAGAAGGCGTAATATTGGACATTGTTCACATGGCCGTACGGGTCCTGGTCCATCCACCGGGTCGGGATGGCCAGAAAGTGCGGGAAGTCGGACCGCTGCGGCGGGGGGGCGGAAGGGGGGACCGCGCCGCTCACGCCGCACGGCTCCCGACGCCGAGGCGGGCCAGCAGATGCACCAGCGCCGCCCGGGTCTCGTTCGGGGCCTCGGTCATCATCATATGGCCGCTGGCGGGCAGCAGGCTCGTCTCCGCCCCGCGGACCGCGTCCACCAGCGGCTGCGCCGCCTTGGCCGGCGTCATCTTGTCCAGCCGGCCCAGCACGAATTGCGTCGGGCAGGCGACCCGCGCCGCCGCCTCCGGCGCGCCCTGATAGGCGTCGCAGGCGGCGAGGTCCGCGTGCAGCACCTCGGGCGGCGTGCGCTCGATCAGCCGGATCGCCGTCTGCACCGCGGAAATCCCGTGCGCCGGATTGCCGCCCAGATGCGCCGGCCCGCCATGGCCCCAGCCGGCGATCATGCGCGCCGCCGCCGGCCGATCGTTCAACGCGGCGTCCAGCAACGCCGGATGCACCGGCATCTTCGCCGCCACGCCGCAGAGCGCGAGACCGGCCAGCCGGTCGCCCAGCCGCCCGGCCGCCTCCAGACAGGCGAGCGCGCCCATCGAATGGCCGATCAGCACCGGGCGCGCCAGCGCGGCGGCCGCGATCAGCGCCTCCAGGAAGCCCGCCAACTCGGAAATCGACCCCAGCGCCGGCCCCGCCGTGCGCCCGTGCCCCGGCAGGTCGAGCGCCAGGACGCCGGCGCCGTGATGGGCGATGTAGCGGGTCTGCAGCCCCCAGACCGAATGGTCGCCGCCCGCGCCGTGGACGAAGACCGCGACCGTCCCTTTCGGGTCGACCTCCCGGCCGCCGGTGTTGGCGAAGACCTCATAGCCGTCGACGGCGATGCGCATCGCGTCCGCTCCCCCTCTCGTTCTATTCCGCGGCCTTCGCGGCGACGGCCTTGGCCGCGCGCTTCAACGCCTGGTCGAGGTCGGCGATCAGATCGTCCGCATCCTCCAGCCCGACCGACACGCGGATCAGGTCCTCGCCGATCCCGGCCGCGGCGAGCTGCTCCTGCGTCATCTGCTGATGCGTGGTCGAGGCCGGGTGCAGCACCAGCGACTTGGCGTCGCCCACATTGGCGAGATGGCTGAACAGCTCTACCGACTGGATGAAGACCGCGCCGGCCGCACGCCCGCCCTTGACGCCGAAGGCCAGCATCGAGCCCGGCCCCTTGGGCAGAAGCTTCTGCGCCAGCGCATGGTCGGGGTGGCTCTCCAGCCCCGGATAGTTGACCCACTCGACCGCCTCGTGGCCGGCCAGGAAGTCGGCGACCTTGCGCGCGTTGGCGACATGCCGCTCCATGCGCAGCGGCAGCGTCTCCAGCCCCTGCAGCAGGTAGAAGGCGCTCTGCGCCGGCAGAACGGCGCCGAAGTCGCGCACGCCTTCCGCACGCGCGCGCATGATGAAGCCGGCGGGGCCGTACTCCTCGGCGAAGACGATCCCGTGATAGGCGGCGTAGGGCTCGGTCAGCGTCGGCCACTTTTCCGGCTCGGCCCACCAGTCGAAGGTCCCGCCGTCGACCAGCGCGCCGCCCATGACGATCCCGTGCCCGCCGCACCATTTGGTCAGCGAGTGCATCACCAGATCGGCGCCGTGCTCGAACGGCCGGCACAGATAGGGCGTGTTGAAGGTCGCGTCGATCATCAGGGGCAGACCGCGGCGATGGGCGATCTCCGCCACATTCTCGATATCGAGGATGTCGAGATTGGGATTGCCGATCAGCTCGGAGAAGACGAGCCGCGTCTCGGGCCGGATCGCGGCTTCGAAGGCCGCAGGGTCGCGCGGGTCGACCAGCGTCGCCGTGATCCCGAAGCGCGGCAGCGTGTGCAGGAACAGATTGATCGAGCCGCCATAGAGCGCGCGGCTGGCGACGATATGGCCGCCCTGCCCCATCAAGGTCGCGATCGCAAGGAAGACGGCCGCATGCCCGCTCGCGGTCGCGACCGCGCCGACGCCGCCTTCGAGGCTCGCCATGCGCTCCTCCAAGACCGCCACGGTCGGGTTGGAGATGCGCGAGTAGATGTGGCCCGGCCGCTCAAGATTGAACAGCGCCGCCGCGTGATCCACATCCTCGAACATGTAGGAGGTGGTCTGATAGATCGGGACGGCCCGCGCGCCCGTCGTCGGGTCCGGCTGCTGGCCGGCGTGCAGGGCGCGGGTGTCGAACTTCAGATAGGGCGAGTTGGCCATGGCGCGGCGCTCCTGCGACGACTGCGGAATGGTTGCAGGGACGCAGGCGATGCAACGCGGACGCATCTCAAAAAAACAGGGCCGCCGCGGCGTCATGCGCATCGGCGACCCTGTCGGAATGCGAGACCGAGTTCGCCCCCGGTTCCCTGTTCCCCCTGTTCAACTTGCGTTGACGGGCCGAACGATAGCGGGGGGTCCGATAGGCGTCAACTGACTTCGAACCATCCGATGGTGGAATACGCACGCCGCGGTCGACCCCGCCGTGCAGCCGCGCCGGAAGCTCGCATTCGGCGCGAAAAAAACGAGCCGCCCGAGGGCGGCTCGAAGTTGAACAGGGGGTCAAAGAGAGTCACTTGCGGAAGGGGTCCGCAAGACCCCGTCGGGGAGACGGGTCTCAATTGACGGTCTCAGATTACCGCGCCCCTTCCTAACAAAGGGTTAATGCGATGCGGGTTTTCTGCGCGCCCCGGAATAGGCGCGCTCGCGCGCTGGCGCCGACTACTGGGAGGTCCAGCCGCCGTCGGCGATCATCGGCGCGCCGGTGATCTGATCGGCCGCGGGCGAGCAGAGAAAGACCAGCATCCCGCCCAATTGCTCCGGCGTCGTGAACTGCTTCGAGGGCTGCTTCTCGGACAGGAGCGCCACCGCCTCTTCCTCGACCGGCACGCCCTTTTCCTCCGCGCGGGCCTGGATCTGCGCCTCGACCAGCGGCGTGCGCACCCAGCCCGGATTGATGGCGTTGCAGGTGATCGGCTCCTCCGCCGTCTCCAGCGCCGTCACCTTGGTCAGGCCCATGATCCCGTGCTTGGCGGCGACATAGGCGGCCTTGCACACGCTCGCCACCAGCCCGTGGGCGGAGGCGGTGTTGACGATGCGGCCCCAGCCGGCGCGCCGCAGATGCGGCAGCGCCGCCTTGGTGGCGTGGAAGGCGGCGGACAGATTGATGGCCAGGATCGCGTCCCACTTGTCCTCCGGGAAACGATCGATCGGATCGGTGTGCTGGATGCCGGCGTTATTCACCAGGATGTGGAGCGCGCCGAAGCGCTCCGCCGTCTTCTCGACCGCGTCGCGGATTTCCGCCGGCTTCGACATGTCGGCGCCGTGGAACCCGATCTCCGCCCCGGTCTCGGCGGCCAGGTCGGCGCGGACGCGCTCCAGCTCCTCCGGGTCGCCCAGACCGTTCAGCATCACCGAACAGCCCTCGTTCGCCAGCGCGCGGGCCATCGCCAGCCCGATGCCGCTGGTCGAGCCCGTGACCAGCGCCGCCTTGCCCTTCAACATGTCGCCCATCCGTCGCGTCCCTTTCACAGATCCTGTCGTGCTGCGCTGCAGCGCATCCGGTTCGCAAGGTTGGGCGCCCGGCGCCCTGCGTCAAGGCGGGGCGTCAAGGCGGGGCGTCAAGGCGGGGCGGCGGGGTGTAGGAGACAAAGTCCCGCAACTCCGCCGCGCCCTGATGACAATCAGGGCTCATGCCTGAGCGGTGGCGACCAAGCCCTTGGGGCCGTTTGGGCACGGATGGCGCGTCTCGCCGCCCGGCGTCTCGCCGCGCCCGCTCAGGCATGGGTCCTGACCTTCGTCAGGACGAGGGAGAGGCGGTTTCGCTCCCAGAGCCCCAGAGCCCCAGAGCCCCAGAGCCCCAGAGCCCCAGAGCCCCAGAGGCGTCGCGACGGCGACGTCCCCCCGACCTACGCCGCCGGATCCTCGGACACCTGGACGAGTTGCTTGCCGAAGTTCTGGCCGGTCAGCAGGTTGATGAAGGCCTGCGGCATATGCTCGATCCCGTCCAGCACGTCGGTCTTGAACTTGAGCCGTCCGTCCGCCGCCATGGCCGCGAGCGCCCGGCGCGCATCGTCCCAGCGCGCCATGTGATCGAAGATCAGGAAGCCCTCCATCCGGGCGCGGGCGACCAGGATGCGCCGCAGGTGCCGCTCGCCCATGTCCGGCTGATCGAAGGTCCCGGCGTTGGCCACCATGCCGCAGATGACGATGCGGGCGTTCTGCGCCAGGTTCTTCATCGCCGCGTCATGGATCGGCCCGGCCGTGTTGTCGAAGAAGACGTCGATCCCGTCCGGACAGGCTTCGCGGATCGCGTCTTCCAGCCGGTCCGCTTCGGCGCGGTAGTCGACGCCGGCGTCGAAGCCGATCTCGCGGCACCAGGCGAGCTTCTCCGGCGAACTCGCCACCGCCACCGCGCGGCAGCCGGCGTCCTTGGCGATCTGCCCGACCACCTGGCCGACGGCGCCGGAGGCGGCGGAGACCAGCACCGTCTCGCCCGCCTGCAAGGCCCCGATCCGCTCCAGCGCGATCCAGGCGGTGATCCCCGGCATGCCGAGATAGCTGAGATAGGCGTGGATGGGCCCCAGCGCCGGATCGACCCGGCGCAGCCCGTTCGGCCCCTCGGTCGCGGGGTCGAGCACGGCCCATTCGCGCCACCCGAACCCCATGGTTTCGATCAGATCGCCGGGCTTCCAGTCGGGATGCCGGCTCTCGGCGATCTCGGCGACGGCGCCGCCGTGCATCACCTCGCCGATCTGCACGCCGGCGGCGTAGTTGGCCGCCTTCGAGATGCGCCCGCGCATATAGGGATCGACCGAGAGGTAGATCGACCGGGCCAGCACCTGCCCGTCGCCGGGCGCGGGGCGCGCCCGCTCCTCCATCCGCCAGCAATCGGCCGTCGGCATGCCGTCGGGATAGTGGTCGAGCACCCAGGCGCGGTTCATCTCGCTCATGCGGTTCCTCTCCTTCGCGTCACGTCTTGAAAAAGCCGTCGGCCGCGCCGCGGGCGGCGCGCTTCGCCTCGATCTTGGCCGTCACGCGCTCGATCTCGGCCTGCAGCTCGCCGATATAGGCCTCGAGCGCGTCGATCGACATCGGCTCCAGATCGCGCGGCGCCAGGCCTTTCGGCGGGGCCGGTTCTTCGTCGTCGAAAATCGCCATCCTTCGCCTCCCGCCATCGGGGCCGCTTGTCTATGCGGGCCCGCGCTTCCTATAGTCCGCCCCGCAAGACAAGCAGAAACGCCCCCCGAGGAAAAGCGAGCGAGGACGCCATGGCCCTGCCGACCACGATGAACGCCGTCGAGATCTCCGCCCCCGGCGGCCCGGAGGTTCTGAAGCCGATCCAAACCGCCGTGCCCGAGCCCAAGGCCGGCGAGGCGCTGATCAAGGTCGCGGCCGCCGGGGTCAATCGCCCGGACTGCCTGCAGCGCGCCGGCGCCTATCCGCCGCCGCCGGACGCGAGCCCGCTGCCGGGGCTGGAGGTCGCCGGGACCGTCGCCGCGCTGGGCCAGGGGGTCGCGGGCCTGACGGTCGGCGACCCGGTCTGCGCGCTGACGCCGGGCGGCGGCTATGCGGAATACTGCACCGCGCCCGCCGGCCACTGCCTGACGCCGCCCAAGGGCTACGACATGGTGCAGGCGGCCGCCCTGCCGGAGAACTTCTTCACCGTCTGGTACAACGTCTTCATGCGCAGCCGATTGACGGCGGGGGAGCGCTTCCTGGTGCATGGCGGCTCCAGCGGCATCGGGCTGACCGCGATCCAGCTCGCCACGCGCTTCGGCGCCACCGTCTTCACCACCGCGGGGAGCTCCGACAAGCTCGACGTCTGCCGCGAAGTGGGCGCAGACCGCGCGATCAACTACAAGACCGAGGACTGGGCGGAGGCGATCCGGACCGACACCCAGGGCGAGGGGATCGACGTGATCCTGGACATGGTCGGCGGGTCCTACATCGACCCGAGCCTGAAGCTCCTGCGGCGCGACGGGCGCTATTGCTTCATCGCCTTCCTGGGCGGCGCCAAGGCGGAGGTTGATTTCTCCCCCATCCTGCGCAACCGGTTGAGCGTGCTCGGCTCCACCCTGCGCCCGCAAACGATTGCGGAGAAGGAGGCGATCGCCGGCGAGTTGAAGGAGCATGTCTGGCCGCTGCTGGAGACGGACAAGGTGCGCCCCATCATCCACAAGACCTTCCCGCTGGCCGACGCCGCCGACGCGCACGCGCTGATGGAGAGCTCCACCCACATCGGCAAGATCATGCTGACGGTGTGAGGGGGCGCCGACGCGCGCTCGGTCCTCGCCCTTCGAGACGCCGCCTGACGGCGGCTCCTCAGGACGAGGGCTCAAGGCCCATTCGGGCGGCTCCGCCGTCATCCCGGCCGGAGCGATAGCGGAGAGCCGGGATGCAGAGCGGCTCCCGCCGGAGGCGCCGGCCGCTCCTGGATCCCGGATCGCCCTGACGGCCGTCCGGGACGACGACGCCAGGGCGCGGCCGCCGGGGCGTGGGCCGACCCGCGCGCCAGGGCTCCGGCCGACCGGCGCCCGGAAAGCAAAGCCGCCGCCGAGACGAGCTGCGGCGGCGGCTGTTTGAGTTTGCTGTGTAGCGTCCTCAGCCCTGGCGGATCTGGTCGATGAAGCTGTCGACCTCGGCTTTCAGGCGCTCGGCCTGAGTGGCGAGTTCGTCGGAGGCCTGCTTGACGCCGCCCGCGGTTTCGCCGACCTCGGCCGCCGCGGTCTGCACCAGCGCGATGCTGCCGGCGGCGTCGCTTGCGCCGCTGGCCGCCTGACCGGCGTTGGTCGAGATCTCCTGCGTCGCGGCCGACTGTTCCTCGACCGCCGCCGAGATCGAGCTGGCGATGTCGTTGATGCGGCCGATCGTGGCGCTGACGGACCCCATGGCCGAGACGGCGCCGTCGGTGTTGGTCTGCATCGCCTTGACCTGACCGGCGATCTCCTCGGTCGCCTTGGCGGTCTGCTCGGCCAGCGACTTCACCTCGTGCGCCACGACCGCGAAGCCCTTGCCGGCTTCGCCCGCGCGCGCCGCCTCGATGGTGGCGTTGAGGGCCAAGAGGTTGGTCTGCTCCGCGATGTCGTTGATGAGCTGCACGACGCCGCCGATCGACTGCGCCGACTCGGCGAGCTGCTTGACCGTGGCGCCGGTGGCCTCGACCTCGCGCACCGCCTCGGCGGCGACGGACGAGCTTTCGGAGACCTGCTGGCTGATCTCGCGGATCGAGCCGGAGAGCTGCTCGGACGCGCTGGCGACCACGGTGACGTTGTTCGACGCCTCCTCGACCGCGGCCGCGGCCGAGGTGGTCTGCTCCGACGTCGCCCGGGCCGAGGAGGCCATGGTGTCGGAGCTCGCCTGCAACTCGGTCGCCGCGGACGAGACGCCGTCGACCACGCCGCCGACCGTCTGCTCGAAGCGATCGGCGAGATCGAGGATCGCCTGACGACGCTCCTGCTTGGCCTGCTCGTCGGCCTCCGCGCGCTCCTTGGCGGCGCGCTCGGTCTCGGCCCGCAGATCCTCGTTCTCGATCAGCTTGGCGCGGAAATGCTCGACCGCCCGGGCCATCAGGCCGATTTCGTCGCCGCGCTCGGTGTCGCCGATCTCGACCTGCAGATCGCCGTCGGCCAGCTTCTGGACCGCGCCGGACACGCGCGGCAAGGGGATCGTGATGTTGCGGGTGATCGCGATCGAGAGGGCCAGCAGCGCGGCGATCGCCAAGGCGACTCCGACGCCCATCTCAAGATAGAGGGCGTTCAACTCCGCCTGCAGATCGTCGTCATAGATGCCCGTCCCGATCACCATGTCCCAGGGTGCGAAGAGCTTGACGAACGAAGTCTTGGCGACCGGCACGTCGCTGCCGGCCTTGGGCCACATGTACTGCACCACCCCGCCGTCGCGGTTGGATTGCGCCGTCCCCACGATCTCGCGCAGGAGATAGAGGCCGGTGGGATCCTGCACGTCCCAAAGATTCCGCCCGATCAGTTCAGGCTTTGCGCCGTGCGCGACGCCGTCGCCAGCCGTGGTGTAACCGAAGATGTACTCATCGCCGCGGAAGCGGAAACTGTGAACCACCTCGCGGAAGAGCGCGTGCTTCTCTTCGGTCGTGAGGTCGCGCGCCTCAACGTCCCGGGCGAAGGATTCGACCATCTCGATCACGGACGTCAGCTCGCGGACCCGATCCTCCTTGAGGTTCCGGGTCTGCGTCCCGCCCATGTAGAGCGCGAGCGCGAGCAGCGCGATCAAGGCGGCCCCGACCAGCGCATAGATTTTCTGGGAAACGGAAAAACGGCTCAGCACCGACCCCTCCTGTCTGCTGGCGCGCCGGAAGCGGCGAGCTGCCGCCCCGGCGCCGGATTGCATGGGCCGAAACCGCGCTTCGACCCGGATACGGGCCGCGTCGGCCCCCCACATGGCGGGCCTTCTACCGGGCGGAAGGTTAAGGGCGGGTTACCAGTTTCGCTGCGGCGCAAAAAATGAACGCAGAGCGCGAGTCAGCCGCCGGGCCGAAATGCGAAACCGCCGCCCCGGGCGAGCCGAGGCGGCGGCGTTGCGATCCGTCGAGCGGGCCCGTCGAAGGGCTCAGAACAGCCCTTCGATATGGCCCGCCTCGTTCAGTTTGATGTGGTTCGCGCTGGGGACTCGCGGCAGGCCGGGCATGGTCATGATCTCGCCGCAGATCGCGACGATGAACCCCGCGCCGGCCGACAGGCGCACTTCGCGCACCGGCACCACATGGCCGGTCGGCGCGCCGCGCAGGCCCGGGTCGGTGGAGAAGCTGTACTGCGTCTTCGCCATGCAGACCGGCAGGTCGCCGAAGCCGTCGGCCTCCCACTGACGAAGCTGGTCGCGCACCTTCTTGTCGGCGATCGCCTCGTCGGCGCCGTAGATGTCGCGGGCGATGGTGTTGATCTTGTCGAACAGACCCATGCCGTCCTCGTAGAGCGGGCGGAACTGGGCCTGGCCGCTCTCGGCCAGTTCGACCACCTTGTGGGCCAGCGCCTCGGTCCCTTCCGAGCCCTTGGCCCAGTGTTCGCAGATCACCGCCTCGACGCCGAGGTCGCGGACATAGGCCTGGATCGCCGCATGCTCCGCCTCGGTGTCCTTGACGAAGCGGTTGACCGCGACGACCGCCGGGACGCCGAACTTGCCGACATTGCGGATGTGGCGGCCCAAATTCTCGAGCCCCGCCTTGACCGCCTCGACATTCTCCTCGCCGAGCTGGTCCTTCGGCACGCCGCCGTGCATCTTGAGCGCGCGCACGGTGGCGACGATCACGACCGCGTCCGGCGACAGGCCGGCCTTGCGGCACTTGATGTCGAAGAACTTCTCCGCGCCCAGATCGGCGCCGAAGCCGGCTTCGGTCACGGTGTAGTCGGCGAGCTTCAGCGCCGACTTGGTGGCCGAGACGGTGTTGCAGCCATGCGCGATGTTGGCGAAGGGCCCGCCATGGATGAAGGCGGGGTTGTTCTCCAGCGTCTGCACCAGATTCGGCATCAGCGCGTCCTTCAGCAGCACCGTCATCGGGCCGTCGGCCTTCAGGTCGCGGGCGTAGATCGCCTTCTTCTCGCGGGTGTAGCCGACGACGATGGCGCCGAGGCGCCGCTGCAGATCCTCCAGCCCGTCGGCCAGGCAGAAGATCGCCATCACCTCGGACGCGACCGTGATGTCGAAGCCGGTCTGGCGCGGGAAGCCGTTCGCCACCCCGCCCAGCGAGCAGACGATGTCGCGCAGCGCGCGGTCGTTCATGTCCAGCACGCGCCGCCAGGCGACGCGGCGCTCGTCGAAGCCGAGGTCGTTGCCCCAGTAGATGTGATTGTCGATCAGCGCCGAGAGCAGATTGTGCGCCGAGGTGATGGCGTGGAAGTCGCCGGTGAAGTGGAGGTTGATGTCCTCCATCGGCACGACCTGGGCGTAGCCGCCGCCGGCCGCGCCGCCCTTCACCCCGAAGCAGGGGCCGAGCGAGGGCTCGCGCAGGCAGATCATCGCCTGCTTGCCGATGCGGTTCAGGCCGTCGCCGAGGCCGACCGTGGTGGTGGTCTTGCCTTCGCCCGCCGGGGTCGGGCTGATCGCGGTGACCAGCACGAGCTTGCCGTCCTTGCGGTCCTTGACCGAGTTCAGAAAGTCGTAGGAGACCTTCGCCTTGGTGGGCCCGTACTGCATGAGCTGGTCGGCCGGCACGCCGGCCTTCTCGCCGATCTCGGTGATCGGCTTCAGGGTCGCGGCGCGCGCGATCTCGATATCGGAATTGCTCATCTCTGGTCTTCCCCCCGGGGCGCGGCGTCGGCGGCGCGGGCGCTCCGACTGAACGCGGTTGATGTAAGGCTTCGCCCGATCGCGGACCGCCCGCACGGACGTCGAACGGGACGACGACCGGCGGGCGGATGACGCGCACGCTAGCCCAATGACCCGCCGGCGACTGCCCCCCCGCGACTTGTTTTACCGGGATGACGACATCGACGGCGCAGGAGGCCGGATCGCCCGATCACCGTCCCGTGAAGGTGGCGGGGCGCTTCTCGAAGAAGGCGGCGAGCGCCTCGGCGTGATCCTCGGTCCCGTGCAGCAGCGCCTGATAGGCGGCGCAGAGCCGGAGATGCTCCGGCAGCGTCTGGAACCGCTGCGCGCGCATCAATCGCTTGGTGAGCGCGACCGCCTGGGGGGCGTTCCCGGCGATGCGCCGGGCCAGCGCCTGGGCCTCCTCGACCAGCCGGTCCGCCTCGACGAGACGGGCGACGAGGCCGATCTCGCGGGCGCGCTCGGCGTCGATCGGCTCGCCGGTGAACAGCATCTCGGCCGCCGCCTGCTCGCCCACCGCCCGGGCGAGGAACCAAGCCGCCCCGTCGCCTGGCGCGATGCCGATCTTCACGAAGGGCGCGCCGAAGGTCGCCGCCGGCGCGGCCAGGCGAATGTCGCACAGGCAGACGAGGTCGAGCGCCGCGCCGTAGGCCGCGCCGTTGACCGCGGCGATCAGCGGAACCTCCAGCGCGTCCATAACCGGCGGCACGCGGTGAATGCCGGTCGCATAGGCGCGCTCGATGTCGGCCGCCGAACCGGCGAACATGTCCGTTTTGTCGCGCATATGCTTGACGTTCCCGCCGGCGGAGAAAGCCTTGCCGGCGCCGGTCAGCACCACCGCGCGCACGGTGGTCTCGTCCCGGACGCGGGCCAGAGCCTCCAGGAAGGCCTCGATCATCGCGGGCTCGGAAAAGGCGTTCAGCTCCTCCGGCCGGTTCAGGGTCAGGGTGACGACATGGTCGGTCTGTTCGTAGAGGACGCGCGGCGCTTCCATGCTCACAGAATCTCCAGCACCGCTTCCGGCGGACGGCCGATGCGGGCCGCGCCGCCCGACACCACGATCGGCCGTTCGATCAGGATCGGGTTCTCCGCCATGGCGGCGATCAGCGCCGCCTCGTCGTCCACGTCCTTCAAGCCGAGCGCCCTATAGACCGCCTCCTTGGTGCGCATCATCTCGCGCGCGCCGGCCAGGCCCAGCTTGCCGATCAGCTCGCGGATCGCGGCGGCGTCGGGCGGGCTCTCCAGATAGAGCGCGATCTCCGGCTCCACGCCCTGCTCCTGCAGGAGCTGCAGCGTCTGCCGCGACTTCGAACAGCGCGGATTGTGATAGATCGTGACGGTCATTGCGACGGCCTCCAAAGCGGAACACCGTCGGTTTGTACCCCGCACTCGGCACAAAGAAAACGCTTGTTTCGATAATATATAGATTATGCATTTTGGTGCTTTCGATAATATTTAAATTATGCCAAATTGTTTTGGTGATAATGTGAGGGTTATATGAGCTTAACCAACGTCCTCCTCGCTCGCCGCAGCCTGGATGATAAGTTGCGTCCTCTCCAGGATCTTCCGGGCTTGCGCCGGCCACCGCGTGGCTGGATCAGGGCTGTCCGCGACGCGCTCGGCATGTCCGCCCGGCAATTGGCGCGGCGCATGGCGGTCTCGCAACCGCGGGTCTCACAGTTGGAGAAGGACGAGGTGCTGGGGCGCGTGACTTTGGAGAGCATGGAGCGGGCGGCGGAGGCGCTCAATTGTCGGCTTGTCTACGCGTTGGTTCCAAAGGACTCGCTTGAGGAGACCGTGAACGCTCAAGCACAGGACAAGGCCCGCGCCATCGCTGCGGCAGCTGCACATCACATGCTTCTCGAAAATCAAGCGCTGGCCGCGGAACCACAGGAAAAGCAAATCGCCGTGCTAGCCGCCCGACTGCAACAAGAACAGTGGCGAAAGCTTTGGGAGGAGTAGGGCGTGTACGAGAAAGTCGACGGCCAAACGGCCTTGTCGCCCGACGACCTTGTCGATCTCATTCCCACCCACATCACGACCCGCGGAGAGTTGAACGAAGCGGAGCAGCAGAACATCCTTGCTGCGGAGTCTTGGATCTTCTCCGCCGGGAACCGCCGCGCCGACATTCTGACCTTTACGTTCTTCCAACGGATGCATCGCCGGATGTTCGGTCAGGTTTGGCGATGGGCCGGGCGACCCAGGAGGCGCATAACGAATCTCGGCGTCGAGCCGGCCATGATAGCAGCCCGAACCGCCGAACTCTGCGAGACTGTGCGCTATTGGCAGGACAACAAGGTTTTTCCGTTAGATGAGATCGCTGTGCGTCTGCATCATGGCGCAGTCTCCATTCATCCCTTCCCAAACGGCAACGGACGGTTCACCCGGTATCTTACGGATCTGTTCCTATGGCGCGGTGGGGCGAGCGGATTCAGTTGGGGGGCCCGATCGCTTGCGCCAGAGACAGCGCGGGACGCCTACCTCAGCGCTTTGCGGGCGGCCGACGGCCACGATATCGAACCGCTCCTAGACTTCGTCCGGCGATAGCGCCTCACACCGTTCGCCGGATTCCCACCGGCACGCCGACGCGATTGACCAGACGGTCGACCTCGCGGTGGATCAGGTCGAGATTGCTGTCGCGCACGGTCGGCAGCGCGAAGCGCGCGCGGCGCACGGCGTCGTAGTCGAGCTCGGCGACCAAGAGCGTCTCCTCGTCGCCCTCGGCCTGGGCCAACGGCTCGCCGTGCGGGTCCAGGATGCGGCTGCCGCCCCAGAAATGCAGGCCGCCCTCCCGGCCGGCGATGTTCGCCATCACCACCGGCATGCCGTACATCATGGCGTAGAATTTCAGCGTCACGTCCCACCCGTCGGGGTTCGAGAACTCCCCGCCCACGACCTCGTTCGCAGACGCGATCGGCGTCAGCATCAGGGTCGCGCCGTGCAGCGCGGCCAGATGCACGAGACCGGGATTCCAGAGATCGGCGCAGATCAAGAGGCTGGCGGCCCAGGGCGCCTCCATCGGGAAGACCTCCACATAGCGGCCCTCGGCGAAGTACTTGTCCTCCTCCATCCGGCCGTAGGACGGCAGGTTGATCTTACGGTGGACGAAATCGACCCGCCCGCGGCGCAGAACGGCGGCGGCGTTGTAGAACTGGGCGGCGTAGCCTTCCTCGACGAAGCCGACGATCACGGTCATCTCGCCCGCCGCCTCGGCGAGCGTCAGCAGGCGGGGGTCGAACTTCTCCATCGCCACGTCGACCGCATGGTCGGCCACCTGATAGCCGGTCAGCGACAGCTCCGGAAACAGCAGCAGGTCGACGCCCTGCTCGCGCGCGCGCTCGATGAAGGCGCGGTGCCGCTCCAAATTGCGCTCGAGATGGTGCAGATCGGTCGCGACCTGCGCGACGGCGACCTTCAGACGGGACGCGACGGCCATGGCTGCCCCCTGGATCGGTGCGGCGAAGAGCGTTCGACGCCTATAGCGGATCGCGCCCCCCGCGCACAAGGCAAGCCCGCGCGCATGCATGACGACGCCGCACAACTGCTTCATCCGAACGGACGCCTGACAGGCCCGACGCGCTCGGCTAGGCTGCCGCAGCGGCGACGAGCATGTGATCACATTTGACGGGCGGAGCATAAGGGATGAGCGGACGGCGCGAGGCCGACATCGTGGTGGTGGGCGCGGGTGCGGCCGGGCTGGCGGCGGCGGCCGCGGCGCGGGCCGGCGGGCTCGACGTCGTGCTGTTGGAGGCGAAGGACCGCATCGGCGGGCGCGCCTTCACGGATCCGACGGGCCTTCCCAGCGGCCCGTTCGACGTCGGCTGCCACTGGATGCACGACGCCAGCGAGAACCCCTTCACCGCGGTCGCGCTGGCGACCGGCTGCGGCTTCCGCAACAAGACGCATCCCGGGCGGATGCCGCATTGGCTGGCGCTCGGCGGGCGGCTCGCCGACGCAGCCGAGCGTCACGCCGTCGCCGATTACTACGCGGCGAGCTTCGAGGCGATCCGCGCCGCCGGGGAGCGCGGCGAGGACCGGCCGGCGCTGGACGTGATCGACGCGGCCTCGCCCCATTACCCGTTGTTCCACGGCTGGTGCGCGGCGATCATGGCCGTGCCGCCGGCGCGCCTGTCGACCCTCGACTACGCCACCTGCCTCGACACCGGCGAGAATTGGCCGGTCGAGCGCGGCTACGGCGCCCTGATCGCCGCCGCCTTCGCCGGAGCCGAGGTCGACTTGAACTGCCCGGTGCGCCGCATCGACCGGTCGGGTCCGCGCCTGCGGGTCGAGACGGACCGCGGCGCGATCGACGCGGAGGATGTGATCCTCGCCGTCTCCACCACGGTGCTGGCCGACGAGGCGATCCGCATCGAGCCCGGCCTGCCGGACGATGTGCGCGCGGCGCTGGACGCGGTCCGGCTCGGCCATGCGGAGCGGATCGGCGTGTCGCTCGACGCCAAGCTGGACGGGCTGGGCGACCATGTGGCGGGCCATATCCTGACCAAGGCGGGCGACGAGATCGGCCTGATGATCCACGAGTTCGGCCGGGCGGAGCTGACCGGCTACCTCTCCGGCGATCTGGCGCGGGACCTGGGAAGCGCCGGTCCGGAGGCCGCCTTCGCCTTCCACCGCGACGCCCTGAAGGACATCTTCGGGAGCGGAATCGAGGCCCGCATCACCGGCTGGGCGGCCAGCCAGTGGAGCGGCGATCCCGACATCCGCGGCGCCTATTCCGCCGCACGGCCGGGTCAGGCCGCTTTGCGCGCCCGGCTGTCGGAGCCGGTGGACGAGCGCCTGCACCTCGCCGGCGAGGCGACCCACCCCAACCGCTTCGCCTCCGCCCACGGGGCCTATTCCAGCGGGCTGCGCGCGGTGAGCGCCGTGCGGGCGCGCCGCAAGGCGGCGGGTCTCGAATGACGGCCGGAGCATGAGCGACGGAGGCGCGCTCGACGCGGCGCGGATCGCCCGCGCCGGAAATCTGAAGGGCATGGGCTGGATGCTGATGTCCGCCGTCGGCTTCGCCAGCATGCACGCCGCGATCCGCCAGGTGAGCCAGGAGGTGCACCCGTTCGAGATCGCCTTCTTCCGCAATTTCTTCGCCGCGGTCGTGATCGCGCCGGTGCTTCTGCGGGTGGGGCTCGCGCCGCTCAAGACCGAGCGGATGGGGCTGCTCGGCGCCCGCGCGGCGGTCAATCTCGCCGCCATGCTGCTCTATTTCACGGCGCTCAGCATCACGCCGCTGGCCGACGCGTCCGCGCTGGGCTTTCTGGCGCCGGTGTTCGCGACGCTGCTCGGCGTCCTGTTCCTGAAGGACCGGGTGGGCTGGCGGCGCTGGGCGGCGGTTCTGGTCGGGTTCGCCGGCGCGCTGATCATCATTCGGCCCGGCTTCGCGGCGCTCGATACGGGCCACGTCTATGTCGTGATCTCCGCCGTGATCTGGGCGGCGGCGCTGTTGATCATCAAGGTTCTGGGGCGCACCGAAAGCGCGCTCACCATCACCCTCTACATGTCGTTGATGATGGCGCCGATGTCCCTCGTCCCGGCGCTGTTCGTATGGACCTGGCCGAGCCTCGAAGCGCTCGGCTGGCTGGTCGCGATCGGCGCGCTCGGCGCGGTGTCGCAATGGGCTTTGGCGGAAAGCCTGCGTCTCGGCGAGACGGCCGTCGTGATGCCGATCGACTTCTTCCGGCTGATCTGGGCGTCGGCGCTCGGCTATCTGCTGTTCCTTGAGGTCCCGGACCGGTTCACCTTCATCGGCGGCGCCGCGATCTTCGCCGCCGCCACCTACATCGCGGTGCGCGAATCGCGCCTTCGACCGGCGGCCCCGCGCGCCGCGGCGCCGCCGCCCGGCTGACCCATCGGCCAAAACGAGCGATTCCCGTCGGGAATGGAACAGTCGCTGTCCGCCCCTCGGGAAATGCTGGGGATCGGCGCGCGGGGACCGGCCCGTCCCGACGCGCCCGTCACGCCCCTGAACCCGCGGCCGATCACCTGGAGACCCTTTCCATGCCCCATGGCGCCCGGCGCGTCCGAGGACGAGAACGCCGCAGCCGCGACCCCGGCGTGACCCCGCTTCCCTGGCGCGCCGTCGACAATCCGTTTCCCCCGCTAGAACCGCTCAGCGCCGACCAGATTGAGGCCGTCCACGAGGCCTCGCTGACGCTCCTCGAACGCAGCGGCGTCGAGGTCATGAGCGAGGCCGCCCTCGACCTGTTCGCCGCCGCCGGCGCGGCGGTCGACCGCGCGAGCGGCGTCGTGCGGCCCGACCGGGATCTGGTGCTGGAGCAGATCGCCAAGGCGCCCTCGCGCTTCACCCTGACGCCCCGGGAGCCGGCGCACGCGCTGCAGATCGGCGGCAATCGCCTGCATTTCGGTCTGGTCTCCGGCGCGCCCAACCTGCACGACCGGATCAACGGGCGGCGCGCCGGCAATCTGCCGGACTACATCCGCCTGATCAGCCTCGGGCAGAGCTTCCCCTGCATCCATTTTTTGGGCTCGCAGCCCGCGCCGCCGATCGAACTGCCGGCGAACACGCGCCATCTCGACATCGCGCACGCCAACCTCGTCTACACCGACCGCATCTTTCATGCGATCGGGATCGGCGCCGGACGCGTCGCCGACGCGGTGGAGATGGTCGCCCGCGCCCGCGGCCTGACGGCGGCGGAACTGGAAAGCGATCCGTCCGTCATCGTCAACATCAACGTCAACAGCCCGCGCAAGCTGGACGACGCCATGGCCGAGGGGCTGATGGAGAGCGCCCGGCGCAATCAGGCCACCATCATCACCCCCTTCACGCTGATGGGGGCGATGACGCCGGTGACGTTGGCCGCCGCCCTGACGCAGCAGAACGCCGAGGCGCTGCTCGGCCTGACGCTGGTCCAGCTCACCCGGCCCGGCGCGCCGATGGTCTATGGCGGCTTCACCTCGAACGTCGACATGAAGACCGGCGCGCCGGCCTTCGGCACGCCGGAGAACGCCAAGGCCAACCTCGCCGGCGGCCAGCTCGCGCGGCGCTACGGCCTGCCCTACCGCACCAGCGACTGCAACGCGGGCAACACGGTCGACGCCCAGGCGACCTGGGAGACCATGATGGCGTTGTGGGGCGCATCGATGGGCCACGGCAACCTGATCTATCACGGCGCCGGCTGGCTCGAAGGCGGGCTCGTCGCCTCTTTCGAGAAACTGGTGGTCGATGCGGAAATCCTGCAGCACCTGATCTCTTTCCTGCAGCCGATCGACACGAGCCCGTCGGAGATCGCGCTGGACGCCATCGAATCGGTGCCGCCCGGCGGTCACTTCTTCGGGACGGAGCATACGATGGCGCGCTATGAAACCGCCTTCTACGCCCCCTTCCTGAGCGACTGGCGCACGCAGGAGAACTGGGCCGCCGACGGCTCGAAGACCGCGACGGAACGGGCGACCGAGATCTGGCAGCGGCTGCTGGCCGACTTCACGCCGCCGCCGATGGAGGAGAGCCGGCGCGAGGCGATCGACTCCTATGTCGCTCACCGCAAGGAGGCCTTGGGGAGCGAAGAGCCGTAGCGCGCCCCTAAAACCATGCGTCAAATGCGATCTTTCCAGCCGGGCGGTTTCGTGTAAGCTGCGCCGACTGTTCAGATTCCGACACGGGCCGACGGCCCTGAACGGGATCGCGACCATGAGGCCGGCGGCGACGCAACGCGCATGTTCCAGGGACCCCCCGACAAGCTGCCGCAGCATTTCGGCTATCTGATGCTGCCCAATTTCTCGCTGATGGCCTTCTCCTCGGCGATCGAACCGTTGCGCGCGGCGAATACGCTGTCCGGACGGGAGCTCTATCGCTGGACGCTTCTGTCGGCGGACATGGCGCCGGTCGTCGCCTCCAACGGGATCGCCGTGATGCCGGACCGGGCGCTTGGCGACCAGCCCCATTACGACGCGGTGATCGCGATCGGCGGGGCGGGCACCGAGCGGGTGAAGGACGCCCGCATCATCAGCTATCTGCGGCGCATCGCGCGCATGGGCGCCTATCTGGGAGCGGTTTCCACGGCGCCCTACGTGCTCGCGCACGCGGGGTTGCTGGACCACCGGACCTGCACCATCCACTGGGAGTACATGGACGGATTCCGGGAGGACTACCCGCATCTCGACGTGACGGACGAGCTGTTCGAGATCGACGGGCCGATCTTCACCTGCTCCGGCGGCACGGCGGCGATCGACCTGATGCTGCACATGATCAGCGCGCAGCACGGCCACGACCTCGCCGCCGCCGTCTCCGAATGGTTCATCCACAAGCAGATCCGCGAGCAGAGCGAACATCAGCGCATGGCCCTGCGTTTCCGCGTGGGCGTCAGCCATCCGAAGCTGCTCGCCGCGATCGAGAAGATGGAGGAGAACCTGGAGGCCCCGGTCGACCGGGAGGAGATCGCGGAAGCCGTCGGCCTGTCGACCCGGCAGCTCGAGCGGTTGTTCCGCAAGTACCTCAACGCCACGCCGCGCAAATACTATTTCGCGCTGCGCATGCAGCGCGCGCGCATCCTGCTGCGCCAGACGACCCTGTCGGTTCTGGAGGTGGCGTTGGCCTGCGGCTTCGTCTCCGCCTCGCACTTCGCGAAATGCTATCGCGAGTTCTTCGGCGCCTCGCCGCGCCAGGACCGCTCGCCGGAGGCGTGAGGCCGCCTGGTAACGAGGCCCGCCTCGGTTCCGGCGCGGGGCGGGGCGGGTCAGACGCATCGCGTTGGCGATTTCTGCGGTCGCCGCGTCGTACCGGACGGCCGCCAAGCCGATCCCGGACCAAGGGGCGGCAAGCGCGAGCCCGAGCGACCCGCTCTGGCTCCCGGCTCTCCGCTTCGCTCCGGCCGGGATGACGGCGGTTGTGCGGCTGCGCCCGTCGTCCCGGACGGCCGTCAGGGCGATCCGGCAACTGTGTCTTCAGGCTGGGCTGTAGTGGAAGTCTGCGCCGCTCTGGACCCCGGCTCGACGCTATCGCGTCGGCCGGGGTGACGCCGAGGAGCTTGCGCGGACCCAGCCGCGCCCTCAGTCGACGGGAACCGAGATCCGCGGGACCCTGGGCATTCTTTCCGAACCGTCCGCTTCGGCGTTCGCGCCGGCGCGGTCTGCGGCGCGCTCGGGGGTTGCGTCGACGCGGAGGTCCGCAGGACGGCCGCTACAGTCCCCGCACCCACTCCGCGAGCCGTGCGGCCAGCGGGTTCTCGGTTTCCTCGAACGGATGCGCCAGCGCCAGGAGCGGCGCGATATGCCCTTCCTCCGCGCGCAATTCGAGCTGAGCCGGGACGCCCGCCGCTCCGAGCGCTGCGGCCAGCTTCTCGCTGTTGATCGGATAGACGGTGCTGTCGGCGGCTCCGTGGATGATGAAGCTCGGCGGGTCGTCGGCGCTGACATGCAGCGCGGGACGCCCGCGCTCCGGCTGGTCGGCGACGGGCGCGAAGACGGCGCGCGTGATCTCGTACTCCTGGGGATCGATATAGACCGGGCCGGAGATCGAGATCAGGCCCGCGCGAAGGTCCGGGTCCACCCCGGCCCCGTCGAGATAGTGCGGCTCCAACATCAGCGCGGCCGCCGTGTGCGCGCCCGCGCTGTGGCCCATCGCCACGACGCGCTCGGGAAGCCCGTGCTCCGGCGCCAACTCGAGAAGCCGACGCGCGGCCGCGGCTGCGTCTTCCGCGAAGGTCGGGTAGCGGATGTCGGGATAGAGCCGGTACTCGACGATCGCGACCGCGACGCCCCGGCTGGCGAAGGCGTGGCCGACGAAGCGATAGCCGTCCTTACCGCCGCTGCGCCAGGACCCGCCGTGGAAGAACAGGACCGGCGGCGCGGCGACGGTCCCCTCTTCCGGCAGGTAGAGGTCGAAGCGCATGCGCGGGTGATCCCCGTAGGCGACGTTGGGGACCAAGCGATAGCCGTCCTCCGGCACGAGGGCGTCGAGCGCCCTGAGCGGCGAACAGGCCGCAAGCGCCAACCCCGCGCTCACGAGCGCGAGCGGTGCGGCGATCAGTCGGGACAGGCGGGGGCGGGGCGCTCTCACGATCTATGATACGGCCCCGCCATGCGACCGGATCAGCCGGGCGGCGGGATCGGCGGCTTCCTCGTGGCGGTCACCAACTGCGCGGCGGACCGACATCGAGATGCACGAAGCCGGACTTGGCGTAGAGCCCGACGCCGCCGCGCCGCGCCTCCAGCGCCGCGCGATGCAGCGCGCGCAAGGGCGCGTCCGGCAGCGCGCAGTCGATCGCCATGCCGCGCATGTGGAAGCTCTTCCGAGCAACCCCGTCGCTCTTCTTGGCCAGCATGGCGTTGGTCTTTGGCGAGCGATAGCCGGAGATCACCTGCACCGCCTTCGTCGAGCCCAGCCGATGGCGCAGGTCGGAGAGCAGGATCAACAGATCCGGTTCGATCTCCGCCACCTCGCCGGTCCGATGGTCGCGCAGGACGCGCGCGATCTCCGCCAGCGCCGCGGGGTCGAGGACGCCCTGCTCTTCGAACACCACCCGACAGACCTCGCCGGTATGGAGATTCTCAAGGGCGAGGCTGCGTGCGGCCGGCGGCGCAGCCGCCCGGGCGGCGGAGGGGCCGGCGAGCGGAACGGCGGCCGCCGCGACAAGACCGCCCAGGCCGGCGAGGACGCTGCGGCGGCGGACGGATGGAGGGGATTGAGGCAAAAGCTGCGGGGCGTTCGGATCGTGGGGATTGGCCATGCCGAAGGTCCATGCGCACTGTGAGACGGACTGTTCCGCTAGAAAGCCGCGAACCTCGCCCCTTCGTCAATCGATAAGCGCCCGCGGCCACGGAATGACCCCAATGGTTAACCGCGGCCCATGTCCGCGCGGCGGGGCCGTGCTCACCGGACGAGCGCCGCCTGCAGCAAGGCGTCGCGCCCATAGACGTCGCTGCGGAACTGCACCGTTCCGTCCGGCTCCGCCCAAGCGGCGGCGTAGATCAGATGAACCGGCACGTCCGACCTGAGCGGCACGACGCGCGTTTCCCCGGCCGCGCGGATCGCCTCGATCTCCGCGCGCTCCGGCCCCCCGGTTCGACGCATCAGCCAGTCGACGAGATCGAACGGCCGCTCCAGGCGGATGCAGCCGGAGGAGAAGGCGCGGACCCGGCGCTCGAAAAGGGCCCGGGCCGGACTGTCGTGCAGATAAACGTCGAACCGGTTCGGGAACATGATCTTCACCCGCCCAAGGGCGTTCGACGGTCCCGGCCGCTGGCGCAGCTTGTAGGGAAAGGCGTCGGGCGACACCGACGCCCAATCGACGCTCGACGGATCGAGCCGCGCGGCGTCCGGGCCCCAGCCGTCGAACAGCTCGTATCCCTCGTCCGCCAGAAAGGTCGGATTGTCGCGAATCTTCGGCAACAGGTCCTGGCCGGCGATGCGCGGCGGCACGGTCCAGGTCGGATTGACCTCGACATAGGTTATCGCGTCCGAGAAAACAGGCGTCATCCGGAAGGGCTTGCCGACGACCGCGCGGATCCGGTCGAGAACGGCGCCCTCCTCGACGATCCGGACCTCGAACGCTGCGATATTGGCCAACACGTAGGCCGCGCCCAGATCGTGGGGCAGCCAGCGCCAGCGCTCCAGATTGAGGCGCAGCTGCTGCAGCCGCGCGGCGATCGGAACGTTAAGCGCCGCCAGCGTCTGCGGGCCGACCACGCCGTCCGGCTCGAGGCCGTGGCGCTCCTGATGCCTTCGGACCGCGCGATCCACTTCAGGATCGAAGCGCGCGGCGTCGCCCGACTGCGGCGCCAGATCGCCGAAATAGGCCAGCCGCGCCCGCAGCGCCGCAACCCGGCCGTCGCGGGCGCCGAGCCGAAGCGACGGCCCCTCCGGAACGGCCGGCGGCTCCGGGTGCGCGGCGCGCGCCCGATAGGCCGCGAGCGCCGCCTGGAGCGCGCGGTAGGGGGCGTGGTCAGGGAAGAGCGCCCGCAGCGTGTCCGCCGGATCACGGGCGGGGTCGGCCAACCGACGGATCACGGCCTGGGCGTCGAACGGCTCCAGCTCGGCGAAGACATTGGGGTCCGTGAGGCGCGCCGCGCGCCAACCCACCGCCGCGTCATGCGCAAAGGCGAGGACGGCCGACATCGCCGCGATTTCGAGCGCGGCGAGCGTCCCCGGGGCGGCGTTGCGGGCGATCTTCGCGATGTCGGAAGCGGGCGCCGGCAGCCGATAGTCCGCCGGATCCAGGCCGTGATCGGCCGCCCGCTCAACCATCGCGGCCGCGCTTGCGAGGCGAACCGCCTGAGGTGCGCCGCCGCCCGGAAACCAGACGGAACGCCAATCGCGCGCCTCATAGGCCGCGAAGAGAGCCTCGACCAGCGGCTGTCGGCCCGGCGGCGGGCCTACAGCCGTGGATGCGGGGGCGGGCCCGAACCCCGTTCGGGCCGCTTCCCGGCGCAGCAGCAAGGCAAGCGCTTCGCCGTTGCCGGCGGCGCGCGCCGCCGCGGGCGCCGGCTCGGCTTCCGCCGACCGGTTCCCATCGGGCGCGATTCGCGGCGCACAGCCGAGCAGCGCCGCGCAGAGGAGCCCAGCAAACACGCGCCGCCAGATCCGTCCGTCCAGGTCGAGCATCCTTTCGGTCGCGCGGCCGCCTCGGTCGCCTCGGCGTCCTACCCCGACGGGGTGACCGGCGTGTAGTTCACCGGCGGCTCGTAGCAACTCCTCAGGCGCACCATGAAATCGCGCAGCGGGATAAGGTTGAAAAGGTATTCGTACTCCGTCCCGGCGCCGTCGACGATCTTCACGAGCCCCGCATCGCCGCCGAATCCGAAATCGGCGACGATGGAATTGTAGATGTTGTCGTACCAATCGACATAGGCTTGGCTGACCGCGCCGGCCTGTTTGTCGAACATCTCCGGCGTCTCGCCGAAGCGGGCCTCGTACATCTGATTGTAGCGCGGGAAGAAGGCGGCGGACTTCAGGTTCGGCAGCACGAAGAACCAATGCTGCTGCAGCGGACCGCCGTCGATCGAATAGGCGATCCGGAAGGGCTGCGTCGCCTCGCCCAGCGTGTGGCCGTGGCTGAACCAGAGACGCGGATTCTCCTCGCCCTCGTCGCACAGGAAATAGAGAAAGGCCCCGCCGTCCGCGGACTGCACCCGAAAGCCCGTCAGGGTCGCGCCGTCCTTCGGATCCTTCCCGTCCACCGGCACCGGGTTGGCGAGCGCCGGCGGCGCGACCCATCCGATCGCCATCGCCGCCGCGAGCGACGCGACCGCCGCCGCGCGTCTCAGCGCCCCGGCCGACCCACGAAGTCCCCACCCCATGATCGACCCTCTCGTCCCTTCGCCTTTCCGAGTGACCGACATAATCCCTGCATGCCCAGGGTTTACCGGAAGGGCGCGCGCGTCTAAACCCAAAAACGCAACGCTGGACCCGCAACCCGTCGGAGAGAAACGATCATGGCCTTTTCCCCGCGCTCCCCGCTGCGCCGCCTGGCGCTGGCCCTCGGCCTCGGCCTCACCCTGTCCGCCGGCGGCGACGGCGCCGCCGCGCAGAGCCTGGATCCCGAGAACACGCTGATCCTGACCCTTGAGTCGGGCGCGGTGACCATCGCCATGCGCCCCGACCTCGCGCCGAACCATGTCGAGCGGATCAAGACCTTGGCGCGCGAAGGCTTCTATGACGGCGTCGTCTTCCATCGGGTGATCGACGGCTTCATGGCGCAGACCGGCGACCCGACCGGCGCCGGCACCGGCGGCTCAAGCTATCCCGACCTGCAGGCCGAGTTCTCGGACGCTTCGCATGTGCGCGGCACGGTTTCGATGGCGCGCACGCCGGATCCGAATTCGGCCAACAGCCAGTTCTTCATCGTGTTCGAGCGCGCGCCCCATCTCGACGGCCAGTACACCGTATGGGGCGAGGTCGTGGATGGCATGGAGCTGGTCGACGACCTGAAGCGCGGCGCGCCGGGCAGCGGCATGGTCCGCGATCCGGACCAGATCGTCACCATGCGGGTGATGGCGGACGTGCAGTAGCGCGCCGCCCAGCTTGCCCCGAGCGACCGGCCGCGCTATTGTGGAGCCCGTGCGGGAGAAGCCCGCGCAAGGCCCAGCGGCGGCCGGACGCCGCGCACGTTGACGTTCAAGCCGGCAGAACGCCGGCCGATCTCGTGGAAGGAGGGCGGCCATGTCCGAACTCGCCGGCGCCAGCGTCGCGCTGTCCAGCGCGGTCACGCGGCAGAACTTCTCCATCGCGGCGATCAAGCAGCAGCAGCGCACCGACGAGGCGGTTCTGCAACTCGTCACGCAGGCCGTTCAGTCCTCCTCCCAGGCGCTCAGCAGCAGCGGTCGCGGCCAGGTGGTCAATCTGCTGACCTGAGCCGACCCCGGCGGGATCGCTGGCGGCGGGATCGCTTGCGGCGGGATCGCTTGCGACAGACGCCGCGAGCGGCTATTCACGCCCGCGTTTAAACAACCGCCACGGCCCCAGCGCATGATCGACCCGGCGATCGAGACGGCCGACGCCGCGCCCGACCTCTCTCCGCATGAAGCCGCGATCCGCGAGGTCGCCAACCGCATCGCCGCCGGGCGCGCGCTGAAGGCCCTCTGAGGTCATGGCGGGGCTGGCGCACGGTGGCGACCCGAGGCTCGCAGCCCGCCGCGCGGCCTGGGAGCGCAAGCCCGCGCTGCGGGCCGTCTACGCCGACTACTATCGCCGGATGACGGACGCGCTGCCCGACGGCGGCGTCTGGCTTGAGATCGGCGCCGGCTCGGGCCATTCGACGGGGCTGCTGGACGCGCGCCTGCGGATGGACATTCTGGAGAGCCCTTGGATCGACGTCGTCGGCGACGCCCAGCGGCTGCCGTTCGCGGACGAAAGCCTGGACGGGATCGCGCTTCTCGACGTGCTGCACCATCTGGGCGATCCGGGCCGCTTCTTCGAGGAGGCCGCGCGCGCCCTCAAGCCCGGCGGCCGGATCGTCCTGCTGGACCCGGGGATCACGCCGCTCTCCTGGCTGTTCTACCATTTCTTGCATGAGGAGACGGTCGACATGGCGGCCGACCCGCTGGCGCCGGCGGCGAACGCGGACGACAACGACCCGTTCGAGAGCAACCAGGCGATCCCCACCCTGCTGTTCAAGCGGGAGGAGCACCGGATCGCGCTGAGCGACCGGGTCCCGGCGCTCAAGACGGTGGAGCGGCGCTGGCTCAGCCTCTTCGCCTATCCGCTGACCGGCGGCTTCAAGCGCTGGACGCTGCTGCCGGAAGCTTGGGTCGCGCCGCTGCTGCGCCTGGAGGACCGGTTGCTGCCCTTTCTCGGCATGTGGGCCGCCTGGCGGCTGCTGGTGGTGCTGGAGAAGCGCTGAGGCGCGCGCAGCGGCCCGAATCCTTTCCCGCTAAATGGCCCTACCCTTTTCATGCAGACGGACCTATCTCTAGGGCCAATTGATCATATGAAAAGGTCGGGGCGGGGTCTCTCGACCGAAGGGTGCGGATCATGACGGCTTACGGCGCGACGAAGCTTTCGGTGAACCTGAACAAGGTGGCGCTGCTGCGCAACCAGCGCGACGTCGGCTATCCCGACCCGGTCGCCGCCGGGCGCACCATCCTGAAGGCCGGCGCGCACGGTCTGACCGTTCATCCGCGCCCGGACGAGCGGCACATCCGCAAGACCGACGTCTACGCCATTGCCGAGATGATGGAGGCCGAGGGCTGGCGCCGCCGCGGGGTCGAGTTCAACATTGAGGGCAATCCCTTCGACGACTACATGCAGCTCGTCGCAGCCGTGCGCCCGGATCAGGCGACGCTGGTGCCGGACAGTCCGGACGCCGCGACGTCGGACAATGGCTGGGACGTCTTCGCCGACTCCATCCGGTTGGCCGAGCGCATCGCCGCGCTGCATGAGGCGGGCGCGCGCGTCTCCCTCTTCATGAATGCGGAAGCGGACGCCGCCCGCGCGGCCGACGTGATGGCCAAGACCGCCGAGTTGGGCGCGGAGCGGATCGAACTCTACACCGGCCCCTACGCCCACGCCTTCGACAGGCTGCAGCGCGCGGAGGTGCTGGCGCACTACGTCCAGACCGCCGAAGCCGCGGTGAAGGCGGGCCTCCTGATCAACGCCGGCCATGACCTGACGACCGAGAATGTCGGCCCGCTGCTGAACGCGCTGCCGCGCCTCGACGAGGTCTCCATCGGCCACGCCTTCACGGCGGACGCGCTGTGGATGGGCTTCGAGGGGGCGGTGAAGGCCTATCTCGACGCGCTCGGCGCCAAGCCCGCGACGGCGCAGCAGGCCGCGTGAAGCGACGCCGCCTTTCCGCGCCCGTCGCCTTCCTCTTCGCCTCCTAACGGATCGCGGCGTCTAGCCGCGCTCGGGCCGCCTTGATCCGCCGTTTGCCGGTCGTCTGATCCTCAAAAACCGGATCGCTCTCGGTTGGAGTTTTCCGCGGTGGTATTCCTGGCTGGGCGAGCGCAACGACGCCTGAGCCGGCGCGCGACTCCCGCCTTCAGTCGAGGTCGGCCTCCGCCCGCGCCGCCGCGAGCGAGTCCGGGTGCCGCTCGTCGGGCGCGACACCCCCCCCCGTCAGAAAGTCCGCCAGCCGCGCAATCGCCCAGGGGGAGACTTGGTGACGCGCGTGCGTCTCGTCGATCGCGACCCCGAAATCGCCGCCGGCGCCGATCGCCCCGATCGCAGCCTCGACGGGTTGCTGGTAGAGCGCGCCGTAGCGGTTGCGATAGCAGCAGGCGTCGTACCGGTTGAAGATCTGCAGATAGGCGCGGCCGTCGCCGGAGCCGGCCAGGACCGGGACTTCCAGGTAGTTGGCCGCCCGGATCAGCGGCGCATAGAAATGCGGCGGCGTCCATTCGTTGGAATTGCGCCAGTCGCGCATGTAGATCGGCAGGAAGCTCGCCACTGACGCCGCGCGGTCGAACCGCGGATCCGCCGCCGCAGCGACGGCGGCCACCCAGCCTCCGGCTGAGAAGCCGGCGATCCCGACCCCCTCCACCCCGTGGGCCGCGCGCAGCCGGTTCGCGGCGACAATCGCCGGTTCGATATAGAAGCGCATCGGGCGCTCCGCGTAATGGAGCAGATAGTCGTGGTCGAACAGAATAGGCCCGAAGCGCGGGTGGTCGTAGCGCCGGAAGGCGTTCTCCGCATAGCCCGGGAAGTTGAGGAGCGCGACCGTCGCCCCCTCCTCCAGCAGGCCGCGCACCAGCCGCGCCGCCTGGGAAACATCACCCGCATAGCCGTGCGCATAGACGACGCCGCGTCCGGTCGCGGCCTCGGGCCGCAGCACATAGCCGACGGCGGTGTAATTCGCCTCGATCGGAACCGTGAACCGCTCGATCGCGGCGAGCGGCGGGGCCCCGGCCTCCACGCCGTATCCGGTGGCCTCCACCGGCTGGGCGCTGTCCGGTTGGTGCGCTTCGGGCAGGCCCGCGTCGCCCCAGACGGCCGCCGTCAGGTCGGCCCGGATCGCGGCCAGGGTGGCCGCGTCGCGCGGCCGGATCAGCTCGGCCGGCTGCGTCTCCAGGACGGCGGGGCGGATCGCGTCATAGACATAGGCGTTCTCGGCCGCGAGACGCTTATAGACGACGTAGCCGGCCTCCGTCCGCCGCGCCGTCCAGACCAACGCCAGCGCCAGCGTCAGCAATCCGACCGTCAGCGCGGCGCCGATCCGGGTGCCCCCGACGCCGGGCGGGTCGTCAGGCTCCGGCTCAGCGATCACGGGCTTCAGCGTGCGCGCCGCCGGCAACAGCAGCAAGGCGATGAACACGACCTGCCACCAGGCCGACCAGATCGAGAAGTTGGCCATCGAGCTGAACCAGAAAGCCGCCATCGCGGCCGCGCCCGCATAGCCGCCGGCGCGTCCGGCCCAGGCCGCGCGCACGAAGGCGGCGGCCAGCAGCAACTGACTGATCGCCAGGAGCAGAAAGCCGGGAAGGCCCGTCTCGGCCGCGACTTCCAGCACCCAGTTGTGCGGGTGCGAGGGCACGTACTCCTGATTCAGGTCCAGGACGGGCTCGCCCGCCCCCTCGACCTTGTTGATCACGTTGATCCCGTGCCCCACCAGCGGCGCGTCCAGCGCCTTGTCCGCGACGAAGCCCCAGATCGCCTGCCGGTGGAAATCGACCAGCGGTAGGGGCGGGTCAGCCCGATCGGCCTCCGTCACCGGCGGGCCCGGCAATACCGCGACCACGGCGACCGCAAGCGCCAGACCCGCCGCGCCGAGCGCGCCGAAGAGCGCCGCCCGACCGCGCCGGTCGAGGCGCCTGGCCCCGGCGATCAGCAACGCCGCGAGGCCCGCCGCGACAAGACCCGCCATTCCGGCGCGCGCCGGCTGCAGGCCGTCGCCCCACATCACGAAAAGCGCCGCCGGCGCCGAGACAAGCGCAAGCCACACCCAGCCGCCGCCGCGCCGCCAGCCGATCCAAAGCAGGATCGGCAGCGCGACCGCGATCACCGAGGCGTAGGACTTGAAAAACCCCGGCGGCTGGACGTCGGGCCCGTGGAACGGGGTGAAAAGGTGCAGCAGGCCAGCGTCGCCGTACATCGACGCCGCGGCGAGCGCCATCAGGATCGGGAAGCCGATCAGCAGGACGCTTTCCCCCAGCCGCCGCGCGTCCGGCCTCTCCGCCAGACAGATCGCCAACAGCAGCCCCGCCCCGACGAAGAGCGTCATTCGAAGGATCACCTCGAAGGAACTCAGCGGCTCCAGCGAGAACAGGGCCGAGAACGACCACCAGATGACGGTGAGCGCGGCGAAGCCGCCGCAGACGCTAAGCAGCAGATCGCGATAGCGCCACCGCATGATGCGGTCGCGCAGGGTCGGCGCCGCACAGACGACCGCGGCCAAGAAGACGATCCCCAGCACCGCATTGCCGAACAGCAGCGCCAAGGGCGCCGCGCCGACGAGCGCCCCCGCCGCGCGCGCCCGATCCAGGCCGCGCAGCCAGTCGCCGACGCGCTCGACGAGCGGCTCGGCCCGCTCCGCCAGGGTCTCCAAATCCGCGGTTCCTAGACGCCGCAGGCTTCGCATCGCGTTCGCCTTCCCGCTTCGCCGGCGCCGCTGCGCCGTCTAAACCAGATACCCGCTGTCGGCGCGCTGGCGGCCGGCCGCGATTTCCGCGCGCCACCAGTCGACGGTGCGCGCGAGCCCCGCCTCCAGGCCGATCTCGGATCGCCAGCCCGTCAGCGCGTGCAGCCGGGAGGCGTCCGCCAGCAGCTCGAAGACCTCGGACTTCGCAGGCCGCTTGCGCGCCGCCTCCTCGACGACCGGCTTGTCGGCGCCGGCGATCCCCCGGACCATCTCGACCATCTCCCCGATGGTCACGGCGCGGCCGGAGCCGGCGTTGTAGGCGGCGCCGAAGTCGATCCCGTCCGCAAGCGCGATCCGGCAGAAGGCGTCGACGACGTCCTCCACATAGTTGAAGTCGCGGATCGGGCTTAGATCGCCAAGCCGAACGTCTTCGCAGGCCGGGTCGAGGATCTGGCGGATCACCGTCGGGATCACCGCCCGCTCGCTCTGGCGCGGGCCGAACGTGTTGAAAGGCCTCAAGATCACCGCCGGCAGGTCGAAAGAGCGCGCATAGGCCTCCACCATATGGTCCGCACCGATCTTGCTGGCGGAATAGGGCGATTGGCCTTGCAGCGGATGGCTCTCCGCGATCGGGGTCGTGCGCGCGGTGCCGTAGACCTCGGAGGTGGAGGTGTGCACGACGCGCTCGACGCCCGCCCTGCGGGCGGCCTCCAGAACGTTCAGCGCGCCGGTGACGTTCACCTCCACATAGCTCTGCGGCGCCGCGTAGGAGAAGGGGATCGCGATCAACGCGGCCAGATGGAAGACGAGCGCCTGCCCCGCCGCCAGATCGCGCACGAAATGCGGGTCGCGCACGTCGCCGGAGACGATCTCCAGCGCGTCCCGGATCTCAGGGTCCAGGGAATCGAGCCAACCGCGCGTCCCGAAGGAATTGTACTGGCAGAGCGCGCGCACCCGCGCGCCGTCCCGCGCCAACCGCTCCGCCAGATGCGAGCCGATGAAGCCGTCGGCGCCGGTGACCAGCACCGCCTTGCCGTCGAAGCGCGCGGTCGTCATCCCCGCTTCGCCTTTCCCCATGCCTCGGCCCGTGCGATCAATCGATCAACCCCCGGGCGCGCAGATAGGCCACCACGTCCTCCGCCAGATCCTCCGCCGGGCGATCGCCGGCGGCAAGGCGCAGTTCCGGGGTCTCGGGCGGCTCGTAGGGGCTGTCGACGCCGGTGAAATTCTTGATCGCCCCGGCGCGCGCCTTGGCGTAGAGACCTTTGGGATCGCGCCGCTCGCACACGGCGAGCGGCGCGTCCACGAAGATCTCGACGAACTCGTCCTCCTCGACAAGCTCCCGCGCCATGGCGCGCTCGCTGCGGAAGGGCGAGATGAAGGAGACCAGGACGATCAGGCCGGCGTCGACGAACAGCTTCGCCACCTCGCCCACCCGGCGGATGTTCTCCACCCGGTCGACGTCGGTGAAGCCGAGATCGCGATTGAGGCCGTGGCGCACATTGTCGCCGTCGAGCGTATAGGTGTGCCGGCCGAGGCGCGTCAGCTTCCGCTCGACCAGATTGGCCACCGTCGACTTGCCCGCGCCGGACAGGCCGGTGAACCACAAAACCGCCGGCTTCTGGCCCTTCGCGGCCGCGCGCGTGGGCTTGTCGACATCCAGCGCCTGCCATTGCAGGTTCGTCGCCCGGCGCAGGCCGAACGCGATCATCCCGGCGCCGACCGTCTGGTTGCTGTAGCGGTCGATAATGATGAAGGCGCCGGCCTCGCGATTCTCGCGATAGGGGTCGTAGGCGATCGGCCGGTCCAAGGCGACGTTGCAGAAGACCACGTCGTTCAGCGTCGCCGTCTTGGCAGAGCCATGCTCCAGCGTGTTGACGTTGACCTGATGCTTCAGCTCCGTCACCGCACCGTTCGCGGTCTGGCTTCCGAATTTGAACAGGTACTGCCGTTCCGGCAGCATCTCCGCCTCCGCCATCCAGATGATATGGGCGGCGAACTGATCGGTCACCTGGGCCGGCGCCGCCTCGGCGGCGATCACGTCGCCACGGGAGACGTCGATCTCGTCTTCGAGCGTCAGCGTGACGGACTGGCCGGCGACGGCCTCGTCGAGATCGCCGTGGAAATCGACGATCCGCGCGATCCGGGTCGCCTTGCCGGACGGCGTCACGACCACGGCGTCGCCGGGCCGAACGCGCCCCCCGGTGATGGTCCCGCAGAAGCCGCGGAAATTGAGATCGGGGCGGTTTACATACTGAACCGGCAGGCGGAAGGGCAGCGCGCTCCAGTCGCGCGCCGCGTCGATCCCCTCCAGCGCCTCGATAAGGGTGGGGCCGTCATACCAGGGAGTCGCCTCCGCAGCCCGGCGCAGAACATTGTCGCCGGTCAGCGCCGAGAGCGGGATCGCCGTCACGGTCTCGAAATCAAGCGCCTCGGCGAAGGCGCGATAGTCCGCGACGATCTCCTCGAAGATCGCGCGGTCGAAGCCCACCAGATCCATCTTGTTGACCGCCAGCACCACATGGCGAATGCCCATCAGATGGGCGATGAAACTGTGGCGGCGGGTCTGGGTGAGGACCCCTTTGCGCGCGTCGATCAGGATGACGGCGGCGTCCGCCGTCGAGGCGCCGGTCGCCATATTGCGGGTGTACTGCTCGTGCCCCGGCGTGTCGGCGACGATGAACTTGCGCTTGTCGGTCGCGAAGAAACGATAGGCGACGTCGATGGTGATGCCCTGCTCGCGCTCCGCCTGGAGCCCGTCGACCAGGAGCGCGAGGTCGATCCCGTCGCGCACCGTGCCGGCGGATTTGCTGTCGCGCTCCAGGGCGGAGAGTTGATCCTCGAAGATCAGCTTCGAATCGAACAGCAGCCGGCCGATCAGCGTCGACTTGCCGTCGTCGACGCTGCCGCAGGTGATGAACCGCAGCAGGTCCTTGCGCTCCTGCTCGACCAGGAAGCGTTCGATCTCCTCCTGCGTCTCGGCGTCGGCGATCGCCTGCAGCGCGGGATCGGCCATCAGAAATAGCCCTCCTGCTTCTTCTTCTCCATCGAGCCGGCCTGATCGTGATCGATGATCCGCCCCTGGCGTTCGGAGGTGCGGGTCACCAGCGTCTCCCGGATGATCTCGGGCAGGGTCTTCGCCTCGCTCTCGATCGCGGCCGTCAGCGGATAGCAGCCGAGCGTGCGGAACCGCACCGTCTTCATCATCGGCTGCTCGCCCGGCGCCATCGGGATGCGGTCGTCGTCCACCATGATGAGTTGGCCCTCGCGCGCGACCACCGGGCGCTCCTTGGCGAAATAGAGCGACGGGATCTCGATCCCTTCGAGATGGATGTACTGCCAGATGTCGAGCTCGGTCCAATTGCTGATCGGGAAGGCTCGGATGCTCTCGCCTTTCGAAATGCGGGTGTTGTAGAGGTTCCAGAGCTCCGGCCGCTGGTTCTTGGGGTCCCAGCGGTGGGCGGACGAGCGGAAGGAGAAGACGCGCTCCTTGGCGCGGCTCTTCTCCTCGTCGCGCCGCGCGCCGCCGATCGCGGCGTCGAAGCGGTACATGTCGAGCGCCTGCTTGAGCGCCTGGGTCTTCATCACGTCGGTGTGCACGGCCGAGCCGCTGGCGAAGGGATTGACGCCCTGGCGCAGACCCTCCTGATTGGTGTGCACGATCAGATCCATCCCGATCTCCGCGGCGCGGCGGTCGCGGAACTGGATCATCTCCTTAAATTTCCAGGTGGTGTCGATGTGCAGCAGCGGGAAGGGCGGCGGCGCCGGATAGAAGGCCTTCTGCGCCAGATGCAGCAGCACCGAGCTGTCCTTGCCGATGGAGTACATCAGCACCGGCCGCTCGAAACAGGCGGCGACCTCCCGCATGATGTGAAGGCCCTCCGCCTCGAGACGGCGCAGATGGGTCAGGCGCTCGCTCATGCCAGTCGGTCTTCCTTACTTTGGCCTGCTCGCATTGGGCGCGCGCTTTTTAGCGGAGGGGTCCCGCCTTGTCCACTGCAAGCCGGAGCCGGAATCCTTGATCTCCGCGGGTTAGATCGCAGGAGCGACCCTCTTGCGCCAGGCGCGTCAGCCCGCCTCAGCATGGTATCGGCGCGGCGTCGGCGGGAACGTAGCCCGCGCGCTCGGCGAGGCGGGCGCGGGGCCGCCGCGATCTCGGCGTCGATCCCGCAGCTCGGGCTGAGGCGCGTTCCCTCCGGCCGCGCCGGCTAGGAATCGTCGGCGTCGCCGCGGAGGCGGATCACCCTGCGCGCCGCGCCGGCGCGCGGCACAGGAGGCCGACCGGCGCCAGGAGCGTCACAGCCGCGGCCCCTCCACCGCGACGCTGCGCAACCACTGCTCCAGGTTGATCAGCGCGAAAAGGCGGGGCAGACCGCGCCGCTCGCCCTTGCGAAACCGCTCGACGACGGCGTCGAGCGCGCCCGGGGCCGCGAGCGCGCGCAAGCGGCCGTTCGGGTCGGTCAGATCGTCGAGGTGGCGGCCGAGCGCCTTCGGGTCAGCCGCCCAGCGGTCATAGGGCAACAGCAGTCCGACCTTGCGCCGGTGCACGATCTCGCGCTCGAGATAGCGGTCCGCCAGTCGCTTCAGCACCGGCTTGGTCTCTCCACCTGGGCAGCGCAGCGCGTGGGGCAACCGATTCACGACTCGCAACAACGGCATGTGGACGAAGGGCACCCGCGCCTCGA
Organism: Alphaproteobacteria bacterium; assembly: GCA_024743195.1. GTDB lineage: Bacteria > Pseudomonadota > Alphaproteobacteria > UBA8366 > Aestuariispiraceae > Marivibrio. The sequence goes on along the minus strand of JANSXE010000004.1, from coordinate 220,620 downwards.
CCGAGCGCGCCATGCTCATCTTGTCCTGCCGGACAAGCAGGGATTCCAGATAGGCGCTCTGGTCCACCGCGAAGAGCCTATCGCGAAAATCGCTGAAGCGGGCGGAGGCGGCCTCCCGCGCGCCGGGCGGCGCGGGCAGCAGATCGGGAAAGACCTGCCGCATCGCCTCCAGATTCTCGTAGAGCGCCGCATAGGCGGCCGCGTCGAAGCCGCGCAGCCGTCGCGCCCCGCGGAACGGCCAGACGTCCGGCATCGGCGCCGCGCCGGGCCAGATCCGGTCGAGCCGTTCCTGCAGCATCAGCTTGCGCCAGATCTGATAGCGCATATAGCCGCCGAACATCTCGTCGGCGCCCTCGCCGGTCAGCACCACCTTGTGCGACGCCGCGATTTCGCCGCACAAGGCATAGAGCGTCACGCAGCCGCCGTGCGGGACCGGCCCCTCCATCGCGCGGACCGCGGCCGGCAGCGCGTCCGCGAAGCCGACGCCGTCGATCGGATGCTCCCGATGGTCGAGACCGTAACGCGCGACCAGCGGTTCGCGATAGGCCGCCTCGTCGAGCGCCGGGTCGTCGACCGCCACGGCGAAGGTGCTGGGCGGCCTCTTCGTCTCCGCCGCGGTGAGCGCGGTGACGAGGCTCGAGTCGACGCCGCCCGAGAGCTGCAGGGCGTAGCCGACGTCGCTCATCAGATGGGACCGGACCGATTGGCGAACCGCCTCGTGCGCCGCCTCCTCGTCGGCGTCGCGCGCGGCCGTCAGGGTCTCCAACGGGTCGCAGAACCGCGTCTCGCGGCGGGTCCCGTCCGCCAGATCGACGCGGATCAGCGTCCCGCCCGGGACCCGCTCCACCCCGCGATAATTGGAGAGCCGCCCCGCGGCCCAGCCGAAGGTCAGCAGTTCGCCGAGCGCCGCCTCGTCGACCTCCGCCCCGACGAGGCGCAACAGCGGTCGCACCTCGCTCGCCACCGCCGTCAGATCGCCCGTACGGGCGAGATAGAGCGGCTTGATCCCGAGCGGGTCGCGCGCCGCCAGGAACAGGTTCCGCCGGCGATCGAGCAGGCCGATCGCGAACATCCCCTCAAGCCGGTCGAACAGGGCCTCGCCCCAGTGGCGATAGCCTTGCAGCACGACCTCGCTGTCGCTGCGGGTGCGAAAGCGGACGCCCGCGCCCTCCAGTTCGGCGCGGAGATCGAGGAAATTGTAGATCTCGCCGTTGAAGACGAGCGTGACTTCGCCGGCCGCGTCGGTCATCGGCTGATCCGCGCCCGGCGTGGGATCCATGATGGCGAGCCGGCGAAAGACGAAGGCGGCCCCCTCCTCCGACATCAGCCCGCCGGAGTCGGGGCCGCGGTGGAAGAGATCGCGATCGATCGCGTCCAGCAGATCGGGCGGGAAGCGGCGGCCCGGCTGGATCAGACAGGCGATCCCGCACATCTCAGCCGCGCTCCGTGAAACGCAAGGGAACGGACCGGCGCGGGGCCCTGCCGATCGCCGAGACGACACGGGCGCCTTCCAGCGGCGGCCAAAGGCGCCGCCGCGTCTGCACGCCGGTCGGGAGCCGGCGGTTCACCGGGCCAGTTCCCCGACCCACGCCGCGAAGGCGGCCACGGCGCGATCCCGCTGCATATCCTGCGGCAACAGACTGGCGCGCAGGCCGGCGGGGCCGGGGCGCACCGCGCGCATGGCGGCGATAAAGCCCGGTCCGTCTTTCGCCACCCGGACCGCGCCAGGCGGAGCCAACGCCGCGACCTCGGCGATCGCGCCGCTTTCCGCGGTGGCGATGACGGGCGCGCCCACAGCCAATGCTTCGAGCGCCGCGTTCGGCATCCCCTCCCAAAGCGAGGACATCAGGAGCGCGTCGGCGCCCGCCATCCACCGCCACGCGTCCCCGGAGTAACCGGCCAAGTCGACGCGGTTCTCGACCCCGCATCCGGCGATCAGGCGTTCCAGCCGCCGCCGCTCCGGCCCCTCGCCCAGGATGGTCAGGTGGTCGGCCGCGTCCATCGCCGCCATCCACTCGACCAGACGGCCGAATCCCTTCTGGCGCACCAGCCGGCCGGCGGCCACGAAGCGCCGCCCTGTCCCAGGTCGCCGAACCGCGCCTGCCGCGGCGGCGTCCCGTATCTCCGCTTCATCGACCGGATTGTAGACGACGCGGAGGCGTTCCGGGCGAACGCGGAAGTCGCGCTCGAATTCTAGCGCCATCTGCTGAGACGTCGCGATCACCAGGTCCGCACGGCGCAGCGCCCGCCGGTAGAGCGGCTTGAACCAGCCGGGCCAGTGGCCGTTCGCAAGGCAGGCGCTCGGCATGTTGGCCTCACGCACCACGAGGCGCACCGACCCGAGCAACGGCTTGAGAAACAGCAGGCCGGCGTTGAGATGGGCTTGGCTGGCGAACAGCACCTCGGGGCGCGCCCAGCGGATCGCGCCGATCAAGGCCGGCGCCGCCCGGCGCAGCCGCCGCCGGTCGAGCACCTGCACGCGATCCAGCCCCACCGCCTTGTCCGCGAGCGGCCCCTTGCCGTCGAGCGCAATCAGTTCGGCCGCCCCGCCCGCATCCTTGACGCCGCGCAGCAGCGAGAGCACGACGCGTTCGGCGCCGCCGCCCGCGAAGGACGGCAGCACGCCCGCCAGCCGCGGCGTCGAACGAGCCGGCGTCGGACCCTCCCGCGCTTGACCTTCCACGACCTCCCCGCGCGCCGTGCGCTCCCAAAAGTCGACCAATGCGGCGGCGCTGCGCGGCGGCGCGCACAAGGTCTCCGCCCGGCGGCGCGCCCGCTCGCCAAGAGCGCGCAGCCGCGTGCGATCGCCATCGACCGCCGTCAACCAGTCGGCGAGCGCTGGCGCGTCGAAGCGGGGTTGCAGCAGCCCGGTCTCGCCGCTCTCGACGAACCGGTCGCACCAGCCGACGGAGGCGACCGGCACGCCGGCGGCCATCGCCTCCAGGATGTCCCGCCCCCAGGGATTGGCCTCGCGCGTCGGCTTCACCAGCACGTCCGCCGCGGCGAGCACCCGCTCCGGCTCCGTCACATGGCCGAGGAACAGGAACGACGAGGCCACCCCGCACGCCGCCGCATGATCCGCCAGCGTTCCGCCGCGCCGCGCGACGTCCCCGAGCGCGCCGGGCAGCCGGCCGGTCAGGCGCATGTCGCCGGCGACGATGAACAGGATGCGCCGTCGCGCCGCCTCCGGCAGGGCGGCGGCGACATCCACCAGCCGGTCTATTCCCCTTGAATGGGAATAATTCGACAGACAGGCGACTTTCAGCCGGTCGTCGGCGGGAATTGCGTCCAGCGGCGCCGTCCCGGGCGGGATCGGCTGCGCCGGATTGTAGATCACCGCGCCGGGCGCGGCGCCGCCGGCCTGACTCTCAAAATGCAGGCGTTCGTTCTCCGTGATGAAGGCGAACCCGTCGCAGGCGGCGCGCGCGGCGCGCGCCTGTCGGCTCGCGAAGACGCTGCGCACCGGCATCGTGCGGATGTGCAGGGTGACGGGGATCGCAGGGCGCAGACGTCGCATCCAACCCGCCAACGGCGTCAGCGAGATGTGGTTCAGATGGACCAGATCGCTCTCGTCGACGGCTTGCAGCAAGCGCTCCCGGAACGCGGCGGACCGCGGCCAATCCCGCATCCGAAACAGCGCGTTGACCGCCAGATTGCGGCTCGTCCGATGCAGCGCCGTGAGCGTCGGCGTCTCGGGCTCGATGCGGCAGGGAATCTCGAGCGCGCGATAGGCCTCCTCGATCCAACCGCCCCTGCGGCAAACGACCGTAGGCGCGACCCGCCGCCGGTCGAGCGCCGAAAGCGCCTGCAACAGGCTGCGCGACGACCCGCCGCGCCCGCCTTCGATGTCCAGGCAAAGGACCTTGAGAGCGCTCACCCGCGCGCGCCTCCGCGCCTGCGGACGTAGGCCGCCGCCTCTTCCCAGCCAAGCGCGAAGACGACGTCCAGAATGCTCAGGCCGGGCGCGAAAGCATCAGCCGCCTGCGGATAGGGAGCGGCCTCGAAATCCGTCATTTCAAGCGCGATCCCCGCCGCCCTGAACGTCGCCGGGTCCTGATAACCGGCCCCGCCGCGGCCCGATAGATAGGCCTCGCCGCCGACCCGACGGACCAGATCGATCAAGCGGCCGTCGGCCCGCAGGTCCTCGGAATTGGGATAGGACGACGCGTTTCGCGTCTCCGTTTCGAGTCCCAGGCGATCCGCAATTCCGGTGATCAGCATCCGGTTTCCCTCCGCCAGCGATCCCGCGGGCAGCGCTTTATAGACCGATTCCACGTCGCCCCAGACGGCGGAGAAGGCGGGCGCCGTGCGGTAGGCGTTGTAGAGGCGGCTCAGATGACGCGCAGGCCAGTCCGTCTGCGCGGGGCGCACGGCGCAGATCGGCGCGCCGAGACGCGGCTTCGCCGGGACTGTCAGCCAAACGGGATTTCCCTGCTCCAGGATCCGCACCCGATTGACATAGGAATTCTTTGGGAACTGCGCATCGTCCAGGAAGATAAAGATGTCGGCGCGGGCGAGCTTGTGGAAATAGCCCGCCCAGGGCGCGTAGTTGGGCTGATGGATCGCGACGAGCATCTGCGGCTGGATCACCGGGCGTCGAGCGATAGGCGGGCCCCCAGATAGGGCGCGCCGTCGTCCGCTTCGACGAAGCCTGCGCGGGCGTAAAAGGCGCGCGCGCGCGGCGCGGCGCGGTCGATCTTGAGGGTCAGGTCCGAGGCCCCGGCGGCGCGCGCCCGGCGCACGCACTCGTCCAGCATCCGCGTCCCGAGGCCGTGGCCGCGCCGATCGGCGCGCAGCATGAAGTGGTGAAGATGAACCCGCGCGGGCTCCGGCTGCGACAGGATCGCATAGCCGATCGGAACCGCTTCCGGCTGCGCCATCGCCGCGAAGGACAGCCTCCATTTGCCGGGCCGTTCGGCCAGAAAATGCTCAGCGCGCCAATACTCGTGCGGCTGATCGGCCGCGATCGCGAGAAACGCGTCCTCATGCGCCGCGAACAGGTCCGGCGTGAAGGGTGCGAAGGAGCTCATCGGCGCGGCGGGTCAGGCGACGGCGCGGCGCACCGCATCCGCGATGCGCGCGATCTGCGGCTCGGTCAGGAAGGGATGCATCGGCAGGCTCAGCACCTCGCCGCACAGCGCCTCGGAAACAGGCATGGAGCCTTCGCCGTCGCCATGCGCACGGTACGCGCTCTGCAGATGCATCGGCGTCGGATAGTAGACCGCCGTCGGCACGCCCGCCTGCTTCAGCGCGGCGGCCGCGGCGTCGCGCCGGTCGGCCGGCAGCTTGATCGTGTATTGCGCCCAGGCGCTGCGGCGCCCCTGGCGGCGAACCGGCGTGCGCACGACATCCGCCAGCGCCGCATCATAAGCTTTCGCAACGCGCTCGCGCGCGGCGATCTCGTCGGCGAAGTGGGCGAGCTTCACCCCGAGGATCGCCGCCTGGATGGTGTCCAGCCGGGCGTTCAGGCCGACGCGCACGATGTCGTACTTCGCCGCGCCCTTGCCGTGCGCGCGGATCGAGCGCAGCGCGTCCGCGAAATTCGAATCGTCGGTCAGCACCGCCCCGCCATCGCCATAGGCGCCCAGCGGCTTGGCCGGGAAGAAGCTCGTGCCCGTCGCGCGGGCGAGCGCGCCGACCTTCCGCGCGCCGAGCGCCCCGCCGAAGCTCTGCGCCGCATCCGCCCAGACGGCGAGGCCGTTCGCCGACGCAACCTCCTCGATCGCCGCATAGTCGGCCGGCAGGCCGAACAGGTCCGTCGCCAGCACGCCGCGCGGCGTGAGCGCGCCCGCCGCGTTGACCGCCTCGACCCGCCGGGCGAGGTCCGCCGGATCCATGTTGAAATCGTCCGGATCGACGTCGACGAAGACCGGCGTCGCGCCGAGCAGCAGCGGCACCTCGGCCGTCGCCGTGAAGGTGAAGGCGGGCGCGAAGACCGCGTCGCCGGGTCCCACCCCTTCGGCCATCATCATCATGAGAAGGGCGTCGGTGCCGCTGGAGCAGCCAACGGCGTGCGCGACGCCGGCGAAATCGGCCAACGCCGCCTCGAAGGCCGCGACCTCCGGACCCATGATGAACTTCCCGTGGTCCAGGACCGCGTGCACGGCCGCGTCGATCTCCGGCCGGTAGGCCGCGTATTGGGCCTTAAGATCGACGAACTGGATAGGGTCCCTATCGCTCACGTCCGGTCGCTCCGCGTCAGTCCGGTTTCGGTTTCGGCGTAGCGCTCGCCGGTGCGCGGGCAGACCAGGTCCGCGCCCAGCCGGTCGCCGGTGCGGCTGACCCAGCCGATGCGCCGCGCCGGATTGCCGACGACCAGCGCATGGTCGGCGACGTCGCGCGTCACGACCGCGCCGGCGCCGACCAGGGCGTAGGCCCCGATCGTCACCCCGCAAACGATCGTGGCGTTCGCGCCGATGGTCGCGCCGCGCCGCACCAGCGTGTCGGCGAACGCGTCCTTGCGCTCCACGAAGGCGCGCGGCGTCAGCACGTTCGTGAAGACGCAGGAGGGCCCGCAGAACACCTCGTCTTCCAGCGTCACGCCCTTGTAGAGGGAGACGTTGTTCTGGATCTTGCAGCCGGCCCCGACGGTGACGTCGGGCCCCGCCATGACATTCTGGCCCAGCACGCTGCCGGCGCCGATGCGGGTTCCCGGCAGCACGTGGACGAAATGCCAGATCTTGCAGCCGTCGCCGATCTCGGCGCCGGCGTCGACCACGGCGGTCTCATGGATGAAGGGCGCGCTCATGCGGCGTCGGCCTCGACCGGCGCGCCGGCGGCGAGCGCGCGCTGGCACATGTCGAGCACGGCGAGCACCGCCGCGCCCTCCCGCGCGTCGGAGCGCGGCCGCGCCCCGGTGCGGCAGCAGGTCAGGAAGTGACGCATCTCCTCCGCCAAGGGCTCCTGCTCGCCAAAGGGAACCGGGCGCGCCTCGGCCTTGTCGAGCACCGGCAAGTCGCCGTCCCAGCCGATACTATGCGGATAGCGCAGCAGCTTGTCGGCGCCCGGCAGGGTGTCGTTGAAGACCAGCATCCCCGCCTCACCCACGACGACGAGCCGATGATCCTTGTAGGGGTGCAGCCAGCTGACGAAGATATGGCCCTGCAGACCGTCGCCGAAGTCGAAATGGCTGAGCGTCAGGTCCGCGACGTCGGGGCTCAGCCACGCCTCCCCGTTGCAGGTCACGCGGGTCGGAGCCCGTCCGGTCAGCGCCAGCATCATCGAGATGTCGTGCGGCGCGAAAGACCAGAGCGCGTTCTCCTCCCGCCGGATCTTGCCCAGCGAGGCGCGCGTCGAATAGACGTAGCGCAGCCTGCCGATCGCGCCCGCCTCGACCTGCGCGCGCAGGGCCGTGAAGGCCGGATGGTAGAGCAGCAGATGGCCGACCATCAGCACGACGCCCCGGGCGTCCGCCAGAGCGCCAAGCGCGCGCGCCTCCGCGAGGTCGAGGCACAGCGGCTTCTCGACGAAGACATGCTTGCCGGCCTCCAGCGCCCGGCGCGCGATGGCGCCGTGGGTCGCCGCCGGCGTCGCGATGGCGACCGCCTCGATCGCGGGGTCCGCCAGCAGCGCCGCCAGGTCGTCATGCATGGCGGCCTCGGGATACTGCGCGGCGAAGCGCGCGCGGGTCTCCGCATCGGCGTCGTGGAAGCCGGCGAGCGCGCCTAGCGCTGCGAGGTTGCGCAGCAGGTTCTTGCCCCAATAGCCGGCGCCGATGACGGCGGTCCGGGGCGCTTGGTCCTCGATCATGGCGTCGCGTGTCTCAATCCTGAATGGGGCCCTGAATGGGGCCCTGAATGCGGCCCAGAATGCGGCCAGTCGCGGGGTCGTAACCGGTCACGGTCTCGGCGACGGCCGGCTTCAACGCCGCCCCCTTGGCGGCGATCAGGCGGGCGAGCGCCGCCTCGGCGTCGCCCGCGTCGTCATGGACCCACCAGATGGGGTGGGTCAAGAGCTGCAGGGCGCGCCCCTCGCGGACCGAGCGGCGCGCCAAGGGGTGGCCGCGCCGCCAGGCGCCGCGGGAATCGCTGCAATAGTCCATATCCTCGAAGAAGCGCGGCTGATAGGCGTGCAGGCGCCCCGCGATCGGCTCCGCCCGCCCCAGGAGCGCGCGGGCGGGGCGGTGGAAGCTCACGGTCTCGACCGATTGACCGCTGGCCGCCTCCAACCGGCGGCAGGCGTCGGCCGCCGCCCGGTCGAGCGCCGCCGCCTCGTCGGGATGGGCGGCGGCGTCGAAATGCAGCCCGACCTCGTGCCCCAGCGCCGCCAGTTCCTCGAACACCGCGCGCGTTTCCGGCGCGTCGATCGCGTAGAGCGGACTGTCCGTCAGGAAGAAATAGACGGCCGTAAGGCCCAGATCGGCCTCGATCCGCGCCATCTCGCCCACGATCTCCGGCCACAGGTCGACGTCGTGACGCAGGATCAGATGCGGGCGCTCGGGCCCCGCGTCCCGGAAGCGTCGGGCCTCGTAGCCGCGCTCAAGCAAGGCCTGCAGCAGCGCGCGATAGCCGGCGCGCGTGAAATCGGCGGGCGCGGCGCTCACGCGGCGCCCTCCTCGGCGAGCGCCGTCAACGCGATCCCGTGCGCGTCCAGATACTCCTCGATATGCGGGCTCAAAGCAGTCATGGGCTCGCGCCGATCGAAGGCGACGGCGCGCCAGGGCCTCAGCGCATAGCCGCACAGCGGCGAGGTGAAGTAGTCGAGATAGCGGCGCTCGAACCGGCGCCAGGCGGCGCGGCCCAGCGGCGCGTGCAGCGCCTTGAAGAAGAAGCGCACGGGCCGCATCCAACCCGGCCGGACGCGCAGCCGGTTGACCGGGATGTCGCGCCACACGCGGCCCCAGTCCGCCTCCTCCAGCATCTCGCGATAGAGCCGCTGACGCGCCTTCCAGGCGCGCGGCGCCGCCTCCCAATAGTCGATGTAGCGCTCCCGCCACAGCGGCAGGTCCCAGGCGAGGCCAAGCGCCTCGTAGGCCCGCTGGCCGTTGACCACGTACTTCGATTGGCGGTCGTGGAACTCGACCGCCTCGTAGACGCCGAAGGGCGCGGCCTCCTCGGCGTCCTCGCCCGCCATGAGCGCGTCGACCTGCGCGGAGAGCAGCGCGTCGACGCGCCGGTTCGCCGCCTCGGTCTCGAGGAAGCCCCACTGCTTGAAATGCTTGAGCCGCAGAGCCTCCAGAACCGCTGCGCGCGCCCTCTCGTCCAGGCCGCGCGCGCCGTCCGCCAGGAGTGAGTCCGGGATATGGTTCCCGGTCAGGAAGTCGCCCGACTGGCCGTTGACCACCAGGCAGTCCTTGGGCAGCAGTCCGCGCGCCAGCAGAAAGGAGAGCGCCGGAAAGTCCTGCGGAAAATGCACGCCGGTCAGGCTGTCGGAATGGACGCGGAAGGCGGCGTAATCGGGCCGTCGGAAGGCCCAGTGCATGGTGAGGTTGTCATAGGGCGCGAAGCGCCAGGGATAGCCCAGCCGTTGCGCGATCCGTTCGCTCGCCAGCGCCTCCCGGTTTCCCGGCCGGCCGTAGGCGAAGCAGATCACATTCTCATGACCCAGATGTCTGAGCCCGCTGGCGATGAGGCGCGAATCCAGGCCCGCGCTCAGCGGCAGGGCGATGGGGCGGCCGTCCGCCTTTACGATCGTCTCGCGCAGGATGTCCAGGGTGAGCTCGGCCAGATCGCGCCGCGCCGCCGCCTCGTCGCGCGTGGCCTCGAACGGAGCGCGCCAGGGGCGGTAGCGGTGATAGGCGGCCTGCTGCGCCGCGCCGTCCGGCCCGACGAGCAGAAGCTCCCCGGCCATCAGCCCCGTCACCTCGCGGAACAGCGTCCCGCGCCCCACCGTATAGCCCGCGCGCGCGGTTGCGAGCGCCTGCTCCGGATCGGGCGTCAAGGGCCCCTCGCCCAGCGTCGCCGCCGTCTGCGCCAGCGCGATCCGGCCGGCGGCGTCGCGCCGCCAGATCAGCGGGATCGAGCGGATGCGGTCGACCGCCGCCAGCAGCCAGTCCGGCCCCTCGATCACCAGGGCGAAGACTCCCGAAACGCCGGCCAGCGCGCGCGCCGCCCCCGCGGCGTCCGGCGCGCGTTCGAGCGCCTGCAGCAGCGCCGAAAGCCCCTCGGGCGCGCCCGCGCTGTGAATGCGAAGCGCGCCGCGTCGCTCGCTGCGCCACCCGCCTTGCGGCGGCGGCGTGAAGACCGGGGAGGAGTTGTCTGTCATGATCGTGGGATCGGAGAGCCGGCGCCTCTGCAACGCCGCCTTAGTCGTCCAGCAGGCTCCATCGGATCGGGGTCCCTTTCGGGATGTCGACGCGCGCGCGCATGCCGTGCACCGCCGGCAGATGCTTGGGCGCGAGACCGTAGCCCGGCCGGATCGACCGGCAGTTGCCCTCGTCCAGCAGGGCGCCCGCCGGGATGTCCGCCACCGCATAGAGCGACCGGCGCAGGCCGCGGTTGCCGCGCTCGCTCGCCTTCAGGCCGTACTCGACGCGGCCCAGCGCCTCCCAGGCCGTGCGGCTGTTCTCGACCAGTCGCTTCAGCTCGTCCGGCTCCAGCGAGAACGCCCCGTCCGGCCCGCCGTCGGCGCGGGCCAGGGTGAAATGCTTCTCGATCAGGCAGGCGCCGAGCGCCACCGCCGCCGTCGCCGCCGCAACGCCCATCGTGTGGTCGGAAAGCCCGACCGGACACTGGAACGCCTCGCCAAGATTGGGGATGGTGCGCAGATTGCTGTCCCCGGCCGGCGTCGGATAACCGCTGACGCAATGCAGCAGCGCCAGATCGCGCGCCCCGCCGTCCCGGGCGGCGTCGACCGCCTCCGAAATCTCGGCCAGATCGGCCATGCCGGTCGACAGGATCAGCGGCCGTCCGGTCTGGGCCGCCAGCCGGATGAGCGGCGTGTCGACGCATTCGAAGGAGGCGATCTTGATCGCCGGCGCGTCGAGCCTGTCGAGAAACGCGACCGCGCTCGGATCGAAGGGGGAGCTGAAGACGTCGAGGCCCAGCTCCCGCCCGCGCTTCATCAGGGGCTCGTGCCAGTCCCACGGGGTGAAGGCCTCCCGATAGAGGCCGTACAGCGTCCGGCCGTCCCACAAGCCGCCCTCGATCTTGAAGCCAGGCCCGTCGTGATCGATCGTGATGGTGTCGGCGGTGTAGGTCTGCAGTTTGACCGCATCGGCGCCGGCGTCGGCCGCCGCTTCGAGGATGCGCACCGCGCGCTCAAAATCGCCCAGATGGTTCGCCGACATCTCCGCGATCACATAAGGCGGCGCGTCGGCGGCGACGCGCCGGCCGGCGATCGTCAGGCTCGGACCGGTCGCGGTCATGCATCGATCTCCCGGATGATCTCGAAGGCTTCGGCGTGGTCCAGCCCCGCTTCGGCGCCGCGGGACCGGGCCAACGCCTCCACCGCCTCGAGCGACCGAGGATGCGGCGCGGGGGGAATCTCATCGCCATAGGCTCTGAGCGCCGCGATCTTGGTCGCAAGCGCGCCCGCCGCATCGCATCCCACGAAACGGGTCGGACGGAAGCGCGGGCCGCCGCCCCACTCGCTGGCGGACAGCGTCTCGCCGGCGTAGAGGCGCCGGACGCCGCGCCCCGGCGTCGGCCGGCAGGCGGTGCGCACCGCGCGGCCGACGATCGCGTGATCGATGTTCAGATCGCCCTCGAAATGGGTGTAGACGGTTTCCGGCTCGCTCTCGGCGACGACCGCTTCGATCGCCTTGACGATGTCCAGAAGCGCCGCCGAGTCCAGCCGATTGTCCGGAAAGCGCAGGAAGCGCGGCGGTCGGGCGCCGAGGATCCGCGCCGCCGCGCGCGCCGCCTCTTCGCGCGCGGCGATCGCCTCGGCGGCGCCGGGCGCGTCGGGCGCCGCGAAACGCGCCGAGCCGCCGTCCGCGACGAACAGGATGTCGACGCGCGCCCCCTCGGCCGCATGCCGGGCGAGCGTCGCGCCCGCCATCAGGACCTCATCGTCCGGATGGGCCGCGACGGCCAGCACGGCTCGGGCCTGCACGGCTCGGTCTCCTCTCAGATCCCGCGGCCGCTCAGCCCGGGACCCGGCCGACAATCAGGTAGCCGTTCTTCTCGTATTCGAAGGCGCCCGCGTCGGCGACGATCCGGTCGGCTTCGGCGCGGAAGGCGTCGGCCGTCCCGGCGTCGTAATAGGTGGTCGCGGAATAGAACTCCATCAGGGTGTCCACGTCCGGCAGCCGGACGCGGTTGTGGAAGTGATGCACCTCGACAGAGTCGAAATTGGCGTCGAAATAGGGCTTCAGCACCTCCGGTCCGAACCGGAAGCACTCGTAGATCTCCTCCTGGACGCTGTGGAAGCGGGCCGCGAACTCGACCAGCCCGTGCGGCGCGTTCGGCGTAAAGACGGCGCAGCGTCCGCCCGGCTTCAGATGGGTGCGCATGACGTCGAGCACCTGGCTCCGATCGACGGAGTAGTAGAGCGCATAGCTCGAATGCGCCAGATCGTAGCGCTTGGTCGGGAAGACGTCGTCGATCACGCTCTCAAGATCGGCCATGTCGGCCGCGACCGCCGTCAGCGGCGCGCCGGCCGGCGCCTTGGCCTTCAGCTCCTCGACCGAGCTCTCGGAGAGGTCGAGCGCGCTGACCGACCCGTCCGGTCCGACCTTCTCCAGGAAGGGGAGGCTCTGCGCGCCGTTGCCGCAGCCAAGGTCGAGCACATCCTCGCCCGGGCGGACCGCAAGGCGCTCGAACAGCCAATCGTTGAAATCCACCGAGGCGAAGGCCGCGTTGATCTTGAGCCGGGTGGCCAGGCTCTCGGTCGAGATGGCGGCTTCCTGCTTCTCGCCGTCATAGATGCTTCTCTCAGCCAACGCGTCCTCCATGATTGCGCGAAACTGCGGGCGGGGATCAGGCCGGGGGCGCACCCGCGGGCGCCCGGACGTAGGATCCCTCGGATCGGGCGCGATAGCCCGCCTTCCGGAACAGCCGATGCGAGGCGGTATTGCCCGGAAGCACCTCGGCCGTCAAGCGCAGGTCGGGGCGCAGCGCCGCGATCAGCGCCAGCGCTTCCGCGCCGACGCCCCGCCCGCGGCGGTCCGGCGCGATCAGGATCGAGACCTCCGCGCCCCCCGCCCCATCGAGATCGAGGCGAACGAGGCCCGCCGCCCCGTCTGCGTCCTCGACCATGTGCATCAGGCAGCGCGGATCGCGCGCCTTCGCCGCGAACCAGGCCGCATGCTCCGCGGCGTCGGGCGGCTCTGGATTGCGGAAATGGCGGCGGGTCTCCGGATGGCGCTGCCAGGCGAGGAGGACGTCGCGGTCCGCCTGCGCCGCCGGGCGCAGCCGGCAGCGCGTCGACAGGCGCCCGCACAGCCGTTCGACGGCGAGCGCGACCCGGTCGGCGCCCAGGCCGTCGCACAGCGCCGCCGCCGCCGCCGCCATCGCGCCGCGCGCCGCGGCGTCGCCGAGCAGCGCCTCGAACGCCTCGAGGCTCATGCAGGGCTCCCCCGCCGGATCGTGCAGCACTTCACGCGCCGCGCCCGCGGCGACGAGGCGCTCGGCCACGGTGCGCTGGTTCTCGGCGATGACCGCGAGCAGCGTCGGCGTCGCCAGGCAGCAACGCTCCCAGGCGCTGTTCCCGCCGGCGCCGACGACGAGGTCCGCCTCGGCGAGCGCCGCGCCCATGTCGGAAATCTGCCGGCGCACCGTCGTCGGGTGCCGCATGGTCCGGGCGCGCGCGGCCAGCGCTTCGCGGTGCGGCGCGGCGGCGCCGACGACGGCGGTGATCTCCAGCGGCGACGCACAGCGATCGAGCCAGTCGAGCAGCGCGCCCGTCGCGTTGTGCGGATCGGAGCCGCCGAGCGAGATCAGAAGCCGCGAGGCCCGCGCGCGCACGGCGCGCGCCGGGCCGCCCTCGCGCAGGCGGCGGAACTCCGGCCGCAGCAGCGCGTAGTCCGGGCCCAGAAGGCGCTCGCACGCCGCCGGGATCAACGGCCCATAGGCCGTCTCCGACCCCGCGCTGTCGAGCAGCATATCGACGTCGTGCGACCGGTTCGCCAGATCGTCGATCGCGAGCAGACGCCGGGCCCAGGGCCTGAGCGCGCGTTCGAAATCGGCGTCGCAGCCATAGCGGTCGACGACCGCCAGATCGGCGCCCCCCGGCCAGGCGGCGAGAATCTCCGCGGGCGTCGTCGCCGCCCGCACGTCGACCCCGGCGGCGTCCAGCGTCGGCGCGGTGCGCCGGCTTTCCGCGTCGACCGCGAAGCCGACGCGCCAGCCGCGGGCGCGCAAGGCGTCGGCCAGGGTCAGGCAGCGCACCACATGGCCGGCGCCGACCGCGGGCGCGGCCAGGCAGTGGAAGACCGCGACGGGCTGGGAGTCTCGGGTCATCGCACCTTGAAGACGGGCTCGATGGCCGGGCAGGGCAGCCGCTGTTCGAGGCCGGGCCGGGACAATTCGTCCGCCAGCACGCCGAGCGCGGCGTCATAGGCGGCGACGATCCGCTCGACCTCCTCGCCCCCCATCGCGCAGGAGATGTTGTGACCGCCGCCGACCAGCACGCCGCGGTCCAACAGCTCGATCAGCAGCCGGGTCCGGATGGCTTCCTTGCGCGCGTGCGGGTGATCCTGAATCGCCAGGATCCGCCAGGGGTCGTAGCCGGCGAAGGAGAGAACGTCGCTCAGACCATGCCGCTCCGTCCGCGCCGCGACCCGATTGGCGATCGCCTCTCCGGTGCGCCAGAGGCGGGCGATCCCGTCCTCGCGCTCCAGCTTGTCAATCGTCGCGATCGCCGCGGCCAGCGACAGCGCCTCGCCGCCGAAGGTGCCGGAGAAGAAGATCTCCTCCATGCCCCGCATCAGGCTCTCGCGTCCGACGACGGCGGAGATCGGCAAGCCGTTGCCCATGCTCTTGCCGAAGCAGGCGAGGTCCGGGACCACCCCCACCATCTGCTGCGCCCCGCCGAGGGCGAATCGGAACCCGGTGATGATCTCGTCGAAGATCAGCACGACGCCATGCTTCTCGGTCAGGCGGCGCACCGTCTCCAGAAAGCCGGGCGCCGGCGGCGTCGCATTCGCGATCTCCATCACGACCGCCGCGAAGTCATTCGGATGCGCCTCGAGCAGCGCTTCCAACGCGCCGGCGTCGTTATAGGGAAACGTCGACGAAAGCGCGCGGATCGCCTCGGGCACGCCTTTGTTGCGGCTGGTCGATCCGATGTACCAGTCATGCCAGCCGTGATAGCCGCACAGCGCCACCCGCTCCCGCCCGGTCATCGCCCGGGCGAGCCGCACGGCGCCGGTGGTCGCGTCCGAACCGTTCTTGCCGAAGCGCACCTGCTCGGCGCAGGGAATGAGGCGCACCAGCCGTTCGGCCAACTCCGCCTCCAAGGTCGTCGCCATGCTGAAGGAGACGCCGCAGTCGAGTTGCCGGCGGACCGCCTCGTCGACGTCCGGGTCGCAATAGCCCAAGACGACGGGCAGCAGCCCGTTCACCAGATCGACATACTCGTTGCCGTCCAGATCCCAGACCCTGGCGCCGTCGCCATGGGTCAGGAACATGGGCGCGCGGCCGGCCGGGTACTGGATGTGGCTCTTGGAGAAGGTCTGGCTGCCGAGCGGCACGGCCGCCCGCGCACGCTCCAGGAAGGCGTTGGACGCCGCGTAGCCGACGCTGGACGCCGGCGCCTCCGCCACGGGCGCCTGCGCGTCGCCGACGATCGGAGCCGCGGCGCAGCGCGCGGCGTCGAGGCTGCGGGCCCGAAGCGCCGCATCCGCGTCGAGCGCCGACAGCAGCGACAAAAAGTCGGTGCGCCCGCCAGCGGCCGCGATCAGCCGCTCCAGGAACGCCAGATCCTCCGCCCGGTCGAGGGTCCAGCGATGGGCTGCGTGATTGCCGATCGGGCAGGTCAGGTTGGCCTGCGGAAAGCGGCGCCGGTTCCGCTTGATATAGGGGCCCACATGCTCGCGATCGCCGGGCGCCGACGCCTCATCCGCCGCCGCGCGCAAGGCGCGGACCGAGAAGACCTCGCAGTCGAGCCCGTCCGGCCAACTGCGCGGCCCCACATTGTGCGCGTAATCGACGCCGCCCGCGCGAAACAGGCGCGCGACCAGCCCGCACACCATGGGGTCCAGCACCGGGCAATCCGCGGTCAACCGCATGACCCCGTCGCCGGCGGACAAGCCCTCCGCCTCCGCCGCGGCGCGGAATCGGTCCAGCACGTCCGCCAAGGCGCCGCGGCGGCAGGCGACGCCGGCCTCCGCGCACCAGGCGGCGATCGGGTCGTCCGACGCCTCCTCCGAGGTGACGACCGCGACGCGGTCGATCCCGGGGATCGCGCGGGCCTGGCGCACGACCCGGGCGAGAACCGGCTCGCCACCTAGCGGCCGCAGCACCTTGCCGGGCAGACGGGTGGAGCTCATGCGGGCCTGAATGAAGGCGGCGAGGATCATCGGTCGGAGCATCCTTCCAAGGCGCGTGCAGCCCCGATGCGCCGACGCGGCCCGGCGGACCAGTCGCGCCGCAGCGCCGCCGCCACCGCCTCCCCTGGCGCCTCCCCTGGCGCCTCCCCCGGCGTCGCGGCCGGATCCGTGCTGGGGCCGAGAACGAACTGCGCGCAGAAAGCGCGCCGGGCGGCCGCCTTGTCGCGCCAGGCGGCGCGCGTGCGCGCGATGTCCTGGCTCAGCAGCGCGCGCAGGCGCTGGCGCCAATCCGCCTCGCGCGGGTCGATCAGGAACAGGGCGCGCGAGGCCGCGCGCCGCGCCGCCTCGTTCATCGGATCGATCGGGTTGTCGACATAGATCACCGGCCGGCCGCAGCCCAAGGCCCAGCTCAACGTGCTGGAGGTCAGGTCGAGCAGGAGCAGGTCCGCCGCCCACCGGCTGTGCCGGAACTCGCCGAAGGGCTGGCGATGCACGCCCTCGGGAAGCGGCATGGCCCAGATCTGCTCCGGATCGGGAAAGCGGTGCGCCGGGTACGGTTTGACCGAGGCGCGTCCGGGAAAGGCCTCCAGGCAGGCGACCAGATCGCGCTGGAACGCCGCATAGACCGCGTCGAGCCCGGCCCCGGCGCCGCCCAGAAGGTTGTTCTGGCCAAGACCGGTCACGTAGGTCAGCACGGTCTCCCGCGGCGCCAGCTTGAGGCGCCGCCGCATGACCGCGCGCTGCAGCCGGGGGAAGCGCGCGCGGGCGATCTCGCGCGGCGCGCCCACGACCTCGACGGCCCCGCCCTCGGGCGCGACGGCGCGCTCGAACAGCCCCGCGATCGCCGGATTGAAGGCGAGATACAGGTCGGAGAAGCCCACATAGGCGTCCGCCATCGCGTCGAGCCGGGCCTGGATCCCGATGCCGGTCCCATGGTCCGCGCACACCACCGGCGTCCCCGTCTCGCGCAGCGCCGCATCGGCCATCCGGTGCAGCGGCGCATAGAGCCCGGTCGACAGCGCGACCGTCGGCCGCCCCTCGATCGCGCCGGCTCGGGCCCGCGCCGCCCACTCCCGCATCCCCGCCAGCCGCGCCGGATACTCCGCTAGAACCCACGCCAGACGCTCGCGCCACAGGCTCGCCCCCGCCGCGTCGAAAGTCGGCGGCAGGTGCGGCCCGACCGCCTCGGTCCATAGCTGCGAAAGCGCGCGGTCCGCCGCATCCGGCAGGCGGCCGGGCGCCCGCTCGGGCGCCGCCTCGGGCCGGCGGTCGGGGATCGGCCAACTCTCGATCCGCCACCCGTCGCGCCGCAGCGGCAGGAAGGCCTCCTCCAGCAGCTCGTTCTCGCGCAGCATCAGCAGCCGGCCGCGGGCGCCCGAGCCCGTCGGCCGACCGCGCCGCCGCCAGAGCTTGAAGCGGAGCGAGGAGACCGGCCGATTGACGCTGTTGAACAGGCGGTCGAGCGGCGGCACGTGCGCGAAGCTGCGCAGGAAGCGGTCGGGCGGAACCGGCGCGCAGGGCCGCAGCGCGATCCCGGCTTCCGCCGGCAGACGCCCGGCGATCGCCGCGAACAGATGATCGTGAATCCCGACGCCCGGATTGAGCCCCGCCGGCGGGCTCAGGGCCGGCGCGCCGGCGACGACCGCCTCCGCGCCGGAGAGCCGCGCGCGCCAGAGCGCAAGCATCAGCGCCTTGGTCGCGATCTGGACGGCCGCGACATAGAGGCCATGGCCCGCGACCTGCGCGAGATGGGTCAGTCCTTCGGGATCTTCGGCGGCGCGCAGCGCGCGCGCGATCGGAAGCCGTATCGCCAGCAGATCGCGCCAGAGGGCCTCGAACGCCGGCGCGTCGCGCGGATCGTCGAGCGCGCGGACGCTCAGGCCGCGCGCCGCCTCGCTGTAGGAAAGCCCCGTCGACTGGCTCCACAGGCGGAGCTCCGAGCGCTCCGCGATCCCGGCCAAGGCGTCGGAATCCTCGACCAGCAGATGGCGCACGGCGGGCGGGCTCACCGCCTCCTCCCGTCCGCGAAGCGCGCCATCTTCAGCACATCGACGAAGGCGCTCTCGAAAAAGACCTGTTCGACCAGGCGGGCTTCGAGGTGGAAGCCCGCCTTCTCGAAAGCGCGCCGGGAGGCCTCGTTCGGCGCATAGATCCCGGCGCAGATCTTGTGCAGATCGAACCGGGCGAAGGCGGCTTCGGCCGCGCCCCGGATCGCCTCCGTCCCGTAACCGCGCCCGCGCGCGCCGGCCGCCCCGATCATCAGGGCGAGGTCGGCGCATCGATGCGGGCCGGCCAGGCCGCTCAGGCGCATCGTGCCGATCGCGCGCTCCTGGCCATTATGTGGGCCCTCCGGCCCGTCCGGCGCCCCCTTCGACGCCCCATCGGGCGCGATGATGCGCAGCAGCAGCGCGTCCGGGCTCTCCAGATTGCCCGCCACATAGGCGCGCGCGCGGGCCGCGTCATAGGCCCCTGGCCGCACTTCCGTAAAGCGCGTGGCCTGCGGATCGTCGAGCCATCCGAGATAGCCCGCATCCACCTGGTCCGGCTCGAAGCTCTCGAGCCGCAGACGGGGGGTTTCGATGGGCCGATCCAGCCGCATCTCAGCCCAGCGCCTCCGCCAGCGCGTCCACGACGCGATCGACGTCCGCATCCGTCATCGCGGGGAACAGGGGCAGCGACAGCGCGCGGTCGTAGTAGCGATCCGCCCCGGGCAGGTCGAGCGTCGGATCGAGCGCCCGGTAATAGGGCTGGCGGTGGACCGGGTAGTAATGCACCTGCGAGCCGACCCCTTGCGCGGCGAGCGCCCGCATCGTCTCGGCCCGGCTTGCGCCCGCCGCCTCGAAATCGATCGCGACCGCGAACAGGTGCCAGGCCGGCCGGCCGGTCGCGATTTCCGGAACCGGTGCGAGCGGCAGGGCGCAAGCGCCCAGCCGCTCGCGATAGCGCGCGACCAGCGCCGCGCGCCGGGCGACGAAGCGGTCGAGCTTGGCGAGTTGGCTGATCCCCAGCGCGCATTGCACGTCGGAGAGGCGGTAGTTGTAGCCGGGCGCCTGCATCTCGTAGAACCAGGGATTGGGCGCGCCCGCGCCGTCGAAGCCGTCGGGGTTGGTGAAGCGCTCCGCCTCCCGGATCAGGCCGTGATTGCGGAAATCGCGCAGGCGACGGGTCAGGTCGCCGTCGCGCGCCAGGACCGCCCCGCCCTCGGTCGTCGTGATCGTCTTCACCGGATGGAAGCTGAAGGTCGCCATGTCCGAATGGGCGCACGCCCCGACGGGGGCGAGGCCGCCCGGCCATCGGGCCGGGTCGGCCGTCTGGGCGCCGCCGATCGCATGGCAGGCGTCCTCGACGATCCGGGCGCCGGCGCGGCGCGCGACCGCGGCGATCCCCGCCATGTCGCAGCACTGCCCGTTCAGATGCACCGGAAAGAGGGCGCGCACGGGCCCGTCCGAGCGCGCGACCGCCGCCGCCGCCGTCTCCGGCGTCATCAGACCGGTCTGCGGATCGACGTCCGCAAAAACCACCCGCGCGCCGGTGAAGGCGACGCAGTTGGCCGTCGCCAGGAAGGTGAGGCTCGGGACCACCGCGCAGTCGCCGGGGCCGAGCCCGAGCGCCAGCGCCGCCAGATGCAGCGCCGCCGTGCCGTTGCTGCAGACGACCGCGTGCGGCGCGCCCAGCCGCTCCGCCAACGCCGCCTCGAAGGCCGCCGGCCGCGGGCCCGTGGTCAGCATGTCGGAGCCGAGCGCGTCCGCGACCGCGGCGCGGTCGTCCGCCTCGATCGTCGGCTTGCCGTAGGGCAGGAAGGGTCGGGACCTGTTCATCGGTGGGATCCGGGAGCGGAAGCTCAGGGCGCGGTTCGCGACGGCTCAATGCGACGGGTCGACGGGGGCGGCTTCGATCAGGCCGCGCATCGCCGCGTCGTCGAGCCATTCGGGGTTCGCGTCGCTGCGATAGCTGAAGCCCTCCGCAACAGGGGTTCCGCGCACCAGCTTCTCCGGCTCCGCCGTCCAGGGGCTGAAGCTCGGGTTGATGATGTAGCGGTCGTCCAACTCCGTCACCATGCGCGCGTCGTCTTCGGAGATCATCATTTCGTGCAGCTTCTCCCCCGGCCGCACGCCGACGATCTTCCGCTCGGCGTCGGGCGCGATGAGGCGGGCCAGATCGACGACGCGCACGCTCGGAATCTTCGGCACGAAGATCTCGCCCCCCTTCATCTCGGCCAGGGCGGAGAGGACGAAGGCGACGCCCTGCTCCAAGGTGATGACGAAGCGCGTCATGCGCGCGTCGGTGATCGGAACCTCCGCCGCGCCGGCAGCCGCCAGCCGCTTGAAGAAGGGGATCACGCTGCCGCGCGAGCCGATCACGTTGCCGTAGCGCACCACCGCGTAGCGCGCGCCGGCCGCGCCGGAGAGCGCGTTCGCCGCGATGAAGATCTTGTCGGAGGCGAGCTTGCTCGCGCCGTAGATGTTGATCGGGTTGGCCGCCTTGTCGGTGGACAGCGCGACCACGCGCGAGACGCCGGCGCGGCGGGCGGCGTTGGCCACGTTCTCCGCCCCATGGACGTTGGTCTTGATGCATTCGAAGGGATTGTATTCGGCCAGCGAGACGTGCTTCTGCGCCGCAGCGTGCACGACCGTCGACACGTTGTGCATGGCGAGCTCCAACCGCTCCGCGTCGCGCACGTCGCCGAGGAAGAAGCGAACCCTCTCGCGCTGCGCCGGGTCGAGGCGCGCCTCCATCTGGTACTGCTTCTGCTCGTCCCGGGAGAAGACGATCACCAAAGCCGTCGGGTAGAGGTCGAGGACCCGCTGCACGAAGGCCTGGCCGAAGGAGCCGGTGCCGCCGGTGACCAGGACTCGAGCCCCGTCCAGATCGGGAAGCGGGCCGTCAAAGGAGCGCATGATCGTCATTGGGATCTCGTGAACTGATCGAAGGGAAAGGCGGAGGTCAGGAGCCGTCCGGCGCAGCGCTCGATACGGCGCTCGACGTCGCGCCGAGGGCGGCGGCCGAGTGCGGTGCGACGGCGTGCAGCGTCTCGCGATACCAGGCGTCGCGCGCCAGCAGGCTCTCGTGCCCGCCGGCGTCGGCGACGGCGCCGTCGCGCAGGATCAGGATATGGTCGGCGACCAGGGCGGCGGAGGGTCGATGCGCCACGATGACGATGGTGGCCGCCGTCTCGCGCCGGATCCGCTCCAGGGCGGAGACGATCGCCCGCTCGGCCCCGGCGTCGAGGTTGCTGGTCGGCTCGTCGAGCACGATCAGGGCCGCCTTGCGGGCCAGCGCCCGGGCGAGGTCGAGGCGCTGGCGCTGGCCGCCGGAGAGGCGCCCGCCGGCCTCGCCCAACGGCTCGTCATAGCCGTTGGGCAAGGCCTCGATGAAATCGGCGGCGTTGGCGAGGCGCGCCGCCGCCTCGACCTCGGCGCGGCCGATGGGCCCGGCGCCGTAGGCGATGTACTCCGCCGCCGTCATGTCGAGCACGGTCGCGAACTGCGAGACGAAGGCGATCCGGTCGCGCAAGGCCCGCAGGTCGTACGCCTCGATCGGAACGCCGTCGATCGCAACCCGACCCGCCGTCGGCTGGCGCAGCCGTGGAAGCAGGTCGATCAGGGTCGACTTGCCGGCGCCGGACGGGCCGACGATCGCGGTGATCGCGCCGCCGGGGATTTCGGCGCTCACCCCGCTCAACGCCTGCGCGCCGCCGCTCTTGGCGAAGGCGAAGCGCACGTCCTCGAACCGGATCGCGTCGCGCACGCCGTCGAAGGCGCGGCCGGCGGAGAAGATCTCGGGCGCGCGGTCCATCTCCAGAAGCCGTTTGTGGATCGTCTGCACCGACGCCGAAGAGCCGACGAAGACCTGGCGGCGGATCATCGCCTCCTTCACCACCGGCAGCAGACGCAGGATGGCGACGAACAGCAGCATGACGCGCTCCGTCGGCACGCCGAGACGCTCGATCGACAGATAGAAGACGACGAACCCGCCGAGCAGGATCAGCGGCTCCACCGCGACGTAGAGCAGCGTGGAGATCTTGCTGAGGTGGATCAGCCGGTCGCATTGGCGGTCGGTCAGGTCGGCGACCGCCTCCCGCTCGGCGCGCTCCATGGCCGAAAGCCGGATCAGACGGATCGAGCGGATGCGCTCCAGCAGGAACTTGGACAACGACTGATTGGCCGCCGTCACCTGCTTGCCGGCCGCCCGGCTCTTGCGGATCAGGCCGGAGAGCAGGAGCGCCGTCACGCCGAAGATCGCGAAGGTGGCGAGGGTCATGGTCGGCGCCAGAACGAACAGCCCGACGCCGTAGACCGCGCACACCGTCAGTTGGCCGACATAGTTCACATAGGCGATCAACGCCCCGGTGGCGTTGGTCAACTCCGTCGTCAGCTCGTTGGTGAACTCCCCCGGCGAGACCCGGTCGTGAAAGGACAGGTCGGCGGCGAGGAACTTGCCGAACGCCTGACGGCGCACGTCGCGCATGAAGGTGAACTTGACCGTATTGAGGCTCAGGAGCTTCGCGGCCATGAAGGCCTGACGCAGCAGGAAGGCGAGGAAGGCCGCCCCGAGCAGCGGCCCCAAGGTGGGCTCCAGCCCGATCACCTGGAACGCGTCGACCAGCAGGCGCCAGAGCGCCGAGTCGGCGGCCAGGTCGGCCGGCTCGCGACCGCTGGTGATCAGTTCGAGGATCGGCAGGAACATGCCGATGCCGATCCCTTCGAACAGGACGGAGGCGAACTGCAGCACGAGGATCAGGGCGATCCAGCGTCGCCGGAATCCCAGAAGATCCGCATGCTCCAGGAACTTCCGGACCATTCAGCGGGCCTCCGTCGGCGCGGCTACGGACGGCGTCGCCGGTCTCATGCGCCGCCCTCGTCTTCCGCATGGTCGTTGTTGGCGGCGTGCAGATCGTCGGGTCGGCCGATGTCGCGCCAATACTCGTAGACTGGAAAAACGCCGACCTTGAGACCCATCTCACGGGCCCGGTTGATGACGAGCGGCATGTCGGTCTCGATCTCCGGCTCCACGAAGCCGCGCACCTGGGCGGACAGAAGATAGATTCCGGCGGACACGTTGAAGGTCAGGGTCGGCTTCTCATCGACGCTTCTGAATTCGCCGGCGTCGTCGAACTGGACCACCCCATAGGGCAGCGTGACGTCGTAGCGCGCGATCGCGATGGTCAGGTCGTGGCCGTGCGCCTCGTGAAACTCCACCATCGAGCGCAGATCGGCCCGGGTCAGCACGTCGCCGTTCAGCACGAAGAGGGGCCCTTCGCTCCGCTCGCCGACCAGCGAGACGGCGCCGGCGGTGCCAAGCTTCACGGGTTCTTCGACCAGTTCGATCGCCGCCGCATTGTCGCGCGCCGCGACGAACGCGCGGATCTGGTCGGCCCGGTAGTGCACCGAGATATAGACGTCGCGGACGCCCGCCTCCTCCAGCTTGCCGAGCAGATGGTCGAGGATCGGACGTCCGGCCACTTCCAGAAGCGGCTTCGGCCGTTCTTTCGTCCGCTCGCCCAAGCGCTTGCCGAATCCTCCGGCCATGACGAGCGCGGCGGGCATCTTGCGCCGCTGCGGGCGATCGACCAGGAAGGCCGCGATCCTGCCGGCGCCATCGACCAGGGGGAGGAAGCTGATGCGGGCGGCGGCGAGTTTCGCGCGCGCCCGATCGATGTCCGATTCGGCCGCGATCTGCGGGCGGGGGAACATGCAGCGTTCGACCGCGGCCTCCAGCGATTCGCCGCGCACCAGCGCGCGGCGGATGTCGCCGTCCGTCACCGTGCCCACCGGCTTGTTGTGCGCATCGACGACGACCTGGAACAGGAACGCCGTCGCGTTGATGCGGCGCAGCACCTCCGCAATCGTGGCGTCCGGGCCGCAGCAGTAGGCGGCGACATCGCGTTCGACGATCATGCCGGCTCCTCAAGGTCGAGACAGCGCCCCGCCAGACCGGCCTGCGCGAAGGCTTCCGCGCGGGCCCAATCCTCGGGCGTGTCGATGTCGACGGCGCCGACCTCGTCCAGCTCGAGGGGCGCGACGGGGTCGACCGTCAGGCTTCGCGCCTGACGCAGCGCGGCCGTGCGCACCGCATAGAGCGCGCCGGTCGGCGTGAAGGCCGGTCCGCGGCCGACTGCCGCGTCGGCCGGCGCGTCGGCCGGCGCGTCGGCCGGCAGCAGCGGCGCGATCGTTCCGTCCGCGCGGGCGCCCCGGACATGGGCGGCGGCGACATGCAGCCGCTTGACGGCGAGGACGCTGGCGAGCGCCGGACGCTCCGCCAAGAGCGCGAGCGCCCGCGCCGGCGCGTCGGCCGGGCAGAAGGGAGAGGTCGTCTGCATCACGATCACGATTTCGGGTTCGCCCGTCACCATCTCATCCAACGCATGAAAGACCGCATCCAAGGTCGGCGTCCCATCGCCCGCCAGGTCCGCCGGCCGCAACGCCGGCACGCGCCAGCCGAGCGCCCGGCCCGTCTCCGCCAGATCGGGGTCGTCGGTCGTCAGCCAGACGCGGTCGCCGAGCCCGCACGCCTGCAGCACGGCCGCCGTGCGCGCCGGCAGGCTGCGGCCGGCCAACAGGCGCGCGTGCTTGCCCGGCAGCCGCTTCGAGCCGCCGCGCATCGGCACGATCACCGCGACGTCCGGCGCGCCGATGCTCATCGGCGGGTCTCCCGCACGCGTCCGTCAGTCCCTATAGCCATGCCGCTCTCGGAACTCGTGCAGGGCCGAGCGCACGTAATCCGCCTCCTCGGGCGTCAGCGCCTGCAGCGGCCGGTCGGCCGGGCCGGTCTCGATCCCGTCCGTCGGCTTGAAGCTGGAGATTCCGGGCCAGTGCTGACCCCGCATCGTGGGCTCAAGCAAGCTGGGCGCGTACGCCAACCCCAGCCGGTCCGCCACGCCGCGCATGGTTTGCTCCGGCTCGGCCGTCAGATCCTCGTAGCGCAGCACGAGCAGGCGCGCAGGGTCGGCGGCCTCGAGCCGGTCCGCCATATCCAGGAAACTGCCGACGGCCAGCGCGAGCTGCGGCCACGTCACCAGCTTCTCCCCCCGCAGCTCGCGCGAGCGCTTCAGACTGTCGAGCGCCCGCAGCGGGTCGCGCAGGATGACCAGCCCCCGCGCCTCGGGAAGCAGCGTGAGCGAGGACGCGATCGATTTGCCGAAATCCGGCGACTTCATCACGGCGTAGCGGCGCGGCGGCTGCCCCTCCCCCGCCGCGTAGGCCGCGGCGAGCCAGCGCCAGAGCGCGCTCATCCCCCGGTCGCGCGGCGCGGCCAGCGCGGCGCGGAAGCGCTCCTCCGACCAGGGGGAGGCGATATGCACCTCCGACACCGAGCCGCGCGCCAGCGACTGGGTGTAGTCCTTGTGCATCGGGGGCATGACCTGCTTGTCGCGCAGGCCGGCGATCAGCGCGTCCAAATCGGCCGGCAGCGCCGCCTCGAAGAGATGCGCGCGATCGGCGCCGAGATCCGCGAGATACTCGAACAGGTACCCCTCATTGACGAGCCACGTCACCTCCGGATGCCCGTCGAACAGATTGTAGAGCAGGCTGGTGCCGGAGCGCGGCGCGCCGCTGATGAGGAGAGGGGTGAGGTCCGTCATACTTGTACCGTCTTTCATGAGGGAGCGTCTCTTGGGCGGGCCGGCGGGGCGCGATCTCACGCCGCTTCGGAGACCCGCAGGTCGGGCGCGCCGGCGAGCAGGTTCTCGACCGCCGCCTCCACCGCCGCGGGGTCGATCGCGTCCGGCGCACGCAGGCTGAAATCGCCGAGATCGAAGGAGACGGACGCGAGCGCCCGCAGGAAGCGCCGCCCGTCGCGGTCCGCCGCAGCCGCGTCGAAGGCCGGACCCAGCGCCCAGTCGAGCGCCGGCTTCAAATCCTCCGGATCGCGCATCACGCGGACATGGGGCAGGAAGTTGTAGCTGTTGTGCAGCCCGAAGGTGACCACCGGCCTGCCCATCGCCGCGCCTTCCAGGCCGCCGGTGCCGGTGATCGTCGCCACCACGTCGCATTGCGCCGCGGCCTTCAGGCCCAACTCGTTCGGGTCGATGAAGACCACGTTCTTGAATTCGGCGATCTGATCGTAGAAGTCGCGCGGGCGCCGGCCCACCGCCGCCGCGGTCTCCTTCACCGCGACCAGAACGCCCGCCGGCGCGTCGCGCGCCAGCGCGGCGATCGAACTGAGCTGGAAGAAATACTCCGGCGAGAAGGTCTGCAGCGCCGTCTCCGGCTCGGTGTGCAGCGGGTAATAGATGAAGCGCCGGCCGGCCAATTGCTCCAGCGTCACGCTGCGCCGCGCGATCGCCTTCATGTCCGCATAGCGTCGCCAGAGATAGCCGAGTTCGTCGGCGACGAGGTAGCCCTTCGCCTTCTCGTAGCCGCGCAGCCGCCAGTAAAGCCGCCGGGCCAGGGTCGTCCCGATGTCGCGCAGAACGCCGTGCAGGGTGAGGCGCGACTTGAAGAATCCGCGCATCTGAAGATGCGTCGCATAGGGGGCCTCGACCCCGCCGGCCTCCGCATCCTCCGTCGCGTCGAAGGCGGGCCCGAGCGCGGGGTTGGTGGAGTATTCGTCAATTCCCCAATAGTGGTAGTTCTTGTAGCGCGAGGCCGAAAGCCGCCGGTAGGCGATCCCGCGCGCGCGGGCGACCAGCGCCGCGATCTTGCCGCAGTTCAGGATCAGGCGCGCGCCGGTGCGGTCGATTTCGCGCTCCCAAAAGGCGATGGTCTCATTGACCGCATGCACGGCCTGAACGTAGCTCGTCTCGCGCGAGATGCGCGAGCGCGGATGGCGGAAGCCGCCCAGCGCGAAGCCGCGGCCGAGATGCCGGTCGGTCAGCAGGATGCTGTTGTAGCTGGCGCCGAGGCGCGCCTCGTTCTCTTTCGCGCGCGCGATCACGGCCGCTTCGTCCGCCACCGCCTCCGCGCAGGCTTCGTAGAGGCGGTTCGCGATCGTGACGCGGCTGTAGAGATCCGGATCCCGGCCTTCGTAGAAACCCGCCTGCTCCGGCAAGGCGACATAGAGATGCACATCGCATCCCGTCTGCCGCAATTGGCGCGCAACGCCGGTATAGACGGCGCGATACTGCGAATGGGCGCCCAGCATGATGCTGGGCCGAAGGGCGTCTTGTCCGTCGGTCACGCCTGCTGGCCCCTTATCCGACCGCCGCCGGCGGCGGCGTCGGTTTCCTGAGAAGACCCGGCAGCGCCAGCCCGTCGAGCAGCGCGCGCGCCACGCGCGGCCCCGAGCGGCCGTCGCCGTAGGGCGTGCCGGGGGCGAAGCGGCCGGGGCGCGCCGCGAAGTCGGCGATCGCCGCCTCGACGGCCGCCGCCTGGGCCGGGACGCGGCGGACGTTCTCGCCGCCCTCCCGCCCCGCCTGGCGGTCGCCCACATCGATCACGGGCAGGCCGAACAGGCCCGCCTCGATCACGCCGCTGGAGGAGTTGCCGACCATCACCGCCGCATGGCGCAGGGCGTTGGCGAACAGCCGTCCGCCCAGTGTCTCGCGAAAGACGCGATCCGGCGCCGCGGCGCAGAAGGCCTCGATCTCCGTCCGGATCGCCGCGCCGCCGGGATCGCTGTTGGGCGCGGTCACGAGCGCCGGGCCCGGCGTCCCGGCCAAGGCCGTCAGGACCGCGCGCGCGGCGGCGAGCGGGTCGACGGCGTTGGTTTCCGGGTGGACGGTTACGAGGCGCAGCCCCGTCGCGTCCGCCAGACCGACCGCGTCGGCAAAATCCGCCGCCGACAGCGCCGGCGCGGCGGTCAGCGTATCGAGCCCCGGCGCGCCGGTGACCGTGATGCGCTCCGCCGCCTCGCCCAGCGCGAGGAGCCGGCGCCGCGCGCCGTCCGACGAGACGCAATGCAGATGGGCGAGCTTGCTCATCGCATGGCGCAGCCGGTCGTCGACCGCGCCCTCCGTCGCCTCCCCGCCATGCAGATGGGCGAGGGGAAGATTGAAGGGAACCGTCGCCATGGCGGCCGGAACCATGTCGAGCCGGTCCCCCGTCGCCAGCACGAGGTCCGGGCGCCGGTCGGCGTAAAGGGCGCCGGCGGCGCGCTCGATCTCCCCCATTGCCGCGGCCGCGCGGGCGGGCGCCGCCCCGCCGAGATCGGCGCCGCCGCGATGGATCGCGATCCCCGGCGGCAAGTCCGCCTGGGCGAGTGCGTCGTCGGCCTGGTGCATGCCGGTCGCGAACAGCTCGACCTCCGCGCCGGCTTCGGCGAGGGCGCGCCAGACCGGCGTCAGAATGCCGACGTCGGCGCGGCTGGAGGTGACGCTCAGGATGCGGGTCACGGCCCGTTCCCCGCATCCGGCGCCAGGGCGTCTTCCCGGATCGGCGCCCCGGCGGCGACCGGCGCCAGCAGGCGGCGGCCCTCGAGGGCGCGGTCGCCGGGCGCGCCCGCCGCCGGGCGCAACAGCGCCATGTCGCCGGCGCCGAGCACAGCGCCGACCGGCAGGTCGCGCGTCGCATGCCAGCTGCGCCGGGCGACATAGGCGGTCTCCGCCTCCAGCGGATGGGGGCGCTTCTCGCCGTCGCCAAGCGCCGCGGCGACCTCATGAATCTCGCGCACCATGCGCGCGAACGGTTCGGGCTCCAGCGAGGCGGCGTGGTCCGGCCCCTGCATCGCCCGGTCCAGGGTCAGATGCTTTTCGATCACGCAGGCGCCGAGCGCCGTCGCGGCGACGGCCATGTGCGCGCCCAGGCTGTGGTCCGAATAGCCGACGGGCGTTGCAAGCGCTTCCCGCAGGGTTGCGATCGCGGCGAGGTTCAGCGTCTCCGGCGGCGCGGGATAGAGCGACGTGCAGTGCAGCGCCGTGACCTCGCCCGCGCCGGCGGCGCGCAGCGCGTCGAGCGCGGCCCGCACCTCCGCCAGCGTCGCCATGCCGGTGGAGAGATAGACCGGCAGCCCGCTGGCTCCGAAGCGCCGCAGGGCCGGGTGGTTGGTCAGTTCGCCGGAGGCGACCTTGACCGCCGGCATGCCGAGCGCGATCAGCGCGTCCAACTGCTCCACATCGAACGGCGTGCACAGGAACCCGATCCCGCGGCTCCGGCAATGCGCCGCAACGGCCGCGAAGTCGTCCGCCGAAAGCTCCAGCGCCTTCAGCATGGCGCGCTGCGCCGACGCCCCGGTCCGCTCGCGCTGATAGGAGGCCGCCGGGCTGGCGTCGCTGGCCAGCGTATCGGCGGAGAAGGCCTGGAACTTCACCAGGTCCGCGCCCGCGTCTGCGGCGGCGTCCACCAGACGCAGCGCGAGATCGCGGCGTCCGTTGTGATTGACGCCGGCCTCCGCGATGATCACGGGCCGTTTGCCGGTCGATCGGGTCATCAAACCATGTCGTGAAAAGCGCCGTTTACGGGCGGCGAGCGCCGCCACGGCTACCGCACCGCGACGGAGTCGATCTCCGCGCGGTCACGGGTTGGGGTAAGCCCAGGATCGCGGCTTGTCAAGCGGCGGACCGGCGCGCAAAGCTGCGCCGCAGGGCGCGCGCGGCGACGCGGAGGAGCGGGACGGTGATCGATCGGCTGTGGTTGGGGGCGGTGCAACTCGGCCTGCCCTATGGTTTGAGCGGACGCCAACCCGATGCGGCGGAGACTGCGCGTATCCTCGACGCCGCCTGGGACGCCGGCCTGCGGCGCATCGACTGCGCGCGCGCCTATGGCGCCGCGGAAACGCGGGTAGGCGACTGGCTGCGCGCGCGCCGGCGGCGTCCGATCATCGCGACCAAGATCCCCTCCCTCGCCGCAGTTCCCGATGCGGACGCGGGCGCGGCGTTTCGCGACGCGCTGGCGCAGTCGCAGGCCGCGCTGGGCGTCGAGCGGCTCGACTATCTCCTGCTGCACGACGCAGCCGACCTGCGGCGCGCGCCGGTGCGCGACGCGTTGCTGGCGGCGCGAGAGCGCGGCCTCGCCGCCGAAATCGGCCTGTCCTGCTATGCGCCGGACGAGGCGCTGAGCGGGCTCGACCTCTGTCCGGAGATTCGGCTGGTGCAGGCGCCGGGCAGCCTCGCCGACCGACGCGTCGCGTCCTCCGGCTTGCCCGGCCGCTTGGCGCGGGCCGGCGGCGTTCTGGTGCTGCGCAGCCTGTTCCTGCAGGGCGCGCTCCTGGCGCCGGACGAGGCGCTGCCGGCGCATCTCGCGCCGCTTGCGCCGCTGCGTGCAAAGCTCGCGGCCTGCGCGGCCGAGACCGGGATCGGGGCGGCGCGCCTCGCCCTCGCCTTGGGGCTCGCGGGCGCGCCCGGCGCGCACGCCGTGCTCGGCGTCGACAGCGTGGATCAGGCCGAGGCGCTTGCGGATCTGGCAGAGGCCGCGTCACCGCCGGCCGCGTGGATCGCGGCGTTCGACGCGCTGGCCGCCGCCTTGCCGCCGGGGCTGGTCGATCCCCGGACCTGGCCGCAGGCGCGCTAGGCGGGGAAGCGGGTCAGCGCCTTGACGAGCGCGCCGTCCGGCGCCCGGGCGCCCGGCAGGATCACCGCGCCCGCCCCGATCATCGCCGCGCGGCCGACCTCCGCCCCGCCCAGCACGATCGCGCCCGGCCCGATATGGGCGCCCGCGCCGAGACGCGCCCCATGCTCCACGATCGCGCCGGTGTTGATCAGCACCCCGCGATGGGCGTGGGCGAAGGGCTGCAGAACGGCGCGCGCGAGAACGGTCACGCCCTCGTCCATCAGCGCGCTCCGCGCGACGACGGCGGTCGGATGGACGACCGGCGGCGCGGCGATCCCGGCGTCCAGATAGGCGTCCAGCAAGGCGAGCCGCCGGGCCAGCGCCTCGCCGTCCGTCCCGCCCAGCCCCAGGGCGAGCGCAAGCGCGTCCCGCACGGCGGCAGCGCGCGCCGCCTCGTCGTCGCGATGATGCGCCGGCGCGTCGCCCCCGTCCGCCAGCCAGTGCGCCGCATGGGGATCGGCGAAGGCCGCGACCCGCCCGCCGGCCGCGCGCACCGCATCGGCCACGCCCTGCGCATGACCGCCGGCGCCGACCAGCAGGAACCCTGCGGGCGCACTCATCGGAAGCGCTCCAGCACCGCGATCACGCGGGCCCGATCCGCCGCCGCAAGCGAGGAGGAGCAGGGCAGGGCGACCGTCCGACCGCTGAAACGCGCGGCGACGCCCGCAAGCGTGCGCGGGCTGTCCCGGTAGGCCGGCTGCTCCGAGAGCGGCTCCCAGAAGGGACGGGCGTCGATCCCGGCCGCGTCCATCGCCTCGATCAACGCCGCCGCCGTCTCCGCGTCGGCGCAATGGACGACCGACATCCACCCGTTGGGCTCCGCCCAGTCCGCCCGCGGCATGAAGGCGAGCCGCCGGCTGCCGTCGAGCGCCCCCCGATAGGCGGCGGCCGTCGCCCGGCGCGCCGCCGTCATCTCGTCCAGCCGCTCCGCCTGAGCGAGGCCGATCGCGGCGTTCACGTTCGACATGCGGTAGTTGAAGGCCAGTTCCTCATGCCGGTAGGCGTCGCCGCGTCGCGCCTGGGCCGACAGCAGCCGGGCGCGCTCCGCGAAGGCGGCGTCGTCGGTGACCAACGCGCCGCCGGCGCCGGCGGTCAGGAGCTTGTTGCCGTTGAAGCTGAACATGACGGCCGGGGCCGCGCCCGCCCCGACCGGGCGGCCCTTGTAGCGGGCCCCGATAGCGCCGGCGGCGTCCTCGACGACCGGCAGGCCGTGCGCGTCGGCGAGCGCGCGGATCGGATCGAGGTCCGCCGGATGACCGAGCGCATGCACCGGAACGATCGCCCCGACCGGCCGGTCCGACGCGGCGAGCGCCTCGGTCGCGAGCGCCGGGTCGAGGGTCCAGCTCTCCGCCGTCACGTCGACGAAGTGCGGCTCCGCCCCGATATGGCGCACGGCGTTGGCGGTGGCGACGAAGGTCCAGTCCGGCACGATGACCGCCATGCCCGGCCCGACGCCCGCGACGCGCAGCGCGAGCTCCAAGGCGCAGGTGCCGTTGACCAGCGCCACCCCATGCGCCGCCCCGGCGGCCCGGGCGATCGCGCGCTCGAACTCGGCGATCCGGGGGCCGGCGGAGGAGATCCAGTTGTCGTCGACGCAGGCCGCCAGATAGGCCTTCTCCCGGCCCCTGAGGTCGGGGACCGACAGGGGAATGCGCGCCGCGCCGGCAGGCGCTGCGGCCGGGCGCGCTTCCCGGGCGGCGGCGGATTGCGGATCAGCGGACATTGCGGGACACCGTGTCCATCATAACGAACTGGGTCAGCACCGCGCACAGCGGGCGGCCGATCACCGGCGCGCGCACGATGCGCGCCAGCAGGCGGCGCAGCCGCACCGGGCCGTCGTAGTAGTCGAAGGACGTGAGCCGCATCATGCGCTGCGCCGTGCGATCCTCCAAAGACCCGAAAGCGCGTCGGGCGAGACGCCGGTGCACCCACGGCCAGCGCAGGAAAAGCGCCGCCTCCGCGGTGCGCACGTCGCGCCCCATCGCCTGCAACGCCTTCAGCCAGAGGCCGCGCGGCAGCACCCAATGCAGGAACCAGGTGCGCGTATGGGAATCGAACGGCGTCAGCCGGTGCGGCACGCCGTGCACGGCGAGCCCGCCGCGCCTGAGCACGCGGCGCTCCTCGGCGTAGTAGGCCTCCAGAACGTCGGGCCGGACATGCTCCAGCACCTCCTGGCTGAAGACCACATCGATCGACGCGTCGGCGATCGGCAGGCGCACGCCGTCATAGGTGAAGAACCGATCCTCCTCCGCGCCCAGAACCTCCCGCATCAGGCGGTTCCAGCGCGCGCAGCTGCTGGCCAGGATGTCGACGCCCCAGACGTTGGCGTAGCCCCGCGCCGCGAGATAGAGCAGCGTCAACCCGCCGCCGCAGCCATGGTCGAGGATCGCAAGGTCCGCGCGCGGCCGAGCGCCGCGCTCCGCCTCCAGCGCCTCCAGCAGGCCGAGCAGGTGATAGGGAGGGTCGTCCGCGCTCGCCTCCGCGGCCGCGCGGAACCGCTCCCACGGCTCCATGAGCGGGGCGTTCGCATCGACGGCCACGACGAGGTCGCGAAAGCGCTCCTTGATCCGCTGCCAGGACATCGGGTTCCTTTTTCGAAGACGCGCGACGGTCCCAATCCCCGCAGGCTTTAAGGGCTCGCGCGTCGCAACGCAACGACCTTGAAGGCCGAGAAGGGCTCCGGCGAGGCCGGGTTTGGGCCAGGGGTGGGGGGTCAGGCGCCGCGGACCCGGTCCGCCGGAAACACCAAGCGAACGGTGGTGCCGCGCCCCAGGTCGCTTTCAATGTCCAAGCGGCCGCCGTGCAGTTCGATCAGCCGCCGGGTGATCGCGAGGCCGAGGCCGGAGCCCTCGTAACTCTTGGACATCGAGCTCTCGCTGTGTCCGAAAGGCTGCGTCACCAGATCGATCTTGTCCGCGGGGATGCCGGCGCCCCGGTCGATCACCCGGATGTCGACTTCGCCCGTGGCCGAATCGCGGCCGACGACCACGTCTACCGTCTGATCGGCGCTGCTGAACTTCACGGCGTTGGAGAGAAGGTTGAGCAACATCTGACGCAGCGCGCGTTCGTCAGCCCGCAGGATGGGCGGCGCCGGGTCGGGCGCGAAGACGATCTCGACTCCCCGGCCGCGCGCCATGGGCCGCACCAGTTCGACGGCGCCTTCGACGCAGGCGGACGGATCGATCTCGGCGTCGTCGATCTCCAGCTTGCCGGACTCGATCTTCGACAGGTCGAGGATCATGTTGATGATCGACAGCAGGTGCGCCGCGCTGGTGTGGATGTCGTCGAGGTAGCGCCCGTAGCGCGGAACGCCGATCGGGCCGAACAACTCGTCGCGCATGATGTCGGTGAAGCCGAGAATGGCGTTCAACGGCGTCCGCAGCTCGTGGCTGACATTGGCGATGAACTCGGACTTGGCGCGGTTGGCGAACTCCGCCTGCAGCTTCGCCTCCTGCAGCGACTGCTGGACGCGCGCCTCCTCCGTCACGTTCGAGCCGACGCCGCGATAGCCGCGGAAGACCCCGCTCTCGTCGAAGACCGGCACGCCGCTGGTGCTGATCACGATGTCGCGCCCGTCCGTCCGGGTGAAGCCGTAGCGGAAATCGTAGAAGGGCCGGCGTTCGCGCAGATCCTCCATATGCGCGCGCCAGTGCGGGTCGTTCTCGCTCGCCCCGGCGCTCTCGAGCCGGCCGCGCCCGAGGAGGTCCTTCGGCTCGACGCCGACCTCGGAGGCCAGGGTCTCCGAGAAATAGGAAAAGCGCAGCTCCGCATCCATCTCCCAGAACCAGTCGGAGGCGATCTCCGCGAAATCGCGAAAGCGGCGCTCGCTCTCGCGCAATGCGCGCTGCACCGACAGCAGATCGGTGATGTCCTGGATGGCCCCTTCGTAGAAGAGCGGCGCGCCCTCGGCGTCCCGCACCAGCCGCGCGGTTTCGCTGACCCAGATGCGCCGGCCGTCCAGAGCCTCCACCTCGGACACCAGCCGGTCGATTTCGCCCCAGGAGTCCATCAGCCGCACGAAGGCCTCGCGCCGGCCTGGGTCCACGTACCAGGACAGGCTGCCGGTCCGCGCCGCCGCCTGCAGGGCCGCGATGTCGTCGAACCCGTAGATCGCCGCCAGCGCCCGATTGCCCAGCAGGAGCTCGCCCTTGGGCGTGGTGCGATAGACCCCGATCGGCAGGGCGGCCACGAGCTCGCCGAGGCCGCTCGTCGGGTCCACGCCCTGGCGCACATCCGCGCGGGCCCGCGCGGTCGGCGTCGCCCCCGCAGCCCCCTTCTCCGATCCATTCGCCATAGACTTCTTTCGCTGGCTAAAGCGGCGCAAGCCGTCACTCTAGCCAGCCCCAAGCCGCTTAACAATTGCCGGCTGCATCTTATGGGCGACGGAACAGCCGGGCGTCCGCGGGAACCGGGTCGTCGGGCAAGGGGCGCGCGCGCGCGACGGCGACCGCTTCCTCGATCAGATGCGTCAGCAGTTCGGTGAAAAGCAGCGGCTCTTCCTCCAGCGCCTCCCAGAGGAAAAACCCGAAGGAGCCGGGGCAGGGATTGACCTCGTTCAACCACACCTCGCCGGTCGCCGCGTCGGACAGGAAGTCGATGCGCGGCGCGCCGGTTCCGCCCACGATGTCGAAGGCGCGAGCCGCCCAGGCCCGGATCTTCTCCGCCATCCCATCCGGCAGGTCCGGGTTGAGGTCGCGGGTGAGCGACAGCATCCCCTGGCTGATCTGGCCCGGGGTCTTGCCGCCGCCCTTCTCCCCCGACTTGCCGCCGCCGGACATGTACTTCTGTTTGAAGTCGAGCAGGTCCGCGCTGCGCTTGGGGCGTTCGATCGCGCTGGTGCGGACGGTCCCGCCGATGCGCGCCACGGCGACGTTGTACTCCACCAGATTGGGCACGAAGGGCTCCACCACCGCCCGGTCGTCGAGCCGGAAGAGCGACGGCAGCACCTCCATCAGCTCCTCGACGCCGTCGACCTTCGCAACCCCGATCGAGGAGCCGAGATGCGCCGGCTTCACGCAAGCCGGCAATCCGCTTTTCTGCACCGCCGCTTCGACCGCCGCCCGGTCCGGGACCAGCCCCTGGGCCGGCCGGTCGACGAAGCCGTCGGGCAGGATCGGGATGTCCGCACCGCGCAGCACCCGCTTTGTGAGGATCTTGTCCATCAACAAGGCCGAGGCCAGCGTGCGCATGCCCGTATAGGGAACCGCCGACGTCTCGAACAGGCCCTGGATCTGGCCGTCCTCCCCGATATGGCCGTGAAAGGCGGGCAGGGCGACGTCGAAGGGGATCGGCTTCGGCTTGGAGAACAGCCCGCCGCCGCCGAGCGGGGTCAGGCGCCCCTCGCCGCGCGCGCTGACGTCCAGCGTAACCGGCGTCAGCCCGTCCAGCGCCGCGCGATCCGGCAGATAGCTGGCGCGGTTGCGCAGGGCCTCGCCCACGTACCAGTCGCCGCGGGTCGAGAGATAGACCGGAAACGCCTCGTAGCGCGACGCGTCGACCGCGCCCAACGCCTGCAGCCCGGTGACGATGCTGACGTCGTGCTCCGGCGAGCGTCCGCCGAACAGAACCGCGACCCGAAGCTTAGAACTCATCGTCCCGGAACCCTCTTCTAGCCCAGTCGGCTGGTCAGGATCTTCACGCCCGCCGCCCCGAAGGCGAGCGCGAAGACGGCGTCGAAGCCGCGGCGCAGCCGCGCGTAACCGGCCGCCAGCGGCGCGCTGGCGAAGAGCAGCGCATAGCCGTGAAAGACGGCCAGGCTCTGCAGTCCGACCGCCGCCACCACAAGCGCCAACGTCTCGACCGGCGCGTCGGACGGCACGCCGACGGCGAACAGCGCGGCGAAGAAGGCGATCGCCTTCGGATTGGTCAGGTGCAGCGCCAGGCCCTTGCCGTAGGCGGCGCGGAGCCCGACGGCCCGCTGTCCTGCAGCAACGGCCGCCCCGCCGCGCAGCGCCGACCGGGCGGAGCGGGCGGCGAGATAAAGCAGATAGGCGCCGCCGACATAGCGCAGGGCCTCGAAAGCCCAGACATTCGCCGCCATGACCGCGCCGAGGCCCGTCGCCGCCGCGATCGACCACATCCAGGACCCGGTCGTCACCCCGGCGGCGAGAGCGAGGCCGGCCCGCCGGCCGCTCGCCATCGACGCGCCCGCGATCGCCAGGGTCGCAGGCCCGGGGCTGGCGGTCGCCAGCAGCGCCGCGCCGAGGATGAGCGGAAGATTGACGTCGATCACGCCACGGCCTCTTGAGGTCTTGCGTCGCCCGACCGGCGCCGCGAAATCGCCAAACAAACTCGCTTCTCATCTTGGCCGATTCGGGGTCGGAACCAAGGCGATTCTGGGCCCGACCCGCTCGCCGGTTTGGCTCGCCTCGCCTGCCGAATCCCTGTAGAGAGTGCCCGCCATGACGACCGCAGCCGCAAGCCCGTCCGCCGGCCCTTCAGACGGAGCCGCCTCGCGCCCGTCCGAGTCCGAACCGTCGATGGAGACCGTCTCCGCCGGCGCCGGCGAGATGGCGGTGCGGCCCCTCGGCCTCGCACCGGAGGCCGCCGGAGTCCAGATCGTCTGGGCGCACGGCTGGGGCGTCGATCACCGGCTGATGGCCCCGCTGACGGAGAGCTTCCGAACGCAGGCGGCCAACTGGCTGATCGATTTCCCCGGTTTCGGTCGATCCCCGCGCCCGCCGGAGGATTGGGGCACGGCGGACTATGCGGACGCCGTCGCCGCGTGGCTGAAGACGCTGCCGCAGGCCGAGGGCGCGAAGCGCGTCTGGGTCGGCCATTCCTTCGGCGGACGGGTCGCCGTCCAGCTCGCCGCGCGCCACCCCGAGACGGTGGACGCGATCGTCCTGATCGCCGGGGCCGGGCTGCAGCGGCGCCGCACGCCGCTGCAGCGCCTAAAGCGGATGCTGCGCGGCTGGTCGTACAAGCTGCTGAAGACGCTGACCCGCGATCCCGAGAAGCGCAAGGCGCTGGCGATGCGGTTCGGCAGCGCGGACTATCGCGCCGCCGGCGCCATGCGCCCGATCTTCGTGAAGGTCGTGCAGGAGGATTTGAGCCGCGAGGCCGAGCGGGTCCGCTGCCCGGCGCTTCTGATCTACGGCGCGTTGGACCAGGAGACGCCGGCGGAGTTCGGCGCGCGCTATCAGCGCCTGATGGCGGACGCCGCCTTCGTTGAATTGCCGGGCCTGGACCATTACAGCGTGCTCGGCGACGGGCGCCATCAGGTGCTGGCCCGTCTGAAGGAGTTCATCGACGCGCTATGACCGCCCCGATCATCGCCTATCTGCCGCCGCTCGCGCTGCTCGCGGCCTTCGCCGTCTTCGCCCGCAAGCGGCTTCTCACCTATCTGCACGTCTTCCAGCAGGAAGAGTATGACGGGCTGCGCTTCATCAAGTGGTTGGCGCGCAGCGGGGCGATCGACAAGCGGGTGACCATCGCGCTGGCGCTGGCGGGGTTCGCGACGCCGTTGCTGCACGGCGTCGGCGGGTTGAGCGGCGATTGGATCGCCGCCGGCTTCGCGGTCCTGTTCCTGATCGGCCAGAGCCTGGCGGAGGCCGATCCGCGCAAGGCCGCGAAGAAGAAGCTCGCCATGACCCAGCGGGCGAAGCGCATCCTGGTGATCGCGACGGCGCTGCTGACCGCCCTGGCGCTCGCCTTGGCCGTCGCGCCGGCGCCGGTCTGGGCTTGGCTTGTCCCGGTCCAGCTCATCCCCGTCGCGCTGGTCGTCGGGAATCTGCTGCTCGCCCCCTATGAGGCGCAGGTGCAGAAGCGCTTCTGGCGCGAGGCGCATGAGAAGCTGCAGCGGCTCAATCCCACCGTCATCGGGATCACCGGCTCCTTCGGCAAGACCTCGGTCAAGCACATCCTGGGGCATGTGCTGGAGACCGCCGCCCCGACGCTGATCACCCCCGGCAGCGTCAACACGCCGATGGGCATCGCCCGCGTGGTGCGCGAGAGCCTGGGCCCGCACCATAGGTTCTTCGTCGCCGAGATGGGCGCCTACGGACCGGGGTCGATCGCGCGGCTGTGCCGGCTCGCGCCGCCCGACTTCGCGGTGATCACCGCGATCGGCCATGCGCATTACGAGCGCTTCAAGACGCTCGAGGCCGTCGCCGAAACCAAGTTCGAACTGGCCGAGGCCGCGATCGCCCGCGACGGCCGCGTCGTGGCGCCGTTGGCGCTGAAGGAGATCGGCCCGGCGCAGGAGAAGATGGAGCGCCAGCCGGAGCGCTACGTGACCGTCGGTCCGGAAGAGGGGTGCGCGCTGCGTCTGATCGAGAGCGAGCAGACGCCGGACGGCGTGCGGGTGCGCGTCCTGTGGGAGGGCGCGGAGCACGCGCTGACCGCGCCGCTGTTCGGAACCCATCACGCGCTGAACCTGGCGCTCGCCTTCGCCGCGGCCTGCCTGATGGGCGTGCGGCCGGAGGATGCGAAGCTGGCGCTGAAGACGGTCCCGCAGATCGCGCATCGGCTGGAGGTGAAGCCCCAGGCAGACGGCAGCGTGCTGGTCGACGACGCCTATAACTCGAACCCGATCGGATTCCAGGCGGCGGTGGAGACGGTGGGGCTGCTGAAGCGCAAGCATGGCGGCCGCGGAATCCTCGTCACCCCCGGCATGGTGGAGATGGGCGCCGCGCACGAGGTCATGCACCGCCGCGCCGGCGAGGCGGCGGCTGGGGAGATCGACGTGCTGCTGCCCGTCACGCCGGAGCGCATCGAGAGCCTGATCGAGGGCTATTCCAAGGCCAAAGGCGACGGCGCCGAGATCCATCGCTGCGCCGCCTTCGCCGACGCCCAGGCCTGGCTCGCCGAGAACCGCCGGCCCGGCGACGTCGTGCTGCTGGAAAACGACCTGCCAGACCTCTACGAGCGCAAGCTGTCGCTTTAGGCGGCGACTCCCATCTGGAGAACAGGACGGTCCGAGACCCGGGAGCGGCCGGGGCCGGGAGCCGCTCGACAGGGCCAAGAGCCCTCCTCAAGGTGGGGCCTGGTACCAATTCTCGGTGAGTCCAACCCATGAGGATCGCGTTCGGGCCGCGTCGGGTAGAAAGCGGGGCGCGGGCGATGCGGGGCGTCGTCACGCCGCGCTGACGCCCACCCTTCGAGATGGGCGCTCGCGCGCCCTCCTCAGGGTGAGGCGTTCGTGTATTAGAAACAGATGGCAACCCTCATCCTGAGGAGCCGCCGGCAGGCGGCGTCTCGAAGGACGACGGCGTTTTGGCGCCCAAGACGGAAAAAGCGCCGGGCGCAGCGCTTCAATCTGGCGTCCAGACGGATGGATCCGCCGCCTGCTGCTCGCCCGTCGTCAGGTTCTTCACCTCGTGAGCGCCGTCGGCGCCGACGGCGGGGAACCAGACATGGGGGACGCCCTTGTTCGAGGCGTAGGCCATCTGCTGCTTCATCTTGCGCGGCTCGTGGAACTGCTCGGTCTTGATCCCGCGCCGGCGCAAGGCGACGGCGGCCGCCTTGATCTCCTCATAGGTTCCGCCGGGCGGCCAGCAGACCAGCACCTCCGTCGGGGTTTTGCGGGTCGGCGCGATCTTGCCGTCCTTCACCAGCTTCGAGAAGATGCGGGTCAGCCCGATCGAGATGCCGATGCCGGGCAGGTGCTTGTTGAGCAGCGAGCCGACAAGGTTCTCATAGCGCCCGCCGCCGCAGATGGTGGGGAAGTCGGGCTCGTCCGCGAACTTCACCTCGTAGACGGTCCCGGTGTAGTAGGCGAGGCCGCGCGCGACCGAGAGGTCGGCGAGGAAGGCTCCTTCCGGATAGGCCTCCAGCTCGCGCATCACGAAATGCAGCTCGTCGAGCCCCTGCTCCAACAGCTCGCCCGAGACGCCGAGCGCGCGCACGCCCCCGACCACCTCGTCCGCCTTCGCGCCTCGGATCGCCGCCAGCTCCAGGACCTTGGCGATCGTCGCGTCATCGAGGGCGAGGTCGTCCGTCAGCATCTTGGCGACGCCGGCGGATCCGATCTTGTCCTGCTTGTCGACGATGCGGATGACCTCATGCGCCGCGTCGACGCCGAGGCCGCGATAGAAGCCCTCCAGAACCTTGCGGTTGTTGATCCGGGTGACGGTCGGGCCGACCTCCAGCGCCTGCATCACCTCATAGACGATGGCCGGCATCTCCGCGTCGAAATGCAACGGAATGTCGCGCTGGTCCACCACGTCGATGTCGCACTGGGTGAACTCGCGGAAGCGGCCCTCCTGCGGGCGCTCGCCGCGCCAGGCGCGTTGGATCTGGTAGCGCTTGAAGGGGAAGGTCAGGTCGTTGAGGTTGGCCGCGACATAGCGCGCCATCGGCACCGTCAGGTCGTAGTGCAGGGCGTAGTCCGGCTCGCCGCCGGCGCCCTCCTCCTCCAACAGGCGGCGCAGCGCGTAGATCTCCTTGTCGGTGTCGCCCTGCTTCAAGAGCACCTCGACCGGCTCGACCGAGCGGGTCTCGATCGGCGCGAAGCCGTAGCTCTCGAAGATCGCGCGGATGCGGTCGATCCAGGCCTGCTCGACCATCCGGATCTCGGGCGTCCATTCGGGAAAGCCGCTGATCGGCTTCAGCTTCTGTTTCTCGATCATTTCGGGGGCCGCCTTTCGGCTCGCGGGTCAGAGCAACCGCGGTTCAATAGCCGCGCGTCCGGGCGCGATCAAGCCGGAGGCGCTAGGCGATCGACTGGTGCGGGATGTACCAGATGTCGAGGCCGGGCGAGTCGCTCGACTCCTCCGGCGTTTCGAAACGCACCTTGGTGTAGCCCATAAAGCCGGTCACGCGCTCCCCATCCTCCGAAAGCGGCAGGATGATGCGCTCGCCGACGGGCAGCCGCTCGGCGGCCAGATAGATCAGGCCGGTCATCAGGACGATCGCGCCCCGCTCGCCCAGGGGGCGCCAGCGCCGCCGCACCATCTCGGCGCTCGGCTTCGGGAACATGGCGGAGAAGTCGGCGCCTTTCATGGTGGGCCGCTTGGTCTGGCGCTCGAACATCTGGGTGATGTTGTCGCCCGCGATGCGATAGGCGAAGCGGCCGGTCTCGGCGTCGTAATCGCCCATATAGAAACCGCCCAAAGCCCAGGGGATGTCGAGCGGATCGATGTCCTTCATGCGAGGCATCGCCCGCCCGTTGCGCAGACCCGCCCAATACTCGGCGATGCGCCGGACCTCGGGTTCGCGGATTCGGCCGAAGCCAACGCCGTCGTCCTCGCGATAGATCGCGATGTCGTCGCCGACCGGCAGGGCCGCGAGAGACGCGTCGTCAGTCATGATCCGCCCCCCACCAGGGCGCGTCCTGCGGGCCGAGTTCGACGGCTGCGCCGTCGCGCACGGCGATCAGCAGGTCCACCATGCCGACGAACAGGCCGCTTTCCACCACGCCCGGGATCGCGCCCAGCGCCGCCTCGAGGGCCGCGGGATCGGCGATCTCTCCGCAGCGGCAATCATAGATGAAATTGCCGCTGTCCGTGAGGAAGGGAGCTTCGGCGCCGCCGCGCAATGCGGCCTCGCCGCAGAGCGCGGCGAGCCGCTCCGCCGTCGCCTGGTGGCCGAAGCGCACCACCTCGACCGGCAGCGGGAAGGCGCCGAGACGGGCGACCAGCTTCGAGGAATCCGCGATATAGAGCCGGCGCGCGGAGGCGCTCGCCACGATCTTCTCCCACAGCAGCGCGCCGCCGCCGCCCTTGATCATGGCGCGATCCGGCGCCACCTCGTCCGCCCCGTCGACGCACAGGTCGAGGCGCGTGGTCGCCGTCCAGTCGATCAGCGGAATGTCGAAGGACTGCGCGAGGTCGATTGAGGCGGCGGACGTCGGCAACGCGCGCACCGTGAGCCCGTCGGCGATGCGCCGCCCCAGCGCCGCGGCGAAGAATGTCACCGTGCTGCCGGTGCCGAGGCCGATCGCCATGCCGTCTTCGACATGGGCGGCGGCGGCCTCGCCCACCGCCTGCTTTTCCCGGTCCTGCGCGCTGAGTTCCTGCGCCATCGCCCCTCGCCCCGCCGCCGCTAGCCGCCGCTAGCCGCCGCCTATCGTCTTCCCAAGCCCATCCTAGCCTGAGAAGATCGCGGTCTCGGTGATCTCGATGTCGAAACCGCTGAGGCCGATATACTGCCGCTCCCGGCTCGCCAGCACACGGATTTTCCGCACGCCCAGATCCAGGAGGATCTGCGCGCCCAGCCCCACGTCGCGCCAGTATTCGCGCCGCGCGGCGTCGCTTTCCGCGCCCTCGCCCTCGGGCGCGGCGTCAGCCAGCGCGGCGCGCCGTCCCTCGCTCAAGCCGACGCCCGCGGCGCCGTGTCGCAGATAGACGAGCACGCCCGCCCCCTCGTCGCGGATGCGCTTCAGCGCCGCCATCACGGGGCGCTCTTCGCCGCCGAAGGCGTCCTGCAGCACGTTCTCCACATGCAGGCGGAC
This sequence comes from Alphaproteobacteria bacterium, assembly GCA_024743195.1. Lineage (GTDB taxonomy): Bacteria > Pseudomonadota > Alphaproteobacteria > UBA8366 > Aestuariispiraceae > Marivibrio. The sequence goes on along the minus strand of JANSXE010000004.1, from coordinate 177,431 downwards.
CAGGACGCCGTCCTTGCCCGCCACCTCGCCATAGACCAGCGCCACATGCTCCGCCTGGTCGTAGCGGGTGGAGTAGGTGATGGCGCGCACGGGGCCGATCGCGGTGTCGAGCGCGCGCTCCTCGATGCGCTCCACCAGCCGTTCGCGCTTCTGGCGATAGGCGATCAGATCGTCGATCGAGACCAGCGCGAGGTCGTGCGCGCGCGCGAAGGCTTCGAGATCTTCGCCCTTCTTGACCGAGCCGTCGTCATTGACCAGCTCGCAGATCAGCCCGACCGGCGTGCAGCCGGCAAGCCGCGCCAGATCGACCGCCGCCTCGGTGTGGCCGGTGCGGATCAGGACCCCGCCCTCCTTGGCGATCAGCGGGAAAATGTGGCCCGGCCGCACGAAATCGCCGGCGCCGCTGTTCGGATTGGCGAGCGCGCGCACGGTGTTGCAGCGCTCCTCCGCCGAAATGCCCGTGGTGAGCCCGTGGCGGACGTCGACCGAGACCGTGAAGGCGGTCGACAGCGGCGCATCGTTCTGCGCCACCATGGGCTGGAGATTGAGGCGCTTCGCCTGCTCGCCTTCGAGCGGGGCGCACAGGATGCCGGCGGTGTGGCGGATGATGAAGGCGACCGATTCAGGCGTCGCCTTCTCGGCCGCCATGATCAGGTCGCCCTCGTTCTCGCGGTCCTCGTCGTCGACCACCACGACGGGCCGCCCGGCGGCGATCTCCGCCACCGCCTTCTCGATCGGGTCCAGACTCAGTTTGGCCATGCCGCCTTTCCTCACAGTCGATGCGCCGGGTGGTATAGGCGCGCCGGCCCGCTTTGGCCAGAGCCGAAGGCCCGGCCCGGCCTCACGGCGGCGGCGGGATCGGCCGGCGGCGCTCGACCAGGATAAAGGCGACGCCGGCGACAACGACGGCGCCGCCCAGCAGCACCTCAAGGGATGCGCTCTCGCCCAGGATCAGAACGCCGCCCGCCAGCGTCGCGACCGGAATCAGCAGCAGGAACGGCCCCACCTGGCTCACCGGGTAGCGGCCCAGCAGGTGGTACCAGACGCCGTATCCCAGCGCCGTCATCACCAGGCCCAGATAGATCACGGTGGCCCAGATCGTCCAATCCGCAGCCGTGATCAGGGCGATCTGGTCGCGCTCGAAGATCCAGGAGGAGACGAAGAGCTGCGGCGCGGCGAAGGCCGAGACCCAGGCGATCAGGGTGAAGCCGCCCACCTCCCCCAGCTTGCGCACCAGGATTTGGCCGTAGGACCAGATCACAAGCCCCAGGATGAAGACCAACAGCCATCCCCAAGCGGCTTGCACCTTGGCGTCGCCGGTCATGACGACGACCCCGGCGAAGCTGATCGCGATCCCGATCATCTTGCGCAGGCTGGGCCGATCCCCGAGCACCGCCCAGGCCATCAGCACGAGCAGCGGCGTCTCGAGCTGCACCACGATGCCGGCCGTCGAGGCGTCGAGATGCTGCAGCGCCGTAAAGGTCAGCGAGTACTGGATCGTCGCGGACACCAGCGCAATGACCGCAATCTGGCGCATCAGCTTGACTGGCGGCTTGACGAACCAGATCAGCGCCAGGGCGGTCACGGTGAAGCGCAACGCAATGAGAAGGATCGGCGGAAAATGCTCGATCGCGCCCTTCGCGAAGACGAAACCCAGCCCCCAGATCATCGGCACCAGGAGCGCAAGCAGAAGATCGACCGGCCGCATGGCCATCGCGCAGCCCTCCCCAAGCCGTTGCGCCGGGAAGGCTATGAGCGGCCGGGATCGGACGCAAAGGAAAAGCGCCCCGCATCGCGGCGCGCAGCCAGGTGCGCGTCTCTCGGCGGCCCAGGCGCGCCGACGGCTTGTCCGCTACAGCGCCGCTTCGGCCCGGTACTTCTGGCGCAGCACGTCGATCGGCGCCGCCTTGCGGCGGCTGTCCGTCGCCACCTGCCAGTAGGTCCAGCCGTTGCAGGAGGGCGCGCCCTGAACCGCGGCCCCGACCTGGTGGATCGAGCCCTTGTGCTCGGCCGAGATGATGGTGCCGTCGGCGCGGACCTTGGCCGTATGACGCCGGCAGGGGCTGACCAGCAGCGTGCCGGGCGTCAGCATCCCGGACTCCACCAGCGCGCCGAAGGGCACCCGCGGCTCCCGGCGCTTGGGCGTGGTGTGCTGGATCGCGTCCAGGTCGCTCGCCGCCGGGATGGCGGCGAGGCGCTTCTTTGCGACCTTCACATAGGCTTCGTCCCGCTCCAGCCCCAGATAGCGGCGGCCGAGCTTCTTGGCGACCGCGGCCGTCGTGCCGCTGCCGGAGAAGGGGTCGAGCACAAGATCGCCCGGATCGGTCGACGCGACGATCGCGCGGTGCAGGAGCGCCTCCGGCTTCTGGGTCGGATGGGCCTTCTTGCCGTCCGCGCCCTTGATCCGCTCCTCGCCGGTGCAGATCGGCAGCACCCAGTCGGAGCGCATCTGCAGATCGTCGTTCAGCGCCTTCATGGCCTCGTAATTGAAGGTGTATTTGCTTTCCGGCCCCTTCGCGCACCAGATCAGCGTCTCGTGCGCGTTGGTGAAGCGCCGGCCCTTGAAGTTGGGCATCGGGTTGGTCTTCACCCAGACCACGTCGTTCAGGATCCAATAGCCGATATTCTGCAGCGCCGTCCCGACGCGGAAGATGTTGTGATAGCTGCCGATGACCCAAAGCGTTCCGTTCGGCTTCAGAATCCGGCGCGCCGCGGCCAGCCAGTCGCGGGTCATCCGGTCGTAGGCGTCGAAATCGTCGAACTTGTCCCAGGCGTCGTCGACGCCGTCCACGCGGCTGTTGTTCGGCCGATAAAGCTCCCCCGCCAATTGAAGATTATAGGGCGGGTCGGCAAAGATCATATCGACCGATTCCGCCGGCATGCCGCGCATATACTCAATAGAATCCGCACAGATTATTTGATTTTCAGGGATCTTTTTCATGGCGCCCACTTTTTCACTTGCCAGAGTGACGGGCGAATCATGAGTCGGGGCGAGTCCCCGGTCAATAACTAATTGGAATCTCTGCTTATTTTTCAATATATTGAGTCTCGGCGCCCGGCCGAGACTCTATATCTAGTTCCGCCTGCAGGACGGCGCGGACCGGCGCGAAGCTGCGCCGGTGATGGATCGTGACGCCGAGCGTGCGGATCGCCGCCAGATGGGCGGGCGCGCCGTAGCCCTGGTTGGTCTCCCAGCCGTAGCCCGGATGAGCGCGCGCGAGCGCCACCATCTCCCGGTCGCGCGTCACCTTGGCGAGGATCGAGGCCGCCGCGATCGACAACGAGCGGCCGTCGCCCTTGACCAGCAGCGCGGTCGGGACGTCGAGGCCCGGATCGCGGTTGCCGTCGACCAGCGCCGCCGCCGGCGACGCCGGCAAGGCGGCGACCGCACGGCGCATGGCCAAGAGGCTGGCCTGCAGGATGTTGAGGCGGTCGATCTCCGCGACGCTGGCGTGGGCGATCGCGAAGCCGGCCAGCGCGCCGGGCGCGGTCAGCGCCTCGAACAGCGCCGCGCGCGCCGCCGGCTTGAGACGCTTGCTGTCGTCCACCGCGGCGGCCAGATCGGCCGGCAGGCCGTCCGGCGGCAGCACCGCCGCCGCCGCCGTGACGGGCCCGGCGCAGGGCCCGCGGCCCGCCTCGTCCACCCCGGCCACGGCGGTGTCGGCGGCGAGGCCGCAGGCGCGGCGGATCGCCGCCTCTTCCGTGAGATCGGGCATGGGCGCGTTCAGCCTTTTCGGACGGTGGGTCGCTTCGCCGACGCCTTCTTGGGGGCGCCTTTCTTCGCAGCGCCTTTCTTCGCAGCGCCTTTCTTGGCGGGCCCCTTCTTCGCGGAGCCCTTTTTGCCGGCGCTTTTCCGAGCGGCGCTCTTCTTCGGGGCGACCGTCTTCGCGCCGCGCTCGGCCGAGGCCGGTTCTGCGCCGTCACGCGCGGCCGCATCGGCCGCCTCCAGCGCAGCCGACGCCGCCGCCTGGGCGCGCTTGCGCCGCGGCCCGGCCGTCGGGGGCGGCGCGACGCGGGGGCCTTCGGCGTCCGCGTCGAAGACGGCGTCGGGTCCGCCCGCGACCACCGGCGCCAGCCCGGCCGCCCGATCCCGCCGCCGCCGGACCGCGCCGCGGCCCTGGTCGAGGCGCGTATGCGCGTCCGCCGCCGCCCGGAAGGCGAGCCCGACGGCCGCGCGCGACAGGCGCTTGGTCACCCGCCACTCCCCCACATAGGCGAAGCGCAAGAGGCCGCCGAGGCTCTGGATATTCTTGGCCGCCCGGTGGTGCAGCCGGTGCGTCAGGTCGGTGTAGAGCGGGCTCATCATCAGCGAGATGACCGTGAGCGCCACGATCAGACGATGGATCTCGTCGTCGATCATCGCCGCCGACAGGCCGGCCGCCGCCAGCAGGAAGGAGAACTCCCCCATCTGCCCGATCACCAGCGAGACCTTGAAGGAGACCGGCCAGCTCTCCCCCTGCAGGCGCAGCAGACCGGCGTTGAACGCGGTCTTGAACAGCGTCACGCTCGCCCAGAGCAGCATCAGAAGCCCGAGATTCTCCCACACGAACGGCAGGTCGATCAGCAACCCCACCGATAGGAAGAAGACCATCATCAGGACCGACTGCACCGGCACGGCGTTCTCGTGCACCTCCTGTCTCTGGGCGCTGTTGCCGGCGACGAGGCCGGCGAGGAAGGCGCCGAAGGCAGGGGTCAACCCGATCAGGCCGGCCATGGTGGCGAAGCCGAAACACCAGGCCAGCGTCACGATCGGCGTCAGCGCCGGATTGCCCATGGTCAGACGATGGAAGGGCAGGTTGATCTTGGTCCGCCGGGTCAGCGCCAGGATGAACAGCAGCAGCAGGGCGACGGAGAGCAGCACCTCCAGGATCACGAAGAGGTTGATCCCGCCTTCCCCGGCCATGTTGGAAATGATCAGGAGCATCGGGGCGACGGCCAGATCCTGGGCGATCAGCACCGCGACCGCGACCTTGCCGACGCTGGTGCGCAACTCGCCCGCGTCGTCGAGCACGTTGATCGCGACCGCCGTCGAGCTGAGCGCCAGACAGAATCCGAACAGGAGCGCCCATTCCGGCGGCCAGCCGAAATAGACCGCGACCGCATAGACCACGCCGACGCTGGCGACGATCTGCACCAGCGAGGTGACCACCGCGAGCCGCCAGATGTGCCGGAACGCCCGCAGGCTCAGCTCCATGCCGACGAAATAGAGCAGCATGATCACGCCGAGTTCGGCGAGCAGGTTGATGGTCTCCCGGTTCTCGACCAGCCCCAGGCCGCTCGGCCCCAGGATCACGCCCGCGATGATGTAGCCGACGATCGGCGGCTGCTTCATGCGCACCATCAGCATGCCGCACAAGGTGGCGGCGACGGCGACGAGGGCGATGCCGGTCAGATCGGGTCCATGCATGGTCCGATCAACCTAGAGCGGTTCACGGCGACTTGGAACCGCCCCGTGGGATCGTCCGCGCCGTCAATCCTTGTGATAGGGGTGGCCGGCCAGGATCTGTTGGCAGCGGTAGATTTGCTCGGCCAGCATGGCGCGGACCAGCAGGTGCGGCCAGGTGAGCGAGCCGCAGGCGAGCACCAGATCGGCCCGCGCGCGCACCGCCGGATCGAGCCCGTCCGCGCCGCCGATCATGAAGCACAGGTCGCTGCGTCCCTCGGTCTGCATCGCGCCGATCCAATCGGCCAGCTTGCGGCTGGTCACGTTGCGCCCGCGCTCGTCCAGCGCCACGATCAGCGCGCCCTTCGGCGCCGCCTCGAGAAGGAGCTGGCCCTCGCGCGCCTTCAACTGATCGCCGGAGAGGGGCTTCTTCTCCTCCACCTCCTTCAGCGTCAGCGGCCAGGTCAGGCGCTTGGCGTATTCCTCGAAGAGCTGTTGCTCCGGGCCGCTGCGCCCGCGACCGACGGCGGCGATGGTGATGCGCATGGCCTGTCCGGCTCCCGAAATAAGCGGCGGGCGCGAGCCGCCCGGCCGAAGCGCGGCGACGCCGGCTCACCGCGGTCATACACCGCGGCGTCCGCCGGGCTCAAGCCCGCGGTTCGGCGCGCGCCAGCGAGGCGGCGCGGGGACCCGCGCGGCGATCGGCCGATCAGACGGCCCGTCAGACGGCCCGTCAGACGGCCGGCGCCGCCTCTTCCTCGTCGACGGCGATCGGCTGGGCCGGCGTCAGATCCGGCATGTCCACGCCCCACATCTTCTCCAGATTGTAGAAGGCGCGCACCTCCGGCCGGAACAGATGGACGACGACGTCTCCGGCGTCGATCAGCACCCAGTCCCCCTGATCCTGCCCGTCGATCACCGGATGGTCGACCCCGGCCGCCTTGATCCGCTCCATCAGATGATCGGCCATGGCCGACACCTGCCGGCTCGACGTGCCGGAGGCGATGACCATGTAATCGGCGATGGTGGATTTACCGGCGAGATCGATGACCGTGACCGCTTGGGCTTTATCGTCGTCGAGGCTCTTCCCGACCAACGACTTGAGCGCGTCCGGCGAAGGCGCCGCTTGGGCCGCATGGGCCGCATCGGCGTGCGGGTCGCTGGACCGCTCGATACCAGGCTCAGTAGCTATGGTCCGTCTCTCCTTCGAGCCTATTCGCCGGCGCCGACGGTCCCGTCCGACGAAGACCCGGGGTTCGAGACTTGCGAACCTTCGATCGCAAAGCCGGTCCGCGCCCTGATCTCCGTCGCCGAGGCCGGGTGCCGGCGGATTGCCAGGAACACCCAGGCCGGCGGTTTCCGCCCCGCGAGCGCTCGCGCCTTGCGTTCCGCCAGCCGCGCCGCCCGGAAACGGTTGGCCGCCAACCCGGCCAACGCCCTGGAATCATAAGTGGGGCGCGCGAAAACGGCAATGGGGACGGTCATGAAGATTTGGCGCCACCGCTTCCAGCGATGGATCGTCGCCAGATTGTCGGCCCCCATCAGCCAGACGAAACGGGTCTGCGGATAGCGCGCCGTCAGCCGCTGCAGAACGTCGGCGGTGTGCTGCAGGCCGAGCCGCGCCTCGATGTCGGTCACCCGGATGCGCGGCCGTCCGCCGGCCTGCACGCGGGCGCTCTCCATCCGTTCGCTCAGGTCCGCCATGCCTGCGCGCGGCTTCAGCGGGTTTTGGGGCGAGACCAGCCACCAGACCTGATCCAGGCCCAGGCGCTTCAGCGCGATGTCGGTGATGTGCAGATGCCCCGCATGCGCCGGATTGAAGGAGCCGCCCAGGAGCCCGACCGTCAGGCGGGGGCGGCGGGTCGACGTGCGCGTCCTATCGAACAAACCCTAGGCTCCCAATCGCCCCGGCCGCCTTCGCCGCCGACGACGCGTCATCCCGGCCGGAGCGCGTGCGGAGAGCCGGGATCCAGTGCGATCTGCACGCGCGGAGCCGGCCGTCCCTGGATGTCGGACCGGCCTTGCGGCCGTCCGGGACGAGGGACCAGCGCGCGCGGCCCCCGGGGCGCCCGACCGCGCGCGTCACGCGCGGGTCTGGCCCGCGCCGCGCACCCGGTACTTGAAGCTGCAGAGCTGCTCCGCCCCGACCGGCCCGCGGGCGTGCATGCGGCCGGTGGAGATGCCGATCTCCGCGCCCATGCCGAATTCGCCGCCGTCGGCGAACTGGGTGGAGGCGTTGTGCATCACGATCGCCGAATCGACCTCCTTGAGGAACCGGTCGGCGGCCGTCCGGTCGGCCGTCACGATGCTCTCCGTATGGTGTGAGCCGTAGCGGTTGATGTGGTCGATCGCCTGCTCGATCCCGTCGACCACGCGGATCGAGAGGATCGGCGCCAGATACTCGGTCAGCCAATCCTGCTCCGTCGCCTCGCCCATGGCGGGGACGATGGCGCGCGCGGCCGCGTCGCCGCGCAACTCGCACCCCCCGGACGACAGCGCCTCCGCGATCGCCGGCAGGAGCGCGCCCGCGACCGACCGGTCGATCAGAAGGGTCTCCGCCGCGCCGCAAATCCCGACCCGCCGCAGCTTGGCGTTGAAGGCGATCTCGACCGCCATCTCTGGGTCCGCCGCGGCGTGGATATAGACGTGGCACAGCCCTTCCAGATGGGCGAAGACGGGCATGCGCGCCTCCGCCTGCACCCGTTCGATCAGCGAGCGGCCGCCGCGCGGCACGATCACGTCGACATGCTCGCTCATGCGCAGCAGCGCGCCGACCGCCGCCCGGTCGCGCGTCGGGATCATCTGCACCGCGTCGACGGGCAGACCCGCCTCGTCGAGCGCGTCGCGCAGGCAGCCGACCAGCGCGGCCGAGCTGTTGAGGCTCTCCGACCCGCCGCGCAGGATGGCCGCGTTCCCGGCGCGCAGACACAGCGCGCCGGCGTCCGCGGTCACGTTCGGCCGGCTCTCATAGATCACGCCGACGACGCCCAGCGGGGTGCGCACCCGCTCGATCCGCAGGCCGTTCGGCCGCTCCCAGGCGGCGATGACCGCTCCGATCGGGTCGGGCTGCTCGGCCGTCGCCTCGACCGCGGCGGCGACGCCCTCGATGCGCTCCGCCGTCAGCAGCAGGCGGTCGAGCAGCGCCTCGGACACGCCCTTGGCGCGGGCGAACGCCATGTCCTCGGCGTTCGCGGCGGCGATCGCGTCCGTCCGCTCCCGGATCAGGGCGGCGGCGCGCGTCAGCGCGCGGGTCTTCACCGCCGGGTCGGCGAGACCCAGCGCCTGCGCCGCGGCGCGGGCGCGCGCGCCGATCGCCCGGACCTCGGCTTCGATCGCCTCGGGTCGCGTCTCGGGGGTCGTCGTCTCAACCAGGGCCGCGTCGCTCATCGTCCTGCTCCTCGTCTCTCGGACGCCGGTCACTCTAGGCCGCGTCCGCCGGCGTCGGCAACCGCCGCGCGCCGGCCGCGCGCCGCGCCCTCGAGCGCCAGATCGTCGGCGTGCACCAGTTCGGACCGGCCGTCATAGCCCAGGATATCGGGAATCTCCGCCGTCCGGCGCCCCAGGATGCGCCGCGCGTCGTCGGCTGCATAGGCGCAGAGCCCCTTGCCCAGCAACGCGCCGTCGGGACCCAGCACGCGCACGGCGTCGCCGCGCTCGAAGGCGCCCTCCACCGCCGTCGCGCCGGCGGGCAGGAGGCTCTTGCCGCGCGACAGCGCGGCCGCCGCGCCGGCGTCGACATGGATCGCGCCGACCGGCGTCAAGGCGCCGGAAATCCAGCGCTTGCGGGCGGTCAGGGGCTCGGTCGCCGGGCGGAACCAGGTGGCCCGCGCACCGTCGGCGAAGGCCTTCAGCGCATGACGCTCGCGCCCCAGCGCGATCGCCATGGCGCAGCCGCCGCCGACCGCGATGCGCGCCGCGTCGAGCTTGGTCACCATGCCGCCGGTCGAGAGCCCGCCGCGCTCCGCCGACAGCGGGGCGTCGCCCGCCATGGCGAGGATTTCCGGCGTGATCTCGTCGACCGACCCGATATGGCGGGCGGCCGGATCGGTGCGCGGGTCGGCGCTGTAGAGCCCGTCCACGTCCGAGAGCAGCACCAGCAGGTCCGCGCTCACCATCGTCGCCACCCGGGCGGCCAGCCGGTCGTTGTCGCCATAGCGGATCTCCGCCGTCGCGACCGTGTCGTTCTCATTGATCACCGGAACCGCGCCCAGCTTGCAGAGCTGCAGGATCGTGTTGCGGGCGTTCAGATGGCGCCGGCGCTCCTCGGTATCCGCAGGGCTGACCAGGATTTGCGCCACCGTGATCCCATGCCGGGCGAGCGCCGTCTGATAGGCGTGGGCCAGCCGGATCTGCCCGGTCGCCGCGGCCGCCTGCTTCTCCTCCAGCTTCAGGGCGCCGCGCCCCAGCCCGAGGAGCCGCCGCCCCGCCGCGATCGAGCCGGAGGAGACGATCAGCACGTCGCGGCCCGCCGCCTTCAGAGCCGCCACATCGTCCGCCAGCGCGTCCAGCCAGTCCTGGCGAATGGCGCCGGTCGCCGCGTCCACCAGCAGGGCGGAGCCGATCTTCACCACCAGCCGTTTCGCATCCGCAAGGCGCATCGCCTGTCCGTCCGTCGCCTGTCCGTCCGTCATCGCCGCCGCCTCGCTCCCGGGCGTCCTCAGTCCAAAGGGCTCCAGGGCCCGGCGGGGTCGCTTTCCGTCGTCGCGGCGGGGTCGCGGGCGCCGCCCTCTCCCTCGCCGCCGGGCGCGGCCTCGGGCGCCGCCGCATCGCTCTCAGCCCCGCTCTCGGCCCCGCTCTCGGCCCGGCTCTCGGCCCGGCTCTCGGACGCAGGCTCCGCCGCCCGGGCGGCCGCCACGGCGTCGGCCAGCGCGTGCAGCACCGGCTTCACCCCCTTGCCCGTCGCGCCGGAGAGCGCGTAGATCGGGCTGTCGGTCACCGCGCGCAGCTCCGCGATCTGCTCCGCCACCAGTTCGGGAATCGAGGCGTCGGTCTTGTTGAGGCCGACGATCTCCGGCTTCTCGGCCAGCCCGTGGCCATAGGCTTCCAGCTCGCCGCGCACGGTGCGGTAAGCCTCGACCACCTTTTCGTCCGTCCCGTCGATCAGATGGAGCAGGATGCGACAGCGCTCGATATGGCCGAGGAAGCGGTCGCCCAGCCCGTGCCCCTCATGCGCGCCCTCGATCAGGCCGGGGATGTCGGCCAGCACGAACTCGCGCGCGTCGACGCCGACGACGCCCAACTGCGGGTGCAGGGTGGTGAAGGGATAGTCGGCGATGCGCGGCTTGGCCCGGCTGCTGGCGGCGAGGAAGGTGGACTTCCCCGCATTGGGCAGGCCGACGAGCCCCGCGTCCGCGATCAGCTTGAGGCGCAGCCAGAGCCACATCTCCTCGCCCGGCCAGCCCGGCTCGGACCGGCGCGGCGCCTGGTTGGTCGAGCTCTTGAAGGCCGTGTTGCCGCGCCCGCCGTCGCCGCCGCGGGCGATCACCACCTCTTGCCCTTCGTAGGTCAGGTCGGCGATCAGGGTCTCCTTGTCCTCGGCCAGGATCTGCGTGCCGACGGGCAGCTTCAGGACCACCGGCTCGGCCGAACCGCCGGTGCGGTTGGAGCCCATGCCGTGCGCGCCGCGCCGCGCCTTGAAATGCTGCTTGTAGCGGTAGTCGATCAGCGTGTTGAGGCCGTTCACGGCGCGCGCGATCACGTCGCCGCCGCGCCCGCCGTCGCCGCCGTCCGGGCCGCCGAACTCGACATATTTCTCCCGCCGGAAGGAGACGCAGCCCGCGCCGCCGTCGCCGCTCTTCACGAAAACCTTCGCTTCGTCCAGGAACTTCATGCCGGGACCAACTTCCTGTCGGGGTCTTTCGGATCACCCGTCGCGCGCCCAAGGGCGTCCAGCGGGGGCCTGCAAACGGAAAAAGGGGAACGGCCGGGCCGTTCCCCTTTCCCCAGAACTCTCGCGACCCTACCGGGTCGGTCTCGGGGCCGGCCTCACTCCGCGGCGGCGGCCTCGAGCGGTCGCACCGAGACGTAGGTCCGCAGCCGCGTCTTCTTGAAGGTCACGTGCCCTTCGACCAGCGCGAACAGCGTGTGATCCTTGCCGATCCCGACATTGTCGCCGCGATGGAACTTGGTGCCGCGCTGGCGCACCAGGATGTTGCCGGCCAGCACGCGCTCGCCGCCGAACTTCTTCACGCCGAGACGCCGACCCTCGGAGTCGCGTCCGTTCCTGGAGCTGCCGCCCGCCTTCTTATGCGCCATGACCCGCTCTCCTTACTCGTCGCCGTCGGCCTTTTTGGCCGCAGCCTGCTTCGCCTCGGCCGTCTTGGCGGCGCTCTTCTTGGCGCCGGCCTTCTTGGCCTCCGTCTTCTTCGCCTCAGCCTTCTTGGCCGCCGCCTTCTTGGCCTCAGTCTTCTTGGCCGCCGCCTTCTTCGGCGCGGCCTCGTCGGCGGCCGGGGCGTCCGTCTTCGGGGCGTCCATCTTCGGGGCGGCCGTCTTCGCCGCCGCCGTCTTGCCCGCATGCTTCGGGCCGTCCAGCGAGATTTCGACGATCTTCAGGACCGTCTGGTGCTGGCGGTGGCCCTTCTTGCGGCGATAGTTCTGGCGGCGCTTCTTCTTGAAGACGATGATCTTGCGGGCGCGCTCGCCGCGCAGCACCTCGGCCTCGACCACCGCGCCGTCGATCGTCGGCGCGCCGACCTTGGGCGCGCCCTCGCCGCCGACCATCAGCACCTGGTCGAGCGCCACGATCGCGCCGTCCTCGGCGTCGAGCTTCTCGACCTTGATTACATCGTCTTTGGCGACGCGGTACTGCTTGCCGCCGGTCTTCACCACAGCGAACATGGGCTCTCTTCCCAACATTCTCACGCGCCCTGCGGCGCCGCCTGGCGCCCGCGCCTTGCCGGTCTGAACCGGGCGACGACGGACGGGGCGGACTTTCCCGGCCGGCTCGCTTCGCCGGCGTCGGTACTCGGGCCTCGGACTGCGCACCAACATGAACCCCGCGCCGAAGCGTCCCCCCGGCGCGGATCGGGCGCACTATAGGCGCCGCGCCCCCCAAGTCAACGCCGAGTTGACGCCCGCCCTGGGCGCGTCAGGCGCCCCGGCGCCCCCGCTCGGAAGGGTCCGTGCGGAAGGACTTGTCAGCCTCACGCGCCTCGGATAGCTTCCGCGCCCTGCCGGCGGGGTTTCCCCGCCGTCCGTTCGAAACGGGCGCGGCGACGCGCCCCTCGGATGTCTCGCGGAGAGGTGCCGGAGCGGTCGAACGGGGCGGTCTCGAAAACCGTTGTGCGCGCAAGCGTACCGAGGGTTCGAATCCCTCCCTCTCCGCCATTCTTTTGATCTCACGGCAATTCGCTGCGCTCAGGCCTCCGATGGGGCGGCCTGACCGGCCGGCGCGCGGTCGCGCGCTGGGCGGAGAGGTCGACCTTTCGTTCTCCCTCTCCGCCATTCTCTTGATCTCACGGCCATTCGCTGCGCTCAGGCCTCCGATGGGGCGGCCGGGCCGGCCGGCGCGCGGTCGCGCGCTCGGCGGGACGCGCAGCGCCGCTCCAGCCTTTCCCCCTTTGCGCGGGAGCGCCGGAAAGCCCGGCCGCGCGCGCAGGCGATTCGGATCTTACGCCGTCGACGAGGCGGCGTCGCGCGGCGGGGCGCGGCGGCCGGCGGCGAGGCGGCGCTTCAGCGCCTGAATCCAGAGCCGCAGATGACGGGCGCGCTCGACCTCGGCCAGGCGCTTCGCTTCGAAGTGGGTCATGTGGGGGTGATAGGACATCATCTTCTTCCACCAGCTTGTTATTGGTCAGTGTTGTTGACCCAAACTTAGATCACCGATGCTGCGCTGCAACATACGCCCCTGCATGGCTGCCATGCAGGGGCGGAAAGGCTGGACCGCCCTGCCCTGCAGCGGGTCGCCGGCGCGTCCGATTTTCCCTGTCGTCAAGATATATTTAAATGGATATAGTTTCGCCGCCGGCGCGGATCGCGCCGAGAACCGACGGCCGCCGAAGAGAGCAAACAACGGGGCGGGCGCGACAAAACAGGAGGCGACAATGACGATGAAGCATCTCTACCGGCGCGCCCTCGGGGCCGCCTCTCTGGTCCCGGCGGTCCTCGCGGCGGTCGGCCTCAGCGCAGCCGCGGCCCAGGCCGACGAGGTGACGTTGCGCGGGACCACGGCTTTCGCGCAGGGCACGACCTTCTCGCGCCCCTACGAGGCTTTCGTCGACTGGATCAACGAGAAGGGCAAGGGCGTCCTGCAGATCCAGACGGTCGGCGGGCCGGAGGCGATGCCGCCCTTCGAGGTGGGCAATGCGGTCTCGGCCGGCGTCGTCGACGTCGCCAATGTGACGGCGGCCTTCTACACCAACATCCTGCCGATGGGCGACGCGCTGAAGCTGGCGCGCAACACGATCCAGGAGCAGCGCGCCAACGGCTGCTACGACACGATCGACGCCCTGCACCGCGAGCGCATCGGCGTGAAGTACCTGGCGCGCACCGGCGACCATGTGAACTTCCACCTCTATCTGACCAAGCCGGTCGAGGGCCCGGACCTGTCCGGCCTGACGATCCGCACGACGCCGGTCTATCAGGCGATGTTCGAGGCGCTGGACGCCACCCTTGTCACCACGCCGCCGGGCGACGTCTACACCGCCCTGGAGCGCGGCACGATCGACGGCTACGGCTGGCCGATCCAGGGCGTGCTGGATCTCGGCTGGGAGGAGCAGACGAAGTACCGCGTCGATCCCGGCTTCTATCAGGTCGACGTCAACATCCTGGTGAACCAGGAGCGCTGGGACTCCCTGACCGACGCGCAGCGCGCGCTGCTCGAGGAAGGCGCGCGCTGGATCGAGGCGCGCAACGCCGAGAATCTGGAGATTAACGCCGCCGAAGCGAAGAAGCAGGCCGCCGCCGGGATCGAGGTGATCGCCCTCGACGGCGCGGACCGGCAGCGCTGGCTCGACACGGCGCAGGACGCCGGCTGGGCCAAGGTCGAGGCGATCGACGCCGAGGCCGCCGCGGCCCTGCGCGCGTGCCTCTGACGGCGGAGCCGAGGATGCGCCGACAGGCGGCCCGGGCCTATCACGGCGCCGTCGACGGCTTGGCGGCGGCGGCGGGCGTGATCCTGGTCGGGATCACGGCCGCCCTCGTCGCCAATGTCGGCTTCCGGCTGGCGGGCGAAGGCGGCCTGCGGGGCATGGTGGACGCGATCGAGCACGGCCTGATGGCCGCCACTTTCCTCGCCGCCCCCTGGGTCCTGAAGCACAAGGGGCACGTCGCGGTGGATCTGCTGCTCGGGCTGATGGGCGCTCGGGGGCGGCTCTGGATGGGGCGGACGGTGCAGGCCTTCGGCGCGCTCGTCTCGCTGGTCTTCGCCTGGTCGTCCTTGACGGCGCTTCTGATCGCGTTCGAGCGCGGCTCCATGATCCGCGGGATCCTCGTCGTGCCGGAATGGATTCCGCTGATCGCGCCGAGCCTCGCCGGGCTGCTGCTCGCCATCGAGTTCGCGCGTCAGATCGCGACCGGCGCCAGCCCGATGCACGGCGGAACGGGGCTCTAGATCATGGAGTGGACGACGACGCTGCTCGCCATGTTGGGCGGGCTGATCCTGCTGCTGTCGCTCGGGCTGCCGGTCGCCTTCGCCTTCATCGCGGTCAACGTCGTCGGCGCCTTCTTCATCCTGGGGGGCGAGAACGGCTTGGTCCAGATGGCGCGCAATGCGACCGGATCGGTCTCGAACTTCCAACTCGCGCCGATCCCGCTCTTCATCCTGATGGGCGAAATCCTGCTGCAGTCCAAGGTCGCGCATCGGGCGATCGACGCCATCGAACGGATCGTCACCCGGGTGCCGGGGCGGCTGTCGGTGGTCACCGTCTTCGGCGGCACGGTGTTCTCCGCGCTGTCGGGCTCGACCATCGCGAACACGGCGATGATCGGCTCGACGCTGCTGCCGAGCATGCTGAAGAAGGGATACCATCCGACGCTGGCGATGGGCCCGATCATGGCCTCCGGCGCGATCGCGATGCTGATCCCGCCCTCGGCGCTGGCTGTGCTGCTGGGCAGCCTCGCCGGCATCTCGATCTCCAAGCTGCTGGTGGCCGGGATTCTGCCGGCGATCCTTCTGGCCGGCCTGTTCACGGCCTTCATCATCTCCGCGGCCGCGCTGCGGCCGGGACTGGCGCCGTCCGACGACCCGCCGCCGATGACGCTGTGGCAGCGATGGAAGCCCTTCTGCGTCTACGTGCTGCCGCTTTCCGGCATCTTCGCCGTGGTGATCGGCAGCCTGCTGATCGGCGTCGCCTCGCCGACGGACGCCGCCGCGCTCGGCTGCCTGGCCGCGCTGATCGCCAGCGCCGTCTATCGCTCGCTCTCCTGGGAGGCGGTGAAGCGCGCCGTGCGCGAGACGGTGATGCTGACCGTGATGATCATGTTCATCATCGCCGCCAGCCAGACCTTCAGCCAGATCCTGTCCTTCAGCGGCGCGACCTCGGGGCTGATCGGCCTGATCAACGCGATGGAGCTGACGCCGATCCAGATCCTGATCGGCATGATCCTGATCCTGCTCTTCCTCGGCTGCTTCATCGACCAGGTCAGCATGCTGATGGTGACGATCCCGATCTTCGTGCCGCTCGCCGCGGCCGTCGGCGTGGATCCGCTGGTGCTCGGCGTCGTCTATCTGCTGACGATGGAGATCGCGCTGCTGACGCCGCCCTTCGGGTTGTTGCTGTTCGTGATGCGGGGCGTCTCGCCGCCGTCGGTCGGCATGCGGCAGATCTATCAGGCCGCGACGCCTTTCCTGGCGATCAAGCTCGCGGTGCTGGCGCTGGTGGTGGCGGTCCCGGCGCTTGGAACCTGGCTGCCGGCGCTGATCGTCCGGTAGCGCGCTTTTCGGGAGACGAGACCATGGCCGAACGATCCTTTGCGAAAGAAGTGGAGACGCTGCGGCTCGGCGCCGGCGAGACCTTCCGCGGCGAAGGCATCCTCGCCATCACCAAGGCGTTGCTCGAATCCGGCGTCGGCTATGTCGGCGGCTACCAGGGCGCGCCGATCTCGCATCTGATGGACGTGCTGGCGGACGCCCAGGACATCCTGGGCGAGCTCGGCGTGCGCTATGAGGCGAACGCCTCCGAGGCGTCGGCGGCGGCGATGCTCGCCGCCTCGGTGCATTATCCGATCCGGGGCGCGGTCGCCTTCAAATCCACGGTGGGCACGAACGTCGCCTCCGACGCGTTGGCGAACCTGGCCTCGGGCGGGGTGACCGGCGGCGCCCTCGTCGTCGTCGGCGAGGATTACGGCGAGGGCTCCTCCATCATGCAGGAGCGCAGCCACGCCTTCGCAATGAAGTCGCAGATCTGGCTGCTGGACCCGCGCCCGAACCTGCCGTCGATGGTCGATGCGGTGCATCACGGCTTCGCGCTGTCGGAGGCCTCCAACACGCCCGTCATGCTGGAGGTGCGCATCCGCGCCTGTCACGTGCACGGCCAGTTCACGGCCAAGGACAACCGCCGGCCGCCGGTGAGCGTGCGCGACGCGCTGTCGAACCCGCAGCGCAAGACCGACCGCATCGTGCTGCCGCCCGCCGCCTTCGCGCACGAGCAGGAGAAGATCGCCCAGCGCTGGCCGGCCGCCGTGCGCTACATCCGCGAGAACCGCCTCAACGAAGTCTTCGGTCCGGCGCAGGCCAAGGTCGGCCTCGTCCTGCAGGGCGGGATGTACAACACGGTCGTGCGCGCGCTGCAGCGGCTCGGACTCGCCGACGTCTATGGCGAGAGCGCGATCCCCCTCTACGTCCTCAACGTCGCCTATCCGCTGATCGACGAGGAGTTCCTGGACTTCTGCGCCGGCAAGGAGGCCGTGCTCGTCGTCGAGGAGGGCCAGCCCGCCTATATCGAGCAGGCCTTCGGCGCGATGCTGCACAAGGCGGCGCGCCCGACGCGGCTGATCGGCAAGGGTCCGCTTCCGGAGGCGGGCGAGTACACCGGCGCCGCCGTGATGGAGGGGCTCGCCGCCTTCCTGCGCGATTGGGCGCCGGAGCAGTTGCCGCCGCAGGACCGCGCGCCCAACCGGCCGGAGGATCCGCCGGCGCCGACCGCGCTCGCCGCCGCGGTGCCGCCGCGTCCGCCCGGCTTCTGCGTCGGCTGTCCGGAGCGCCCGATCTTCGCCGCCATGAAGCTGGTGGAGCAGGAACTGGGCCCGCATCAGATCGCCGCCGACATCGGCTGCCATCTGTTCTCCATCATGCCGCCTTTCGAAATCGGCGGGACCACCATGGGCTTCGGCCTGGGCCCGGCGTCGAACGGCGCCTTCGACGGCGGCGGGGAGCGCCGCGCGATCTCCTTCCTGGGCGACGGCGGCTTCTGGCACAACGGCCTCACCTCCAGCGTCGGCAATGCGGTCTACAACAAGTCCGACAACGTCATCGTGATCGTCGACAACTACTATTCGGCCGCGACCGGCGGGCAGGACATCCTGTCCTCGCGCGCCGAGAACCGCTCCAAATCGACGCAGCACCCGATCGCCGACGCCGTGCGCGGGATCGGCGTGACCTGGGTCCGCCAGATCGATCGCACCTACGACGTACCCCAGATGCGCCAGGTCCTGCATGAGGCGCTGACGACGGAGGCCGAGGGACCGAAGGTCGTCATCGCCTCCTCCGAATGCATGCTGAATCGCCAGCGCCGGGAGCGCCCGCAGCGCGCCAAGGCGCTGCGCGAGGGCCGCCGGGTCGAGACGCCGAAATTCGGCGTGGACGAGGACGTCTGCACCGGGGATCACGCCTGCATGCGGCTGTCGGGCTGTCCGTCGCTGACGCTGAAGACCCTGGACGATCCGTTGCGCGACGATCCGGTCGCCTCGATCGACGAATCCTGTGTCGGCTGCGGCAATTGCGGCGAGGTGGCGGACGCCGCGGTCCTCTGCCCCTCCTTCTACCGCGTCGATCTGGTGCGCAATCCCGGCCGCTGGGAAAAGCTCGTCGGATCCGTGCGCGCCGCCCTGATCGGCTTCCTGCAACGCCGCCGGATGCGCGGCCGGCTGGCCTTCGAGGGGAACCCGCTGTGACCCCGCTCGATCACGCCGCGCCGGACAGCCGGGACCGCGACCAGAGCGCCGGCGTCCTGAAGGTCGCGATCCTCGCGGTCGGCGGCCAGGGCGGGGGCGTGCTGACCGACTGGATCGTGGACGCGGCCGAGCGCAGCGGCTTCCGGGCCCAATCCACCTCCGTCCCCGGCGTGGCCCAGCGCACCGGCGCGACGATCTACTATATCGAAATGATGGCGCAGCCCGAGCGCGAGCCTGTCTTCGCCCTGATGCCGGCGCCGGGCGATGTGGACGTGGTCGTCGCGGCCGAACTGATGGAGGCGGGCCGGGCCGTCACGCGCGGCCTGGTGACGCCAGGCCGCACGACGCTGATCGCCTCGACCCACCGGGTCTTGGCGGTTTCGGAGAAGATCGCGCTCGGCGACGGCCGTGCGGAGTCCGGCGCCGTGCTGGACGGCGCGCGCGAGGCGGCGAAGCGCTTCGTCCATTTCGACATGAACCGCATCGCGGTCGAGACGGGCAGCCACATCTCCGCCAGCTTGCTGGGGGCGCTCGCAGGCTCGGGCGTGCTGCCGATCCCGCGCGCGACCTTCGAGGAGACGATCCGCGAGTCGGGACGGGGCGTCGAGGCGAGCCTGCGCGCCTTCGCCGCCGCCTTCGCCCGCGCCGAGGCGGAGGAGGAGCCGGCGGCGGCGTCCGAAGACCCCGAACCGCCCGAGCCGTCCGAACGGCCGGAACCGCCGGAGCCGACCGGCCCGGCGCGGCTGCGCCGGCAATGGGCCGATCTGGTTGCGCGCGTCGACGCGCTGCCGGCCGCCGCCCGCGACATGGCGGGCCGCGGCCTGGAGAAGGTGGTCGACTTCCAGGACCCCGCCTACGGCGCGGAGTATCTGGACGCGCTGGAGCGCGCGGCCGAGGCGGAGCGCGCCGCCGGCCATCGCGCGCACCGGGTGACGACGGAGCTCGCGAAGCACCTCGCCAACGCGATGGCCTATGACGACGTGATCCGCGTCGCCGACCGCAAGGTGCGCGCCGCCCGCTTCGAGCGGGTGCAGGCGCATGCGGAGGCCGACGCCGACTCGCTCGTCCACATTACGGAGTACATGCATCCCGGCGCGGCCGAGGTTTGCGGCGTGATGCCGCGGCCGATCGGCGCCTTCATCGAGGCGCGGCCCAAGCTTTACGATTGGCTGCATCGGCGGGTGGACAAGGGGCGGCGCGTTAGGACCGACGCCTTCTGGCCGTTCTTCGGGCTCTATCTGCTGTCGGGCCTGCGGCGCTGGCGCCGGGCGTTGCTGCGCCATGCGCACGAGCGCGCGCATTGGCGGTCCTGGACCGAACGTGCGCTTGCGCTAATTCCCACGGACGAGGCCCTGGCGGTCGAGACGGTGCGCTGCCGTCGGCTGATCAAGGGCTACAGCGACACGCACGCGCGCGGGCTGTCGCGGTTCGACCGGGTGATGCGCATGGGCGAGGCGCTGGAGGGGCGCGAGGACGCCGCCGACTGGGTGCGCCGCCTGCGCGAGGCGGCCCTGGCCGACGAAAGCGGCGAGGCCCTGGACGGCGCCATCCGCACGGTGCATAGCTTCCTCGACGACGAGCCGCCGGCTGCGCGCGGCTGAGCGGAAGGATTGGACGCAGACATGACGGAAGGTTCCGGCGCGCGACCAACCTCGAGCGGAGCGATGTCGGACGAGGAGGCGCCGGCGCTGGACGGACCCGCGGAGGCGTCGGAGCGGGTGTTGCTGGAAAGCATCCTCCCCTACCAGATGAACTGCGTCACCTTCCGGATGAATCAGCTCCTGAACCGGGATCTGCGGCGGCTCGGCCTGGCCATCTCGAACTGGCGGCTGCTGGCCGTCCTGGATCACAACGAAACGGCGTCGATCAACGAACTGGCCGCCTACGCCATGCTGGAGCAGCCGACGGTCAGCCGCCTGATCGCCCGGATGGAGGAGGACGGCCTGGTCCGGCGCGACCGGGTGGACGCGGACGGCCGGGTGCGCGCGATCTCGATGACGGAAGCCGGCCGCGCCCTCTACGAGAAGGTCCGCGCCATCACGCTGGCCCATGCGGAGCGGGCGCTCAGCGACTTCACCGCCGCCGAGAAGCAGGCGTTGGAGCGCATGATCGCGCGCATGCGCGAGAATATCGAACGCCCCGGCTGACAGACCCTCCGGGCGCCGTCCGCCTTCAATCGCCTTAGGCGGCCGGACGCGCCGGCTCGGCGTGGGAGGGCGCGGGCTCCGCCCGGGCGGGCGTCTCTGGCGCTGGCGCTGGCGCCGCCGAAGCCGGCGCTGCGGAACGCAGCGCGGTCGCGGTTCCCCTCGCCGCGCCCTTGCGGGCGAGGCGCGGCCGCCAGACGCCGAGCACGATGTTGAGCACCGAGAGCGCCAGAATGGTCCAGAGCGTCCACCATTCGTAGGCGAGCGCCGTCTCCAGCGCGGCGGCGTCCGCCGTCCCCTCGACGATGCGCTGGGCCAGCACGGCGGCGTAATCCGCCTTGGCGCCGACGACGGTCAGGACGCTCTTGAACATCAGGATGCCGAGCGCCGCCTTGAACCAGACCCAGCGCTTGTCCAGGAACGGCCGATGCACCGCCATCGAGAGCAGGCCGGACACCAGCGCGACCGCCAGCGAGGGCATCAGGATCCAATTGCTGAGCGCCGCGATCGAGACGCGCAGGTCGGCGTAGGTCTCGGGCGAGCCCTGCGGCGCCGCCATCAGCAGCACCATATAGGCGAAGAGCCCGCCCACCAGGCCGCAGGCGGAAACCGTATGCAGGATTTTCAGCGTCTTGCGCATGGGGCGCCCCCGTCGAGCCGAATGCGTCGGAGCAAGATAGCGCGCGCCGCGCCGCCGTCCAGCGCAACGGCTCAGCCCGACAGGCCGGCCTCCCGACGCACCTCCTGCGTATGCTCCCCCAGCTTCGGCGCGCGCCGGTCGAGCGTCAACGGCGAGCGGGAGAAGGCGATGGGCGTGCGCACGCCGGGCGTCCCCTCCGGCTCGATGCGCAGGCCGCGATGCCTCACCTGCGGGTCGGCGAACATGTCGGCGACCGTGTTGATCGGGCCGGCCGGCGTCACCGCGGCCTCGCAGGCGGCCAGCAGATCGTCGCGGGTCCATCGGCGGGTCTCGGCGCTCAAGGCGTCCGTCAGGGCGGCGCGGTTCGCGACCCGCGCCGGGTTGGTCGCAAAGCGCGCATCGTCGGTGAGATTGTCCAGCCCCAGAACGGCGCACAGCCGCCGGAACTGGCCGTCATTCCCAACGGCGAGGATCAGGTGGCCGTCCGCGGTCGGGAAGGTCTGATAGGGCGCAATGTTGGGATGCGCGTTGCCGAGGCGGCGCGGCGCCTCGCCGCTGGCGAGATAGTTCATCGCCTGATTGGCCAGCACCCCGCACATGCCGTCGAGCAGCGCCATGTCGATATGCTGGCCGAGGCCCGTCGCCAAGCGGTCCTGCAGCGCCGCCTGGATCGCGATCACGGCGTAGAGGCCGGTGAAGATGTCGGCGAAGGCGACGCCGACCTTCTGCGGCGCGCCGTCGGGCTCGCCGGTCAGGTCCATGATCCCGGACATGCCCTGGATCAGGAAATCGTAGCCGGCGCGCGACGCATAGGGGCCGGTCTGGCCGAACCCGGTGATGGAGCAATAGACCAGGCTCGGGTTCTCCGCCGCCAGGCTCTCGTAGTCGAGACCGTACTTCGCCAGCCCGCCGACCTTGAAATTCTCGATCAGTACGTCCGCGTCGCGCGCGAGCCGGCGCACGAGCTCGCGGCCGTCCTCGGTCTTCAGGTCGGCGACGACGGAGCGCTTGCCGCGGTTGCAGCCGTGGAAGTAGGCGGCGGCCTCCTCCCCCTCCGTCTCGATGAAGGGCGGGCCCCAGCGGCGGGTGTCGTCGCCTTCCGGGCTCTCGATCTTGATGACGTCGGCGCCCAGATCGGCCAGCGTCTGTCCGACCCAGGGGCCGGCGAGGATGCGGGCGAGCTCGACGACCCGCAGCCCCTCCAGCGGGGCCGGCATCAGAAGAAGGCCTGCAGGCCCGTCTGGGCGCGGCCCAGGATCAGCGCGTGCACGTCGTGCGTGCCCTCGTAGGTGTTGACGGTCTCCAGGTTCACCATGTGGCGCATGACCTGGAACTCTTCCGAGATGCCGTTGCCGCCGTGCATGTCGCGGGCCTGGCGGGCGATGTCGAGCGCCTTGCCGCAATTGTTGCGCTTCACGATGGAGATCATCTCCGGCGCCATCCTGCCCTCGTCCATCAGCCGGCCGACGCGCAGCGAGCCCTGCAGCCCGAGCGCGATCTCCGTCTGCATGTCGGCGAGCTTCTTCTGGAAGAGCTGGGTCTGGGCCAGCGGCCGGCCGAACTGCTTGCGGTCGAGACCGTATTGCCGCGCCGCGCGCCAGCAGAACTCGGCCGCGCCCATCGCGCCCCAGGAGATGCCGTAGCGCGCCCGGTTGAGGCAGCCGAACGGCCCCTTGAGACCGGCGACGTTAGGCAGCAGCGTCTCCTCGCCGACCTCGACCCCGTCCATCACGATCTCGCCCGTGATCGAAGCGCGCAAGGAAAGCTTGCCGCCGATCTTCGGCGCGGAGAGACCCTTCATCCCCTTTTCCAGGATGAAGCCGCGGATCTTGCCGTCATGCGCGTCCGACTTGGCCCAGACGACGAAGACGTCGGCGATCGGGCTGTTGGAGATCCACATCTTGGAGCCGCTCAGCACGTAGCCGCCGTCGGTTTTCCTGGCCACCGTCTTCATGCCGCCGGGATCGGAGCCGGCGTCGGGCTCGGTCAAGCCGAAGCAGCCGATCCACTCGCCGCTGGCAAGCTTGGGCAGGTACTTCTTGCGCTGGGTCTCGTCGCCATAAGCGTAGATCGGATGCATGACGAGCGAGGACTGCACGCTCATCATCGAGCGGTAGCCGCTGTCGACCCGCTCCACCTCGCGCGCGATCAGGCCGTAGGCGACATAGCCCGCGCCGACGCCGCCATAGGCCTCCGGGATCGTGGCGCCCAGGAGGCCCATCTCGCCCATCTCACGGAAGATCTCGGGCTCGGTCTTCTCCTGGGCGTAGGCCTCGATGACGCGCGGGGCCAGCTTCTCCTGCGCGTAGGCGTGCGCCGAATCGCGGATCAGCCGCTCCTCCTCGGTCAACTGGTCCTCCAGCAGGAAGGGGTCGGCCCAATCGAACCCGCCGGTCGAATCGATCACGGGCTTCGGGGCTTCGGAGGCGGCGCTGCTCATCGGTCTGGCTCCTGGTCTCTGGCTGTCTCAGCTTTTCTAGCGCAGTCATGGCGCAAAGGCCACGGCGGGGGAAGCGGTTTGTCTTCATGCCGGCATGAGATATAGTCATAAATCATGAGTGACCTGTCGCGCCGTCTTCTGCCATCGACCAGCGCGCTGACCGCCTTCGAGGCGGTGGCGCGGCGCGGCGGCTTCACCCAGGCGGCGCGCGAGCTCTCCTTGACGCAAAGCGCCGTCAGTCATCAGGTTTCCGCGCTCGAAAAGCAGCTCGGCGTGCGTCTGTTCGACCGCACCACGCGCGGGGTCAGCCTGACGCCGGCGGGCCGCAGCTATGCGGCGGCGGTGACGGAGGCGCTGGGCGCGATCCGCGACGCTTCGCTGGCCGCCATGACGGACCGTCATGATCTGACCCTGACTCTGGCGATCCTGCCGACCTTCGGCACGCGCTGGCTGATGCCGCGCCTGCCGCGCTTCGTCGCCCGCCATCCGGAGGTCACGCTGAACTTCATCACCCGCATCGGCCGGGTCGATTTCGAGGCGGAGCGCATCGACGCCGCCATCCATGTCGGGCGCCCCGACTGGCCGGACGCCGACTTCACGCGGCTGCTGGGCGAGACGGTGGTCCCGGTGGCGAGCCCCGCCTTCCTCGCCGCCAATCGGATCGAGGGGCCGGAGGACATTGCGCGCGCGCCGCTCCTGCATCTCGCCTCCCGCCCCGGCGCGTGGGAGCGCTGGTTCGAGAGCCTGGGCCTCGCCGCGCCGCAGGAGGCGGGTCTGCGCTTCGAGCAGTTCGCCATGCTGGCCCAAGCCTGCGGGGCCGGCGTCGGCGTCGCCCTGTTGCCGGAGTTCCTGATCGCCGCGGAACTGGAGGGCGGCCAGTTGACGCCCGCCGTCGACCATCGGGTCGAGGGCGCGAGCGCCTATTTCCTGGCGACCCCCAAGGCCGGCCGGCCGCGCCCGCAGGTCGACGCCTTCCGCACTTGGTTGCTGGAGGAGGCCGAGCGGTTCGCCGCCGAGGCCAGAGCGCCTCAGGACGCCCCGGCCCAGCGGCCGTAGCCCATCGCCGCGCGCACCCGCTTTTCCGCCAACGCGACCGCCGCGCGCCGGGGCGAGACGCCCTCGGCCTGGGCGGCCTCCAGCACAAGGCGCGTGTTGGCCGCGATCTTCTCCGCGATCACCTGAAAGGCGGTCGCTTCCGTGCCGCCCGCATACTCGACCGCCGCGCAGGTGACTCCGCCGGAATTGGCGATGAAGTCCGGCACCACCAGCACGCCGCGGGCGCGCAGGGCTTCCTCGGCCGCCTCGGTCGCCGGAATGTTCGCGCCCTCCAGGATCATGCGCGCGCGGAAGCGTTCCGCGTTGTCCTCGCGGATTACGTCGGGCCGGGCGGCGGGAATCCAGATGTCGCAGTCGACGTCGACGATGTCGTCGGGCGCGCCCTTGCGCCCCGCAGTAAGGTCGGCGACCGAGCGTCCTTCCGCCTTCAGCGCGATCAGAGCCGCAACGTCGAGCCCATCCGGATCGGCAACCATGCCGTGCGAGTCGGAGGCGGCCACCAGCACCGCGCCCTCCGCGGCCAGGAAGCGCGCGGCGTGCTTGCCGACGGCGCCGAAGCCCTGAACGGCGATGCGCGCGCCCTTCAACTCCAGCCCGGCGACGGGGCAGGCGATTCTGGCCGCCGCGGTCAGCCCCCAGCCGGTGGCGCCGATCTCGTCCAGCGGGATGCCCCCCACCTCGGCCGGCAGGCCGACGGAGCGGCCGATCTCGTCGTGGAGCCAGGCCATCACCGTCTCGTTCGTCCCCATGTCCGGCCCCGCGATATAGTCCGTGACGTCCCTGATCGCGACGGCGAACGCGCGCATCAGCCGCTCCTTCCGATCCGGCGGCATGGCCGGATCGCCGAAGACGACCGCCTTGCCGCCGCCGTGCGGCAGGCTGGCGGCGGCGTTCTTCAGCGTCATGGCGCGCGCCAACCGGAAGCACTCCGCCAGGCTGACGTCCGGCGCCATGCGCACCCCGCCGATCGACGGGCCGGCGGCTGCGTTGTCGACCACCACGATGCCGCGCAGGTCCAGCGCCGGCTCGTAGACATGCAGGACCTTGGCGGGCCCCAACTCATCGGCGAAGCGGAAGACGGTTTCGGAGGCCTCTGGCATGGGGGACGGCTCCTCAGTTCGGACGGCGCTCAGTCCGGGCGCTTCAGATCGACGATCGCGGCGGCGAGGAAACGCGCCGCCTCCCCGCCGGTCACGACGCGATGGTCAACGGTCAGCGACAGCGGCAACAGACGCCGGAAGGCGCCGCGCCCGTCGTCGCTCGGCGAGAACCGCGGCGCGGCCTTGCCCGCCCCCAGGATCGCGACCTGCGGCGGCGTGACGGCCAGCGCCGCATAGCGCCCGCCGAGCGCCCCGAAATTGGACAGGGTGATCGTCGCCCCCTGAAACGCCGTCGGCGGCAGCGAGCGCGCGCGCACGCCGGCGATCAAGCCACCCAATCGCTCCACGACCTCCGCCGCGTCGAGGCCTTCGGCCCCGCGCAGCACCGGCGCGAACAGCCCCTCGGGGCTGTCCACCGCGATCGCGAGATCGACCGTCGCATGACGGAGCACCCGCTCCCCCGCCGCGTCGAACCAGGCGTTGAGCGCAGGCTCCGCGGCGGCCGCGGACGCGACGGCGCGGACGAGGCGCGGCAGCACCGCCTCGGGGTCGATCCAATCCTCGATGTCGGCGTCGTCCATGATCGTGGCGGCGGCGACTTCGGCGTTCGAGGCGGCCATGTTGCGCGCCATCACCCGGCGCGTCCCGCGCAAGGGCTCGCCGGCCGCCGCGGGCGCGCCCTTTTCCGCGGCGCGCTCCACGTCGGCGCGGGTGAGCGCGCCGCCCTCGCCGGTTCCCTCGACGGCGGCCAGATCGACGCCGAGCTCTGTGGCGAGGCGGCGGACCGCCGGCGCGGCGCGGGATTTCGGGCCGGCGGGCGCCTGCGCCGCGGGCGCGGACGGCGCCGCGCGCTCCAGCTCGCCCACCACGGCGCCGGCGTCCTCGTCCGCGCCCTCCTCGTACTGCATCAGCGGGGCGCCGACGGCGAGGCGCTCGCCGACCTCCGCCAGGAGCGCCTTCACGCGGCCCGCGCGGGGCGCGGGGATTTCCACGACGGCCTTCTCCGTCTCGACGGAGACCAGCGGCTGGTCGGCGGCGATGTGTTCGCCGGGCGCGACGTGCCAGGCGACGACTTCCGCCTCCTGCAGGCCTTCGCCGAGATCGGGCAGGGTGAAGACGCTCATCGGTGCCGCATCGCCTCCCGCGCCGCCGCCACGATCCGCGCCGGGTCAGGCATGTAATGCGCCTCCAGCCGGGGCAGCGGCATGACCGTATCCCACCCCGCCACCCGCTTGATCGGGGCCAGCAGGTCGAACAGATTCTCGTCCGCAAGGCGGGCCGCGATCTCCGCCCCGAAGCCGGCGGTCAGCGGCGCTTCCTGCACGATGACGCAGCGCCCCGTTTGGGCGACGGAGCGCGCGATCTCCGTCATGTCGAGCGGCTTCAGGGTCGCGACGTCGATCACCGCCGCCTCGATCCCATCGGCGGCCAGCGCCTCGGCCGCAGCCAGCGTCTCCTTCAGCATCGCGCCCCAGGAGACCAGGGTGACGTCGCCCCCCTCGCGAAGGACGAAACAACGGTCGAGAGGCAGGGCCGCGCCGTCATCCTCGACCGGCTCGCGATAGGCGCGGTAGAGCCGCTTCGGCTCCAGGAAGACGACCGGGTCCGGATCGCGGATCGCCGCCAGCAGCAATCCATAGGCCTTCGACGGCGAGGACGGGATCGCCACGCGAAGCCCTGGCGTATGGGCGAACAGCGCCTCCATGCTCTCCGAATGATGCTCCGGAGCGTGCACGCCGCCGCCATAGGGCGCGCGCAGCACCATCGGGCAGGTCAGCCGCCCGCGGGTCCGGTTGCGCAGGCGGCTGGCGTGATTGACCATCTGATCGAGGGTCGAGAGCATGAAGCCCATGAACTGGATCTCGGCGACGGGCCGGAAGCCCGCGGCGGCGAGCCCGACCGACGCGCCGGCGATCACGACCTCGCTCAGCGGCGCATCGCGCACCCGCTCCCGGCCAAAGCGGGCGAGCAGCCCGTCGGTCGCGCGGAACACGCCGCCGTCGTCGGCCACGTCCTCGCCGAGGAGGACGACGCGTTCGTCCTCCGCCATGGCGCGGGCGAGCGCGCACTGGACCGCCTCGACCAGCGTCAGCTCAGCCATCGCCGCCCGTCCCGCCCGCGAGCGCGGCGCGCTGTGCGGCCAGCGCCGGCGGCAGCGTCTCGTAAAGATGGTCGAACATGGCCGTCGGCGGCTCGGGGTCGAGGGCGAGATAGGTCTCGGACGCCGCCGCGATCTCCTCCGCGCTCTCCTTCAAGAGGCGCGTCTCGTCCTCTTTCGCCCACCAGTCTTGCGCGACGAGATAGGCGCGCAGGCGCGCGATCGGCTCCTGCGGCCAGTGTTCCTTGACCTCCGCCTCGTCGCGATAGCGGGTCGCGTCGTCGACCGTGGTGTGATCGCCGAGGCGATAGGTGACCGCCTCGATCAAGGCCGGCCGGCTGTCGGCGCGCGCGCGCTCCAGGCATTCCGCCGCGACGGCGCGCACGGCGAGGACGTCGTTGCCGTCGACCCGGCGCGCGTCGATCCCGGCGGCCAAGGCCTTGTGCGCCAGCGTGCCGGCGGCCGTCTGTCGGGCGAGCGGGGTGGAGATGGCCCAGCGGTTGTTGCAGATCACCGTGACGAGCGGCAACTCCCAGACGCCGGCGAGATTGATCGCCTCGTAGAAGTCGCCCTTCGAGGCGCCGCCGTCGCCGCAGACCGCGACCGCCGCGCGCCCGCCGCCGTCGAGCCGCATGGCGAGCGCGACGCCCGCCGCATGCGGCAATTGGCTGGAGACCGGGATGCAGACCGGGAAGTCGCCGCGCGGCCCCTTGAAGTCGTTGCCGCGCTCGTCCCCGCCCCAGAACTGGAACAGCTCGACCGGGGTCGCGCCGCGCTGGAGCTGCGCGCCATGCTCCCGAAAGGAGGGCAGCAGCACATCCTCCGCCGCCATCGCCGCGGCGACGCCGACCGACACCGCCTCCTGCCCCAGCGATGAGGCGTAGGTGCCGAGCCGCCCGGTGCGCTGCAGCGCGATCGCCTTCTCGTCGAAGCTGCGGGTCAGGACCATGGCGCGATAGAGGGCGGTGACCGCCTCGCGGTCGGAGGCGACATCGGGGAGCGGCCCCACGACCTCCCCGTCCGGACCGATCGCGCGGCGCAGCGTGAAGTCGACGTCGGGCGCCGCATCAGCCATCCGCCAGCTCCTCCGCCATCATTTCCCGCATCTTGTATTTCTGAACCTTGCCGGTGACGGTCATCGGGAAGTCGCCCACGAAACGGATGTAGCGCGGGATCTTGAAGTGCGCGATCCGACCTTTGCAGAAGGCCCGGATCTCCTCTTCGTCCGCCGTCTCCCCCTCGCGCAGCTTGATCCAGGCGCAGACCTCCTCGCCGTACTTCTCGTCGGGCACGCCGATCACCTCGACCTCGTCGATCTTGGGGTGTCGGTAGAGGAACTCCTCGATCTCGCGGGGATAGATGTTCTCGCCGCCGCGGATCAGCATGTCCTTCAGGCGCCCGACAATCCGGCAATAGCCCTCGTCGTCGATCGACGCGATGTCGCCGCTGGCGATCCAATGGGCGGCGTCGATCGCCTTCGCCGTGCGCTCCGGATCGCCCCAATAGGCGGGCATGACGCAATAGCCGCGCGTCTTCAATTCGCCCGCCTGGCCGCGCGGGACGATGCGCCCCTCGGCGTCGACGATCTTGATCTCGATATGCGGCAGCACGCGGCCCACCGTCTCCACCCGCCGGTCGATCGGATCGTCGACCGAGGTCTGGAAGCTGACCGGGCCGGTCTCCGTCATGCCGTAGGCGATGGTGATCTGGTCGAGATGCATCTCGGCTCCGACCCGCTTCATCAGTTCGACCGGACAGGGCGCGCCGGCCATGATCCCGGTGCGTAAGGACGTCAGGTCGAAGCGATCGAAATCCGGCTCGTCGAGCGCGGCGATGAACATCGTCGGCACGCCGTGCAGGGCGGTGCAGCGCTCCGCCTCCACCGCCTCCAGCACCGCATGCGCGTCGAAGCTGCGCGAGGGGAAGACCATCGCCGCGCCGTGCAGCACGCAGCACAGCGTGCCCAGCACCATGCCGAAACAGTGATACATCGGCACGGGAATGCACAGCCGGTCCTCCGGCCCGAAGGCCATCTGGCGGCCGACGAAATAGGCGTTGTTGACGATATTGTGGTGGGTCAGCGTCGCGGCCTTGGGCGCGCCGGTGGTGCCGCTGGTGAACTGGATGTTGATCGGGTCGTCGAACTGCAGGTCATCCGCCAGGGCGTCGAGCCGGGCCCGCTCCGCCTCGCCGGCGCGCGCGGGCAGATCGTCGAAATTCACCATGCCGGGGGAGCGCTCGCCGCCCAACCGGACGACCCAGCGCAGCTCGGGCAGATCGTCGGAGAGCGGCGCGCCGGGCTCCGCGGTCTTCAGCGCCGGCAGCAGCTCGCCCAGCATGGCGATGTAGTCGCTGCTCTTCAGCGACGGCGCAGCGATGAGCGCCTTGCAGCCGACGGTCTCCAGCGCGTATTTCAGTTCGGGCAGGCGATAGGCCGGGTTGATGTTGACCAGGATCAGCCCCGCCTTGGCGGTCGCGAACTGCGTCACCACCCATTCGGCGTCGTTCGGCGCCCAGATTCCCAGCCGGTCCCCCGGCTCCAACCCAAGCGCCAGGAAGGCCGCCGCATAAGCGTCGACCCGCTGCTTGAGATCGCGATAGCTCCAGCGCACGCCCCGATGGCGGACGATCAGGGCCTCGTTGTCGGGGAACTGCGCGGCGACGCGCTCGAAGGCCGCGCCCACCGTCTCGCCCAGGAGCGGGACGTCGCTCGCGCCGTGCACGTAGCTCCAGGCCATTCGGCCGCTCCCTCCGCTCGACGCCCTTCATGGGCGTTCTTGCAGGCAAGCGTAAACCGAGGGTGGGCCGGCGCCTTGATCTGGCGCAAGGCGGCGATGAAAAGGCGCGCGGCTCAAGCGAGCCGCTTTAGACGCGGACCCACCTCCTGGAAGCCGATGCGCTGGTAGAAGCGCAGGGTCGCCGACCAGGCCGGCTGGTCCGGGGCGCCGACCTCCAGGCGCGACCAGCCCTGGGCGCGCGCGAACTCGAAGGCGGCGTCGACGAGCTGCGCGGCGACGGTGCGCGACCGCCGCTCGGGCGCGACATAGAGCTCGCAGATCTCCCCGAAGGCGCCGCCGGCGTAGATCGCAAGGCAGCGGTTCAGCGTCAGCACGCCGATCGGCGCCTCGCCCTCGGGCGCCTCGGCGAGGAAGGCCCAATAGGCGCCGCTCTGCAGCAGGTCCTCCGCCAGGGAGACGAACCGGGCGCGCCGCTCCATGTCCGCCGCCAAGCCGGCGAGCTCCTGCAGAAGGTCGTCCACCAAGCCGCCGACCGCGGCGGCGTCCCGGGGCTCGGCCAGTCTGATCGTGCAGTTCACATCCTGTCTCCTTGTCGCAACGGCCGCGTCGCGCGGTCGGTTCGCTCTTATCCGCACGGCGCAAGCCCCAGCAGGTCGCGCGCCTCCGCCGGCGTCGCGGGACGCCGGCCGTACCGGCCGCACAGGTCGGCCACGCGCGCCGTCAGCTCCGCATTGCTGCGCGCCAGGCGCGAGGCGTCGAAGCGAATGTTGTCCTCAAGCCCGGTTCGGCAGTGCCCGCCCAGCTCGAGCGCCAGATGGTTGACGGCGAGTTGATGACGCCCGACGCCGGCCGCCGTCCAGGTCGCGTCCGGGGCGAGCATGCGCAACTCTTCGATCAGGAACAGCAGCGTCTCGCGCCGCGCCGGCAAGGCGTTCTTCAGGCCCAGCACGAATTGGACGTGCAACGGCGCCGCGATCAAGCCCCGCTCCGCCAACGTGACCGCCGTATAGAGCATGGCGAGATCGAACACTTCGATCTCCGGCTTGATCCCCTCGGCGCGCATCGTCGCGGCGAGCTGTTCGATGAAGTCGGGCGGGTTCGCATAGACCGATGTCGGGAAGTTGACGGACCCCGTGGCGAGCGAGGCCATGTCCGGGCGCAGCGAGAGCATCGCCCCGCGCTCGGCCGGGTCGCGGCCGCGCCCGCCGGTCGAGAACTGGACGATGACGCCCGGACAGTGCGCGCGCAGCCCCTCCAGGACCCGAGCGAAGATCTCGGGGTCGGACGACGGGCTCTCGTCCTGCGGATTGCGGACATGCACGTGGACGAGCGAAGCGCCCGCCTCGACGGCCGCCTGGGTCGATTCGATCTGCTCGGCAACAGTGATCGGGACGGCGGGATTGTCGCGCTTGCGCGGCAGCGACCCCGTGATCGCAACGGTCAGGATGCAGGCTTCCGACATGACGTCTCTCCGAAATTGCGGGCGTCGACGCGCGCTAGCGCAGGCGTTTGGCGGCGCGCGCCGTCAGCGCCACCACCGCCATCAACAGGCACGACATCCCGATCGTGATCGTGGAGACCGCCACGACCGCAGGGCTGATGGACTGCCGCAATCCGCTGAAGATCTCGCGCGGCAGGGTGGTGTATTCGGGCGAGGCCAGGAAGAGCGTGACCACGACCTCGTCGAGCGAAACCGCAAAGGCGAAGAGGGCGCCGGAAATCACGCCGGGCGCGATCAGCGGCAGGGTCACCGTGAAGAAGATGCGCACCGCGCCGGCGCCGAGGCTTTCCGCCGCGCGGTCGAGCGTCGTGTTGTAGGTCTTGAGCGTCGCCAGCACCGTGATCGTAACGAACGGAAGGCCGAGCGTTGCGTGGCTTAGGATCAGCCCGGCGAGCCCGCCCACCAGGCCGACCGCCGCGTAGGCGTAGAACAGCGACACCGCGACGATCACGATCGGCGTGATCATCGGCGAGATCAGCGCCGCGACGATGACCGGCGCCCAGCGCGAGCGGGTGCGCGAGAGCCCGAGCGCCGCCGTCGTCCCGAGGAGCGTCGCGAGCGCGGCGCTGGCGGAGCCGACGATGAGCGAGGTCTCGAGCGCGCGCAGCCAGGTCGGGTCGCGAACCACCTCCGCGTACCACCGGCCGGAATAGCCCGGCAGCGGATAGACGAAGTACTCGCCCGACGAGAAGGAGGTCGGGATGATCGCGAAGATCGGGGCCGCAAGGAAGATCAGGATCAGGGCGCACAACAGCCGGAAGGCGCCGACCCGCAGCATCGCCGTCATCTCACTGGCCTCCCATGCGCCGGGACGTGAGGTTGATCAGGAAGAAGCACAGGAACGCGAAGAGCATGAGCCATCCGGCCAACGCCGCCGCCGTTCCCCAGTTGAGGCTTTCGTTGACGTAGGTCGCGACGAAGTAGCTCACCATCTGGTCGCCGCCGCCGCCCAGCAGCATCGGCGTGATGTAGAATCCCAGCGCCAGCGTGAGGACGAGAACCGCGCCGGCGGCGAGCCCCGGCGCCGTTTGGGGAAAATAGACGGTCGCCAGCGCCCGCAAGCGCCCGGCGCCGAGCGACTCCGCCGCCATGACGTAGGTGCGCGGGATCTTCTTCATGACGCTGTAAAGGGGCAGGACCATGAAGGGCAGCAAGATGTGCACCATGGAGACGTAGACCGCCGTCCGCGTCCGTAGAAGCTGCAGGTTGTCGGTGAGGAGGCCGAGATCGAGCAGCACCCCGTTCAGCACGCCCTGCCGCTGGAAAATCACCATCCAGGAGAGCGTCCGCACGAGCAGCGAGGTCCAGAAGGGGAGCAGCACGATCAGCAACAGCAAGAGCCCCCAGCGCGGCGCCGCGTTCGCGATCAGATACGCCACCGGATAGCCGAGAAGGGCGCACAGGCCGGTCACCGTCAGCGCGATGACGATGGTTCGGCCATAGATGGAGAGAAAGACGCGTTCCACCTCCGGCTTTCGCTCGACGCCGCCCTGCGGCGCCTGCTCCAGATCGAGGGAATTGAGCAGGAAGAACGGGGTGAACCGCCGCGCCTCCCGCTGAATGACGCGCCAGATCTCCACCCCTCCCCAGGCCGGGTCCGCGGCCAACAGGCGGTCAAGGCCGGATTGACCCGGGTCCGCCGAACCGGCCTTGCGCAACGCCCGATGGGTTCGCCAGATCACGGTGCGATAGCCCGGCTCGCGGAAGTTCAGCTCGCGGGCGAGCGCGCCGACGGCGGGCCGGTCCTCGAGCGCCGAGAGATCCTGGACCATCGCGTCGTACGCCGCCGCGGGCGGCGCGGTCTCGCCGTCCCAACGAGCCAGAGCCGCCGCTGTTTGCGGCAGCGCCCGCCCGATCGCTTCGCCGTCCACCGACTGCGAGAGGAACCAAAGGATCGGCGCCGCGAAGCCGATCAGGACGAAAAGAAACGCCGGCGCCGCCAACCAGATCATCCGGTCCTTGACCGGAGGCGCCGCACTTGCCGAACTCGCCATTCCAAGACCCTCGACACCCTGCAGCGGCCCCCGGATGGTCGCAACCATCCGGGGGCCGCCCTCCTTACTGACCGGCCCAGGACTGGAACCGCTCGTTCAACGCTGTGAGGTTGTCCAGCCAGAAGTCGGGGTTCGGGGGAACGCCATTTTCCTCGAACTTGGGATTTCCGGGCATGATGGCCAGACGCTCTGGGCTGAGCGCTTCATGGCCCTTTCGGCTGATGGCGCTGTAGTCGATTTCCTGCATGAAGCGCGCCTGGTTCTCCGGCTGCAGCGCGAACTTGATGAAATCCAGGGCGCGCTCCTTGTTCTCGCTGCCCTTCAGGATGACCCATTGGTTCCCGGTCGCCAGGTGCCCAGCCTCCCAGGCCATGGCCAACGGCGCGGATTCGCTGGCGATCGCGCTTGCGACGCGTCCATTCCACGCGGAGGCCATGCTGTACTCGCCGGAGAGCAACCCCTGAATCTGCTCCGTTCCGGAGCGCCACCAGATGATGTGGTCCTTCAGCGCGTCGAGCTTCGCGAACGCCCGGTCCTGACCCGCCTTGTCGGCGAGGACGTCATAGACCGCATCCGCCGGAACCCCGTCCGCCAGCAGCGCGATGAGCAGCGAGTCGATGACCGAGAAGTTCAGCCCACGCTTGCCCGGAAATCCGTCGACGTCCCAGAAATCGGCCCAGCTCGCCGGCGCGGGGCCGTCATAGACGGAGGCGTCGTAGGTAAGAACCGTCGACGCCAGGAGCGAGGTCACCGAGCATTCCCCGAGGTGGTAGGTCGCGAAATCGTCCGTCGGCAGGACCGCCGGGTCGAGAGGCTCGAACAACCCCTCCTCGCAGCCGAGCGCCGCTTCCGCGAACTCCGGCTCGGCGATGTCCCAGGTAATGACGCCGCTCTCGATCTGGGCGCGGATTCGGCTCAGCTCGCCGTTGAAGGTGTCGTCGATGATTTCGACGCCCGTCGCCTCCGCGTAGGGGGCCCAGTAGGCCGAGCGATTCGCATCGCTCACGACGCCGCCCCAAGAGACGATCGTCAGGCTCTCCGCCGCAGCCGGCGCCGCGGCGCCAAAGGCGGAAAAGGCGGCGGCCGCCGCAAACAGCGCCGCCTTGCGCGGCGCCGGGTTATTGATCTTCCAGAACATGCTTCCCTCCTGTCTTGTGATCTCGCATAGGGACCGACCGACCCGCGTCGGTCAGCAAACGAAGGCGCGCGCGAGAGACGCATCCCACGAAATGCGCACCGGTCGGCCCGCCTCCACGGCCGGCGCCGCGCCGTTCGCGGGAACCCGAACGGTCAAGGGGCCGCCTTCCGGCAGGGACACGACCACCCGGGCGTGGTCGCCGTAATAGATCGCCTCTACGAGCGTGGCGGGCAGGCCGTGATCCGGCTCCGGCTCCGGTGCCGGCTCCAGCTCCAGACGGACGTTCTCGGGCCGGACGGAAATCGTCGCGCGGTCGCCGACGTTCAGCGATCCGACCGGGCGGCAGGGCATTTCACGGCCTCCCGCCAGCCGGATGGTCGCCTCCTCGCCGCGGCGCGCCACGATGCATCCGTCGAGCCGATTGCTTTCGCCGATGAAGTCGGCGACGAAGAGGTTCGCGGAGCGCGCATAGACGTCCTCCGGCGTTCCGACCTGCTGCACCCGGCCGCGGTCGAGCACCACGATCCGGTCCGACATCGTAAGCGCCTCGTCCTGATCGTGCGTGACGTAGACCACGGTCACGCCGAGCTTCGCGTGCAGATGCTTCAACTCCACCTGCAGATGATCGCGGAGCCTGCGGTCAAGTGCGCTCAGCGGCTCGTCCATCAGCACGAAGTCCGGCTGGAAAACGAGGGCGCGCGCCAGAGCCACGCGCTGCCGTTGTCCGCCGGACAAGGCCGCGGGCCTCCGATGGGCCAAGTCCTCCAACTGAACCAGACGCAGAACGCGCTCCACGGCGGCGCGGCGCTCGGCGGAAGCCATGCGCCGGACGCGCAATGGATAGGCCACGTTCTGGGCCACGGTCATATGCGGGAAGAGCGCATAGTCCTGGAAGACGACGCCGATGTTCCGATCCTTCGGCGCCATCTCGACATAGTTGCGGCCGCGCGCGACGATGGCTCCGGCGTCCGGCTTTTCGAACCCGGCAAGCAGCATGAGAAGCGTCGACTTGCCGGAGCCCGACGGGCCGAGCAACGTCACGAACTCCCCGCGACTAATCGACAGGTTGAAATCGCTGATCACCGCGCCGGCGCCCGGGTAGGACTTGCGCACTCCCTCCAGAACGATGAACCGGTTCGCGTCTTGCGCGGCCGAATCGCCAGTCGCCATGCCTTGGAACCCCAGACTCTTGATGCCGCACGGGGCGCGCGCAGGATTGTTGCGCGCCCTTTACCCACAGTGAGAATTCATGCTATTTGGTTCTATCTCAAGATCCATTTTTCTTCTCAGAAAGGGACCATGATGACTGGAGCCGGAGCCGGCCTCTTCGATTTCCTGTGCATGGACCGCACAAGCTCGACGCCGCTCTACAGCCAACTCTTCGCGCAGATCCGCGACGCCATTCTGGACGGCGCGCTGGCTCCCGGGGCGCGCATGCCCTCGACGCGCGCGCTGGCGAAGCATCTGACCGTCGGGCGCAACACGGTGACCACCGCCTACGAGATGCTGGCCGCGGAGGAGTATCTGGTCCCGTACGGAGCGGCCGGCACGCGTGTCGCGGACCTGCCCGCGCTTCGCACCGTGGCGGGCGTTTCGGGAGCAGAGGGCGACAAGGGCGCGTCGGCGCCGCTTTCCCGGCGCGGCGCGGCGATCTGCGGCGCCGCGCGCTACCTCCCAGAGTATCGCGACCGCGCCTTCGCGGCCGGTCTGCCGGCGTTGGAGCATTTCCCCCACACGCTCTGGGCGCGCGGGATGAGCCGGCGGGCGCGGCAATCGCTGGCGCGGACCCTCGATTACGGCGAGATCGCCGGCGCGCCGGAGCTGAGGCGCGCGATCGCAGCGCATCTGGCGACGGCCCGCGGCTTCCGGCCGGACCCGGATCGGATCGTTGTCGTGAACAGCGCGCAGGCGGCGCTGGACCTGCTGGCGCGGATCGTCACCGACCCCGGCGATGCGGTCTGGATCGAGGAGCCCGGCTATCTCGGCGCCCGCGGCGCCTTCCGGGCCGCGGGCGCGCGCATCGCGCCGATCCCGGTCGACGAGGCGGGCCTGGCGGTCCCGAGCGCGCCGCCCGGCGGCGCGGCGCCGAAGCTGATCTACACGACGCCGTCGCATCAGTGTCCGACCGGCGCCACGCTCTCGCTCGAACGGCGGCTGGCCTTGCTCCAGGCCGCCCGCGCCGCCGGCGCGCTGATCGTCGAGGACGACTACGACAGCGAGTTCCGCTACGCCGGCCCGCCGATCTCGCCCTTGTGGAGCCTCGATCGCGGCCGGTCCGTCGTCTATATGGGCACCTTCTCCAAGACCCTGTTTCCGGGGATCAAGATCGGCTATCTCGTCGCGCCGCCGGCGCTCGCCGACGCGTTGCGGCGCGCGCTGTTTCACACCGGGCAGGCGGCGAACAAGACCGTGCAACTGGCGCTCGCCGACTTCATCGAAGAGGGACGCTTCGCCGAGCACGTGCGCAGCATGAAAGCGCTTTACGAGATGCGCCGCGCCGCCTTCCTGGACGCGCTGGAGGCGGAATTGGGCGGCGCCGTCGACTGGGCGCCGGCCGATACGGGCATGCAGCAGGCGCTTTTCTTCACGGATCCGATCGAGGACGCCCTTGTCGCGCGCGAGGCTGAGGCGCGCGGGATTACCGCGCCGACGCTGTCCCGCTTCTATCTGGGCGCGGCCCCGCGTCAGGGCCTGTTCCTGGGCTTCGCGGCGGTCGAGCCGAAGGACGCCGCGCGCGGGCTGGCCCGCCTCGCCGCCGCCCTCGACGCCGCGCGCCGCAGCCCATGATCCGCGCGGCGCGTCAGGGCGTCGCCCGCAGCGTCGCCGCCTCGTTCGCCACCGCGTCGAGCGCGCCGGCAAGCGCCGCGAACAGCGCGTCCAACTCCGCCTCCGAGATGATCAGCGGCGGGCACAAGTTGATGGTGCGCGCCGTCCAGCGGGTGATCACGCCGCGCGCCTGCAGGGCCGCGCCGATCCGCGCGGTCACGCCGAGCGCCGGGTCGAACGGCCGCCGCGCCGACTTGTCGCAGACGATTTCGAGAGCGCCCAGGAGCCCTGCATTGCGCACCGCGCCGACGAGTGGATGGGCCGTGAGGCGCGCGAGGCGCCGCTCGAAGGAGACGATCCGATCCGCAAGCCCCTGCTTGAACCCAGGCTCCTCATAGATGTCGAGCGCCGCCAAGGCGGCCGCGCAGCCGACCGGATGGCCGCCATAGGTGAGGCCGTGCCCGAACAGACCTGCGCCGTCGCCTTGGGAGCGCAGGGATTCGTAGAGAGCCTCGGTCATCAACACGGCGGACAGCGGGAAATAGCCGGCGGTCAGCGGCTTGGCCAAGGTCATGAGGTCGGGATCGAGCCCGTAGCGCACCGACCCGAAGGGCGCCCCCAACCGGCCGAGCCCGCAGACAACCTCGTCCGCGATCAGGGCGACGTCGTGCGCCGCAAGCACCTCCGCGACCGCATCGAAATATCCCGCCGGCGGCGTCAGACAGCCGGCTGACGCCATCACCGGCTCGACGATGAAGGCCGCGACGCTCTCCGCCCCGGCTTCGGAGATCGCCGCATCCAGCGCCGCCGCGCAGCGCTCTCCATAGGCGCGTTCGCTCTCGCCCGGGCGTCCGTTGCGATAGAAGCTCACCTCCGGAATCTGGATCACGTCCGCCGTCGGCAGCCCGAATCCCGTCTGCATATGCGGCTGGCCGGTGACCGCGGCGGAGAGGATCGTCGAGCCGTGGTAGGAGGATTGCCGGGTGACGATCTTCCGCTTGCCCGGCTTGCCGCGGGCGATGTTGTGGGCCCAGACGAGCTTGACCGCGGTGTCGTTCGCCTCCGAGCCCGACCCGGCGAACAGCACGCGCCTGAGCCGACCCGGGGCCATCGCCGCCAACCGTTCGGCCAGGGCCTGGGCGGGCGCATGCGATTTCTGGGCGAAGAGGTGGTAAAAGGGCAGACGATGAAGCTGCTCGGTGATCGCCGCAATCAGACGCGCGTCGCTGAAGCCGAGCGCCGCGCAGGACGATCCTCCCATCGCATCGATGTAGGACGTCCCGGCCGCGTCGAAGACCCGCACGCCGCACCCGCGGACGATGGTCGTGGCCCCCGATTCCTCCAACGCAGACAGATTCGCCAGTTGATGCACCAAAGCCTGACGCTTGGTCGTCGTCCCCACCATGCGGTCTCCTGTTCTTCGGCCGCAGGGCGCAGCCTTCGGACGGGAGAAGGCCACGCAATTGGTTTGGCTCAAAGCCCCATATCTTTTTCTTAGATAGGGCCAAGATAGCCGTCGGCCGCCTCGACCTTATCAAGCGCCGGGCGCCGAGCGCCGGATGACAACGCGGGCGACTGCGGATTGGCTGGACTTTTCCGCGGAACTTGGCTTTCCATGCGGCCGGACTTCCCCGCGCGGCTGTGCGCCCGAGCGAGGGGTGCTGGACGGTGCGGGGTTGGGGGGCCCGGCGCGATCGGGAAAGAGCGTCGCAATGGATCTTCTGCTTGAGTTCGCACAGCGGTTCGTCGGGCAGTTCCAGTCGCCCGCCTTGGCCTTCCTGATCGGCGGGATGGTGGTCGCCGCGCTCGGCAGCAAGCTGCAGATCCCGGACGCCATCTACAAGTTCGCCGTCTTCATGCTGCTGATGCGGATCGGCATTAACGGCGGCATGGAGATCCGGGAGGCCGATCTCAGCGCGATGTTGCTGCCGGCGCTGTTCTCGGTGCTGCTGGGATGCGGCGTCGTGGTGCTGGGGCGCGCGACGCTCGCGCTCCTGCCCGGGGTCAAGACCGAGGACGCGATCGCCACCGCCGGCCTGTTCGGCGCGGTCAGCGCCTCCACGCTCGCCGCCGCGATGGTGATGCTGGAGGAGCAGGCGATCTTCTACGAGGCCTGGACCCCGGCTCTCTATCCCTTCATGGACATCCCGGCGCTCGTGCTCGCCATCGTGTTGGCGAACCTGCATCACAGCCGCAAGGCGGGCCAGGAGCCCGCCGCCGTGCGCGTCTGGCCGATCATCGTCGACAGCCTGCGGGGCTCCGCGCTTTCGGCCCTGTTGCTGGGCCTGGCGCTCGGCCTTTTCACGCGGCCGGACACCGTGTTCGAAGGCTTTTACGACCCGCTGTTCCGCGGGCTGCTGTCGGTGCTGATGCTGATCATGGGGATGGAGGCCTATCAGCGCCTGAACGAGTTGCGCCGGGTCGCGCACTGGTACGTGGTCTATGGGGCGGCGGCCCCGCTGCTGCACGGGCTGATCGCCTTCGGCCTCGGCTATATCGCGCATGTCGCGACGGGCTTCAGCCCGGGGGGCGTGGTGCTGCTGGCGGTGCTGGCGGGGTCGAGCTCCGACATTTCCGGGCCGCCGACGCTGCGCGCCGGCATTCCGTCCGCCAATCCCTCGGCCTATATCGGATCGTCGACCAGCGTGGGCACGCCGGTCGCGATCGCGATCGGCATCCCGCTTTACATCGCGCTGGCGCAGGCGGTGTTCGATGTCTGACCGGCCGGGCGTCGGGGCCCGGCGCCGCTCAGAACTTGTGCGGGCGCAGGATCTGCACCTCTTCGAGATAGGTGATGCCGGAGTAGTCCTCGAAATAGCGCGCGGCGACGGCGTCGGCGATCGCCTCCGCCATCTCGCGGGTGGCGGTGATCACCTCGATCTTCACATTGCCGAAGACGTCCATCATGCCGGGCCGGTCCGAGGAACGGACCCCCCGGCTGCCCTTGCCGCCGGCGGAGACGGCGGTGTAGCCGCTCGCGCCCAGCTCTTCGATGATCTTCACGACGCCGTCGAAGATCACCTTTTCCGTGATGATCACGATCTTGGTCGCCTTGTAGGTCACGCCTCGCCGCCTTTCCTGGCCACAGCCTTGGCGGTAAGCCGTAAGACGACCCCGTCGGCGGGTCAAGCGCAGCCCGCGTTCAGCTTTCGTAAAGGAAACGTCGCTATCCTCACGCGGACACCATTGGGAAGGGGACCATGACGCACGGTCAGGCCGAGGATGCGGCGCTGCGCCCGGCGCATTTCCTGCAG
Source organism: Alphaproteobacteria bacterium (assembly GCA_024743195.1). Classification (GTDB taxonomy): domain Bacteria; phylum Pseudomonadota; class Alphaproteobacteria; order UBA8366; family Aestuariispiraceae; genus Marivibrio. The sequence continues at coordinate 136,129 of JANSXE010000004.1, read as the reverse complement.
CGCGGGGCCTTGCTGCCCTTCAAGAACGAGCGCCTCCAAGGCGTGCGAATCCGCCAGCCCGACCCGGATCGCGCGGCGACCGAGTTGGTGGTGCCGAGCTTTTCCGGCTCCGGCGACGTCTACGTTATGCCGACCAAATCCGTCGCCGACCTGGTCACGCTCGGCGTCTATGACGGCGAACTGCTGGAGCGGGTGCTCGAGCTCGACGGGGTCGATCCCTGCGCCATCAAGCGACTTTCGCTGGAGATCGCCGCAAGCTCCTTCCTGGGCGAACGCAAGAAACGCGCTGCGGACCGCGCCTTGGCCGCCCAGCACCAGCGGCGCGAAGAGGCGCTGGTCGTGCTGGTGACCACGCTGTTGCGCGAGGCCGGCGCCGCCAACGCGATTCGCGAGATCATCGCGTCCGACGACGCCTCGCGCGACGTTAAGCGCCATCTGCGCGCCTGGGCGACCAAAAACAAACTGAATGTCGACGACCTGGTCAGTTCGGTCGAGGACTGGGCCGGCTGGATCGCGCCGATCGGGCTGCCGCAGCTCAACGCGCCGCTCGAAGAGGACGAGCTTCTCGACCCCTTCCGCTGCCGGGCCAGCGCGGCGCGCCTGACCGCCGTCGGCGACGAGTTACAGGGCTGGGCCAAGGGCAAGGCCCCGGAAGCGGCGTTCAACGCGACCGCGCTCGGCGAGGTCATGGCCGCGTCCGGCGGGCGCGCCGGGGACCAGATCGCCGAGGCCGACGCCTTCGCCGCGCGCGTCGGCGAGACGCTGAAGGACTGGCCCGCCTCCGGGCGGGCGATCCGGGCCGCGGCCGCCCTCGCCGCCTGGTACGTCGACGGCTGGGACGTGGTCGAGAAACGCTGGGCGGAAGCGCGCCTCGAGGGCTTCGCCGAGCAGCGGGTCGCGCTCGAAGAGATGCTGGTCCTGGCCCCCGCCATGCCGCAGATGGCCGCCGACGACGGCTGCTTCGATCGGCTGCACCGGCGCGCGCTGGACCGGCGCGTCGCCGCGCAGGTCGATTGGTCGACCGGCGAGAAGGTGGAGATGGGGACGGCATGAAGCGCGCGACCTTCGAGCAGGCGGTCGAGCGGCTCGACGAGGCCGAGCGGCTGCGCCTCGCCCGCAAGCTGGAGACGGCGGGCGACTCGGCGGAGGGCGCCACTGGCGATCCGATCGCCGACATGCTGCACGACACGCTGCGGCCGACGCTGTCGGCCGGCGCCGTGCCGCGGCGGCGCACCGTGCGCCGCGCCTTCTTCGAGCCGCTTGAAGGCCTGGTCTACGACGCCGCCCCCAACGCGCCGCCGCGCAACGACTGGCTGATCGCCCGCAGCCATCTTGAGCCCTTCTGGCGGGCCGCGCGCCAGAACGACGGCTTCCAGACCGCCCTGGACATGGCGGCGCGCCGCGGCCCGCGGGACGACGTCGCCCCCGACCTCGCGCGCATGTGGGCGATCGCCAGCACCGAGGGAATGGTCGCGACCAACGCGCTCGCGCCGGCCGACCTGCAGCGCCTGCGCAAGGCGCTCGGCGTGGCCACCGTCGTCATGGAGCTGCGCGCGACCTGCTCCATGTGGCCGTTGCCGGAGCTCATGGAGTCCGACCTCAACAAGATCGCCAAGGCCTACGAATCCGCGAACGCCCTGTGCCCGGAGGGCGCGGACGCGATCGTCTTCCTGATCGCCTCCGGGCTGGTGCGGCCGGCGGAGCTGTTCAAGCTGTTTCGCATCGTCGCGAAGGGCGGCGACGACGAGATCGTCCAGGGAACGACGCTGGTGCCGCTCGGCGAAGAGGTGCTGCAGGGCCTGGAGGAGAGCATCAAGCAGTTGCCGCGCGACCTGATGCTGGGCGACGACGGCGAGAGCTTCCTGAAACGGCTCAAGCGCCTGGTCGCGGACTACGACATGATCGTCCAGAACTTCCGAATCCGCCGCGCCGGCGATTGGGGCCAGCGCCTGAAGCAGATGAAGCTCGACATCGGCGAGGTTTTCGAGACCCGGGTGCTCGGCAAGGCGCCGAAGAAGATCTTCGGCGGCCTGCCCGGCGCCCCCTCGGGGCCGGCTTTTCGCGGCAATCCGAGCCACGCCGTTCACCCCGACAAGCGCCTGGAGGCGGAGACCTACGCCTTCATCCTGTCCGCCTGCGGGGCGGCCGCACGGCGCCTCGGTTTCGCGAGCAAGCTCGCCGCCTTCACCCAGCAGGCGGCGACGGATCTGGAGCGGCTGTCCGAAAAGCTCGTTCTGCATGCGGAGAAACAGCCGGTCGACGAGGCCTCCGTCCGCACCTTCGAGATCGTCGTCGAAGCGCTGTGCGGCGAGGAGGAGGCCAGCCTTTTGCACCGCCGGCTGCGCGCCGCCCAACGGCATCGCGACGCGGCGTAGAGAGCAGCGCGCGCCGGCGCCGGTCAGCCGCGCGGCGGGTCGGGGATCACGAGGACGGGCCGGACGGCGCGGCGCACGATCTCGGACGGCACGCTGGCGGTGACCAGCGCGGTCAGCGCGCCGCGGCGCACGCTGCCGATCGCGATCAGATCGACCTCGAGCGCGTCGGCGGCCGCCAGGATTTCGTCCGCGACGCGGCCCTGACGGATCTCGACCCGGGCGGCGATCCCGTCTTCGAGCAATCCTTCGACGATCATCTCCGCCGTGCGATAGTCGCTCAGATCGCTCGCGCTCTCGCGCTGGGCGATGCCGGCGGCGGCGTCCGCGTCCAACTTCTTGGCCAGCGCGACCTGCTCGGCCTGGGTCTCGGTGACGCGCAGCACGATCACCTCGGCCCCCTCGCTCAAGGCCAGGTCGCGGACATAGGCGGTCGCGGTCTCCGCCCATTCGCGGGCCTTGGCGGCGTAGAGAATGCGCTTGAAGCTCATGGCGTCTCCTCCATCGGGCGGCGCGCCGGGGCCAGCAGCCGGCCCGCGCCGTAGATCAGGAAGGCGGCGGCCGCAGCGGGCGCCACCTCATAAAGATCGTCGGTCCAGCCGAGCACGAGGCTCCACAGCGCGACGACGCCGACGCCCGCGGCGATCATGGCGAGCGCCGTCCCGGTGCGCACCCGACCGCCGAACAGCCGCACCGCCATCAGCGGCCCGATCGCCGCCGCCAGCCCCGACCAGGCGATGATGACCAGATCGAAGACGTTGCTGGGCGCCAGCATCACGACCCCCAGCGCGCCCACCGTGACCGCCGCGGTTCCGAGCTTCACCATCGCATAGGATTGACCCACGCCGGGCAGAAGATCCTGGGTGATGGCGGCCGAGCAGCTCAACAGTTGCGAATCCGCCGTGGAGATGGTGGCGGCGAAGATGCTGGCCAGCACCAGACCGACCAGCACGCCGGGCATCAGCGCTTCGGCCAGCAGCGGCAGGGCGAGCTCGGCGTCGAAAGCGCCGACGTCCGGCGAGATCACCCGCGCGCTGAGCGCGACCAGCACCGCGGCGGTCGCGAAGGGGACGTACCAGCCGAAATAGACGCTGCGCGCGACCCAGATCTCGCGGGCGGATTCGAGCGCCATGGTCCGGACCAGGATGTGCGGCTGCCCGGCCACGCCCAGGCCCGCAAGCACCCAACCGAGCAGGAACAGGCCGAACCCGAAGCGCAGGTCCGGCGGAATCGGATCGACGAGCCCGGGGTCCTGGGCGCGCAAGCCCTCGATCAGGGCGCCGGCCCCGCCGATCTCCGCCAGGCAAAGGACCAGAAGCGCCAGCATGGCGGACAGCATCACCACCGATTGCGCCGCATCGGTCCAGATCGAGGCGCGGATGCCGCCCGCATAGCTGTAGAGCAGCACCAACCCGGCCCCGATGAAGGCCCCGGTCTCGATCCGCCAATCGAACATGACGTGCAACGCCTTGCCGCCGGCGTTGAACTGGGCGGCGGCGTAGGTCGCGAGGAAGGCTACGGTGACCAGACCCAGCGCGATCAGCACTGGGCGGGCCGGCCCGTCGACCGCCTCCACGATCAGCGCGCCGACGGTCTGGGAGAGCGAGGTCTCAGAGGCCTTGCGCAGGCGCGGGTGGATCGTGAACCAGGCGATGGCGTCCCCGACGAGCCAGCCCAGCATCAGCCACACGGCCGAGACGCCCTCGGTATAGGTGAAGCCGATCAGGCCGATGAACATGTAGCCGCTGTTGTTGGTGACGACCGACGAGAGGCCTGTCAGCCAGGGTCCGACGCTGCGCCCGGCCAGCAGGTAGTCGTCGACCCGACTGCGCTTGCGGCGGATCGACAGCGCCCCGATCGCCGCGAACAGCGCCAGAAAGAACAGGAAACTCGCGATCACGCTCGCCATCGGGGCCTCGCGTCCTTTCGACGTCCGGCGGGGTGGGGCGGCGCTTCCGGCCCCGCGGCGACCTTAGACCGACCGGCCGCGTCGCGCATCCCCCGCTTGGCCGTGGGGACCGCACACCCTATCTGAGTGGGGCGGCGCGACTGACCGGCGAGAAGGAGACGGCTGACATGACCCTCCCTGGACGACGAGAGAGCCTGCGCGTCCTGGCGGCGTTGACGCTCGCGGCGGCGCTGGTCGCGGCGGCGGGCGCGGCGCGGGCCCACCATGGCTGGGCCTGGACCACGGGCGGCAACATCGAACTGACCGGCGTGATCGTCGAGGCGCGCCTCGGCAACCCGCATGGGATCCTGATCGTCGATGTCGACGGCGAGCGCTGGACGGTCGAGGTCGGCCAGCCCTGGCGCAACGAGCGCGCCGGACTGAACGACGGCGATCTCGCCCCCGGCGTCGAAATCCGCGCGGTCGGGGAGCCGGCCGCCGACATCGCCGACAAGCGCCTGAAGGTCGAGCGCCTCTATCTCGGGGAGCGCGAATACGACCTCTATCCGCGCCGCGACTGAGGCGGAGGCGGCCGAGCGGGGATGGAGGCGCTGACCGCCGCCTTGGAGGCGAGCCCGCTGGCGGAGACCCTGCGCGGGGGGCGATGGAGCTATGCGGCCGTCAATGCGGCGCACATCTTGGGCCTGGCGCTTCTGGTGGGCGCGATCGTCCCGCTCGACCTTCGGCTGCTCGGCGTCTGGCGGTCGGTCCCGGTCGAGACGCTGGCCCGGGTGCTGACGCCGGTCGCCGCCGCGGGTCTGGCGCTGGCCGCGACGACGGGGCTGATGTTGTTGTCGGTGCGCGCGGGGGCCTATCTCTCCCACCCTCTGGTTCAGGCGAAGCTGGCGCTGGTGCTGTTCGGGGCCGGCTCGGCGCTGGCGCTGCATCGGCGGTGGGGACTGGCGCTATCCGGCGTCGCGAGCGCGCAACTGCGCCGCCGCGCCCTGCTCTCGCTCGCCTGCTGGGTGGGGGCGCTGGTCTGTGGGCGGATGATCGGCTTCGTCGATCTGTGACGCGCGCCGTCCGTCAGCTGGCGCCCTGGGTCACTAGGCGCGGCGCACCGGCCCCGGCCAAGGGACGGCTCAGCCCCGCTTCGATTTCGAACAGCCGGTCGACGCGACGTCCGTCGGAGGCCAGCGGCAGGAGGCACCATTCGAAGTCGACGAAACTGCGATCCCGGTACGCATAGCTGTCCGCGCCGAAGACCGGAACGCCCTCACCGATCGCCCGTTCGTAGGCCCGCCACCAGTAAGAGCGCCACCGCGGATCCTCGACCCCCTGGTTAAGTTCATAGCCCGTGAAGTCGAGGCCGTTCAATTCCGCCACCGCCGTCCCCACCAGCCGGTAGGCGATGGTGAGCGGGTCCCGCCGCACCTCGCTCAGCACGACATAGGGGAGCAAGGCCGGAATGTCGGCCGGATCGATGTTGGCGCGCGCGGGCAAGCGCTCCCCGTCGCACAGGCTCCGCCAGTAGCGATGCCCCTCGCGAACCGGCTCCGCGACGATGTCTTCCAAACTGCGCAGCGGCATGCCGCCCCCCCCACACGAGCCACCGTTCGCCGCATTCTCACCGCAGGGGGCGGAGCGATGCAAGAGGGCGCCGGCGCTCGCGCTAGAGCGTCGCCGTCTGCGCCTTGCCCAGCCGCTCGGCCTCGCGCGCCGCCACGGCGGCGACGGCGAGATCCTGCAACCCCACGCCGGTGCCGTCGAAGAGCGTGATCTCGTCGTCGGAGGTGCGGCCGGGGTGCTCGCCCGCGATCACCGCGCCGATCGGGGTGACGGCGGCCTCCTCGATCAGGCCGGCGGCGACGGCGTGCTGCGCCTCGCCGATCGAGATCGATTGGGCGACCTCGTCGGTGAAGACGCTCGCCGCGGCGAGCAGCGCCGGATCGACCTCCTGCTTGCCCTTGGTGTCGGTGCCCATACAGGCCAGATGCGTCCCCGGCTTGATCCAGTCGCGCATCAACTGCGGCTCGAAGGCGGAGGAGATGGTGATGATCACGTCCGCCTCCGCGCCGAGGCGCTCGCGATCGACCGCCTCGAAGGGCAGGCCGATCTCCTCGGCGACCGCCTGCAGCGTCGGCAGCATCTCCGGATGGTAGTTCCAGGCGACGACCTTCTCGAAGTCCCGCTGCTCGACCGCCGCGCGCAGCTGGAAGCCGGCCTGATGCCCGGCGCCCAGCATGCCCAGCACCTTGGCGTCCTTACGCGCCAGATGGGCGATAGAGACGGCGCTGGAGGCCGCGGTGCGCGCCGCGGTCAGGTAGTTGCCGGCGACCAGCGCCGTGCAGCGCCCCGTGTCGGGATCGAACAGGAACACCGTCGACTGATGGTTGGTCAGCCCTTTCCCGCCATTGTGCGGCCAGTAGCCGCCGGACTTCACGCCGAGCGTCTGACCGGCCTTGTCGAAGCCCGACTTGAAGCCGTAGAGGGCGTCGGCCCAGCCGATCGCCTCGCGCACGACGGGGAAATTATAGGCGTCGCCGCGCGCCATCGCGGCGAACACCTGCTCGACCGCCGCGAAGGCGTCGGCGCGGCCGACGACCTCGCGGCAGGTCTCCTCGGAAACGATCAGCATCGGGCGTCGGCGCTCAATAGGCCTTGCCGCGCGCCGTGATCGGCCACAGCGTCTCGACCTTGCCGTTGCGCACGCCGACATACCAGTCGTGCACATTGCAGGTCGGATCGCAGTGCCCGGGCACGAGACGCAGCTTGTCGTTGACCTTGAGCACGCCCTTCGGATCCGCGATCACGCCGTGCTCGTCCGAGCATTTGACGTATTCGACGTCGTCGCGCCCGAAAATCACCGGCAGGCCGCTGTCGACCGACTGGGCCTTCAGGCCGGCGTCGCAGATCGCCTTGTCGGCCTTGGCGTGGCTCATGACCGAGGTGAGGATGAACAGCGCGTTCTCCCACTCCCCCTGGTCGATGCGCTTGCCGTCCTTGTCGAGGATGCGGCCGTAATCCGCGTCCATGAAGGCGTAGGAGCCGCACTGCAACTCGTTGTAGACGCCGGAATTGCCCTCGAAATAGTAGGAGCCGGTGCCGCCGCCGCCGACGATGTCGCACGCGAGCTCTTCGGCCTTCAGCGCGTCGACGGCGTCCTTCACCATGGCGACCGCAATGTCGATCTTCGCCTTGCGGTCCTCGTACTTGTCCATGTGCTGCATGGCGCCCTGATAGGCCTGCAGGCCGGAGAACTTCAGGCCCGGCGCCGCGTCGATCGCCTTGGCGATGGCGACCACGTCCTCGGTCTTGGTCACGCCGCAGCGCCCGGCGCCGCAGTCGATCTCGACCAGACACTCGATCTCGGTCCCATGCGCCTGCGCGCCCGCCGAGAGGTCGGCCACATTCTCGATGTCGTCGACGCAGCAGATCGTGCGGGCGCCGAGCTTCGGCAGGCGGGCCAGCCGGTCGATCTTGGCCGGGTCGCGCACCTGGTTGGAGACGAGCACGTCCTTGACGCCGGCGCGCGCGAAGGCCTCGGCCTCGGAGACCTTCTGGCAGCAGACGCCGCAGGCGTCGCCTTCCTCGATCTGATAGTGGGCGACGTCGGCCGACTTGTGCATCTTGCCGTGCACCCGGTGACGCACGCCCATCTGATGGGCGACGTCGCGCATTTTCTTCACATTGCGCTCGAACGCGTCGAGATCGACGATCAGGCAAGGCGTCTGGATGTCCGCCTCGTCCATGCCGACGAGGGCGGGCACGTCATAGCCGACCTCGAGCGTCTCCAGGTCGGCGCGCTTCTTCTGCAGGGTCATGGTTTCGTCTCCCTAATGCGTGAGGTCGTTCAACGGGCGAGCCAAGGCAGCCGGTCGAGATCGACATTGCCGCCGGTGATGATCACGCCGACGCGCTGGCCGGCGAAGACGTCCTTGTTCTTCAGGATCACCGCCAGCGGCACGGCGCAGCTCGGCTCGATCACGATTTTCATGCGCTCCCAAGTCAGCTTCATCGCGTCGACGATCTCGTCTTCGGTCGCGGTGAAGATGTCGCTGACATAGCGCGATACGAAATGCCAGGTGAGGTCCTTGAGCGGCACCTTCAAGCCGTCGGCCACCGTCTGCGGCGCGTCGTCCGCGATGATGCGGCCCGCCTTGAAGGAGCGGTAGGCGTCGTCCGCGTTCTTCGGCTCGGCCGCGTAGATCTTCATCTGCGGCGCGATGCTGGAGAGCGTCAGGCACGTGCCCGACACCATGCCGCCGCCGCCGATCGGGGCGATGACGGAGTCCAGCCCTTCGACCTGCTCGGTCAGCTCGAGCGAGCAGGTGCCCTGCCCGGCGATCACGCGCGGGTCGTTATAGGGGTGCACGAACTCGGCGCCCGTCTCGGCCACCACCTCGGCGAAGACCGCCTCGCGCGAGGAGGTGGAGGGCTCGCACTCCACGATCCGGCCGCCATAGCCGCGCACGGCCGCCTTCTTGGCCGCCGGCGCAGTGCGCGGCATCACCACCGTCACCGGAATTCCGCGGCGCCCCGCGGCATAGGAGAGCGACAGCGCATGATTGCCCGACGAGTGCGTGGCGACGCCCTTGGCGGCCATCTCGTCGCTGAGGCCGAAGACCGCGTTGCAGGCGCCGCGGACCTTGAAGGCGCCGGCTTTCTGGAAGTTCTCGCACTTGAAGAACAGCTCGGCGCCGCTCAGCTCGTTGAAATAGCTCGAGGTCAGCACCGGCGTGCGGTGGATGTAGGGCTTGATGCGCGCGTGCGCGGCCTTCACATCCTCGAAGCTTGGGATTTCCATGACGTCGCCTCCGAACATTGGCGTCTCCCGTGTCTTGTCCGCGATGCGGTCGCGTCAGGCGGCCGCCCGGGCCGCGGTCTCGCCGGCGGTCGCGCGATAGTACTCCTGGGCCGCGGCCACGCCCGCGCCGAGCTGGATCGGATAGTCCAGATCGCGCATCGCCATCTCGATCGCCGCAAGGCCGGCCAAGGCCGTCACGTCCGTCATCGCGCCCAGATGGCCGATGCGGAAGGCCTTGCCCGCCATCTGGCCGAGCCCGACCCCGAACGAGACGCCGTAGCGCGCATAGGCGTGGTTGGTCAGCGCCTCACTGTCGAAACCGGGCGGGGTGAGAATCGCGCTCACCGTGTCCGATTGCAGTTCCGGGCGCTTGGCGCACAGCGCGAGGCCCCAGGCGCTGACCGCCCTGCGCACGCCCTCGGCGATGCGATGATGGCGCGCGAAGACCGCGTCGAGTCCCTCTGCCAGCAGCAGGTCGGTGCTGTCGCGCAGCCCGACCAGAAGCTGCAGCGCCGGGGTGTAGGGATAGCCGCCCTTGGCGTTGGCGGCCAGCATGTCGCGGAAGTCGAAGAAGCAGCGCGGGCAAGCCGCCGTCTCCATCGCCGCGAGCGCCTTCCGGCTGATCCCGACGATCGCGAGCCCGGTGGCCAGCATGAAGCCCTTCTGCGAGCCGGTGACGGCGAGATCCACGCCCCACGCGTCCATCCGGAAGTCCATCGAGGCGAGCGAGCTGACGCAATCGACATAAAGCATCGCCGGATGGTCGGCCGCGTCGATGGCGCGGCGCACCGCGGCGATGTCGCTCACCACGCCGGTCGCGGTCTCGTTGTGGGTCGCCAGAACCGCCTTGATCGCGTGATCGGCGTCCGCGGCCAGACGCTCGCGGAACAGGTCGGCCGGCGCCCCCTCGCCCCAGGGAACGTCGATCACTTCGACCGCCAGCCCGTGACGCTGGCACAGGTCGATCCAACGGTGCGAGAACATGCCGTAGCGCGCCACCAGCACCGTGTCGCCGGGCGACAGCGTGTTGGTGACCGACGCCTCCCAGCCGCCCGTGCCGCTCGCGGGGAACAGCACGACCTCGCCGGTCTCGGTCTTGAACACCCGCTTCAGATCGGCGCGCAGAGGGCCCAGCAGATCGGCGAAGTCCGGGGCCCGATGATCCATCGTCTGCACCGCCATCGCCGCGCGCAGCCGATCCGGCATGTTTGTGGGCCCGGGAATGAAGACCGGGTTCTGGCCCGCGAAAAGGGGGTTGCCGAGCGTCATGGCGCGTCCTCCAGCTTGTTATGACGGGAAGGGTACCTGCTCGCCGAAAAATTGCAATTTTTTTGAAAAATTTTTCTGATTTTTGAAAAATTGCTTTTGTAGATTGATTTTACGAGGTTTTATTTTTCCGAAGCGACTGCATGGAATTTTATTGAAACTTTTTTTCATTGAGTTGAGTCGGCGAGTCGGGCAGGGATGAACGACCGAAACGCAAGGGAACGCCGGACCGATGAAAGACGCGCCGCAACCGCCGGCCCAGCCCCCACAGGCCGCGAAACGCGCCCGCGGCCGCCCGCGCAGCGCGCCCCCGGAGACGCAGGGCGGCACCGTGCAGGCGCTCGACCGGGCGGTTCACCTCTTGAAGCTGTTGGCCAAGGACGGCTCGGCGACGCTGAGCGATCTGGCGTTGCGCGTGGGCATGCCGCCGTCGTCCGCCTATCGCATCCTGGCGACGCTTCAGGTGCACGGCCTCGTGGGCTTCGACGAGGCGACCCAGGAATGGTCCGTCGGCGTCGAGGCCTTTCGCATCGGCAGCGCCTTCGTGCAACGCGGCGGCGTCGTGGAGATCAGCCGCGAGGTGATGCGCCGACTGGTGCAGGAAACGGGCGAGACCGCCAATCTGGCGATCCATGACGACGGCGAGGTCGTGTTCCTGAGCCAGGTCGACACTCAGAACCCGGTGCGCGCCTTCTTCCGCGCCGGGACGCGCGCGCCGATGCACTCCTCCGGAATCGGCAAGGCGCTGCTGGCGGAGTTCGGCCGGACGGAGGTGGAGCGCATCCTGCAGCGCCGCGGGCTGCCGGAATTCACCGCCAACACGCTGACCGCCCCGGCGGAGTTGTTCGCCGATCTGGAGACGACCCGCGCGCGCGGCTGGGCCGTCGACGACGAGGAGCGCTTCGAAGGCATGCGCTGCATCGCCAGCCCGATCTTCAACGTGCATGGTGAGGCGGTCGCCGGCCTCTCCGTCTCCGGCCCCGCCGTGCGCTTCGGCGATCACGATCTGGCGGCGATCGGCGCCAAGGTGCGCGCCGCCGCGGACGAAGTCACCAGCCTGAGCGGCGGCGTCCGCCCCGAGCGGGCGAACCGCCCGCGCGCCGCCCGCCGCACGGAGCCCGACGCAGCGGAGCCCGACGCAGCGGAGTAGGCGGGCAGACTCCCTCAGACGTTGCGCAGGCGGGCTGATCCGTCGGCTCGCGTCGAAAGAAACAGAACGGCCCCGAGCCGCACCAGCTTGATAACGTCACGCATGAGCCCCGCTCCCCGGTTTGCGCCCCCATATCAAGCTATACGCGCCCGAGGGCCGAGCGGTTTCCCGCACGGATCGCGCTAAGCTGATTTGCGGGCGTCCGCCGGGCGATCGGGCGCGGTGCGGCGCTCCGGCGTGTAGGCGAGGCTGGGGGAGAGCCAGGTTTCGGCGTCCTGCAGGCTCAGGCCGGTGCGCGCCGCATAGTCCTCCACCTGATCGCGGCCGATGCGGCCGACGCCGAAATAGCGCGCCTCCGGATGACTGAAATAGAAGCCGGAGACGGCGGCGGCCGGCCACATGGCGCAGCTTTCCGTCAGGCTGACGCCGGCGTTCTTCGGCCCGTCCAGCAGGTCGAACAGGATGCGCTTCTCCAGATGGTCCGGGCAGGCCGGATAGCCGGGCGCGGGGCGGATTCCGCGATAGCGCTCGGCGATCAGATCCGCGTTGGCGAGCGCTTCGGCCGGGTCGTAGCCCCAGAATTCGCGGCGCACGCGCTCATGCATGCGCTCGGCGAAGGCCTCCGCGATGCGGTCGGCGAGCGCCTTGACCAGGATCGCACTGTAGTCGTCGTTGGCCTGCTCGTAGCTTTTGGCGATCGCGTCCGCCTCCTCGCCGGCGGAGACGATGAAGCCGCCCATCCAGTCGGGGACGCCGCTGTCCTTCGGCGCGACGAAGTCGCTGAGCGCGTAATTCGGCCGCTTTCCCGTTTTTTTGGATTGCTGCCGCAGCATGTGGAAGCGCGCGCGCACGGTCTCGCGCGTCTCGTCGGCGTAGATCTCGACATCGTCTCCGACGGCGTTCGCCGGCCAGAGGCCGACGACCGCGCGGGGTCGGAACCATTTCTCGTCGACGATGCGTTTCAGCATCGCCTGCGCGGCGTCGTTGAGCTCGCGCGCGACGGCGCCTTTCTCGGGATCGTCCAGGATCTTCGGGTAGGACCCCTTCAACTCCCAGGCGTGGAAGAAGGGCGTCCAGTCGATGTAGTCGACCAGCTCGGCGACATCGTAGCGCGCGAAGATCTTCTCGCCGACGGCCGCCGGCTTGGGCGGTTGATAGGCGGCCCAGCCGCCGTCGAAGGCGTTGGCGCGGGCCGCCTCCAGGGTGACGCCGGTCCCCTCCTTCTCCTGCGCGCGGCCGTCGCGAATGGCGGCGCATTCGGCCGCGACGCCCTCGAGATAGGCGCCGCGCCGCTCCTTCGAGAGCAGCGTGGAGACCACGCCGACCGCCTTCGAGGCGTCGTCGACATGGATCACGCCGTGGTCGTATTCGGGCTCGATCTTGATCGCCGTGTGCTTCTTGCTGGTCGTCGCGCCGCCGATCAGCAGCGGAATGTCGAAGCCTTCGCGCGTCATCTCGGCCGCGACGTCGACCATGCGGTCGAGGCTCGGCGTGATCAGGCCGGAGAGGCCGATCACGTCCGCCTTCTCGGCGCGCGCGGTCTCCAGGATCGTCTCCGCCGGGACCATGACGCCGAGATCGACCACGTCGTAATTGTTGCACTGGAGCACGACGCCGACGATGTTCTTGCCGATGTCGTGCACGTCGCCCTTCACGGTGGCCATGACGATCTTGCCCTTGGCCTGCTTCACGCCGGAGGCCTCCTGCTCGGCCTCCATGTAGGGGATGAGATGCGCGACCGCGGTCTTCATGACCCGCGCGCTCTTCACCACCTGCGGCAGGAACATCTTGCCCGCGCCGAACAGGTCGCCGACGACGTTCATGCCGTCCATCAGCGGGCCTTCGATGACGTGCAGCGGGCGCTCGGCCGCTTGGCGCGCCTCCTCCGTATCGTCGACGATGAAATCGGTGATCCCGTGGACGAGGGCGTGACGGATGCGCTCCGCGACCGGCGCCTCGCGCCATTTCGGGTCCTCCTTCTTCTGCGTCGACCCGTCGCCCTTATACTTGTCGGCGATGGCGAGCAGACGCTCCGTCGCGTCGGACCGGCGGTTCAGCAGCACGTCCTCGACATGCTCGCGCAGCTCTTCGGGAATGTCGTCATAGACCGTGATCTGACCGGCGTTGACGATGCCCATATCCATGCCCGCCCGGATGGCGTGGAAGAGGAAGGCGGAGTGCATCGCCTCGCGCACCGGATCGTTGCCGCGGAAGCTGAAAGAGATGTTGGAGACGCCGCCCGAGACATGCACGCGCGGCATCGCCCGCTTGATCAGGCGCGTCGCCTCGATGAAGGCGACGGCGTAGTTGTCATGCTCTTCGATGCCGGTGGCGACCGCGAAGATGTTCGGGTCGAAGATGACGTCCTCCGGCGCGAACCCCGCCTTCTCCGTCAGGATGTCGTAGGAGCGCTTGCAGATCTCGAACTTCCGCTCGGCGGTGTCCGCCTGCCCGTCCTCGTCGAAGGCCATGACAACGACGGCGGCGCCGTATCGGCGGATCAGGCGCGCCTGCTCCAGGAAGGGCGCCTCGCCCTCCTTCAGGCTGATGGAGTTGACCACCGCCTTGCCCTGGACGCATTTCAGGCCGGCCTCGATCACCTCCCATTTGGAGCTGTCTATCATGATCGGCACGCGGGCGATGTCGGGCTCGGCGGCGATCAGGTTGAGGAAGGTGACCATGGCCTGCTCGGACTCCAGCAGGCCCTCGTCCATATTGACGTCGATGATCTGCGCGCCGTTCTCGATCTGCTGACGCGCGACCTCGAGTCCGGCGGGATAGTCGCCCGCCATGATGAGCTTCTTGAATCTGGCGGAGCCGGTGACGTTGGTCCGCTCGCCGACATTGATGAAGCTGGAGACGCCTGAACTCACGCCGCTTCTCCCGTTTCCTGTTCCTGCAGGGCGCCTGGCAAGGCCTCGAAGGGCTCCAGGCCCGACAGCCGCAGCGCCGGCTCGATCGAGGGCGGGCGCCGCGGCGCGTGCTGCGCGACCGCGTCTGCGATGGCGCGGATGTGCTCCGGAGTCGTGCCGCAACAGCCGCCGACGATGTTGAGAAGCCCCGACGACGCCCATTCGCCCAGCGCCTCGGCCATCTGTTCCGGCGTCTCGTCATAGCCGCCGAACTCGTTCGGCAGACCCGCGTTCGGATAGGCGCAAACCAGCGCGTCCGCCGTCCCGGCGAGCGCCTTAACGTGCGGGCGCAGCTCCTTCGCGCCGAGCGCGCAGTTGAGCCCGATCGAGAAGGGCCGCGCATGGCTGACCGAAATCCAGAAAGCCTCCGCCGTCTGGCCGGTCAGGGTGCGCCCGGACCGGTCGGTGATGGTGCCGGAGATCATCACGGGGCGCCGCAGACCGAGCCGCTCGAACACCGTCTCCACCGCGAAGATCGCGGCCTTGGCGTTCAGCGTGTCGAAGATGGTCTCGATCAGGATCAGGTCGCAGCCGCCCTCGATCAGCCCCTCGGTCGCCTCGGCGTAGATCGCGACTAGCTCGTCGAAGCTCACCGCGCGGTAACCGGGATCGTTCACGTCCGGCGAGATCGAGGCGGTCTTGTTGGTCGGGCCGAGCGCGCCGGCGACGAAGCGCGGGCGGTCGGGCGTCTCCTCCGTCGCCGCGTCGGCCGCTTCGCGGGCGAGGCGGGCGGCCTCGACATTGAGCTCCCGGCTGATCTCCTCCAGGGCGTAGTCGGCCTGGCTGATCCGGTTGGCGTTGAAGGTGTTGGTGGTCAACACGTCGGCCCCGGCCTCGAGGAAGGCCCGGTGGATGTCGCGAATGGCGTCGGGCCGCGTCAAGGTCAAGAGATCGTTGTTGCCGCGCAGATCGGACGCGTGGTCGGCGAAGCGCGCGCCCCGATAGTCCGACTCGTCCAGATCCAGCCCCTGGATCATCGTGCCCATGGCGCCGTCGAGCACCAGAATGCGTTCCTGCGACAGCGCCGACAGGCGGCGCAGGCGATCGTCGACATCAGTCATCGGCGTCCTACTCACGTTCGGGGAAAGAAACCGGCTCGGGGTCAGGCCGCCGCCGATTCCGCAGGCGCGCGCACGCCGAGCGCATGGCAGACGGCGCGCGTCACCTCGGCGCGGTTCAGGGTGTAGAAGTGAAAGCTGTCCACCCCCTCGTCGCTGAGCCGCATGCACTGGTCGATCGCGACGGAGGCGGCCAGCATGGCCCGGGTTTCCTCATGCTCCGGCCCGTCCAGGCCGTCGAACATGTCGGTGAGCCAGCGCGGAACCGTCGCCCCGCAGGCCTGGCTGAAGCGGATCAGGCTCTTGAGGTTGCCGACGGGAATGACGCCCGGCGTGATCTCCTTGTCGATCCCGGCCGCGTGCGCGCGATCGCGGAACCGCAGGAAGGTCTCGACGTCGAAGAAGTATTGCGTGATGGCCCGCGCCGCGCCGGCGTCCAGCTTGCGCTTCAGGTTGTCCATGTCCGCCGCCGCGCTCGCCGCCTCCGGATGAACCTCCGGGTAGGCGCCGACGCTGATCTCGAAATCGGCCACGTCGCGCAGACCGGCCACGAGATCGGCCGCAAACGGGTAACCGTCGGGATGCGGGCGATATCGGTCGGTCCCCTGCGGCGGGTCGCCGCGCAGCGCCACGATGTGCTGCACGCCGTCGGCCCAGAGATCGGCCGCGAGCGCGTCGACCTCCTCCCGGCTGGCGCCGACGCAGGTCAGGTGATGCGCGACCGGCGCGCCGGACAGCCCGCGCACCCGATCGACCCATTGGCGGGTCAGGCTCTGGGTGCTGCCGCCCGCGCCGTAGGTGACGGTCATGTAAGCCGGCGCCAAATCGGCCAGGGCGCGCACCGTCTGCTCCAGCCGCACAGCGCCGTCATCCGTCTTCGGCGGAAAGAACTCGAAGGAAACCCGCGGAGCCCCGGCCCCGGCGGACCGGTCGTTGCGCGTCGCCTGACGTCCGATCGTCTGTCCCATCCTCGCCATCCCTCGTCTTCGACCCGCCGGGTCGCGGCGGAACCAATGGAGAAACGATAACAGAACCACAATTGCATATCAACATATCTTTATATCGTTTTTTCTGCTCGCGGTTCGGGCGCTCGATCCCGGGCCGCTCACGCTCACAGGATCGTGTTGAAGTCTGAAAGGACGGACGCTGCGTACATGCCTAGGGTCTGGCAAAAGGGCGCGCCCGACGGCGGGCGCAGACATGCGGCCTACTGACATGCGGCCTACTGACGCGCGGCCTACTCTTGGCGCTATCCGCTTCACTTCCGAAGGAGGGCGGGCAAGCGCCTCTCCCAGGAGCACGTTCACCCGTGGTTCACATCGATCGCAGCAGTTCGACCCTCGACGCCGGCTTCGAAACCCGGTTCGGGGCGCTCTCCGCGGACGCCGACCGGCGCAACGCGGACCGGCGCTATCGCCTGCGCCGCCTCGCGGTGCTCGCCCTCAATCTGGCGACCATCGGCGCGCTGACGGCGCTGATGGCGACCCTTCTCTCGGCCAACGGCTGGACCGCGGCGGAGGGGGTGATGCTCGCCTGCTTCGTCGTCACCCTGCCGTGGCTGTCCATCGGGCTCTGGAACGCGCTGATCGGCTTCGCGATCCACCGCCTGACGCGCGATCCGGCGGCCCATGTGTTCCCGGGGCTGGCCTTGGCCAAGCGGACGGACCCGATCACCTATCGTTCGGCGATCGCCATGACGGTGCGCAACGAGGAGCCGCGCTACGCGATCGCGCGGCTGCGCGTGGTGCAGGAGGATATCGACCGCGCCGGCCTCGGCGACCGATTCCACCTGCATATCCTGAGCGACACGAACCGGCCGGAGATCGCCGCCGCCGAGGAGGCGGAGGTCGCCGCCTGGCGGCGGGAGATCGGCGATCCCGACGGCCCGGGCCAACGCGTCCACTACCGCCGCCGCACCAGCAACGAGGGCTTCAAGGCCGGCAATGTCTGGGAGTTCGTCGAGCGCTGCGCCGAGCGCTACGACCTGTTCCTGCCGTTCGACGCCGACAGTCTGATGTCGGCCGAGGCGATCGCGCGCATGGTGCGGGTGATGCAGGCCAATCCGCGCCTCGGCCTGCTGCAGGGCCTGGTGGTCGGCATGCCCTCGGCGCATTTCTTCTCGCGCAGTTTCCAGTTCGGCATGCGCCACGGCATGCGCAGCTACACCGCCGGAAGCGCCTGGTGGCAGGGCGATTGCGGGCCGTTCTGGGGACACAACGCCGCGATCCGCATGCGGCCCTTCCGCGACCATTGCCGGCTGCCGACGATTCCCGGCCGCGGCGTGCTCGCCGGCGACATCCTGAGCCACGACCAGGTCGAGGCGGTGCTGATGCGGCGCGCCGGCTGGGAGGTTCGCGTGATCGCCGAAGAGGACGAGAGCTGGGAGGAGAACCCGCACACGCTCCCCGATTTCATCAAGCGCGACCTGCGCTGGTGCCAGGGCAACATGCAGTATTGGCGGCTCCTCGGCATGGAGGGCCTGCCGTTGATGAGCCGGGTGCAGCTCCTGCTGGCCATCCTGATGTATGTCGGCGCGCCGGCCTGGATCGCCTTTCTGGCGATCGGCGCGGGCCACGCCTTCTTTCCCGGGACAGGCGCGTTTCCGATCGGGTTGGGCGTCGCGCTCTTCGCGATCGTGGTGAGCATGAGCCTGGCGCCCAAGCTGATGGGGGTCGCGGACGTGCTCGCAAGCCGCAGCCAGCGCCGCCGCTACGGCGGCGGGCTGCGCGCGGCGGGCGGCGCCGTCGTGGAGCTGATCGGCTCCGCCTTGCTCGCGCCCGTGGTCAGCTTCGCCCAGGCGCGCTTCATCGGCGGCCTGCTGCTCGGCCGGACGATCGGGTGGGGGACGCAGCGCCGCGAGGGCGAACGGGTCGGCTGGGGCGAGGCGGCGCGCGGCCTGTGGCCGCAGACGCTGTTCGGCGCCGCGCTCGCCGCAATCCTGGCGTTCCAGGCTCCGTCGGTGCTGCCCTGGGCGGCCCCGTTGCTGGCGAGCTTCCTGCTCGCCGTCCCCTTTGCCGTGTTGACGGCGTCGCCGGCGCTCGGACGGCTGTCGGTCCGGCTCGGCCTGTGCGACATTCCGGAGGATCGCGCGCCGGCGCCCGCGCTGGCGGCCTTGGAGCGGCGGCTCTCCGACGCGGCTTGAGGCCGCGCTGCTACTCGGCCCCGGCGGCGCGTCCGCCCGGCGCCCCTTCGCCGGCGGGCGCCCGCGAGACCTTTGCGGGGCCGACGGCGCGCGCCGTCTCGCGCCAGGGCTGGCGCTTCAGCAGTGTGCACCAATAGGCGAAGCCGATCAGGATCGCCATGCCGCCCAGATTGATCAGCGCCCAGGTGAGCGCGGTGCGCCCCATCAGATCGAGCGCCATGCCGCCGATTCGCGCCAAGCCCATCGAGAGCAGGAAGACGGCCAGCGAGTTGCGCCCGACCGTCACCACCGGCATGGCCCAGCGGGCGAGCAGATGCGCCTCGCGCCCCTCCACCAGCCGCAGCGCGAGATAGGCCAGCGCCAGGAAATGCAGATAGCGCAGGACCCCGAAGTCGGTCTTGTCGCGCAGCTCCCAGATCACCTCGCGCATCCAGCGGAGAAATTCGAAATGCTGTGCGGTCGGCCAATGGGCGCTCGGGATGCTGACCAGCACGAACAGCGCGCAGGCCCAGGTGAGCGCCGCCGATTTCGGCGGCGGCGGCAACCACCCCATGGCGAAGGAGAAGCCGGTGAAGAACAGCAGCTGCCACGCCATCGGATTGAAGAACCATTCGCGGGAATAGCCCTCCTTCCACAGCTCCGCCGGCAGCCCCCAGCCGAGCGTGAAGTTGAGCCAATAGAGCGTGAAGCTCGCCGCCAGCGGGGCCAGAACATGCAGGCGCGCCAGCGCCATCACCGCCGGGACCAGCGCCAGCGCGCCGATATACATCGGCAGGATGTCGAAATAGTTCGGCACGTAGGTCAGCGTGAACACGCCCAGGATCGCCGTCGGCGCGTTCTCGAAGAAAAAGGTCAGATTCAATTGCGCGATGTAGTCGCGCGTCCCCAGCCAATGGGTCCCCGCCGCCACGATCCCGGCGACGAAGAAGAACATGCCCACATGCGCGGCGTAGACCTGCCAGGTTCGAAAGGCGATGCGCGCCGTCCCGTAGCCGAAGCCCGCCTTCACGAAGGTGCCCCCGAAGGCGATGGCGGCCGCGAAGCCCGAGCAGAATACGAACATCTCCGTCGCGTCCGACCAGCCGAAGCGGGCGGGGATGTAGCCGACCCACGCGTTTCCCGGCACATGCGCGATGAAGATGATCAGCATCGCGATCCCGCGGAAGAAATCGAGCCGCGGATCGCGCGGCTTCTTCGCAGGCTGCGCGGTCGTCGCCGGGGCTTGCTGCGGCGCATCGGCCGGAAAAGATGGTGGGGTCATGGCTTCGCCTCGCTGCGGGCCGGAGACTAGCGCGCTCGGCGCGCTGCGGCGAGGGGCGCGGCGCTCGCATCGCCTCACAATGCCGTCATCCCCGGGCGCCGCGCCGGACCCTGCGGGTGGTTTACAGATCGCCGCGGCCGGCTATCGTGCCGCGCGCCCGCGACCCACCAAGTCTTCAGTGAGGACCGCCGTCATGCCCGACCCCGCCGCGACCGTCCACTACGCGATCGAGGGCGCGATCGCCGTCCTGACCATCGACAATCCGCCGGTCAACGCGCTCGGCCATGCGGTGCGCGCGGCCCTGCTGGACGGTCTGCAGCGCGCGGCGTCTGACCCGGCGGTCGCGGCGATCCTGCTGGTCGGCGCCGGCCGCACCTTCATCGCCGGCGCGGACATCAAGGAGTTCGGCAAGCCGCCCCAGCCCCCGGGTCTGCCGGAGGTTATCGCGGAGATGGACCGGATCGAGAAGCCGCTGGTCGCGGCGCTGCACGGCTCGGCGCTGGGCGGCGGTCTGGAGACGGCGTTGGGCTGCCATTACCGGCTTGCGCTCGCCGGCGCGCAGGTCGGGTTGCCGGAGGTGAAGCTGGGCATCCTGCCCGGCGCCGGCGGCACCCAGCGCCTGCCGCGTCTGGTCGGCGCCGACAAGGCGTTGGCGCTGATGACCGGCGGCGATTTCGTCCCGGCCGTCGAGGCGCTCGATCTCGGGATCGTCGACGCCCTCTCGGACGAGACGGACGTCCGCGCGGCCGGCCTCGCCTATACGCGGCGCCTGCTCGACGAGGGCGCCCCGATCCGCCGGGTCCGCGACCTGCCGCCGCCTGCGGAGGACGCCGCTGTCTTCGCCGCGCACCGGGCGCGGCTGGAGACGGAGGCCCGCGGGCTCTTCTCCCCCTTCCGCATCGTCGATTGCGTCGAGGCGGCGGCGCGGCTGCCCTTCGACGCGGCGATCGCAGAAGAGCGCCGGCTGTTCCAGCAATGCCTGGACAGTCCGCAGCGGGCCGGCCTGATCCACGCCTTCTTCGGCGAGCGCGCCGCGACCAAGATCGACGGCCAGGCGAAGGATGTCGCGCCGCAGCCGATCGAGGCCGTCCTGGTGATCGGTCCGGACGACGGCGCGCATCGTCTGGCGAAGCAGTTGGAAGGGCTCGGCCTCGCAGCGGCGCGCGCCGCCGACGTCGACGCCGGCGACGCCGCCCTCAGCCCGGCCGATCTGCTGCTCGGCGTCGGCGCCGCGGGCGAGCGCCTCGGGGCCGGGGGCTTCGCGGAGATCGCCGGCGCGCGCGCCGCCCTCGCCGTTCCGTCCGCCGGCCGAACGGTCGAGCTGCTGTTCGGTCCGGACACGGCGCCGGGGTCGCTCGCCGCCGCAGCGGCGCTCGCAAAGCGGCTGAAGCGGCTCGGCGTTCCGGTCCGCGCCGGCTACGGCTCGCCGGCGGCCCGCCTGGCCGCCGCCTACCGGCGGGCCGGCGAGGCGTTGCAGGGCGAGGGCGCGGCGCCCGCCGCGATCGACGCCGCCGCGGCCGCCTTCGGCATGGCGCGGGGCCCCTTCGGCGGAATCCCGGAGAGCGAGACGACGCCGGACCCGGCCGTCGCGGACCGGCTGCTCGACGCCCTCGCGCGCGAAGGCGAGCGGCTTCTGGCGGACGGCGCGGTCGCCCGGCCGGTCGCTATCGACATCGTCGCGATCGAGACGCTCGGCTTTCCGCGCTGGCGCGGCGGGCCGATGTTCGCCGTCGGATTGCGGGAGTAGCCGTGCGGGTTTGACGCACGTCAAGGTCGGCGGTCCGCCGATCGGGTTCAATGCTTCCCTCTCAGCGTTCCGAAGGCCGGAACCGCGGCCTTCGCCATGCACAAGGAGGATCGTGATGAGCCCCGACCCGTCGTCCCCGTCCGACAGCGATCAGCAGACCCAGCCCGGCCGCCCCGCCGTCTCCGGCTGGCCCAGCTTCTTTGAGCCTTTCCGCCATGTGGGTCAGGCGGTGGCCAACCTCTTCTCCCCGTCGGCCGACGCCAGTCATTCCGACGACGGCTACGAGATTCGCGTCGAACTGCCCGGCGTCGCGGAGAAGGATGTCGAGGTCTCGGTCCATGATGGAGTCCTGACCATCAGCGGCGAGAAGAAGGAGGAGCGCACCGAGCGCGACGAGGAGCGCAAGATCTACTTCACCGAACGCAGCTTCGGCAGCTTCCAACGCTCCTTCCGGATTCCCGACTCGGTGGATCAGGAGGCCATCCAGGCCGATTTCGAGAAGGGCGTCCTGACCGTCGCCCTGCCGAAGAAGGCGGAGACCAAGGGCGAGAAGAAGGTGGTCGCGGTCAAAAGTCGCTGACCCCTCGCGCCACGCGCGCCCCGGCGGCTTGGCCGCCCGTCATGAACGGCCCCCTTCGCGGGGAAGGGGGCCGTTGTGATTCTATGATGTTTTTCTTACCGATCGGCTTGCCGGTCGGCTATTATGCCCCTCTGGGAAACACGCTCGCCCTGCTGTGACTACCATTGCGTGTGAAAGAAACAATGGGAAGCGGGGTCGGGTTGCGGAGGAAACGGGGGGCTTCATGCGCGTGCTCGTGGTCGGCGGCGGATCCGCCGGATGGATTACCGCCGCCTATCTGGACGCCGTCCTGAACGGCGTGGGGACGCCGAAGAGCGTTCTCGTCGGCTTGATCGAATCGGAAAAGATCGGCCGGATCGGGGTCGGCGAAGCGACGATCCCGACCATAAAACGGACGCTGCAGCGCATTCAAATCCCGGAACGAGCCTTCATGGAGGCGGCAGACGCCACCTTCAAGCAGGCGATCCGTTTCAAGGATTGGCTGCGCCCGGGCCACGACTACTACCACCCTTTCGACCGGCTGACCGCGACCCAATTCGACCGGCATGGGCTGCGGTGGCTGATGAGCGACAGGTCGCTGCCCTATGCGGACACGGTCACGCCCCAGCCCGGCCTGTGCGAAGCGGGCCTCGCCCCGAAGCGCGCCGATCAGCCGGACTATCAGGGCGCCATCGCCTACGCCTATCACATGGACGCGGAGCGGTTCGCGGTCACGCTGCGCGATCTGGCCCTGTCGCGCGGCGTGCATCACGTGGTCGACGACGTGGTCGAGGTGGAGCAGCAGGACAGCGGCGACATCGCGGCGGTCAAGACCGCCGGCGGCAAGCGCATTGAGGCCGATCTGTTCGTCGACTGCACCGGCTTCGCGCGGGTGCTGATCGGCAAGACGCTGGGCGCGGCGTTCGAGAGCTACGCGCCCTGGCTTCTGTGCGACAGCGCGATCGCCATGCAGGTGCCCTACGACAAGAAGCCGCAGCCCAACGTGCGGCCCTACACCAGCGCGACGGCCCTGTCGGCGGGGTGGGTGTGGGACATCGGGCTCAGCGGGCGGCGCGGAACGGGCTACGTCTATTCCAGCGCCTACCTGTCGCCGGACGAGGCGGAGGCCGAACTGCGCGCCTTCGAGGGACCGCACTGCGCCGACGTCCCGGCCCGCCGACTGCGCTTCGAAAGCGGGCGCATCGAGACGCCCTGGGTGCGCAACTGCGTCGCCATCGGGCTCTCAGCCGGGTTCCTGGAGCCGCTCGAATCGACCGGCCTGTATTTCGTCGAAGAAGGCGTGGACTATCTGACCGAGCTGTTCCCGCGCTTCGGCTCGATGGAGGCGCTGCGCCCGCTCTACAATCAGCGCATGCGGGAGCGTTACGAGGAGAGCGTCGACTTCATCAATCTGCACTACATCCTGTCCGAGCGACGCGACACCCCGTTCTGGCGCGAGGCGACGGCCGATCACAGGGTCTCCCCCCGGCTCAAGGCGCTGCTCGATCGCTGGGAGGAGAAGCCGCCCAGTCAGCTCGACTTCCTCGACCAACGTCAGCTCTTCAGCCACATCAATTTCGAATACATCCTCTACGGCATGGAATGGGCGCCCAAGGCGCTGGCCGGCCGGCCGCCGGGAGAGGTCGCGAAAACCCAGAAATCCCCTCTGATCGCCGAGATCGACAAGGAGGTCCGGCAAGGCCTGAAGCCGCACACGCAGACGGTTCTGGCCCTGCGCGCCGGGGCGGTCGAGGCGGGCGCGCCGGCCCCGTCGCGCAAGCGGTCGAAGCGCGCACCCGACGCGCTGCAGACGGCGGCGTCGGGGCGTCGCTGAGCGCGCCGCGCGGGGCCGTCATCCGCGCGTCACGCAACGGACGTAGGCTCTCCGGTCCGCTTTGATGGAGAGCCCCTGTCCGATGACGCACCGCCCGACGACCATCGCCCGCCTTCGCCGCCTGGCGGCGGCCGGTCTTGTTGGGGTCACGGCGCTCGGCGTCTGGCCCGGCGGGGCGCCGCCGGCGGCGGCGACCGACCGCATCGAGCTGGGCCCGCGCCCGTTCCATCTGCTGGAGCGGCTCGAGGAGGGTCCATTGAAGCGGGCGCTGGCCGCCTGCGTCGACGAGCCCGCGCGGCGCACCGACTTCTCGATCGCCCATCGCGGCGCGCCGTTGCAGTTTCCGGAGCACAGCCTGGAATCCTATCGCGCCGCGCACGCGCAGGGCGCCGGCGTGCAGGAGTGCGACGTCACCTTCACCAAGGACCGCGCGCTGGTCTGCCGCCACGCCCAGTGCGACCTGCATCGCACCACCAACATTCTGGCGACCCCGCTGGCCGCGAAATGCAGCGAGCCCTTCACGCCCGCGGACCCGACAACCGGGCGCGAGGCCTCGGCCAAGTGCTGCGCCAGCGACCTGACCCTGGCGGAGTTCAAATCGCTGGCGGCGAAGATGGACGCCGCCGACCCCACGGCGACGCGCGTCGAGGACTATATGAACGCCACCGCCCCCTGGCGCACCGACCTCTACAGCCCGGGCGCCGTGATGAGCCATCGCGAGAGCATCGCGCTGTTCCAGCGGCTCGGCGTCAAGATGACGCCGGAGTTGAAGCGACCGGAAGTGTCGATGCCCTTCGAGGGCGGCTATCGCTACATCGATTACGCCGACCAATTGATCCAGGAGTACCGCGACGCCGGCGTCCCGCCCGACCGGGTCTACCCTCAGAGCTTCGATCTGAAGATCGTGCGCCATTGGATCGCGGCCCATCCGGATTTCGCGGACCGCGTGGTCTTCCTCGATTCCGGCCCCTGGCGGGAGCCGGGCATGGACGCGGCGATTGCGCGCCTGCCCGAGCTCGCCGCGGACGGCGTGCGGATCGTCGCGCCGCCGATGTGGGCCCTGATCGCGGTGGAGGACGGCCGCATCGCGCCGTCCGCCTACGCCAAGGCGGCCAAGGCGGCGGGGCTGCGGATCATCGCCTGGACGCTGGAGCGCTCCGGCCCGCTCGCCGACGGCGGGGGGTGGTACTATCAGACGGTGGCCGATCTGATCGACGACGACGGCGACATGCTGACGGTTCTGGACGTGCTGGCCCGGGAGGTCGGCGTCGACGGGGTCTTCAGCGACTGGCCGGCGACGGTCAGCTTCTATGCAAGTTGCCGGCTCGATGCGCCCGCCGAAGCCGCGGACTAACCCCAGCCCATCCCCGCGCAACACAGCCGCCCCAACCAGCCGCCCCAACCAGCCTCTCCATGCAGCCGCCCTTGCAGATCGGCCCGCCCGTCCCTTGATGGACGGGGGAAAGGGGATGAGTGATGGAGCTTCTTAGCAGCGCGCGCTGCGCCGGACTGGCGGCGGCCGCGCTTTCGGCGATTCTGATCGCGGCGGCGACGCCGGCCCTCGCCGAGTCGGCCTCGGCCGGCCGGACGCTGTTCGGCGACGTCGAGGATCGCGCCCTCAGCTACGTCTTCCAAATCGACGGGGAGCGCGTGGGGATCGCCGAAGGGCGCATCCTGCGCACCGACCCGCGGACCTGGCGGGTCGAGGCGCGCTATGCGATCGCGGTCGAACTGCTCGGCGTCGACGTGTATCAGCTCGAACTCGAAGCGACGGAGACCTATCGCGGCGCGCGTCTGGTCGCCCTGAGGACGCGCGGCGCCGAGAACGGAACCGATCTCGCCATGTCCGGCGAAGCGGCGGAGGACGGCTTCCGATACCGCCACAACGGGGAGCCCGGCCTCGCCGCGGCCGACATCGTGCCGAGCACGCAGCTCTGGAGGCGGGACCTGTTGCGGCGCACCCGGGTGCTGCACGCGATCGAAGGCGAACCGTTCGACCGCGCGGCGGAAGCGCTTGGCGACCGCACTTTCGAGACCGAGGACGGCCCGGAGACGCTGAGCGGCTATCATATCGAAACGCCCTACGAGACGGCCGAGCTCTGGTTCGACGCCGAGGGCCTGCTGCAGCGCGCGACGCTCGACCGGATGGGCGTGACCCTGGAGATCCGCCGCACGGACGCGGAAGGTCCCGCAGAACGCGCACGCTAAGCTGCTGCACCCGCGTACTTGATCCTGCACGCAACCGCGGTAGGGTTATTGACGACAATAAACGCCGCCTGATCACGCGGTCGGGTCGTCGCGCCTCAGAACGGGCGTCGGCGATCGGGGGAGGAGAAGACCGGGAGCGCCATCGGACGCGACGGCGCACTGTGGTGACGTATGAGCGCCGCGTGACGGGAAAGGACGTTGATGCCGCAAACCATCGATACGGCGTGGCTGATCGTGGCCTCCGCCCTTGTATTGGTGATGCAGGGCGGCTTCGCGGCGCTGGAGTCCGGCTTGGTCCGGGCGCGGAACAACATCAATGTCGCCGCGAAGAACATCGCCGATCTGTGCCTGTCCGCGGCCGCCTTCTGGATGCTGGGCGCTGCGATCATGTTCGCGGACGGCTCCCTCGCCGCCCCCTCGCCGGGAGAAATCGAGACCGGTTGGGCGGCCGCCTTCCTGCTTTTCCAAATGCTGTTCTGCGGGACGGCCACCACGATCATTTCCGGGGCGGTGGCGGAGCGCGTGGGCTACCGCGCCTATTCCCTGACCACGCTGTTCGTCGCGCTTGCGATCTACCCGGTGGCGGGAAGCTGGGCTTGGCGCGGGCTTGACGGCGGCCAACCCGGCTGGCTCGAGACGATGGGCTTCATCGATTTCGCGGGCTCCACGGTCGTCCATTCGGTCGGCGGGTGGGCGGCGCTCGCCCTCCTGCTGATCGTCGGCCCGCGCGCCGGACGCTTCGGGCCGGAGGGGGAGCGCCCGCAGCCCAGCAACGTGCCGCTCTCGGCGCTCGGCGTCATCTGCCTCTGGGTCGGCTGGTTCGGCTTCAACGGCGGATCGGCGCTGGCCTTCTCGGGCGGGGTGCCCGGAATCGTCCTGAATACGGTGCTCGCCGGCTGCTTCGGCGGCGCCGCCGCGCAGATCGCCTCGCATCTGGTCTTCAAGACCGTACGGATCGACGCCCTGTTGAACGGCGTGCTGGGGGGGTTGGTGGCGGTCACCGCGGGTGCGCATCTGTTGAGCCCGGAGGCCGCGGCGGGCGTGGGAGCGCTCGGCGGCCTCGCGGTGGTCGGCGCCTCGACCCTGCTGGAGCGCCTGCGGATCGACGACGCGGTCGGCGCCGTGCCGGTTCATTTGGCGGCGGGCGCGCTCGGCACGCTCGCCGTGCCGCTTCTGGCGGCGCCGGAGGCGTTGACGCGCGCGCCGCTCGATCAGCTCGGCGTACAAGCGCTGGGCGTCGCCGCGATCGGCGCCTACAGCTTCGCCGTCGCCTATGTCGGGTTCGCGTTGCTGAACCGGTTGATCCCGCTGCGCGTGTCCGCGGAGGCTGAGCGCCGCGGCCTCAACGTGGCGGAGCATGAAGAGCGCTCGGCGCTGATCGACATGATCGACGACATGGGAGAACTCTCGGGACCGGACGCGCTGCCGACGCCTGTACGCGTACAAACGGGCGTTGAGATCGAGCCGGTCGCCCTGCAGTACAACAAGGTCGTCGAGCGCGTCCATACGCATACGCGCCATCTGGAAGAGGCGATGCAGGAGCTGATCCGCGCCAAGTCCGAGGCGGAGACGGCGAACCAGGCCAAGTCCGCCTTCCTGGCCAATATGAGCCACGAACTGCGCACGCCCCTCAACGCCGTGATCGGCTTCGCTGAGGTGATGGAGCAGGAGAGCTTCGGGCCGCTCGGCGGCGACGGACGCTATCGCGATTACGTGGAGACCATTCGCGAGGCCGGAGCGCATCTCCTGTCGGTGATCAACGACCTGCTTGAGCATTCGCGGATCGAGGCCGGGCGGCTGGAGCTGAACGAGAGCACGGTGGATCTCCGCGACATGCTGGCACAGGTGCGCCGCCTGACGGAGGAGAACGCGCACCAGGCCGGCGTCGCGCTGGAAGTGGCGCACGACGAGGACCTGCCGGCCCTTCGCGCCGATGCGCGCTTGGTGCGGCAGATCCTGCTCAACCTCGTCTCGAACGCGATCAAGTTCACGGAGCGCGGCGGCCGGGTCGTCGTCGACGCGCGCCTGGAGCCGGACGGCCGGATCGCGCTTGTGGTGCGCGACACGGGCGTCGGCATGGCCCGCGAGGACCTGCGCCGGGCGCTCGAGCCCTTCACCCAGCTCAACGCCGCCTACAACAAGAAGCATCCGGGCGCCGGGCTCGGCCTGCCGCTGGTCAAGGCGATGATGCGTCTGCACGGCGGCAGCCTGACCATCGATTCCATGCTGGGCCACGGCGCCACGGTCACCGCCCGCTTCCCGGAGAGCCGCACCCTGGCGGCCGCGCAAGCCGGCGACGCGGCCTGAGGGACGGGCCGGAATGAGCGCTGCGCGCGGGCCGGACGCCTCGACGCCGCCCCGGGACGGGGCCGCGCTCGCCCGGGCCGCCTTGGCGCTTCACGGCCGGACGGTGGGGGAGGAGGCGGGGATACCGCTCGCGCGCAACACGCCCTCGGCGCTGTTCCGCTGGCTGTGCGCCTGCCTCCTGCTGTCGGCGCGCATCGCGAGCCCGATCGCGCTGCGCGCGGCCGCGCAGTTGGCTGCGGCCGGCTGGACCACCGCCCGGCGCCTCGCGGAAAGCCGATGGGAGGATCGGATCGCCGCGCTAGATCGCGCCGGCTACGCCCGCTACGACGAGCGCACCGCGACCTATCTCGGCGCGGCGGCCGAGCGCGCGCTCGCCCTCTATGGCGGCGATCTGCGGCGCCTGCGCGCGCACGCGGGGGGCGATCCGGCGGCGGCTCGCGCCCTTCTGACCGGCTTCAAGGGGATCGGCCCGGTGGGGGCCGACCTCTTCCTGCGCGAGGCGCAGGCCGTCTGGCCGGAGTTCTATCCCTTTGTCGACGCCAAGGCGCACGCGGCGGCCGCCCGCCTTTGCCTGCCCGACGACCCGGCGGCGCTCGCCCGGCTTGTCGACCGTACGGACTTCCCGCGCCTGCTCGCCGCCCTGCTGCGCATCGAGCGCGCGGGAGACGCCGCGCGCGTCCGCGCCGCCGCGGAGACGTCGCGCGCGTCCGCACGGGATGGGAGGGGGCGCGCGCGCTGAGGGTCGTCCGGCGCCCGATCATTGGACGTCATCCCCCTTGTTAATCTGCCGGCCCGGATCGCGCACCGCCTTTCAGAGGATCGACATGGTCGACACCCTGCGGTCGTATATGCAACTCTTGCGGTTGTGTTATAGTTTTTGCTCGATAATCGTTAGAAAATCTGCGGGGGACGTGGCTATGAAGGGTCGAGCGGGCGAGGACGCGGACGGCAATCAAGCCGGCGCCGGACCGGCCCGTGCGAAGGCGAGCGTGCGCGCGCGGGTTCGCATCCCGCTCGCCCTCGCAGACGGCGAGACGGCGGAGCCGCAGTTCATCAGCTTCACCGGGTTGGCCGACGGCCGCGAGCATTTCGCGATCCACTTCCACGGGCCCGTCCAGACCGATGGTCCGCCGACCGTTCGGCTGCATTCGGAATGCGTCACCGGCGACGTCTTCGGCTCGGCGCGCTGCGATTGCGGCCGGCAGCTCGGGGAGGCGCTCGGCCGGCTCGCGGCGGACGGCGGCTATCTGCTCTATCTGCGCCAGGAGGGCCGCGGCATTGGGCTCTACGAGAAACTCGACGCCTATCTGCTGCAGAACAACGGCTACGACACCTTCGCGGCCAACCGCGCCCTCGGCCATGGCGAGGACGAGCGCACCTACGGCGTCGCGGCCGAGATGCTGACGGCGCTGGGCGTCGCCCGGATCGCGCTCCTGTCGAACAATCCAGACAAGCGCCGGCAGCTCGAGCACTTGGGGATCGAGGTGACGGCGCAGATTCCGACCGGCGCCTTCCTGACCCCCGACAACCGACGTTATCTGGAGGCCAAGGCGGCGCGCGGCCATCATCTGCTCGATCTCCGCGCGCTCAAGGAGGAGGCGGGATGATCGCCCACCGCGCGCCGATCAGCGGCGTCGCCGCCCATGGCGGCCGGCTGATCGCGACCGCCGGCTACGACAACCAGGTCGTGCTCTGGGACGCGGCCGAACGGATCGCGCTGGGGCGCGCCTACCACGACCATCTCGCCAACCAGCTCGCTTTCAGCCCCGACGGGACGCGGCTGGTCAGCGCCAGCAGCGACTACACCGCGCGGCTCTGGTCGGTGCCGGACCTGAAGCTGCTGGCGGTGCTGGCCGACCATGACGACGATGTCGAGATGGCGGCCTTCCACCCGAGCGCGCCGCTGGTGGCGACCGCCTCACGCGATCATGCGGTCCGGCTCTTCGACTTCACAGGCGCGCTTAAGGCGAAGCTTGCCGGGCACGCCGCCGACGTCATCTCGCTCGCCTGGTCGGCCGACGGCGGCGCGCTGGTCAGCTCCAGCGACGACGGCACCATCAAGCGCTGGTCGCTCGCCGACGCGGCGCTCCTGGAGGATATCGATCTCGGCGGGGTGGAGACCGACACCGTGGCGCTCGACGGCGCCGGGACGATCTACGCCGGCAACGACGAGGGGGCGATCCTCACCATCCGGGGCGACCGGCGCACCCGCATCGAGGCGCACGCGGCCGGCGTCAAGCGGCTGGTCTACGAGCCGCGCGAGAACTTGCTGGTGAGCCTCAGCTACGACCGCACCATGCGCATCTGGACTCCGCGCGGGTCCCAGGCGGACGGTCTGGCGCCGGTCGCCGGCGCGACGCTGCCGGCGGCGGTGTGGGCGCGCTCCTGCGCCTTTCTGGACGGCGGCACGCTGATCTTCGCGACCTTCGGCTCCTGCTACGCGGTCTACGACCTCGCCGCCGACCGCTGGGACCTCGACGGGGTCGGGCCGACGGAGGGGGTCAACGCCGTGGCGATCTGGAACGGCGCGCGGGCGACGATCGGCGACGCCGGCCTCCTGAACATCGCCGGCCGGCCGGCCGGCGGCCCCGGCAGCCTGTGCAACTTCCTGATCGCCTTCGCGGGCCGGCTCGTCACCGGCGGCCAGATGGGCGCCGTGATGGATGCGCACAGCGGCGCGGTGCTGCACCAGCATTCCTCGCCGCTCAACTGCGCCGCCGTCTTCGCGCGCGGCGGCGTTCCACATCTCATCGTCGGGGCTTACACCGGCGAAGGGCTCGTCTTTGCGGAAGACGACGGCGGCGCGCTGCAACAGGTCGCGACGCTGACGTGCCACGCCAATGCGGTGAAGTCCGTCGCCGCGTCGGCCGAGCGCCTCTTCACCGTCAGCGCAGACGCCGGCGCCGCCTGGTTCGCGGTCGAGGACCTGTCCGAGACCGGCCGGGTCGAGCGCGCGCACGGCCGGATCGCCAACGGCTGCGCCGCCCTGCCCGACGGCCGCTTCGCCAGCGTCAGCCGCGACCGCATGCTGCGGATTTGGCGCGGTCCGGACTCCGCGGTCGAGGTCGTCGAGACGCCGCACGACCATTCGATCAAATGCGTCGCCGCCTCCGCCGACGGGCGCTGGATCGCCTGCGGCGCCTATGACGGCAAGGTCGCGCTTTACGACGCCGGGCGGAGGCGCTGGGCGGCGGTGCGGCGGCCGACGGCGGCCGGCGTCTCGTCGCTTTGTTATGAGGCGGCCTCGGGCTGCTTTCTGGCCGGCTCCTATGACGGACAGGTCTACGAGATTCCGGCGGCGCAATACCGAAAGGACGACCGATGAGCGCGAAGGCGACCCTCAACCACTTGAACCTGCCGGTCGGCGACATCGCGGTCTCGCTGGACTTCTACGTGCGCAAGCTGGGCTTCGCCTATGTCCGCCATCTGCACGACCGCAAGGTGATCCTCAACGCCGGCGGCTTCGACTTCTTTCTCGAGGAGGCGCCGCCGCTGGCCGTGCATCCGAAGTTCCATTTCGGCCTGGAGACCAGCACCGACGGGGTGCATGAATTCGCCCGCAAGCTCGAGGCGCTCGGCGTCCCGCAGGTGGTCGGCCCGCAGCCGACCGGCCGGGCGGAAACCTACGTCACGCCCGACGGCGTTCGCACGGTCCTCTATTTCGCCGATCCGGACGGCCACATCATCGAGGTCTATTCCCACATCGGCGTCGATGTCGGCTATGTGGACCCTGACTGGGGCGGGTGACGCCCGCCCTCACCCGGCGTGGGCGACCATCAGCTTGGCGCTCGGCTCCTCGATCGCGCCAAAGCCGGCCTGGGCGAGCATTTCCTTGACGGCGCGCCGTTCATAGGTGCGGCCCGCCTCGGTCTCGATCATCAGGGTGAGGCCGAAGACCGCGCCGTTGAAGGCGTTGACGCCGTCGTCCTGCAGGAAGGAATCGCGCAGGACGAGCCGCCCGTCCGGGGCGAGCGCCCGGCGCGCGCGGGCGAGCAGCGCCTGCGCGGAGTCGGGCGGTTCGCCATGCAGCACATTGCTCATGAAAACGACATCGTAGGGCCCGCCCAGTTCGTCGCGGTTGAAGTCGCCGGCGACCAGTCGGACCCGATCGGCGAAAGGATAGCGCGCGATCTCGGCGCGGGCGAGGTCGATCGCGGCGGGCAGATCGAACAGCGTGCAGACGAGATCCGGATAGGTCTCGCAGAAGGCGAGCGCGTAGGTCCCCAGACCGCCGCCGAGATCCAGCAGCGCGCCCGCGCCCCGCAGATCGAGATCCTGCAACAGCTCGCCGACATGGAACAGACGCGCGCGCTCATGCGCGGCGTGCAGCAGCGGCGCCAGACGCGCGGGATTCACGAAGATGCTGCCCGCGTCCGGCGGCGCGCCGGTGCGGATCGTCTGCGTGAGCCCGCCCCAGGCCGGCCAGTCGGCGTCGTTCAACAGGAACCAGGAGCCGACATAATAGGGCGAGGCCGGATCCAGGAAGTGGCGGGAGACGAAGGCGTTGGCGAACCGCCCGTCCCCGTCCTCCTCGACATAGCCCATCTCCTTCAGCGCGCGGAGAAGCCGCAGGCCCCCCTCCGGCGCGGCGCCGACCCGCCCGGCCAGCGCGTCCGGGTCGATGGGCTCCGCGGCGAGCGCCTCGAAAACTCCGAGCCGGACGGCCGACATCAGAATGCGCGGGCGCCAGATTTCGGCGTCGCCCATCAGGAACTGAAGCGCCCGGGAGAGCGCCTCGTGGTCGGGCGCCTGGCCCGCGGCGTCGGCCGCGTCCGCCGCCTGCGCGTCGGTGTCTTCGGACATGCTCATCCTTCGAGGTCGTAGTCGTTGCGCTCGCTCGGCCGGTCGCTCAGATAGCGGATGATTTCGATCTCGTTGCCGTCGGGATCGCGGGTGTAGACGCGCTCGCGGAACGGATGAGCGCCCTTCCTGCGGGCGGGGCAGCCGCGCGCCTCCAGCCGCGCGACGACCGCCTCCAAATCCTCGACGACGACGCCGAAATGGGTCTGGCGCAGCGCCATGTCCTCGCTGTAGGGCGCGCCGTCATACGGGGTGCGGAAGGCGACGTAGCTCTCGTCGGTTCCGATATGGACCCAGTCATAGCGGCGGTCGGCGGCCTGTTCGACGCCGCGCCCGCGCAGGCGCCAGCCGAACACCGCGCAATAGAACGCGACCATTCGGTCGAGGTCCCGGCAGACATACTGGATATGCTCAAGATAGGCGGCCATGGTCCCGTCCTCACCTCGGCTTGCGCGCGGTCGCCAGGGTCTTCGCCGGACCGAGCGATTCGCGCTCGACCGCTTCGAGCCCGATCTCGGCCAACATCGTCGCCAGCTCCTCGTCCGTCTCCAGAAACGCGTCCGGCTCCTGGACGTGCAGGCGCAGGGAGAACAGCGCCGCCGCGGGCGGTTCGATCCCCGTCTCGCCCAGCGTGAACTTGGCGACCGCAAGCAGGCCGCCCGGCGCCAGCGCGGCGGCCGCGTTGCGCAGCACGCGCCGTTTGTCCGCGGGCGCGAAGTAGTGCAGCAGGTCGCTCATCAGCACGAGGTCGAAATCCGGCGGCAAGTCGAAGGCGAGCGCGTCGCCCGCGACCAGCGACAGCCGCCCGTCCGCGACCGGTCCGGCCAGCAGGTCGCGGTTGCGCTCGATCACGTCGGGCCGGTCGAAAAGCGTCACTTGGACCGACGGCGCCCGCGCCAGGAGCCGCGTCGAGAAGGCGCCGCCCCCGCCGCCGAGATCGAGCGCCCGCGCGCCGTCGGGGAGCCGTGGGCCGAACCGCTCCGCCAGCCGCTCGATCGCGGGCAGATTGCTGAGCGCCACCGCCGTCAGGTAGCCGGGCAAACGCTCGCCCTGCATGATCTCGGCGTCTTCGGGTCGCGCCGCGGGATCGCGCAGCATCGCCGCCAGGTCGAGCCAGATCTCGTTCTCTCTGCGATAGGCCAGGACCTCATGGGTGATGGCGTGCGGTCCGTCACCCAGCAATGCGCGCACGTCGTCGGGCGCGGTGAAGCGCTCACCCGTCTTGACGAGCAGGCCGATCGCCGCCAGCGCGTTCATCAGCACGCGCGCCCCCGTTTCGGGCACGCCGATCAGCCGCGCCGCCTCGGCCGCGTCGCAACCCGCGGCCGGCGTCTTCGAGAACAGATCGAGTTCCACGGCCGCGAACAGGATGGCGGCCGGCCGGAAGCTGGTCGCAACCGACACCAGGTCGCGCCACAACGCGATCTGGGCCTCGGACCGGTCGGGGGATGAGGTCACGGGTTCGCTCTCTCTTTCGTGAGGGGACGAGGCGACGGGACCGGACGCCGGGTCGCGCCCGGCGACGAGGATCGACTTGATCCCGGCCAGATCGTGCACCGCGACGGGCGCGCAGCCGCACGCCCGCAGCATCTCCGCCGCCTCCGCATCGGTTTCGAGGTAGGCGCCCGGATTCTTCATCGCCATGCGGAAGGCGAAGAGCGCGGCGCCCGGCGGCTGCAACGCGTCGTCGGACAGCGTGAACTTGACGACGGCGAGGCGCCCGCCGGGCGCCAGCGCGGCCGCGGCGTTTTCCAGGATCGCGCGCTTCTCGGCCGCCGGGAAGAGCTCCAGCAGCTCATTGACCAGGACCAGATCGTATCGCCCGGGCCGCGCGACACGGCGCGCATCGCCCACCGTGAGGCGCAACCGGCCGCTCGCGAGCCGCGCGCGCTCGCCGCGACACATCTCCAGGCCGTCTTCGAGATCGAGAATCTCGACCTCAAGGTCGGGAAACCGGTCCAGCAGGACGCGCGCCAGCACGCCGTCGCCCCCGCCGACGTCCAGGACGCGCGCCGGACCCGCCAGGACCGGCGCCAGCCGCTCCGCGATATCCGCGCCGAGCGCGCGGTTCATGGCGAGAATGCCGCGATAGCGCCCGAGCCGGCTTTGCATCAATTCAAGGCGGTAAGCGTCCGGCGGCGCCTCGCGGCCGGCGAGGATCGCCGCCGCGCGGAGCCAGACGGCGTGCTCGCGCCGATGCAGGCGCATCTCCGGCGCCACGCTCTGCGGCCCGGGCCCGAGCAGCGCGGCGAAATCCGCCGGCGCGGCGAAGAGGCCCTCGCAGCGGCGAACCAGCCCGAGCGCGCCCAGCCCGCCGAGCAGCGCCCGCACCGCAGGGGCCGGCAGACGGACCGCGTCGGCGAGGCGGGAGAGCGATACGGGCCCCTCGGCCAGCCGGGCGAACAGCCCGCTTTCGACGCCGGCGGAAAGAAGGCAAGCGGCCCGACCGGCGGTCGCGAGATCGATGAGCCCGGCGCGCGTCGCGGCGTAGGCGGCAGGGGCCGCCATCGGCGCATGACCGGGCCCCGCGGCAGGGGAGCCGCCGACCGGCTGCGGCGCGCTTTCCAGGCTGGGCGTCGGCGTAGCAACCATCGTCTGAGGCCACCCTTTGCGTCGGCGATCCCCCGGGGGGCTGTCCCTCGGGCCTACAACCGACGCATGCCATGACTACGGTTATGTTGCAACCAATACTATTTACAACCTTTAATATTGAGCGTATCGTTCGCTCGCATGGAGGGAGCGGACGGATAGGCGCCGCGCCCCGTCTCGCAGCATTCGTCCGGGTTGTCCGGACGCAACCCGGATCGCCCGCGATCCGCAATCACAGGGGGACCACCGACATGATGCTTGACCTGGACAAGGCGTCGAAGGCGCTCAACGGCCTGAAGACGGACGAGGGCGCGAAGGCGCTCGAGGAGCTTCAAGGCAGTCTGAAAGGGTTCCGCGGCCGTCTCGGAACCGAGCTCAACGACGCGGAGTTCCGCTACGTGATGCAGACCCTGTTCAATGAGCAGGTCGTCACCGTGCCGGCCGAGGAGGCCGCGCGGATGCCGGGCCCGACGGTGCTCAATCACGGCTTTTCCGTTCGCGCCGTGATCTGATCGCGATCCGATCGCACGCGATTGAAGGCCGGGGGGCCGCTCGCGCCCCCCGGCTCGTGATCTCGGGACGCGCGCCATGCAGACATCGCAGAAGATCGGCTCCTTCACGGTCGATCCGGACGAGCGCCTGCTGTTCGCCGGCACGATGGGCGGAGACGTGCTGGCGATCGATATCGACTCGTTCGAGATCGCCGAGCGCCGGCATGTCCATGACGGCGCCATAGAGGCCGTCGCGGCGCATCCGCGGCTGCCCTACCTCGCCGCGATGTCGATGGACCGCAGCGTCAGCCTGCTGACCCGCCCGAACGGCGCCAACGGCGCGTCGGGGGAGGGCGCGAACTGGCCGGGCCTGGCGCCGCTCGACCGGTTCGGTTTCCGCGACGTCGCCTGCCGCAACGACCGGGCGCCGGTTCCGGCGACCCATTCGCTGAGCCAGGCGCTGACCTTCCATCCGCGCGAAAAGCGCCTCGCCACGCGCAGCGGCAATGGCGGCGTGATGGAGCTGGACTTCGCGGACGACCGGCTCGCGCTGCGCCACTGCACCCGCTTCCACGGCGACGTCGATTTGGTGACGGTGCGATACGCCGATAGCGATGGCGCGCTGATCAGCGCCGGCGGCGGCCACGCGGTCCTCTCCCGCGACGGCGAGGAGATCCGCAGTTGGACCCTGGGCGACTTCAATCTGCATTGGTTCGAGCCGCTGGGCGACGACGAGTACCTGATCGCCTGCGACGAACTCTACGTGATCCGCCTCGACATCCGGGATCGCAAGCCGCCGTTGCGCGGCCTGCGCCTGACCCGCGACGATTTGGAGCACGTCACCTACAATTCAGCCTCCGGGCGCGCCTTCGTCGCCGGCTTCGACGGCACGGTCTACGAAATCGATCCGGAGAGCTGCGACTACAAGCGCATCGCCTGGGTCGCGCCCTACAAGATGCGCTGGGTTAAGACGTTGGAGCGCGATCCCGACACCCTGATCGGCCATTGCTTCAATGGCGGGCTCTACAAGGTCGATCTCGAGAGCCAGCGCATCCTGGCGCGCCTCAAGGAGACGCCCAACACCGTCTGGACGAGCGTGCGCGCGGGCGACAGCCTGTTCTTCGCGGGCGAGGGAGAGCTGGTCCGCGAGGTCCGGCTGGACGGCGTCGAGCGTGTGACCAAGGCGCCCAGAACCGCGCTCGGCCCCGCGCGGAAGAAGGGGAGCGGCGCGGAGGGCTCAAGCTTCACCAAGCGTATGGCGATGGGCCCGTCGGGCCTGATCCTGGCGGAGAAGAACGGCCGCGTGCTGGAAGTCGGCGAGAGCGGCGCCCGCGAGCTCGCCGACATCCGCCAGGAGCTGCGCGACGTCGCGGTCGTCCCCGACGCGCCCTACGCCTTCGTCTGCACCGAACGCGGCGAGGTGCTGAAGCTGCGCACCGACGACGGCAAGATCGTCGCCGCCTATCACGACAGGCTGCGCGAGCCGATCTGGTCGCTCGCCTACCATCCGACGCGCAACATCCTCGCCTTCGCCGAGCGGCGCGGCCATCTCGTGCTGGCCGACGGGGACTCGCTGGACGTGCTTCACAGGGCCCGCAAGACCTCCCGGCCGAAGCGCATGAAATGGTGGAACGACACGCTGATCTATGTGCGCACCGGCGAGCTCTGGCGGTTCGAACTGGAGAGCCGCGCCATGCGCCCCTATGTCGAGGATTGCGGCAACACGATCGAGGATTTCATCTGGGACGCCGCCGAGCGCTATCTCGTTCTGGTCAATTACCGCACGGAGCTGGTGCTGTGCGATTTCAAGACCGGCGCGAAGCTCTGCGTGACGCCCGACCAGGCGGACTTCTCGAAGGGCCTCGCCTGGCTCGACCAGCCGGACTGCGTCGAGGCCTACCCGCTCGATTTCGTCACCTTCGGGCGCTCCGGCGCGGCGCATCTCTACCGCATCCACAATGAGCGCCTGACCGCCCTCGGGCCGATCGCGCCGGCCCTGCTTTGACCCACTCCCGGCCGTTGCGAGGGCCGAACCGACGGAACGCGCCATGCCTCATCTGATGATCGTCAACGGCAGTCAGCGGCCGAACGCGGAATCCAGCAAGGTCATGGGTTTCATTCGCCGCCTGGCGGAGCAGCGCGACGGCGTCGCCTGCCACCTCCTGGACTTCACCGCGACACGCCTGCCGATGTGGAGCGACGCGCCCGACGCGCAGGCGGCGCAGAACGCCGCCTGGGCGCCGATCCAGCCTCAGCTCCGCGAGTCGCTCGGCCTCGTGCTGATCGCGCCGGAGTGGAACGGCATGGCGCCGCCGGCGCTCAAGAACTTCTTCCTCTACTGCACCGAGCACGAACTCGCCGACCGGCCGGCCGTGATCGTCGGCGTCTCCTCCGGCAATGGCGGCGCCTCGCCCGCCTCCGAACTGCGGCTCAGCAGCTACAAGGACACGCAGATCTGCTATCTGCCGGAGCAGGTGATCGTGCGCCGGGTCCGCGACGTGCTGAACGATCCGGACCAGCCGGTCTCCGAGGAGGACGCCTATGTCCGCTTCCGCCTCGATTACGCGCTGACGCTCCTGCTCGAATACGGCAAGGCGCTCGCCCAGGTCCGCGCGGCCGACGTGCGCCGCTTCGATATCCTGCCCTTCGGCATGTAGCGCCGCACGCGCCCTCGCCCCCGCGCGGGACGGGTGGGCTTGCGGGCTGTCGCGCAGCGATCGTTTCTTCCGGGAAAGAATGGCTGGGGCGGCAGGATTCGAACCTGCGAATGGCGGTACCAAAAACCGCTGCCTTACCGCTTGGCTACGCCCCATCGCCGTCTTGGTCGGCCGCGTCGAGCGGGCCGATCCGACGCCGCGCACTCTAAGAGATCGCCTCCGCCTTGCCAAGCCGGAGGCGCGGGGTCAGGCGCCCGGATAGAGACCGCCGAACGGGTCGCTCTTTTCCCCGTCCGGGTCGGCGGCGCGGCGGCCGCAGGCGGCCTCCAGCCGATCCAGAAGGGCTGGAATCTCCTCCTCCTCGACGCCGAGAAAGAAAGCGCCGCCCGGCGCGAGCCGCATGGCCGGGCCCTGCAGGCACTTGTTGAGGCAGTGGATGCGCGCGACCTCGCAGGCGATGCGGCGCGCGGCGACCCCGGCCTCAAGCGCGCGGGCGAGACGCTCGGACTCCCGGTCGCCGCCGCAGCAGGGCTTGTTCGGCCCGCTGACCGGATTGACGCAGACCAGAAGCCGCCATCGAGGCTGCGGCTGCGCGCCCTCGTCGCGATGCGTCACGGCGCCGCCCCGCCGTCCGGCGACAGAACCCCGGCCGCGACCCACCAGCCGGGATGGGCGGCGGCGAGCGCGTCCGCCGCCGCCGCCGCCGCGGCGCGGTCGTCGAACAGGGCGAAGCAGGTCGCCCCGCTGCCCGACAGCGCGGCGTAGCGCGCGGCCGGCGCGGCGTCCAGGGCGGCCAGGGTCTCCGCAATGACGGGCGTTGTCGCGATCGCCGGCGCGGTCAGATCGTTCCCCAACGGCTTCAGCGCCGTCGCCAGATCGGCCGCCGTCGGGCCCAGCGCCGCCGGCGCGTCGGGAGCGGCGGAAAAGCGCCCGGCGAGCGCCGCGAAGACGGCCCCCGTCGGGGTCGCGACGCCGGGGTTGAGGAGGACGAGACCCGCCGGCGGATCGGACGGCAGCGGGGCGACGGTCTCCAGCCGCCCCCCGATCCCCGTCATGCGCGCCGGTCTTCCGGTCAAGCAGACGGGAACGTCGGCGCCGAGATCGAGCGCCAGCGCCGCCAGCCGCTCGGCCGGCGGATCGATCCCCCAAAGCGCCGTCAGCGCGCGCAGTGCGGCGGCGGCGTCCGCCGATCCGCCGCCGATCCCGCTCGCGACCGGCAGACGCTTCTCCAACGTCAGGGCCGCCCCGGCCTCTACCCCCGCCAAGCGCCGCAACGCCGCCGCGGCGCGCAGCACCAGATTGTCCGACGGATCGGCCCCGACGAGCCCGGCGGCCTGCGGCCCCACGATCTCCAGCGTCAGCCGGTCGGACGGGGCCGCCGTCACCCAGTCGCCGATATCGGCGAAGGCGACCAGCGAGTCGAGCAGATGATAGCCGTCGGCCCGGCGGCCCAGCACCTTGAGGCTGAGATTGATCTTGGCCGGGGCGAAGCGGCGGATCGGCGGACCGGACATGGGGGGCGCCGGAGACGCGGAGCCGCCGGTCACTCGCCGGCGGCGGCGTTTCCGTCGACGAGACCGCGCTCCAGCTTGTCGGCGACCGTATCGACCAGGTCGTCCTCCGGGTCGAGGGTGAGCACCCGATCCCACTGGAAGCGCGCCTCCGCGCGCCGGCCGACCTTCCAATAGGCGTCGCCCAGATGATCGTTGATCACCGGGTCCTGCGGCCTGAGCTGCACGGCGCGCTCGAGATGACGGACCGCCTCGTCGTAATCGCCGAGCTTGTAGTAGGCCCAGCCCAGGCTGTCGACGATGTAGCCGTCGTTCTGGCGCTGCGCCACGGCCTCGCGGATCATTTCCTGGGCGCGCTCGATATGCAGTCCCTTGTCGACCCAGGAATAGCCCAGATAGTTCAGCACATAGGGGTCGCCGGGCTTGAGATCGAGCGCGGTCAGGAACGCCTCCTCCGCCTCGGCCCAGCGGTCGGTGCGCTCCAGCGTGATGCCGTGATAGTAATAGACGAGCCAATGCTCGTCTTCGACCGCGTCGATCCGCTCCAGCACGCGGGCGTAGACCGCGACGCCCTCCTCGAAGCGCTCGCGCAGCCGCATCAGATAGCCGAGTTTCATCAGGGCTTCGAGGTCGTCGGGCCGCTCGCCCGCCATCGCCTCCAGCGTCTCCTCCGCCTGCCCGTCGCGGTCGAGGCGGATCAGATTGTCGACCACCGCCAGCCGCGCCGACCAGCCATAGTCGGACGCCGCCGGGATCCGCTCCAACTCGTCGATCGCCTCGGCGTGCCGGTTGCGGCCTTCCAGGATTTCCGCGACCAGCAGCCGCGCCAGCTCCATCTCCGGGTCGAGATAGGCGGCGAGCCGCCCATAGGCGAGCGCGATCATGTCGGCCTGCCGCCGCACGCCGGAGGCGAGGTGGTAGAGCCCGTCCGCGACGCCGGCTCGCGGGTCCACCACCAACGGGTCGAGCGCGCCGTCGGCCTCCAGCGTCGCGATGTCGCGCCCGATCACCGTGACGCCCGGATTGGCCGCGTCATAGGCGCGCAGCAGCGCGAGCACCTCGGGCGCCGGCCGGCCGTCTTCCAGCAGGGTGCGCGCATAGGCGCGCGCGGTGCGCACGGGCAGCCGCGCGGCGGCGTCCTCGATCGTCTCGCTTTCCAGCGTCTTCGGCGCGAGCGTTTCGAGCGCCTCCTCGACGCGCCCGGCCCGGCGCAGGATCAGGGCCGAATGCAGCGTCACCAGATTGCCGAACCCGCCGTCGCCGTCGATCTCCCGCAGCGTCTCGAGCGCGGCGTCCGCTTGGCCTACCCCGGCCAGCCCCCAGGCCGTCATCAAGGGCGCGGCGTAGCGCGCGAGCCCCGTGCGCTCCGACGCGTCCGCCGTCGCCGCCGCGGCGGCGAAGTCGCCGGCCTTCAGGTCGGCCGCGGCCTGGGTCAGGGTCGCGAGACCGAGCCCGATCGAGCTCTGCGCATCGATGCGCGCCGCCAAATCCAGCGCGCGCTCGAACCGGCCAGCGTGCACATTGGCCAGGAAGGCGCGGCGGGTCAGGCGCGGGTCCTCCGGATTTTCCTCCAGCACGCGGTCGAACAGACGCGCCGCCGCGCCGAAATCGCTTTCGACCTCCGCATGCCGGCCGGCCAGATAGGCCCCGTAGCCGCCGGCGCGGGCTTCCGCCATGTCCTGCGCGGCGGCGTCGGCGATGGCGATGCGATAGACAATCTCGCCGCCGTCGGCGGCCTCGACGGACCCGTTCGGGAAGCGCTCCCGCAGGTCCGCGGTCTCCATCTGGGCCAGCGTCGTCGCGCCGGCCCGCGCGTCCGAGGTCGGCCCGCCGGCGCAGCCCGCCAGCAGGCCGAGCGCCGCCGCGCCGCCGGCGGCCGCCCCCGCCGCCCGCCTGAGCGCACCCGTCACCCGCTTCGCGCCGCCTCGTGCTCGCACCATGCCGTCCTTCTCACGCTCGCTTGCCGTCCGGCCGATGAGAACGGCGCGCCCCGTCGCCGGCGCGCGCCGTCTCCCGATTACCTGAGATCATATAGCAAGGATCGCGCCGCGAGAAAGGGCGGGCGGGCGACGGTGCGCCGCCCCGGCGATCACATATTCGCGTAGACCGGCCCCTCGCCGCCCTGGGGGGCGACCCAGTGGATGTTCTGGGCGGGGTCCTTGATGTCGCAGGTTTTGCAGTGGATGCAGTTCTGCGCGTTGATCTGGAACTTGGGCGCGCCGTCGTCGTCCTCGACCACCTCATAGACGCCGGCGGGGCAGTAGCGCTGGGCCGGCTCCGCGAATTTCGGCAGGTTGTGCGCGATCGGAACGCTGGGGTCCTTGAGGGTCAGGTGGCAGGGCTGATCCTCTTCGTGATTGGTGTTGGTGAAGCTGACATTGGTCAGCCGGTCGAAGCTCAGGACCCCGTCGGGCTTGGGATACTCGATCTTCGGGCACTGGTCGGCCGGCTTCAGCGTCGCGTGATCGGGTCCGTGATGCGCGAGCGTCCAGGGCGCGCGGCCGCGCAGGATGACCGTATCGAGCGCCGAATAGGCGATCGCGGCGAACAGCCCCCATTTGAAGGCGGGGCGCACGTTGCGCACCTTGTAGAGCTCGTCCCACACCCAGCTCTTCTGCATCGCGCTCTCGAAGGCGGCGATCTCGCGCGGGGCCTCGGCGCCCTCCTCGGCCGGCTTCAGGGCGGCGTAGAGCTGCTCGGCCGCCACCATGCCGGACTTCATGGCCGTGTGGCTGCCTTTGATCTTGGGCACGTTGAGGAAGCCCGCCTCGCAGCCGACAAGCAGGCCGCCGGGGACGGTCAGCTTCGGGATCGACTGCCAGCCGCCCTCGTTCAGGGCGCGCGCGCCGTAGGAGAGGCGCCGGCCGCCCTCCAGCACTTGCGCGATCTCCGGATGATGCTTGAAACGCTGGAATTCCATGTAGGGGAAGAGATGCGGGTTCTCGTAGTCGAGCCCGATGACGTAGCCGACCGAGACCAGATTGCCGCTCAGATGATAGAGGAAGGAGCCGCCATAGGTCTTCGAATCCATCGGCCAGCCGCAGGTGTGGACGATTTTTCCCGGCTCGCTCTTGGCCGGGTCGACCTCCCACAGCTCCTTCATGCCGATGCCGTAGGTCTGGAACTGGCAGTCCTTGCGCAGGTCGAAGCGCGCCATCAGCTCCTTGCCGAGATGGCCGCGGCAGCCTTCGGCGAAGACGGTCTGCGTGGCGTGCAGCTCCATGCCGGGCTGATACATCGGGCCCTTCTCGCCCTCCTTCGTGACGCCCATGTCGCCGGTCGCCACGCCCTTGACCGAGCCGTCCTCGTGATAGAGCACCTCGGCGGCGGCGAAGCCGGGATAGATCTCGACGCCGAGCGCCTCCGCCTGCTCGCCCAGCCAGCGGCAGAGCGATCCCAGCGAGATGATGTAGTTGCCCGCATTGTGCATCTGCGGCGGGGTCGGAAGCTTCATCGACCCCTTTTCCGTCAGATAGAGGAAGAGATCGTCCTTCGCCGGCGTGTCCAAGGGCGCGCCCTTGTCGAGCGCATCCGGGATCAGTTCGAAGAGCGCGCGCGGCTCCAGGACGGCGCCGGAGAGGATGTGGGCGCCGACCTCGCCCGCCTTCTCCAGCACGCAAACGCTGATCTCGCGGCCCTGTTCGGCCTCGAGCTGCTTGAGGCGGATCGCGGTCGCCAGCCCGGCCGGGCCCGCGCCCACGATCACCACGTCATATTCCATGCTCTCGCGTTCGGCGGCGTCGCTCATGGTCTCTTCCGTCCCTCAAGCCTTGTCGATCCAACCGCGGACGTTCTAGACGATC
This sequence comes from Alphaproteobacteria bacterium, assembly GCA_024743195.1. Classification (GTDB taxonomy): domain Bacteria; phylum Pseudomonadota; class Alphaproteobacteria; order UBA8366; family Aestuariispiraceae; genus Marivibrio. The sequence continues at coordinate 91,767 of JANSXE010000004.1, read as the reverse complement.
AGCCGTGCGGTTCCAAGCCGGCGCGTGCTAGGCTCGCCCGCACGCTCGCCGACCTCCGGGCGAGAGCTTAGAAGGGATTGCGGCGCAGGCAATGACCGGCGACGACCAGAAGCTGCGGGAAAGCGACGCACCGGACGCGCGCGAGGCGCTCCTGGCGGCGCTCGCCTGGCAGGTTGCGATGGGCGCGGACGAAGCGATCGCCGACGCGCCGCTCGACCGCTATCGCGAGAGCGCCGAGGCCAAGGCCGCGCGACAGGCGCCGACACAGCGATCGCAGCCGACCTCGCAGCCGACCTCGCAGCCGAACTCGCCGCCGACCTCGCCGCCGACGCGCGCGCCCACCGCGCGCGCCCCACGCCCGGCGCCGGCGACGGACGCGCCGCTGGGCGCGGCCGAAGCGGCGGCGGAAGGGGCCGCCGCCGCGGCGCAGGCGCAGGACCTGCAGGCGCTGCGCGCGGCCCTGGAGGCGTTCGAGGGCTGCCCGCTGAAGCACAGCGCGACCAACCTCGTCTTCGGCGACGGGAACCCGCAAGCCGACGTGATGCTGATCGGCGAGGCGCCGGGCGCAGACGAGGACCGGCAGGGCAAGCCCTTCGTCGGCGTCTCCGGGCAGTTGCTGGACCGGATGACGGGGTTCATCGGGCTCGACCGGACGCGCTTCTACATCACCAACGTGCTGTACTGGCGCCCGCCCGGCAACCGCACGCCGACCGAGGCGGAGGTCGCCGCCTGCCGCCCCTTCATCCAGCGCCATATCGAACTGGTGGCGCCCAAGGTTCTGCTGCTGGTCGGCGGCAAGTCGGCCAAGTCGCTGCTGGGGACGGAGCAGGGCATCACCCGCCTGCGCGGCAAGTGGTTCGAGTACGAGGCCGGCGGCGCCCTCGGCGCGATTCCGGCCTTGCCGACCTTCCACCCGGCCTATCTGCTGCGCAACGCCGCGATGAAGCGCTTCGCCTGGCGCGACCTTTTGGCCCTGCAACGCAGGATGCAGGAGCTCGGAATCGGCTGAGCCACGCGCGCCCGAGTCGCCGCGACCAGACGGATTCGGCGCGAATTCGCCAGAAATTCGATAGTGCGCTTCAGACAAATCAAGGACTTAACGGCAAGCCGGTTGCCGGGTCTCGAAACTTCCCTTATCTCTGATGCGGGATATCGGTCGCCGTCGGACCTTATGAGAGGGTCCGCGCGGCGATGCGTTTCGCGGATGGGAGGTCCGTCGGGGGTGTCAGCCAGTCACGGACATGCGATGCGGCGCGCGCCGCGCGGCCGCGCCGGATGGGCGGGCGCGATATTGGCCCTCGGCGTTGGCCTCGCGCTGGGGCTCGGCCTCGGCGCGGCGGCGCCGGCGGAGGCGGCGGACGCAGCGCCCGCCGTCGGCGCGACCGAGAGCGCGGCCCTCGACATCCGTCGGGAGATCGAGGCGCCGAGCGCCGACCACGCCGCCCTGCCGCGGGTCCTGAGCGACGCCGACGCCGCACGCTACGCCCGCATCTTCGCATTGCAGCGCGACGGGCGCATGGAGGCCGCGGACCGCGAGATCGAGGCGCTGCAGGACGACCTGCTGCTGGGCCACGTGCTGTTCCAGCGCTACATGCACCCGACGGCCTGGCGCTCAAGCTATCTGGAGCTCAAGGGCTGGATGGCCGACTATGCGGATCATCCCGGCGCGCAGCGGATCTACAAGCTCGCGCTCAAGCGCCGGCCGGCGAATTACAAATGGCCGGCGGAGCCGCGCTCGGTCGCGCTGCCGGGGATCGAACGGGCGGAGCGCGACGACGGCGAACCGTCGCGCGCCCGCACGGACAAGGGCTCGGACGCCTACGCCGGCAAGAGCCGCTGGGAGCGCCGGGAGATCCGCAAGGTTCAGCGCCAGATCGTGCGCTGGGTGCAGCGCGGCGCGGTCACCAAGTCGCTCGAGTATCTGGATAGGCGGGCGCATCGCAAACTCTTCACGCCGCACGCCTTCGCACAGAGCCTGGGGGTCATCGCCCGCGGCTATTTCCGCTACCACAAGGACGCGGAGGCGATGGCGGTCGCGGCGCGCGCCCACGAGCTCGCCGGGTCGAAGGCGGCGCGCGCCCATTGGTGGGGCGGGCTGGCGGCGTGGCGCGCCGGCGCCTTCGAGAGCGCGCACGGGCATTTCGCCGCCCTCTCGGAAAGCGCGACGGCGAGCGCCTGGCGGCGCGCGGCCGGCGGCTACTGGGCGGCGCGCGCGGCGTTGGTGGGCGGCCTGCCGGAGCGCGTGAACCCCGCGCTCAAGCAGGCGGCGGAAACGGCCCCGCGCAGCTTCTACGGGCTGCTGGCGGCGCGTTCGCTGGGGCTCAATCCGGCGCTCGACTTCTCGCTGCCCGCGTTGCGCCCCTCCGACGTCACGCTGTTGATGCGCATCCCCGCCGCGCGGCGCGCGATCGCGCTGATCGAGGCGGGCGAGACCGAGCGCGCCGACACCGAACTGCGCCGCTTCGTCGACGCCCTGCCGCCGTCGATGGCCGACACGCTGCTGGCCTTCGCCGACGCCGCGGGCCTCGCCGACCTTGCCTACCGGATCGGGCGCGACATCGCGGCGCGCGAGGGCGCGTGGCTGGATGCGGCGCTCTATCCCCTGCCGGGCTGGACGCCCGCGGACGGCTTCACGATCGACCGCGCGCTGGTCTACGCCTTCGTGCGGCAGGAGAGCCGCTTCCGCGCCCGCGCCAAGAGCCACGCCGGCGCGCGCGGCCTGATGCAGCTGATGCCCGCCACCGCCGGCTGGATCGCGGGCGAGCGCTACCGCGGCGCCAAGCGGGCGGAGCTGTTCGAACCGGCGCTCAATCTGTCGCTCGGCCAGCGCTATATCGAAATGCTGCTGGCGCAGCCGGACATCGCCGGCAACCTGTTCTACGCCGCCGCCGCCTATAACGGCGGGCCGGGCAATCTGAACAAGTGGCGCAACAAGGTCGACTACACCGGCGATCCGCTGCTCTTCATCGAAAGCCTGCCCTCGCGCGAGACGCGCGACTATGTGGAGCAGGTGATGGCCAATCTCTGGGTCTACCGGCTGCGGATGGGGCAGGCGACGCCGACGCTGGACGCCTTGATCGCGGGGGCCTGGCCCATCTATATCGGTCTCGACGCGCCGGAGATCGCGGTGCAGCCGATCGCCTCGGCCGAGTAACCGCGCCGCCTCTCCCGCGCCCCCACCGTTCCAGCGGGAGCCCGCCCATGGCGATCGACGAACAGCTGCCCTTCAAGCCGGTCAACATCGCGGTGCTGACCGTCTCCGACACCCGCGACCTGGCGAGCGACCGCTCCGGCGAGACGCTGGTCCAGCGCCTGCAGGCGGACGGCCACCATCTCGCCGACAGGGCCATCGTGAAGGACGACGCGGACGCGATCGAAGCCAAGCTGCGCGCCTGGATCGCGGACCCCGCTGTGGATTGCGTCGTCACCACCGGCGGCACCGGCCTGACCGGCCGGGACGTGACGCCGGAGGCCTTCGGCCGCGTCGCGGAGAAGGAAATCCCGGGCTTCGGCGAGTATTTCCGCTGGATCTCGGCGGCGAAGATCGGCACCTCCACGATCCAGAGCCGCGCCATGGCGGTGCTGGCGAACGGCACTTATCTCTTCGCGCTGCCCGGCTCCACCGGCGCCTGCAAGGACGGTTGGGACGAGATCCTGCGCCACCAGCTCGACTTCCGGCACCGCCCCTGCAACTTCGTCGAACTGATGCCGCGCCTGAAGGAGCGGTGAGGAAGGTCGATCGCCGGCCGTCGGGGAAGCGCTCGGTTCGTTGCCAACCACGCCGGAAAGTCTCATATTCATCGCCTGAACGCCGTTGGGATGAATGCAATGCGGTTTCTTAAGTTCGCGGACGATACGGTCAGTTGGGCGGTCGGAGACGTCTACCGCGCGCATCCGGTGGTCAGCCGGGTGGCGGTCGGGTCGGTGGGCGTCGCGGTCGCGCTCGGCATTGCAATGATTTTGCGGGCTTACCTTTGAGGGCGCACCACGTCAGAAGACTTGCCTAGTTGGTGAACGACCAATCCGACGAAGACGCCGAAAACCAGCAAACCGGTGATCGCCTGGACTGCCGCGAGAAACTGGAGCTCGGGGCGCGGAGAGAAATCGCCGTAACCCAGCGTCGTGATCGTCACGATCGAGAAGTACACCGCAGTCGCAGTCTCGGGATAGACCGCCTCTCCGCCTGACAGAAGGCCGAATCCCCGATAGACCCCGGCATGGGCCAGGATGTAGCTGGGGACATGCAGGCCGAGCGTCAGCGCGATCAAGGGCCCATCCGGTCTGCGGTAGAACTGCAGAACCGTTCCGCCGAACAAGAGCGTCAGCGAAAGAGCCGCGAAGCTGTAGCTGGCGACAGGGTCGCTGTTGAAAAGCGTACCGGAGTCGGCCAGAGCCAAGACCGCGAACCCGATATGCAGAAGGGGCGCAACGACCGTCAGAGGTTCGTGAAAGGCTCGTGCAAGCGACATGCTCAGGCTCCAGCGTCGGCAGTCTCCCCAGATCTACCCGATGCGCGCGTAGAGTGCACCAGACGAGTTTTGTGCACCCTTCAATGCACAGCATTGAATGATCGCCGTCTTTTGGTCGCTTGGGCGCACCGCTTTCCCGTGAAGGCTCTCCAAGGCTCATCACGGCGGGAATCAGAACGAAAAAAGAACTTTACGGGTTCTCAGAACGTTCCTATTGTCTCGTCATGCAGGAGACCCTCGACGACGGCTATGCGCCCCACGCGCCGGACCGCTTGCCCGACCGGCCCGTGAAGGGGCGCGGCGCGGTCTCGAACCGCGACGGGCGGTTCGAGCGGGAGGCGCGCGAGGCCGTCGACGACGGCTGGGGCTCGGCGGACGGGGTCGGCGACGCGGCGGCCGACCCGGACTTCCCGCCGCCGAAGCTGAAGACCACGCTGGGGGTCGACAGCGCGCGCACGGTGATCGCCCGCAACGCGAGCCCGGACGTGCCCTTCGACCGCTCGATCAACCCCTATCGGGGGTGCGAGCACGGCTGCGTCTACTGTTTCGCGCGGCCGACCCACGCCTATTACGGCCTCTCCCCTGGCCTCGATTTCGAGAGCAAGCTGTTCTGGAAGCCGGACGCGCCGGCGCTGTTGGAGAAGGAACTCTCCAAGCCCGGCTACAAGCCCGCCCCGATCGCGATCGGGACCAACACCGACCCCTATCAGCCGGTGGAGCGGGAGACGCTGGCCATGCGCCGCATCCTGGAGGTGCTGGCCGCCTACGAGCATCCGGTCACCATCGTCACCAAGTCGGCGCTGATCCTGCGCGATCTCGACATCCTCTCTGAGATGGCGGCCAAGAACCTCGCGCATGCGACGCTGTCTGTGACGACGCGCGACCGGCGGCTCGCCAACGCGATGGAGCCGCGGGCCTCGACCCCGGCGCGGCGACTGGAGGCGGTGCGCGGCCTGAGCGACGCGGGCGTGCCGACCGGCGTGCTGATGGCGCCGATCGTCCCCGGCCTGACCTGCCACGAGATCGAGGCGGTGCTTGAGGCCGCAGCCGAGGCCGGCGCGACCGGCGCCGGCTACGTGATGCTGCGGCTTCCGCTGGAGATCGCCGACCTGTTCGAGGAATGGCTCGACGCGCACGCGCCGGATCGGAAGGCGCGCGTGCTCAACCATGTCCGCGCCATGCGCGGCGGCAAGCTCTATCAGAGCCGCTGGGGGGAGCGCATGACCGGACGCGGCGCCTACGCCGAGACGATCCGCCAGCGCTTTACTCTGGCGCGCAAGCGGCTGGGCCTCGACCGTCGGCGGCCCGAGCTCGACTCCGCCCGTTTCCGCCGGCCGCCGCGTCCGGGCGATCAGATGATGTTGTTGTGACGACGGTGACGGCTCACAGGTAGCCGAAAGGCTTGCCCTTCGCCATGTCCTTGGCGAGGCGCTTGCCGACGCGCCCCATCAGCTTGCGGCCCTCCTTCGAGAGCGAGAGCTGGTCCGGAAAGGGCGGGCCCTTCGAGACCCGGTCGATCAGCCCGTGCTCCGCCAAGAGGATCAGGAGGCGGCGGATCGACTCCCGGCTGACGCCGAGATTCTGAAACAGCTCGAACAGCACCGTCTGGCTGAGCATCGGGTAGATCTTGAGATTGGCCGGCGTGTCGACGCCGTACCGGGCCAGCAGCGCCTTGTAGTGCTTGGCCGAGAGATCCGCGTCCGAAAACTCCATCAGGAAGAGCAGGATCTGGTAAGCCTGAACGCCGGCCAGATGGGCGACGTCCTGCCGGGCGAGCGCGGCGCCCGCCTTGTCCAGCGCCCGCTCGACCTCGCGCTCGAAGGCCCGCAGCGCCAATGCGGGCGCGCGCAGGGCTGGGTCGGTCGCCCCGTTCGTCTTGTCCTTGGCCACCGGTCGCTTTCGCTCCCCTCACTCGCGGCCCGCCGAAATCCGGTCGGGCCGGCCCCCGAAGCGTCCCGCTGCGCCGGACGGACGCCTTTTCTTGAAAGCCGCCATCCTGTAAAACCCCCCTCGCAGCCGCGGCCGGGTTCTTGGAATCATGATACGCCAACCCACATGGCGATCAACCGCGCGAAGGCGACGCGGTGCGAAGACGCCCCTTGGGGCGTCGATCGTGTGAGTCCCGAAGCCAAAATGCCTGGAAAGAGCGTCGAACCGATGAGTGCGCCCCCCTCCTCCGCCGCCCCCGCGAACCGTCCGCGGCCGACGGTGCTGTGCATCCTCGACGGCTATGGCGCGCGCAAGGAGGTGGAGAACAACGCCATCGCGGCCGCCGACACGCCGGTCATGGACCGTCTGATGCGCGCCGGCCCGCATGCGGAGCTGGACGCGAGCGAGCAGCATGTCGGCCTGCCCGCCGGCCAGATGGGCAATTCGGAGGTCGGCCACATGAACATCGGGGCCGGCCGCGTCCTGCTGCAGGACCTGCCGCGCATCGACCGGGCTGTCGAGACGGGCGAGCTTATCCGCAATCCGGCGCTGTTGGATTTCGCCGAAACGGTGAAGGCGAAGGGCGGGACGGCCCATATCCTGGGCCTGCTGTCGCCCGGCGGCGTGCACGCGCATCAGGATCATATGGCGGCGCTGGCGGAAGCGCTGATCGACCTCGGCGTTGCGGTCGCGGTGCACGCCATCCTGGACGGCCGCGACACCCCGCCCAAGAGCGCCGAGGCCTATTTGAAGAGTTTCGCCGCCGCGGCGCCGCGCGCCCGGATCGCGACGCTCAGCGGGCGCTACTTCGCGATGGACCGGGACACGCGCTGGGATCGCGTGGAAAAGGCCTACGCCGCGATCGTCGACGGCGCGGGCCGGCGCGGCGCCGAAACCGCCCTCGCCGCGCTCGATCAGTCCTATGCGGCGGGCGAGACGGACGAGTTCGCGACCCCGACGATCGTCGACGGTTATCAGGGCGCGCGCGACGGCGACGGCGTCCTGATGGCCAACTTCCGCGCCGACCGGGCGCGGGAGATCCTGACCGCGCTGCTCGACCCCGGCTTCGACGGCTTCCGCCGCAGCCGCCCGGTCGCCTTCTCCGCGGCGCTGGGGATGGTGGAGTATTCGGCGGAGTTGAACCCGCTGCTGGAGACCCTGTTCCCGCCGGAGACGCCGGCCGACACGCTGGGCGAGGTGATCGCCGCCGCCGGCATGAAGCAACTGCGCATCGCCGAGACCGAGAAATACGCCCACGTCACCTTCTTCTTCAACGGCGGGCGGGAAGAGCCGTTCGAGGGCGAGGAGCGCATCCTGATCCCCTCGCCCGACGTCGCCACCTATGACCTGAAGCCCGAGATGTCGGCCGAGGCGGTCACCGACGAGCTGGTGGCTGCGATCGAGAGCGGACGCTTCGATCTGATCGTCGTGAACTACGCCAATCCCGACATGGTCGGCCACACCGGGAACTTCGACGCCGCCGTCCAGGCGATCGAGACGGTGGACCGCTGCGTCGGGCGTCTGGAAGCGGCGGTGCAGGCGGCGGGCGGCGCGCTTCTGATCACCGCCGACCACGGCAATGCGGACATGATGGCCGACCCGGAGAGCGGGCAGGCCCACACGGCGCATACGATGAACCGCGTGCCGGTGGTCTATTGCGGGCCGGAGACGCTGACGGTCGCCCTGTCTGACGGACGGCTCGCCGATCTGGCGCCGACCCTGCTCGACGTCATCGGGCTGCCCAAGCCGGCCGCAATGACCGGGCGCAGCCTGATCCGGCATGCCGAACGCAGCGCCGCCGAATAGGCGCCGCCGCGCCGCGGCGCGGCGCCGTCTGGCGCTGGCCGCCCTCCTGCTCGGCGGAACGGGATGGCTTGGGGCCGCGGGTCCGACCGCCGCGCAACAGGCGAGCCCGGAACAACTCGAGAGCCTGAACCGCCAGATCGAGCAGACCCGCGCCAAGAGCCGGGCCCTGGAGGCGGAGGCTCAGAAGCTCGCCGCCGAGGTCAACGCGCTGCGCCAGGAGTTGATCACGGCCGCCCGCGACGCGCAGCAGCGCGAAGCCCTGATGTCCGCCCTGGAAGAACAGCTTGGCGCCTTGGAGGCCGACCTGGCGGAGCGGCGCGCGGCGCTGACCCTTCGGCACGGGCAGTTGAGCGGCACGCTGGGCGCGCTCGCCCGGCTGTCCAAGACGCCGCCGCAGACGGTGTTCCTCTATCCCGGCGAGCCGACGGAGGCGGTGCGCGGCGCCGTCCTGCTGCGCGCGGCCGTCCCGGCGCTGGAGCGGCGCGCGGACCTGTTGCGCGAGGATCTGGAGGCCCTGGCCGCCGTGCGCGCGGACATCGACGGGAAGCTGGCCGCGCTCGACCGCGCCGATGCGGAGTTGGCGGAAGATCGGGCGCGGCTCGAATCGCTGCTCGCGCAGAAGCGCGCGCTCTACGAGGACACCGCGGCGAAGTCCGCGCGCACGCAGCGCGACCTCGACCGGATGGTGCGCGACTCCCAGTCGCTGCAAGAGCTCATGACCCGCCTGCGCGCGGCCGAAGCCGAGGCGGCGCGCGCCGCCGAAGCCGCCCGCGCGAAGCCGGCGGACCCCTCGAACGCCGCGCCCGACGCGGATGAGGCTGCACCGGGGCCGCAACTCGCCGCCGCCCCGGCGGGGGCCGCGCTGGGCGCCATGACCCGTCCGGAGGGCCTGCGCCCCTTCCCCGAAGAAGGCGGCGTCACCGCGCCCGCGCGCGGCGACTTGCTGCGTCAGTACGGCGAGGATACCGGCTTCGGCTTCAACACCAAGGGCATCTACGTGGCGACCCGGCCCAGCGCCCAAGTTGTGGCGCCGTTCGACGGTAAGGTCATGTTCGCCGGTCCGTTTCGCGATCTGGGGCGTATATTGATCATCGAACATGACGGCGGGTACCATTCGGTGCTCGCCGGCTTCGCCCGGATCGACGCGGTCGCCGGCCAATGGGTCCTGGCAGGAGAGCCGGTCGGCGTCATGCCGGAGCGTCTCGACCCCGAGGCGGCCCACGCCGGCGCGCCGTCGGCCGAACAGGCCGGCGCCGGGAGCCGTGACGCGGCCCGGCCGCAGTTGTACGTTGAGGTGCGGCGCGGCGGGCAACCCGTCAATCCGCTGCGATGGATCACCGCTGGCAGTCTGAAGGTGCATGGATGATGTCTGAACTCGCCGCCCCCGCCCGCGCGTACGCCCGCTTTCGTTCGGCCGGCGCGGCGCGTCGTCCGGGCCCGGCCGCTCCGCTCGCGGCCCTGGTCGCCGCGTCGGGGCTCGCGCTCGCCCTGCTCGCCGCGCCGCCGGCGTTCGCCCAGCAGGCGGACGACGCGCCCTCCCAGGAGGAGCGCAGCACCTTCGAGATGCTCGACCTCTTCGGGCAGGTCTTCGAACAGGTCCGCCGCGAATATGTCGAGGAGGTCTCCGACAAGGAGCTGATCGAGGCGGCGATCGGCGGCATGCTGCGCAATCTCGACCCGCACTCGGTCTATCTGACCGAAGAGAGCTACGACGCCATGCGCACCAATACGCGCGGCGAGTTCGGCGGGCTCGGCATCGAGGTGACCATGGACGAGAGCGGCTATGTCCGCGTCGTCTCGCCGATCGACGACACTCCGGCCTTCCGCGCGGGCATCGAGGCGGGGGACCTCATCACCCATCTCGACGGCGAGGCCGTGCAGGGCCTGACGCTCAACGAGGCGGTGGAGCGCATGCGCGGCCCGGTCGGCAGCGATATCGTGCTCACCCTCATCCGGTCGGGCGAGGAGCCGTTCGACGTCACCATCACGCGCGATCAGATCCGGATCGAATCGGTGCGCAGCCGCACCGAGGGCGATGTCGGCTACCTGCGCATCACCAGCTTCTCCGGCCAGACCCAGGCGGGCCTCGATCGCGCGATCGACAAGCTGAAGGAAGAGTTGGGCGAGCGCCTGCAGGGCTTCGTCGTCGACCTGCGCAACAACCCGGGCGGGCTCTTGGATCAGGCGATCTCGGTCTCCGACACGTTCCTGGACCAGGGCGAGATCGTCTCGACGCGCGGGCGCGATCCGGAGAGCATCCAGCGCTTCCAGGCGACCTCCGGCGACCGCGCCGACGGCCTGCCCATCGTGGTGCTGATCAACGGCGGCTCGGCCAGCGCGTCGGAGATCGTCGCCGGCGCGCTGCAGGACCATCGCCGCGGCATCGTGCTGGGCACGCAGAGCTTCGGGAAGGGCTCGGTGCAGACCATCATGCCGCTCAATCGACGCGGGGCGGCGATCAAGCTGACCACGCAGCGCTACTACACGCCGAGCGGCCGCTCGATCCAGGCCAAGGGCATCGCACCCGACATCATCGTCGAGCGCGCCCGGGTCGAGGTGCTGGAGAGCGCGGAGCAGCGCAGCGAGGCCGATCTGCGCAATGCGCTCGACAACGACAACGGCGAGAACGGTCTGGAAGACGAGGAGGCGGGCGTCGACGATCGTTCGGTGGACGACTACCAGCTGGCCCGGGCGCTGGACCTGATCCAGGGAATCGCGCTTTATCAGGGGAAGGCTGCCGATTAAGGCCGCGGTCGGGGCGTCGGATCGTCGGGCGCCCGGTCGGCCGTTCAGGGCGGTCCGGAAGGCGGAGCCATGAAGGCGCCGAAACTGAAGCTGAAGCTGCCGTCTTTCTCGGGGACGGCGGGGATTGTGGATCGGTTGAAGGCCGCGCCGGCGGCGCTGGCCGGCTGGACTTCCCGCTTCAAGAAGGGCGGCAAGGCCGGCAAGGCCGGCGCCCCGATCGACGACGAAACGACCGGCCCCGACGTCGATGACGACGACATCCCCGACTATCTCAAGCCGACCTTCGTGCAGCGCCACGGCCGGCTGATTGGGCTCGCCGCCGCCTATTTCCTGTTTTTCGCGACGCTGGGCGGCGCCGCGCTCTATCTGGTGCTGAACGAGGAGGCGATCCTCGAGGCGGAGCGCGAGCGCCGGCCGTCGCTGACCATCGAGGAACTGCGCCCCGAAATCGTCCGCGTCGAGCGCGACGCGGACAGTGAGGCGGACGGGAATGCGGCGAACGAGGCTGCGGAGCGAACCGCGGCCAACGACCCGGCGGCGGAAGCCGATGCATCCGACGGCGACGCGCCCGCCGACGCCGGCGCAGGACAGCCGACGGACGAAGAGGCCCTCGCGCTGCTGGCGCCGCACCCAGATCCCGGCCTGATCGAGGAGTCGCCGACCGGACCGCTGCCGATCATCGGCGCTGACGGGCGGCTTCCCTGGCGCGTCTACAGCCGGCCGCACAACGTGCTGGAGACCCGACCCCAGATCGCCGTCGTGGTCACCGACCTGGGCGTCGCGCCCGATACAGCGGCCGAGGCGATGAGTTTGCCCGGACCCGTGACGCTCGCCTTCGCGCCCTATGCGCGCAACCTGCCGACCCGCATCGAGGAGGCGCGCAACCGCGGGCACGAGGTGATGCTGACCCTCCCGATGGAGCCGCGCGACTTCCCGCGCAGCGATCCCGGCCCCTACGCCCTGATGACGAGCCTCGATGGGGAGGCCAACCTGGAGCGCCTCAACTGGATCCTGAGCCGGGCCAGCGGCTATATCGGCCTGATCAACTATCAGGGCGGCGCCTTCACGGCCGATCGCCGCTCGCTGCAGCCCGTCATGGCGGCGCTGGCCGATCGGGGGCTCGTCTATCTCGACACCGGCGAGGATCCGGGCTCGGCCGCGCCGCGCGCCGCAGAAGTCGCCGGAGCGCCGGGCCTCGCGGTCGACATCGTCGCCGACGGCATGCTGACCCGCGGGGCCATCCTGACCCGTCTGACCGAGGCGGAGGTCGTCGCCAAGGCGCAGAAGACGGCGGTCGTCCTGGTCCGCCCTTATGCGATGACCCTCGACCGGGTGAAGGGGTGGGCGCAGGAGCTCGAGGCCAAGGGGATCGTGCTCGCACCGCTGTCCGCCGTGATTCGGGCGCGGGCCAGCGCGAGTTAAGGGCGGCCGACGGCGGCGTTCGAACGCTCATCCTGGCGCGCTGCGCCGCGTCCCCTGCAGTCTTGACCAATCCGCCCGCAGCGGGCAGCTAATCGGGGTTATGAATGCGCCCGAGGACCCCCGCCCCTACCGCAAATGCGTCGGCCTGATGTTGGTGAATCCGGTCGGCCACGTCTTCGTCGGCAACCGGATCGACACGCCGGGAGACCATTGGCAGATGCCGCAGGGCGGCGTCGACGAGGGGGAAACCCCCCTCGAGGCCGCATGGCGCGAACTGCGCGAGGAGGTAGGCGTCGGCGTCGACAAGGCCGAACTCCTGGCCGAGAGTTCGACCTGGCACGCCTACGACCTGCCGCCGGCCCTGTCGCGCCGGGTCTGGAAGGGCCGCTATCGCGGTCAGACCCAGAAATGGTTCGCCCTGCGCTTCCTCGGGACCGACGCGGACATCGACCTTGCGGCGCATAAGCCGGAATTCTCCGAGTGGCGCTGGGCGCCGCTCGATCGCTTGACCGATCTGATCGTCCCCTTCAAGCGCGAAATCTATCTGCGCGTGGCGGAGGAGTTCCGACCGGTCATCGATAGGCTGGACGCGCGCCGCTAGCCCCGATCGGCCGGCGCCGCCGGGCGGGCCGGCCGGTGGATGCCGCACTCCGTCTTCGCGGAGCCGCTCCAACGGCCTGCGCGCGGATCGGCGGCGCCGCGCGGCGGCTTGGCGGTGCAGGGCGCGCAGCCGACGGACGGATATCCGGCCGCCCAGAGCGGGTGACGCGGCAGAGCGTAGCGGTCGAAATAGACGTCGATCTGCGCCGCCGACCATCCCGCGAGCGGATTGAGCTTCACCCGCGCGCGATCGGCGCCGTCCCGCTCCCACTCGATCGGCGCCAGCGCGGCGCGCGCACCGCCGTGAAAGCGCTTGCGGCCGCTGATCCAGGCGTCGAACCCCTCGAGCGCCCGGTCCAACGGCCGCACCTTGCGCAGCGCGCAGCAGCGATCCGGATCCCGCCGCCACAGGACGTCATGAGGATCCTTTCGCGAACGCTCCGACGGGTCGGGGCGCACCAGGCGCACATCGCTCAGCCCCAGCCGGTCCGTCAGCAGGCGCCGATAGGCCGCCGTCTCCGGAAAATGCATCTCCGTCTCCAGGAATAGGATAGGCGTCGCCGCATCGACCCGCGCCACGAGATGGAGCAGCACGGCCGATTCGACCCCGAAGGACGACACGACGGCGGTGCGGCGCGGAAAGATCTCGAGCATCGCCTTGGACAAAAGATCCATCCCGTCCAGTCCGGACAACGCCGAGAGTACGGCGGTCTCGCGCGGGTCGCTATCGGGGTGGGAGATTTTGGAGGCGGACATTGCGGCTCTCTCATCGGTGGGTGGCGGCGACGCTATCGCCGGCCTTATATACTCTTGTTTTATGTGATTCAATATTTGCACATAGTTTTATGCTATTTTGTCTCTGGACTCGCCGCTCCACGCGCCGGCGTGCTATGGGAAAGGGTGGGGACGGGGAAGAAGTCCGCCGTCCGAAGGCGTCCACGCCGCACCGGCCGAGCCGGCGTTGCAGGACGCTCGCGATGCAGAATGCGCGCACGGGATCGACGGCCCGGCACGGGGTCGTCGGACGGGCGGTCGGCGCGGCCGGCCGGGGACCGGGATGCGGGCGGAATGCTGATCGACGGCGCCAGCCTTGCGGCTCTGTCGCTGTTCGACCGCGCAACGGGCGCGGCCGACCGGCTCGGCGCCGCCGTGATTCAACCCGGCGGAGCAGGACCCAGCGGCGGCGGGGCCGCCTCCGTCGGCGCCGACGCGTTCGAGGGTCGCGCCTTCGGCGTGCTGATCGGCGCGCAGGGGCTCGCGCTGCTGCAGGCCCCACCCGACGCTTCGAACGAGAGCCCTGAACGCGGACGCCGGGGGCCGGATGAGGCGGCGCGCGATCCGGCGACCGCGGAGGCTGAGGCGCGGGCCGAACCGCCGCCCGGCGAGGCGGCCGAAGCGGAAACCGGCCCCGACGGCCTGACCGACGAAGAGCGTCAGGAGGTCCAGCAGCTGCAGCAGCGCGATGCGGAGGTGCGCCGGCACGAACAGGCGCACCAGGCGGCCGGCGGCCCCTACGCCGGAGCGGCGGTCTATCAATACCAGCGCGGCCCCGACAACCGCCTCTATGCGATCGGCGGCGAGGTGCGCATCGACGCCAGCGCCGTGCCCGGCGACCCGCAGGCGACGATCGCGAAAATGCGCATCGTGCGACGCGCCGCGTTGGCGCCGCCCGAGCCGTCGCCCCAGGATCTGCGCGTGGCGGCGTCGGCCCAGCAGAGGATCAACCAGGCGAGCGCCGAACTGCGCCAGCAGGAGTTGGAGGAGCGGCGCGCCGCCGTGGAGGGCTCGGAGCCGCCGTTCGCGCCGGAAGGCCCGCCGGGCGCATCCGGCGACGCCCCCGTCTTCGCGGCGGACCAGGCGCTGCGCGCGCAGGGCGCCTTCGAGGCGGCCGCCGCCCGCGCGGCCCGTGGGGACGAGCCCTCCGTCGCCGGACTCTTCGGAGCGGACGGAGCGCCGCTGGACCGCGCGCCCTTGGATCTCTTAGCCTGACTCCTCCGCCGGGGCCTCAGGCGGCGCGTGCGCCCTCGAACTTGTCCGCCTGCCGGTGGATACGGTTCAGCATCACCGCGGCGACGGTGCGGCGCACCGGCTCGTAGAGGCGGATGCCGCTCGCCTTTGCGATCATCGCCACCGCCTTTTCCATATGTTGGCGGCGGTAGTTGCGATAGACCGGCGCCATGTAGAGCTGGTGACAGCGCTCCCGATCATAGTCTTCCCGGCCGAAGAGATTGGCCGCGTAATAGGCGTAGCTCAGCTCGTCGTCCTCGGTTTCGTTGATCCGGCCGATGGCGATCTTCAGGCGGCCGATCCGGCCGAGCCCCTCGATCTCCAGGTAGCGCCGCAGCGCATCGTAGAACAGCTTGTAATGCCGGAACTCGTCCGCCGCGATGGCGCGGCAAATCTGGCGCAGCACCGGCTCCTCGGTCGATTCCGCAATGGCGGAATAGAAGCTGCTGGTGCCGGTCTCCACGATGCAGCGCGCGACCAATTCGCCGGACCGCGAGCCGCGAATGCTCTCGGTCGCATCGACGTCCGGGCGGAACCCGTCCAGGAAACGCGTGAAGGCCGCGTCGAAATCGAACTCGGGATCGACGGTCTGCGCCCACCGGGCGAGGGCTTGGCCGTGCTGGACTTCCTCCACGCCCCACTTGCGGGCCAGAGCCTGAAACCCGGGATCGTCGGAGAAGACGTTGCAGAGATAGTCCGTATAGT
The DNA here is from genome assembly GCA_024743195.1 of Alphaproteobacteria bacterium. GTDB lineage: Bacteria > Pseudomonadota > Alphaproteobacteria > UBA8366 > Aestuariispiraceae > Marivibrio. The sequence goes on along the minus strand of JANSXE010000004.1, from coordinate 76,084 downwards.
CGGCGCCGTTATGCTCGACCAGCGCGCCCGCCTTGACCAGTTTGACCACCTCGGGATCGACCTTGGAGGCGTCGAAGCGGTCCCACTCGATATCGTCGAGAGTCCATCCAGCTTTCATCTTTGACCAACCGACCGCCTGCGGCGATCGACCCCCAGTTCACTGTTTCGACCAACCACGTCCCGCCGCAAAAGCGAAGGTCCGCAAAAGCGAAGGGCCGCAGCGTCCCCGCCGCGGCCCCTTCCGCCCCGGATCGACGCCCGGTTAGCGGTAGGCCGGCTGCTCGGCGGCCTGCAGCTTCGCCTGCGCGAGCGCGAGGAAGGCTTCCAGCGCCTCCTTCTCCCGCTCGTCCTTCGCGCGCGAGACGTCCTCGCTCAGGTCCTTAATCTGGGATTGCACTTGCCCGACATCAATATCCTCTACCGGGATCGCCTGCTCGGCCAGCACGGTGCAGCGCTCCGGCGTCACCTCAAGAAATCCGCCGGCGACGAACAGGCGCTTCTCGACCGACGATCCGCTGAACACGGCGATGGTGCCAGCGCGGACGTTCGCGATTGTCGGCGCGTGGCCGGCCATGACGCCCATGTCGCCTTCCTCGGCGGGGATGACCACCATCTCGACGTCCTCGGAGAGGAGAAGACGTTCCGGCGACACCACGTCGAAGCCAATGCGATCGGCCATCGATTTTCCTTCCCTGTGCTCGATCCCGCGTCAGACGCGGCCGACGGCGGCGGCCTACGCCGCCTCCTTCGCCATCTTCTTCGCCTTCTCGATCGCCTCTTCAATGGTCCCGACCATGTAGAAGGCGGACTCCGGCAGATCGTCGTGCTCGCCGTTCACGATCTCCTGGAAGCCCTTGATGGTGTCCGCGAGTTCGACGTACTTGCCCGGGCTGCCGGTGAAGACCTCGGCGACATGGAACGGCTGCGACAGGAAGCGCTGGATCTTGCGCGCGCGCGCGACCGTCAGCTTGTCCTCTTCCGACAGCTCGTCCATGCCCAGAATGGCGATGATCTCCTGCAGGTTCTTGTACTGCTGCAGCGTCTCCTGCACCTGGCGCGCGATCCGGTAGTGGTCTTCGCCGACCGTGCCCGGCTCGAGGATGCGCGACGTCGAATCGAGCGGATCCACCGCCGGATAGATGCCGAGCTCCGCAATCTGGCGCGACAGAACCGTGGTCGCGTCCAGGTGCGAGAAGGTGGTGGCCGGGGCCGGGTCGGTCAGATCGTCCGCCGGCACATAGACCGCCTGCACCGAGGTGATGGAGCCCTTCTTGGTCGAGGTGATGCGCTCCTGCATCGCGCCCATGTCGGTGCCCAGCGTCGGCTGATAGCCCACCGCCGAGGGGATGCGGCCCAGCATGGCCGAAACCTCGGAGCCGGCCTGGGTGAAGCGGAAGATGTTGTCGACGAAGAACAGCACGTCCTGGCCTTCCTCGTCGCGGAAATACTCCGCCTGGGTCAGGCCGGAGAGCGCGACGCGCGCGCGCGCGCCCGGCGGCTCGTTCATCTGGCCATAGACCAGGGCGGCCTTGCTGTCGCCGTCCGGCTGGATGACGCCGGACTCCATCATCTCGTGATAGAGGTCGTTGCCTTCGCGGGTGCGCTCGCCGACGCCGGCGAAGACGGAGTAGCCGCCATGCCCCTTGGCGATGTTGTTGATCAGCTCCATGATCAGCACGGTCTTGCCGACGCCCGCGCCGCCGAACAGGCCGATCTTGCCGCCCTTCGGATAGGGGGTCAGCAGGTCGATGACCTTGATGCCGGTGACCAGCTGCTCGGTCTCGGTCGCCTGATCGACATATTCCGGGGCGGACCGGTGGATCGGGTAGGTCTTCTTGGTCTCGACCGGACCGCGCTCGTCGATCGGCTCGCCGATCACGTTCATGATCCGGCCCAGCACTTCCGGCCCCACCGGAACCTGGATCGAATCGCCCTGGTCGACGACTTCCTGTCCGCGGGTCAGCCCCTCGGTCGTGTCCATCGAGATCGTGCGGACGGTGTTCTCGCCGAGGTGCTGCGCGACCTCGAGCACCAGCGTCTTGCCCTGGTTCTCGGTGTGCAGGGCGTTCAGGATCGCCGGCAGGTCGCCGTCGAACTGAACGTCGACGACGGCGCCGAGAACCTGGGTGATCTTGCCAACGCTGTTCTTCGCCATGGAATTCGCTCCTAGCTTGCGGCCGGTCGTCAGAGCGCCTCGGCGCCCGAAATGATTTCGATCAGCTCGTTCGTAATCTGGGCCTGGCGCATCCGGTTGTAGCTGATGCTGAGGCTGTTGATCATGTCGCCCGCATTGCGGGTCGCATTGTCCATCGCGGTCATCCGGGCGCCCTGCTCGGAGGCGAAGCTCTCAAGCATCGCGCGATAGACCTGCACCGAGAGGTTCTTCGGCAGCAGGCTGTCGAGGATGACCTCCTCGTTCGGCTCGAAGTCGTACTGCGCCTGCGACGCCTCGCCGGCGTCGTCCCCGTCCTCGCCCTCTTCGACGTCCGGAACCTGGAAGGGAATCAGCTGCAGCGGGGTGACCTCCTGGGTCAGGGCGGAGATGAACTTGTTGTAATAGACCGTGCAGACGTCGAAGGCGCCGTCCTCGAACATCTCCCGGACCTTGGCGACGACCTCGTCCGCATGCTCGAAGGCGGGGGCCGGCTTCACCAGATCCTCGTAACGCTCGACGATCTTGGGCCCGTGCTCGCGCCGCAGGAGGGTGACGCCCTTGCGGCCGACGACCAGCAGCTTGACCTCATGCCCCTGGTCCTCCAGCGCCTTGATGCGCGCCTTGACCGCGCGGACGATCGAGCCGTTGAAGCCGCCGCACAACCCGCGGTCGGAGGTGACGACCACCAGCAGGTGGACCTTGTCCGATCCCGTTCCGGCCAGGAGTTTGGGCGCGTTCTCCGGCGACACGCCGGCGGCGAGCGAGGTGAGCATGCGCTCCATCCGCTCCGCATAGGGGCGCGCGTCCTCCGCCGCCCCTTGCGCCTTCTTCAGCTTGGCCGCCGCGACCATCTTCATCGCCGAGGTGATTCGGCGCGTCGATTGGACGCTTTTGATGCGGCCGCGCAAATCCTTGAGACTAGGCATCTATCGGCGTCTCCCGATCGGTCGGCGGGCGGCGGGCCATTGGCCCTGTCGCCGCCCCGCGGCGCCGCCGGCCGCGGCGGTCGGCCGGGCCGGCGGGGCGATCGCGTTCTCAGCGCTTAAGCGTAGACCTTGGCGAAGGCGTCGAGCATCTCGGCGACCTTCTTCTCCAACTCCTCCGAAAGCTGTCCGGTGGAGTCGATCTCGTCCATCACGTCCTTGGCCTCGTTGCGCGCGTAGTCGAGCATCTTCGCTTCGTACTGCGTCACCTCGGAGACCGGGACACCGTCGAGATAGCCGTGCGTGCCGGCGTAGATCGAAATCACCTGCTCCGACACCGTCAGCGGCTGGTACTGCGGCTGCTTCAGAAGCTCCGTCAGGCGCGCGCCGCGGGCCAGCAGCTTCTGGGTCGCGGCGTCCAGATCGGAGGCGAACTGCGAGAAGGCCTCCATCTCGCGGTACTGAGCGAGCTCCAGCTTCACCGAGCCGGCGACCTTCTTCATCGCCTTGGTCTGCGCGGCGGAGCCGACGCGGCTGACCGACAGACCGACGTTGATCGCCGGGCGGACGCCCTTGTTGAACAGGCTGGTCTCCAGGAAGATCTGACCGTCGGTGATCGAGATCACGTTGGTCGGAATGAAGGCCGAGACGTCGTTGCCCTGGGTCTCGATGACCGGCAACGCGGTCAGCGACCCCGCGCCCAATTCGTCGTTCATCTTCGCCGCGCGCTCAAGCAGGCGCGAGTGGATGTAGAACACGTCGCCCGGATAGGCTTCGCGGCCCGGCGGGCGGCGCAGCAGCAGCGACATCTGACGATAGGCGACCGCCTGCTTGGAGAGATCGTCGTAGATGATCAGCGCATGCATGCCGTTGTCGCGGAAATACTCGCCCATCGCGCAGCCGGCGTAGGGGGCGAGGAACTGCAGCGGCGCGGCGTCGGAGGCGGTGGCGGCGACCACGATGGAGTAGTCCATCGCGCCGTTGTCCTCCAGCGTCTTCACGACCTGCGCGACGGTCGAGCGCTTCTGACCCACCACGACGTAGATGCAGTAGAGCTTCTTGCTCTCGTCGTCGCCCGCGTTGACCGTCTTCTGGTTGATGATCGCGTCGATCGCGACGGCGGTCTTGCCGGTCTGGCGGTCGCCGATGATCAGCTCGCGCTGGCCGCGGCCGATCGGCACCAGCGCGTCGAGCGCCTTAATGCCCGTCTGCACCGGCTCGTGCACCGACTTGCGCGGAATGATGCCGGGCGCCTTGACCTCGACCAGCCGGCGCTCGGCGGCGTCGATCTCGCCCTTGCCGTCGATCGGGTTGCCCAGCGCGTCCACAACGCGGCCCAGCAGGCCCTTGCCGACCGGCACGTCGACGATCGCGCCGGTGCGCTTGACCGTGTCGCCCTCGCCGATCTCGCGGTCGGAGCCGAAGATCACGACGCCGACATTGTCGGTCTCGAGGTTCAGCGCCATGCCTTTGACGCCGCTCTTGAACTCGACCATCTCGCCGGCCTGGACATTGTCCAGACCGAAGACGCGGGCCACGCCGTCGCCGACGGAGATGACCTGGCCGACCTCGGCGACGTCCGCCTCGGTCCCGAAATTCGCGATCTGGTCTTTGAGAATCGCGGAGATTTCCGCAGCGCGGAGTTCCATGCCCTTAAGCTCCCTTCATCGCAAACTTCAACCGCTGCAGCTTGCCGCTCAGCGACGAGTCCACCATTTGGCTGCCGACCTTGACCACGAGCCCGCCGAGCAGCGACGGGTCGACTGTGAGGTCCATCGAAACCTTGCCGCCGACCGCCTTGCGGAGCGCGAGCTCGAGCGCTTCCTTCTGCTGGTCGGTGAGGTCGTGCGCGGCCGTCACCTGGGCGGCCACTTCGCCGCGGCGCCGGGCCAACTGCTCCAAATAGGCGCGCGCGATCGCGCGCAACGCGAACAGGCGGCGCTTGGAGGCCGCGAGCGCGACGAATTTCCGGGTCAGATCGGCCGCGCCCATCTTGTCGACCAGGGCGGCCATGGCCTTTCCCTGCGCCTCGCGGCTCAGCACCGGGCTGCGCACCAGGCGCTGCAGATCCTCGCTCTCGGAGAGCATCGCGGACAGCGTGCGCAGGTCGTCGGCGACCGCGTCAAGCTGCTTGGTCTCGTCCGCCAGATCGTAAAGCGCGAGCGCGTAGCGATCGGCGATGTCGGAAACGCCACCTTTGGCTGCCACGGTTGGGAAACCCCTGCTGCGATCGTTGTCGTGCACCCCGGGAAGGGACGCCCGTTTCCGCCGTCGACCGCGCGCAGTTTCCCGGGCTTTGGACCGGTCGGCGCGGGCGGGGCGTCGGGCCCCTCTTCTCCCCCCGGACAGCGCGGAATTCCGCGCCTTTCGCCCGAAGTCCGCGGCGATGTAGCACAAGGGTTCCGGCCTTGCAACAAGGCGCGGAGGGCGCTCCGCCGGGATTCCGCCCTATCGGGTCAGACCGCCCCGGCGCCGCGCTTTTCCGCAGGGGCGAGCGCGACCAACTCGACCGGCTCCGCCACCCCGCGCAGGGGAACCGGCCCCAGCCGCTCCAGCGCCAACCCCTCAGGCGGCGTCAGCCTGTCGATCAGCGCCGCCGTCGCCAGATAGGGGCGCTCCAACGCACGGGCCGCCTGCTCCACGCGGGCCGCCAGATTGACCGCGTCGCCGACAAAGCCGATCTCCTTGCGCTCATAGCCCAGCTCCCCCGTCACCACGCGCCCGGCGTGCAGCCCCGCCCGAAAGGACGGCGCGACCCCGAAGTCGGCGCGGTAGGCGGGCGCGGCGGCCGCCAGGGCCCGATCGGCTTCCAGAAGCGCGGTCAGACAGGCGGCGTCCTTCAGGCCGCGCTCGATCGGCCAACTCACCATCATCTCGTCCCCGACATAGCGGTGAATCTGGCCGCCGGCCGCCAGCACCGCCCGCCCGACATCCTGATAGAAGCGGTTCAACAGCCGATGATAGACCGCATCGCCCAACCGTCGGGTCAACTCGGTCGAGCCGGTGAGGTCGATGAAGAGGAAAACCCGCTCCTCCGAGACCGGCTTGTGATAGCGCCCGGTGAAGAAGCTGACCATCACGTCGGCGCCGACCAGTTCGCGCATCGCGTTCAGGAAGTTGAAGGCGAGCGCGACGGCGAGCGAGAAGAGAATGTCACGCTCCAGGCCGGCGAGGAACTCCGCGCGCGTCGGCTGCGGCCCCGGGAAGCCGAAAAGACCGAAGAGCAGCGCGCCCAGCACGATGACGAAATAGACCAGCGTGCGCGCCAGCAGCGTGACCGTGAAGCGCTGACGCGCGAACCATCGGCGCGCGGCGCCGCGGGCGATCCGGCCTTCGAACAGCGCCGTCGTCCCGCCGATCAGCGCGCCGATGACCGCCCCGCGCAGGCCTCCGAACAACAGCCCGTCGGTCAGGATCAGCCCGTAGGCGATCCCGACCAGCGCGGCGCCGGCCGCATAGAAGGCGACGACGCGCCAGGCGCGGCGCTCCCCCCTCGCATCGGTCATCGGCTCATCCTCTTTTCCGGCCCTTACCCGGCGCGTGCGACATCGGGTCGCTACAGAAAACTGTACGGATCGACGTCGACCGCGACCCGGACGCTGCTGGGCGGCTTGACCCGCGCCAGCCAGTCGCGCAGCGCCTTCTGCACGCTGAGCGCCCGGTCCGCCTTCAGGAGCAGGCGGCGCCGGTGCCGCCCGCGCAGCAGCGCCAGCGGCGGCGGCGCGGGGCCCAGTACGCGCAGCCCCTCGGCCGCCGGCGCCGTGCGCGCCAGCGCCTTCGCCGTCTCCTCCACCGCGCGCTCGTCCGGGCCGGAGACGATCAGCGCCGCCAGCCGGCCGAAGGGCGGCCAGCCGCCGCGCGCCCGCGCCTCCGATTCCGCGGCCAGGAAGCCGTCCCGGTCGCCGGCGGCGATCGCCTGCAGCACCGGCGCGTCCGGATTGGCTGTCTGCAGCAGCACCCGGCCCGGACGGCCGGCCCGCCCGGCGCGCCCGGCGACCTGGTTGAGGAGCTGGAAGGTGCGCTCCCCCGCCCGCAAATCGCCGCCGGCGAGGCCCAGATCCGCGTCCACGACGCCCACCAGGGTCAAGAGCGGGAAATGATAGCCCTTGGCGACGATCTGGGTGCCGATCACCAGATTGGTCTCGCCCGAGGCCATGCGGTCGACGAAGGCGGCCGCCGCCAGCGGCCCCATCAGCGTGTCGGAGGTCGCGATCTCCATCCGCGCGTCGGGGAACAGCGCCGCCGCCTCCTCCGCCAGCCGCTCGACGCCGGGGCCGCAGGGGGCCAGTTGATCCTCCGCCCCGCACTCCGGACACAGCTTCGGCGCCGGAATCCAATGGCCGCAATGATGACACTCCAGCCGGCGGGAGAAGCGATGCTCCACCAGCCAGGCGGAGCAGTTGGGGCATTCGAGGCGATGGCCGCAGGCGCGGCACAGCGTCAAGGGCGCGTAGCCGCGGCGGTTGAGGAAGAGCAGCGCCTGCTCGCCGGCGGCCAGACAGGCGGCGAGCGCGTCGCGCAGCGGCGGGGCGATCCAGGCCTGACGCGGCGGCGGATGCTTTCTCAGATCGACGATCTCGATCCCCGGCAAGTCGGCGCCGCCATGGCGCTCCGGCAGGTCGATCCGGTCGTAGCGGCCGGCCTCGCAGTTCACCACCGTCTCCAAGGACGGCGTGGCGGATGCGAGGACGACCGGAAAGTCCCCGATATGACCGCGTACGACGGCCATGTCCCGGGCGTGGTAGATGACGCCGTCCTCCTGCTTGTAGCTCTGGTCGTGCTCCTCATCGACGACGATGAGGCCGAGCTCGGGAAAGGGCAGATGCAGGGCCGAGCGCGCGCCGACCAGCGCGCGCACGCGGCCCTCCGCCACCGCCCGCCAGGTCATGCGCCGCTGCGCCGGCGTCAGGTCGGAGTGCCACTCCGCCGGCGGCGCGCCGAAGCGCGCGGCGAAGCGCTCCAGCCATTGGGCGCCGAGCGCGATTTCCGGCAGGAGCACCAGCACCTGACGGCCCGCCTGCAGGGCGGCGGCGATCGCCTCGAAATAGACCTCCGTCTTGCCGGAGCCGGTGACGCCGTCGATGAGCGTCGCGGAGAAGCCGCCGGCGCGCGCCTTGGCGGTCAGATCGTCGGCGGCGGCGCGCTGCGCCGGCGACAGGTCGGGCCCGGGCCGCGCGGGATCGGGGTCCGGCCAATCCGGCGCCTCGCGCGCCTGCAGCGGCGCGAGGACGCCGGCGTCCGCTAGGCCGCGCACGACGCCCGGCGTCACACCCGCCTCGCGCGCCAGTTCGGCCGCCGGCAGCGCCGGACCGTCCTGCAGGAAGGCGATCACCCGAGCGCGCGCGGGCGTCGCGCGGATCTCCGGCGGCCTGTCGGCGAGCGCGTAGACGGTGCGCGTCCGCGGCGCCTCCAACGCCTGGGGAACGCTCATCGCCATGCGCAGCACGGCGCCCGGCGGGGCGAGCGTGTAGGCCGCGATCCAGTCCGCGAAGCGCCGGTTCGCCTCCGGCAAGGGCGGGACCGGCAGAACCGCCTCCACCTCGCGCAGCTTTTCGTCGGGCACGCGCGTCTCAGCCGTCTCGGGCGTCGGCGGATCGTCCCAGAGCACGCCGATCATCTCGCGGCTGGCCAGCGGAACGCGCACGAAGGCGCCCGGCCGCGCCGGCAGATCGTCCGGCAGGCGATAATCGTAGGCGCCGGCCAGCGGCAGCGGCAACAGCACCTTGACCCGGCGGCCGGAAGGCGGGAAAAGGCCGCCCGGCGCAACGCCGGACGCGCTTTGGGACACGGGCTTCGACATGCCGGTCGTTCTAGCAGCGATTCCCCCGCCCCTGCGAGCGCGAGAATCATGTCAGGGTGCGCTGCTGGGCCGCCGCCGGGCCGCCGCTGGGCTCACGGGGGGGACCGGTCTGGGCCCCGACGCGCCGCACAGGGTAGGATCGTCAGGTCCAGGTCTTCGCCAACCGCCAACGCTTCGAGGGTCAACCGCGCCATGAAGTTCTTCATCGACACCGCCAATCTCGACGACATCCGCGATCTGGCCGCCACGGGCCTGCTCGACGGGGTGACGACCAACCCCTCGCTGGTCGCCAAGACCGGCCGCGGCTTCCTGGAGGTGGTCGAGGAGATCACCCGGATCGTCGACGGCCCGGTAAGCGCCGAATGCGTCGCGACCGACCACGAGACCATGCTGAAGGAAGGCGAGAAGCTGGCCGCGATCGCCCCCAACATCGCGGTCAAGGTGCCGCTGACGGTCGACGGCTTGCGCACCTGCAAGGCGCTGTCCACGCAAGGGGTGATGGTGAATGTGACGCTCTGCTTCTCGCCCGCGCAGGCGCTCTTGGCGGCCAAGGCGGGCGCCGCCTTCATCTCGCCCTTCGTCGGACGGCTGGACGACATCGGCCAGGACGGCATGGCGCTGATCGCGGAAATCTGCCAGATCTACGCCAACTACGATTTCGACACCGAGGTGCTGGTCGCCTCCGTGCGCGGCCCGCAGCACGTGATCACCGCGGCCAAACTTGGCGCCGACGTCGCCACCGTGCCGCCGAACGTGCTGCGCCAGCTCTTCAATCACCCGCTGACCGACAAGGGACTCGCCGCCTTCCTGGCGGATTGGGACAAGACGGGGCAGAGCATTCTCTAGAGCCTGATGATACCATCGGGCTCTAAGCGCCGCCGCCCGGCCGCGGCGCGCGAGTTTTCGCATCGGACCGGCGGCGAATCGCGCTAAGCCTTGGGTTCGAGCAACGAGCCGACAGCGGGGAGGGCGCCATGGCCCAGAAACCGGAGACCGATGCGGACCCGAGGGAGCCCACCGCGGATCAGGTGGCGGACTATCTGCGCGCCCATCCCGACTTCCTGGCCAAGCGTCCGGACCTCTTGAGCGTCCTCGAGGCGCCGGGCCGAGGCGGACTGGGCGACAATGTCTCGGACTTCCAGGCCGCCCTGATCCGCCGACTGCGGCGCGAGAAGGAGGACGCCGCCGACGTCGCCCAGGAGCTGATCGACACCAGCCGCGACAACCTGACCAGCACGACGCGCATCCACGACGCGGTGCTCGCGCTGCTCGGCGCGACGTCGTTCGAGCGACTGATCGAGACGGTGCAGACCGATCTCGCCATGATCCTGGACATGGACGCGGTCGCGCTCTGCGTGGAGAGCGAGAAGGCCGAGGCCTTCCCCGTGCGCGCCGTCACCCTGGTCCCGCCTGGCTTCGTCGACCGGCAGATCGGGTCCAAGCGCCCGCTCTTGCTGCGCGAGGACGTCTCCGGCGATCCGGAGATTTTCGGCGGCGCGGCGCCCCTGATCCGCTCCGACGCGCTGGTGCGGCTGCAGATTTCGGAGCAGAGCCCGCCCGCCCTGATCGCCTTCGGCAGCCGGGAGGCGTCGAAGTTTCACCCGGGGCAGGCGACGGAGCTGATCCAGTTTCTGTCCCAGGTGTTGGCCGAACTGGTCCGCATCTGGCTCGGGCTGCCGGAGTAGAGACGCAGCCGGGGTCGCGCCCATGCTCGCCGCCGCGCCCGATCTCGACGCCGCCTATAGCGACTTCCTGCGCTGGCTGGCCGACGAGCGCCGGGCCAGCGACAAGACGGTCGCCGCCTACGCCCGCGATCTGCGGCAATTCTTCGCCTTCCTGCAGGAGTACGAGGGCGCGCCGCCCAGCCTGACGCGCGCCTGCGCCTTGGAGCCGCGCGCCTTCCGGGCCTGGCTCGCGCAGCGGGCCGAAAAAGGGATTTCCGCCGCCAGCCGCGCGCGACAGCTCTCGGCGCTGCGCAGCTTTTTCGCCTGGGCGGCCAAGACCGGCCGCGGGCGCTGCGACGGGATTCAGATGATCCGGACCCCGAAGGTCGCCACGCCGGCGCCCAAGCCGCTGTCGGTCCCGGACGCCGAGACCGTGGTGGAGGCGTTCGGCGATTTCGCGCGCCAAGCCTGGGTGGCCAAGCGGGACGTCGCCCTGGCGGCGCTGCTCTACGGCTCGGGCCTGCGCATCGCGGAGGCGTTGGCGCTCGATTGCCGCGACGCGCCGACCGGTGGCGGGATGGCGGGTGGCGGGATGGCGGGCGATGCGCTGACGGTGCTCGGCAAGGGCGGCAAGCAGCGGATGGTCCCGGTCCTGCCGATGGTGCGCGAGGCGATCGCCGCCTATCTGGACGCCTGCCCCTACCCGGCCGCGCCGGACCGCCCGCTCTTCGTCGGCGTGCGCGGCGGACGGTTGGATGCGGGTCAGACCCGCCGCACCATGCGGCAGGTCCGGCAGGCGCTGGGTTTGCCGGACAGCGCCAGCCCGCACGCGCTGCGCCACAGCTTCGCGACGCACTTGCTGGCCGCCGGCGGCGATCTGCGCGCGATCCAGGAGCTGCTCGGCCACAGCTCGCTCAGCACCACCCAGCGCTACACCGAAGTCGACGCCGAACGCCTGCTCGCCGAATACGCCAAGGCGCATCCGCGCGCGAAATCCTGACGCGGCGCACCGAAGCGGCGGCGGACCTCGACCGGCGCCATCCCCGAAAGCGTCCGTCACGTCGCGCCCCATTCCAGAATGCGGCGGCCAACCGTGGGGGAAGGAAGATCTGAGGCCTTTCAGGCTTTCCCGGCCTCGTTGAAAGGATTGGGCACGCCGGTCGGAACCAGGTCGTCGAAGGGCCCGGGAAGGCCGCGGCCCAGATCGACGAAGCGGCGCTCCAGCAGGTTCGCGAACCGGAAGGGGCTGTCGTCGAGCCGGTCCTGATCCGCCGCCATCACCGGGGTGTCCACGAACAGGAGATGAGTCGCCGGCGCCTGCGCGTCGCCCCCCATAAGCGGCACGCCGATCGCCTCGCAGAAGCGCGTCAGGCCGCTTTCGAAGATCTGCCGGTCCGGGACAACATGCCGCAAGGCGTCTCCGCGCAGCGGCGGAACGCCGCGAGCGCATGCTCCCGGCGCGCTTCGGGCACGAACTCCAGATAGCACCGCCCCACCGGATTGACCCTGAAATGGCTCTGCATTCGCTCGCCGACGATGCGGAAGATCACATGCTGCGGATCGGATACGTCGTAGAGAACCGCGCTGGAGATCGCCCCGCGCAGGGCCGTCGGATCGAAGTCCGCCTTCCGGGGTGGCGCGCCGCCGGCGCGCTCCATCAACTCGCCGTAAACGGCGACCAGCCGGCCCGCCTCCTCCGCATGCACGAGCGCGGCCAGTTCGGACAGGCCGCCGACCGAGCCCGCCGCCTGCGTGCGCCACATTCCGCCGCCCAGGGTTTCGTCCGCCATCCGCCGCCTTCCGCAGTTTCTCCGGCTTTGAGGGCCGTGGGCTCGCGCGTCCCGCCTGCCCGGGCGCTCCTCTTTACAAGCATCGCAGTCGGGCGCATATCGCAAGCGGAAAAGACGACGACCGACCGTTCCCCTGTCCGGGCCGCCTGGCCCAGCGCGAGACGCCGGCCGCCCGCCAGACAGGGACCCGCCGAGATGCGCGCCGCCAAGCCAGCCGATCCAATCGAGACGACGCACATCCGCACGGCGCACCGCGCCGACATCGACGCCCTGCTCGCAGTCGAAAACGCCGCCTTCGATAGGGATCGGCTGACCCGCCGCAACTTCCGTCATCTTCTGGGCCGCGGCCGCCAGATCACCCTGGTCGCGGAGAACCCCGCCGGCGGGATCGACGGCTACGCGATGGTGTTGTTGCATCGGGGAACCTCGCTGGCGCGCCTCTATTCCTTCGCCGTGGCGCCGGCGGCGCGCGGGCGCGGCGTCGCGCGGGCCCTTTTGGCCGCCGCCGAAGCGGCCGCGGAAGCCGAAGGCGTGATCGCGTTGCGCCTGGAAGTGCGAACCGACAACGCGCGCGCCATTCGCTTCTACGAAGCGGCCGGCTATCGGCCCTTCGGCGCCTATCCGGCCTATTACGACGACGCCGCCGACGCGCTGCGGATGGAAAAGCGGCTGGGTCCGCATCCGCCGATCGATCCGACGCGCTTCCCCTACATCGCACAGTCCCTCGGCTTCACCTGCGGGCCCGCCTGCCTGATGATGGCGATGCGGGCGCTGGACGGCTCGGCGCGCGCGGACCGAACGGAAGAGCTGCGCCTCTGGCGGGAAAGCACGACCATCTTCATGACCCGCGGCGTCGGCGGGACGAGCCCTTACGGTCTAGCGCTGGCGGCGCACGCCCGCGGCTTTCCGGTCAGCGTGCATGTTCGCGATCCGGACGTGATGTTCGTCCACAGCGTGCGCACGCCGATCAAGAAGGACGTCGTGCGCCTGGTGCAGGAGGATTATCTGGCGCAATGCGCCGAGGTCGGGATTCCGGTCCGGGAGACCGCGCTGACGCTCGCCGAGATCGAGCGGTCTCTGGCCGAGGGGGCCGCGCCCATCGTCTTGATCAGCACCTACGCCCTCGACCGAGAGCGCACGCCGCATTGGGTCGTGGTCGCCGACATGGACGCGCGTTTCGTGTTCGTCCACGACCCTTTCGTCGACGTTGACGAGATGCAGACCCAGACCGACCGCATGCTGCTGCCGATCCCGCGCGCGGACTTCGAACGGATGAGCCGCTATGGCCGCGCCAAGCAGCGCGCCGCCCTGCTGCTGCGCCGCCCGACGCAGTCGGCCGAGGGAGCATAGCCATGGCCGACCATATCATCATCGTCGACGATCCCGCCCGCTTCGACTTTCCGGGGCCGGGCCGGCGCGTGCTCTCGGCGCGCGACTACATCGCCCGCACCAAGCGGCTGCCCAAGCGGGCGCGGCTGATCAATCTGTGCGCGGACGCGCAGTATCTAGGGCTCGGCTACTATTGCTCCCTGATGGCCGAGGCGCGGGGCGAGCGCATGCTGCCCTCCGCCGACGCGATGCTCTGGGTCGGCTGGAAGCGAATCTACGCGCGCGCGCTCGGCGATCTCGACGCCGCCTTGCGCAAGGCGCTCAAGCGCGCCAAAGGCGAGCCGCCGGCGAGCCCGCTGCTGATCTGCTTCGGGGCGTGCGACGACCCGTCGCTCGCCGCGCTGGCCCGCGCGGCGTTCGACGCCTTCCGCTGCCCGATCCTCTCCGTGCGCTTCACGACGGAGGCAGGCGGGCGCGTCCTCGACGTCGACGCGCCCAAACTGAAGAAACTCGACGAGACCGGGCGCGCCTTGTTCGCCCGCGCGCTCGACCGCTACACGCGCCGCGCCCGGCCCACGCCGCAACTCGCGAGCCCGCCGCGCTACGCGCTGGCGGTGCTGCACGACCCGAAGGAAGCGATGCCGCCCTCCAACAAGCGCGCGCTGGAGCGGCTCGCCAAGGCCGGCCAAGCGCTCAGCGTGAAGGTGGAGCTGATCACGCGCAAGGACCTGCCGCGGCTGGCGGAATATGACGCCCTCTTCATCCGCGAGACCACAAATCTCGACCACCACACCTATCGCTTCGCCAAGCGCGCCGAAGCCGAAGGCATGCCCTGCATCGACGACGCAACGTCGATCCTGCGCTGCTGCAACAAGGTCTATCTGGCGGAACTGTTTCGCACCAACGGGGTTCCGGCGCCTAGGACGCTGGTGCTGGACCGGGCGACGCTGTCGCGCGCCGCGGCGGAGATCGGTTTCCCGCTGGTTCTGAAGATCCCCGACTCCAGCTTCTCGCGCGGGGTGAAGAAGGCGCGCACGCCGGACGAGTTGGAAGACATCGGCCGCGCGATGCTGAAGGAATCCGATCTGATCTTGGCCCAGGAGTATGTCGAGACCGAGTACGACTGGCGCATCGGCATTCTGAACGGCGCGCCGCTCTACGCCTCGAAGTATTTCATGGCGGCCGGCCACTGGCAGATCGTCAAGCACGAGGCCGACGGCGGCCATGACGAGGGGCTGTTCGAAACCGTGCCGATCGAGGACGCGCCGGCCGACATCGTCGACGCGGCGCTGCTTGCCGCCCGGCCGATCGGAAACGGCCTCTACGGCGTCGATGTGAAACAGACCGCGCGCGGGCCGATGGTGGTGGAGGTCAACGACAATCCGAGCCTCGACGCCGGCGTCGAGGACAAGGTTCTGAAGGACGCGCTCTGGCGGGCGATCCTCGCCGAGTTCGTGCGGCGCATCGAGGCGCGCTGACCGAAGATCGCTTGGATCGGCTCCTTCGATCCGGGAGTTGGAAAATTTTCGACAGCGGATGTCGCCTGAAGCCTTGCGCGGCGCGCGATTGCGCCGTCCACTCGTCGGAAATCAACAGGCCATTCGCGGGAGGGCGGCGCATGCGGGCGGATCCCCTGGTGCTGGGCGCGGCGCGCAAGATCGATCCCTATCGGCGGCGCATCGCCAACGGCGACACCCTGCCGGACGGCAGCCCGAACGACGCCGACCGGGTCGAGATCGGCCCGACCGATCTGGCCTTCGAGGAATGGGCGGCGCGCGGCCTGACCCCGCCCAATCTCGAGCGGCTGCGCGCCTACCGCCTCGGTCGTCTGGTCGGCGAGTTGGGGCGGCGCGACGTCGACGCCGTCCTGATGTTCGATCCCCTGAACATCCGCTACGCGACCGACAGCACCAACATGCAGCTCTGGGTGACGCACAATCCCTGCCGGGCCTGTCTGGTCACGGCGGACGGCCACATGGTCCTGTGGGACTTCCATGCGGGCGAACATCTCTCCGCCCATCTGCCGCTGGTGAAGGAGGTGCGCCACGGCGCCAGCTTCTTCTATTTCGAAAGCGCTGAGCGCGGCCCCGAACACGCCGCCCGCTTCGCCGCCGACGTGGCCGAGATCGTGCGCGCCCGCTGCGGGCGCGACGCCCGGCGCCTGGCCGTCGACAAGATCGAGATCGCCGGCCTGCGCGCGCTGGAGGCGCAAGGCTTCGAGATCCACGAAGGCCAGGCGGTCACCGAGCACGCCCGCAAGATCAAGGACGCGACCGAACTGGACGCCATGCGCTGCGCCATCGCCTCCTGCGAGGCCGCCATGGCGGAGATGGAGGCGGCCGCCCAGCCGGGCCTGACGGAAGTCGACGCCTGGGCCGCCCTGCAGCGCGGCAACCACATCCGCGGCGGGGAATGGATCGAGACCCGCATCCTCTCCTCCGGTCCGCGCACCAATCCCTGGTTCCAGGAATGCGGCCCCCGCGTGATGCGCGAGGGCGACATCCTGGCCTTCGACACCGATCTGGTCGGCCCCTACGGCTATTGCGCCGATCTGTCGCGCACCTGGAAGCTCGGCGAAAGCGCGCCGACGGATTACGAGAAGGACCTCTACAAGGCGGCCTTCGATCATATCCAGGAGAATATGGCGCTGCTCGGCCCCGGCCGCAGCTTCCGGGAGCTTGTGGAGCAGGGCCAGAAGCTGCCGGAACGCTATCGCGCCCAACGCTACGGCGTGATGTATCACGGGGTGGGTCTGTGCGACGAATACCCCGCGCTGCGCTATCCGGAGGATTGGGATGCGGCCGGCTATGACGGCGTGCTGGAGCCCGGCATGTGCCTGTGCGTCGAGGTCTATTTCGGCGAAGTCGGCGGTCCCTGCGGCGTGAAGCTGGAGGATCAGGGCGTCGTCACCGAGACGGGCTTCGAGAATTTGACGCGCTACCCCTTCGACGCGCGCCTGCTGGGCGGGTGAAGGCGCGACCGCGCCGGCCCTTCGAGACGCGGCCTGTCGGCCGCTCCTCAGGGTGAGGACGCTTTGCTTCGAACCGAGGCGGGACGTCTCACCCTCAGGAGGGGTCCCCTTGTTTCTGTCTGGGGCGGCGGCCCTCACCCCGAGCCGGAGCGCTTCGCTCGAACCCAGGCGGGAGGCCTCACCCTGAGGAGGGCGCGTCAGCGCCCGTCTCGAAGGGCGAGGCCTACTCGGCCGCCGCCGGTTCGCTCAACTCCAGGTGCCCGAACTTGGGATGCGCCAGCACGCGCCGCACCATCGGCTCGAAGACCGCCAGCGGCAGCGTGTCGTACTCCGGATCGAAGGCGTTCTGGTCGTAGTTGGCGCAGAAATAGACGCAGTCGTCGTACCAGGGATGATCCTTGAAGCGGTCGCGCGCGTTGCGGTCGCCGCCCAGGAAGTGGTTGTAGTAATAGCCCTGGAAGAGCCCGTGATGCTTGACGATCCAGTGGACGCGCTCGCTGACGTAAGGCTTCAGGAGCGCCGCCGCCGCCTCCGAATGATTATAGGGGGAGAGGATGTCGCCGATGTCGTGCAGCAGCGCGGCGACCACCATCTCCTCGTCCGCGCCGTCGCGATGCGCCCGCGTCGCCGATTGCAGCGAATGCTCGAAGCGGGTCACCCGATAGCCGCCCCAATCGACGTCAAGCGTCTTGAGCTGCGCCAGAACCCGGTCGACATGGTCGGCGTTGAAGGCCTCCTCCTTCTCGCAGAGAAGCGCCCAATCCTCCGCCGCGCCGTCCTCCATCCGGGTCCAGGATACGTAGTGCCGCTCGGTCATCTCTTCGCTCTCCCACTCGCTGTTTCGCGCAGTTCAGGGCGCCGGCGCCCCCGCGGTCAAGCGCCGTGCGCGCGAAAGCTCTCGATATCGCCGATCGACCCTCGCGATCAATGGTCCGGCAGGACGGGCGGCCGCGGCGCGTTGCGCGCCTCGCGCAGCGCGACGAAGAGGCCGGCGCCGATGACCACCGCGCAGCCAATCCACGTGTAGAGGTCGGGGAAGTCGCCGAAGACGAAATACCCGAGCACGGTGGCGGTCACCATCTCCAGATAGGGCAAGGGCGCCATGGCCGAGGCCTCCGCCCGGTCCGCCGCCCAGATGATCAAGAGATGGCCCAGCGCCATGATCGCCCCCATGGCGCAGAGCATGGCGACCTCCGCCATCGTCGGCGGCCGCCAGACCGGAATCACCAGCGCCCCCATGAAGACGGTGCTGACCGCCCCCGCCCACCAGAGCGTCACCAGCGGCTTGTTCATGCCCGCCATGCGCCGGGTCAGGATCAGGAAGCCCGCGAACAACATCGCCGCCGCCAGCGCCCAGAGCGCGCCCCACTGCACTGTCCCCGCCCCGGGCTTGACGATCAGCAGCATGCCGGCGAAGCCGATCAGCACCGCCGCCCAGCGCCGCAGCCCCACCCTCTCCTTCAGCAGCAGGGCGGAAAGCGCGATGACGAGCAGCGGCGCGACGAACAGGACCGCCGCCGCGTCGGCCAGCGGGATGAGGGTGATCGCCGTGAAATAGCAGACGGTGGCGAGGCCGATCAGCATCGCGCGGAGAATCTGCAGATCGATGCGCGCGGGCCGCCAGGCCGCCCGGCCGTACATCCACAGCACGATCGGCGTCAGGATCACGGTCTGCGCCGTCCAGCGGCCCCAGGCGACCTGAATCGGGGCCATCCCGTCCTCGCCCATGATCTTGCCGAAGCTGTCCCCGACGGGAAGCATCAGGAAGCCGACCGCGCCGATCAGAAGCGTCAGCACCGCCAACCGGTCGACGCCTGCCGCCTGCGCGGCCGGTCCGGGACCGGGAGGGGGCGACGGCGCCATCGGGGCCGCCGGCTAGATGTGGATCGGCCGGCCGTCGACCGCCAACGCCGCTTCGCGCACCGCCTCGTTCAGCGTCGGGTGGCCGTGGCAGGTGCGGGCCACGTCCTCGGCCGAGGCGCCGAACTCGATCGCCAGCGCGATCTCGTGGATCATGCCGCCGGCCTCGCGGCCGATGATGTGGGCGCCCAGCACCCGGTCGGTCTTCTTGTCGGCCAGGATCTTCACGAAGCCCTCGGTCGCCAGCATCGCCCGCGCGCGGCCGTTGGCGGAGAAGGGGAACTTGCCCGCGACATACTCGACGCCCGCCTCCTTCAACTCCTCCTCGGTCTTGCCGATGGAGGCGACCTCCGGCTCGGTGTAGACGATGTTCGGGATGGCGTCGTAGTTCAGGTGCGGCTTCTGGCCGGCGATCATCTCGACACAGAGCGCGCCCTCGTCCTCGGCCTTGTGGGCCAGCATCGGGCCCGGCGCGCAGTCGCCGATGGCGTAGACCCCCTCGGCGCTCGTGCGGTATTGCGCGTCGACCCGGATGACGCCGCGCTTGTCGGTCTCGACGCCCGCCGCCTCGAGCCCCAGCCCGTCCGTGAAGGGACGCCGCCCCACGGCGACCAGCACCACATCGGCCTCGATCGTCTCGGCCTCGCCGCCGGCGGCGGGCTCGACCGACAACGTCACGCCGGACTTGGTCTTCTTCGCGCCGGTCACCTTGGACTTCAGTTTGAAGTCCATGCCCTGCTTTTTCAGGATTCGCAGGAACTGCTTGGAGACCTCGCCGTCCATGGTGGGCAGGATGCGGTCGAGGAACTCGACGACCGTCACCTTCGCGCCGAGCCGGCCCCAGACGGAGCCCATCTCCAGCCCGATCACGCCGCCGCCGATCACCACCAGATGCTTCGGGACCTTGGCGAGCTCCAGCGCGCCGGTGGAGGTGACGATCTGCTTCTCGTCGATCTCGACATTCGGGATCGGCGCGGAGTCCGAGCCGGTGGCGATGATGATGTGCTTGGCCGTGAGGCTCCTGCCCTTGTCCTTGCCCTCGGTGATCGCGACCGCGCCGCCGCCGGCCAGTTGGCCCTTGCCGCGGATCCAGTCGATCTTGTTCTTCTTGAACAGGAACTCGATGCCCTTGACGTTGGACTCCACGGTCTCGGACTTGTGGGCCATCATCTGCTTTAGGTCGAGCTTCGGCGAAACCTTCACGCCGAGATGGGCGAGCTCGCCGCCGGCCTCCGCATACATGTGGGAGGCGTGCAGCATCGCCTTCGAGGGGATGCAGCCGATGTTCAGGCAGGTGCCGCCCAACGTCTCGCGCGATTCGACGCAGGCGGTCTTCATACCGAGCTGAGCGGCCCGGATCGCCGCCACATAGCCGCCCGGCCCGGCGCCGATCACCACCACGTCATAGGCGTCCTTGGCGTCGCTCATCGTCGCAACTTCCCCTCTTGAATCAGACGGTCGAAAAGCCGGGGCACCATGCCCGAACGCCCCGCCGACGGCAAGGCTCGCCGGCCCGCGCCGAGCCGGATCGCCCTGGCGAAACGGGCCGCCCGAAAGCCGGCGCGGGGCGGCCATCGGCCGGCCGCATTCCCGCGCGATCCTGGCGACGATCCCTTTCAAGCGGGGCCGGGACGCCCCATCTCTTGCGCCCGGACCGACGGAGCAGGACGATGCGCAAGCGCGTGCGGACAGGATGGAAGGACGACCCCCGCAGGCCTCTCGCAGCCGGGTTGGCCGCGCTTTGGCTCGCCCTCGCGCCGGCCGCCGCGCCCGAAGCGGGGGAGCCGGCCGCGCCGGCGCCGACGGGCGCCCCGGCGCTCGACCTTACTTTCGATCCGCAAAGCGTAGCGCCGGAGGAGACGGCGGCGAACAGGCCGTCGCAGAGCGCCGACGCGCCCGCCTCCGCCTTCGACCCCGCCGTCCCACTTGATGGCCCGCTCGACGGTCCGCTGCTGCAACGGCGCGGCGTGGAAGCCGGGGTGCAGGGCGGCGACCGGGCCGGGGCCTATGCGACCCTCGGCCCCGGGCCGCTGAAGTCGACCGCCGAACTCGCGGCGCCGCGTCTGGACGGAAGCGCCGGCCCGGACGCGCCCGAGGCGCGGTTCGGCGCGCGGCTCGACCACGATTTCGGCGGGGCGCAGGCGCTGCAGGTCGACGCCGGGGCGCTCTGGCGCCTGGAGCGCCCCTTCTCCGCGGGCGCGCCGGACGCCGCGCCGACGGCGCCCCTATTGGATCTGCGCACCGGGCTGTCGGTGACGGACGGCCTGTCCGTCGAGGGCGGCGCGCAACTGCCCGCATCCGGCGCGGCGTTCGGTCAGTCCGCCGCGCCGGGCGACGAATCGCGGCTCAAGTCCGAGCTCATGATGCGTTACAATCTCGGTTGGTAGGCCGGCGGGAGACGCCGGCGCGTGAGTCAAAGGAGCTATTTCTGATGGTGCGACGCCCTCTTTTTGCGCTCGCCCTGACCGGGGCGCTCGCGCTGTCCGGCGGCCCGGCCGCGGCGCAAAGCGACGACAAATCGGTGGACGAGCTGGCGCGGGAGGGGATCGGCAAGATCGTCGCGGCGCTGGAGATGCTGCTGCTGACGATCCCGACCTACGAGGCGCCGGAGATCCTGCCGAACGGCGACATCATCATCCGCCGCAAGAACCCGCTTACCCCGGAGGAGCCGGCGCCGCGGGGCGACAACGACGACCGGATCGACGCGCTGGACGACGGCAAAGCGATCTGAGGGCGCCGTCCCGCAAATCCGCCTTCCCGCAGGTCCGCCCTCCGGCAGGCCCGCCCTTCCGCAGGCCCGCCGTCAGCCGCCCTCGACCAGCCGAGCCAGCGCCGTCAATTGGCCGCCGTCGGCGCGCTTCATGCCGCGCTTCAGGAACCAGGCGACGAGGCGCCATTTTCCGGTGACGCGCACTTCGGCCGTCAAGGTCGCGCGGGTCGCCGCGCCGTCGCGCGCGGCCTCGAAGCGATAGCGGTAGCGCGTGCCCGCGGTCGGCCCGCCGGCGGCGAGCGCGAACCCGTTCGGCGGATCCCACTCCGCAAGACGGAGCGCGCTGGTGCGTCGCTCCCCGCGGTCGAGCACGGTGACGGGCAGGTTGGCCCCGGCCTCCATCGGCTCGTCGTCCTCAGGCCAGCCCACCTCGCCCAGGCCGTTCATCCAGTGGGGGAAGCGCGTCGGATCGCCGGCGACGGCCCAGACGACGTCCAGGGGCGCGCGGATCAGGCGGCTTACGGTGAAGGCGTGCATCGGCGGCGATCCCCCTAGAATCCGGCGGCGACCAAGACGGCGTAGGACCCGACGCCCGCCGCAAGCCCCCAGGTAAGGGAGCGGCCGCGCAATTTCCAGACCGCGAAGGCCGCAGCCAACGCCAGCGCGCGCGGACCCATCGTCTGCAACGCCATGTCGCCGCCGGGCGCCAGGATCACCCGCGCCATCAAGCCCGCCACCATGGCGTAGGCGACGGCGGCGATCCAGGCGAAGAGGGCCCCTTCCTCCGCCACCCGCCCTGAAAGCGCGACGCCGGCCAGCCGCCAGACGAAGGTCGCCGCGACCGCCAGCGCGAGCAGCATCCAGGCGGCCAGCGGCTCAGCCATCCGTCCCCTCCTCCCGATCGGCCCGCGCGGCCGCACGGCGTCGTCCGACCGCGATCGCCAGCGTGCCGCCGATCAACCCGGCCGCCAGAACGGAGGCGTCGCCGATCGCCGGATAGAGGCCGACGCCGAGCGCGGCGCCCAGCGCGACGGCCAGCCGGTTGCTCCCGTGCCGCGCCGCCGCGACCAGCAACAGGAGATAGAGCGGCGTCATGAAGACCGCGATGCGCATCGCCGGGTCCGGCAGCACCGCGCCCACGCCGTAACCGATCAGCGTTCCGGTCAAGCCCGCCGCATAGAGCACCGCCACGAACCCCAGATAGAAGGGCAGACGCTGCGCCTTCGGCAGATCGGGCGCGTCGGCGTTCATCTGGGTCCAGGCGGTCACCGCCATGAATTGGACGTAGAAGGTCCGCGCCAGGAAGCCGGCTGGGCGCCCGCCCAGGATGAGCGGCAGGCCGGTCACCGTCATCGGCAGCATCCGCATGTTGGCGAAGGCGACGGCGGCGACCAGCACGGTGAGCGGCGCGCCCGCCGCCGCGAGTTCGACATAGGCGATCTGGCCCGGCAGCCCCCAGATCAGGGCCGTCGCAACGAAGGTCTGGACGCCGGAGAAGCCGAGATCGCGCGCCAGCGCCCCGAAGCCGACCATGGAGAGGAAAATCCCCAACGCCGGAACCCCGACGCAGCGCCGGGCGCCGCGACGCGCCGCCGCCCGCGCAGACGGTGCGGCGTCTCCCGGCGCCGCCGTCATCGCGCCGCCCCCGCGTCCGGGCGCGCGGGCAGCCAGTGCAGCGAGTCCCCGTGCGGGTTCGCCCAGGCCTTCGCGACGCCGTTCTGCGCGGCCACGAAGAACAGGCCGTCGGCCGGCGCCGGCGCGTCGGGCGGCGCCGACGCCGCGACGCCCGGGGCTTCCTGCGACAACCAAAGCGCACCGGACTCCCGAATGGCGGTCGCCACGGCGCGGCGCGCCGCATCGGGCATGTAGACGAGCGCGGCCGCATTGGCGACGACGAGCGGCAGACCCTTGGGCGCCTCCCGGATCAGCGCCGCCGTCAGATACGCCGCATCGCCCCGGATCACGGCCGGCGGCTGGTCGGCGACGCGCTCGATGCAGCGGCGAAGCCGCGCCAGGCGATGGGTCTGCTCCGGCCAGATCAAGGTCTCCAGCCAGGCCCTATCGGCCGGGGTGCGGGCGTCCAGCGGGTTCAGGTCCACCCCGACCCGGTGCGCGATTTCGGGAACGGGTCCGGGCCGCGTTCGGCCGGTGAGGGTGCAAACCACGTCCGCGGCGCCGGGATCGGCGGCCTCCCCGGGGCTGGAAAAGGCGTAGGAATAGAGGTCCGGGTAAAGGCACAGGCCCGCCGACGCGCCGACCTCGATCAGCCCGACTGGCCCCGGCAGCGCCGCCAACTGCGCGGCGAGGTAGGCGCAGCGACCGGGCTCGTTCGTCTGGGTGCTTCGCGTACGCATGACCTGCGCGATCCGATCGCCGTCCCGCGCGACCGCGCGCTCGAGTCCCGCGGCGCCGTCGGGAAGGCCGCTGACGAAGCGCAAGGCCGCCAGGAAGAGATTGGCCTGCCGCTTGCCCGGCGGCTGGCCGGCGACGAAGGCCATGACCGCATCGGACGCGGCCGCCGCCTCAGCCAGGCCTTCGTAAAGATCGGACTTGCCGCGCGCCTGCTCCCGCGCGAAGGCGCGGAAGTGCGCGCGGACGGGATGATCGGGCGGATCGCTCACGGTGCGCGCCGCGCCGGCGAGGCCAGCCGGCGTTCCTCACACGTCGATCAGCAGTCGGGCCGGGTCCTCCAGCACCTCCTTGAGGCGGACGAGGAAGGTCACCGCCTCGCGGCCGTCGATGATGCGGTGGTCGTAGGAGTGCGCGACATACATCATGTCGCCGACCACGATCTCGCCCTCCGCGTTGACGATCGGGCGCTTCTGGATCTTGTGCATGCCCAGGATGCCCGACTGCGGCGGGTTGAGGATCGGGGTGGAGAGCAGCGAGCCGAAGACGCCGCCATTGGTGATGGTGAAGGTGCCGCCCTGCATCTCGGCCATGGTCAGCTTGCCCTCGCGGGCGCGCTTGCCGAAATCGGCGATCGAGCCTTCGATTTCAGCGAAGCTCTTCTTGTCGGCGTCGCGCAGGACGGGCACGACCAGCCCCTGCGGCGTGCCCACCGCAATGCCGATGTCGTAGTAGTTCTTGTAGACGATTTCGTCGCCGTAGATCTCGGCGTTGACGGCCGGCAGCTCCTTCAGCGCCACGACGGCCGCCTTCACGAAGAAGCTCATGAAGCCGAGCTTCACGCCGTGCTTCTTCTCGAAGCGGTCCTTGTACTCGCTGCGCAGGGCCATCATCGGGCCCATGTCGACCTCGTTGAAGGTCGTCAGCATGGCCGCCGTGTTCTGCGCCTCCTTGAGGCGGGTCGCGATCACCCGGCGAAGCTTGGACATCTTGACCCGCTCCTCGCCGCGCGGGTCGAGGGGGCGGTCGCCGGCGGGCTCGAAGCTGGGCGCGGCGGGCTTGGACTGCGCGCCGGGGGTCGCCGCCGGAGCCGCCGCGGCCTTCGCCGCGGGCGCCGCCTTGGCGCCGCCGCCGGCGAGATAATTCTGCACGTCCTCCTTGGTGAGGTTGCCCTTCGGCCCGGTCGCCGGAATCTTTGCCGCATCCAGGTCGTTCTCCGCCACCAGCTTGGCGACCGCGGGCGACAGCGTCTCGTGCGTCGCGGCCTTCGCCGGCGCGGTTTCCGGCGCCTTCTCGTCGGTGGTCGGCTCGGGCTCGGGCTTCGGGGTCTCCTCCGCCGCGGGCGCGCCGCCGCCGGCGGCGCCCTCGGCGCCTTCCTCGACTCGGCAGAGCAAAGCGCCGACCTCGACGTCCGCGCCTTCCTCGGCGACGATCTCCGTGAGCGCGCCGGCCACGGGCGAAGGCACCTCGACGGAAACCTTGTCGGTCTCCAACTCGCACAGCGCCTCGTCCTGGGCGACCGCATCGCCGACCGCCTTGAACCAAGTGATGATCGTCGCTTCGCTGACCGATTCACCCAGCGTCGGCACCGTCACATCCGTGGCCATTGACCTTGTCCCGTCCTCAGTTTCGCGTCCGCGGCGCGGCCGGCGACGGGGCGCGCCCGTCCCTCACCCCGCGCCGCAGCGTCTGCATCCATCGTCGACCGACCGCTCTCGGCCGATCTCACCCCTTCTTCGCCGGCGCCTTCTTGCCCGGCGCCTTCTTGGCGGAGGCCTTCTTGGCGCCGGATTTCTTCGCCGCCGCCTTCTTGCTCGCCGCCTTCTTGGCCCCGGCCTTCTTGGCCGCCGTCTTCTTCGCATCCGTCTTCTTCGCAGCCGTCTTCTTACCCGCCGTACTCTTGGCGGGGGCCGATCGGCCGTCGGCGCCGCTGCGGCGCGGGACGTCGTCCGACTCGAGCTCGGCGTCCGTGCGCAGGGCGGGCACGCCGCCGACCTTGACCCCGCCGACCGCCACCGGCTTGGGCGTCAGGGACAGGGCCTGATCGACGATGTGCTCCTGCTGCATCGCGTGGCGCTTGGCGAGCCCGGTCGCCGGCGCGGCCGCCGCATCGCGCCCGACATAGTTCGGGCGCCGGCAGGGGCCGTGGGCGATTTCGTCCAGCACGCGCTCGATGCGCCGGTCGAGGAACTGCCAGGCGCCCATGTTCTCGGGCTCCTCCTGGCACCAGACGATATCGGCGTTCGGGAAGCGCACCAGCTCCTGCCCCAAGGCGTAGAAGGGGAAGGGATAGAGCTGCTCGAGCCGCAGGATGTAGACGTCCTTGATCCCGCGCGCGTCGCGTTCCGCCTCCAGGTCGAAATAGATCTTGCCGGAGCACAGGACGACGCGCTTGATCTTCTCGTCCGGCGCCAGCGTCCCGTCGAGTTGGGCGTTGTCCCACAGCACCCGGTGGAAGGTCGTGCCGGGTCCGAACTCGCTCAGCTTCGAGACGCATTCCTTGTGGCGCAGCAGCGATTTCGGCGTCATCAGGATCAAGGGCTTGCGAAAATTGCGCCGCACCTGCCGGCGCAACACATGGAAATAGTTCGCCGGCTGCGTGACGTTGCAGACCTGCCAATTGTCCTCCGCCGAGTTCTGCAGATAGCGCTCGAGCCGCGCCGAGGAGTGCTCCGGCCCCTGTCCCTCATAGCCATGCGGCAGCAGCATCACGAGGCCGCACATGCGCAGCCACTTGGCCTCGCCGGAGGAGACGAACTGGTCGATGATCACCTGCGCGCCGTTCGCGAAGTCGCCGAACTGAGCCTCCCAGAGCACCAGGGCGTGCGGCTCCGCCGACGCATAGCCGTATTCGAAGCCGAGCAAGCCGAACTCGCTCAGCGGGCTGTCGATCACCTCGAAGGGCGCCTGGCCCATCCGGATATGGTTGAGCGGCACATAGCGGCTCTCGGTCTCCTGATCGATCAGCACCGAATGGCGCTGGGAGAAGGTGCCGCGCTCGCTGTCCTCGCCGGAAAGGCGGATCGTCGTGCTCTCGCACAGAAGCGTGCCGAAGGCCAGCGCCTCCGCCGTGCCCCAGTCGATCCCTTCGCCGGTCTCGATCATCTTCCGCTTGGCTTCGAGCTGACGGAGTATCTTCGGATTGGCGGTGAAGTTCTGAGGCACCTGGCTGATGGCGTGACCGACCTCTTTCAGGAGCTCCATGTCGACCGCCGTGTCGCCGCGCCGCGCCCCCGACTCCGCGATCGACAGGCCGGTCCACTTGCCTTCCAGCCAGTCTGCGCGGTTGGGCTTGAAGCCCTTCGCGACCTGGAACTCCTCGTCCAGGGTCTTCTCGAACTCCCGGACCAGCCGATCGCCGCCGCCGGCCTCGACCACCCCCTCTTCCTCGAGCCGCCCGGCGTAGAGCTGGCGGGTGCGGGGATGGTCCTTGATCTTCTTGTACATCAAGGGCTGGGTGAACATCGGCTCGTCGCCCTCATTGTGGCCGTGGCGCCGGTAGCACCACATGTCGATGACGATGTCCTTCTTGAACTTCTGGCGATACTCGATCGCCAGCTTGGCGACGTGGACGCAGGCTTCCGGGTCATCGCCGTTGACGTGGAACACGGGCGCGTCGATCGTCTTCGCCATGTCGGAGCAATAGGGCGAGGAGCGCGATTTGGACGGCGCCGTCGTGAAGCCGATCTGATTGTTGATGACGACGTGGATCGTCCCGCCGGTGCGGTAGCCGTCGAGCTGCGAGAGCAGGAAGGTCTCCGCCACCACGCCCTGACCGATGAAGGCCGCGTCGCCGTGCAGCAAGAGGCCCATGACCTTCTCGCGCTCCCTGTCGCCGCGCTGGCGCTGCTTGGCGCGGACCTTGCCGACGACGACGGTGTTTACGCATTCCAGGTGGCTAGGATTGGCGGTCAGGGACAGGTGGACGGTCTTGCCCTCGAACTCGCGATCCGCCGAGGTGCCCAGATGGTACTTCACGTCGCCGGAGCCCTGCACCGAGTCCGGCGAGGAGGGCAGCCCCTCAAACTCAGCGAAGATCTGCTGATAGGGCTTCTGCATCACGTTGGCGAGGATATTGAGCCGGCCGCGATGCGCCATGCCGAGCACGACCTCCTCGAGGCCGAGCTGCGCGCCGCGCTTGAAGATCTGTTCGACCATCGGCACGAGCGACTCGCCGCCGTCCAGGCCGAAGCGCTTCGTGCCGCGGTACTTCTTGTCCAGATAGGTCTCGAACACGTCGGCCTGGGTCAGGCGCTCGAGAATCGTGCGCCGGCCGAGATTGGTGAAGTCCTTGCGGTTGCGGCTGGATTCGATGCGCTCCTGGATCCAGCTCTTCTCCTCGCCGTCCTGGATGTGCAGGAACTCGACGCCGATGCTGCCGCAATAGGTTTCGCGGCAGACCTTCACGATCTCGCGCAGGGTCGCGGATTCGAGGCCCAGATAGTAATTGATGAAAATCGGCCGATCCCAATCGCCCTCGCCGAAGCCGTGGGTCTCGGGATTCAGCTCCGCGAAGTCGCCGCGTCGCTCCAATCCGAGCGGGTCGAGATTGGCCGCCATGTGCCCGCGCATGCGATAGGCGCGGATCAGCATCAGCGCGCGGATCGAATCCAAGGTCGCCTGGCGAATCCGGTCGGCGTCGGTGGCGACGCCGCCGCCGGCCTTGAGATAGTCCAGCAACTGCTGGAAGGGGGTGCCGCCGCGCACCGGATCGCTCAAGGCGTCCGAGAGGGTCAGCTCCCGCTCACCCCCGCCGTTGCGGCCGACCACGCGCGTCTTGCGCGGCGCCCAGCTTGGTCCGCGATGGCCGCCCAGCGCCTCGTCGGCGTCTTCGCCCAGCGTTTCGAAGAAGGCGGCCCAGCCCGGCTCCACCGCGTCGGGATCCTGGCGCCACTTCTCCAGCAGCTCCGCGATATAGGTCTCGTTCGCCCCGTAAAGCGGCGTCGTCTCGCCGATATACGCCATCGCCCTCAGCGCTCCTCGCTATCGGACGCCGCCGCCCCCGGCCCCACGGGATGCGGCTGCGTCCCAAAAAAAGCGGACGATCGGCGCGCGGCCTCGGCCGCCGCGCCGACCGGACCGCCGTCAGCCCTTCATCACCTCCAGCATGGTCGAGCCGAGCTCGGACGGGCTGTCCGCCACCCGGATGCCGGCGGCGCGCATCGCCTCCTGCTTGCTCTCCGCCGTGCCCTGGCCGCCGGAGATGATCGCGCCCGCATGGCCCATGCGCTTGCCTGGCGGCGCGGTGACGCCCGCGATGAAGCCGACCATCGGCTTCTTGACCGGGTTCTGCTTGACGAACTCGGCCGCCTCTTCCTCGG
The DNA here is from genome assembly GCA_024743195.1 of Alphaproteobacteria bacterium. GTDB lineage: Bacteria > Pseudomonadota > Alphaproteobacteria > UBA8366 > Aestuariispiraceae > Marivibrio. The sequence goes on along the minus strand of JANSXE010000004.1, from coordinate 47,212 downwards.
CCGTGCCGCCGATCTCGCCGATCATGACGATGCCTTGCGTCTCGTCGTCGGCCAGGAACATCTCCAGGCAGTCGATGAAGTTGGTGCCGTTGACCGGATCGCCGCCGATGCCGATGCAGGTCGACTGGCCGAGGCCGGCCGCCGTGGTCTGCGCCACCGCCTCGTAGGTCAGCGTGCCGGAGCGCGAGACGACGCCGATCTTGCCGCGCGTGTGGATATGGCCCGGCATGATGCCGATCTTGCAGGCGTCCGGCGTGATGACGCCCGGGCAGTTCGGCCCGATCAGGCGCGTCTTGGAGCCGGTCAGCGCCCGCTTCACCTTGACCATGTCCAGGACCGGAATGCCCTCGGTGATGCAGACCACCAGCGGCACCTCCGCGTCGATCGCCTCCATGATGGCGTCGGCCGCGAAGGGCGGCGGCACGTAGATCACGCTTGCGTTGGCGCCGGTCGCGTCGACCGCTTCGGCCACCGTGTCGAAGACCGGCAGGTCCAGATGGGCGCCCCCGCCTTTGCCCGGGGTGACGCCGCCGACCATCTTGGTGCCGTAGGCGATCGCCTGCTCCGAGTGGAAGGTGCCCTGCGCGCCGGTGAAGCCCTGGCAGATGACCTTCGTGTTCGCGTCGATCAGAACCGCCATTACTTCGCCTCCTTCACCGCGGCGACGACCTTTTCCGCCGCGTCGGCCAGATTGTCCGCCGGAATGATCGGCAGACCGCTCTCGGCCATGATCTTCTTGCCCTGCTCGACGTTGGTGCCTTCCAGACGCACGACCAGCGGCACGTCCAGATTGACCTCGCGGCTGGCCGCGACGACGCCCTCGGCGATCACGTCGCAGCGCATGATGCCGCCGAAGATGTTGACCAGGATGCCCTCGACGTTCTCGTCCGACAGGATGATCTTGAAGGCCGCGGTGACGCGCTCCTTCGTCGCGCCGCCGCCGACGTCGAGGAAGTTGGCCGGGCTGCCGCCCTTCAGCTTGATGATGTCCATGGTCGCCATGGCGAGGCCGGCGCCGTTCACCATGCAGCCGATCGAGCCGTCGAGCTTGATGTAGTTGAGTTCGTGCTTGGAGGCCTCGATCTCGGAGGGGTCCTCCTCGTCGACGTCGCGCATGTCGGCTACGTCGGAATGACGGAACAGCGCGTTGTCGTCGAAATTCATCTTGGCGTCGAGCGCGATGACGTCGCCCTTGCCGGTGACCACAAGCGGGTTGATCTCCAGCATGCTGACGTCGAGCTCCAGAAACGCCTTGTACATGGCGGTCAGGAACTTGGAGCAGCTCTTGATCTGCGGCCCCTCGAGACCGAGGAAAAAGGCGATGCGGCGGCAGTGGAAGCCGGAGATGCCGGTCGCCGGATCGATCGAAACCTTGCAGATCTTCTCCGGGCTTTCCTCGGCGACCTCCTCGATCTCCATGCCGCCCTCGCTGGAGGCCATGATCGTCACCTGACTGGTCGCCCGGTCGATCAGCATGGAGAGGTAGAGCTCGCGCTGGATGTCGCAGCCTTCCTCGATATAGAGGCGCTTGACCTCCTTGCCCTCGGCGCCGGTCTGCTTGGTGACCAGCACATGGCCCAGCATGGCCTTGGCGTTCTCGCGGACCTCCTCGATCGACTGGGAGACGCGCACGCCGCCCTTGCCGTCGGGGTCGTCCTGAAAGCGCCCGGCGCCGCGGCCGCCGGCGTGGATCTGGGACTTCACCACCCAGATCGGGCCGCCCAGATCGTTCGCGGCCTGGACCGCCTCCTCCGCCGTGTAGGCGACCTTGCCGTCCGGCACGGCCACGCCGAATCGGCGAAGGAGCTCCTTCGCCTGATACTCATGGATATTCATGGGTTCCGTATGTCCCTGGCTGTCCCTGATCGCCCGACCGGATCGCCCCCGGATCGCCCGGGGGATCGCCCGCCTCGGCCTCGACCTGCGCACGGACCGCCGGGTCGGCCCAAAGACCCGTCCCTCGATCCGTCCGCCGCATCGTCCGCCAAGCCGTCCGTCGGACCCCGTGCGTCCAGCGCCCTCCAGCGGGCACTTTAGCAGTCCACCCCCGCGGTTCAACCGGCTAGCCGCCCCGCACCGCGGGAGTTCCGAGGCGGCCCATGACGCCGATCAGCTCTTCTTGGCCGCCGCCTTCTTCGCGGCGCCCTTCTTGGCCGCGGCTTTCTTGGCGGCCGCCTTCTTCGCCGGCGCCTTCTTGGGCGCGCTCTTCTTCGCCGCCGGCTCCTTGACCGCGGCCTTCTTGGCGCCGCCCTTCTTCTGCTCGTCCTCGACCTTCTTGAGCGCCGCGTTCAGCGTCTGGACCGCGCCGACGGAGGCGTCGAACATCTTGCGCTCGGGCTTGGTCATGTCGATCTCGACGATGCGCTCGACGCCCTTGGCGCCGATCACCACCGGGACGCCGACATAGAGGCCGTTCAGCCCGTACTCCTTGCGGCAGTAGGCGGCCGCCGGCAGGACGCGCTTCTTGTCCTTGAGGTAGCTCTCCGCCATCACGATGGCCGACGAGGCGGGCGCGTAGAAGGCCGAGCCGGTCTTGAGCAGATTGACGATCTCCGCGCCGCCGTCCCGGGTGCGCTGGACGATCTCGTCGATCTTCTTCTTGGTCGACCAGCCCATCTTCACCAGATCCGGCACCGGAATGCCGGCGACGGTGGAGTAGCGGGTCAGCGGCACCATGCTGTCGCCGTGCCCGCCGAGCACGAAGGCGGTGACGTCCTCGACCGAGACGTCGAACTCCTCGGCCAGGAAGTAGCGGAAGCGCGCGCTGTCGAGCACGCCGGCCATGCCGACCACCTTCTCCGGCTTCAGACCGCTCTCGCGCTGCAGCAGGCCCACCATGACGTCGAGCGGGTTGGTGATGCAGATGACGAAGGCGTTCGGGGCGTTCTTCTTGATGCCGGCGCCGACGGCCTTCATGACGTTGGCGTTGATGCCGATCAGATCGTCGCGGCTCATGCCCGGCTTGCGCGGCACGCCGGCGGTGACGATCACCACGTCGGCGCCCTTGATCGCGCGATAGTCGCTGGCACCCGCCAGCTTGGCGTCGAAGCCCTCGACCGGCGAGGCCTCCGCGATGTCGAGCGCCTTGCCCTGGGGCACGCCGTCGACGATGTCGAACAGGACGACGTCGCCCAACTCCTTCAGGCCCGCCAGCAGCGCCAGCGTCCCCCCGATATTGCCCGCGCCGATCAGCGCGATCTTGCTGCGTGCCATGATGCTCAGGACCCTTCCCTCTGATGCCGCGCGGATCGGTCGCCCCGTCCGGTCGCCCCGTCCCGGCGAAAACCGGGGGCGCCGCCTCGGCCAGCCGCCGTCCCGCGCCGCGTCCACCAATGATCGCCGCGATTGCTACGCCAGAACGCGGGACAGGGCAAGGCGGGTCGGCGCGCCGCGCCGCTCCGCGCTTTCGCCGCCAGCGTCCGCTCGCTATAACGGCGCGCCGCATTCGCCCGCTGGAGAGCCGCTTCCCATGAACGCCGCCGTCGCCCCGCTGCGCCGCCTCTACGACTGGATGATGGACAAGGCCGCGCACGAGCATGCGGTCTGGTGGCTGGCCGTCGTCTCCTTCGCGGAGAGCTCCTTCTTCCCGATCCCGCCGGACGTGATGCTGATCCCGATGGTGATCGCGCGGCCGGATCGCGCGCTGCTCTATGCGGCGGTCTGCACCGCGGCCTCCGTCGCGGGCGGGCTCGCCGGCTACGCCATCGGCTTCTTCCTGTTCGACCAGATCGGTCAGCCGATCGTCGACTTCTACGCCGCCGCCGAAGCCTTGGAGGCGGTGCGCGCGCAATACGCCGAGTACGGCTGGTGGATCGTCTTCGGCGGCGGGCTGACGCCAGTCCCCTACAAGATCATCACCATCGCGTCCGGCGCGCTGACGCTGGACCCGCTCGCCTTCGCCGGCGCCTCGGTCGTCGGCCGCGGCCTGCGCTTCTTCGCGGTCGCGCTGCTTCTGTGGAAGTTCGGGCCGCCGATCCGCCGGCTGATCGAGGAGCGCTTCGGGCTGATGACGCTGATCTTCTTCACGCTCTTGGTCGGCGGCTTCGCGGCCCTTAAGTATCTCGTGTGACGAAGAGGCGCGCGATGGACCGCCGGCCATGAATGCACTTCTCGATCTGACGGAGCGGCCGGGCTGGCTCGGCGCGGGCGCGGCCGGCCTCGCCGCCGCGGCGCTGGCGGCCGCCTACTATTTCGAGCATGTGGTGGGGCTCGCCCCCTGCACGCTCTGCCTCTATCAGCGGATTCCCTGGTGGATCGTGCTCGGCCTCGGCTCGCTGGCGATCCTCGGACGGCGCATGCCGGTTCTGGCGACGACGGCGCTCGGGCTCGCAGCGCTGGCGCTTTTGGGCAACGCCGGGCTCGCCGGCTATCATGTCGGCGTCGAGCAGGGCTGGTGGGCCGGGCCCGCCGGCTGCAGCGCCGACGCGCTGCCGCAGAGCCTCGGCGCGCTGAACCAGGCGCTCGCGGGCCCGCCCGCGCCGCGCTGCGACGAAGCGTCCTGGACCCTGTTCGGCCTGTCGATGCCGGCCTACAATATGCTGCTGTCGCTCGGCGGCGCGCTCGCCGTCGCCTGGGCGATGCGGCGCGCCGGCGATCGGGCCGCGCTGCGCCGCGTTTGACCCGGCAGACAGCAGGATGGCCAGAAGGAATCAAGAGATGAGCGCCGCCGCCAAACATCGCCTCCGCAAGACGCGCCAGGCGGCCCGTGCGGGCGCGGATCGCGCCAACGCCCCGCCGGGCCCGAAATACCTGCCCGGCGATCCGGGATTCCGCGGGACCCGCACGCAAGAGATCGACGCTATGATCCGCGTCGATCAGGCCGGGGAGTACGGCGCGCAGCGGATCTATGAAGGCCAGCTCCGCATCCTCGGCGAGGGCCGGCACGGCGCCGTGCTGCGCCATATGCAGGAGCAGGAGCAGGCGCATCTCGACGCTTTCAACAAGGTGATGACCGAGCGCCGCGTGCGGCCCACCGCGCTGCATCCGATCTGGCATGCGGCGGGTTATCTGCTGGGCGCGGGGACGGCCCTGATGGGCGAGAAGGCCGCGATGGCCTGCACCGTCGCCGTCGAGGAGACGATCGACGAGCACTATAGAAGCCAGCACGACGCGCTGCCCGAGGAGGAGGCCGAGCTCAAGGCCATGATCGAGCGCTTCCGTCAGGAGGAGCTGGAGCATCGCGACATCGGCCTGGAGCATGGCGCGGAGGGCGCGCCGGCCTATCCCGTGCTCTATGGCGCGATCAAGCGCGCCTCGAAGCTCGCCATCTGGCTGTCGGAGCGGATTTGACGGACGCGCCGGACGCAGCGGCCTCCGCCGGACCGCTCGAGACCAAGCCGGTCGTCACCGCCTTCCTGCGCCGGCCGGACGGCAGAATCCTGCTGGTCCGGCGCAGCGCGCGCGTCGGCAGCTATCAGGGGCGCTGGTCGGCGATCAGCGGCCATCTGGAAGACCCGACCGCGCTGCAGCAGGCGCGCCGCGAGATCCTTGAGGAGACCGGGATCGGCGCGGAGGCTCTGACCTTGCGCGCCGAGGCCCCGCCGCTCGCGATCGACGCCCCGGAATACGGGACCCGGTGGCTGGTGCATCCGGTCCTGTTCGATCTGGCCGCAGGCGCGATCCCGCGCCTGGATTGGGAGAATTTGGAGATGGACTGGGTCGAGCCGTCGCACATCGCCGCGCGGGCGACCGTGCCGATGCTGGCCGAAGCATACGCCGCCTGCGCCGCCGACGAGCGGGCGCGGCGCGACAAGGAGGACGACGCATGAGCCCCGACGCTTTCGAGACGGAAGCCGCCGCGATCGCCGCCGACCGCGCGACCGGCGCGGCCGATCTGGCGCGCCGGGCGCTGGCGGCGTTGGCGGAGAGCGCGCGCGCGGCCCCGGCGGACGACGTCGGCGGCCTGCGCGCGCTGCTGGAGCGGCGCGCCTATCGCCTCGCCGACAGCCGGCCCAGCATGGCGCCGATGGCGACGCTGCCGCGCCGCTTCCTGCAGGCGTTGGGCGCGGAGGAGGCGCGCGATCTCGCGCAACTGCGCGCCCGGGCGGCCGAGATCGCTGAGAGCCTGATCGAGCGCTCGCGCGGCGCCGCGGGGGAGGCGGCGGCCGCGGCCGCACGCCGGATCGGGCCGGGCCGCACGGTCGCGACCCTCTCCGACAGCTCGACCGTGCGCCGGGCGCTGGCGCATCTGGCGCCGGACGTCCGGGTGATCGTCGGCGAGGCGCGCCCGCTCTGCGAGGGGGCGGCGCTCGCCTCCCACCTCGCCGGCGAGGGGATCGAGGTCGCGCTGGTGACCGACGCGCAGTTGGCGCTCGCCATGACTGAGGCGGACGCCGCCCTGATCGGCGCCGACGCGCTAACGCTGCGGGGCGATACGGTGAACAAGGTGGGCTCGCATCTGCTGGCGCTCGCCGCCGCGGCGGCGGCCAAGCCCTTCTTCGTCGTCGCGGAGAGCTTCAAGCGCTGGCCCGCAGACGCCCCCGCCCCGGTGTTCGAGGAAATGGACCCGGCGGAGCTCGGCCACCGGCTCGACGCCGCCGTGCGCCAGCGCAACGTCTATTTCGAAACCGTCCCCGCCGCCCTGATCACGGAGATCGTGACGGAGGAGAGCGTCTAGCCGGTCGCCGCCCCCCCCCCGAAACAGCGGAAGCCTTTGCGTTTCGCGCAGCCGAATCTTCGAAGCGCCAGGGACGAGACGGCGCGGCGCGATCAGTTCGGGAATATGTCCTGATAGTGTTCCTCGATCTGCGCGGCTTCCCGCTCCGTCAGTTCGGCGAACTCCCGCTCTCTCGCCCGTTTCGACAAAACACCCCCATTTTGCCTCAGGAAATTGAATAAGAGGTCAACCAGGGACGCCGGCATCTCGACGATGGCTTCGACCCGCGCTTTGAATTGGTCGTAGCGCTCCAGAAAGGCGGCTTCTTCGGGCAGATCGCTTTCGATGGTTTTTTGAACGCAGCCAAACAAGTACTCCGCGTGCGGCGTCGCATCGAAGTACCGATAGAAGTCGGCGGTGTCGTTCAGAGCGCGGACGTTCATCCTCTCTGTGGGCTCCCATCGAATGTGGGGAAGGAGCCGTTGGGAATAGCTCTCAAGGACGCGGCGGTAGTCGTCGATGCGCTCCAGGATGGCGGCGGAAACTGGAAAGACCATGCCGGGCGGATTGAACCCGCGAGCGCTCAAGACGTGATGGATGAGATAGCGGTGAATGCGTCCATTGCCGTCCTCGAACGGATGGATGTAGACGAAGCCGAAGGAGAGGATCGACGCCGCAATCACCGGATCGACTCCGCCGGCGAAATCGCGGTCGAAGTCGATGAGCCCCTGTACAAGGCTCGGGAGATCTTCAGGGCGCGCGCTGATGTGGTCAGGAAGCGGCATGCGCGTGTCGCGGTCATGCCCGCCGACAAAGCCGCCTTCGGTGCGGAAGCCAAGTCGTACAAAACGCTCGTCGCCGATCACGATGCGTTGGAGACGCAGGAATTCATCGCGATCGAGGGGGTGTTGACCGGCTTCTCCGATCGCCTTGCCCCAGCGTTGAACCCGATCCTGTGGCGGCGCTTCGCCCTCGATCGCATAGCTCGACTTCGAGTCCTTCAGAAGCAGGAACGCCGCCGTGCGCGCCAGGATCCCCGCTGATATTCGGCCGACAACGGCGTGCGCGCGCGCGTCGAGCCTCGCCTCGACGAAGCGCTTCAGCGTGTCCGTGCGGAAGACCATCGGGCAGAAGGCCGGGGTCCCTGGGAGGTTGTTCCGCACCCGATGACGGGTGGACGTGCTTCCCTCGACGGCCCATTGCAACTTGCGATCGACGATTTCGGCGTAGTTGCCTGTCGCGGCGTCTGGCGCATCAAGCCTCTCCTTGAGCAGCCATTCATAAAGGAACCAAAGGCGCCGCATATAGGCGCTGGCGGGCTTGGCCCGGACGAGCGCGGCCAACTCGGACGGGTCGATTGCCTCGAAGAGGCGCTTCAGGATGCAGAGATCCAGCCCTTCATACTTAAGCGCGAACACCAAGTGCCCTTCGAGACTGGCGGCCGGTTCGTGCCTTGGCGTGTATAGCCTCCACCCGTCTTTCTCATAGACCTTGTGCCGCACTCCGATCGCACAGAAGGTGCGAGGGCGCGGGACGTCTAAGTCGTAGGCGTCGATCAGTGCGGCGTAGCCGACGGGCAGGGCGGCCTCCGGAAGCCGGCTCTCCTGAAAAACGCTTACTCGCTTTGAAAAACGCTTACCTGTCATGACTTTTCTGAAAAATGCCTAGAGGCTCGGGAGTCTTGTCAGACGGACAGCATCTCGTGAAAACGGATCACAGGCAACGAATTTCGCGCAAAAATCTTCATATCTCATGAAAAATAAATACTAAACTGACTCACTCGTGAGAAATAAATTCAACACATGCCGTGTGGTGCGCGCCCAAGACAAGACGACCACGCGGCGTCACGTCCGAAGGCCTGGAAGCCGCCGGCAAGAGAAGTAGGCATCGACGCGGGACCTCCGGCGCGCGCAAAGCGCGGGCTGGGGCCGCTACTCCTCCAGCTCGGTGTCCCAATAGAGGTAGTCGCGCCAGCTTTCATGCAGGAAGTTGGGCGGGAAGGCGCGGCCGTTTTCCTGCAGTTCGAAGGTCGTCGGTTCGCGCGGCCGGCGCATCAGCGGCATGCCGGCCTGGCGCGGCGTGCGCCCCCCTTTGCGCAGATTGCAGGGCCCGCAGGCGGAGACAACGTTCGCCCAGCTCGTCACCCCGCCCTGGCTGCGCGGGACGACATGGTCGAAGGTCAGGTCGTGCGCGGAGAAGTCGTCGCCGCAGTATTGGCAGAGCAACCGGTCGCGCAGGAAGACGTTGAAGCGGGTGAAGGCCGGCCGCTTGGCGGGCTGGATGTACTCCTTCAGCGAGATCACGCTGGGCAGCCGGATCTCGAAGGAGGGGCTGCGCACGGCGCGCTCATACTCGCTGATCACGTTGACCCGGTCGGAGACGACGGCCTTGATCGCCTCCTGCCAGGACCAGACCGAGAGCGGATAATAGCTCAGCGGCCGGAAATCCGCGTTCAGCACCAGGGCGGGATGCTCCGCCAGACTCGCGAGCCTCTGCATAGCGGTTCAGCGCTCTCCTCGCTCGACCCTCGGGGTCGGCGGCCCAGACCCGGGCCGGCCGCCTCAAGATGAGGGCGGGATTGCCGTAAGTCTATCCCGATGCGATTCGCGCCACAACATTTTGTGGCGCGCCCGGGGCAGTTATCATGACCTTGTAATAGACCCCAGCAATAGACCGCGGCGCCCGCCTGACGCGCCCTGTCCTATCCGCCTCAGGTTACGCCGCTGTGACGCCGGGCCGCACTATTGCGGCGCGCCGCGGTAATAGCGCCAGAGGAAGACCGAGCCGGCGCTGCGATAGGGGCTCCAGGCTTCGACCAGCGCGCGCGCCGCCTTGCCCGTGGGCCGCGCGTCCAGGCGCTTCAAGCGCCGCAGCGCCTCCTGCAGCGCCAGATCGTCGGCCGGGAAGACGTCCGGCCGGCGCAGCGCGAACATCGCATAGACCTCCGCCGACCAGCGCCCGAAGCCCTTGAGGGCGGAGATCGCGGCGATCACCTCTTCGTCGGGCAGGCCCGGCAAGGCGTCGAGCCGCAGGCGCCCGTCCAGCACCGCCTCCGCCACGCCCCGGCAATAGCCGACCTTGGGGCGCGACAAGCCGGCGGCGCGCAAAGCCTCCGGATCGAGGGCCAGGAGCGCCTCCGGCGTCGCCGCGCCGTCCATCAGGGCCAGCACGCGCGCGTTGATCGCCGCCGCCGCCTCCTTGGAGATCTGCTGCGAGACCACGGCCTCGATCAGCGGCTGGAAGCCGTGATCCTTCACCCGCGGCGCCGGATATCCGACCTGGGCGAGGCCGGCCGCCACATCCGCGTCCCGCGCGGCGAGCGCGTCGAGCGCGGCGTTGAGGCTTGCCTGATCGTGCATGGCGTCTGCTTACACCCGACAACGCGCCGCGCGCCAGCCGTTTGCGCACCGCCGGACTTTGCGCTTAAAGCTTCTGCCATGAGCGACCCCGCCAACCGCCCGACCGTCACCCGCTTCGCGCCCAGCCCGACCGGGCGGCTGCATCTGGGGCACGCCTATTCGGCGCTGGTCGCGGCGCGCGCGGCGGCGGCGGAGGACGGAACCTTCCTGCTGAGGATCGAGGACATCGACCAGGGCCGCGCCCGGCCCGCTTTCGAGGCGGGGATCGTCGAGGATCTGCGCTGGCTCGGCCTCGACTGGCCGGAGCCGGTGCGCCGACAGTCGGAGCATTTCGAGCTCTATCGCGACTTCCTGCATGTGTTGGAGGAGGGCGGCCTCGCCTACCCCTGCTTCTGCACCCGCAAGGACATCCAGGCGGAGATCGAGGCCGCCGGCCGCGCCCCGCACGGGCCCGACGGGCCGCTCTATCCCGGGACCTGCAAACATCTTCCGCGGGCCGAGGCGGAGGCGCGCATCTCCGCCGGGGCCGCCTACGCGATGCGCCTGCACATGGACAAGGCGGCGCGGATGGCGGGGCCGCTCCGCTTCACGGACCGGCGCTTCGGCGAGATCGCCGTCGATCCGGCAAGCTGCGGCGACGTGGTGCTGGCCCGTAAGGATACGCCGACGAGCTATCACCTCGCCGTCACGGTCGACGACGCGCTGCAAGGGGTGACGCTGGTGACTCGGGGCGAGGATCTGCTGCACGCGACCCACATCCACCGGGTGCTGCAGACGCTGCTCGGCCTGCCCGCGCCGCAGTATCTGCACCACCCGCTGCTGACCGACGACGCGGGAAACCGCCTCGCCAAGCGGTCCGACAGCCTCAGCCTCCAGGCCCTGCGGGAGGCCGGCTGGACGCCGGCCGACGTGATCGCCCGCATCGACGCGTTGGCGGGCGAGGGAAGCGCCCATTCGTGAGCGGGCTGTCGTCGACGAGGCGCGACATGTCCGCACGGGGACGCATTCGTCGTTCCCGCTAAAGCGGGAATCCAGGGCCTATCGCGACGTCGGCGCCGGCCGCTCCAGAGTCCGGATCGACGCGATCGCGCCGTCCGAAGGGACGGGATGGCGGGCGCAGGAAACGCCGTTCAGGTCGCACGCAACCCACGGCAGATCTCCGCGTAGTCCGGGTCGTCGTCCGGGCCGATCAGGCCGTGGCGGACGAAGAAGTCGATCAGCACCAGGGCGCAGTTGAACTTGAAGCGCGCGCTGTCGCGGACGATCGCCAGCGCCTCCTCCGCCGGCAGGCGCATGAAGGCGCGCACCTCGCCGTCCGTATTGCGGGGGGTGAACGCGTCCGGAAGCTCCAGGTCGAAGCAGAACATCTCGTCCGGCTTCAGGCCGCTTTCCAGCGCGTGGCGATAGCTGATCGCGCCCACGGGCCGCGCCGTTCGGGCCAGGAGTTCGGGGATCGCCGCCTCCTCCGCGCATTCCTTGACCAGGTTGTCGAAGACGCCGAGCCCTTCCGGCTGGCCGCCGGCGACCATGTTGTCGAGCTCGCCGGGATAGGTCGGCTTGTCGTGCGCGCGCTCCGCGATCCAGAGATCGAGCCCGCCGTCGGCCCGGCGCACATAGCCGTTCATATGGACGCCCCAGCTTCGGACTCCGAGGAAGGGGGCCGCCGCGCGCTCCACCGCCATCAGGGGCGGCGCGCCGAAACGATCGGCGACGCGATAGCGCTCGTCGCGCCAGCCCGCGATATGGCCGGCGGCGGCGAGATCGCGCAGCGCCGCCTCCACCGCCGCGGTCGCGCGTTCGGACTCCTCCAGGCCGGAGGCGAGCGCGACCCCCTCGCCGTCCCGGCGGAAGGCGCCCGCATGCGCCGCGAGCAGGTCCAGCCGGTCGCGCCGCACCCAGCCGATCCGGCGTCCGAAGCCGGTCAGCGGGCGGTAGTCCGCCATGTCGGCGTTGTTGCAGGCGGCGATTCGGTCGAGGAAGCTCATCGGCCGGCGCTCCGGATGTTTTTGGGGCCGCGCCTTCTTAGCCCAGGGACGCGCCGGCCGGCAAAGCGTCTCGCGCCGGACCCTACGCCGCGACGCCGATCAGGCGCGCCTCCGCCTTGGCGCCGACCAGCACGTCGGTCACGCCCACCATGGCGCGCAGATCGGCGCCGACGATCTGCGCCGTCTTCGCGTCCAGGCCCTGGGCCTGCATGTCGAGGGTCAGTTCCGCCCCGTCGGCGCTGAGCGCGCCGTGCAGCCGCGCGGGCGTCACGCCGCGCTTGGCAAGCGCGCCGACGAGCTTGGCGAACATGCCGGGATCGGCGTCCGCGGTGACGGTGAAACAGGCGGTTTGGGAGGGGCTATCAGCCCCGGGTCGCAGACTCATGGCACTCGCTCCGAGCAGAAGGGATCGCATAAACGCGCAGAAGCTCCCGGCGCCCCGCGGGGGCCGGGTCCGTAATGCGCGCAATCGCGATCCGCTCGAAGCGATCAACCATGCCGTACTCCATAGCGTCCAACGGGACGTTCTGGCAAGAGGGTCCCTCACCCCATCCCCTGGAACAGCACCAGCATCCCCCACAGGGTGAACAGGCTGAAGACCGTCGACATCGAGACCGAGGTGGCGGAGATCGCCTGGCCGGTCTGGTACTTGGAGGAGAAGACGAAGACCATCAGCCCGACCGGCAGGCCCGCCGTGATGGTCGCGATCTGAACCGAGAGCGGGTCGAGCCGGAAGACGTAGGCGGCGAGCCCATAGGTGATCGCCGGGAAGACCAGGGTCTTTGCGGCGGTCACGACGGCGGCCTGCGCGACGCGCCCCTTGACGCCGTGGCGCACCAGCGAGGCGCCGAGCACGAACAGGGCGCAGGGCGCGACCGCGCCCTGCATCACCGCCGCGATGCGGTCGATCGGGTCGGGGACGCCGAGCCCGGAGAGGTTGGCCGCCAGCCCCAACCCGATTCCGATCAGGATCGAGTTGGTGACGAGCGCGCGCCCCACCTGCCGCGGCAGGGCGCGCAGTCCGGCCCGGTCCTCCGCCCCGCGCTGGATCTCCAGGATCAGCGTGGTGATGGTGAAATAGGCGAGCCCATGCACCGACAGGATCAGGAAGAAGGGCAGCGCCCCCTCCTCCCCATAGGCGGCGAGCGTGATCGGCAGCCCCACCATGATCGTGTTGCCGAAGGCGAAGCCCATGCCCGTCAGGGTCCGGCCCAAGGGCGGACGGCCGAACGCCAGCCGGCCGACCAGCATGCCCGCCCCGTACATCAGGACCGCGCCGATATAGAAGCTGCCGAACAAGCCCCAGGGCGGCGTCGCCGGCAGGTCCGTCGTCCCGACCGTGCGCAGGAGCAGCGCCGGCACCGCGAAATTGAAGACGAAAGCGGCGACCGCGTCGATCATCCGGTCCGACACCCAGCCGAGCGCGCGGGCCGTCGCGCCGAAGACGACGACGCCGAAAACCGGCAGCATGATGTCCAGCAGAATGTCCATGGGCGAGCCCTGCGGCAGGAGCCACAACCCTCGCCCAGCCATCCGGTTCTGGCAAGGCCGGCGACGCGGCGCCCTTGCGCGGATCGGCGTACCGTGGCAGGGGAAGCCCAGGCGACGCGCAGTCGCCCGGTCTCGACTTGGGAGGGTCGACGGGACGAAGGAACGGCGAAGACGATGGCGGATCTCTGGATATTCGGGCGGCGGCCGGCGGGCTCGGTGCGCTATCGGCACGGCGGCTTCAACGCCACCTTCCCGATGAACAGCCATACGGTGGAGGAGCAGGCCGGCCTCGCGCGCGAGCACGCCGCCCAACGCGCCGCCCGCGAAGCGGCCGAGCGCGACCGTCCGCCCCGTGCGGAGGGCTTCGACGCCCAGAACGTGCTCAGCTTTCCCGAGCGCACGAGCCGCGCCAAGCGCGGCGGCGGCCCCACCCGCCCCGGCAAGCGCCCAGGCCCCTATCGCGATTGAGCGGCCAAAAGAGAGGCCGGCGCCTGGACCGACCGTCTGCAGGAGGACAGCGCCCCGACGACCGACGCTTCTCTGGAAGCGACCCCGTCGTTCCCGCGCAAGCGGGGACCCAGGGCGGCGGGCTCCGTCTGCGCGACCCGCTCTGGATTCCGGATCGCCGCTGACGCGCCGTCCGGAATGACGGGGCGCGACCCTGCAGGACAGATTCTAGACCTTTACTCGATGATCCGCAGCGGATGCTGCAGCGGCACGGCGTCCTGCGCCAGACGCTCGGTGACCTCCGCGCGGTAGGGGGCGTCCTGGACCAGGCGGGCCACGAACTCGTCCGGATGATGATCCTCGGCGCCGACGCGCCGGCGGATATGCTCCAGCGTTTCCGCCGTCGTCGCGTGCGCATAGCGCCGGCCGCGCGCCGGCACGTCCTTGAGCGCGAGCGCGCGCCCCCGATGCAGCATGTGGCCGCGGGTCGAGACATAGGCGAAGACGCTGCGCGCATGCGTCCCGTCCTCCATCGTCAGGCGGACGTCGGCGAGTTCGGCGTAGTGGTAGTTGGCCGCGCCGCGCTCGGTCTCGTGCATCAGGGTCAGCTGCTCCGCGTCCAGCCAGGTGACCCAGATCTCCACCTCCGTGCCGGGCGAGACCTGCAGCATCGCCGGCGCCGCGCCGTAGCTGGTGATGTGCGCGGAATAGACCACGTCGAAATGCCTGAGGCGCGCCCGCTGCACCGGAATGGTGTGATGCAGCGCATGACCGAACTTCTGGCGCAGGCGCTCCGGCGCGCGGTTGGAGCCGATGGCGAGCACCGGCGTGCGGCCCGCGCAGGCCCGGGACTCGAAGGCGCGGATGCCGTCGGCGGTGTAGAGGTAGGAATGCTCCGGCGCGGCGTAGGGATAGGCGCGCGCCCGGTGCAGCAGATGCGCGCGGGCGTCGTCCGCCGGCCCGTCACTGCTGGTCGATGCGGTATCGGACATAGGCGTCGTCGATTGCGGCCATGCTCTTCTGCTTCCAGACGCGCTGGGCCTCGTCATAGGTGGCGAAGGGGCCGAGGCGCTCCTCGGTGCCCGGCTTGACCGCCTGGAAGTCGGTATCGGTGTACTCGCCGCCGACCACCCAGAACTGGTCGTGCTTCTCGCGCTCGATATGGAAGCGCGCATAGGCTTCGTCCACCGTCTCCATCGCCTTGGCGCGCCAAACGGCCTTGGCCTCGTCATAGGTGGCGAAGGGGCCGAGCCGCGTCTCCTTCGCGCCCGGCGCCAGCTCCGCAAAGCGTGTGTCCGTATAGACGCCGCCGACGACCCAGTATTTCTCCGCCATCTTCACCCCCTTGAACGCCCGACCGGATGCTTCGAGACGCCGCCTCCCGGCGGCTCCTTGGCGGGAGGGCCGGCCGCCCCCGACCGGTTCGCCTCTCAGCCTGAGGAGGGCGCGCCGGCGCCCGTCTCGCAGGATGGGCGCGCCGCACCGGCGTCAGGGTCCTTACTACCGCCTCATGGGACGCCCGCCAAGCGCCGCAGCCGACGGCTGCGAACCGATCCGCCTTGCCGGCCGCGCCGTATCGGGCTAGGCGGAGTGCAACTGGCGAAAGGTTGACCGAGAGCGATGCCCTATACGAGCTTGCGCGACTTCATCGATCGGCTGGAGCGGGAGGGCCGCCTGGTGCGCGTCAGCCATCCGGTCTCCACCCATCTGGAAATGACCGAGATCCAGACCCGGCTTTTGGCCGAGCGCGGGCCGGCGGTGCTGTTCGAGAACCCGGTCGACGCGGAGGGCGGGCCCGCCGAGATGCCGGTTCTGGTGAACCTCTTCGGCTCGGTCGAGCGGGTCGCCTGGGGCATGGAGCGCGAGCCGCACCAGCTGCGCGAGGTCGGCGAGACGCTGGCCTTCCTGCGGCAGCCGGAGCCGCCGGGCGGCTTCCGGGAGGCCTGGGACATGCTGCCGCTCCTGAAGACCGTGATGGCGATGAAACCCAAGTCGATCAGCCGCGCCCCGGTGCAGGAGGTGGTGCTGAAAGGCGAGGACATCGACCTTGACCGGCTGCCGATCCAGACCTGCTGGCCTGGCGAGCCCGCGCCGCTGATCACCTGGCCCCTGGTCGTGACGCAGGGGCCGAATCCGAAGGGGGACAAGTCGGACGCCTTCAATCTGGGCATCTACCGGATGCAGAAGCTGGGACGCGATCGCACCCTGATGCGCTGGTTGAAGCATCGCGGCGGCGCGCAGCATTACCGCCGCTGGAAGGAAAGCCGGCCGGAGCCGCTGCCGGCCGCCGCCGTGCTGGGCGCCGATCCGGGGACCATCCTGGCCGCGGTCACGCCGGTGCCGGACACGCTGTCCGAGTACCAGTTCGCCGGGCTGCTGCGCGGCCGAAAGGTGGAGCTGGTCGACTGCAAGACGGTGCCGCTGAAGGTCCCCGCGGAAGCGGAGATCGTGCTGGAAGGCCACGTCATGCTGGACGCGTTCGGCGACGAGGGCCCCTATGGCGACCACACCGGCTATTACAATTCGGTGGAGAGCTTCCCGGTCTTCAAGATCAGCGCGATCACCATGCGCCGGAAGCCGATCTATCTCTCCACCTTCACCGGCCGGCCGCCGGACGAGCCCTCGATCCTGGGCGAGGCGCTGAACGAGGTCTTCATTCCGCTGCTCCAGCAGCAGTTCCCGGAGATCGTCGATTTCTGGCTGCCGCCGGAAGGCTGCAGCTACCGCGTCGCCGTGATCTCGATGAAGAAGGCCTATCCCGGCCACGCCAAGCGGGTGATGATGGGCGCCTGGTCCTTCCTGCGGCAATTCATGTACACCAAATGGGTGATCGTCGTGGACGACGACATCGACGCGCGCAGTTGGGACGACGTGATCTGGGCGCTGTCGACTCGGATGGACCCGGCGCGCGACATCACCGTCATCGAGAACACGCCGATCGACTATCTGGATTTCGCGAGCCCCGAAAGCGGCCTGGGCTCCAAGATCGGGCTCGACGCGACCAACAAATGGCCGCCCGAGACGAAACGCGAATGGGGCGAAAAGATCCGCATGGACGACGCCGTGATCGAGAAGGTCGACGCCATGTGGAAGGATTTGGGCCTGCCGGGATCGGGCCGCGCGATCTGGCGCTGACGGGGCCGCAAAGGCCCGCGAGCGGCTTGCAGCGACACCATACTATGTCCCCGAGCTACTGTCCCCGAAGTGGACCGTCCGCGAGGATGGTGGAGAGCTCCAGGACGTGATCTTTCCTGCAATCGCCGGCGGTCCGCAGCCTCAATGCGCCTGCCCGCGCCTTGACCGGGGGCGAGGGTCAGCCGATCTATAGCGACGGTTTCAACGACGCCGCGCGGATCGGCCGACCCTGTCCCGCCCCGTGACGTCGCAAAGCGAAGGAACGCGATGGACGAGGCGCGCCTGTTGGCGGCGCGGCGGCTCAATTTCGGGCTGGCGCTCGGCGAGGAGGGAGATTGGCCGGCGGCGGCCGAGGCGATCGAGGCCGCCTGCGCGCTCGCGCCCGACTATGCGGCGGCCCGCTTCGCGCACGCCGAGGCGCTGGAGAAGCTGGGACGCGGAGCGGAGGCGGTCGCCGCCTTCCGACGCTATCTTGCGCTGGAGCCGGACGATCGCATGGGGGCGGCGGCGCGGCTCGCGCTGCTGGAGGCCGCGCCGACGCCGGAGCGCCTGCCGCCGGCCTA
The DNA here is from genome assembly GCA_024743195.1 of Alphaproteobacteria bacterium. Classification (GTDB taxonomy): domain Bacteria; phylum Pseudomonadota; class Alphaproteobacteria; order UBA8366; family Aestuariispiraceae; genus Marivibrio. Next base: position 29,637 of record JANSXE010000004.1, on the reverse strand, counting down.
TGTCGCCGCCCTGTTCGACGACTACGCGCCGCGCTTCGAGAGCGCGCTGCGCGACCATCTCGACTACCGCGCGCCGGAGCTGATCGCGGATGCGCTGACGCATTGGTTGGACCGCCTGCCGGCGGCGGGCCGGGCGAAAGCGCTGGATCTCGGCTGCGGCACCGGTCTTGTCGGGCGCGCGGTGCGTCTCGCCGCCGGGACGATCGACGGGATCGACCTGTCGGAGCGGATGCTGAAACGCGCCGCCGCCAGCGGGCTTTACCGCACGCTGATCGCCGGCGACATCGCCGCGCGCCCGCTGCCGGCGCCGGACGCACCGTACGATCTCGTGGTCGCGGGCGACGCGCTCAACTATCTGGGCGCGCTGGACGGGGTCTTCGCGGGGGTGGCCGAGGCGACGGCGCCCGGCGCTCTCTTCCTCTTCACGCTGGAAGCGGGCGAGCGACCCGGCTACGCGCTGCACGCCGGCTGCCGCTACGCGCACCGCGAGCCCGAGGTGCGGGCCTGGCTGCAATCGGCGCTGTTCGAGACGCTTGAGGTGCGGCGCGCGCCGCTGCGCCGTGAGACCGGACGCTGGGTTCAGGGACTTGTGATCGCCGCGCGCCGCATCGCCGCGGACCGGCGGCCGACCCCGGGCGATGCGCTGCCGCCGCGTCGACAACCAGGCGCCTGACCCTTGACCGCGCCCCGTCGCGGCCGACATGTTCAGGAGCGCCGAACCCAGGCGCAGCTACGGCGAGGAGGCCCGTCCCATGTGGTTCCTGACCAATCCCGCGAAACTGAAACTGCCGACGGCCGACGAGGCGCTGCCCGGCCGCGACCGGCCGATCCCGACGGCGTCGGATCATTTTGTGACGGGAAAGCCGCTCAAGCCGCCGTTTCCGTCGGGCCTGGAGACGGTGCTGTTCGGCCTGGGCTGCTTCTGGGGCGCGGAGCGGGTGTTCTGGAAGACGCCCGGCGTCTATGTCACCGCCGTGGGCTACGCCGGCGGCCATACGCCGAACCCGACCTATGAGGAGACCTGCAGCGGCAAAACCGGTCATACCGAGGCCGTGCTGGTGGTCTACGATCCCGGCCGGATCGCCTTCGCCACGCTGCTGAAGGCCTTCTGGGAAAGCCACGACCCGACCCAGGGGAACCGCCAAGGCAACGATGTCGGGACCCAATACCGCTCCGCCGTCTACACCACGACGGCGGAGCAGGCGCGGATTGTGGCGGACTCCAAGGCGGCCTACGAGCGCGCGCTGAAGGCGCACGGTCAGGGTCCGATCACCACCGAGATCGCGGCCGACCGGCCTTTCTACTACGCGGAAGACTATCACCAGCAGTATCTGGCGAAGAACCCGAACGGCTATTGCGGGCTGGGCGGCACGGGCGTCACCTGCCCTATCCCAGCAACGGATCGGCCGGCGGCGGATCAGCCGGCGGCGGAGTAGCGTGGCTGGCGAGCGGCGGGAGACGGGCTCCTGCTATAGCGGGGCCGTGACGCTGGAGTGCGCGGGCGAGCCTTTCTGGACCTGCTTCGACCGTGACGACGCTTGCCGGCGGGCGCTCGGCGTCACGCCGCGTCGGAGGCGACGCTTCCTGCGGGTCCGGACTCGCGATCCCGCCCCGGCTTCGGCGGCCCGTGGAAGTCCTTGAAGCCGGCGGTCAGCGCCGCGCAGGCCAACCGGATATAGAGCGGGATTTCGACCGCCTTCCCGTCGCGCTGGCCCTTCTCGTAGTACTGCACCACCCGGCGCTTCAGGCCGAGCGCGTGGGCCGCCTCCTTCTGCGAGAGCCCGAGGCTCTTGCGCCAGCGCTTGAAATCCTCCGGCGTCACGGGACGCATCCCCTTATTCGTCGCATCCAAGCGGCGCATCGGCGCCACCCGGCGCCTCCATAGGCGCAATAGCGCACTTCGTGCGCTTTCTCAACATCCCCATAGACAATTCCTATGACATTTTTAAGACTCTATAGCGCACCACGTGCGCAAAAAAGCTTGAAAGGCGCACACGGTGCGCTACATTGGTGCTCATTGGCGCACAGGGTGCGCCTCACTCACTCCGCCAGCCCCGGCGGCGTCCGCGTCTGAAAGGCGGGGGCCGCCGGCGCGCCAGAAGGTGAAAGGAGGGCGGTTCAAATGACGGAAACGCTGTGGATGGGCCCGCACGGGGGCTATGCCGACGAGGTGACCTTCGCGCGGCACGAAGGGGCGGCGCGGCTCGCCGCCGCGATCAAGACGCGCACGCTCGATTGGGCCGCGCGGCTGGTCTATCACGTGGTCTATCCGGGCTGCGACGCCTATGTGACCGACCCGGTCGACGTCTATCGACTGACCAGGGACCACGCCGAGGCCTCGGTGGAGGTGATGCCGGTGCGGCGGCGCTGATCCGCCGCCGGCCCCGCGTCCGGACGCGGGGCCGCTTGACCGGCTGACGCCGCGCGGCTATCGTCCCGATCACAATGAACGGTATTGGCGGATACGCGCTCCTTCCGGAGCTTCTTCTTCTCGGCCTACTCTGAGGGTGGGCGCGGGCCAATGGCCCGTGGCGAACCTCCCGAAGAGCCCGGCCGATCTCGCCCCGCCCGAGATCGCTTTCCAGATGTGAAACCGAGAAGAAGACAAAATGACGACCCAGCCCCCGACAAAGCCCCGAGCGATCCGCACCGCCGACATCGGCGTTCGGTTTCAGTTGCGCCTGGACCGACTTAGCGGCGGCCGCCGGACGCGCATGCGGCAACCGGCGGTCGCCCCCACTTCGCCGCCCCCTTGGATTGACTGACGACACCCGGCCGCTCCGAGCGCGAGAGACGCCGCAAGACCTGCGAAGGAAACTCCGATGAACCGCATGCCCGTCGAGAAATACCGGATGTACGACCGCATCGATCTGCCCGACCGCCAATGGCCGGGCCGGGTCGTCGACACCGCGCCGATCTGGTGCTCCGTCGATCTGCGCGACGGAAACCAGGCGCTGATCGAGCCGATGGGGCCGGAGCGCAAGCGCCGCATGTTCAAGCAGCTCGTCGAGATGGGTTTCAAGGAGATCGAGATCGGATTCCCCTCGGCCTCCGACACCGATTTCCGCTTCACCCGCGACCTGATCGAAGAGGGTCTGATCCCGGACGACGTGACCGTCCAGGTTCTGACCCAGGCCCGCCCGCATCTGATCGAGCGGACCTACGAGGCGCTGGACGGCGTCAAGCGGGCCATCGTGCATGTCTACAACTCCACCTCCACCACCCAGCGCCGGGTGGTGTTCGACCAGGACAAGGAGGGGATCAAACAGATCGCGGTCGAGGGCGCGCGCCTGGTGCAGGAGCACGCGGCCAAGCATCCGCAGACCGACTGGCGCTTCCAGTACTCGCCCGAGAGCTACACCCAGACGGAGATCGACTACGCGCTCGAGGTCTGCGAGGCGGTGATGGACGTCTGGAACCCGACGCCGGAGACCAAGTGCATCATCAACCTGCCGGCGACGGTCGAGGTGGCGTCCCCCAACGTCTTCGCGGACATGATCGAGTGGATGCACCGCCGCTTCACGCGGCGCGACGCGATGATCCTCTCGGTCCATCCGCACAACGACCGCGGCACCGGCGTCGCGGCGGCCGAGTTCGCCGTCATGGCCGGCGCCGACCGCGTCGAGGGCACCCTGTTCGGCAACGGCGAGCGCACCGGCAATGTCGACATCGTGACGCTGGGCATGAACATGGTCGCGACCGGGGTCGATCCGAAGCTCGACTTCTCCGACATCCCCTCGATGCGCAAGGTGGCGGAATACTGCAACCAGTTGCCCGTCCATCCGCGCCATCCCTATGCGGGCGATCTGGTGTTCACCGCCTTCTCCGGCAGCCATCAGGACGCGATCAACAAGGGGCTGAAGGCGCTGAAGGCGTCGAACAGCGGGATCTGGGACGTGCCCTACCTGCCGATCGATCCGAAGGACGTCGGCTCCAGCTACGAGGCCGTGATCCGCGTCAACAGCCAGTCCGGCAAGGGCGGCGTGGCCTACATCATGGAGACCGACTACGGCATCCGCATGCCGCGCAATCTGCAGATCGAGTTCTCCAACGTCGTCCAGCGCACCGCGGACGAAACCGGCAAGGAGATCGCGCCCCAGATGATCTGGACCGCCTTCGAGCGCGAGTATCTCGAGAACGAAACGCCCTTCCGCTTCGTCGACCACCGCACCACGGCGGAGACGCACGCCTCCGAGATCCGCACCATCATGGCGATCGTCGAGCGCGACGGCGCGGAGGTTTCGATCACCGGCCGCGGCAACGGCCCGATCGACGCCTTTGTGAATGCGCTGAAGGAGGAGGCCGGCGTCGAGCTGACCGTGACCGACTATTCGGAGCACGCCGTCGGCGAGGGCGCGGACGCCACCGCTGTGGCCTATGTCGAGACCCGCACCGGCGACGGCGAGCGGCTGTTCGGCGTCGGGCGTCATCCGAACATCGTGACCGCCTCGCTCAAGGCGGTCACCTGCGCCGTCAACCGCGCCCACAGCCGCCAGCAGGAGGCGAAGGCCGCCGAGTGACGCGCGGCCGCGCGCCGGCTCGAACGCTCTTCCGTTCCCGCGACGGGGCCGCCGACCCAAGGAGAAGGGCGCCCCGGAGACGGCAGAGCCCCCTTGTCACCGGCGGCCCCTCGGCCCCATCTGCGGGCCATGCGCCCTGCGCCGCACCGCTTCGATGCGCCCGCCGTCCTGCCCGCGGCCGGCTTTCTGGCGACCGCCGTCGCCTTCGGCCCCGCTCGCATGGGCTTCGGGCTCTTTCTGCCCGACTTCCGCGAGAGCTTTCAGCTCTCGACCGAGGCCGCGGGCCTGATCGCCACCGCAGCCTTCGCCGCCTTCCTGGCGGCGCTGCCGACCGCGGCGGCGCTTTTGAACCGCCGCGGGCCGCGCGCGCCGGTGCTGCTGGGCGGCGCGGCGGCGACGCTCGGGATGGCGGCGGCGGCCCTGGCGGAGAACGCCTGGATGCTGGCGGCGGGCGTGATCGTCGCGGCCTCCAGCGCCGGCTTCGCGTGGACCCCCTATAACAACGCCGCCGAGCGGATCGGCGCGCGCGCGCGGCGGGCGCAGACGCTGTCGATCATCAGCACGGGCACGACGGTCGGCGTGGCGCTTGCGGGGGCGCTCGCGCTGGCGACGTCGTTCGGCGGGTTCGGCTGGCGGGCCGCGTGGGGGCTCTTCGCTCTCGTCGCGCTGGCGATGACGCTCGTCAATGTGGCCGCGCTGCGTCCCGTCGCCGGCGACCCGGGGCGTCCGGCCGGCGCAGTCGCTTGGCGGCGCATCAAACGGCCGGAGACCGCGCCGCTTGCGTTGGCCGCCGGGTCGTTCGGAATGACGAGTTCGATCTATCTGTCCTTCGCGGTCGATCGCGCCGCCACGGCGGGCGCCCTGGCCTACGGTCCGATGGGGAGCGCCGCCCCGCTTCTCTTCGTCGCCTTCGGGATCGCCGGCCTGATCGGACTCTTCACCGGCGCGATCGAGGATCGCATCGGCCTGGTCGCCCTGACGCGCGGGCTCTTCCTAGCCTCCGCCGCCTCCTGCGCGCTCATGGCCGCCGCGCCCGGCGCGGCCTGGGCGGTGCTGCTTTCGGCGGCGTTGCAAGGGGCGGTCGTGATGATGATCAGCGCCGCCTTCTCATTCTGGAGCGCGCGCCTCTTCCCGACCATTCCGTCGGTCAGCTTCACCGCCGTCCTGATTGCCGTCGCCGCCGGCGGCGTGATCGGACCGGCGCTGGCGGGCTCGGCCGCAGGCGCGATCGGTCTGGAGGGCGTCTTCTTCGCGGCGGCCGCGCTCTCGCTGGCGACCCCGCTCGGCATGCGCAAGGATTTGATCGAGCGCGCGTCCAGCCGCCCCTGGCGGCCCGGCCGTCGCAGCCGGACGATCTACCCGGCCCCCAAGCGCGGACGACGGGACAGCGCTTCTTCGGGCCAGGGTCAGTCGAGCCCGAGGTCGCTCCAGCGTTTCAGGTAGATGCGGAACCAGGGCGCGAAACGGGTCGGCTCGCGCTCGGCCTCGGCCTGCAGCGTCGCGACCGGCGCCCAGCGCACGGCGGCGACCTCCGCCGGATCGGGCGCCGGCGTCCAGCCCTCCGCCGCCTCGCCGCGGAAGACCGCGACCTCCTCGCACTCGACGAGCCCTTCGCCCACGTCGGCGCGGTAGTCCACGGTCGCGGTGCGGGCGAGCGGCAGGCTGGCGCCCAGCTCCTCATCCATCCTGCGCAGGGCGGCGGCCGCGTGATCCTCGCCCCAGTGCGGGTGGGAGCAGACCGCGTTCGCCCATAATCCTCCGCAGTGGTACTTCTCCGCCGCCCGCTTCTGGATCAGCATCTCGCCGCCCCGAAAGACGAAGACGGAGATCGCCTGATGGCGCAGCGCCTTCTCGTGCGCTTCCATCTTTTCGACCGGGTAAAGGCCGCCGTCCGGCCCGATGGCCGGGATCATCACGGGCGGTTTGGGGGCGATGCGGGTCAAGGGAGCTCCCTCTTACGCCGTCAGGCCGCGACCTGCTCGAGGCCCAGTTCGGCCCAGATTTCGGTCAGCGCGCCCACCAGTTCGTCGATCTGGCGCTCGTCATGCAGCGGGCCCGGGGTGATGCGCAGTCGCTCCGTCCCCTTCGGCACGGTCGGGAAGTTGATCGGCTGCACGTAGATCCGGTGCTCGTCCAGCAGGCGGTCGCTGATCTCCTTGCAGAGCACGGGGTCGCCGACCATCACCGGAACGATGTGGCTGGGATTCGGCAGATGCGGGATGCCCGCGGCGTCCAGCTTGCGGCGCAGGGTCGCGACGCGCTTCTTCTGCAGGTCGCGCTCGACCGAACTGCCCTTCAGATGCTTCACGCTGGCCCACGCGCCGGCCGCGATCGCCGGCGGCAGGGCGGTGGTGAAGATGAAGCCGGAGGCGAAACTGCGCACATAGTCGCACAAGGCCGCCGAGGCCGCGATGTAGCCGCCGACCACGCCGAAGGCCTTGCCCAGCGTGCCCTCGATCACGGTGATGCGGTCCATCAGCCCCTCGCGTTCGGCGACGCCGCCGCCGCGGGGCCCGTACATGCCGACCGCGTGCACCTCGTCGAGATAGGTCATCGCCCCGTACTTGTCGGCGAGGTCGCAGATCCCCTCGATCGGGCCGATGTCGCCGTCCATGGAGTAGACGCTCTCGAAGGCGATCAGCTTCGGCCGGGCCGGGTCGATCTCCTGAAGATGGCGCTCCAGATCGGCGAGGTCGTTATGCTTGAAGACCCGCTTTTCCGCCCGGCTGTGACGGATGCCTTCGATCATCGAGGCGTGGTTGAGCGAATCCGACAGCACCACGCAGTCCGGCAGCTTGGCGGCCAGCGTGCAGAGGGTGGCCCAGTTCGACACGTAGCCGGAGGTGAAGAGCAGCGCCGCCTCCTTGCCGTGCAGGTCGGCCAGTTCGCGCTCCAGCAGCACGTGATAGTGGTTGGTGCCGGAGATGTTGCGGGTTCCGCCGGCGCCGGCGCCGCACTTGTCGATCGCGGCGTGCATCGCCTCGATCACGACCGGGTTCTGGCCCATGCCGAGATAGTCGTTCGAGCACCAGACGGTCACGTCCTCTTCCCCGCCGCCGTCCGACGGGTCGCGATAGCGTCGCGCCTTGGGGAAGGCTCCCGCCTGCCGCTCCAGGTCGGCGAAGACCCGGTAGTTGCCCTCGGCCTGCAACATGGCGAGACCGTCGCGGAAGAATTGCTCGTAGTTCATGAAAGCCTCCCGTTGCCAGGCGAGGGCGCCGCCCCGCCAGCGCCGTTCAGATAGTCCGCCCGGGACGCGACCGGCGTCCGCCCGGGCTGACCGGACTGCGCCGGACCCTGGTCCGACGCCCGCATGGCCCAGCGCCAGAGGGCGGAATCCCTCACCGGCAGGACCAGAAGCCAATGTTCAATGAGCCCCAACAGGGCCAGCGCGGCCATGAGACTCAGCGCCGCATGCTCGAAGCCAGCGCCGGGCGCGGCGCCCGCCGCGGCCCCGGTCGTCGACGCCCGCCAGATCAACCAGGCGACGAGCGCCGTCGCGGCGAAGACCGACAGCGCGAAGAAGGGGTGCAGACGGCGCGGACCGAAGTGGCTCTTCAGATAGGCCACGTTCGGCGGCAACATCTCCTCGCTCATGTTCGGGACGCCGAAGAAGATGTTCAGCTTCGTCGACAGCCGCATGGCGAAGAGCAGCGCGAAGGTCCACAGACCCACCTGGTTCGCCGCCCCCCAGGTCAGCGCCAGCATCGCGCCCGCCGTCGCGACCAGCGCGATCTCATGATAGATCAGCGTGCCCGCCGCCAGCGTGAAGCGGCGCCATCCCCTCGCCTCGGGCGGCCGGAAGGACCGGTTGGGGCCGGTCACATGGCCGCTGAGGAAGAGGAGCTCGTTCCACCCCCACAGCACGATCCCGGCCACGAACCCGAGATAGGCCGCAAGCGCGGTCGTCTCCGCGGCGACCAGCGCAAGCGCGGTCAGCGCGCCGAGCGCCAGGCCCGTCGCCCCGATCAGCATGCGCCGCCGCGCGGCGGCCGGCAGACCGTCCGCATAGAGGACCGCCCCGGTGCCGAACCACCAGACGAACACGGCGCACAAAAGGGGCAGAAGATAGGCGGTCATCGCGTGCTCCAGGCTCCTCGCCGTCGGGTCTTCGACCTCACCAGGCCGGCTGCAGCCGGCTGGTCTCCGGCAGTTCGTTCGGGACGCCCGGCACCAGGAAGAGGCGGCCGAAGGCGGCGGCCGCCGCCACGCTCAAGCCTGCGCGTTTGATCGCGCCGATCGGGCCGCCCTGCGTGCGGGCGGCGTCCATCTTCTGGCTGATCCGGCGCAGGCGCTCCAGCCCGGCCCGGAAGGCCGGGTTGTCGAGATCCGGCGTCACCGGGAACACCTGCTTGGAGATCTCCGCGCAGATGTTGAAGACCTTGTAGTCGTACTCCGTCGGATCGAGGTCGAGCGCCTTGTGGAACTCCGGCCGGGCGTGGTCGCGCACATACATGGTGGCGTAGACCGCGAGCTGGAAGAACTTGACCCAGAGCTTGTTGCGCCCTTGCAGCAGGTGCGGGTTGGCGCGCATCAGCAGCGCGAAGGCCTCGCCGTGGCGGAACTCGTCGTTGCACCACTGTTCGAACCACTGGAAGATCGGATGGATCATCCGGTCCGGGTTCTTCTGCAGGTGACGGTAGATCGTGATGTAGCGGGCGTAGCCGATCTTCTCCGACAGATAGGTGGCGTAGAAGATGAACTTCGGCTTGAAGAAGGTGTATTTCTTGCTGCGCGTCAGATAACCGAGATCGACGCCCAGGCCGAACTCCTTCAGCGCGTCGTTAATGAAGCCGGCGTGACGCGCCTCGTCCCGGCTCATCAGCTTGAACAGCTTGCAGATGTCCGGGTTCGTCCCGCGCCGCTTCATCTCGGCGTAGAGCACGCAGCCCGAGAACTCCGCCGTCAGCGAACTGACCAGGAAGTCCAGAAACTCGCGCTTCAGCCCGTCGGGCATGGCGTCGAGGTCGATCTTGTTCCAGCGCTCGTCCTTGCGGAAATGGCGCTTGTTGGTGTCTTCCTCCAGGTCGGCGATCAGCACGTCCCATTCGGCGCGCACGGGCTCCACGTCGATGCGATCCAACTCGTCGAAATCGGTGGTGTAGAAGCGCGGGCTGAGGACCGTGCTTTCCATCGCCTTCCGCGTGCTGTCGGAGGGCGTGAGCGACAGGGTTTCGATCGTCATAGGGACCTCCCGGAGGTGAAGCTGACCTCGAACATCTCGAAGATTTCCAAATCGCCGGTGACGGTCGCCCACCAGCGTCCCAATGCGCCCGCCCGGCGCAACGTCGCGGTGCGCTCCAGGGTCAGGCTTTCGCCGTAGGGCACGGCGATCGGCTCGCCGTGCACGGTGACCTTGTCGCCCGGGTGGATCGGCGGATCGCCGTCCAGCACCACATGGGCGTGCAAGCTCTCGAACGTGTTCTCGATCTCGATCCGGCAGGGCAGATCGATCGTGTCGGTGTAGAAGAGGTCGCCCGCTCTCATCGCCCGTCTCCTGCGCTCGTCATCAGCCGCGCGAAGGCGGCCGCGTTGTCGACGCCGAACCCGCCGAGATCGATCAGCCGGTCGGTGCCCGTATCGCGCAGCGTGAAGCGGCCGTCGCTCCAGCGCACCAATTCGAAGGCCGGCGCCCGGCCGACGTCGTTCAGCATCCGCTCCCGCGCCAGACCGCGCAGGACGCCGCGGATGAAGTTCTCCTCGCCGACCGCGATCTCGTGGATCAGCGCGCCGGTCTCGGCGTCCTCGACCAGGACCCGGCCGTCGGGGGCGTCGGTGAAGCGCACCGTGCGCGTCTCCACGGTCTGCGCGGCCGGCTGCGTGGTGAAACGGTCGAGCGAGCCGCTCGACGCGCCGTAGGACAGGAGGATCGCCGCCGCGACCATCAGCCCGGCGCCGATCACCGCCAAGCGCGGGATCGCATCCTCCGGATGGGGGCGATGCTTGCTCTCGGCGTCCGCCATGACCTCGCTCCTCTCTTATCCGCCGGCCCGTCAGGCCCGACTCGGGCTCGCCACCGCCGGCGCCCGGCCGGCGTCCGACGCGCCCTGTTTCGCCCGGCCCGGCGCCGGGGCCGCCGCGCGTACGCCCGTCGCGCCCGGCCGGGCCAGTCGGACCGGAATGCTGGGCGCAGCCGCTTCGTCGCCGCCCTCGGCGAGGAAGGCCTCGAGCGCCTCGCCCAGGATCTGCGCCGCCTTCTCCGACTCGGCCAGCGCCTTCAGCGTCGGCTGCGGCTGGCTGACCTTCCAGGGCCGCGCGAAGGGCCACAGATGCAGGAAGGCGATGCGCTCGCCCTTCGCCAGCGTCAGCGGGATGTCGCCCGAGCCGTCGGCGAAGCGCCGGTGGGCGGCCGCGTCGATCCGCGCGAAGGGCAGGTTGATCGCCATCGGCAGGGCCAGCCCGAAGCGCATCACCACCCGCCGGCTGGTGACGGTGAAGACGCTGGAGCGCGCATAGAGATAGGCGAAGCCGGCGAGCAACCCGATCCCGACGACGGCGACGGGAAGAATCCCGGAGGCGTCCACCAGGGCGGCCGCCAAGGTTCCGCCGCCATGCAGCGTTTCGATCAGACGCCAGACCATCAGGATCGCGAAATAGATCGCCACCTTCCGGACGTGGAAGCTGCGGATCGCCAGCCCCTTCCAGGTCGGCGCGCCCTGCCACAGGATCTTCTCGCCCTCGGGCGGCCGCTCCGGCAGGCCCCGGATCGGCTCGAAGGCGAAATCGTCGTGGCCGTGCCCGCCGCTCACAGCAACGGCTCCAGGCGCTGCGGCGTGGCGTAGAGATGGCCGGCCGCGTAGTAGGCGGTGATCTTCTCCTCCTCCAAGCGCGTGACCTGATCCGGATTGGCGAGCTTGGGCACGTCGGCGAAATGCTCGCCCTTGACCGAGGCGACCCGCACCTGCCCGCCGGTGACGCGCGCCATGGTCATCGGCAGCAGCACCGACCCGGAGCCGCCGGTGTCGACCTCCAGATAGCGGATCAGATGCTCCGCCCGGTCGATCCAGAGCTCGCTGACCGTGCCGCCGACCTTGCCGTCGAGGCCGACCACCTCCATGCCGACCGGATTCGGGTCCCGCTCGTCCACATGGAAGTCGCTGGCGATCCGGTTCGGGACCAGCTTGGGCGCGCCTTCGTTGGTCAGGTCCGGCTTGTCCTGGCGCTGGGCGTAGGAGCCCGGACCGACGCAATCCAGCATCGGGTTGCCGGTCGGGACCAGCGGCGCGCCGGGCCAGGGGGCCGCGGGCTCGGCCGCGATGGGCCGGTCGTCGCCCTTGCCGGTCGGCGCGGTGATGCGCTCGCCCTGCGCGGTGACGTAGGTGACGGGGTCCGGCGGCTCCGGCCAGCCGATCACGCTGACGCGCGCGTTGGTCCGGTCGCTGTCGAGCGGATAGCCCTCGCGCTTGTTCTCCTTCACCAGATAGATGATCAGGCCGGCGAAGAAGACCCAGAACACGTAGAGCACCACCTGAGCCACGTCGATGTAGCCCGTGATGTCGCCGATGAGGTTCATGATCCCATACTCCTCGTTCTTCGGTCAGCCGGGGAACTCGGCCAGACCGAACTTGCTCCCGCCGTTCGTCGCGCCGTCGTCGCGGAACCGCACCAGCGGCCCGATCGCGGCAAGCGTGGCGAACAGGAACAGGATTTCCAGGTGGTAGACGAAACCGTAGCCGACCGCCGGGTCCACCAGCGCCGGCCCGAGCGCGCCCGCCTCCGCGAGCCCGCCGATCCAATCGCGCAAGCCGCCGCCGACGGCGATCGCGACGCCCGTCGCGGTCGCCTGCACGGCGCCCCAGGCGCCGAGCGCCAGCCCGCTGCCGCCGGCGTCCGCCAGCGCCATCGCCGCCGAGAGCGTGCCGACCGCGAACAGCCCGCCGCCGAAACCGATCAGCGCCGTCCCGACGCGGAACAGGGCGGCGGATTCCAACGGCGCGGCGAAGATGACGCAGGAGAAGGCGACGACGCCGGCCAAGGCGCCCGTGGCCGCCAGCCGGTAGGCGTCGAAGCCCGCGGTCAGCATCCGCGCCGCCAGCGCGAAGCCGGCCAGCGTGCCGCCGGCCAGCAGCGCCGTCAGCGCGGTGGTCTGGCCGACCGTCAGATTCAGGATCTCGCCGCCATAGGGCTCGAGCAGGATGTCCTGCATGCTGAAGCCTGCAGCGCCCAGCCCGACCACGACCAACAGCCGACTCGCCCGGCCGCCCGCGGCGAAGCGCCGCCAGCTCTCGCGGAAAAGCGGGCGCGGCCGGTCGGCGCGGGTCTTCGAGGGATCGCGCGCCTCCTGCTTCCACAAGGCGACGAGATTGAGCGCCGCGGTCAGCACCGCCGCGCCCTGGATCACCTGGATCAGCTTGGTGTGGCTGTAGTCCGCCAGCAGCCAACCGAAGACCAGCGCCGCGACCACCATGCCGACCAGCAGCATGACGTACATCAGCGCGATGACCCGCGGGCGGCTCTCCTCCTCCGCCAGATCGGTGGCGAGCGCCAGGCCGGCGGTCTGCGTCGTATGCAGCCCGGCGCCGATCATCAGGAAGGCGAGCGCGGCGCCCGCCTGCCCCCAGGCCGCGGAGCCCACCCCGTCGCCGGACAGCACCAAGAGCGCGAAGGGCATAATCGCCAGCCCGCCGAACTGCATCAGCGTGCCGAACCAGATGTAGGGCACGCGCCGCCAACCCAGCACCGAGCGGTGGGTGTCCGAGCGATGGCCGATCAGCGCGCGCAGCGGCGCGAAGACCAGCGGCAGCGAGACCATCAGCGAGACCAGCCAGGTCGCGACCCCGAGTTCCAGGATCATCACCCGGTTCAGCGTGCCCGTCAGCAGCACCACCGCCATGCCGACCGAGACCTGGAACAGCGACAACCGCACCAGCCGCCCCAGCGGCAGGTCCGGCGTCGCCGCATCGGCGAACGGCAGGAACCGCGATCCGACGCGGCTCCACCCTTCGGCGATCAGGACGGTGACGGGCTTCTGCATGACGGCGCGCCTTCCCCCTACTCTCTCGTCAGTTCCTGGGCGTGCGACATGTAGAAGCCGCTCGTGATCTTCTCGCCCCGGCCGACGCGCCAGTCGTTCAGCTCGGCGTGCCGGTCGATGGCGCCGTGCATGCGCCGCCGGCTGACCGGCTCGATCGCCGGCGCGCGGTCGCCGCGCGGGAACAGCCGGCCGACCGCATGCATCGCGGCCAAGGCCGGCGTCTTCGGCGCGAAGGTGTAGACGATGGACGTCCGGGTGCGGCGCGCCAGCCCGGCCAGAGCGCGGACCATGTCCGGGCTCGTGTAATGGATCAGGGAATCCATCGCGACGACATGGTCGAACTCGCCCAGCGCCGGGTCCAGCATGTCGCCGGCGGTGAAGTCGATGCGGCCCTGGAGGCCGTCGACCGGCGTGCGCTCGCGCGCCAGATCGATCAGGGTCGGCGACAGGTCGATCGCGGTGACGTGCGCGCCGCGGCGCGCCGCCTCGACCGCCAGCGCCCCAGTCCCGCAGCCGGCGTCCAGCAGGCGCTTGCCGGTCAGGTCCTCAGGCAGATAGGACAGAAGCGTCCCCCGCATCCTGTCGCGACCGGCCCGGACGGTCGCCCGGATCTTGCTGACCGGCGCGTCCGAGGTCAGCTTCGCCCAGGCGTCGGCCGCGGTGCGGTCGAAGTAGTGCGCGATCTGGCCCCGGCGGGCGACGTAGCTGGCGGTGTCCATGGACGGCCCTTCCCCCGGCTCTCAGTCGAAGCCCAGGAAATCGAAGATCTCCCGGTCCTTCATCGGTTCCGCGTCGAGCGGATCGACCCCGTCCCATAGGGACTGGGCGAGGCGGAGATACTCCGCCTTGACCGCCTCCAGCGCAGGCGTCGAGTCCATCTCGAAGATGGTGGACTTCTTCAGGCGCGAGCGCCGGATCTCGTCCAGATCCTGGAAATGGGCCAGCGTCTGGAGCCCGGTCGCCGCGTTGAAGCGGTCGATCTCGTCGGTCTCGCGGCTGCGGTTGGCGATCACGCCGCCGACCCGCACCTCGTAATTCTTCGCCTTCGCCTTGATGGCCGCAACGATGCGGTTCATGGCGAAGATCGAATCGAAGTCGTTGGCGGTGACGATCAGCGCCCGCTCCGCATGCTGCAGCGGCGAGGCGAAGCCGCCGCAGACCACGTCGCCCAGCACGTCGAAGATGACGACGTCGGTGTCCTCCAGCAGGTGATGCTCCTTCAGAAGCTTCACCGTCTGGCCGACGACGTAGCCGCCGCAGCCGGTGCCGGCCGGCGGGCCGCCCGCCTCGACGCACATGACGCCGTTATAGCCTTCGAAGACGAAGTCCTCGGTGCGCAGCTCCTCGGCGTGGAAGTCGACCTCCTCCAGCGCGTCGATGACCGTCGGCGCCAGCCGCTTGGTCAGCGTGAAGGTGCTGTCGTGCTTCGGGTCGCAGCCGATCTGCAGGACCCGCTTGCCCAGCTTCGAGAAGGCGACGGACAGGTTCGACGAGGTCGTGCTCTTGCCGATGCCGCCCTTGCCGTAGACCGAGAAAATCTTCGCGCCGCCGACGTCGACGTCGGCCTGCGGGTGGAACTGAACGCTGCCTTCCCCGTCGCCGGGGCCGTCGACGCCGCGCGCCGTCCGTTCGAGCGTGCCGAGAGCGTAACTCATGCGGCTGCCTCCTCTTCATGGATCCCTTCAAGGCGGTTTTCTAGCTCCTCGCCCGCCGCCTTGAGCGCAGCGAGGGTGTCTTGGTCGGGCTCCCAATAGCGGCGCTCATGCGCCTCCAGGAGCCGGTTGGCGACGCGCGCCGACGCCTTCGGATTGAGCGTGGCGAGCCGCTTGCGCATCGCCGCGTCGAGCACGAAGGTCTCGGTGAGCTGCTGATAGACCCAGGGCTGCACCTGACCCGTCGTGGCGGACCAGCCCAGCGTGTTGGTCACCTGCGCCTCGATCTGGCGGACGCCCTCGTAGCCGTGCTTCAGCATCCCCTCGTACCAGGTCGGGTTGAGGGTGCGGGTGCGGGTCTCGAGCGCGACCTGCTCCGAGAGCGTGCGCACGGCGGCGTCGACGCCGGTCTGGTCGGAGACGTAGACCGGGATCGCCTCGCCGCCGCGGGCGCTGGCCGCGGCCCGCGTGATGCCGCCGAGGCTGTCGAAATAGTGGTCGACGGTGGTGACGCCGAGTTCGACCGATTCGAGATTCTGATAGGCGAAATCGACGCCCCCCAGCATGCTCTTCAAGAGCCCCTGCTGCTGCGCCGCCGCGCCGTCGCGGCCATAGGCGAAGCACTTGCGGCTGGCGAAGACGTCGCCCAGCTCGTCCTCCTCGTCCCAGGCGCCGCTGTCGACCATCTGGTTGACGTTGGCGCCGTAGGCGCCGTCGGCGTTGGAGAAGACGCGCAGCGCCGCCGTCTCAAAGTCGCAGCCATGCGCCGCCTGATGCGCCAGCGTGTGCTTGCGCACGAAGTTCCGGTCCTCCGGCTCGTCGGCGCCCGCGGCGAGCCAGGCGGCCTCCGCCAGGAGCTTCGTCTGCAGCGGCAGGAGGTCGCGGAAAATGCCGGACAGCGTCATGACGACGTCGACGCGCGGCCGGCCCAACGCCTCCAGCGGGATCAGCTCGGCCCCGGCGAGCCGCCCGAACCCGTCGAAGCGCGGGCGCGCGCCCATCAGCGCCAGCGCCTGGCCGATCGGCCCGCCTTCGCTCTTCAGATTGTCGGCGCCCCAGAGCACGAGCGCGATGGATTCGGGGAACGCGCCGCCATCCGCCTGATGCCGGTCGAGCAGCCGGTCCGCCTGACGGGCGCCGTCCTCGACCGCGAAGGCGCTCGGCATCCGGAAGGGGTCGAACCCATGCAGGTTGCGGCCCGTGGGCAGCACTTCCGGCTTGCGCAGCAGGTCGCCGCCGGGCGCGGGCGGCGTGAAACCGCCGTCGAGGGCGTGGATCAACGCCGGCAGCTCCGCATCCTCGCGCAGATGGCGGGCCATGTCGGAGAGCTGCTGGAAGGCGGCGCGCAGCGTCTTGTCGGCCTTCAGGCGGCCGGCCTTGATGGCCGCCTCCGGCGCCTCGCCGTGGGCCAGCGCGGTCAAGGCTGCATCCGGCAGGTCGAGCCCGTGCGACGCCTCGGCGATGACCTTCAGATAATCGGCCCGCTCGGTCTCCGCGACGCCGGCCCCCAGGACGTGCAGGCCGAAGGGGATCAGCGTCTCCTCCAACTCCCGCACGGCGTCCTGCAGGGCGGCGATCTCGTCGGCCGCCTCGCCGCTCCAGACGGCGTCGGCCGGCGCCAAATCCAGCGCCTGGGCCTGGCTCAGGATCAACTCGGCGAGGCGCGCGCGGGTCTCGACCTCCTCCGGCCCGGCGCCGCGCCAGCGCTCCACCGTCTCCTTCAGGTCCAGAAGCCCCTTGTAGAGGCCGGCCTGCTTCAAGGGCGGGGTCATGTAGCTGATCAACGTCGCCGCGCTGCGCCGCTTGGCGATCACCCCTTCGGAGGGGTTGTTGGCGGCGTAGAAGTAGAAGTTCGGCAGGTCGCCGATCAGCCGCTCCGGCCAGCAGTCGCCGCTCATGCCCGTCTGCTTGCCCGGCATGAACTCCAGCGCGCCATGCGTCCCGAAATGCAGCACCGCGTGGGCGCCCAGATCCTCGCGCAGATAGCGGTAGAAGGCGCTGAAGGCGTGCGTCGGCGCGAAGCCCTTCTCGAACAGAAGGCGCATCGGATCGCCTTCGTAGCCGAAGCCCGGCTGGACGCCGACGAAGACATTGCCGAAACGCTCGCCCAGGACTTGGATCGCGCGCCCGTCGGTGAGCTGACGGCCCGGCGCCGGCCCCCAGGCGGCCTCGATCTCCTTCAGATGCGGCTCGCGCCGCACATGGTCGTCGACCGGGATGCGGTGGAAGACGTTGGCGTCCGCGCCGTATTGCGCCGAATTGCCCTCGAGCAACGCGGCGCGCAGGGCGTCGACGCTCGCCGGCGGCTCGACCGAATAGCCGGCGCGCTTGAGGGCGTGCAGCGTGTTGAACAGGCTCTCGAACACCCCGAGATAGGCGGCCGTGCCGGTCGCGCCGGAATTCGGCGGGAAGTTGAACAGCACGATGGCCACCGTGCGCTCCGCGCGCTCGGCCCACTTGAGCGCGATCAGACGCGCCGTGCGCGCGACCAGCGCCGCCGTGCGCTCCGGATCGGCGGTCATGAACTGGCCGCCGGCCGCGTTGGAGGCCGCGCCGTCGTCCCCATGCTGTCGCCGCCCGCCATAGACGCTCGGCGCGATCGCCCCGTCCAGTTCGGGGATCGCCACCATGATTGTGCTCTCGACCGGCAGAAGACCGCGGTCCGACGTACGCCAGGCGTCGAGCGACTGGAACTCCAGGGCGTGTGCGGCGATGCAGGGTACGTCGAGGCGCTGCATCATCTCCGCCGCCGCCTCGCTGTCGTTGTAGGCGGGGCCGCCGACCAGCGAGAAGCCGGAGAGCGACACCACCGCATCGACGACGGGCCGCCCGTGGGCGTCCATGAAGAAGGCCTCCACCGCCGGGCGCGCGTCGAGACCGTTCGCGAAGATCGGCAGCACGCGATAGCCCGCCGCCTCGAAGGCCTCGATCACGCCGTCGTAATGGCCGACGTCGCCGGCCAGCACATAGGAGCGCATCAACAGCAGACCCACGGTTCCCTTGGTCTGCGCCGGCGCCTTCGGCAGCTCGGCGACCCGGTCGGTGGTGCGGCCCTTCAGGCCGGGATGATAAAGGCCGATCTCATGATACTCGACCGGCGGGGCGGCGGGGGTGCGGCCGCGATAAACCTCCCGCGGGCCGACCGCGTAGCGGTCGATCAGATAGCGCACCATGCTCGCCAGATTGTCGTCGGAACAGGCGAGCCAGTACTGCATGGTGAGGAAATAGGCCCGCATGTCCTGGGCCGAGCCCGGGATGTAGCGCAGGATGCGCGGCAATCGGCGCAGCATCGCCATCTGGCTGGCGCCCGAACTGGCGCCCGGCTTCGCCGAGCCGCGCAGCCGCTTCAGCATCTTGATGGCGCCCGATTCCTTGGCCCCCATGTTGAAGCGGCCGAGGCGGGTGAGCTTGATCACCTCGCCCGCCGACATGCAGGCGACGATGGCGTCGCAACGGTCCCGGCGGGCCTTGAGGTCGGGCATCACCGCGTTGATGTGCTCTTCGATGAAGAGCATGGTCACGATCAGGATGTCCGCTTCGGCGATGGCGCGCTTGGCGTCGTCCAGCGTCTCCGGTTGCTTCGCCCAGTCGACGGCCGCGTGCAGGCTGAGCTCCAGGCCGGGGATGTCCCGTCGCAAGGCGCCGCGCACCCGATCGATCGCCCCGACCAGGTGCGTGTCCAGCGTGATGATGGCGACCTTCACGGGCGGTGCGCCCGTGAGGGCCGCCTCAGCGTCCAAAGTGCGCTTTTGCGTCATAGAGCGTATCCAGCGTGATGGTCGTCAGTCCGCGCTCCGTCGCGAAGCGCTCGGTGTTGCGGCGCGCCTTGCCCCGCACGAAGAAGGGGATCTTCTTCAGCTCCTTCTCGGCCTCGACAGCCCAGACGGGCGCGCCGGCCGGCGCCTCGGGCGCCGCTTCGGCGGCGATCTCGGGGGCGATCTCGGGGGCGGCGGCGGCCGCGTCGGTCTGCGGCCGCTCCAGCGTCGCGACGCCGGCTTCGGCGGCGGCGGGCGGCCCGTCGTCTGCGACCGAATTCGCGGGCGCCGGCTCTTCGTCCGGGCGCGGCGCCGACTGATCCGGCTTGTGGCCGAGATGCGAGGGCGTGTGGTCGTTGAACTCGAAATCCTCGCGGAACATCCCCAAGAGATGCTCCTCCAGCCCCATCATCAGGGGGTGGACCCAGGTGTCGAACAGGACGTTCGCGCCCTCGAATCCCATCTGCGGGGAATAGCGGGCGGGATAATCGTGCACATGCACCGGCGCGGAGATGACGGCGCAGGGGACCCCGAAACGCTTGGCGATGTGGCGCTCCATCTGAGTGCCCAGAACCAGCTCCGGATGCAGTTCCGCGATCCGGTCCTCGACCTCCAGATAATCGTCGCTGATCAGCGCCTCGACGCCGTAGCGCTTGGCGGCGGCGCGCACCTCGCGGGCCTGCTCGCGGCTGTAGGTCCCGAGGCCGACCACCTCGAAGCCGAATTCGTCGGCCGCCACCTCGGCCGCAGCGATCGCGTGCGTGGCGTCCCCGAACACGAAGACGCGCTTGCCGGTCAGATAGGTCGAATCGATCGAGCGGGAGTACCAAGGCAGCCGGGCGATCTCGCGCTCCAGCAGCGGCGCCGGATCGACGCCGGCGATCTCCGCGACCTCCTGGACGAAGCGCTTCGTGGCCCCGACGCCGATCGGAACCGTGCGCACGACGGGTTGCCGGAACGCGCGCTCGAGCCACTTCGCCGCGGTCTCGCCGAGCTCCGGATAGAGCACGACGTTGAAGTCCGCCTCGCCGAGCCGCGCGACGTCGGCCGGCGTCGCGCCCAACGGCGCGACGACCTTGACCTCCACGCCGAGCGCGTCGAGCAGCCGGGTCACCTCCGTCACGTCGTCGCGGTGACGGAAGCCGAGCGCCGTCGGGCCCAGCAGGTTGCAGCTCGGCCGCGCGCCCTCGGCCCTGGCCGGACGCTCTTCGCCGGGCTGCAGCGCCCGCGGGCCGCACAGCGCGCGGACCAGATGATAGAAGGTCTCGGAGGCGCCCCAGTTCTCCTTGCGCTGATAGGAGGGCAGCTCCAGCGGCACCACCGGAACCGGCAGCGCGAGCGCCTTGGCCAAACCCGCCGGATCGTCCTGAATCAGCTCCGCCGTGCAGGAGGCGCCGACCAGCATGGCGTCCGGCTGGAAGCGCTCATAGGCGTCGGAGAGCGCGTGCTTGAAGATTTCCGCCGTGTCGGAGCCGAGATCGCGCGCCTGGAAGGTGGTGTAGGTGACGGGCGGGCGATGATCGCGCCGCTCGATCATGGTGAAGAGCAGGTCGGCGTAGGTGTCGCCTTGCGGCGCATGCAGCACGTAATGCAGCTTCTTCATGCCGGTGGCGACGCGCATGGCGCCGACATGCGGCGGCCCCTCATATGTCCAGAGCGTGAGCTGCATGCCGTTACACCTTCAGCCGGCCGCGCCGGTCCAACGGGCGGTTGAACAGCTCGGCCAGATCGCCGGCCTGCTCGTAGCCGTGGATCGGCGTGAAGACGAGTTCGATCGACCACTTGGTCGCCAGGCCCTCCGCCTCCAGCGGGTTCGCGAGGCCGAGTCCGCAGACCGTAAGATCCGGGCGGTCGGCGCGACAGCGGTCGAGCTGGCGGTCGACGTCCTGCCCCTCGCTGAGCCGCACCGTCTCGGGAAGCATCTTGAGCTCCTCCGACAGGTGCTCGCGGTGCAGGAAGGGCGTGCCGACCTCGATCAGCTCGACGCCGCACTCGCGGGCCAGGAAACGCGCGATCGGCGGCTCGAGCTGGCTGTCGGGGAAGAAGAAAAGACGCTTGCCGTCGAGGGCGGCGCGATAGCGCTCGACCGCGCGCTCGGCGCGCGCGCGCCCCGGCGCCGTCGCCTCCTCGAACCGCGCGGCCGGAACGCCCCAGGCGTCCGCGGCGGCCTTCAACCAACCGGTCGTCCCTTCCGCGCCCAACGGGAAGGGCGCCGAGAGCCGCACCGCGCCGCGATCCTCCAACGCCCTGGCCGTGTCCGCCAGGAACGGCTGGGCCAGCAGGAAGCGCGTCGAGGGGCCGACCGGCGGCAGATCCTTCGCGCGCCGCGGCGGCAGGAAATGGACCGGGCCGACGCCCAGGCGCTCGAACAGCCGGCGGAACTGATCCTCCACCACGTCGGCGAGCGCGCCGACGACCAGCAGTGAGGGCTCCGCGTTGGCGGCCTCGGCCGGCGCCTCGGGGACCAGCGAGGCGAGGCAGGCGTCCTCGCCCTGGGTGAAGGTGGTTTCGATCCCGCTGCCGGAGTAGTTCAGGATCCGCACGTCCGGCATGTGCCGGCGCGACAGGCGCTGCGCCGCGCGGGAGAGGTCGAGCTTGATGACCTCCGACGGGCAGGAGCCGACCAGGAACAGCATCTTGATGTCGGGCCGGCGGGCGAGCAGCCGGTCGACGCACTTGTCGAGCTCCTCGTTCGCGTCGGCGAGGCCGGCGAGATCGCGCTCGTCGATGATGGCGGTGCCGAAGCGCGGCTCGGCGAAGATCATCACGCCGGCCGCCGACTGGATCAGATGCGCGCAGGTGCGCGAGCCGACCACAAGGAAGAAGGCGTCCTGGATCTTGCGGTGCATCCAGACGATGCCGGTCAGCCCGCAGAAGACCTCGCGCTGACCGCGCTCCTTGAGGACCGGGGCGTCGCTGCAGCCCTTGCCGGCGGCGCGGCCAGCGGGCGAGACGTCGAGGCTGTAGGCGGTCTCGCTCATCCGCTCGCCCCCACGCCCAGCGCCTCGTCATAGGCGGCCTCGGCCTCGGCCTCCTGCTGAAGGCGCGCCTGCCGAAGCTTCCAGAGGAACTGGCCGGCGTTGATGACGTAGGTGACATAGGCCGCCAGCGCGAGCAGCATCTGGTCGCGTCCGTCGCCCCACCCGGCGAAGACCGCCGCCAGATAAGCGGTGTGCAGCGCCAGCACCAGCATCGAGAACACGTCCTCCCAGAAGAAGGCGGGCGCGAAGAGCCAGCGGCCGAACACGACCTTCTCCCAGATCGAGCCGGTCACCATGATGACGTAGAGGATGATCGTCTTGACCACGACCGACCAGGTCGCGGCGGCGAAGCCTTCGCCCGTCGTCAGGTAGCGCAGAACCAGGAAAAGGCTGACGAGGAACACCAGGAATTGCAGCGGCGCGAGCACGCCCTGGACCAACGTCCATTTCGTGCCGTCGCGTCGGCGGCGCTCCGCCTCGGTGTAGAGAGCGGGACGGACCCTTGTAGGCCGGTCGTTCCGCCGCGTCTGCCCTGTCATGCGAACGCTCCCGATCGTTGCGTGTCTGCCTGGAGCCTTTAACGAGACGCAGTGTACGGAAGGTCGCCCGCACCTGTCAACAAAAGTTGACGTATATGAAAGCTTACATTTTTGACCGGATGGGGTATGATGGGGGTCGGGCGACGGCCCCATTGAGAAGAAACGCGCGGCGCTGCGGCGGTCCGACCACCGGTCCGAAACGAGGGCGCCTTGGGGAGGAACAGCGAAAGGGAGGCCGGCTGACGGCCGCCCGTTCAGGGTCGGTTTCGGGGCCGCTTGCGGGTTCGGGGCCGCACCAGTCGACGCTTTAGGGATCCGGCTCCGAGACGCCTTGGGTCCGATGAGCGACGATCGCCAAGGAGGCCGCAGGGCGTGGACCCGTCCGACCGGCTTTCGCCGGCGGCCACACGGAGCGCGCCGACGGACGGCGCCCTTTCGAGCAGCCCCGTTGGGGCGGACCAGGGTCCGAGAGAGGTGAGACGCCATGGTGGGGACCTCGTTAATCGCGATGCGGCAAGCCGTCGACGAGGACCTGACGGAATTCGACGACACGCCCCCGCGCGCCGACGACCGGCGCGAAGAGGCCGACTACCTCAATCGGACCATCGAGGCCGAGATCATCCCCCGTCTGATCCGGGCGCATGACGGAAACTGCCTGATTCAGGAGGCGCAGGACGCCACGGAGAAGACGGCGGCGCTCGAGATCGGGGCGCACGATGTCGCCCGCTTCGCCGAAACGCTGCTTTCAGACGAAGGCGACGCGCCGCTGTCGACCCTCTGGCGGCTGAGGCGACGCGGCGCCTCGCTGGAGCGACTTTATGTCGATTTGTTGGCGCCGGCGGCGCGGCTGCTGGGCGAGCAATGGAGCGACGATCGGCGCAGTTTCGCGGACGTGACCGTGGGCCTGTCGCGGCTGCAGCATATGCTGCGCGCCCTCAGCCCGGCCTTCGCCGCCGATTCCTCGGACGCGGACGGTGAGGCTGCGGACGACGACACAGTCGACGGCACGGGCGACCGGACGGGCGGCTGCGAGGCGGTCGATTCGCCTCCGCGCCGCATTCTGCTAGCCTCCGCGCCCGGCGAACAGCACACGTTCGGGCTTTTCATGGTCGAGGAGTTCTTCCGCCGGGCCGGCTGGGAAGTGTTCAGTCTGGCCTGCGCCACCGCGGAGGAACTGCTCGACGTCATCGCCTCCCAGCGCATCAGCGTGGTTGGACTGTCTCTAAGTCGTAATGACTTGCTCGACGCGGTCGCATCGTTTATCGACCGTATCCGTCAACAATCCCTTAACTCGGGTGTGTCTATTTTGGTTGGCGGTCGGGTCTTCGCAGACAGTCCGGAATTGGTCGAGCGGGTCGGCGCCGACGCGTGCGTTCTGGACGCGCGCCACTCGGTGGCGCAAGCCGAGACCCTTATCGCTGCAGCCGCGCCTGCGTGATGCGTGGGCGCCCCATGGCGCCGGCGACGTTCCGCCGCGTGAGGAAGGTAATGCGGGATGCAAAGCGTGGTTTCGAGTGAGGCGGACGCCCGGTTCCGAAACCCAGATCAGACTCTGGGCGACCTGGACGCCGACAGCGCCGGCGCCCTGATCGCCGCCGCCTCCGACGTCGCGCTCGTCCTCGACGGCGAGGGCGTCGTGCTCGACGCCGCCTTCGGAAGCGGGGAGCTTCCGCACGCCCTGTCCGCCGATTGGATCGGGCGACGCTTCGGCGAGATCGTCACCCCCGAGAGCCGCTCGAAAGTCGAGGATCTGCTGCGCGATTCCGCCGCCGGCCCGACCCGCTGGCGCCAGCTCAACCATCCGATCGAGGACGGCCCGGACCTCCCGATCAAATACACCGCCGTCCCGATGAGCGGCGGACGCGTGCTTGCAGTGGGCCGCGAGATGCGGGCGCTCGCCGCGCTGCAACAGCGTCTGGTCGAAACCCAACTTTCGCTCGAGCGGGAGTACGCCCGCCTGCGCACGGCCGAGACCCGCTATCGCCTGCTGTTCCAGATCGCGGCGGAGGCGGTGCTGGTCGTGGATGCGACCAGCCATAAGATCGTCGAGGCCAATCCCGCGGCCGCCAAGCTGTTGAATGTCGAGGTGAAACGGCTCACCGGCGCCAATCTCTTCAAGAATTTCGAGGGCCAGAACGCCCAGGCGCTGGACCAGCTGCTTGCCCGGGTGCGCGAGACCGGCCGCGCCGGAGAGGAAACTCTGTCCGCGCGCGGCGTCGATCGGCCGATGACGCTCTCGGCGACGATCTTTCGGCAGGAAAGCCTGTCGATGTTCCTGCTCCGCATCCTGCCGCAGGGCGCGCCCGCAGGCGAGAACGGCCGCCGCGACCTGCGCGCGATGGCGAGCGTCGTCGCGCACGCGCCGGACGGTTTCGTGGTCACCGACTATGCGGGGCGCATCCTGTCGGCCAATCCCGCGTTCCTCGACATGGCGCAGGTCGCCAGTGAGGAACAGGCGCTCGGCGAGCGGCTGGAGCGCTGGCTCGGCCGGTCCGGCGTCGACATGAACGTGCTGATGGCGAATCTGCGCGAGCACGGGTCGATCCGGCTGTTCGCAACGACGCTGCGCGACGATTTCGGCGCCGACCGCGAAGTGGAGATGTCGGCCGCCGCCGCGCCGGACGCGGATCCGCCGTGCCTCGGCTTCCTGATCCGCGGCGTCGAGGGCCGCCTGCCGAAGGAGCCGGCGGGTGAAACGCTGCTGCCGAAATCGGCCGAGCAGCTCACCAACCTTGTGGGGCGCGTACCGCTCAAGGATCTGGTGCAGGAGACGACCGACATCATTGAGCGGCTCTGCATCGAGGCGGCCCTGCGCCTGACCGGAGACAACCGCGCGTCGGCCGCGGAGATGCTGGGGCTGAGCCGGCAAAGTCTCTACGTCAAACTGCGCCGCCACGGCATCGGGAATCTGGACTGAGCCGTCGACCCGAGCCGCGCGACTGTCAATTTCCTGCGACTGTCAGAAAAAAGTGACATAAAGCGCTCGCTCGCTGTCTCGTTTAATTGACAGTCGTCCGCGCCGCCCGTACCATTCCGGACATGGACAGCACGGCCCAACCGTTGCCGCCCGCGCGGCTGCCCGAGTTTTCGGCGACCCTTACGTTGCTGAAGCCGATCACGTGGTTTGCGCCCATGTGGGCCTTCATGTGCGGCGTCGTCTCCTCGGGCGTGCCGCTGGCCGATCGCTGGGTCTACGCGCTTCTCGGGATCGTGTTGGCGGGCCCGCTGGTCTGCGCGGCGAGCCAGGCGGCGAACGACTGGTACGACCGTCATGTCGACGCCATCAACGAGCCGGACCGCCCGATTCCGTCGGGCCGCATTCCCGGGCGCTGGGGCCTCTATATCGCGATTCTCTGGAGCGTCCTGTCGGCGGCGCTGGCGCTCGCGCTCGGCCCCTGGGTCGCGGCCGCCGCGGCGGTCGCGCTCGTGCTCGCCTGGATTTACAGCGCGCCGCCGCTGCGGCTCAAGATGAACGGCTGGTGGGGCGCATCGGCCTGCGCCGTCGGCTATGAGGGTGTGCCCTGGTTCACCGGGGCGGCCGTGATGCTGGGCGCCTTTCCCGATTGGCGCGTCGTCGCGCTGGCCGCGCTCTACAGCCTCGGCGCGCACGGCATCATGACGCTGAACGACTTCAAGGCGGTCGAAGGCGACCGGACGATGGGGATCAAGTCGCTGCCGGTGACGCTGGGCGTCGACCGGGCGGCGAAGCTCGCCTGCTGGGTCATGGCCCTGCCGCAGGTCGCGGTCTTCGTTCTTCTGGCCTCCTGGGGCGCGCCGCTGCACGCCGCGGGCGTGGGCATGCTGTTCGCGATGCAGCTCTATCTGATGCCCCGCCTGCTGGAGGCCCCGAAGGAGCAGGCGGCCTGGTACAACGCCACCGGCACCACGCTCTATGTGCTGGGCATGCTGGTCAGCGCCTTCGCCCTGCGCGGGGTGCTGCAGGCGGGCGGAGGCGGGCTATGAGCGCCGCAACCGCTTCGGACGCCCGCGTCGCGCCGGCGGACGCCTCCGGCATGGGGTGGATCGGCATCGTGCGCTGCGGGCTGGTGCAGGTCGCGCTGGGCGCCGTGGTGGTGCTGACCACCTCGACCCTCAATCGGGTGATGGTGGTGGAGCTGGCCCTGCCCGCGATGCTGCCGGGCGCGCTGGTCGGGCTGCACTACGCGGTGCAGCTCAGCCGGCCGCGCTGGGGCTACGGCGCCGACATGGGCGGGCGGCGCACGCCGTGGATCGTCGGCGGCATGGGGGTTCTGACTTTCGGCGGGCTGCTGGCGGCGCTCGCAACCTACCTGATGGGCTCGACCACGACGGGCGGGATCGCGCTCGCTATCCTCGCCTTCTTCCTGATCGGCGCCGGGGTCGGCGCGTCCGGCACCAACCTCTTGGCGCTGCTGGCCGCGCAGACCGCGCCGGGCCGGCGCGCGGCCGCCGCGACGATCTGCTGGCTGATGATGATCGCGGGCATCGCGGTGACCGCCGGCGTGGCCGGCGCCTTCCTCGACCCGTTCAGCCCGGAACGGCTGGTCGCCGTCTCGGCGGGCGTGGTCGGCTTCGCCTTCCTGCTGACCGTCCTGACCACCTGGGGGTTGGAGGGCCGCGCCGCGCGCCCGGCGCCGCCGGACGAGGAGGCGGGCGAGAAGCCGCCTTTCCGCCAGGTGATCGCGGAAATCTGGGCGGAGAAGGACGCCCGGCGCTTCACCGTCTTCGTCTTCGCGTCGATGCTGGCCTATTCGATGCAGGATCTGATCCTGGAGCCCTTCGCCGGGCACGTCTTCGCCATGACGCCCGGGCAGTCGACGCAGATGGCCAGCGTCCAGCACGGCGGCGTCTTCCTCGGCATGGTGTTGGTCGGCGTCGCCTGCAGCGGCTGGGCGCGCGGGCGCTTCGGGACGCTCAGGGACTGGACGATCGGGGGGTGTCTCGCCTCGGCGGCGGCGCTCGGCGGGGTCGCCTTCGGCGGCTTCGCCGCGCCGGACTGGCCGATCCGGATCAACGTGTTCCTCTTGGGGTTCGCCAACGGCGCCTTCGCGGTGGCCGCGATCGGCTCGATGATGCATCTCGCCGGCGCCGGCAAGAAGCGCCGGGAGGGCGTGCGCATGGGCCTTTGGGGCGCGGCGCAGGCGATCGCCTTCGGGCTCGGCGGATTCCTGGGGACCGTGGCGGTGGACGCCGCGCGCGCCCTCGTCGAGACCGACGCGCTGGCCTACGCCAGCGCCTTCGGCGGGGAAGCGGTGCTGTTCGTCGTTTCGGCGGCCTTGGCCGCGCGGGTGCGCACCCCGGCGGACGACCGGCGGCTCGCTGAACGCGCGGCCCCGAGTTCAAGCGCATCGAGACCTTCGACCGGCGGCGAGCGCGCCTCGCCCGCCATGTGATGTGGGACCACCCCCGCGCCCGACCCCGTTGCGACGGGCCGGCGCGGCGCTACAGGGAGAAGCGTCATGTTCGATAGCATGGAGCGTTCCGAGCGTCCCGACGGCTCGCCGTCCGCGCCCCGCGGGGCGCCGACCTACGACGCCGTCGTCATCGGCGGCGGGCCGTCCGGCGCGACCGCGGCGGAGGATCTCGCGCGGGCCGGCTGGTCGGTGCTGCTGCTCGACAAGGCGGGCCGCATCAAGCCCTGCGGCGGGGCCGTTCCGCCCCGGCTGATCCGGGATTTCGACATCCCGGCCGACCTGATCGTCGCGCGCATCCACACCGCGCGCATCGTCTCCCCCACCGACCGCGAGGTCGATATGCCGATCGACGGCGGCTATGTCGGCATGGTGGATCGGGAGGATTTCGACGAGTTCCTGCGCGAACGCGCCCGCGCGGCCGGCGCGACCCGCGTCGACGGCCGCTTCCAGGAAATCGCGCGCGACGCGGACGGAACGGCGCTGGTGCGCTATCAGCCGAAAGGCGCGGACAAGAACGCCGAGCCGCTGGCCGTGCGCGCGCGCATCGTGATCGGGGCGGACGGCGCCAACTCCGCCGTCGCCAAACAGGCGGTGACCGACAATTCGCGCACGCCCTGCGTCTTCGCCTATCACGAGATCATCAAGGTCCCGCAGGATATCGCCGCGCGCGGCGGCAAGTATGACGGGGAGCGCTGCGACGTCTATTACCAGGGTGGGCTCTCGCCCGACTTCTACGCCTGGGTCTTCCCGCACGGCCCGCACGCCAGCATCGGCACCGGCAGCGCGAACAAGGGGTTCAGCTTACGCGGCTCCGTCGGACGGCTGCGCGACGCGGCCGGCCTCTCCGGCTGCGAGACGGTGCGCTGCGAAGGCGCCCCGATCCCCCTGAAGCCGCTCAAGCGCTGGGACAACGGGCGCGACGTGATCCTGGCCGGCGACGCGGCGGGCGTCGTAGCGCCGGCGTCCGGCGAGGGAATCTACTACGCCATGCTGGGCGGGCGGCTGTCCGCCCAGGCGGCCGCGAAATGCCTGGAGACCGGCGACGCGCGCGCGCTGAAGCTCGCCCGCAAGATCTTCATGAAGGAGCACGGACGGGTCTTCTTCATCCTGGGGATCATGCAGCGCTTCTGGTACACGACCGACAAGCGGCGCGAGCGCTTCGTCTCCATGTGCGCCGACCCGGACGTGCAGCGCCTCACCTGGGAGGCCTACATGAACAAGCGCCTGGTGCGCGCCAAGCCGGCCGCGCATGTGCGGATCTTCTTCAAGGATCTGGCGCATCTGGCGGGCGTGGTCTCCGAACGCTGGGGCGCCGTGACCCGCCGATGAGCGGGGCGGCCGGCGGCCTGTTCGATCCGGCCCGGGTCGTCATCCTGATCCTGCTCCTGACCGCCGCCGAGGCCGCGGCCCTCGCGTGGCTGTGGCGCCGCCGCGGGCGCGGCGTCCCGCCCGGCAAGCTGATCCCCAATCTGCTGGCGGGGACGAGTCTCCTGCTCGCCGCCTATGCGGCGCTCGTCGGGGCGGCGAGCTACTGGGTGCTGGCGGCGCTGCTCGCCGCCGGGCTCTGCCACCTGGCCGATCTGCGCGCGCGCTGGCGGTAGCGCGAAACGGCTGCGCCGTCACCCCGGCCGACGCGGCGCGGAGAGCAGGGGGGCAGCGGAGACCGCGCCGTCGCCGCCTAGCGCTCCTGGGTCCCTGTCTGACGGATTTGTGGTTTTCTCGGATCGGCGGACGGCGTCCCGATGGGTCCCTGGGCCTTGCGAGCCCGTGTGTCCGGCACGGGAGCCGCCCGCCTGTCAGATCGTCATCCTGAACAGTTGCAT
>JANSXE010000013.1 GCA_024743195.1 Alphaproteobacteria bacterium | reverse complement strand
CATCATCCTGAAGCTGCTGCAGTCGGCCGACTACAATGTCGAGCGCGCGCAGCGCGGCATCGTTTACATCGACGAGGTCGACAAGATCAGCCGCAAGTCGGACAACCCCTCGATCACCCGCGACGTGTCGGGCGAGGGCGTGCAGCAGGCGCTCCTTAAGATCATGGAGGGCACCGTCGCCAGCGTGCCGCCGCAAGGCGGCCGCAAGCATCCGCAGCAGGAGTTCCTGCAGGTCGACACGACCAACATCCTGTTCATCTGCGGCGGCGCCTTCGCCGGTCTGGACAAGATCATCTCGGCCCGCGGCAAGGGCTCGTCGATCGGCTTCGGCGCGGACGTCCGCGCGGAAGAGGATCGCGAGGTCGGCGACATCCTGCGCTCTATCGAGCCGGAGGATCTTCTGAAATTCGGTCTGATCCCCGAGTTCGTCGGGCGCGTGCCGGTGCTGGCGACGCTGTCTGACCTGGACGAGGAAGCGCTGATCGAAATTCTCACCGCGCCGCGCAACGCCCTGGTCAAGCAGTATCAGAAGCTGTTCGAGATGGAGGACGTGAAGCTCGACTTCACGACCGACGCGCTGGGCGCCATCGCCAAGAAGGCGATCGCGCGCAAGACCGGCGCGCGCGGACTGCGCTCCATCATGGAGGGCATCCTGCTCGACCCGATGTACGATCTCCCCAGCCTGGACGGCGTCGAGGAGGTGGTGATCAATCGGGAGGTGGTTGAAGGGCGTGCGGAGCCGCTCTACATCTACGCAGAGCGGCGCGACGAGATCGAATCGAGCGCATCCTGATCAGCCCGGTCGGCGCGTTCGGCCGGCGTCCGGTCGCCGGCCGAACCGATGCGGCCGCCTACGCAGCGTGAAGCCCTGCAGTCGCGCCGTCTGCCGACGAGGTCCTTAGACGTCGCGCCGGGACCGACCCGCCTTGAAATGACGGGCCAACGACAACAAGTCCTAGTATGATGGGCCGACCCGCCGACTACATGCGGGCGCTCCCCCTGATGGAGACTTAAGCGCAATGACCGACACCCCGACCGGCGCGTCGATGGACGCCTCCAGCGCGCTCTATCCCGTTCTGCCACTGCGTGACATCGTCGTCTTCCCGCACATGATCGTGCCGCTGTTCGTCGGCCGCGACAAATCCGTGCGCGCGCTCGAAGACGTGATGAGCGACGACAAGCAGATCCTGCTCGTCACGCAGAAGAACGCCGGCGAAGACGACCCGGCGCCGGAGGACATTTACGAGATCGGCACCGTGGCGACGGTGCTGCAGCTCCTGAAGCTGCCGGACGGTACGGTCAAGGTGCTGGTCGAGGGCGGCCAGCGCGCGCGGATCGACCGCTACACCGCGACCGACGAGTTCTTCCAGGCGGAAGCCAGCCTGATCGAGGATCCGCAGGAGGACGAGGCCGAGCTCAAGGCGTTGGGCCGCGCCGTGGTGAGCCAGTTCGAGCAGTACATCAAGCTCAACAAGAAGGTGCCGGCCGAGGTGCTGATCTCGATCAACCAGATCGAAGACAGCGCCAAACTCGCCGACACGGTCGCCCAGCATCTGGCGCTGAAGATCGCCGACAAGCAGGAGCTGCTCGAGATCGGGAAGATCTCGGAGCGCCTGGAGAAGATTTACGGCTTCATGGAGGGCGAAATCAGCGTCCTTCAGGTCGAGAAGCGCATCCGCAACCGCGTCAAGCGCCAGATGGAGAAGACCCAGCGCGAGTACTATCTGAATGAGCAGATGAAGGCGATTCAGAAGGAGCTGGGCGAAGGCGAGGACGGCCGCGACGAACTGGCCGAACTGGAAGAGAAGATCGCCAAGACGCGACTCAGCAAGGAGGCGCGCGAGAAGGCGCAGGCCGAACTCAAGAAACTCCGCGCGATGAGCCCGATGTCGGCCGAAGCGACAGTGGTGCGCAACTATCTCGACTGGCTGCTTGGCATTCCTTGGAAGAAGCGCTCGCGCATCAAGGCCGATATCCGCGAGGCCGCATCGGTGCTCGACGCCGACCATTACGGCTTGGAGAAGGTCAAGGAGCGCATTCTGGAGTACCTCGCCGTGCAGGCGCGCCAGAAGAAGCTCAAGGGGCCGATCCTCTGCCTCGTCGGTCCGCCCGGCGTCGGCAAGACGTCGCTGGGCAAATCGATCGCCAAGTCGACCGGGCGCGAATTCGTCCGCATGAGCCTCGGCGGCGTGCGCGACGAATCGGAGATCCGCGGCCATCGCAGGACCTATATCGGCTCCATGCCCGGCAAGATCGTGCAGGGCATGAAGAAGGCGAAGAAGTCGAACCCGCTGTTCCTGCTGGACGAGATCGACAAGCTCGGCGCCGATTGGCGCGGCGATCCGTCTTCGGCGCTGCTCGAGGTGTTGGACCCGGAGCAGAACGGGACGTTCAACGACCATTATCTCGAAGTCGACTACGACTTGTCCGACGTCATGTTCGTCACCACGGCGAACACGCTCAACATGCCGCAGCCCCTGATGGATCGGATGGAGATCATCCGCATCCCGGGCTACACCGAGGACGAAAAGGTCGAGATCGCCAAGCGCCACCTGATCCGCAAGCAGATGGGCGAGAACGGGCTCAAGGACGAGGAGTGGTCGATCTCCGACAACGCGCTGCGCGACGTGATCCGCTACTACACGCGCGAGGCGGGCGTGCGCAATCTGGAGCGCGAGCTCGCCAAGCTGTGCCGCAAGGCGGTCAAGGAGCTGATGACCGGCGAGCGCGAGCAGGTCAAGATCACGACCGCCAATCTGGGCGACTACGCCGGGGTGCGGAAGTTTCGCTATGGCGAGATCGAGGATGAGGATCTCGTCGGCGTGGTCACCGGTCTGGCCTGGACCGAGGTCGGCGGCGAATTGCTGCAGATCGAATCGGTAACGGTGCCGGGCAAGGGGCGGGTCACGATGACCGGCAAACTCGGCGACGTGATGAAGGAATCGGTCCAGGCGGCGGAGCACTTCGTGAAGAGCCGGGCCAACCGTTTCGGCATCAAGCCGTCGCTGTTCCAGCGCAGCGACATCCACGTCCACGTTCCGGAAGGCGCGACCCCCAAGGACGGCCCATCGGCCGGCGTCGCGATGGTGACGTCGATCGTCTCGGTCCTGACCGGCACGCCGGTGCGCCGCGATGTGGCGATGACGGGCGAGGTCACGCTGCGCGGGCGCGTGCTGCCGATCGGCGGCTTGAAGGAGAAGCTGTTGGCGGCGCTGCGCGCGGGCATCAAGACGGTTCTGATCCCGAAAGATAATGAGAAGGACCTCGCCGACATCCCCGACAATGTGAAGAAGGGGCTGGAGATCGTGCCGGTCGCGACGGTCGAGGACGTTCTGGCCCAGGCGCTGACGGAGGGCCTCACGCCGCTCGACCCCGACGTGGTCGCGGCTGACCTGGAAACCCTGTCGAAGCCTGAAAAGGACGAGGGGACGGTCGGCGTTACGACCCATTGATCCGACGCGCGGCCGGGAGACCCGATTCGCCCTAGGCCGCGCGAGACGGGCGAATCAGGCCCCGCGCCGATCGGCGCGGGGCCTTGTTTTTCGCGCGTGCGGCACAGGCGCCCCGGTTTCGTTCGGGGATTGACGCCCAGGCATCCCGAGGGCCGTGCGCATGCGTAAAATTATGCGCAAAAACCGCGGAAAACTGGCGTTTTCTACGGGTTTCCAATTGACGCTCAATCCGGCGGTCGCCTACACTCCGACCCGTCCCGGATAACCCATCCGATACGCCTTATCTTACCAATCCCGTTTTCCAAGGGGGGTTCCAAAGTGAACAAAAACGATCTTGTCGCCAGTGTGGCTTCTGCGGCCGGGCTGTCGAAGAACGACGCCGCCGCCGCCGTTGACGCCGTCTTCGATTCGATTAGCGGCGCGTTGAAGGGCGGCTCCGAGGTGCGCCTCGTGGGCTTCGGCACCTTTTCGGTGAGCCACCGCGCCGCCTCGACCGGCCGCAATCCGCAGACCGGCGCGACGATTCAGATTCCCGCCTCCAACCAGCCGAAGTTCAAGGCCGGTAAGGCGCTGAAGGACGCGGTGAACTGACCCGTTAGGACGTCTGCGCAGTTCGCGAGGAGGGCCGGCCGCGCTAGCGGCCGGCCCTCTTCATTTGTGGGCGTCGCCGCCGCGTTCGGGCGGCCGGGCGGCGTTGCGGTCGGGCGTGCGTCGCGCTAAAGATCGTCTCATCGTCGGGCGGTTAGCTCAGCTGGGAGAGCATCTCGTTTACACCGAGAGGGTCGGCGGTTCGATCCCGTCACCGCCCACCATCCTTCTCCTTCGACCCCTTAAGCGGCTTGCCTCGGTCCTGGGCCCGTCTACTCCGGACGGGGAGCGGCTTTGCGCAGCGCCTGGCGGCTGCGCGCCAATGGCTGGAAGCTGTGCCGGGCGTCGCTATTATAAATAGAAACATCCGCTATCTGCGCGAGAAAAGTTTGACAGCATCGAGATCGCGTTCACCCTGACCGGGCGTCTGGGCGGGGAGTGATGAGGTGAAGGACGTCCATCGGGATGGGACGGGTATTGATCGTCGACGACAACGCCGCGAATCGCCGGGTGCTGGAGGCCTTTTGCGAGGCCTTCGGGCTGACGGTCGAGCAAGCGGGCTCCGGCGCCCGGGCGTTGGACATTCTGCGACGGGGGCCGCAGGACGGCGCGAACCTCGAGGAGCCTTTCGGCATCATCTTGATGGATGTGCATATGCCGGATCGGGACGGGGTGAGCGTTGCACGTGAGATCCTTGCGCGACGTCTCTCCGACGCGCCGATCGTCGCGGTGACCGCGGACACGACCGAGGAAACCAAGCGCCGTTGCTTGGAGTCGGGCATGGTCGAGGTTGTGCATAAGCCGGTCCGCGTCGGGACCGTCGCGCCGGTGCTGTGCCGGTATTTCGAGTTCTGACTCGGTGGGCGATGCGCGTGCCGGGGCGCGTGCCGGGGCGCGTGCCGGGGCGCGTGGCGGGACGCGTGCCGGGGCGCGTGCCGGGGCCTTTGATCGACCGTCAAAAAAACGCCATCTCCTTCCGTGGGCTTGCTTGACAGGGGGGCGGGGAGGGATTACCTACGCGCTGCCTTACGGACGTTGCGGGGCGCGGCCAGACGCGCTTCCGGTTCGTAGTGCGGGGGTGTAGCTCAGTTGGTTAGAGTGCCGGCCTGTCACGCCGGAGGTCGCGGGTTCGAGCCCCGTCACTCCCGCCATTCCTTCCCGTTTCCTTGCAGCGAATAACGGCGTCGGCGCCCATAAGCGCCGACGCGGAACAGGGCGTCTCGGGGCAGCGTCATATCGACGCGCGGACCGTGGACGCAGCCGGCAATCCGCGGGCTTTTCTTTTGCCTTGCCAGCCGAACTTCCTATATTCCGACCTCCGAACGAAGGGCGCCGGCCGCGCCTCGCCCGAAGCGGTTCGGGTTGACCGGGCGGCGCGGAAGTGCGACGAAGGCGCGCCCAAATGGATCGGCCTGGAAGCCGCGGCGCACGGGGCTTTGCGACGGGCCGGCCGACCGGTGACAGGCCATGTGGCCGCGGATCGGACAGCCGGGTCGGATGGTCGGGCGGGGCGGCCGCATTCGCTTGCGAGGGAGCGCAGACCGACATGCCGGAAATGCAGGGACTCCTGGACGAGTATCTGCCCATCCTGATCTTCATCGGGATCGCGACGGGCCTGTCGCTGGCGATGGTCCTCGGCAGCATGGTGGTCGCGCGTCAGAACCCCGATTCGGAGAAGCTATCGGCGTATGAGTGCGGCTTCGAGGCGTTCGACGACGCCCGGCAGCGCTTCGACGTGCGCTTCTATCTGGTGACGCTGCTCTTCATCATTTTCGACCTGGAGGTCGCGTTCCTGTTTCCCTGGGCGGTCGCGCTCGGCGATCTGGGGCTGTTCGGCTTCTGGTCGATGGTCGTGTTCCTGGGCGTGCTCACCATCGGATTCATCTATGAATGGCGGAAAGGAGCGCTCGAATGGGAGTGAGCCAGGACGAGAAGGCCGCCGACCTCAAACTCGGGCCCGCCGTCGGCCCGGCCGGCGGCGATCTGGTCGCCGGGACGGACAACGATCCTGTCGGGCGACGCATGGCGGGCGGCGTCGTCGGCCCCGGCGCGGGGCAGGACGCGATCCTGCGCGGCGTGAACGAGGAGTTGACCGAGAAGGGCTTCGTCGTCGCCAATCTGGACAAGCTCGTCAACTGGGCGCGCACCGGCTCGATGTGGCCGATGACCTTCGGGCTCGCCTGCTGCGCGGTCGAGATGATGCACGCCTACATGCCGCGCTACGATCTGGACCGCTTCGGCGTCGTCGTGCGCGCGAGCCCGCGCCAGTCCGACGTGATGATCGTGGCCGGCACGCTGTGCAACAAGATGGCCCCGGCCCTGCGCAAGGTCTACGACCAGATGGCGGAGCCGCGCTGGGTCATCTCGATGGGGAGCTGCGCCAACGGCGGCGGGTACTATCATTACAGCTACTCCGTGACCCGCGGCTGCGACCGGATCGTGCCGGTCGACATCTATGTGCCGGGCTGTCCGCCGACGGCGGAGGCTCTGGTCTACGGAATCCTGCAGCTACAGAAGAAGATCCGCCGCACCGGAACGATCGCCCGCTGACGACACGCCGGTCGTCGCAAACGGGTCGGTCGGACCGCAAGGGCCGACGGATGGAGCAGATGAACGAGATCGCCGAAAGCAGCATCGACGCGCTTCAGGAACTCGCGGACTACATCGAATCGAAGTTCCCGAACGATGTCGACGAGCGCCGCATCGCCAACGGGGAGTTGGCGCTGGTCGTGCCGGCCAGTTCGCTGGTCCGGCTTGCGAAGTTCCTGCGCGATGACGCGAACTGCCTGTTCAAGCAGTGCATGGACATCTGCGGGGTCGACTATCCCGATCGCGAGAAGCGCTTCGAGGTCGTCTACAACCTGCTCAGCATGAAGCACAATCTGCGCATGCGCTTGAAAGTGGAGACGGACGAGGAGATGCCGGTTCCCTCCGTCACCTCGGTCTGGCCGTCGGCCGGCTGGTGGGAGCGGGAAGTCTGGGACCTTTACGGCGTGTTCTTCTCCGACCATCCCGACCTGCGCCGGATTCTTACCGACTACGGCTTCGAAGGCCATCCGCTGCGCAAGGACTTCCCGCTTACCGGCTTCGTCGAGCCGCGCTACGACGCCGAGCAGCGCCGCGTGGTCTACGAGCCTGTCCGCCTGACGCAGGAGTTCCGCACCTTCGATTTCATGTCCCCCTGGGAAGGCATGACGCCGCATCTGCCCGGCGACGAGAAGGCCGGCGAGGCGGGCGGCGCGGCGGGCGGCGACGAGGGCGCGCAGGGGAGCAAGTCATGAGCAGCAACGCGGTCGTCGCCGGGTCGGCCGCCGGCAAGCCGTCCGAGGCCGAGCAGGACCCGACCATCAAGACCATGACGATGAACTTCGGGCCGCAGCATCCGGCGGCCCACGGGGTTCTGCGCATGGTGATGGAGATGAACGGCGAGGTGATCGAGCGCATCGATCCGCATATCGGCCTCTTGCACCGCGGCACCGAGAAGCTGATCGAGTACAAGACCTACATGCAGGCGATCCCCTATTTCGATCGCCTCGATTACGTCGCGCCGATGTGCCAGGAGCACGCCTTCGTGCGCGCCGCCGAGAAGCTTCTCGGCATCGAGGCGCCGGAGCGCGCGCAGTACATCCGCACGCTGTTCGACGAACTGACCCGCATCCTGAACCACCTTCTCAACGTGCCCGCCTACGCCATGGACGTGGGCGCGATGACCCCGATGCTCTGGGCGTTCGAAGAACGCGAGAAGCTGATGGAGTTCTACGAGGGCGTCTGCGGGGCGCGCATGCATGCGGCCTATTATCGCGTCGGCGGCGTGCATCAGGACATGCCGGCGGACATGCCGGAAAAGATCCTGGCCTGGGCCGACGCCTTCCCGAAATTCATGGACGACATGGAAGAGCTGCTGACCGAGAACCGGATCTTCAAGCAGCGCTCCGTCGACATCGGCGTGATCACGGCCGAGGAAGCCTTGGCCTGGGGCATGACCGGCCCGGTGCTGCGCGGCTCGGGCGTGGCCTGGGACCTGCGCAAGGCCCAGCCCTATGCGATGTATGAGCGGATGGATTTCGACATCCCGGTCGGCAAGAACGGCGACTGCTACAGCCGCTATCTCGTCCGGGTCGAGGAGATGCGCCAGTCGCTGAAAATCATCAAACAGTGCCTGGAGCAGATCAAGGAAGGCCCGGTCCTGACTGAGGACGGCAAGGTTGCGCCGCCGCGCCGAGGGGAGATGAAGCGCTCGATGGAAGCGCTGATCCACCACTTCAAGCTCTACACCGAGGGCTTTCACGTTCCGGAAGGCGAGACCTACACGGCGATCGAAGCGCCGAAGGGCGAATTCGGCGTCTATCTGGTCGCGGACGGCACCAACAAGCCCTATCGCTGCAAGATCCGCGCGCCGGGCTTCGCCCATCTGCAGGCGATGGATCACGTCTGTCGCGGCCACATGCTGGCGGATTCGGTCGCCATCCTGGGCGCGTTCGATATCGTTTTCGGGGAGATCGACCGGTGAGTGCGGCGGAGTTCGAATTCGAGGGCAAGTTCCTCGCCGAGGCCGAGCGGAACATCGCCAAATACCCGCATGAACGCCGCCAGTCCGCGGTCCTGGCGCTTCTGTTCCTGGCGCAGGAGCAGAACCACGCGAACGGGCATTACGTGACCGAGGCCGCGATGCGCAAGATCGCGCAGATGCTGGGCATGCCCTACATCCGGGTGATGGAGGTCGCGACCTTCTTCACCCAGATCAATCTCAAGCCGATCGGCGCCTTCCACATCCAGCTTTGCGGCACGACGCCGTGCATGCTGCGCGGGGCGGAGGATTTGCGGAAGGCGGTCGAGGATCACCTAGGCGTCGCCAACGGCGGCACGACGGACGACCGCACGTTCACGTTGACCGAGGTGGAGTGTCTGGGCGCCTGCTGCAACGCGCCGATGGTGCAGATCAACGACGATTACTACGAGGATCTGACGCCGGAGAGCCTGATCGCCGTCCTGGAGGCGCTGGCGCGCGGCGAGACGCCGACGCCCGGTTCGCAGATCGGCCGACGCTGTTCCGAGCCGGAAGGCGGGCCGCTGACGCTTCAGGACGGGCCGTCGCCGCAGGGGCCGGCCGACCCCGAAAAGGGACCTTACGGCAACATGCCCGCCGGCGAGCCCGAGCGGCTGTACTGAGGGAAGGGGAGACGCGACGATGGCGAGCGCGAGCTGGACCCCGCTGAAGGACGCGGACCGCATCTTCACCAACCTCTACGGCTACGATTCGTGGCGGCTTGAGGCGGCGAAGAAGCGCGGCGACTGGCAGGGCACGAAGGATCTGATCGCGCTCGGCCGTGAGAAGATCGTGGAGATCGTCAAGGGCTCCGGGCTACGCGGCCGCGGCGGCGCGGGCTTCCCGACCGGCATGAAATGGTCCTTCATGCCGAAGGATACGGGCGGCCGACCCTCCTACCTGATCGTCAATGCGGACGAATCCGAACCCGGCACCTGCAAGGACCGGGAGATCATGCGCAACGACCCGCACAAGCTGGTCGAAGGCTGCCTCCTGGCAGGCGTCGGCATCGGCGCCAGCGCCGCCTACATCTATATCCGCGGCGAATACCGGGCCGAGTATCGGGTGATGGAGGCGGCGATCCAGGAAGCCTACGACGCCGGGCTCCTGGGTAAGAACGCCTGCGGCTCCGGCTACGATTTCGACGTCATCATGCATCATGGCGCCGGCGCCTATATCTGCGGCGAGGAGACGGCGCTGCTGGAGAGTCTGGAGGGCAAGAAGGGCCAGCCGCGCCTGAAGCCGCCTTTCCCGGCGATGGCCGGCCTGTGGGGCTGCCCGTCCACGGTGAACAATGTGGAATCCATCGCGGTGACGCCGACCATCCTGCGTCGCGGATCGGACTGGTTCGCGAGCTTCGGCCGGGAGAAGAACGAGGGCACGAAGCTGTTCTGCGTCTCCGGCCATGTGGAGAAGCCGTGCAACATCGAAGAAGCGATGTCGATCCCGCTGAAGGAACTGCTGGAGCGCTATTGCGGCGGGGTGCGCGGCGGCTGGGAC
The DNA here is from genome assembly GCA_024743195.1 of Alphaproteobacteria bacterium. GTDB lineage: Bacteria > Pseudomonadota > Alphaproteobacteria > UBA8366 > Aestuariispiraceae > Marivibrio. The sequence continues at coordinate 96,238 of JANSXE010000013.1, read as the reverse complement.
AATCTGAAGGCGGTGATCCCAGGCGGCTCGTCCGTCCCGCTGATCCCGCGATCGATCTGCGACGACGTGCTGATGGATTTCGACGCCTTGAAGGAGGTGAAGTCGGGCCTCGGTACGGCGGCCGTGATCGTGATGGATCAGTCGACCGACGTGGTGAAGGCGATCGCGCGGCTCGCCTACTTCTACAAGCATGAGAGCTGCGGCCAGTGCACCCCGTGCCGCGAAGGCACCGGCTGGATGTGGCGGGTGCTGACCCGCATGGGCCGCGGCGAGGCGGAGATCGAGGAGATCGACATGCTGCTCGACGTCTCCAAGCAGGTCGAGGGGCACACGATCTGCGCGCTCGGCGACGCGGCGGCCTGGCCGATCCAGGGGCTGATCCGCCACTTCCGGGACGAAATCGAAGACCGTATCAAGAATCGCACGCGTGTGGCCGTGACGCAGGTCGCCGCGGCCGAGTGAGCCGGCGCCGGGCCGCAGCCGCGCCGAGGCAGCCAGGGTAAGGACGAGGGATCGATGCCCACAGTCAAGATCAACGGGGTCGAGCACGAGGTCGAGGCCGGGATGACCGTCCTGCAGGCGTGCGAGCAGGCGGGCGTCGAGATCCCGCGCTTCTGCTATCACGAGCGCCTGTCGATCGCCGGCAATTGCCGCATGTGTCTGGTCGAGGTGAAGCCCGGGCCGCCGAAGCCGCAGGCCTCCTGCGCGCTGCCGGTGCAGGACGGTCAGGAGATCGTCACCGACAGCGACATGGTGCACAAGGCGCGCAAGGGCGTGATGGAGTTCCTGCTGATCAACCATCCGCTCGACTGCCCGATCTGCGACCAGGGCGGCGAATGCGACCTGCAGGATCAGGCGATGGCCTACGGCTTCAGCGGCTCGCGCTTCGAGGAGAACAAGCGCGCCGTCGCCGACAAATACATGGGCCCGCTGATCAAGACGATCATGACCCGCTGCATCCACTGCACCCGCTGCGTGCGCTTCGTCGCAGAGGTGGCGGGGGTGGAGGACATCGGGCTCCTGAACCGCGGCGAGGCGGCGGAAATCTCCTCCCTCGAGCAGGCGGTGGACAGCGAACTGTCGGCCAACGTCATCGACCTCTGCCCGGTCGGCGCGCTGACCAGCAAGCCCTACGCCTTCGAGGCGCGGCCGTGGGAGTTGAAGAAGACCGAATCGATCGACGTGATGGACGCCGTCGGCTCCAATATCCGCGTCGACGCGCGCGGCAACGAGGTGCTGCGCGTGCTGCCGCGCCTCAATGAAGACGTGAACGAGGAGTGGATCTCGGACAAGACGCGCTACGCCTGCGACGGGCTGGTGCGCCAACGCCTGGATCGGCCCTATGTCCGCGGCGCCGACGGCAAGCTGCACCCGGCCGATTGGTCGACGGCGCTGCAGACCGTCGCGGACAAGCTTAAGGCGACGGAGGCGTCGAAGATCGCAGCGATCGCGGGCGATCTGGTGGATGCGGAGAGCGTCTTCGCGCTGAGGGCGCTGATGCAGCGCCTCGGCGTCGCCAACATCGACTGCCGACAGGACGGCGCCAGGATCGAGGCGGAGCCGCGCGCCCAATATCTCTTCAACAGCGGGATCGCCGGGATCGAGCGGGCCGACGCTATCCTGATCGTCGGCGCCAACCTGCGCTGGGAGGCGCCGCTGATCAATGCGCGCATCCGCAAGCGCTGGCTGGAAAGCGGCCTCAAGGTCGGGCTGATCGGCCCGCAGGTTAAGAGCACCTACGACGTCGAGTATCTGGGCGCCGGGCCGGAAACGCTCCAGCAGGTCGTCGACGGCGCGCACGGGTTCGCCGAGACGCTGAAGCAAGCGGAGCGTCCGCTGATCATCGTCGGAATGGGCGCGCTTGCCCGGCCCGACGGGGCGGAGGCGCTCGGCGCGGTGCGCCGGCTGGCCGAGGCGGTCGGGGCCGTCGGGGACGATTGGAACGGCTTCAATGTGCTGCACACGGCCGCCGGGCGCGTCGGCGCGATGGAGCTCGGCTTCCTGCCGGGCGAGGGCGGCCGGTCGGTCCCGGAAATCCTGGACGGCGCGCGCGCCGGCGAGATCGAGGTCGTCTATCTGCACGGCGCGGACGAGGTCGACATGTCGGCGCTTGAGAAGGCCTTCGTCATCTATCAGGGCCATCATGGCGACAAGGGCGCGCACGCCGCCGATGTGATCCTGCCCGGCGCGGCCTACACCGAGAAGAACGCGACCTACCTGAACACAGAGGGCCGTGTTCAGCTCGCGCGCCGCGCGGTCTTCCCGCCGGGCGAGGCGCGCGAGGATTGGGCGATCCTGCGCGCGCTCTCCGAGCGCGCCGGGGCGACGCTGCCCTTCGACAGCCTGGAGGCCTTGCGCCGCCAGATGCGCGAGCAGCATCCGCGCCTGACCCGCTTGGACGAGGCGGAGCCCGGCGAGTGGGGCGCCTTCGGGGCCGACGGCGCGATGGACGCCAGCCGCGCCTTCGTCTCGCCGGTCGAGAATTTCTATATGACCGATCCGATCTCGCGCTGCTCGCAGACCATGGCGGCGTGCACGCAGGAGATCCTGCTGGCCCGGGGCGAGGGCCAACGCGCGATCGAGGGGGGCGCCGCGCATGGCTGATCTGTTCCAGGGCGTCTGGTGGTCCGGCTATGCGCTGCCGGCGCTCACCGTCGTCGTCTACATCTTCGCCATCACGGTGCCGCTGCTGGTGGCGGTCGCCTATCTGACCTACGCCGAACGCAAGGTCATCGGCTGGATGCAGCTTCGCAAGGGGCCGAACGTCGTCGGCCCGATGGGCTTGTTCCAGCCGTTCGCGGACGGGCTGAAGCTGTTTCTGAAGGAAACGGTGATCCCGTCCGGCGCCAACCGGGTGCTGTTCATCATCGCCCCGGTGCTGACCTTCATCCTGGCGATGATCGCCTGGGCGGTTATCCCCTTCGACGAGGGCTGGGTGCTGGCCGACATCAATGTGGGCGTGCTCTATCTCTTCGCGGTCAGTTCGCTCGGCGTCTACGGCATCATCATCGCCGGCTGGGCGTCGAACTCGAAATACGCCTTCCTGGGCGCGCTGCGCTCGGCGGCGCAGATGGTCTCCTACGAGGTCTCGATCGGCTTCGTGCTGGTCAGCGTGCTGCTCTGCGTCGGCTCGCTCAACCTGTCGCACATCGTCACGGCGCAGCAGACGATCTGGTTCGCGATCCCGCTGTTGCCGATGTTCGTGATCTTCATCATCTCGGCGCTGGCCGAAACCAACCGCGCGCCCTTCGACCTGCCGGAGGCCGAGGCGGAGTTGGTCTCCGGCTACAATGTCGAGTATTCGGCGATGGCCTTCGCGCTCTTCTTCCTGGGCGAATACGCCAACATGATCCTGATGAGCGGGATGACGGTGGTGCTGTTCCTGGGCGGGTGGCTGCCGCCGCTCGACATCGCGCCGTTCAACTGGATTCCGGGCGTCGTCTGGTTCGCGCTGAAGGTCGCCTTCGTGCTGTTCATCTTCCTGTGGGTGCGCGCGACCTTCCCGCGCTTCCGCTACGACCAGCTGATGCGGCTCGGCTGGAAGGTGTTCCTGCCGTTCTCGATGGCCTGGGTCGTGCTCACGGCGGGCGTGCTGATCGCCTTCGGCTGGCTGCCGACCCCGGCCTGAAGCCGGCGGCCCCGATTTTTCGAGGAGACAGACGGATGGCTAGTCTCGACAGAACCGCGCGGTCCTTCCTCCTGACCGAATTGCTCGGCGGCATGGCGCTGACGCTGAAGACCATGTTCAAGCCGAAGCACACCATCAACTATCCCTACGAGAAGGGGCCGCTCAGCCCGCGCTTTCGCGGCGAGCATGCGCTGCGCCGCTATCCCAACGGCGAGGAGCGCTGCATCGCCTGCAAGCTGTGCGAGGCGGTGTGTCCGGCGCTCGCCATCACCATCGAGGCGGAGCCGCGCGACGACGGGTCGCGCCGGACCACGCGCTACGACATCGACATGACGAAGTGCATCTATTGCGGCCTGTGCCAGGAGGCCTGCCCGGTGGACGCCATCGTCGAAGGGCCGAACTTCGAATTCGCCGCCGAGACACGCGAGGAGCTTATGTACAACAAGGACAAGCTCCTGGATAACGGCGACCGCTGGGAATCGGAACTCGCGGCCAATCTTGAACTGGACGCGCCGTATCGCTAAACCACGCGGGCGCGGACGGGTCCGACCGTTCGCCCCGCCTTGTTCGACGCGCCGACGCCGCACCGGGTCGTCCGGACGCCGCCGTCGAGAGAGGCCGCCAAGAGGGGCCTCGGCGCAGTTGGGGGAAGACCGCACGCCATGGCGATCGCAAGCTTCGTATTCTATCTCCTGGCGGCCGTGCTGGTCGCCTGCGGAGCGTTGGTCATCACGGTCCGCAATCCGGTCCATTCGGTGCTCTTCCTGGTGCTCGCCTTCTTCAACGCGGCCGGCCTTTTCATCCTGTTGGGGGCGGAGTTCCTGGCGATGATCCTGGTCATCGTCTATGTCGGCGCGGTCGCGGTCCTGTTCCTGTTCGTCGTCATGATGCTGGACATCAACTTTCTCGACATGCGCCGCGGCGCGCAGCGCTACGCCGGGATCGGCGGCGCGGTGGGCCTCGTGCTGCTGGTCGAGATCCTGCTGGTGGTGGGGGCCTGGCAATTGGATCCGGCGCTGGCGGGGACCGGCGCCGCGCCGACGCCGGCGGCGGCCGAGATGCACAACACCCGCGCGCTCGGCAATCTGATCTACACCGACTACGTCTATCTCTTCCAAGGGGCCGGGCTGGTGCTGCTGGTCGCGATGATGGGGGCGATCGTCCTGACCCTGCGCGAGCGCGAGGGCGTCAAGCGCCAGAAGATCGCCGACCAGATCGCGCGCCGTCCGGAGGACGAGGTGAAGGTGGTCAAGGTATCCAACCGCGCCGGCATCTGAGGCGCGGCGTGCAAGCGAGTGGGGAAGGGGCCTCTACGACATGGCGGTCGGCCTTGAACATTATCTGACGGTCGCGGCGATCCTGTTCTCGCTCGGCCTGTTCGGCGTCTTCCTGAATCGCCGCAACGTGATCATCATCCTGATGTCGATCGAGCTGATGCTGCTGGCGGTGAACATCAATCTGGTCGCCTTCTCCGCCTACATGCAGGACTTGGTGGGCCAGGTCTTCACCATGCTGGTGCTGACCGTCGCCGCGGCCGAGGCCGCGATCGGGCTTGCGATCCTGGTGGTCTTCTACCGCAACCGCGCCTCGATCTCGGTCGAGGACGTGAACCAGATGAAGGGCTGAGGGGGCTTAGGACCGGATCATGGAAGCCGCGATCGTATTCCTGCCGCTGCTGGCCGCCATTCTGGCCGGCTTTTTCAGTCGCTTCCTGGGCGGCGACCGGTTCGCCAATCTGGTGACCTGCAGCTTCGTCTCGTTGGCCGCGATCCTGAGTTGGGTCGTGTTCTTCCAGGTCGGGCTCGGCGGTCCGGAGGCCGACAAGACCATCACCCTGTTCCGCTGGGTGGCGAGCGGCGACTTCGTGTTCGACTGGGCGCTGCGCATCGACACGCTGACCGCGGTGATGCTGATCGTGGTGACGACGGTCTCGGCGCTCGTCCACATCTATTCGATCGGCTACATGGCGCACGATCCGGCCAAGCCGCGCTTCATGGCCTATCTCAGCCTGTTCACCTTCATGATGCTGATGCTGGTGACGGCGGACAATCTTGTGCAGATGTTCTTCGGCTGGGAAGGCGTGGGCCTCGCCTCCTACCTGCTGATCGGCTTCTGGTACCAGCGACCGAGCGCCAACGCGGCCGCCATCAAGGCGTTCCTGGTCAACCGGGTCGGCGACTTCGGCTACGGGCTCGGCATCTTCGCCGCCTTCGTCGTCTTCGGCACGGTGGAGTTGGATGCGATCTTCGACCAGGTCCCGAACATGGTCGGGACGACCATCCATTTCCTGGGCCTGGAGCTCGACGCGATCACGACCATCTCCCTCCTGCTGTTCATGGGCGCGATGGGCAAGTCGGCGCAGCTCGGTCTGCACACCTGGCTTCCTGACGCGATGGAGGGGCCGACGCCGGTTTCCGCGCTGATCCACGCGGCCACCATGGTGACGGCGGGCGTCTTCCTGATGGTGCGCATGTCGCCCTTGCTCGAGTATTCGGACCTTGCGCTCGCCATCGTCACCTTCGTCGGCGCGACGACGGCCTTCTTCGCCGCCACGGTCGGCCTGACCCAGAACGACATCAAGCGGGTGATCGCCTATTCCACCTGCTCGCAGCTCGGCTACATGTTCTTCGCGGTCGGCGTCTCCGCCTACCCGGCCGCGATGTTCCACCTGACCACGCACGCCTTCTTCAAGGCGCTGCTGTTCCTGGGCGCGGGGTCGGTGATCCACGCCATGTCGGACGAGCAGGACATGCGGCGCATGGGCGGCATCGCCAAGCAGATCAAGTTCACCTACGTGATGATGTGGATCGGCTCGCTGTCGCTTGCGGGGATCGGCATTCCCGGCGTGATCGGCTTCGCCGGCTTCCACTCCAAGGACATGGTGCTCGAGGCGGCCTGGGGCGCGCACAGCGCGATCGGAAACTACGCCTTCTGGCTCGGCCTGCTGGCGGCGCTGATGACCGCCTTCTACAGCTGGCGGCTGCTGCTCATGACCTTCCACGGGCCGGCGCGCGCGGATGAGAAGACCATGGCGCACATCCACGAATCGCCCCTGGTCATGACGATCCCGCTCGCCATCCTGGCGGTCGGTGCGGTCATTTCCGGCTTCGCGCTCTATCCCTGGTTCGTGGGCGACGGCATGGCGGGCTTCTGGCGCGACTCGATCCTGATCCTGCCGGAGCACACGGCGCTGGAGAACGCGCACCACGCCCCTTACTGGGTGAAGGCGGCGCCGCTCGGCTTCGGGCTGGTCGGCATCGCGCTGGCCTACGCGATCTACGCCCGCGGGTTGGAGCGCGGGCGCTGGTGGGGAGAGTATCTGGGCCCCTTCTACCGCTTCAGCCTGAACAAATGGTACTTCGACGAGCTCTACGATTTCCTCTTCGTGCGCCCATGCATGCGGCTCGGCCGGCTCCTGTGGAAGCAGGGCGACGGGCGCGTCATCGACGGCTTCGGCCCGGACGGGGTCGCCTCGACCTCGCGCCGGGTGGCGAAGGGAATCAGCCTGTTGCAGACCGGCTACGTCTATCACTACGCCTTCGCGATGCTCATCGGCGTGGTGCTGCTCGTCAGTTTCTACATGGTCCTGGGCCAGTGACGCGGCCGCGTGGGGAATAGGATGTCGCGGTGATGACCGAACTCGATTGGCCCATCCTCTCGCTGGTGACCTTCACGCCGCTGATCGGCGCGTTGGGGATTCTGATGATCCGCGGCGAGGCCGCGGAGGTCGCGCGCAACGCCCGGCACACGGCGCTGTGGACCTCGCTCGTCACCTTCGTGCTGTCGCTGTTCCTGGTGATCAATTTCGACTACGGCTCGGCCGCGTTCCAATTCGTCGAGAAGGCGGATTGGCTGCCCGCCTTCGGCATCGCCTATCACATGGGCGTGGACGGCATTTCGGTCTGGTTCGTGCTGCTGTCGACGCTTCTGACGCCGCTGTGCATCCTGGCGAGCTGGGAGGCGATCCAGACCCGCGTGCGCGAGTACATGATCGCCTTCCTGGCGCTCGAGACCATGATGATCGGGATGTTCTGCGCGCTCGATCTTCTCGTCTTCTACATCTTCTTCGAGGCCGTGCTGATCCCGATGTTCCTGATCATCGGCGTGTGGGGCGGCGCGCGGCGGATCTATGCGGCCTTCAAGTTCTTCCTCTACACGCTGCTCGGCTCGATCCTGATGCTGCTCGCCGTGCTGGCGATGTATTTCTACGCCGGCACGACCGACATCCCGACGCTGATGGAGGCCGGCTTCCCGCGCGAGATGCAGCTTTGGATGTGGCTCGCCTTCTTCGCCAGCTTCGCGGTCAAGGTGCCGATGTGGCCGGTGCACACCTGGCTGCCGGACGCGCATGTGGAGGCGCCGACCGCGGGCTCCGTCATCCTGGCGGGCGTGCTGCTGAAGATGGGCGGCTACGGCTTCCTGCGCTTCTCGCTGCCGATGATGCCGTTGGCGAGCGAGGTCTACGCGCCCTTGGTCTTCACGCTGTCCTGCGTCGCGGTGGTCTACACCTCGCTCGTGGCGCTGGCGCAGCAGGACATGAAGAAGCTGATCGCCTACAGCTCGATCGCGCATATGGGCTTCGTCACGGCGGCCATCTTCTCGGTCAACGAGCAGGCGGTCGCCGGCTCGATCATCCAGATGCTGAGCCACGGGCTGGTCTCGGGCGCGCTCTTTCTGTGCGTGGGCGTGGTCTACGACCGGCTGCACACCCGCGACATCGACCGCTATGGCGGCCTGGCGGAGATCATGCCGCACTACGCGCTGGTCTTCATGCTGTTCACCATGGCCTCGGTCGGGCTGCCGGGCACCAGCGGCTTCGTCGGCGAGTTCCTCATCCTGGTCGGCGCGTTCCAGGAGAGCACCTGGCTCGCGGCCTTCCTGGCGACGGGCATGATCCTGGGCGCGGCCTACATGCTCTATCTCTACCGCCGGGTCATTTTCGGGGCGCTGACCAAGGACGAGCTGAAGAAGATGCTCGACCTCAGCCCGCGCGAGATCGCGATCTTCGCGCCGCTGGTCATCCTGGTGCTGTGGATGGGAATCTATCCGGCGACCTTCCTCGACCCGATCGAGGTCTCGGTCGCCAATCTGGTCGAGAATTATCAGGCGGCGCTCGCCGCCGCCGAGAGCGGGCTCGCCTCGAACGCGGATGCGCTCGATGCGGCGGCCCGCCAATAGCGCCGTGCGCGAGGGGTTGTAAGCACAATGGACGCGTTGCCGATCATGGCCCCGGCGCTGCCGGAGATGTTCCTCGCGGTCGCCGCTATGGCGATGATGATGGTCGGGGTCTTCACCAAGCCCGAGCGCGCGCCGGCCCTGGTCTCGGCGCTTGCGATCGCCGCGCTGCTGGCGACGGGCGGATTGGTGGTCGCCGGCGGGACCGCCTTCCAGCTCGCCTTCAACGACCTTTTCGTCGTCGACCGGTTCGCGGTCTTCATGAAGCTCTTGGCGCTCGCCGGATCGATCCTCGCCATCGTCATGTCCGAAGGCTACGTCCGGCGCGAAGGCATGAACCTGTTCGAGTTCCCGGTGCTCATCTGCCTGGCGACGCTGGGCATGCTGATGATGATTTCGGCGAACGACCTGATCGCGCTCTATATCGGGTTGGAGCTGCAGAGCCTCGCGCTCTACGTCGTCGCCTCGCTGCAGCGCGACCGGCTGCGCTCGACCGAGGCGGGGCTCAAGTATTTCGTCCTCGGCGCGCTCAGCTCCGGCATGCTGCTCTACGGCGCCTCGCTGATCTACGGCTATGGCGGATCGACCCAGTTCGGCGCGCTCGCGACCTACTTCTCGACGCTGGAGGAGGCGCCGGTCGGGCTGATCGTGGGGCTGGTGTTCCTGTCCGCAGGGCTCGCCTTCAAGGTCTCGGCCGTTCCCTTCCACATGTGGACGCCCGACGTCTATGAGGGCGCGCCGACGCCCGTCACCGCCTTCTTCGCCGCCGCGCCCAAGATCGCCGCCATGGCGCTCTTCCTGCGCGTCATGATGGGGCCGTTCGGCGGGTTGGTCGGCGAGTGGTTCCAGATCATCTGGTTCATCTCGGCGGCCTCGATGATCGTCGGCTCCTTCGCGGCGATCGTGCAGACCAACATCAAGCGTCTGATGGCCTATTCCTCGATCGGTCATATCGGCTACGCGCTGATCGGGCTTGCGGCGGGTACGGAGGAAGGCGTCACCGGCATCCTGATCTACATGGCGATCTATCTGGTCATGAATGTCGGCGCCTTCGCGGTAATCCTCTGCATGAAGGTCAAGGACCGGATGGTGGAGGACGTCTCCGACCTCGCCGGCCTGGCCAAGACGCGGCCCGGCATGGCGGCGGGAATGCTGGTCTTCATGTTCTCCATGGCCGGCATCCCGCCGATGGCCGGCTTCTTCGGGAAGCTCTACGTCTTTCGGGCGGCGATCAATGCGGAGCTCTATGTGCTCGCCGTGATCGGGGCGTTGGCGAGCGTGGTGGCCGCCTACTACTATCTGCGCATCGTGAAGGTGATGTATTTCGACGAGCCGGCGGAGACGATCGACCCGATCGAAACGCGGGGTCTGCGCGTCGTTATTGCGGGCGCGAGCGTGCTGGTGCTGGGCTTCATCTTCTATCCGTCGCTCTTGGCGAACAACGCGGCGTTGGCCGCCCTGTCGCTGCTTCAGGGCTGAGGCGCGGGTCGCCCGCCCGCCGGACGCCATGGAGATCGACGCGCCGCCGGGCTTCACCTGCCGCTATCTGGAAAGCGTCGGCTCGACCAGCGATTCGTCGAAGGCCCTGGCGGCCGATGGGGCGCCCGACGGGACGGCGATCGCCGCCGGCGAGCAGACCGCCGGGCGGGGCCGCTATGGCCGGCGCTGGGCGTCTCCTCCCGGCAATCTTTACATGAGCGTGCTGCTGCGCGACGTCGGGCCGCTGCATCAGGCGGCGCAGCTGTCCTTCGTCGCCGCCGTCGCGATGGGGGAGGCGCTGTCGGCGCTGACGCCGGAAGGGCTCGCCCCCCGCTTCAAATGGCCGAACGACCTGCTGCTGGACGGCCGGAAGGTCGCCGGGGTCCTGCTGGAGTCCGGCGGCCCGAGCGGGGCGCCCTGGATCGTGATCGGGACCGGCGTCAATCTGTCGAGTCATCCGCGCGACGCCACGACGCCGGCGACCGACCTGGCGGCGGAGGGCGCGGAGATTGCTGCGCCCGCGCTCGCCGCGCGCTATCTTGCGGCGCTCGCCCGCTGGCGGGAGCGCTGGCGGGCGCAGGGTTTCGCGCCGGTGCGCGCCGCCTGGCTGGCGGCTGCGCACAATCGGGGCGGCGCGGTGCAGGTGCGGATCGAAGGACGCGCGCCGCGCGCCGGGCGCTTCGTCGACATCGCCGAGGACGGCGCCCTGCTGCTCGAGCCGGCGGGCGGCGGACCGGTCGAGCGCATAAGCGCCGGCGAGGTGCATTTCCCGGGAGAGTAGGAGAGGGGTCATGCTGCTGGCGATCGATTCCGGCAACACCAACGTGGTCTTCGGCGTTTTCGAGGGGGACCGGTTCGTCAAGGCCTTCCGCTGCGCCAACGACCCGAAGCGCACGGCGGACGAGTACATCGTCTGGCTCAAGGAACTGATGGCGTTGAACGATCTCGACATCGACGCCGTCACGGGAACGATCATCGGCTCCGTGGTGCCGGAGACGGGCTTCAATCTGATCAGCCTGTGCCGGCGCTATTTCCCGGGCGATCCGCTCGTGATCGGCGAGCCGGGCGTGCAACTCGGCAACGAGGCGCTGATCGAACGGCCGGAGCAGGTCGGCGCCGACCGGCTGATCAACGCCTTCGAGGCGAACCGGACCTATGGCGGCCCGCTGATCGTCATCGATTTCGGCACGGCGACGACCTTCGACGTCGTCGATGCGGACGGCAACTACTGCGGCGGCGCGATTGCGCCGGGCATAAAGCTGTCGCTGGAGGCGCTCTACATGGCGTCCGCGAAGCTTCCGATGGTCGAAATCGCGGCCCCGCCGACCTATATCGGCAAGGAGACCAGAACCGCCATGCAGTCCGGCATCTTCTGGGGCTATGTCTGCATGATCGAGGGGATGGTGGAGCGGCTGCGCGGGGAGTTCGGCGCGCCGATGAAGGTCATCGCGACCGGCGGTCTGTCGGAGCTCTTCGCCGAGAAGACGGCCGTGATCGAGCGCACCGATCGCGCGCTCACCTTGCGCGGTCTCGCCGAAATCTATAAGCGCAACGCGAAGATCTGATCGCAAGGCTTTCTGGAACAAGGATTATCGAGTGCATGTCGGGGTATGAAACCGTCGGAAAGCCCGGCGCGGACGAGTTGTTGTTCCTCCCCTTGGGAGGCGCTGGCGAGATCGGGATGAATCTCAATCTCTACGGCCACGCCGGGCGCTGGCTGATGGTGGATTGCGGCATCACCTTCGGCGACGACACCACGCCCGGGATCGAAGTTATGATGCCCGACCCCGCCTTCATCGAGGAGCGGCGCGAGGAGTTGGCGGGCCTCGTCCTGACCCATGCGCATGAGGACCATCTGGGCGCGGTGCAGTATCTCTGGCCGCGCTTCGAGTGCCCGGTCTACGCGACGCCCTTCACCGCGGCCCTGCTGCGGCGCAAGCTGGTCGAGACCGACCTGCACAACCGCGTGGAGATCATCGAGATTCCGCTTTCCGGAACCTTCGAGGTCGGGCCGTTCCAACTCGAACTGGTGACGCTGACCCACTCGATCCCGGAGCCCAACGCCGTCGTGCTGCGCACCAAGGCGGGCGTCGTCATGCACACCGGCGACTGGAAGCTCGATCCGGACCCGCTGGTCGGTCCGACCACGGACGAGGCGCGCCTGATCGAGATCGGCGAGGAGGGCGTGCTGGCCATGGTGTGCGACAGCACCAACGCCCTCGCGCCGGGCCGCAGCGGCTCCGAAGCCGACGTGCGCGACAACATGATCGAACTGGTGAAGGGGCTGACCGGCGGCGTCGCCATCGCCTGTTTCGCCTCAAACGTCGCGCGGATGGAGACGGCGGCCAAGGCGGCGCTCGCCGCCGGCCGCCAGCCGGCGCTGGTCGGACGGTCGCTCTGGCGAATGAACGACGCGGCGCGTGAGACGGGCTATCTCGCCGACCTGCCGGCCTTCCTGACGGACGAGGAGGCCTCGCGCCTGCCCAAGGACAAGGTGCTGCTGATCTGCACCGGCAGCCAGGGCGAGCCGCGCGCGGCGTTGAGCCGCATCGCGCGCGACGACCACCCGTTCATCGATTTGGGGGAGGGCGATACGGTCGTCTTCTCCAGCCGCGAGATCCCCGGCAACGAGATGGCGATCGGCCGGCTGCAGAACGATCTGGCGGAGAAGCGGGTCGACGTGGTCACGGCGCGCGACGCGGAGATCCACACCTCCGGCCATCCGAACCGGGACGAACTGGCGGACATGTACCGCTGGATCCGCCCGCGGATCGCGATCCCCGTTCATGGCGAGACGCGCCATATGATGGCGCACGCCCGCCTTGCGCAGGAATGCCAGGTGCCGCACGGGATCTGCGGGCGTAACGGCACGATGGTGAAGCTGACGGAAAGCGGGCCCGAGATCGTCGACGAAGTCTTCGCGGGCCGCCTGATGCTGGACGGCGGCCGCCTGCTCCCCATGGGGCACGCCAGCCTGAAGCAGCGACGCAAGATGGCCTGGAACGGAAGCGCGGTCGTGACCGTCGCGCTGGACCGCAAGGGGCGCCTCGTGGACGACGCGCAGATCACCGTCTCGGGCCTGCTGGACGGGCAGGGGCCGGACATAGACGATCTGCTCGATACGGCCGAGGAGACGGTGGAGCGGCTGAGCCGCGGGGCGCTGGAGGAAGACGGCCAGGTGCGCGAAGCCGTGCGCCGCGCTGTGCGCAAGCGCCTGAAGACGCTGACCGGCAAGCATCCGCCGGTTGACGTGCATGTGATCCGGGTCTAGCCGGACGGCTGCACCCGAGGGAAAGGGAAGGGCGAAGAGGATGATCGGACGGCTCAATCATGTGGCGATCGTGGCGCCCGACCTGGAGGCCGGCGCCGCCATGTACCGCGACGTGCTCGGCGCTGAGGTGTCGGACCCTGTGGACCTGCCCGAACACGGCGTGACCACCGTCTTCGTCGAGCTGCCCAACACCAAGATCGAACTGCTGCATCCGCTGGGCGCCGACAGCCCGATCGCGAAGTTCCTGGAAAAGAACCCGGCCGGCGGCGTCCATCACGTCTGCTACGAGACGGACGACATCCTCGCCGCGCGCGACAAGCTGAAGGCGGACGGCATGCGCGTTCTGGGCGACGGCGAGCCGAAGATCGGCGCGCACGGCAAGCCGGTGCTGTTCCTGCATCCCAAGGATTTCCTCGGCACGCTCGTTGAGCTCGAGCAGGTCTGAGGAGGCGCGGAGAAGAAAGATGGGTCCCGTCAGCGGCGTCGTCGTCTACATCATCATCTGGTGGCTGGTGCTCTTCATGGTGCTGCCCTTCGGCGTGCGGCGCGACGAAGCGCCGGAGACCGGCCACGATCCGGGCGCGCCCAAGGTCGCGATGATCGGCAAGAAGATGCTGATCACGACCGCGATCGCGACCGCGCTGTTCGCGCTCTACTTCGCGATCGTCTATTTCGACCTCGTCACCCTGCGTCCCGAGGGGGCGTAGCCGCGCCGGGAGCGTCCGATGGCCTGGTACTGCGATTACGCGATCGGCGATCCGGTGCACGGCCCCTATCACGATCGCGAATACGGCTTTGCGGAGGCGGACGAGGCGCGGCTGTTCGAGCGCCTCGTGCTGGAGATCAACCAGGCCGGGCTGAACTGGGGGCTGATCCTGAAGAAGCGCGCCGGCTTCCAGGCGGCCTATGACGGGTTCGATGTGGACCGCGTCGCCGCCTATGGCGCGGCGGAGCGGGCGCGGCTGCTCGCCGACCCGGGGATCGTCCGGAACCGTCTCAAGGTCGAGGCCGCGATCCACAATGCGCAGGTAATCCGAGGATTCCGGGAGAGCCACGGCGGCTTCGCCGGCTGGCTCGCCGCTCACCACCCGCTGACCAAGCCGCAGTGGGTGCGGCTCTTCAAGAAGAGCTTCCGCTTCACCGGCGGCGAGATCACGGGCGAATTCCTGATGTCGATCGGCTATCTGCCGGGGACGCACCGGACGGACTGCCCGACCGCCGCCGTCATCGCCGCGCTCTCTCCGCCCTGGATGGAAGCGGGCGAATGCTTCTACGATAGCGTCGAATAAGGTTGGTCGAACGAAAAGGGGGCGACGCCATGGCCGCCCACGCCGACAAGCACGGCAAGAAGCGCGCGAAAAAGCGGGCGCACAAGAAAGGGGCGGCGGCCCCGTCGAACGGCCGCACCTCCGAGCAGAAGGCCTACGCCGCCTTCGAGGCGCATCGCCGCGCGTCGCCCAAGCCGGCGGGCCGGCTGCCGGGCAAGATCTACGATCCCGAACTGCGCCGGCTGCAGATCGAGCTCGCCAAGCTGCAATACTGGGTCCGGACCCGCGGCCTGCGGGTGGTGGTGTTGTTCGAGGGACGCGACGCCGCCGGCAAGGGCGGGGTGATCAAGCGCATCGCCGAGCGCCTCAACCCGCGCATCTGCCGCATCGTCGCGCTCGGCACGCCGACCGAGCGGGAGAAGACCCAATGGTATTTCCAGCGCTATGTCGCGGAACTGCCGGCGGCGGGCGAAATGGTCCTGTTCGACCGTTCCTGGTACAACCGCGCGGGCGTCGAGCGGGTCATGGGCTTCTGCACCGAGGAGGAGTATCGCGAGTTCCTGCGCAGTTGCCCGGAGTTCGAGCGCATGCTCGTGCGCTCCGGCATCATCCTGCTGAAATACTGGTTCTCGGTCAGCGAGGCGGAGCAGGAACGCCGGCTCAAGGCCCGGCTGACGGAGCCGACAAAACGCTGGAAGCTGAGCAGGATAGACCTCGAATCGCGCAAGCGGTGGGACGCCTATTCAGAGGCGAAGGACGTCATGTTCGCCCACACCGACATCCGCCAGGCCCCCTGGTTCGTCGTCGACGCAGAGGACAAGCGCCGGGCGCGGCTCAACTGCATCCGGCATCTGCTCAGCATGATTCCCTATGAGGACGAGCACCCGGAGACGGTGCGTCTGCCGCCGCGGCCGCGCCGGCGCGCCGGGTACATCCGTCCGCCCATGTCCGAGCAGAACATGGTGCCGGACCATTACGCGGCGGACTGATCGCAGAGCGGAGAGCGGGCCCAGGAACGCGTCGCGAAACGAAAAAGCGGGGGAAATCCCCCGCTCCGTCGCCGTCCTGCAACGCCGCCTTGTTCGGCGGCTGATTTCTTCGCGGGACGCGGACAACCCTCCCTAAACCTGGGCCGCTCTCGACTGCGAGCGGTGACAACCGATGCGGTCGACGCCGATAGTATTAGAGGATCGGAACCGCCTCGTCACGGCTTTTTTGCCCAAAAAATAGGCGCTGCAGCGCAGCATTCTTGCGCACGGGGGCGTCATGGCGAGTTTCCTTGGAAATGCGCGGGCCGCTCCTGTATGACCGGTTCGTGACGGGGAGACGCCGCCCGGACGGGGAGCGACGGCGAGGGCATGATCGACGGACATTCGCACGAGGGGCCGCCGCCGCGCCTGACGCTGCGCGGGGTCGTCAAGCGCTATCCCGGCGTCTTGGCGAACGATCATGTGGATCTCACGCTCGAACCCGGCGAGATCCACGCGTTGCTCGGCGAGAACGGCGCCGGCAAGTCGACCCTCGTTCAGATCGTCTATGGCGTGGTGAAGGCGGACGCCGGCGAGATGCGCTGGAACGGCCGCCCGGTCGCGATCGACGGTCCGGCCGCCGCCCGCGCGCTGGGGATCGGCATGGTCTTCCAGCATTTCTCCCTCTTTGAGACGCTGAGCGTCGCGGAAAATGTCGCGCTCGGCCTCGAAACCGGCGCCGCCGACATGGCCGCGCTGTCCGAGCGCATCGCGGACGTATCGACGCGCTACGGGCTGACGCTCGATCCGGGCGCGACGGTCTACGATCTTTCCGTCGGCGAGCGTCAGCGGGTCGAAATCGTCCGCTGCCTGCTGCAGGACCCGCAACTGCTGATCATGGACGAGCCCACGTCGGTGCTCACCCCGCAGGAGGCGGACCAGCTCTTCGAAACGCTGCGGCGCCTCGCGCGCGAGGGGCGCACGATCCTCTATATCAGCCACAAGCTGGACGAGATCCGCCGGCTGTGCGACCGCGCGACCATCCTGCGCGGCGGCAAGGTGGTCGCCGCCTGCGACCCGCGTGAGGAGACCGCGCAATCGCTGGCGCGCCTGATGATCGGCGTCGACGTCTCGCCGACGCGTCGCGCCGACGGCGGCGCCGACCAAATCGGCGACGAACTCCTACGGGTCGAGGGGTTGTCCATGCCGGCCGCCAATCCGGTCTCAACGCCCTTGAAGGGTGTGCGCTTGTCGGTCCGGCGCGGCGAGATCCTGGGGATCGCCGGCGTCGCCGGAAACGGCCAGAATACGCTGCTCGCCGCGCTCAGCGGGGAGTTGCCGGCGCCGCGGGTCGACGCCATCCGCTTCGAAGGGCGGCCGATCGGCCTGCTTGGCGCCCGCGCGCGCCGCGACCTGGGGATCAATTTCGTGCCCGAGGACCGGTTGGGGCACGGCGCCGTGGCGGATCTGTCGCTCGCCGACAACGCGTTGCTGTCGGGGTGGCGGCGCTGGTCGCTGGTGCGGCGCGGTCTGGTCTCCTTCGCCAAGAGCAAGGAGCGCGCGGAGCATGTGGTCGAGCGCTTCGCCGTCGCCGCGCCCGGCGCGCATGCGGCGGCGCGCAGCCTCTCCGGCGGCAATCTGCAGAAATTCATCATCGGGCGCGAGATTCTGCAAAACCCGAAGCTGCTGATCGCGGCGCACCCGACCTGGGGCGTGGACGCCGGCGCGGCCGCCGCGATCCACAAGGCGCTGCTCCATCTGGCCGCGGAG
The DNA here is from genome assembly GCA_024743195.1 of Alphaproteobacteria bacterium. Taxonomy (GTDB): domain Bacteria; phylum Pseudomonadota; class Alphaproteobacteria; order UBA8366; family Aestuariispiraceae; genus Marivibrio. The sequence continues at coordinate 78,679 of JANSXE010000013.1, read as the reverse complement.
GGGGCCGGCCTGATCATCGTGAGCCAGGATCTGGACGAGCTCTTCACGCTCGCCGACCGGGTGGCGGTGATCTGCGCCGGACGGCTGTCGGAAAGCCGCCCCGCGCACGAGGTCACCGCGGAGGAGGTCGGGCTGATGATGGGCGGGCTGTTCGACGCGGCGATCGTCCGCGGCGGCGGCGCGCCGAGCGAGACCGGGGACGCGCGCCATGGCGGCTGAGGGCGCCTTCGGGATCCGGCTCGAGCGCCGGCCCGCGCCGTCGCGCGCCATGCTGCTGGCGACGCCGCCGCTCGCGGTTCTTCTGACGGTTCTGGCGGGCGCGATCCTGTTCGCGGCCATGGGCTTCGATCCGCTGGAGACGCTGCGGGCCTATTTCGTCAGTCCGCTGACCAGCCTCTATGGCTGGGGGGAGCTCGCCGTGAAGGCGACGCCGCTGGCGATCATCGCGATCGGGCTCGCGCTCGGTTTCCGGGGCAATGTCTGGAACATCGGGGCGGAAGGGCAACTGACCCTGGGCGCGATCTGCGCCGGCGGGTTGGCGCTCGCGGTCTACGGCCACGAGGGGCCCTGGCTGCTGCCGCTGATGATGCTGGCGGGGGCGGCGGGCGGGCTCGCCTACGCCGCAATCCCGGCCTACCTGCGGGTGCGCTTCAACGCCAATGAGATCCTGACCAGCCTGATGCTGACCTATGTCGCCGGCCTGCTTCTCAGCTATCTGGTGACGGGTCCGTGGAAGGACCCGGAGGGGTTCGGCTTTCCGCAGTCGCGGCTGTTCAATCCGGAAGCGCTGCTGCCGATCGTGTTGGACGGCACGCGGATGCATCTCGGGGCGCCGCTTGCGCTCTGCGTGGTGCTGGCGGGCTGGCTGGTCGTGGCGCGCACCCTGATCGGATTCCAGATCAAGGTGGTGGGCCTGACGCCGATCGCCGCCGGCTACGCCGGGTTCAGCCAAGCGCGGATCATCTGGTTCACGCTCTTGCTCTCGGGCGGGCTCGCCGGGCTCGCCGGGGCGATCGAGGTTTCGGGGCCGATCGGCCAGTTGCAGCCGGCGATCTCGCCCGGCTACGGCTTCACGGCGATCATCGTCGCCTTCCTGGGGCGGCTGCACCCGGTGGGCGTGCTGTTGGCGGCGCTCCTCATGGCGCTCAGCTATCTGGGCGGCGAACAGGCGCAGATCGAGCTCGGTCTGCCGCTTGCGGTCACCGGCGTGTTCCAGGGCATGCTGCTCTTCTTCCTGCTGGCAAGCGACTTCCTGACCCATTATCGGGTGCGGCGGACGGCCTCCACGCCGGCCGCGGCCGGCTGAGGGGGAGGGCGCGCGTGGAGATCCTGTCGCTGGTGCTCATGTCCGTCGTCGCCGCGGCGACGCCGCTCCTTTTCGCGGCGATCGGCGAGTTGGTGACGGAGAAGTCGGGCGTCCTCAATCTCGGCGTCGAGGGCATGATGCTGGTCGGCGCGGTGGTCGGCTTCGCCGTGACGGCGAGCGGGGGCGGCGCCGTGCTCGGCGTCTCGGCGGCCGCGGCGGCGGGGTCGGCGATGGCGGCGCTCTTCGCGCTGCTGACGCTCAATCTGCTGGCCAATCAGGTGGCGACGGGACTGGCGCTCACGCTGTTCGGGATCGGCCTCAGCGCGCTCGTCGGGCGCGGCTTCATCGGCGTGCCTCTCGACGGGCTGCCGCATCTGGCGATCCCGGGGCTGAGCGACCTGCCGCTGATCGGGCCGCTGATCTTCGGACAGGATGCGCTGGTCTATCTGTCCTTCGTCGCGGTCGCCGCCGTCGCCTGGTTCCTGACCCGCACCCGGGCGGGGCTGATCCTGAAGGCGGTGGGGGAGAATCCGGCCGCCGCCCACCGGCTCGGCCATTCGGTGCTGCGGGTGCGCTGGCTCGCCGTGCTGTTCGGCGGCGCCATGGCGGGGATCGGCGGGGCCTATCTGTCGCTCGCCTATACGCCCCTTTGGGCGGAGAACATGACGGCCGGGCGCGGCTGGATCGCGTTGGCGCTGGTCGTCTTCGCGACCTGGCGGCCGGGTCGGGTGCTGCTGGGAGCCTATCTCTTCGGCGGCGTGACGATCGCGCAGCTTCACGCGCAATCCGCCGGAGTCGCGCTGCCCAGCCAGTTCATGTCCATGCTGCCCTATCTGGCGACCATTCTGGTGCTGGTGCTGATCAGCCGGGACGCGGCGCGCATCCGGCTCAATGCGCCGGCCTCGATCGGCAAGGTGTTCCATCCGGGCGGGTGACGCATTATCTTGGCCGCGCAAGCGACAAGCGGATCCGCGGGCTGGAAAAGCAAGAACGGCCGACAACGCTCGGCGACATCATGGAAGAGGAGCTTCGAGATATGCGCATCACGCGTCGTCGTTTCACCCAGGGCGCGCTCGCCGCGGCGGCTGCGCCGGCGGTCCTGTCCTTTGGCGGCCCGGCCCGCGCCGCCGATCCGCTGAAGGTCGGTTTCGTCTATGTCGGCCCGATCGGGGACCACGGCTGGAGCTATCAGCACAATGAGGGCCGTCTCGCCGTCGAGGCCGAGTTCGGCGATCGCGTCGAAACCAGCTTCGTCGAGAAGGTCTCCGAAGGCGCCGACGCGGAGCGGGTGGTCAACCAGCTCGCCGCCTCCGGCCACAAGCTGATCTTCACCACCTCCTTCGGTTTCATGAACCCGACGCTGAAGGTCGCCCAGCGGCATTCGGACGTGATGTTCGAGCATGCGACCGGCTACAAGCGCGCCGACAACCTCGCCACCTACGCGGCCCGCTTCTACGAAGGGCGCACGATCAGCGGCACGCTGGCCGGTCATGTCAGCGAAACCGGGGTCGTCGGCTACATCGCTTCCTTCCCGATCCCGGAGGTGGTGCGCGGCATCGGCGCCTTCACGCTGGCCGCGCGCCGCATCAACCCCGACCTGGAGGTGCGGGTGGTCTGGGTCAACAGCTGGTACGATCCGGGCAAGGAGGCGGACGCCGCCAAGGCGCTCGTCGACCAGGGCGCCGACGTGCTGCTGCAGCACACCGATTCGCCGGCTCCCATGCAGGTCGCCGAGGAGCGCGGGATCAAGGCCGTCGGCCAAGCCTCCGACATGACGCGCTTCGGCCCCAGCGCGCATATGACCGCGGTGGTCAACGACTGGGCTCCTTACTATGTCGAGCGCGTCGGCCAGGTGCTGGACGGCTCCTGGACCTCGACCGACACCTGGGGCGGGTTGGCCAGCGGCATGGTGAAGATGGCCCCGTTCAATTCCAATCTGCCGGCCGAGGCGATCGCCGACGCCGAGCAGGCGGTCGCCGACATCAAGTCCGGCGCGCGCCATCCGTTCGACGGGCCGGTGCGCGACCAGTCCGGGACGGTGCGCATCGCGGAGGGCGAGCGCGCCTCCGACGAGTTGCTGCTGGGCATGGATTGGTACGTCGAGGGCGTGCAGGGCAAGCTGCCCGGCTGACGGCCCGGTTCGTGCGCCGCCGAATCCCGCTAGGATGAGACGGCGGCGTCGACGTGAGGGCGGACGGATCGCTCGGTCCGTCCGCCCGCACGACGCATTCCAACCGGTTATGAAAGGCGCAAGCGACGATGCGGCGTGTGGCGGTGATCGGCAATGCAGGCGGCGGCAAGTCGACCCTGTCGAAGCGCATCGCCGCCGACATCGACGCGCCCTATCGCGCGGTCGACCAGATCCTCTGGGCCCCCGGATGGCGCTACCGCGAGGATTTCCAGGCGCGGCACCGCGCCTGGCTGGAGGAGCCGGCCTGGGTCATCGACGGCTTCGGCGCCTGGGGCGCGATCGAGGAGCGCTTCACGGCCGCGGACGCCATCCTGTGGATCGATCTGCCGATCGCGCTGCACTACTGGTGGGCCACCAAGCGCTTGGCGAAGGCCATGGTGGGGCGGGATGCGGACGCCCCGCCCGGGTGCTCGCTCGCAACCGCCGTGGCGCCCTTCTATCGCATGATCTGGGAGATACACCGCGAGCACCGCGAACGGCTGGCGCTGTTGGTGGAGACCGCGCGCGATCAGGGCAAGGCGGTGCATGTGCTGCGCAGCCCGGCCCAGATCGCCCGCTTCCGCGCCGGCGCCTGGAAGTTCGCAGCGGCGGCCTGAGCGATCGGCCGCTGGCGCGCCCTTTGCTAGACTGCGCGGCATGAAGCGCGCCGCGGTGCTTATCACGATCCTCTCGCTGCTGACCGTCGTCGCGCGGCCGGCTGCGGCGGCCCCCCCTGCGCCCGCGCCCAATCCTTTCACCAACGAGGGAACCGCGGCCGAGCCGCCGCGCGCGCGCCTGAAGCCGCAGGCGGTGCGGGTTCGCATCACCGAGGCCGACTGTCGGCGGTTGCTGGCGCATCGGCCGGCGCCGGACGTCGCCTACCGCCCGGGCGTCGACGTGCGCGGCCGCGCGGTCGCGCCGGCGGACCTGCCGGGCTCGACCGATCTGGCCGACCGGCTGCTGGAGACCGAGGTCGCCTTCGACCTGTTGCTGAACCCCATCCTGTTCGCCGGCAATCCCAGACTGGCGGCGTGGTTCGAGAATGCGACGGTCGATTTCGGCCGCGTCGTCTTCGATCCCGAAACCGGGGAGACGACCTTGGACGGCGAGACCTTGAGCGACCCGCAGGCCGCCGCCCTCGCCAAAGCCTGCGCCGAACGCTTGCGCGCGGACGAGCGCTAGCCCCGGCTTTTCTTGCGGGGCCGCGCCGGCTTGCCTACAGTCCGCGCGGCCGTGTCCACCGCCCTGAAGGGAGCGTCGATCCCGCCCATGTTCGGTTCCTTCGAACGCTTCGTCGCCTTCCGCTATCTGCGCGCCAAGCGACAGGAAGGCTTCATCTCCGTCGTCGCCTGGTTCTCGCTGCTCGGCATCATGCTGGGGGTGGCGACGCTGATCATCGTGATGGCGGTGATGAACGGCTTCCGGCACGAGCTCCTGGACCGGGTGATCGGCCTCAACGGCCACATCACGATCTCCGCCTATGACGGCGCGCTGGAGGACTACGGGCCCCTGGCCGAGCGGCTGACCGCGCGGCCGGGCGTGCTGCAGGCGACCCCGCTGGTCGAAGGGCAGGTGATGGCGACCGGCCGCGGCGACGCCGCCGGCGGGGCGCTGGTGCGCGGCGTGCGGGGCGCCGACTTCGCGGCGCGCGACATCCTGCGCGAGGCGATCATCCAGGGCGGGCTCGACGGGTTCGACGCCGGCCAGGGCGTCATCATCGGCGTGCGCATGGCCAACCGGCTGGGCGTCGGCGTCGGCGACCAGGTGACGCTGATCGCGCCCAAGGGCTCGGTCACCGCCTTCGGGACGATCCCGCGCCTCAAGGCGTTCGGGGTCGCCGCCATCTTCAATGTCGGCATGTACGAATACGACAACAGCTACGTCTACATGCCGCTCGCGCTCGCGCAGCGCTATTTCAACCGCGAAGGCGCGGCGAGCCAGATCGAGCTGATGCTCGACGACGCGGAGCGCGCGGGCGTCACCGCCTTCGAGATCCAGCGCGAGCTGGGCCGCGAGGTGCGCGTGCTGAGCTGGCAGCAGGTCAACGCCAGCTTCTTCAACGCGCTGCAGGTCGAGCGCAACGTCATGTTCCTGATCCTGACGCTGATCATCCTGGTCGCCGCCTTCAACGTGATCTCCAGCCAGATCATGCTGGTCAAGGACAAGGGCCGCGGCATCGCCATCCTGCGCACCATGGGGGCGAGCCGCGCGACCATCCTGCGCATCTTCTTCATCACCGGAAGCTCGGTCGGCGTGATCGGCACGGGCCTCGGCGCGATCCTCGGCATCGCCTTCGCGCTCAATATCGAGACCATCCGGCAGTGGATCGAAGGGCTCTCCGGCGCGGAGCTGTTCGCGGCCGAGATCTATTTCCTCTCCCAACTGCCCGCCCGGGTGGAGACGGGGGAGGTCGTCGCCGTCGTCGTCATGGCGCTCACGCTCAGCCTGCTCGCCTCGATCTACCCCGCCTGGCGGGCGGCGCGGCTCGATCCGGTGGAGGTGCTGCGCTATGAGTGAGGGGGCCGCCGCTGACGGCGGCGATCATCCGACCGTCCTGGAACTGCAGGCGGTCGCGCGCACCTACAAGACGGCGGCCGGCGGCCTCACCGTCCTCAACGGCGCCTCGCTCAGCGTCGGGCGCGGCGAGCTGGTCGGCCTCGTCGCGCCGTCGGGCGCCGGCAAGTCGACGCTGCTCCATGTCGCGGGGCTGCTGGAGCGGCCGGACGGCGGCGACGTGCTGCTGGAGGGGCGGGGCTGCACCGCGCTCGCCGACCGGCCGCGCACGCTGCTGCGCCGCAGCCGCATCGGCTTCGTCTATCAGTTCCACCATCTGCTGCCCGAATTCTCCGCGCTGGAGAATGTGGTGCTGCCGCAGATGATCGCGGGCCGCACCAAGGGCGAGGCCAAGCGCGCCGCCGCGGCGCTATTGGACCGCGTCGGCCTCACCGCGCGCGCCAGCCACCGCCCGGCGCGGCTCTCCGGCGGCGAACAACAGCGCGTCGCCATCGCGCGCGCCGTCGTCAACCGCCCGGCGCTCCTGCTCGCGGACGAGCCCACCGGCAATCTCGACCCCGCCACCAGCGAGACGGTCTTCGACCTGCTCGTCCAACTGGTCCGCGAGGAAGGCATGGCCGCCCTGATCGCCACCCACAACCTCGCCCTCGCCCAACGCATGGACCGCGTGCTCACCTTCGAGGACGGGCATATCCGCGCGATGACGGACTGACGCCCCTTTTCTCCCTCTCCCCCGGGGAGAGGGCCGGGGTGAGGGGATGTCGCCCCCGCGCGGCGCGCCCTTCGAGACGCCGCCTGCCGGCGGCTCCTCAGGACGAGGGTCCAAGGCCTGTGGAGCGGTTTTCCCGGCATCCCGGCCGGAGCGATAGCGGAGAGCCGGGATCCATGGGCGGTTCCCGCCGTCGGCGCCGGCTGCACCTGGATCCCGGATCGGCCTGTCGGCCGTCCGGGACGACGACGGGCCGGGGACGGACCGGGGACGGGCCGGGGACGGGACGGGACGGTACAGCGCGCTGTTCTGGCGCGCCGTCTCGAAGGGCGGTGGCGTGGGCCGTGCGCCGCCTCACGCCCGGCGCTGGTCCGGGTGCAGCGACGCGCCGAGGATGTGGTCGCTGGCGCCGACGACGTGGCTTCCGGCGCCGACGATCAGCGGGTCGGGGCCGCGCACGATCTTGGCGTCCTTCTCCGGATAGGGGAGAGTGGCGAGGAAGTGGCGCATGCAGTTGAGGCGCGCGCGCTTCTTGTCGTCGGACTTCACGATCGTCCAGGGCGCGTCGGCGGTGTCGGTGTAGAAGAACATCGCCTCCTTCGCCTCGGTGTAGTCGCCCCATTTCTCCAGCGAGGCGAGGTCGATCGGCGAGAGCTTCCATTGCTTCAGCGGATCGTGGCGGCGCGCCATGAAGCGGCGGCGCTGCTCCTCCTGCGTCACCGAGAACCAGTATTTGAAGAGCCAGACGCCGTCGCGCACCAGCATGCGCTCGAAATCCGGGGTCTGGCGCATGAACTCCAGATACTGGTTGGCGCTGCAGAAGCCCATCACGCGCTCGACGCCGGCGCGGTTGTACCAGGAGCGGTCGAACATCACGATCTCGCCCTGGGTGGGCAGATGGCGGACATAGCGCTGATAGTACCACTGGCCCTGCTCCTCCTCCGTCGGCTTCTCCAGCGCGACCACGCGCGCGCCGCGGGGGTTGAGATGCTCCATGAAGCGCTTGATGGTCCCGCCCTTGCCGGCGGCGTCGCGCCCTTCGAACAGGATGACGACGCGCTGGCCGGTCTCGCGCACCCATTTCTGGACCTTCAGCAGCTCGACCTGAAGCGCCGCCTTCTGCTTCTCGTAGACCGGGCGCTTGATCTTGCGGGCGTAGGGGTACTCGCCGGTCTCGAAGGCGCGGCGCACGGCCTCGGGATCGCGGCGCAGCTGCGCCAGGTGGTGCAACGCCGCGCCGGCGTCGTGGGCGGGCTCGGCGGACTCGGGCTCGGCGGACTCGGGCTCGGCGGGCGCGTCCCCAGTCTGATCGGATGGCGGCTCGGACGGGGTTGCGGCGGCCGCGTCCTCAGGCGGGGGCGGCGCAGCGGGCTTCGGCGCGGCGCGGCGGGCCCGCGCTTTCGGCGTCGCCGCGGGCTCGGCCTTGGGCTCGGCCTCGGGCGCGGCCTCGGGCGACAAAGCGTCGTCCGCGCCGGCGGCGCGTTGCGGATCGGACATGATGGCGTTTCCCCCTCGTCACGCGACGACCCCGACCGGCGCTTCCCCCAAGCGGGTCTTCCCCGAGCCGTCGCTGCTCACCCGACCATTCTGCGCCCGGCGGCGGCTTCGCCGATTGACCGAGATCAATCGCCCCTTGAGCGAGGGGAGGACGGCGATGCATCCGGACTTATCCCCAGGAAATCGCACCGGCGCCCCGTTCGCCCCCGTGACGCGGGCGGCGACTCGCTTATCATGCGGGCATGCCGCACGCCGAATTCGTCCATCTTCGCGTCCATTCCGCCTATTCGCTGGCGGAGGGGGCGATCCGCATCAAGGATCTGGTGAAACTGGCCGCCGGGATGGACATGCCGGCGGTCGCGGTCACCGATACGGGCAACCTCTTCGGCGCGCTCGAGTTCGCGACGACGGCGGCCGGGGCCGGGCTGCAGCCCATCGTCGGCGCGCAGATCGCGCTGCGGCGCGAGGATCGGGCGCCCAATAAGATGGGCGTTGCGCCGCCGCCCGACCCGATCGTCCTGCTGGCCAAGGACGAGAGCGGCTACGCCAATCTGATGAAGCTCCTGTCCCGCGCCTATCTGGAGACCGAGGCGGGCGAGGACGCGCAAGTCGGCCTCGACGATCTGGAGGCGCTGAACGCCGGCCTGATCGCCTTCACCGGTGGCCCACAGGGGCCGGTCGGGCGGATGCTGCTGGAGGGCCAGAGCCAGGCCGCCGAGGCGCTGACGGAGCGGCTGAAGGCGGCATTCGGCGATCGGCTCTATGTCGAGATCATGCGCCACGGGCTGGTCGAGGAGGACAAGACCGAGGCGGCCTTCATCGACCTCGCCTACCGGCTCGACGTCCCGCTGATCGCGACCAATGACTGCTATTTCCCGACCCGCGACATGCATGAGGCGCACGACGCGCTGATCTGCATCGCGGAAGGGGCCTATCTCTCCGAGAGCGACCGGCGCCGGCTGACGGCGGAGCATTACTTCAAGAGCCCGCAGGAGATGCGGGCGCTCTTCGCCGACTTGCCGGAGGCGGTCGACAACACGCTCGTCGTCGCCAGGCGCTGCGCGACCGCGCCGGAGAAGATCAAGCCGTTGCTGCCGGTCTACACCAAGCTGGACGGCCGCTCGGAGGAGCAGGCGCTGCGCGACCTCGCCGTCGAAGGTCTGCAGCACCGCCTGGAGACGCAGGTCTGGACCGAGGCGATGGACGAGGCCGCGCGCGAGGAGGCCGCCGAGCCCTACCGCAAACGCCTCGACTACGAGCTGGACGTCATCGAGCAGATGGGCTTCCCCGGCTATTTCTTGATCGTCGCGGACTTCATCCAATGGTCGAAGGCGCAGGACATCCCGGTCGGGCCGGGCCGCGGCTCGGGCGCGGGCTCGGTCGTCGCCTGGGCGCTCACCATCACGGATCTGGACCCCTTGCGCTTCGGGCTGCTGTTCGAGCGGTTCCTGAACCCCGAGCGCGTCAGCATGCCGGACTTCGACATCGACTTCTGCCAGGATCGGCGGGACGAGGTGATCCGCTACGTCCAGCGCGAATACGGCCGCGACCGGGTGGCCCAGATCATCACCTTCGGGAAGCTGCAGGCGCGCGCGGTGCTGCGCGACGTCGGCCGGGTGCTGCAGATGCCCTACGGCCAGGTCGACCGCATCTGCAAGATGGTGCCGAACAATCCGGCCAATCCGGTGACCCTCGATCAGGCGATCGACGGGGAGCCGCTCCTCCAGGCGGAGATCGAAAACGAGCCGGCGGTCGAGCGCCTCGTCTCCATCGCGCGCAAGCTGGAGGGGCTCTATCGCCACGCCTCGACCCACGCCGCCGGCGTGGTGATCGGCGACCGGCCGCTGGACGAGCTGGTGGCGCTCTATCGCGATCCGCGCTCCGACATGCCGGTGACCCAGTTCAACATGAAGTGGGTCGAGCAGGCGGGGCTGGTCAAATTCGACTTCCTGGGCCTGAAGACGCTGACCGTCATCGCGCGCGCGAAGGAGTTGATCGACCGGCGCGAGGATCGCGACGAGCCGCTCGACGTCGCCCAGATCCCGCTCGACGACCGGCGCAGCTTCGAGATGCTGTGCAAGGGCCAGACGGTGGGCGTCTTCCAGTTGGAATCGTCCGGCATGCGCGACGTCTTGAAGACCATGAAGCCCGACCGCTTCGAGGATCTGATCGCCGTCGTCGCGCTCTACCGACCGGGTCCGATGGAGAACATCCCGACCTACATCAAGCGCAAGCACGGCGAGGAGCGGCCGGTCTATCCGCATCCCAAGCTCGAGGCCTGCCTCGAGGAGACCTTCGGCATCCCGATCTATCAGGAGCAGGTGATGCAGATGGCGCAGGAGCTGGCGGGCTTCACGCTCGGCGGCGCCGACCTCCTGCGCCGGGCCATGGGCAAGAAGATCAAGGCGGAGATGGACACCCAGCGCGCCATCTTCGTCGACGGCGCCGAACAGCACTCCCAGGTTCCGGCCGCCAAGGCGAACGAGATCTTCGACACCATCGCCGCCTTCGCCGGCTACGGCTTCAACAAGAGCCACGCGGCCGCCTATGCGCTGGTCGCCTATCACACGGCCTGGCTGAAGGCGAACTACCCGGTCGAGTTCATGGCCGCCTCCATGACGCTCGACATGCACAACACCGACAAGCTCAACGTCTTCCGCGCCGAGATGGATCGGCTGGAGATCGAGCTGCTGCCGCCGGACGTCAACCGCTCCGACGTGATCTTCTCGGTCGAGAAGGGCGCGGACGGGACGCGCAAGGTGCGCTACGCGCTCGCCGCGCTCAAGAATGTCGGCAGCGGCGCCATGCAGACGGTGGTCGAGGAGCGCTCGGCGAACGGCGCGTATGCGGACCCGTTCGATTTCGCGGAGCGCGTCGACGCGCGGACGCTCAACAAGCGCCTGATGGAGAATCTGGTGAAGGCCGGCGCCTTCGACAGCCTGGAGGCCAACCGCCGCCGGCTGTTCGACGGGCTGGAAAGCGTGGTGCGCCACGGCCAGGCCGCGCAGTCCGACCGCAACAGCGACCAGGTCAGCCTGTTCGGCGACGCGCCGGACGCGCTCAACCGGCCGAGCCTGCCCGACCGGCCGGACTGGCCGCCGACGGAGCGGCTGCAGAATGAGTTCGAGGCGATCGGCTTCTACCTCTCCTCCCATCCGCTGGCGGCGTACGCGAACGCCTGCCGGCGTCTGGGAGTCGTACAGTACGCGGACGTGCTGTCAGGCCGCGTGCGCACCTCCAAGGCGGTGAAGCTCGCCGGCATCGTCGGCGGCAAGCGGATGATGACCACCTCGCGCGGCTCCAAGATGGCCTTCGTGCAGATGTCGGACGCGTCGGGCGCCTTCGAGGTGACGCTGTTCCAGGAAGTGCTGTCCGGCGCGCGCGAGATGCTGGAGAGCGGCGAGCCGCTTCTGATGACCGTCGACGTCCAGAAGCGGGGCGAGGGGGCGGAGGCCGAGTTCCGCCTGACCGCCACCGCCTGCCGCCCGCTGGAGGAGGAGGCGGCCCAGGCCGCCGACGGCATGCTGATCCGGCTGCGCGACGACAGCCCGCTCGCGCCGCTGACCAAGGTCTTCGAAGGCCACGGCAAGCCGGGCCGCGGCCGGGTGGAGATCGAGCTGGTCGACCGCGAGGAGGGCGAGATCGGCCTGACGCTGGCCCGCACCTACGCCATCAACGCCGCCTTCCGGCAGGCCGTGAAGTCGATCCCCGGCGTCGTCGACGTGCAGGATCTGTGATCCGGGGCGCGCCCGCGCCTCTTGCAAAGACTGAAACCCGGCTGTATATCCCGCGCCATCACGCACACGGGGTGTGCGGGGCCGCGCCGTCATAGGGCGCGCGCTCCATCCGGTGCCGGGACACGCCCGGTCACTCTTGCCCCCCGTGGAGGTCTAACCGGAGAAGAAAGGAGCCATTTCGATGGCCACCCCCACGTTCACCATGCGCCAGCTCTTGGAAGCCGGCGTCCATTTCGGCCACACCACCCGGCGTTGGAACCCGAAGATGAAGCCCTTCATCTTCGGCGAGCGCAACGGCGTGCACATCATCGACCTGGAGCAGACGGTCCCGATGCTGACCCGGGCGCTGGAGGCCGTGCGCGACATCGCGGCGGCCGGCGGGCGCGTGCTCTTCGTCGGCACCAAGCGCCAGGCGCAGCCGATCATCCGAGAGAACGCGATCAAGTCCGGCCAGTATTTCGTCAATCACCGCTGGCTCGGCGGCATGCTGACGAACTGGCGCACCATCTCGCATTCGATCAAGCGCCTGAAGGAGCTCGAGGAGCTGCTGGGCAAGGACGAGACGGGCCTGACCAAGAAGGAGCGCCTCAATCTCGACCGCGAGCGCGACAAGCTGGAGCGCGCGCTGGGCGGCATCAAGGAGATGGGCGCGGTTCCCGACATCCTGTTCATCGTCGACACCAACAAGGAATCGATCGCCATCCAGGAAGCCAAGAAGCTCGGCATCCCGGTCTGCGCCGTGGTCGATTCGAACAGCGATCCGGACGGCGTCGACTACCCCATCCCGGGCAATGACGACGCGATGCGCGCCATCAATCTCTATTGCGACCTGATCGCGGGCGCCGTGCTGGACGGCCTGCAGCAGTCGATGGGCGCCGCCGGCGTCGACGTCGGCGCCGCCGCGGAGCCGACCCCGGAAGCCGCGCTGGCCGAGGCCGACGCGTCGGCCGAGATCGCGGCCGCGGCTGAAGTCGCCGTCGAAGGCGCCGCCGCGGAGGCTGCGCCGGCGCCTGAGGCCGCGCTGACCGATGAGGGGAGCGCGCCTGCCGACGCGCCCGCCGAGGCGCCTGCCGAGGCGCCTGCCGACGGGGCGGAAAAGAACGCGGCTGGCGGCGCCTGAGGGGTGGGCGGCGCGGCGGCTGTCATCGCCGCGCCGTCATTCACTGGTAAGCCGCACTGACGAAAACCGCGCGGGTCGGGGCGAAGGCGCCTCGGCTGCGCCGCGCGACAGCATCGAATGGAGAAGGCTCTCATGGCCGAGATCACCGCATCTCTCGTCAAACAGCTTCGCGACAAGACCGGCGCGGGCATGATGGACTGCAAGAAGGCGTTGAACGAGACCGACGGCGATTTGGAGGCCGCGGTCGACTGGCTGCGCAAGAAAGGCCTCTCGCAGGCCGCCAAGAAGTCGGGCCGCACCGCCGCCGAAGGGCTGGTCGGCGTCGCGACCGCCGGCGCGACCGGCGCGCTGGTCGAGATCAACGCCGAGACCGACTTCGTCTCGCGCAACGAGAACTTCCAGGAGTTCGTCGAGACGGTGGCCGGCATCGCGCTCGAGAAAGGCGGCGATGCGGACGCCATCCTGAAGGCGCCCTATCCGGGAACCGAGCGCACCGTCGAGGAGGAGCTGACCAACAAGATCGCCACGATCGGCGAGAATATGAGCTTCCGCCGCACCCTGACCTTGCAGGTCCCGCAGGGCGTGGTCGCGTCCTACGTGCATAGCGCGCTGAAGCCCGGGCTCGGCAAGATCGGCGTGCTGGTGGCGCTGGAGTCGTCCGGCGACGCGGAGGCGTTGGCGACGCTCGGCCGCAACATCGCGATGCACATCGCCGCCGCAAAGCCCGAGTTCCTGGGCGTGGACGACGTCGACCCGGCCTCGCTGGACCGCGAGCGCGACGTGCTGACGGAACAGGCCCGCGCGTCGGGCAAGCCGGACAACATCATCGAGAAGATGGTGGAGGGCCGCATCCGCAAATATTACGAGGAGGTCGTGCTGACCGAGCAGGTCTACATGATCGACGGCGAAAGCAAGGTGTCCAAGGTGATCGAGCAGGCGGCGAAGGAGCTCGGCGCGCCGGTCACGCTCAAGGCGTTCGCCTGTTATCGCCTCGGCGAAGGAATCGAGAAGAAGGAAGACGATTTCGCCGCCGAAGTGGCCGCGGCGATGAAGGGCTGAGGAACCGTCCGGCCTAGACCTATACCCGGTCGGCGGCTTCGCGTCGGCCCGGCTTTTCCGGCGCGGCGTTTGTGATATAACGCCGCGTCGGTCGTTTGGGGGAGGCGGCCCGGCGTCGATCTGTAACTCGATGGTCGGGCGCGTCGCGCGCCGGGCGGTTGGAAGGATGAGCGGACCATGTCGAGCGACCTTAAGGATCTCGAACGTCGGATGCACGGTGCGACTGAGGCGCTGCGCAAGGAGCTCGCTGGGCTGCGCACGGGCCGGGCGTCGCCGTCGCTGCTGGATCCGGTGCGGGTCGTCGCCTACGGGGCGGAGATGCCGCTGAATCAGGTCGCCGCCGTCAGCGTGCCCGAGCCGCGCATGTTGACCGTCACGGTCTGGGACCAGAACAACATCAAGGCCACGGAGAAGGCGATTCGCGAGTCGGAGCTCGGCCTCAATCCGCAGACCGAAGGCAATGTGATCCGCGTCCCGATCCCCGAGTTGAACGAGGAGCGCCGTCGCGACCTGATCAAGGTGGCGCACAAATATGCGGAACAGGCGCGTGTCGCGGTTCGCAATGTGCGCCGCGACGGCATGGACGCGGCGAAAAAGCAGGAGAAGGACGGCGACCTCGGTCAGGACGAGGCGCGACGCCTGGCGGACGAGATCCAGAAGCTGACCGATCGGACGGTCGCGGAGGTCGACGGGATCCTGGCGGAGAAGGAAGAGGAAATCCTGCAGGTCTAGCGGCTGCAGGACGCCCAGCGGCGGTCGATTGACGCACGAGCGCAGGTTCGGGGGACAGATGTCCGACAAACAGATGTTGCACGACGGCGCGCAGCGCGCCGCTCCCCGACACGTCGCGATCATCATGGACGGCAACGGTCGGTGGGCGCGCGAGCGCGGCTTGCCGCGCGTCGCGGGGCACCGGCAAGGCGTCGAGGCGGTGCGGCGCACCGTCCGTGCGGCCGGCGACTTCGGCGTTGAGATCCTGACGCTGTTCAGCTTCTCCAGCGAGAACTGGCGCCGTCCGGCCGCCGAGGTCGAGGAGCTGATGCGTCTGCTGCGGCGCTATCTGCGTTCGGAGATCGCCGATCTGCACGGCCGAAACGTCCGCTTCCGAATGATCGGCGATCGCGAGGGGCTCGCGCCGGACATCGTCGCGCTGCTCGACGATTCCGAGCGCATGACGGAAGGGAACGACGGCACCACGCTGGTGCTGGCGCTGAATTACGGCGGGCGTCAGGACATTGCGCGCGCCGCCCGGAACATCGCGGAGAGCGTTCGGCGCGGGCTGATCCGACCCGAGGCGGTCGATGCGAACCTGTTTGAGAACTACCTCTGGACGGCGGGGCTGCCCGATCCGGACCTGCTGATCCGCACCAGCGGCGAACAGCGGATCTCGAACTTTCTCCTGTGGCAATGCGCCTACAGCGAGATGGTCTTCACCGACAAGTATTGGCCGGACTTCGACGCCGACGATCTCGGCGGCGCGCTGGCGGAGTACGCGCAGCGCGACCGGCGCTTCGGGTCGGTCGCGGGCGGCCGCTGACGGCGTGGGGGAACTGGGGCTCCGCACCGTCTCGGCCGCGGTCATCCTGCCGATTGCGGCGGCTGCGATTTGGCGGGGCGGTTGGGCGTTCGACCTTCTGATCCTGGCCGCCGTTCTCGCCATGCTGTGGGAGTGGCGGCGCATCGTCCGGCGCTTTCCGGCCGCGGGGCGGCTCGCCGCGGGTTTGATCGGCTCGGCCGTGATCCTCGCCGCCGGTGCGGCGGCCCAGTCGATGCGCGCGGACCCGTCCGGGCTGGAGCGGCTGGTTTGGCTGGCGCTGATCGTGACGGCGACGGATGTGGGGGCCTATGCTTTCGGCCGCGGCATCGGCGGTCCGAAGCTCGCCCCCCGCATCAGCCCCAACAAGACCTGGGCCGGGCTGCTGGGCGGCGCGGGGTCTGCGGCGGCGGCGACCGCTTTCGCGGGAATGGCGGCGGGCGCGGGGTCGCTGCTGATCCCGGCGGCCTCCGCGGCCTGTCTCGGGGTGGTCTCGCAGATCGGGGACCTGGCCGAATCCTGGTCAAAGCGGCGGGCTGAGGTGAAGGATTCCGGCCGGCTCATTCCCGGTCACGGCGGGGTCCTCGATCGGCTGGACGGGTATCTTGCGGCGGCGCCGGCGCTTTGGCTTTACCATCAGGCGGGCGGACCGGCGTTGGGCTGGAACATGCCGGCGGCGCCGTTCTGAGGCGAGATGGGATGGAAAGGGAAGAGGCTGCGCGCATGACGGCCCGACAGGACAGTGAACGGCATGCGCCCCGCACGGGCGCCGGCGACGCCCCGCGGCGCATCACCGTGCTCGGCGCGACCGGGTCGGTCGGCCGGAGCACGATGGATCTCGTCGCCGCGGCCCCCGAGAGGTTTCGGATCGAGGCCCTGACCGCGCATCGAAACGTTGCCGCGCTGGCGGCTCTTGCGCGGCGCTTCGAGGCGCGCTTTGCGGCGGTGGCCGATCCGTCCTGCTACGACGCGCTGAAGGAGGCTTTGTCGGGAAGCGGCTGCGAGGCGGCCGCGGGGCCGGAGGCTCTCGTCGAGGCGGCCCGGCGCGAGGCGGATTGGGTGATGGCCGGCATCGTGGGGGCCGCGGGGCTGCCCGCGACGCTCGCCGCCGTCCGACGCGGCGCGATGGTCGCCTTCGCGAATAAGGAATGCCTGGTCAGCGCCGGGCGCCTGATGATGGACGAAGTCGCGGCGTCGAAGGCGATCCTGCTGCCGGTCGATTCGGAGCATAACGCGATCTTCCAGGTCTTCGAGGAGCATAACCGCGCCGCCGTCGACCGCTTGATCCTGACCGCCTCGGGCGGGCCGTTTCGCACCGCGGATCGGGCGAGCCTCGCCGCCGTCACGCCGGCGCAGGCGGTCGCGCACCCGAACTGGGACATGGGCGCCAAGATCTCGGTCGATTCGGCGACCATGATGAACAAGGGGCTCGAGGTGATCGAGGCCCACTACCTGTTCGCCATGCCGGCGGAGCGGATCGTGGTGCTGGTGCATCCGCAATCCGTGATCCATTCCATGGTGGCCTATCGCGACGGTTCTTTCCTGGCGCAACTGGGCGCGCCGGATATGCGCATACCGATCGCCCACACCCTCGCCTGGCCGGCGCGCATCGCGACCGCGAGCCCGGTGTTGGATCTCGTCGAAGTGGCGCGGTTGGATTTCGAGCCGCCGGACGAGACGCGCTTCCCGGCGCTCCGCTTGGCGCGTGAAGCGTTGGCCGCCGGGGCCTGGGCTCCGCCGGTGTTGAACGCGGCCAACGAGGCGGCCGTGGCTGCGTTCCTGGAGGAGCGTATCGGTTTCCTTGCGATCACCGACGTCGTCGAGCGCGTGCTTGACGCGACCGAGCCGGCAACGCCGGACAGCATCGAGGCTGTGCTGGCGCTCGACCGTGCGGCCCGTGCGCAGGCCGAACAGGCGATCCGCCGCATCGAGGCGACGGGATGACGCGCGCCCATTTCTTCGGATCGCTCTCGCACCGCACGGCGGCCGGCCCTATATGGAAGCGGGGCGCCCCGCCGGGCTTCCGCCAGGGGGCCTAGGATCACAGGGTTGGGATTGGGTGATGGACGCGTTTTTCGGATCGATCGGCTATTTCAACGCCATTATCGTCTTCTGCCTGCTCGTTTTCGTTCACGAGCTTGGGCATTATCTGGTCGCGCGCTGGGCCGGCGTCCGGGTCGACGTCTTCTCTATCGGGTTCGGGCGCGAGATCTGGGGCTTCACGGACAAGGCCGGAACGCGCTGGAAGCTGAGCCTCGTGCCGCTTGGCGGCTATGTGAAGATGTTCGGCGAAGGCGATACGATCCTGGAGGGCGAGAGCGAGCGGCCGCTCACGCCGGATGAACGGTCGGTGTCCTTCGCGCACAAGCCGCTGGGCAAGCGCACGGCCGTCGTCGCGGCGGGGCCGGCCGCGAATTTCCTGTTCGCCATCGTCGTGCTCGCCGGGCTCTACATGGTCCACGGCAAGCCGATCCCGGGAGATTTCGAGGCGCAGGGCGTCGGCGCCGTGCGTGAAGGCTCGGCCGCGGAAGCCGCCGGGTTCGAGCCTGGCGATAGAATCCTGGCGGTCGACGGTCAGCCGATCGGCAGCTTTGACGATCTGCGCGCGGCGGTGGCCGGAAGCGGCGGCGAGCGCCTGACCTTCACCGTCGACCGGGCGGGCGAGCGCCTGACCCTGAACGCGGCCCCGCAGGCGCAAGAGGGGGTGACGGGCGAGGCGGCCCGCTACATCCTGGGGGTCACCGCGCCGATGACGCGGTTTGAGAAGCAAGGCCCCCTAGCCGCCGCCTGGGGCGGCGTGGAAGAGACCGGGCGTCTGACCGTCCTGACCCTGTCCGCCGTGGGCGAGATCATCTTCGGTCAACGATCGATCGACGACATGGGCGGACCGGTGAAGATCGTGCAATTGTCCAACGACGTGGCCCAGATCGGCGTCGTGTCGCTGATCAGCTTCATGGCGGTGCTGTCGATCAATCTCGGCCTCCTGAACCTCTTTCCGATTCCGATGCTGGACGGCGGACATCTGGCCTTTTACGCCGTCGAGGCCGTGCGCGGGAAACCCGTGGGGGAGAGAACCCAGGAATACGCCTTTAGAATTGGGCTGGCCTTGCTCTTGGGGCTCATGATACTTATCACCATCAACGATGTGATGGGGCTGGCGATCTAGGGTCGTCGTAAGCGTTTGGAGTCTCGTCATTTCTTGCGCGCTCCGTCGAACGGTCTCGACGTCGCTCGAAAGAGCGCGCAGGGGGCGGTGGGACGGCGCGCGCGACCGGAGTGGAGTTTTGGGGTGACGGCGGGAACGGGTCTCCTGGCGGCGGCGCACCGTGCGCCGCATAAACTGTTTGCGGCGGCGCGCAGGGCGCTTGCGTTCGGACTCGTCGCTATTGCGCTGGCCGTTGGCTCGGGCGAGGGGGCTGCGCAGTCTTCGGGGCCGACCATCATAGAGCCGGCGCCCGCCGAAGGCGCAGCGCCTGGCGCCCCCACCGCTGCGCCCACCGCCCGCCCCGGCCAGCCCACGTTGGACGCGGTTCGCGTCGAAGGCGCGCAACGGATCGAACCCGACACGGTGCGCAGCTACGTCGGCCTTCAGCCGGGCGACGCGATCGATCCCACACGGATCAACGAGGCGCTCAAGGCGTTGTTCGCAACCGAGTATTTCGCCGACGTCAGCATGGCGCTCGAGGGGCGGACCTTGGTCGTGACCGTGGTCGAGAACCCGATCATCAACCGCATCGCCTTCGAGGGCAATCAGCGCCTCGACGACGAGACGCTGCAGTCCGAAGTTCGGCTGCGGCCGCGGCTCGTCTACACCCGCACCGCGGTTCAGAACGACGTCCGGCGCGTTCTGGAGCTCTACCGGCGCAGCGGCCGGTTCGCCGCGACGGTCGATCCGAAGGTGATCCAGCAGCGCGACAACCGCGTCGACCTCGTGTTCGAAATCGACGAAGGCCCGGTGACGGGCATCGAGAAGATCAGTTTCATCGGCAACCGCTATTTCTCCGATTCGGCGCTCAAGGAAGAGATTCAGACGCGGGAAACGCGCTGGTATCGCTTTCTTTCCAGCAGCGACGTCTACGATCCGGACCGTCTGACGTTCGACCGCGAATTGCTGCGGCGTTTCTATCTGGCCGAAGGGTTCGCGGATTTCCGGGTCGTGTCGGCGGTGGCCGAGTTGAGCGAGGATCGCGAGAACTTCTTCATCACCTTCACGATCGAAGAGGGGGAGCGGTACGAGTTCGGGTCATTCGACGTCGTCTCGCGCATCCCGGACGTCGATCCCGAGCCTTTGAAGGAGTCGATCGAGCTTGAGAGCGGCGACTGGTACGACGCCAACGCCGTCGACGACACGGTCTTGGCCCTGACGGAGTTGGTCGGCGACCAGGGCTACGCCTTCATCGACGTGCGCCCCAATGTCGACCGCGACCGCGACGGGCGGAAGATCAACATCAGTTTCGAAGTGATGGAAGGCCCGCGCACCTTCGTCGAGCGTATCGAGATCCGCGGCAACACCCGCACCGAGGACGAGGTGATCCGGCGTGAGTTCCTGCTGGTCGAAGGCGACGCTTTCAACGCGTCCAAACTTCGCCGGTCGCGCCAGCGAATCTCCAATCTTGGCTTCTTCGGTCAAGTCGAGGTCAACAACGTGCCGGGCTCCGAACAGGACCGCACCGTGGTTCAGGTCGATGTCGAGGAGCAGTCCACCGGCGAATTGAGCATCGGCGCGGGCTACTCGACGTCGATCGGCGCGCTTGCGGAATTCAGCGTGCGGGAACGCAATCTGCTCGGGAAAGGGCAGGATTTGCGGCTCGCGACGACATTGGCCCAATCCCGCCAAAGCGTCGATTTGAGCTTTACCGAACCCTACTTTCTCGACAAGCCGCTCTCCGGCGGTTTCGATCTGTTCCATACGCTGCGCGACAACCAGGACGAATCCTCCTTCGACAGCAAGGAGACCGGATTCGGTCTGCGCACCGGGTACGAGATCAATGAGGATTGGGGCCAGTCGCTCCGCTATCGGTTCGCCCGCGAGTCGGTTGAGAATGTGGACGACAGTGCGTCCCTCTTCGTAAGGCAGCAGGAGGGGACCGAGTACGTCTCGTCTATTGGCCAGACGCTGACTTTCGACCGGCGCAACTCGCGAATCGATCCGACGGACGGTTACTTCGTCGCCCTCTCGAACGATTTGGCCGGCGTCGGCGGAACCGTGAACTATTTCCGCTCCACCTTGCGCGGCGCCTACTATTTCCCGATCACCAACGAGTATCGCCTCCAGGTCGGCGGCGAACTCGGCCACATGGTGGGGTGGGGCGAGGATGACACGCGGATCAAGGACCGCTTCTTCTTGGGCGGCGACAACCTGCGCGGCTTCGAGGACTCCGGAGCCGGCCCGCGCGATACGGCAACGGACGATGCGCTCGGCGGCAAACAGTTCGCCGCCGGCACGGTGGAGTTCACCTTCCCGCTTGGCCTGCCTGACGAGTTCGGATTGAGCGGCGCGGTGTTCAGCGATGTGGGAACGCTGACCGATGTCGACGAATCCGGCGTTGACGTTGCAGACACCGGCGGATTGCGCGCCTCCGTCGGCACGGGCGTCAATTGGCTCAGCCCCTTCGGCCCGGTCCGGGCCGACTTCGCCCAAGCCGTGTTGGAGGAGGACTTTGACAAGACGGAAGTCTTCCGCTTCAGCTTCGGAACGAGGTTCTGATGCAGCTGCTGACGAAGCGCCTTCTGGCGGCGCTCACTCTGGGGCTTGCAATCGCGCCGGTCGCGCTTCCGGCTGTCGCGCAGGAGCTGCCCGCGGCCAAGATCGCCGTGATTGACGTGTCCCGCGTCGAACGGGAATCGGTCGCCTGGCAAAGCCTGCGGAAGCAGTTCGAGGACCTACTGGCCGGTTATCAGCAGGAGCTCCGCGACCGGCAGGGCGCGCTGGAGACCGAGGGCCGGGATCTGGAACAACAACGCTCGATCCTGTCGACGGAAGCCTTCCAGGAGAAAAAGCGGGCCTTTGACCAAAAGGTCGCGGAACTCCAGCGCACGGCGCAGGAGCGCAAGCAGGCCATGGACCGGGCCTATGCGTCCGCGCGCGGGCAGATTCGCGAGGCGCTGCGGGACGTCGTTCTGGAGATCGCGCGGGAGCGGGAGTTGAACCTGATTCTGAGCAACTCGCCGCAGGAACGCACCGTCGTGATGGCGCACGACGACTTATCGATCAGCGACGAGGCGCTTGACCGCCTGAATCAGAAGATCGACAGCGTCGCCTTGCCGGACATCGCTGCAGGGAACTGACGAGGGGGCGCAGGTGGCGGATCCGCGGTTTTTCCGGAACGTCGGGCCGTTCGCCGCCGGCGCGCTGGCCGATGCAGTGGGGGCGGTTCTCGATCCCCCGGAGGCGCGCGACCGGGTGTTCAAGGAAACCGGTCCGCTCTCCTCAGCCGACGCGGACACAGTGAGTTTCCTCGACAATCCCAAGTACGTGACTGCGCTGACGGAGAGCGCCGCCGGCGGCGTCGTGCTCCGTCCCGAGCACGCGCATCGCGCCCCGAACGGGGCCGTCCGCTTTCTGAGCGATCTGCCCTATCGAAGCTTCGCCCTTATCGTGCAGGCCTTCTACCCGGAGCCCGCGGTCGAGCCGGGCGTTCACCCGGCGGCGTCCATCGATCCGAGCGCCCGGATCGGGGATGGAGCGCGACTTGACGCCGGGGTTGTCATCGGACCCGACGCCGAAATCGGCGAGGGGTGCTGGATCGGCGCCAATACGGTCGTCGACCGGGCCGTGCGCGTCGGTCCGCGTACGCGCGTCGGACCGAACGTGACGCTGTCCTTCTGTCTGATCGGCGCGGACTGCCGTATCTTGGCCGGCGTGCGCATCGGCACGCGCGGTTTCGGATTCGCGATGGATCAGCGCGGTCATATCGATCTCCCGCAGCTGGGTCGCGTGGTGGTCGGTGACGGCGTCGAAATCGGCGCCAACACGACGATCGACCGGGGCATGGGCGGCGACACCGTGGTCGGCGACGGCGCCAAGATTGATAATCTGGTCCAGATCGGGCACAACGTCACCGTCGGTCGGGGGAGCGTGCTGTGCGCGCAGACCGGGATCGCAGGCAGCGCCGTTCTTGAGGATTTCGTGGTGGCCGCCGGTCAGGTCGGGATCGGCCCGCATACTCGCATCGGGCGCGGCGCGCAACTCGCCGCGCGCAGCGGCGTAATCCGTGACATCCCTGCGGGAGCGAAGGTCGGCGGCGTTCCGGCGATTCCGTTACGCGAGTTCCATCGACAGAACACCGCGCTCGCCCGGCTTGCCCGACGCCCCGCCGGACCGACAGGCCGAGCGGAAGACGACGACCACGAGCCCGACGACAAGACGGACGATTGATCGAAGACATGCCGGAAGATCAGAAGCCCCAAGCCCTCGTCGAAGACATCGACGTGCTCAAGATCATGGAGCGGATTCCGCATCGGTTTCCGTTTCTCATGGTGGATCGCATTCAGGAGGTCGCGCCCTACGAACATGCGATCGGCCTGAAGTGCGTATCGATCAACGAGCCGTTCTTCCAGGGGCATTTCCCGCGCAAACCGATCATGCCGGGCGTTCTGATCATCGAGTCCATGGCCCAGACGGCGGGCGTCATGGTTGTGACGAGCCTGGGCCCGGAAGGCGAAGGCAAGCTCGTCTACTTCATGTCCGTCGAAGAAGCCAAGTTCCGCCGCCCGGTTACGCCGGGCGATCTTATGACCATTCGCGTCGAGCGGCGCCATCACCGCGGCATGGTCTGGAAGTTCCGCGGAGAGGCCCATGTCGACGAGACGCTCGTCGCCGAGGCGACCTTCTCCGCGATGATCCGAGACAGCTGATGCCCGAAATCCACCCGACTGCAGTCGTCGACCCCAGGGCGGAGGTCGCCGACGACGTCGCCATCGGACCCTATTGCGTGATCGGGCCGGACGTGACCTTGGAGCAAGGGGTTCGCCTGCGCGCCCATGTGGTGGTCGAGGGGCGCACGCGGGTCGGGGCGGGCACCGAGATCTTCCCGTTCGCCTCGATCGGTCTGCCGCCGCAGGACCTGAAGTACAAGGGCGAGCCGTCGGACCTGGTGATCGGCCGCAACAACAAGATTCGAGAGCACGTCACCATGAACCCGGGCACCGAAGGCGGCGGGATGCTGACCCAAATCGGCGACGGCTGTCTGTTCATGGTGGGCGCTCACGTCGCGCATGACTGCCGCGTCGGGAACGGCGTCGTCATGGCCAATAACGCCACGATCGCCGGCCATGTCATCGTCGGCGACTTCGCCATCATCGGCGGCCTGTCCGCCGTTCGCCAATTCGTGCGCATCGGGCCGCATGCGATGATCGGAGGCATGTCCGGGGTTGAGCAGGACGTGATTCCGTTCGGAACCGTCATGGGGGAGCGCGCGGCGTTGTGCGGCCTCAACATCGTGGGCATGAAGCGCCGCGGCTTCGACAAGGACGAGATCCGTGCGCTGCGCGCCGCCTACAAGGCCCTCTTCGGCGACGCGGACGCGCGCCTCCTGGGCGAGCGGATCGATGCGGTGGCCGCGCAGCACTCCGACGCGCCCGCCGTCGACCAACTGATCGCCTTCATGCGCGCCGACACCGGTCTCGGGGTCGTCCAGCCGCGCGCCGCGAACGATGGCGATTGAGCCGGAGGGAACTCCGCACGAGCGATCGTCCCTGCGCAAGCTCGGCGTCGTCGCCGGCGGCGGCGATCTCCCCCGACGCGTGGTCGACCGGTGCCGGCAGGAGGGCCGCCCCGTCTTCGTCTTCGCGATAGAAGGCGCTGCGACGCCCGGCGCGTTCGACGATGTGCCGCACTGTTGGATCCGGCTGGGCGCCGCCGCACAGTACCTGCGCCGCGCGCAAGAGGAGGGGGTCCAGGATCTCGTCCTGGTCGGTCCGGTCAAGCGTCCTTCCTTCGCCGCCTTGCGGCCGGACGGCCTCGCGCTGAAGGTGCTGCTCCGGATCGGGGCCCGCGCGCTGGGCGACGACGGGCTGCTGCGGGCCGTTATCGGCGTGCTGGAGTCCGAGTACGGTTGGCGTGTGGTCGGCGTCGAAAGTCTGCTGACCGATCTGTCCCCGGAGCCCGGACTTCTGGGACGTTGCGCCCCTGACGCGATTGCGGAAGGCGATATCGAACGCGCGCGCGACGTGCTGCGCGCGCTTGCGGCCGCCGACGTCGGCCAGGCCGTCGTCGTCCAGGAGGGGCTCGTCCTCGGCGTCGAGGCGATCGAGGGCACCGACGCTTTGATCGAGCGTTGCGCCGCATTGAAGCGAGACGGCCCGGGCGGCGTGCTCGTCAAATGCGCCAAACCGGGCCAGGAGATGCGGGCCGACCGGCCGACTTTGGGGCCGCGCACGGTCGAGCGGGCGCGGGATGCGGGCCTCCGGGGCGTCGCGGTGGAGTCGGGTCGCACGCTCTTGGTCGATCGCGCCCGGATGGTCGAAATCGCCGATGCGGCCGGCCTCTTCCTGGTCGCGATTCCTCCGCTCGAGGCCTGAGCCGAGGAAAAGGGGGCGGCCATGGCGCGCGACGAACCCTTGATCTTCCTGACCGCCGGGGAGCCGTCCGGCGACGCCATCGGCGCGCGGCTGATGGCCGCGCTGAAGACGCGCACAGGCGGGGCGGTGCGCTTCGCCGGCGTCGGCGGTCAGATGATGCGCGCGGAAGGCCTGGAGAGCCTGTTCCCGATGCAGGAACTCTCAGTGATGGGGCTTCTCGAGGTGCTGCCGCACGCTCGGCGCCTGAAGCGCCGCATCGCCGAGACGGCCGCCGCCGTCGATCGGCTGCGCCCGGACGCGTTGGTGACGATCGACTCTCCCGGCTTCTCAAAGCGTCTGGAGGACCGGCTTGGACCCGGCGAGTTGCCGAAGATCCACTATGTGGCGCCGACGGTCTGGGCGTGGAAGCCGAAGCGGGTGCACGCCTTCAAGGCGCGGTTCGACCGCCTGTTGTGCCTGCTGCCCTTCGAGCCGCCCTATTTCGAGGCCGTCGGGCTGGACGCCCCCTTCGTCGGGCATCCGGTTCTGGAGTCCGGCGCCGATGCGGGGGACGGCGCGGCGTTCAGGGCGCGGCGCGCGATGGCGGCGGAGGCGCCGCTGCTCTGCGTCCTGCCGGGCAGCCGCCGCGGCGAGGCGCGCCGCCTTCTGCCCGTCTTCGGCGAAACGGTCGCCCGTCTCGCCGCCGAGCGCCCGGACCTGCAGGTCGCGATCCCGAGCGTCGACTATCTGGCGGACGAGATCGCGGCGGCGACCGCGGGATGGGCCGCGCCAACGACCGTGCTGACCGGCCCGGCGGAGAAGTACGACGCCATGGCGGCCAGCAACGCGGCGCTCGCCGCCAGCGGCACCGTGGCGCTGGAACTTGCGCTGGCGCGGGTCCCGACCGTGGTGGCCTATCGCCTCAATCCGATCACCTATTGGGCGATCAACCGCATGGTGTCGGTCGACTACGTCCATCTTTGCAACATCATGGCGGAGCGCGAGATCGCGCCGGAGCGGTTGCAGGACAGGTGCCGGCCGGATGTGCTGGCCGCCGATGTGAGGCGGCTGATGGGGGCGGAAGGGGCCGCGCAGGCGGCCGATCTCGCGCCCTGGCTGGAGCGCCTGAGGCCGCCGCAGGGGCTGCCGAGCCTGGCGGCGGCCGACGCGGTGCTCGAGCTCCTCTAGAACGCGAACGGGCCGCCCCGATGGGCGGCCCGCCGGCCTCGTCCATTTGTGCCGGCGTTCAGCGCGTCTCGATCGGCGTGAAGGCCTTCTTCGTCGCGCCCTTGTAGAGCTGACGTGGGCGGCCGATCTTCTGGTACGGGTCGGTGATCATCTCGTTCCACTGGGCGACCCAGCCGACCGTGCGGGCCAGCGCGAACAGCACCGTGAACATGCTGGTGGGGAAGCCGATCGCCTTCAGGATGATCCCCGAATAGAAGTCGACGTTCGGGAACAGTTTGCGCTCGACGAAATAGTCGTCGTTGAGCGCGATCTGCTCCAACTCCTGGGCCAGTTCCAGCAAGGGGTCGTTCGTGTTCAACTCCTTCAGCACCTCGTCGGCGCTCTTCTTCAGCACCTTCGCGCGCGGATCGTAGTTCTTGTAGACCCGGTGGCCGAAGCCCATCAGGCGGAAGGGATCGTTCTTGTCCTTCGCCTTCTCGAGAAACTCGGGGATGTTCTTCTTGTCGCCGATCTCGTTCAGCATGTTGAGCACGGCTTCGTTCGCGCCGCCATGCGCCGGCCCCCAGAGCGAGGAAATGCCGGCCGCGATGCAGGCGAACGGATTGGCGCCCGACGAGCCGGCGATGCGCACGGTCGAGGTCGAGGCGTTCTGCTCATGGTCCGCATGCAGGATGAAGATGCGGTCCATGGCGCGCGCCACGGCGGGCGAGCATTCATAGGGCTCGCACGGCACGCCGAAGGTCATCTGCATGAAGTTCTCGGCGTAATTCAGATCGTTGCGCGGATATTGGAACGGCTGGCCGACCGAGTACTTGTAGGCCATCGAGGCGATCGTCGGCATCTTGGCGATCATCCGGTGCGAGGCGATCATGCGCTGCTCCGGATCGTTGATGTCGGTGGAGTCGTGATAGAAGGCGCTGAGCGCGCCCACCACGCCGACCATGATCGCCATCGGGTGCGCGTCGCGCCGGAACCCCCGATAGAAGTTGATCATCTGCTCGTGGACCATCGTGTGGTAGGTGATGGTCGTCTCGAACTGCTCCTTCTCCTCCGCGTTCGGCAGATGGCCGCGCAGCAGCAGGAAGCAGACCTCCATGAAGTCGCAATGCTCCGCCAGATCCTCGATCGAGTAGCCGCGGTGCAGCAGGACGCCTTCGTCGCCGTCGATATAGGTGATTTCGCTGTCGCAAGAGGCGGTCGAGGTGAAGCCGGGGTCGTAAGTGAAATAGCCCGTCTCGGCGTAGAGCTTGCGGATGTCGAGGACGTCGGGGCCGGTCGTCCCTTCCAGCACGGGAAGATCCCAACTGTCCCCGCTGTCCGGGTCGCTCAGTTTCAGAACCTTCTTCGGCGCGTCGGTCATGGTTCGGCCCCTCTCGTTCGCGTGGTTATCCGGTCCGAATGCTGCGGTCCGCTCGCCCCGCCGGCGTGTCGCCGGCGCCCCGCTGGCGGTTGGCGTCGCCGGTCTTCCGCGGGCTCCAACCCCGCGCGCGGAAGACCCGACGCCGGCAGCGTGCGCGGACAATAGCGGTTCGTTCCGCACTGCACAATCCAAGAATTCGAATGCTTTAAGATAGATGAATAATCTACTGTTGTTGCTAATGTTCCGGCGTTTCCAGAAGCCGCGCCAAAACCTCAGTCTTTCCGAGAATCACCATCAACTCGAAAAGCCCCGGAGAGGCGTTGGAGCCGGTCAGCGCGGCGCGCAGCGGCTGCGCCACCTTGCCGAAACCGAGCCCGTGCGTCTCGGCAAAGGCGCGCAGTTGCGCCTCCAGAGCCTCTTCGGTCCAGTCCTCCAGCTCGGCCAGCGCTTCGCCCGCGCCGCGCGCGACGGCGGCGCCGCCGCCTTGCAGCAGTTTCTCCGCCTTCGGATTGTCGAGCGGGAACTGCGGGCGCTCCAGATAGAAGCGGGCGTCCTGGGCGAGTTGCGCCAACGTGTGCGCGCGCGTCTTCAACCCGGCCATGCCGGCTGCGACGCGCGCGCGCCCGGCGTCGTCGACCGGAATGTCGCGGCTCAGTCGCTCGATCACCGCCTCGGTCAAACGCGCGTCCTCGGCCTCGCGCAGATAATGGCCGTTCAGATGCTCCAGTTTCTTGAAGTCGAAGCGCGCAGCCGATCGTCCGACCCCCGGCAGGTCGAACCACTCGACCGCCTGCGCTTCGGAGATCACCTCGTCGTCGCCATGGGCCCAGCCGAGGCGCAGAAGGTAGTTCTTCAGCGCCTCGGGCAGGTAGCCCATCTCGCGATAGGCGTCGACGCCGAGCGCCCCGTGCCGCTTCGAAAGCTTGGCCCCGTCCGGCCCGTGGATCAGCGGGATGTGCGCGAAGGAAGGCGGCTCCCAGCCGCAGGCCTTGTAGAGGTGATGCTGCCGGAAGGCGTTGGTCAGGTGGTCGTCGCCGCGGATCACGTGGGTCACGCCCATATCGTGATCGTCCACCACGACCGAGAGCATGTAGGTCGGGCTGCCGTCGCCGCGCAACAAGACGAAATCGTCCAACTGCTGATGGCCGATCGTCACCTCCCCCTGGACCTCGTCCTGGATGCGGGTTTCACCGTCCTGCGGCATTTTGATCCGCAGCACGGGCGCTGCATCCTCGGGCGCGTCGGCCGGGTCGCGGTCGCGCCAGGGGCTGACGATGCGCATCGGGCGGCCCTCGGCGCGGGCCGCCTTGCGCTGCGCATCCAGCTCTTCCGCGGAGAGATAGCACTTGTAGGCCGCGCCCTCGGCCAGCAGCCGCTCGGCGACCTCCGCATGGCGCGCCGCGTTCTGCGACTGATAGACGGGCGGCGCGTCCCCTTCGAGGCCGAGCCAGGCGAGCCCGTCCAGGATCGCGTCGATCGCCTCCGCGGTGGAGCGCTGCCGGTCCGTGTCCTCGATCCGCAGCAGATAACGCCCCCCGTGATGGCGCGCGTAGAGGAAGTTGAACAGCGCAGTGCGCGCGCCCCCGATATGCAGGAAGCCGGTGGGCGAGGGCGCGAAGCGCGTGACGACGGACATGGGCGGACTCCGACCCCGGTAAGTGACGGCGCTGCGGCTGGAAGGGCGCGCCTTCCAAGGCCGGTGAAAAGCCCGGAATTCCGGGCCGCGCGGGATGTAGCACGCGCCGCCGCGGCGGGCAAAAACCTTTTCCTGCCCAGCCGGGCGCCCGTCATGATAGAAGAAGCTTCATGGCGCACGCTCACCAGGGGCTCCGCGCCCGCTTGCGGGCGCTGATCGCGCGGGCGGCGCGCCTGCCGCGCGCGCTCGGGCTCGCCGCGTTGGACCGCGCGCTTTCCGCCGAACGGGAGCGCTGGGCGCTGTGGGCGCCCGCCCTGTTCGGCGTCGGGATCGCTTTCTATTTCGCGCTGCCGATCGAGCCGCCGCCGGGCGTCGCGGCCGCCCTTGGCCTGACGGCGGCCGGGGCGCTGTGGCTGGCGCGCCGCGCGCGCTCGGCGCTGCTGCTGTTGACGCTGGCGGGCCTCGCGGTCGCGGCCGCGGGCGTCGAGTGGACGGTGTGGCGCACCATCGGCGCGGAACGGCCGACGCTCGCGCGGGACGCCGGGGCGGTGCGGCTCGCCGGCCTCGTGACCAAGGTGGAGGCGTTCGAGAGCGGGCCGCGCGTCACGCTTCGCGGGACGGATTATCTGTGGCGCGCGCCGGATCCCGCGCCGGAGACCGTGCGCGTCCGGCTGCGGGCCGGCGAGCGCGTCACCATCGGCGAGCGGATCGAACTCACGGCCGTCTTGCGGCCGCCGCCGCGACCGGCCTATCCCGGCGGGTACGACTTCGCGCGGCGCGCCTGGTTCGAAGGGCTCGGCGCGGTCGGTTTCGCGCTGAGCGCGGTGGAGCGCGCGCCGCAGGAGGCGTCGGCCCCCGCGGACTGGCGGATCGCCCTGGGGGCGGCGGTCGACGGATGGCGCCAGCGGGTCACGCGGCGCATCCGCGCGGCCTTGCCGGGGGAGCCGGGGGACGTTGCCGCCGCCCTCATCACCGGCGATCGAAGCGGCCTCGACTCGGAGAGCGTGGAGGCGATGCGCCAGTCCGGCCTCGCCCATCTGTTGGCGATCTCGGGCCTGCATATCGGTCTGGCGGCGGGGGTCGTGTTCTTCGGGCTGCGGGCCGTCCTGGCGGCGGTCGAGCCGGTCGCGCTGCGCTGGCCGATCAAGAAATGGGCGGCCGCCGCCGGATTGCTCGCGGCGTTCGTCTACCTGCTGCTCGCCGGCGGCACGGTGCCCACGCAGCGCGCCTTCCTGATGACGGGGCTGGTGCTTCTGGCGGTGATGCTGGACCGCAAGGCGATCTCGCTGCGGCTCGTCGCGATCGCCGCGGCGCTGGTGCTGATGTGGCGTCCGGAAGCCCTGATCGGGGCGAGCTTCCAGCTTTCCTTCGCGGCCGTCGTCGCGCTGGTCGCGGTCTATGAGAGCTGGCGGCCGGTGAAGCGCGAGGAAGGGGCGCGGAACTTGGAAGGATGGGAGCGGCGAGGACGCCGGGTTCTTCTCTACCTGCTGCTGATCGTCAGCACCACGCTGATCGCAGGGGCCGCCACCGCGCCGTTCGCGCTGCATCATTTCGGCCGGGTGGCGAATTACGGCGTGCTCGCCAACCTCGCCGGCATCCCGTTGGTCGCCTGGGTCGTCGCGCCGGCCGGGGTCGCGGCCATGCTGGCCATGCCCTTCGGGTTGGAGGCGGGGCCGTTCGCCGTCATGGGCCTGGGGATCGAGGCGGTGCTGGGGGTCGCGCACTGGACCGCCGCCTTGCCGGGCTCGGTTCTGCACCTGCCGGCGACGCCGGCCTGGGCGGCTGCGCTGGTCGCCGGCGGCGGAGTCTGGGCGGCGATCTGGCGCGGTCGATGGCGCTATTGGGGCGCGGCGCCGGTCGCGCTCGGCCTCGTCGCGCCGCTGCTGGCGCCGGCGCCGCCGAAGGTGATCGTCTCCGAGACCGGCCGTCTCGCCGCCGTCGCCGGATCAGGCGAGGCGCTGTGGCTCTCCGCGCCGCGCCGGGAGCGCTTCGCGGCCGGCGTTTGGTCCGAACGCACGGGCCGGCCGATCGCCGGCGGTTGGGACGATCTGATCGCCGAGCGGGGGGCGGGGAGCGGCCCGCTGTCCTGCGGGCCGCTCGGCTGCCTCTATCGGATCGAGGGGCGGGCGATCGCTTTCTCTTACGATCCGCGGACCTTGGCGGAGGATTGCCGCGCGGCGGACGTCGTCGTCGCAACCGTGGTGATCCCGGACGCGTTGCGAGAGGGGGCCTGCGCCGGCCGGCTGCTGATCGACCCGGTTGAGCGCGCCGTCCGGGGAACCCATGTGGCGACCTGGGGGGCGGCCGGCGTCCGGCTGCAGACCGTCGAGGCGGCGCGCGGCGCCCGGCCCTGGAGCCGTGCGCGCTGAACGCCGCCGCCGGCCGATTTCCCGCGCGTCAGTACTTCCGCAGCAAGCCGACGAGCCGGCCCTGGACGTTGACCTGATCGGGGTCGTAGACGCGGGGCTGATAGCTCACATTGGCGGGTTTGAGCTCGACCTTGTCCCCGGCGCGCTTGTAGGTCTTGAGCGTCACCTCCGAGCCCTCGACGAGGGCGACCACGATGTCGCCGTTGTCGGCGGTTTCCGCCCGCTCGATCACGACCGTGTCGCCGTCGAGGATGCCCGCCTCCACCATCGAATCGCCGTCGACCTCCAGCGCGTAGTGATCCCCCTTGCCCAGCAGCGTCGCCGGGACCTCCACCATCATGGAATGGTCGCGCAGCGCCTCGATCGGCGTGCCGGCCGCGATCCGGCCATAGAGCGACAACTGCACCGAGTTGCCGCCCCCGCGCATCATCGACCGGCGGGTGCCGACCTCCTTCGCGCGCAGCATGTCGACGCGCCGGTTGCGCACCGGCAGTTGCTCCGTCCCGGTGTTCTCCGGCAAGCGCACCACCTCCAGCGCGCGGGCGCGGTTGGGCAGGCGGCGCAGGAAACCGCGCTCCTCCAGCCCCGTGATCAGGCGATGGATGCCGGATTTCGACTTCAGGCCGAGCGCCTCCTTCATCTCCTCGAAAGAGGGGGAGACGCCGGTGTCGTTGAGCCGGTCGTGGATGAACATCAAGAGGTCGTACTGTTTGCGCGTCAGCATGGCGCTTCGTCTCCTCGATCCCGCGCCGGCGCCGCTCCGTCCGAAGGGCGTCGGCGATCAGCCCGGGCCTCGCGTTGCGCGTCGCCTGCGCCGATCCGGCGCAAAGCGACCGCATGCGGGGCGAAACCCGAACAAATACAAAACAACATCGTTCTATAAGTGTTCGCGCCAGCTGTCAAGCAAGGCCCGGGCCCGGAGCGCCGGTCGGGGCGCGCGCCTTGATCCACGGTGGACGGACCGCTCAGAAACCGTCCGGAAATCGAATGACGTCGACGGCTTCGCCGGTTTCCGCCGCGGGCGCGTGCGGGGCGCGAACGATCAGGCATTGCGCCGCGGCCAGGCGCGAGAGCATGGAGCTGTCCTGCTTCGGGAAGGGAACGACGGCCGGCGCCCCGTCGGCGTCGGTCTCGAAGCGGGCGCGCAGATAATCCTGCCGGCGGTCGTTCTCCGGCAGCGGCGCGCCGAGTGCGACGCGCTGCGTCTTCGGCGCGTCGGCTCCCGCGGCGTCGCCGGCCAGCGCCATCAGCGCCGGGCGCACGAAGACCAGGAAACAGACCAGCGTCGAGACCGGATTGCCCGGCAGGCCGATCATCGGCGTTCCCTTGAGCCTCCCGAACATCAGCGGCTTGCCGGGCCGCATGGCGATGCGCCAGAAATCCATCTCCAGCCCCTGCGCGCTCAGGACGTCGGCGACCAGATCATGCTCCCCGACGGAGGCGCCGCCGGTCGTGATCAGCAGGTCCGCGCCGGCGGCGCCGGCCGCGAGCCGCGTCAGCGAATCCCGGTCGTCGGCCGCGACGCCGAGCAGCATCGGCTCGCAGCCCGCCGCCGCCACGGCGGCGGCCAACGCGGGCCCGTTGGAGCTGACGATCTGATTCGGGCCGACGGGGTCGCCGGGCATCGCGATCTCGTCCCCGGTCGCCAGGATCGCCACCCGGGGTCTGCGCACGACGGCGAGCCAGGGCCGGTTCATCGCCGCGGCGATCCCGACGTCGCGGGCGCTCAGCCGTCGGCCCGCCCGCAGCAGCACGTCGCCCTCGGCGAAATCGAGCCCGGCCTTGCGCACCCATTTGCCGCAAGTCGCAGCTTCCGAGAAACGGACGGTTCCGCCGTCGGCGCTGCGCTCGGCGTCTTCCTGGATGATGATGCTGTCGGCGCCGGCCGGCAGCGGCGCCCCGGTGAAGATCCGCGCGCACTCGCCGCGGCCCAACGGGCGCTCATAGGAGGCGCCGGCTGGGATCTCCGCGACAACCCGCAGGGTCGCGCCGGCCTGCACCGCGTCGTCGGCGCGCACCGCATAGCCGTCCATGGCGGAGACGTCGGACGGCGGCTGCGTGCGTCGCGACGACAGGTCCTCCGCCAACACCCGGCCCAGGGCCTGGGGCAGGGCGATCTGCTCCGCCGGAAGCGGGGCCAGGCCCTCCAGGATCCGCGCGCGCGCCTCCTCGACCGAGATCATGGGGCGGCCCGATACTCGCCGGACTTGCCGCCGGTCTTGTGCAGCAGCCGGATGTCGGTCAGGCGCATGCCCTTGTCCACCGCCTTCGCCATGTCGTAGACGGTCAACGCCGCCACCGCCACGGCGGTCAGCGCCTCCATCTCCACGCCGGTCTTGCCGTCCAGCTTGCAGGTGGCCTCGATATCGACGGCGGGGATGTCCTCGGCGAGTCGCAGCTCGACCTTGACGGAACTCAGCGCCAGCGGATGACACAGCGGGATCAGGTCGGGCGTGCGCTTGGCCCCCATGATCCCGGCCAATTGCGCGACCGACAGCACGTCCCCCTTCTTGAGGCCGCCTTCGCGGATCAGCGCCGCCGTCTCCGGCGCCATCAGCACCCGGCCGGCCGCGGTCGCGCTGCGCGCGGTCTCGTGCTTGGCGGAGACGTCGACCATCACCGCATTGCCCTCGGCGTCGAAATGGGTGAAGGCCTTTCCCGCGCTCACGCCGCCGCCTCCCGGGCCAGCAACGTGCGGGTCGCTTCGGCGACGTCGGGCTGGCGCATCAGGCTTTCTCCGATCAGGAAGCACTCGGCCCCGCAATCGGCCATGCGGGCGAGGTCGGCGGGGGTGAAGAGGCCGCTTTCCGCCACCGGCAGCCGGCCCTCCGGAATGCGCGGGATCAGCGCAGCGCCGGTTTCAAGAGTGACCTCCAAGGTCTTGAGATTACGGTTATTCACCCCGATCAGAGGGGAGGCGAGGGCGAGCGCGCGCTCAAGCTCCTCCGCGTCATGCACCTCGATCAGCACGTCCATGCCCAGCGCGTGCGCCAGCGCCTCCAACTCCGCGGCGACCGCATCCTCCAGCGCCGCCATGATCAGCAGCACGGCGTCGGCGCCGATCGCGCGGCTTTCATAGATCTGATAGGGCTCCAGCATGAAATCCTTGCGCAGCACGGGCAGGTCGACGGCGGTGCGCGCGGCGGTCAGATACTGATCCTTGCCCTGGAAATAGGGCTCGTCCGTCAGGATCGACAGGCAGGCGGCGCCGCCCTGGCGATAGGCGCGGGCCAAGGCGACCGGGGCGAAATCCTCCCGGATGACGCCTTTCGACGGGCTGGCCTTCTTGATCTCCGCGATCAGGCCGTACCGGCCGGCGGCCAGCTTGGCGCGCAAAGCGGCCTCGAAGCCGCGCGGCGGCGGCGCGTCGGCCGCGCGCGCCTTGACCTCGTCGAGCGGCGCCTCCGCCTTGCGCGCCTCGACGAACCGGTGCTTCTCGTCGCAAATCCTGGCGAGCACGTCGCTCATCATCCGGTGTCCTTTGTTGCGGGGGACGGCCCCCCTCAGGCCGCGTCCGTCCCGGCGATCCGCACCAGGGCCTCGAGCGCGCCCTGCGCGCGGCCTTCGTCGATCGCGGCGGCGGCCACGGCGACGCCGGCCTTCAGATCCTCGGCCTTCTCCGCCACGACCAGGGCGGCGGCGGCGTTCAGCAGCACGACGTCGCGGAAGGGGCTCTGTTGGCCGCCCAAAAGGGCGCGGATCGCGGCCGCGTTCTCCGCCGCCTCGCCGCCGCGCAGCTCGTCGAGGGCGGCGCGCGGCAGGCCCGCATCCTCGGGCGCGACCTCGAAGGTCGCGACGGCCCCGTCGCGCAGCTCCGCCACCTTGTTGACGCCGGTGGTGCTGAGTTCGTCCAGCCCGTCGGCGCCGTGCACGACCCAGGCGCGCTCCGCGCCGAGATTGCGCAGCGTCTCCGCCATCGGGACGATCCACTGCTCCGCGAAGACGCCCAGCAGATAGCGTTTGACCAGCGCCGGGTTGGAGAGCGGCCCCAGGATGTTGAAGATCGTGCGGGTGCCGAGTTCGACTCGCGTGGGGCCGACATTGCGCATCGCGCCGTGGTGGCGCGGCGCCATCAGGAAGCCGATATGCGCCTCCGCCATCGCCTGCTGCACGGCCTCGATCGGGGCCTCGATGTCGAGGCCGAGCGCCGTCAGCACGTCCGCCGCGCCGGATTTGGACGAGAAGGCGCGATTGCCGTGCTTCGCCACCGGCACGCCGCAGCCGGCGACCACCAGCGCGGTCGCGGTCGAGATATTGTAGGTGCCGACGCCGTCGCCGCCGGTGCCCACGATGTCCATCGCACCGTCCGGCGCGGCGACGTGCAACGCCTTGGCCCGCATGGTCTTCGCGGCGCCGGTGATTTCCTCCACCGTCTCTCCGCGCACGCGCAGCGCCATCAGGAGACCGCCCATCTGCGAGGGCGTCGCATCGCCGGACATCATGATGTCGAAGGCGCGCTCGGCCTCCGCCGTGGCAAGCGGGCGGCCGTCGGCGACCTTGGCGATCAAGTGTTTGATGTCCGTCGTCTCTGCGTCCATCTGGCGTCGTCTCCCGGTGCGGCCCGCGCCGCCTGTCTCTTGCACTCGCGAGCGGTTATAGCAGGGCCGACGCCGGCGCGAAAAGCCGCGAAGCCGCACCGCGCGGCTCGAGGCGGCGCGGGCTCGGGCGCGGCTTGGCGGCGCGTGCGAGTCTGGTAGGCTGGGAGCGCATCGCCCGCGCCGCGGAGCCCGGGCAGGAGAGAAGGACCGAGCATGCGCCGGTCGACGCCGCACCGCAGCAGTACGCCGCCCCGGGAGGCCGCAGCCGCGCCGGAGCCCGGCCGCTTCGGGCGCGGCCGCCTGGGGCGCTGGACGCTGGCGCATTGGGGGGCGGCGCTCGCCGGCGTCTTTGTCGTGGGGATCGCGCTCGGCGCGGCGGGCGGCGCGGGCTTGGCCTTGCTGGCGGGGGGCGCCGCCGGCGGGTCGTCGACTCAGGTGACGCTCGTCGCGGCCGATCTGGACGCAGCGCCCGACGCCGAAGCCGCGCGCGAAGCGGGCTACGCCTTGCCGATCGACGTGCGCCGGTCGGAGCGCGCCCAGCGCGCCTATCGCGAGGCCTATGAAGAGGATCTGCGGCAGGCGCCGCCGCCGCCGAAGCCCGAGACGGCCGTTTCGCCCGCCTCAGTTTCACCCGACGTCGGGGAGCCCCCCGCCGCGTCGGATTCTGCGGCGGCGCCCGAACCGGATCGGGACGCCGCGGCGTCGCCCGTCGCCGCGCCGGAGCAGGCCGGCGAGCCGGCCGACGCCCAAGCGACGGGCCCGGATGCGGCGGCCGGCGCGCCGGCGCCCGCGCGCACCTGGCTCGCCCGCGCGCAGCCGGCCGACGTGACGCCGGGCCAACCGATCCTGGCGATCGTGATCGACGATGTCGGCGTGGACGTGCGGCGCAGCCGGCAGGCCCTGCGCCTGCCCGGGCCGCTGACCTTCGCCTTCCTGCCCTACGGCTACGATCTGCCGGAGATGGCGGCGAGCGCGCGCGCCGGCGGCCACGAAATCATGGTGCATCTTCCCATGGAGCCCAGCAGCCCCGACGCGGACCCCGGCCCGAACGCCCTCTTGACCGGGTTGGCGGCCGAGGAGATCGATCGACGGATCGCCTGGAACCTGAGCCGCTTCGACCATTATGTCGGGGTGAACAACCATATGGGCAGCAAGTTCACCGCCGACGCGGGCGGCATGCGCCGGGTGCTGGACGCGGTCGCGGCCCGCGGGCTGCTCTATCTCGACAGCGTGACCGCCGCCGCGACGCAGGGCTATCGTCTGGCCGGAGAGATGGGGGTGCCGCACGCCGTGCGCGACGTCTTCATCGACCATACGCTGGAGACGGAGGCGATCGAGGCGCAACTCGCCCGCGCGGTGGAGATCGCGCGCCGCCAGGGCCACGCGGTGGCGATCGGCCACCCGCATGACGAAACGCTTGAGGTTCTGCGCCGCTGGTTGCCGCGCATCGAGGCCGAGGGCGTGCAACTCGTCCCGATCAGCGCGGTGGTCAAACAGCGCCCCCGGGCCGGCTGAGGGCGGGCGTCAGTAGACCTGGTCGATCGCGCCGTCGTAGATCGTCACCTCGTGGCGGGCGCGCAGGGCGGCGCCCAGTTCGTCGACGATCTTGCTCTGCAGGCCGGCGCCGAGGCTGCGGGCGATGTTCTCGCGGAAGGCCTCGCCGGCGGCGTCAGCGGCCGGGGTCTGGGAGACCACTTCGCCGACGATGTAGCCGGCGCCGCGGTCGTCGGCCGCCCAGTCGACCCCGCCGATCGGCGCGGCGAAGAGCGCGGTCGCCAGCGGTTGCGGCAGGCGCCCCGCATCGCCCGCGCCGTCGCGGCCGAACCCTTCGACGGTTTCGACCGTGAGCCCTTCGGAGGTTGCGGCCGCCTCCAGCGAGCCGAGCGCGCGCGCCGACTCGGCGATCGCCTCCGCCCGCGCCTCCGCCAGCGCATCCACCTGATCCTGACGCCAGGCGGCGACGACCCGCGGGCGGATCTCGTCGAGCGCGGGGACGCGCGGCGCGATCACCTCGTCGACTCGCAGGACGAAATAGCCGCCATTGTCGGTCTCTTCGAGGAAGCTCGGCTCGCCCTCGGGCGTCTCCCAGGCGACGTCGAGGAAGCTGACGCCCGGCGGCAGGTCCTCGATGCGCGCGCCGTCCGGATCGCGACCCTGGCGGCTGACGGCGGCGACCGTCTCGACGGGCAGGGCGATGCGCCGCGCCGTCTCTTCCAGCGTCAGCCCCTCGCCGAAAGCCTCGTCGATCCGCTTGGACAGGTCGTAGACCGCGTCCACCGCCTCATCCAGGGCGAGATCGCGGCGGATCTCGTCGCGCACCGCCTCGAAGGGCGTCACCTCGCCGGGCTCGATCGCCGAGACCTTGACCAGGAACCAGCCGAAGGCGCCCTGGATCGGGTCCGAGACCCCGCCCTCGGGCAGCGCGAACGCCGCATCGGCCAGGGCGGCGTCGGGAATCTGCGCGCGGGCGAAGGTTCCGAGCTCCAGGTCCGCGGCGGCGACCCCGGCGACCTCTTCCGCGACCTCGGCGAAATCGCGGCCCTGGCGCAACATGTCCGCGGCGCGGCGGGCGGCCTCCTCGTCCGGCAGCAGAAGCTGCTGCAGCGCGCGGCGTTCCGGGCGGGTGTAGGTCTCGATCCGCGATTCGTAGAGGTCCCGCACCACCTGTTCGGGGACGGCCACTTCCTCCAGCAAATCCTGCGGCGCGAGATGCAGATAGGACAGGCGGCGGAACTCGGGCAGACGGAAGCGCTCCTGATTGTCTTCGTAGTAGGCGGAAAGCTCGGCGTCGCTCGGCGCCGGCGCTTCGGAGGCGTCGGGCAGGGGGACGCGCAGAATGCGCGCGGTGCGCTGAGCCCCGTGATACTCGAACAGCCGCTGCACCAGGGCCGGATTGGCGACGGCGCCGCTCGCCGCCGCCTCGATCAGTTGCTGGCGGGCGATGTCGGCGCGAATTCCCTCCACGAACTGTTGCTCGCTCATGCCGGCGCGCGCGATGGTCGCGCGGAACAGGTCGCGGTCGAACTGGCCGAACTGGTTGCGGAACTGCTCGCCGCTCTCGATCTCGCGACGCACGAGCGCGTCGGTCGCGCTCAGGCCGAGTTCCGACGCCTCGGCGTCGAACAGCGTGCGGCTCACCATGCCCTCCAGCGACTGCCGGGCGAGGCCCAGTTGGCGCGCCGTCTCCGGGTCGATCGACTGCATGCCCAGCCGGCGTAGATCGTTGCGGTAGGTCTGGTCCAACTCCTGCACGCCGATCTGCTGGTCGCCGACATCGGCCGCGATCGTCCCGCCGCCGCCGGGGCCGCTCGCGTCCATATAGTCCTGCACGCCCCAGCCCGCGAAGCTGAGGACCACGACGCCCAGGATGATCTTGGCCACCCAGGAGGCGACGCCGCTGCGAATGGATTGAAGCATGAAGTCCGCGCCCCGATCGTCCAAGGTTTCCGGTCAAAAGCGGGCCGGATCATAGAAGCGCCGCCGGGCGCGGGCAACCGCGGAAGGGGCCGGCCGTTGCGGCCATTCCCGGACGATTGGCGCACGGGGTTGCGGGTGGTAAAGAGACCGCCGGCCGGGTGCGCCCAGCGCCCCAAATCCAACGGACACGCAAACTGGGAGGCTTTCCGAGATGCCGCGCACGCCGCTGATCGCCGGGAACTGGAAGATGAACGGGCTGTCGGCCGACGGCGCGGCGCTCGCTGAGGCCGTCGCCGCGGGCGCGTCCTCGCGCGCCGGGGGCTGCGAGATGCTGATCTGCCCGCCGGCGACGCTGCTGCATCCGATCGCGGCGCTGTTGGGCGAAGCGCTGAAGCTGGGCGGGCAGGATTGCCATGCGGCGGCCTCCGGCGCGCATACCGGCGACTGCTCGGCGGAGATGCTGGCCGACGCCGGCTGCTCCTACGTCATCGTCGGCCATTCCGAGCGCCGCCAGCACCACGGGGAGGACGACGCGGCCGTGCGCGCCAAGGCGGAGGCCGCGCATCGCGCCGGCCTCGTCGCCATCGTCTGCGTCGGCGAGACGCGCGCGGAGCGGGACGCGGGCGAGACGCTCGCCGTCATCGCGCGCCAGATTGCGGGCTCCGTCCCGCCGGGCGCGAGGGCCGCCGACAGCGTCGTCGCCTACGAGCCGGTCTGGGCCATCGGCACGGGCCTCACCGCCACGCCGGCCGACGCGCAGACGGTGCACGCCCACATCCGCGCCGAACTGGCCCGAAGCCATGGAGCCTCGGTCGCCGAGGACATGCGTCTGCTCTACGGCGGCTCGATGAAGCCGGAGAACGCGGCCGACCTCCTCGCCCAGCCCGACATCGACGGCGGCCTGATCGGCGGCGCCAGCCTCAAGGCCCCCGACTTCCTCGCCATTGCGGACGCCGCCGCGCGGTAGGGCATGGCGCTCGCCCTGATTGTCTTCTATGGTTTCCGCCATTCTGGAAGGCTGGTCTGGGGGAGGCGATGGCGGTCTGGGTCGTGCGTGCGGGCCGATACGGCGAGAACGAAGACTACGCGCTTGAGACCGGTCTCGTCGGTGTCGGCTGGAACACCGGCAAGGCGCTTACCGACTACGTGGACTTGGGCAGCCTGAGCGCTGACGTCGCGGCGCAATGGCCGGACGCCTCGCCGCGTTCCGTGAGCCTTTGGGCGGGTCAGCTCTGGGCGATCCGCGAGCGGATCGCCGTCGGCGATCTCGTGGTCTTGCCGTTGAAGCACGATGCGTCTGTCGCCGTCGGCCGCATCGCGGGCTCCTACACCTATGTCCCGGAGGCGCCGGACGGCAAGCAGCACCAACGCGCCGTGGAGTGGATCGACAAGTCGATTCCGCGCACCCGCTTCGGTCAGGATCTCCTCTATTCGTTCGGCAGTCTGCTCGCTTGTTTTCAGGTGCGCCGGAACGACGCCGAAGCGCGAATCATCGCTATCGCCTCCGGGCAAGAAGACCCCGGCCCAAAGGCGCCCGACGCGTCCAAGGCGTCCCAGTCGCCGCCATCGGCGCAAGTTGAAGCGGTCGAGGACGACGCCACGGCTCCCAACCTTCGTCAGTTGGCGCTGGATACGATCCGGCGGGCGATCGGAGAGCGTTTCCACGGTCACGAGCTCGCCTTCCTGGTCAGCGAGATTTTGCGCGCGCAAGGCTACAAGGTTCACCTCGCGCCGCCCGGGAAGGATGGGGGGATCGACCTCTTGGCCGGTCGCGGCGCGCTCGGGTTCGACGAACCGCGTATCGGCGTCCAAGTGAAATCGGGACTGCAGGTAGCCGATGTCCGCGTCGTCCGGGAACTGAAGGGGGCGCTGCCGAACTTCGGGGCGAGCTTCGGGCTCGTCGTCAGTTGGGGCGGCTTCACCGCCGACGCCAAGGCTGAGGCGCGATCCAATTTCTTCACCCTGCGCCTGTGGGATTCGGACGACGTGATCCGGGAACTCCAGAGCGTCTATGAGCGGATCGACGAGCGGGTTCAGACCGACCTGCCGCTGGAGCGCCTCTGGATTCTGTCGGAAGAGGGTTAGCGTCCCCCCGAAATCGGCGCTGGAAATCCCGGGTCCGAGGCGTTACATACCCGGCGCGAGACGGAACGGACGCGCGGCGTCGCCCCAGGCGGCGCCGGAGCCGACGCTGGAGCGGACGCCGCATATGGAAAACATCCTGCTGGTCATTCACCTGCTGATCGCGATCGCGCTGGTCGCCGTGGTGCTGATGCAGCGCTCCGAAGGGGGCGCGCTGGGCATCGGCGGCGGGGGCGGCGGCGGCTCCGGCGGGCCCGGGATGTTCTCGGCGCGCGGGGCGGCCAACGCCCTGACCCGCACGACCGCGATCCTGGCGGCGGCCTTCATGTCGACCAGCCTGGCGCTGGCCATCGTCGCCGGCGGCGAGCGCGAAAGCGACTCGATCTTCGATTCCGAGGCCCCGCCGGCCGCCGAAGAGCCCGCGCCGCCGAGCGACGAGCCGACGGTCCCGCTGTCGCAATAGCCCGCCTTTCCGGGCTTTCCGATCCATCGGGCGGCGCGCCGCCGCCCGCCTGATTTCCAACGCTGGACAGCCGGTCCGCTTTCGCTATCTTGGGGGCCCATGTCGGCTCGGTACATCTTCATCACGGGCGGCGTGGTCTCCTCGCTCGGCAAGGGTCTCGCGTCCGCCGCCCTGGGCGCCCTGCTTCAGGCGCGCGGCTACACGGTCCGCCTGCGCAAGCTCGACCCCTATCTCAACGTCGATCCGGGCACGATGAGCCCCTATCAGCACGGCGAGTGCTACGTCACCGACGACGGGGCGGAGACGGATCTCGACCTCGGCCATTACGAGCGCTTCACCGGCGTGCCGGCGCGCCAGAGCGACAACGTCACCACTGGCCGCATCTATTCCGACATCATCGCCAAGGAACGCCGCGGCGACTATCTGGGCGGAACGGTCCAGGTGATCCCGCACGTCACCGACGCGATCCGGGAGTTCGTCGTCTCGAACGTCGAGGACGAGGATTTCGTGCTGTGCGAAATCGGCGGCACCGTCGGCGACATCGAGGGGCTGCCCTTCCTGGAGGCGATCCGCCAGTTGGGCAACGAGCTGGGCCGGGAGCGCGCCTGCTTCATCCACGTGACGCTGTTGCCTTGGATCGCGGCCGCCGGCGAATTGAAGACCAAGCCGACGCAGCATTCGGTCAAGGAGCTGCTCTCGCTCGGCATCCAGCCGGACATGCTGCTGTGCCGCGCCGACCGGGCGATCCCGGAGAGCGAGCGGCGCAAGATCGCGCTGTTCTGCAACGTCAAGGAAAGCCGCGTCATCCCGGCGCTCGACGTCGACACGATCTACGACGTGCCGAACACCTACCATGCGGAGGGGCTCGACATCGAACTCCTGCGCTATTTCAACATGTTGCCGGACGGGGATGAGGAGAAGATCGACCTCTCGGTCTGGCGCGGGATCGTCGGGCGCATCCGCCAGCCGGAGGGGACGGTCCGCATCGCGGTCGTCGGCAAGTACACGGTCCTGCTCGACGCTTACAAATCCTTGGCGGAGGCGCTGACCCACGGCGGCGTCGCGAACAACGTCAAGGTCGAGCTGCAATGGATGGAATCGGAGATCTTCGAAAGCGAGGATCCGACCCCCCACCTAGACGGCGTGCACGGCATCCTCGTCCCGGGCGGTTTCGGGGAGCGCGGCGCGGAGGGCAAGATCAAGGCCGTCACCTTCGCGCGCGAGCGCAAGGTGCCCTATTTCGGCATCTGCTTCGGCATGCAGATGGCGGTGATCGAGGCGGCGCGCAGTCTCGCCGGGATCGAGAAGGCCGGCTCCACCGAATTCGGTCCGTGCGAGGAGCCGATCGTCGGCCTCCTGACCGAATGGGTCCGCGGCAACACCCGTGAGACGCGCAGCGAAGACGGCGATCTGGGCGGCACCATGCGCCTCGGCGCCTATTCCTGCCTGCTGCAGCCGGGAAGCCGCGTCCGGGAGATCTACGATGCGGACGAGATCTCCGAGCGTCATCGCCACCGCTACGAGGTCAACATCGCCTATAAGG
This sequence comes from Alphaproteobacteria bacterium, assembly GCA_024743195.1. Lineage (GTDB taxonomy): Bacteria > Pseudomonadota > Alphaproteobacteria > UBA8366 > Aestuariispiraceae > Marivibrio. The sequence goes on along the minus strand of JANSXE010000013.1, from coordinate 34,936 downwards.
AGCGGCTGGAGGCGGCGGGGATGGCCTTTTCCGGCTTGTCGCCGGACGGGGTGTTGCCGGAGATCGTCGAGTTTCCGGATCATCCCTGGTTCGTCGGCGTGCAATTCCACCCTGAGCTCAAGTCCAAGCCGTTCGATCCGCACCCGCTGTTCGCGAGCTTCGTCGAAGCCGCGCTGCATCAGAGCCGCCTCGTCTAGCGGCCGCATCTCCGATAGGGTAGGGGCTGTTATGACCGCGCCGCACACCGTCGCCCTGGGCGACCTTCGGATCGCCAACGATCGGCCCTTCGCGCTGATTGCGGGGCCCTGCCAGATGGAGAGCCGCGACCACGCGCTGATGATGAGCGCGCGGCTAAAGGAGATCGCGGATCGCGTCGGCGTGCCGCTGATCTACAAGACCAGCTACGACAAGGCGAACCGAACCAGCCTCGCGGGCAAGCGCGGCGCGGGGTTGGACGCGGCGTTGCCGGTCTTCGACGAAATCCGCAAGGAATTCGGCCTGCCGGTCCTGACGGACGTGCATGAGATCGAGCAGTGCGCCGTCGTCGCCCCGCATGTCGACGTCCTGCAGATCCCGGCCTTTCTGTGTCGCCAGACGGACCTGCTGGTCGCGGCGGCGCGGACCGGCAAGGTCGTGAATGTTAAGAAGGGCCAGTTTCTCGCCCCTTGGGACATGAAGAACGTGGTCGACAAGCTGGAAGGCTCCGGCTGTGCGGACGTGCTGGTGACCGAGCGCGGAGTCAGCTTCGGCTACAACACGCTGGTGAACGACTTCCGCGCGCTGCCGATCATGGCGGCGGAGACGGGCAAACCCATCGTCTTTGACGCGACCCATTCCGTGCAGCAGCCGGGCGGGCAGGGGACCGCCTCCGGCGGGAAGCGGGAGTTCGTGCCGGTGCTGGCGCGCGCCGCCGTCTCGATCGGCGTGGCGGCCCTCTTCATGGAGGTGCACGAAGACCCGGACAACGCGCCCAGCGACGGTCCGAACATGGTGCCGCTCGACCGGTTGGAGCCGCTGCTGGAAACCCTGCTCGCCTTCGATCGGATCGCGAAGGAGCGGCCCGCGGCGTTGTAGCGCGTCCACGCCCTTCAGGACGCCGCCTGCCTTCGGCTCCTTGCCTGGGCGATCTGCGGTGCAGTCGAACGGCTCCGCCGTCATCCCGGCCGCAGCGAACCGGAGAGCCGGGAGCCGGGGCGGATTGCTCAGGCTTGGCGCTTGCCGCTCCTGGGTCCCGGCTCGACCTGACGCCCGTCTCGAAGGGCGGGGGTCACCCGCTCGATTGGGGCGCGGTCTCGAGCGCCTCTTGCGAGGCCATGTCGAAGAGCGGCAGGAAGCTCTCGGGCTCCTGCGCGCCGGAGAGCGCGTATTTGCCGTTCAGGATGAAGCAGGGCACGCCGCCGATCCCGATGCGCCGGGCGTAGTGATCTTCGGCCCGAATTTCGTCCCGGAAGTCCTCGCCGTCGAACAGCGCTTCGGCGGCGGCCCGCGCGATCCCCACCCCTTCGGCGAGCGCCAGCAGGACCGCGCGGTCGCCGATATCCCGCCCCTCCAGGAAATAGGCGTCGAACAGCGCATCGACCAGGGCGTCCGCCCGGTCGACCTCGGGCTGCTGGGCCAACCGGATCAGCCGGTGCGCCGCCATCGTATTGGGGGTGCGCGGGATGGCGTCGAAGTCGAAGGCGATGCCGACGTCCTGGCCGACCCGGGCGATGTGGCTGTAGAGCTCGCGCGCGCGCTCCGGCCCGCCGAACTTCACGTTCAGATAGGTCTGCCGCTCCATGCCGGCCGGCGGCATGTCTGGGTTGAGCTGGAACGCGCGCCATCGGGTGCGCAGATCGAGGCCCGGCCTGAGGAGGCGCGCCGCCTGTAGCCGCTTCTTGCCGATGAAACACCACGGGCAGATCGGGTCGGAGAAGACGTCAATCAGCATCCCCGTCATATGGCCCTCCTTTCGCGCGCGTCACCCCCTTCAATAGCGCACGGACGCCGCGCGGGCCAGTTGGGCGTCCGCGTCGTCGTCGGGACGGCGCGCGGCGATCCCGGCGCTGGGCCAGACGCGCGCGGGCTCCATCACCTCTTCGGTCAGGTGGAATTCCGACTGATGCAGCACGCCGATCAGGCGCTGGAGGACGCGCTCCGCCTCGTCGGCGGGCGTTTCGGGAAGCAGCAGCGCGAAGCTGTCCGCATCGAGCCTGCCGACGGCGTCTTCGATGCGCGTCATGCCGGCGATCCAATCCGCCATTTGCTGCATCAGGACGTGCGCGGCCTCGGCGCCATGGCGCTCCTCCACGCCGGCGATGTTGTCGATGCGCAGGACGGCGACCGTCAGATCCGCCTCGCGCGCGGCCGCGTCCGAAATCTGGCGCGCCAGATGCGCGCGCAGGAACGCCGGGCTGTAGACGCCCGCGAGGTCCGCGTCGCCGGTCTCCGCTCCCAGCGTCGCCTTGAAGGGGTCGCGCAGGGTCCAGCGCCGGCGTTGGCGGGCCACCAGCATGTGGAGATAGGCGGTCAGACCTTCCGGATCTTCGAGCGGCGCGCGCCCGCTCCACACGATGCTGGCGCCCGCGCTGTAGAGGCGCGCGCGGTCGTCGGCGCCGATCGCCTCGCCGACGATCAGCGTCGGCAGGTTGAACAGCCGGGCGTTGGCGCGGATGTGCGCGGCGAGCGCCGCCGCGCGCTCCAGGTCCGCCGCGTCGGCCAGGCCGATGACGGCGGCGTCGACGCGCTCATCGTCGATGCGCTCGCCGGCCCGATAGGCGCTGCGTTCCGGCAGGGCGTGGAAACCGGCCAACAACAGAACCTGCTGCAGATCGGACAGCAACCCGCCGGTCTCGCTGACGGTCATGATGCGGGGACGGGCCGCATAGTCTCGCGAGAAATCGGCCGGATCGACGCGCCGACCGAAGGCGGCGGCGGTCTCGACCCGGCGGGCGAGCTCCGCCTGCATCACGGCCGCGCGCACAAGGCGGGGCAGGCGAGCCAGCAGCTCCTGCGCGCCCGAATCCGCCGGCAGCATGTCGTCGACCCCGATATCGAGCGCCCGGCGGCGCGCTTCCGGGCTCATCTCCGACGCGGCGGCGCCGGTCAACACGAGGGGCGTAGCCGCAGTGGCGGGGTCGGCCCGCAGCGCCTCGCACAGCGCAAGCGCGTCGAAGGGAGCGGCGAACGCGCCGATCAGCGCGACATCCGGTCGACGCTCGGCGGCGAGCGACGGCAACGCCTTCGGGTCGCAGGCGACGGCCGTGCGGTAGCCGGCGGCGGCCAGCGCCTCCTCGCGCGCCGCAGCCGTCGTCGCCTCGGGGTCGCCGATCACGATGCTGCCCTGACTTCTCATAAAACGGCGTTCCTCGCCTTTTCCCCGCGGACCCGGCCCCGCTTGACCTCATGCGGCGATCCGGTGACAAACTCAAGCGTCCTGGGCCCGCTCGAGGCGGCGCAGAGCGCCGGGCCCATTCGTCAGAACAGGGAGACATGATTCGTGACCGGTTCCGAGCCCTCCAGCGACGCGTCGCGCGTCGCGACGATGTACGACCGCGACCTCGACCCGACGCCGGCCAACTACGTGCCCTTGTCGCCGATCAGCTTTCTGGAGCGTGCGGCCGGAATCTACCCGAACCGCACGGCGGTGATCCATGGAGACCGCCGGATCACCTACGCGCAGTTCCTGGAGCGGGTGCGGCGGTTCGCGAGCGCGCTCGCCGCGCGCGGCATCGGCCGGGGCGACACGGTCAGCGTCATGGCGCTCAACACGCCGGCGCTGCTGGAGGCGCATTACGCGGTTCCGATGGTCGGCGCGGTCCTGAACGCGATCAATACGCGGCTCGACGCCGGCACGGTGGCCTTCATTCTGGAGCACGCGGAGGCCAAGGCCGTATTCATCGATCGGGAATTGAGCCCGGTGATGGGCGCGGCGTTTGAGCAGACCGCAGCGACCCCAGGCCTGATCGTCGACATCGACGACGCGGAGGCCGAAGGCGGCGTCTTTCTGGGCGAGATCGAGTACGAATCGTTTCTCGAAGGCGGCGATCCGGCGTATCCGATCGCGCTGCCGGCGGACGAGTGGGAGGCGATCTGCCTCAACTACACCTCCGGCACGACGGGCAATCCGAAGGGCGTGGTCTACCATCATCGCGGCGCCTATCTGAACGCGCTGTCGAACGCGATGGCCTTCAATCTGACGCAGCGCTCGGTCTATCTCTGGACCCTGCCGATGTTCCATTGCAACGGCTGGACCTACACCTGGGCGGTGACCGCGGCCTGCGGGACCCACGTCTGCCTGCGCAAGGTCGATCCGGCGAAAATCTTCCCGATGATCCGCGACCATCGCGTCACGCACATGTGCGGCGCGCCGATCGTGCTGACCATGCTGATCCATGCGCCGGCGGCGCAGAAGGTCGACTTCCCGCAGCGCGTCGAGGTGGCGACCGGCGGGGCGGCGCCCCCGTCTGCGGTGATCTCCAAGATGGAGAAGATGGGCTTCAACGTAACCCACCTCTACGGCATGACCGAATGCTACGGCCCCTCCACCGTCTGCGCCTGGCAGGACGATTGGGACGACATGGACCTGGAGGCGCGCGCCGCCAAGATGGCGCGTCAGGGGGTCGCCATGGTCGCGGTGGCCGGCTGTCGCGTCGCCGATCCAGAGACGTTCGAGGATACGCCGCGCGACGGCGAGACGATCGGCATGCTGATGCTGCGCTCGAACACGGTGATGAAGGGCTATCTGAAGAATGCGGCCGCGACGCGCGACGCCCTGAAGAACGGCTGGCTGTCGACCGGCGATCTCGCGGTCATGCACCCCGACGGCTATGTCGAGATCAAGGATCGGGCCAAGGACATCATCATCTCGGGCGGGGAGAACATCTCATCGTTGGAAGTGGAGGAAACCCTCTACAAGCACCCCGACATCGTCGAGGCCGCCGTGGTCGCCGCCCCGGACGAGAAATGGGGCGAGACGCCGATGGCCTTCGTCACGCTCACGCCGGAGGCGGAGGGGCGCGTCGGCGAGGCGGACGTCATCGCCTACTGCAAGGAGCATATGGCGCGCTTCAAGGCGCCGAGCCGCATCGTCTTCGGCCCGCTGCCCAAGACGTCCACCGGCAAGATCCAGAAATTCGTGCTGCGCGACCGCGCGAAGGCGGCGGAGTGAGCGCCGTGCAGGACGACTCCGATTCCAGACGCATGAGGGAGCTCTGGCCATGATCATCGACCACCGCACCTATACGCTTCATCCCGGCAAGCTGCCGGCGTTCCTCAAGGTTTATGAGGAGAAGGGGTATCCGGTGCAGTCCCGGCATCTCGGCAAGCCCGTCGGTTGGTACGTCTCCATGGACATCGGGCCGCTCAACCAGATCGTGCACATGTGGGCCTACGAGGATTTGAACCAGCGCGCGGCGCGCCGGGCGGCGATGAACGCCGATCCGGACTGGCAGGCCTACCTCAAGGAGGCGACGCCCTTCGTCCAGCACATGGAAAACAAGATCCTGACCGCGGCGCCCTTCTTCGAGAATCCGCCGAGCGCCCCCGAGGCCGGGTGACCGCGCGCGGCGCGTCGGCGTCGGTTTTCACGCCGCCATGCGCCGCGGAGCGGCGTCCGCCGGGGCGGTCAGATCTCGACGGTGTTCGCTTCGCTCAGAAGCCCGGCCGCGGCCCCGCCGCGGCGCTCGCGGCCGCCATAACCGGGATCCTTGCGCCGACGACGGTCCGGGCCGATGAAGCTGGGCGCACGCACGAAGGGCCGCGGGCGTTCGACGATCGCGGCGATCCGGCTGTAGAGGGCCTGCGCCGAAACGGGCTTGGCCAGGAACTCCGTCACGCCGGCGTCGCGCGCTTCGGCCACGCGGTGCCGCTCGGTGTGGCCGGTCAGCATGATGATCGGCAGGAAGGGGTTCACGCCGCCTTCGCCGCGCCGCACCATGCGGGTGAAGTCCAGCCCGTCGATCGGCTCCATCCGCAGGTCGACGACGACGATGTCGGGGTCGAACTCCCGGACGCGCTCGAGCGCCTGACGACCCTCCGCGGCGGTGCGGACGGCGCGCACGGAGAACCCCTCCAGAATCTCGCGGAGGAGCTGCTTCATACGGCTGTCGTCCTCGATGACGAGGACCGAAACGCCGGAGAGATCGTACGCCATCTACCGCATCCTTGCCGGCGCAAGGCGCCGACACTCCACTTCCCACCCGGTTTCTATATAGTCCAAGCTGGCGCGCATTTGAACCGCGCAATGCCGGTGCGCGCCCGGGACGTCCCGGACGAATGCCTTGTCATGATCGGCCATATGGCGCATATCATCGCCCGCTTGGGGAGCCGCCGCCGCGGCGCCGGGGAGATTTCGCCGCCGCGGCCTCGTTTGCAGCGATGCCTTCTGTGCAGCCAATAACGGAGCGTTCATGTCGAAAGAGGAACTCATTGAGTTCAAGGGCGTGGTCAAGGAGAAGCTGCCCAACGCGATGTTCCGCGTCGAGCTCGAGAACGGCCATGAGATCATCGCGCACACCGCGGGGAAGATGCGCAAGTTCCGCATCCGCGTCATGGTTGGCGATCAGGTCGACGTCGAAATGACGCCCTACGACCTGACCAAGGGCCGGATCACCTTCCGCCACAAATAGGCGGGGGCCGCGGTCGGCCCGTTTCCAGTTCAGCGGGTCGAACAGCGACCTCTCGGTGAGCGCTCGCGCCCCCCCTCGCAGAAAGTCGCGCGTAACGCGCTCAGACGCTGCGGTCCTGGCGGGAGACGCCGCGGCCTTTCGCAAACTTGGCGAGCTTGGCCGCCGCGTCCTCGAGGGGCGGGTCGGCGTACGCGCCGCGCATCCGGATCATGGGAGACCGCCGCCTTGCACGAGCGGGCTCTTGCGCAATCCGATGTCGGTCGGCTTTTATTCCTCAATGAATTTCTTTATAAATCACCCATGACGGAGTCGACGGCGACCCAATCCACGGCCCGGACACGGGCGAACCCGGCCCGCGCCGCGCGCACGCGCCAGCATATCCGGACGCTTCTCAAGCGGCGGGGGCCGCAGCGCGCCGACGTGCTGGCCGAAGAACTCGGCCTCACCGCCATGGCGGTGCGCCAGCATCTCTACGCCATGGCGGAGGAGGGGCTGGTCGCGGCGGAGACGACGCCGCAGCCGGTCGGTCGCCCCGCCAAGCTCTGGGGTCTCACGCCGGCGGCCGACGCCTTCTTTCCGGACGCCCATGCGGATCTCAGCGTCGGGCTGATCGACAGCTTGAAGCGCGTGCTCGGCGCGGAGGCGATGGACGCCCTGCTGCGCGACCGGGCCGACCAGCAGGTCGCGGCCTACCGAAGCCGGATCGAGCGGTTCAAATCGCTGAAGCGCCGACTGGAGGAACTGGCCGCAGCGCGCAGCGAGGAAGGCTACATGGCCGAGGTCGAACCGACGCCGGACGGCGCAGGCTGGCTGTTGATCGAGAATCACTGCCCGATCTGTCAGGCGGCCAAAGCCTGCACCGGCCTGTGTGCGATGGAGCTTGAGGTCTTCCGTCAAGCGCTTGGCCCGGAGGTCGCGATCGAACGCACGGATCACATCCTGGCCGGCGCGCGGCGCTGCGCCTATCATGTGACGCCGCGTTGAGGGAGAGCCCGCCATGATGGACGCCAATCGTCGCCGCCTGCTCGCCGTGCTGCAGCCGGTGATCGAGGAGATCCGCGACGCGCCGTGGGATGCGGATCTGGCCGCCGCGTTGAACCGGCGCTTCCCGCCCGACGGCGATCTGTTCCGGGCCATGGAGGCGCTCTGCGCGGAGGGGATCGACGCGGGCTGGATGGGCCTCGCCGGCGAGGAGGTGCGCAAGGGCGCGCGCGTCATCGAGCCCGGCCCGGACAGCGCCGACTTCAGCGTCGACGTCGTGCAACTGATCGATTTCACGGGGCCGCATCACCGCCACCCGCATGGCGAGGTCTGCGCCGTGATGGCGGCCGAGGAAAGCGGGCGTTTCGACGGTAATCCGCGCGGCTGGGCCGTCTACCCGCCGGGCTCCGCGCATTGGCCCGCGGGGACCGGCGGCCGGGTGCGGATCCTGTTCTTTCTGCCGCAGGGCGCCATCGACTATACGGAGCAGACGGCCTCGCTCGGCTCCGGCGCAACGGGCGGCGCGCCCGCGTCTTAAGGCGCCGACCCGCTCGCGGCCGCGTCGAGCGGGACGGAGAGGCCGACTTTCACCCGATCCATGACGATCTGCGTTCGAAAGCGGCTGACGTTGGCTTCGGCGAAAAAGTGCCGGCGGGTGAAGGCCTCATAGGCGCTCATGTCCGGGACCGTGAGAATCATCACGAAGTCCGACTCGCCGGTCACATAGTAGCACTGCATCACCTCCTCGGCCTGCAGCATGCGGCGCTTGAAGGCGTCGAGGAATTCGATGCGCTCGCGTTCGAGCGACACCTCGACGATCACGGTGATGCGCCGTCCGACGGCGCGCGGGTCCAGCACCGCGACCTCCCGCTCGATCACGCCGTCGTCGCGCAGGCGCTTCACGCGTTTCTGACAGGCGGCGGGGGACAGGCCGACGGCTGCGCTCAACGCGTCGGCCGTCTGACGCGCATTGCGTTGCAACGCCGCCAGCAAGGCGGTGTCAAAGGGGTCGAGCCGTCTCATCCTGCATCATTCATCCGAAATTCATACTGAACCAATCGATGTTATCCGAAAATCGGATCGACCATACCATTATCCTGACCGCGCTGACCCGCACCCCAACCGGACGAGGCCCGACATGGACGGTTTCCCCGCCGCGGAAATCCGCGGTTATCTGCATCGGACCGCCTCGGCGGGCCCCTATCCCCCGGCGCTCGACCAGATCCTGTCGGCGGCGATGATGGACGCCGCGCAGGCGGAAATCTCCACATGGCCCGGCTACGCGCCGACGCCGCTGCGCCGCCTCGACCGGATGGAGCGGGCGCTGGGCCTTCGCGCGCTCTGGTACAAGGACGAAGGGGAGCGGTTCGGCCTCGGCAGTTTCAAGGCGTTGGGCGGCGCCTATGCGGTCCTGCGCCTCGCCCAACGGCGGCTTGGCGCGACTGCGGGCGCCGAGCCGCCGCTGTCGGAAATCCGGTCCGGCGCGCACGCGAACGCGCTCGCCGATTTGACGGTGGTCAGCGCCACGGACGGCAACCACGGACGCTCCGTCGCATGGGGCGCGCGGATGGCGGGCTGCCGCTGCCGCATCTACATCCACGCCGGGGTCAGCGCCGGGCGCGCGCAGGCGCTCAGCGATCTCGGAGCCGAGGTGGTTCGGTGCGACGGGGACTATGACGACTCGGTCCGCCAGTGCGCGCGCGAGGCGGCGGAGAACGGCTGGGAGATCGTCTCCGACACCTCTTTCGAGGGTTATGTCGATCTGCCGCGCACCGTCATGGCGGGCTATACGGTCATGGCCGGGGAGGCGTTGGATCAGATCGCCGCCGCGGGCGAGGCCGCCCCGACCCATCTCGTCGTTCAAGCCGGCGTCGGCGGAGTGGCCGCGGCGGTTCTGGCGCTGGCTTGGCGGCGCATGGGGCCCGCGCGCCCCAGACTGATCGTCGTCGAGCCCGAGCGCGCCGCCTGTCTGATGGAAAGCGCCCGCCAGGGCCGCGCGGCCAGCGTCGGGATCGACGAGGAGACGGTGATGGCGGGCCTGTCCTGCGGCGAAGCCTCCCTGATCGCGTGGGAAATCCTCGCCCGCGGGGCCGACGATTTCGTGCTGATCGGCGAGCGTGGGGTGGGCCCGATGATGCGGGCCCTCGCCGAGGGACAGGCGGGCGGCGGAGAGATCGTCGCCGGCGAGTCCGCGGTCCCGGGGCTGATCGCGCTGAGCGGTCTGATGGGGGCGAAGGACTTGGCGCGCGGTTGCGGGCTGGGTCCGGACAGCCGGGTTCTCTGCTTCGGCTGCGAAGGCGCGACGGACCCGGAGATCTATCGTCGGATGATCGCGGCGGGCGCCGCCGAGCCCGAGGCGCCGGCGTGACGCGGCCGGAGCCGCAGCGCGGCTTTCCGGACGAGGAATTCGCGGCCCGCACGGCGGCCGCGCAGCGGGCGATGGCCGCCGCCGGCCTGGACGCGCTGCTGCTGACGACCGAGGTCGAGATCCGCTATCTCACGGGCTTTCTGACCCGCTTCTGGGAAAGCCCGACGCGGCCCTGGTTCGTCGTGCTGCCGGCGTCGGGCAAGCCGATTGCGGTGATCCCGACGATCGGCGCCGCCGCCATGGCGCGGACCTGGGTCGAGGACATCCGAACCTGGTCGGCGCCGGATCCGGAAGACGACGGGGTGAGCCTGCTCGCCGACGCGCTGCGCGAGGCCCTTGGCGCCGGCGGCCGGCTGGGGCTTGCCGAAGGGCGCGAAACCCATCTGCGGATGCCGCTCGGCGACTTTCGCCGCCTGCAAGCGCTGCTCCCCGGCGTCGCCGTCGCGGACGCGACCGCGCTGCTGCACCGCCTGCGCTTCATCAAGTCGTCGCGGGAGATCGAGAAGATCGCCCATGTCTGCGACCGCGTCTCGGGCGTGTTCGAGGAGGCGCCGGGCTGGCTACGCGCCGGGCTTAGCGAGACGACGGTCTTCCGCCGATTCAAGATCGCCTGCTTGGCCGCGGGCGTGGACGACGTCGCCTATCTGGTCGGCGGCGCCGGCGAAGGGGGATACGGCGACATCATTTCGCCGCCCGGCGAGCGCGCGCTCGCCGCCGGCGACGTGCTGATGCTGGACGTCGGCGCCGTTTTTGACGGCTATTTCTGCGACTTCGACCGCAATTTTGCGGTCGGGCCGGCGTCCCAGGTCGTCGCGGACGCCCATCGCGTGCTGTGGGAGGCGACCGAGGCGGGGTTCGAGGCGGCACGGCCCGGCGCGACCTGCGCCGATCTGTTCCGGGCGATGCAGGCGGTGATCGCGGATACGGGCTTCGGGGCGGAAGGCGGAGAGGTCGGCCGCTTCGGCCATGGGCTCGGCATGCAATTGACCGAGCTCGTCTCGCACAGCCCCTGGGACGAGACCGAGCTTGCGCCCGGGGCGGTCCTGACGCTGGAGCCGAGCCTGACGCTGGGCCCGGGCAAGGTCATGGTGCATGAGGAAAACATCGTCGTCGACGAGGGCGGCGCCCGCTGGCTGACCCGCCGCGCCCCGCGCGAGATCCCGGTTCTACCCGCCTGAGGGCGCGCCCGCCGCAACCGTCAACTTCCTTTGACAGTTGCCCCCGGTTCGCGGTTGCATAGAGGCGGCGGACGGAACGGGCCGTGCGCCGTCGACCGGGGAGGCGGAGGCGTGACGACGCCGGAGGACGCAGCCAGCGCGATCGATCCGCAGGGCGAGGCCGAGACGGGCCTGTGGGCGCCGCCCTTGGCGGCGGCGGCGCCACGCGGCCTGTGCACCGACTGCGGGATCTCGCGCACGGCCGACGCCAAGCGCTGCGGGGCCGCGTGTCAGTTCATCGCCCCCGACTATCCGGCCCTGGAAGCGGCGGTGCACGGACGCGCGCGCGATCCCGACCGGCCGGACGAGGTGCATTTCGGCCCGTTCCGGCGCATGCTGCGCGCCGGGCTGAAGACGCCGCGGCCGGGCGCCCAATGGACCGGGATCGCCAGCCGACTGGCGGAGCGGCTGTTGGAGACCGGGATCGTCGACGCGGTCCTCACCATGGCGCCCGATCCGCAGGATCGCTGGCGGCCCGTTCCGGTGATCGTCACGGACCCCGCCCGCATCGCCGACTGCCGCGGCATGAAGATGGGCTACGCGCCGCTGCTGGCCCTGCTCGAGCCGGCGCGGGAGAGAGGCTACCGGCGGCTCGCGATCGTCGGGATCCCTTGTCAGGTCTATGCGCTGCGGGCGCTGGAGGCGGAGTTGGGCTTCGAGCGGCTCTACGTCATCGGCACGCCGTGCTCGGACAATACGACGACCGAGCGCTTCCACGAGTTCCTGGCGCTGCTGTCGGAGCGGCCGGAGACGATCACCTATCTGGAGTTCCGCGCCGACTATCAGGTCGAATTGAGGTTCGAGGACGGGTCGGCGCGGGAGATTCCGTTCCTGCAGCTCCCGATCTCGAAGCTTCCGGGCGACTTCTTTCCGCTGACCTGCCGCACCTGCGTCGACTACACCAACGTGCTGGCGGACGTGACCGTCGGCTATATGGGCGGGGAGGGGCGGCAGTGGCTGCTGGTCCGCAACGAGCGGGGCGAGGAGCTCGTCGATCTGCTGGGCGAGGAGGTCGCCCTGGAGGCGCCGGGGACGGGCGGCAAGCGCAAGGGCTCCGTCGCCGGCTTCATCAAGAATACCGAGCGCGCGGCCGGCGGGCTGCCGCTGCGCAGCATGCCCGACTGGCTGCGGCCGCTGGTCGGTTGGCTGATGCCGAGGATCGGACCGCGCGGCTTGGAGTTCGCGCGCGCGCGGCTGGAGATGAAGGCGTCCGAGACCGTGCTGCATCTGCGCCGACAGGCGCCCGCGCGCATGAAGAACATGGTTCCGGACCATGTCTGGCGTTTGGTCGCGCCCTACGGTCTGGAGCCCGAACCGGGCGAGCGGCGTGGGACGGAGGACGAACGCCCCGGATCGGGATCGGGATCGGGGTCAGGGCCGTGAGCGGATTGACGGATCTGAACGCCATGCTGGCGCGGCTGGATCCGCAACTCGACCCGGCGGCCTATCTGTTCTGCCTGGTGACCGAAACGCCCTGCGCCGCGCTGGTCGCGGACGCCCTGATGCTGTTCCGCGAGGCCGAGGGAACCACCCTGATCCTGGATCAGGAGCGCGCGCGCGCCGCCGGCGTCGAGGGCGAGGGACCCTACCGCCGCATCACCCTGGGCGTTCATTCGAGCCTGGAGGCGGTCGGACTTCAGGCTGCGGTGGCCGCCGCGCTGACCGACGCCGACATCAGCACGAACATGGTCGCCGCCTTCCATCACGATCACGTCTTCGTTCCGGCCGCCCGGCTGGACGCGGCGCTGACAGCCCTGGAGGCCTTGGCCGATCCTGCCGCGCAGAAGGGTTAGAGTGCGGTGCAGGGTGCAATTTAAAAACGTTTTTTCAAAGATCATTTACTCAAACAGGTAGATTCTCGGCGGCGCCTGCGCTTAACTTGGGGCGAGATCGATCAGGCGGTTGATCTGGACCAGCCAAGCAGAGGGCGAGAGCGATGGCCGAGCGGGTCTTGAATTTCGTGAATGCGGGCGACCAGGATGTCTCCGAGGTGACGATCAGCACCGGACGACACGAGGCCGGCCCGGTGGAAACAACGCGTCGCATCACCTACACGATTTCCTATCCCACCCCGGCGCCGAACAGCGTCCAGGCGTTCGAGGAGACCTTCGCGGCGGCAGCGAAGGAGATCGTCAAGGACGCCGAGGCCCGCGACGTGGAGCCGGGCGAGGCGTGACGGACTTCGCCGGGGTGCGGGGGCTCTTCCCGGCGGAGGCCCCACCGACGGTGATCAGCGACTCGCCGGCGGTCCTGGAGAGATTTCGGGGCGGCGGCTTTTCGGTCGCGTCGATCGCGGACCTGGCGGCCGGGGCCGTGACGCCGCCCGTGAGCGCCGTTCTGGCGCCGGCGGCGCCGGCAAGGCATCCCATGCCCGCGCTCAACGCCGCCTTGCGGGAGTCTGCCGTTCTGCTGGTCCCCCTGCTCGGCTTCGCCTCGGAGGACCGGGCGGTCGATTACTTCTTCGAGCGCCTTAGATCCCTGGATTTCGCGGCGGCGTGCGAGAAGAGCCGCCAGAGCCTCGAATTCATCCAGCATCAGAAGGAGCCCGTCGCCATCGGCTGTCAGGGGCGGGAGCTGCGGGTGGCGTTGGGGGAGACCCTGGACGTCTTCGCCCCCAAGTTGGCGCCCGCGATCGCGCGCGGGGAGTGCATCAGCATCATCCAGTTCCTGGAGATCGCCATGGTGCCGAACGACGCCTATGACGGTTTCACGGTCGATGGCGACCTGCTCTGCGAGGGGGTGTCCATCGCGCATCATCTGCATGCGCATTTCGAGGCGGGTCCGATCGCGCACAAGGCCTGGGGCCTGCTGCAGGGGGAGTACGCGGCCGGTCGGTTCCCGCTGACGCTTTCGGTGCGCGATTCGGCCGTCGTCTCGATCAGGAACGCGCGCGGCGAGGATCTTCTCGACCGGGTCCTGCCGCTGACCGATCCTGTCTATCGCGGACGCATTACGGAGTTCGCCATCGGAAGTCTGGACCCCGCGGCGACGGTCGACTGGTCGGTCAACTCGCAACTGAACGAACCGGCGGGCGGCGTGCATCTGGGGCTGGGCGCGGGCGAGACGGGCGCGCATATCGATTTCGTCTCGCCCCGCGCGACGGTCGCCGGTCTGGCCGCGTGACGGCGGCGGCGCAACCTCAGGGCGCTTCGGACGCGACCATCGCCTCCGCCTCCGGGCCGTCGAGCCAGAGCAGCACGCGCATGGCCTCGCCGTCGAGATAGGCGTGGAAGGCCTCCTCGCACCCCGTTTCCACCAGCAAAAGGTAAAGCTGGCCGGCGGCGTTGGCGCACAAGGCGGGCCGCAGCCCATGCGCCGGCAATCGGCCGTTGAGCGAGGGCGTCGCGTAGAAGCCCCAGTCCTTGCGGGCCACGTCGTATTCGCCGCCGGCCGGCGTGGTGAAGGTCACCTGCTCGTCGGGCTGAAGCGCGATGCGCGCGCACTCGCTGAGCTCAATGGCGCCGTCGCGGCCGACGCGAAACCGGCGCGGCGGATCGATCCGGGTCAGATCCACGGGACTGCTCCTTCTCTTGCGCCGGGCGCGCCAGGCTCTTGCGCCGGGCGGCGTCAGGCGCGGCGGACCGGCAGCCCCAAATGGGCGACGCTCGGCGCCGGTTCGCCGAAATAGGGGCCGGCGATCAGACCGCCGGCGATGCGGCTCAGAACGCGCACGGCCGCCTCCTCCATCACGCCCTCGAACACGATGCCCACCTTGTGCTTGAGGCACCGCTGGGTCATCGCGTTAAGCGAGGGCGCCGAGCGCCGCAACGCTTCGATATCCACCACAAAGCTCGGATCGAGCAGAATGTAGTCGATCGGCAGGCGCTTGAGGCGCTCCTCAGTCACGGCGCCGATCTCGGATCCGTAGAGCGCGACGGCGAACCCGGCGCGGCGCAGGGTTTCGAGCGCGCTCACCCGCTCAACCGGAATCTCCTGAAGGCCGGAGAGCCGCAAAACGAGCCGGCGCCGGCCCATGCGGCGGGAGAAATCCATCAGCATGCGGACGAGATCCTGGTCCAGCATGGAGCGGATCGCCACATCCACGGCCACGGTCGCGCCGTCCAATTCAGGATCGGTCAACAGGCGCCGGCAGATCGCCTGATCCACCGCTCGGCGCAGATCCGGCCGGTCGGCCGTAAGATGCAGGATCTCGGATCCGCCGAGGCCGTCGTCCGTCAAGTCCAGCCAGAATTCCGCCAACAGATGCGCGGCCTCCAGGGAGCGCGGATCGACGATCGGGCGATAGACGCAGGAGAATGTCTGCGCCCCCAGCGCTTCCTCGATCATCGCCGTACGGCTGTGTTTCCGGTCGAGATAGGCGGCGTGACTGTCGGTGATCGTGTCGAATATGACGGCGTCCAGCCCGTCCTCGGCGAAGCTCCCGACGGCGTGCTCGACCGCGTCCTCAAGGGCGGCGGCCTCCAGGTCGCGCCGATCCAGGGAGACGGTAGAGGCCGCGACGGCGAGCGCCTTGCCCTCGGGATCGACCTCTCGGGCGTAGCTTTCCAGATCCGCGCGCACGGCGCCGAGGTCGAGCGAGCGGCGATGCACCACGCCGAATCGTCCCGGCCGGACCCGCCCGACGGCGTCATCGACGGAGTCCCGCCGCAGCCGCTCTTCCACCGTCTCGGTGAACCCCTTCACGGCGTCGGGATGGACGCCATGGGCGTCCTGCAGACCGTCCACGTCGCCGACATCGACGAAGGTCAATCCCAAATCCTCCGGCGGCTGCAGCGGCGTCGGCCTTCGACCCGCGTCCGCATTGCCCCCTGCGGATCGCGAGGGCGCCGCGGCGGGGAGGGCGGCGGGATCGTCGCTCTCCTCCGCCGGGGCGGCCATTGCGCGGGCGACAGCGCCGACGAAGCCCCGCACCGTATCCTTGGACTGCGGGGCGTACTGCATGGCCGGCTGCACATCGAAGACGAGCCGGTAATAGTCGTTGAAATTCTGCGGCGCGCCGCGCACCGAGAACCCTGAGACCAGGCCGCTGCGCCGATTGCGAACCCAAAGCACGGTCTCCTGCAAGGGTTCCTCCAGCGCCGCGCTGCACAGCACGTCGCTGAGCGCGAACTGGGATTCCTCCGCCAGGAAATGGGCGAGGTTGGCGCCCAAGACCGCCTCCGGCGGCGCGCCCAGCCAGGCCGCGGTGGCGCCCTTGGCGATGGCGACGCCGCCGCCTTCATCGATATACAGCTGGAAGCGCCCGCTCGCCTCCGCGTTCGACGGGGCGGCCGGCCTCGACGTCTCGGCCATGCTTCTCCTCGCGAGAGTCCGCGGGACGACGCGCCCGCAACCCTTGCTGGCGCGAACTTTCCGCCTTGTAGCCGCAGGTCGGGCGGCAGTCGAGAGAAAGACGCCGCAGGCCAGTGCGAATCGCGACGCCGCCGCGCGATCCGCAGGCGCCTCAAGGCGGGCGCGCAACCCATTGCCTTCTCGCCCTTTTCCGGAGCCATTGCGCGGCGAGCCATGGCGCGGTAGGCAAAGATGCGTCGGCTCTGCCGCGCCGAGGCGGCGCGTATCGCTCGTTCACCGTCGTTCAGGAGCTTGAGCAGACCATGCGCACAACGTCCGACGCCCGAGCCGCCCGCCGCTTGCTCTCAGCGGCGCTCATGGCCGTGTGCCTCGCCCTTGTTCCGAACGGGAGCGTCTCTTCGACGGCCGTGGCCTCCGAGGTCGCCGACCCGCCGCCTTTCGAAAGCTGGCTCGCAGAGTTGAAGCAGGAGGCGATGCGCCGCGGGGTGTCCGAAGAGACGCTGGCCGCCGCTTTCGAGGGCGTCGCGCCTGTTCCGAAGGTGCTGGAGTACGACCGCAGTCAGCCGGAATTCACCCGGACGTTCTGGCAGTATATGGACCGTGCGGTCACAGAGACCCGGATCGAGCGCGGGCGCGCGCTTCTGCAAGAGCATGCGGCGCTGCTGGCCCAGGTGGAGCGGCGCTACGGCGTTCAACCGCGCTTCCTCGTGGCCTTCTGGGGGCTGGAGACGAACTTCGGCGACTACACCGGCGGCTTTCGCGTGATCGACGCGGTGACCACGCTCGCGCACGACCGGCGTCGGGCCGATTTCTTCCGCTCGGAATTGCTGAACGCCCTGCAGATTCTGGAGGGCGGGCATATCTCGAAGACGCGGATGACCGGGTCGTGGGCCGGCGCCATGGGGCAGTTGCAGTTCATGCCCTCGACCTTCGCCGCCTATGCGATCGACGCCGACGGCGACTCGCGCAAGGACATCTGGGGCAGTCTGCCGGACGTCTTCGGGTCGGCGGCGAATTATCTGAGCCAGATCGGCTGGCAGGGGGAGCGAACCTGGGGGCGGGAGGTGCGTCTTCCGGCGGGTTTCGATCTGGAGCTTGCGTCGCTCGCGACCCGCAAGACCCTGACTGACTGGCAGGCGCTCGGCGTGCGGCGGGCGAACGGCGCGGACCTGCCGATCGTCGCGGGCATGGAGGGATCCGTGATCCTGCCCGCCGGCCATCAAGGGCCGGCCTTCCTGGTTTATGAGAATTTTCACAACATCCTGACCTGGAACCGCTCCACCAACTACGCGATCGCGGTCGGCCATCTGGCGGATCGGCTGGTCGGGCTGCCGCCGATCGCGGCCGAGCGGCCGGCGAACGATCGGGCGATGAGCCGCGCCGAAGTGCTGGAGATGCAGCGCCGCCTGAACGCGCTGGGATTCGATACGGGCGCGCCGGACGGCATGGTCGGGCCGATGACCCGCGCGGCGGTGAAGGCCTATCAGCGGGCCAGCGGCCTGCCGCCCGACGGCTATCCGACGCCGGCTCTGCTGGAGACGCTCTACGGCGCCGGCGGCTGACGGCGCGAGGGAACCGACCCACAGCATGTCGGGTTGGTACGCGGCTTGCTATACAGGATGCGGTGGATGCCGGGGCGGCGCCGCCGAGGGGCGAACGAAGGGGAGCGAGAGGGTGCAGGGCGCGATCGATCGTGACGGCGGGACAGGCTCGCGGCGCCGAGCGTGGGCTCGCGCAGGCGTCCTGGCGGCCGGCCTCGTCTTCCTCGCCGGCTGCGCCGAGGTGCAGTTCATCTCCCAGGCGGCCAAGGAACTCGACGGCGCGCCGGCGCGCGGGCCGGCCGATCCCGACGCCGCCGGAAACGGGACGTACTACAAGATCGGCAACGCCTATCAGGTAAAGGGCGTCTGGTACTATCCGCGCGAGGAGTTCGACTATGTCGAGGAAGGCATCGCCTCCTGGTACGGCCCCAATTTCCACGGCAAGCCGACGGCCAACGGCGCGGTCTTCGACCAGTGGAAGGTTTCGGCCGCCCACCGTACGCTGCCCATGCCGTCGATCGTGCGGGTCACCAATCTGGAGAATGGCCGCTCGCTCAAGGTGAAGGTCAACGACCGCGGGCCTTTCGCGCACAATCGGATCATCGACCTGTCGCGCCGCGCCGCGCAGTTGCTCGGCTTCGAGCGCCAGGGCACCGCGCTCGTGCGGGTCGAACTGGTGGAAGGCGAGAGCCGCCGGCTCGCCGCCTACATGCAGGGCCGAGGGCCGCGACCGACGATCGTAGCGCTCGGCGCCGAAGCGGCCGGCGCGGCGGCGGAGGAGCCGCCGCCGCCGGAAGCCGCGCCGTCGCCCGACGTCGACAGCGAAGACCTCGCCCCGCCACCCGGCGTGCGGGTTGCGTCGATCCCGAGCGACGCCTTCGAGGTCGAGGTGCGGGGGCGTCCCGCCACGCCCGAGGAGGTCGAGCGCGCACAGTCGGTCGATGGACCGGTCGGGGAGGAATCGCTTACCATCGGGGCGGTTCCGGCGCGCCCGACCATCTACATCCAGGCCGGCGCCTTCGCGGAACACGTCAATGCGGTGAAGGCGCAGGCGCTGCTGCGCTCGATCGCGCAGGTCGAGATCGAGCAGATCAACCGCAGCGACACGCCGCTGTTTCGCGTGCGACTCGGCCCGATCCACGAGGTGGCGCGGGCCGACGGCCTTCTGACCTCCGTACAGCAGGCCGGTTTCTCGGACGCGCACATCGTCGTCGTGGACTAGCCGTTCGCCGTCGCCGCCGTTCCATCGCCATAATGCGGCCGAAAACCCGCGTTACGGGACAATGCCTCTGCGCGGACGGACCCTTCGCTCCCGCCTGCGGACTGGACGCTTCCGGGCCGGCGTGCGAGGTTTCCGGCCTGCCGGCGCCCCCTTACAGAATCCTGGGATCGATCAATGGCTGCACTGATTCGACCGCTTCGTTTTCCGCCGTCGCCGCGCCGCGCGGTCGGCGCCCTGTGTTTTGCGCTCGCCGTCGCGGTCGCGGCGCTTTCCAGCGCCGTCGCGCAGACGCCGGAGACGAATGCGCGCCAGGCGCTGATGGTCGATCTGTCCACGGACACCGTGCTGCTCAGCGTCAATGCGGACCAGCGCATGTATCCGGCGTCGATGACCAAGCTGATGACGGCCTATCTGGTGTTCGAACGGCTGCAGAACGGCACGCTGTCGCTCGATGACGCCTTCCCGGTGAGCGAACGCGCCTGGCGCAAGGGCGGCTCGAAGATGTTCGTCGAGGTCGGCGATCGGGTGCGGGTCGAGGATTTGTTGCGGGGCGTCATCATCCAATCCGGCAACGACGCCACGATCGTTCTCGCCGAAGGCGTCGCCGGCACGGAGGAGGCCTTCGCGCGGGAGATGACCGCAAAGGCCCGCGAACTGGGCATGGACAATACGGTCTTCCGCAACGCCAGCGGCTGGCCCAACCCGCAGCACTACACCACGGCCCGCGACCTTTCGATCCTGGCGGAATCGCTGATCTCCCGCTTCCCCGAGTTCTATCACCTCTATTCCGAGACCGAGTTCACCTACTCGGAGATCACCCAGCAGAACCGAAATCCGCTGCTCTACCGAAACATCGGCGCCGACGGTCTGAAGACCGGCTACACGGAGGAGTCGGGCTACGGCCTCGTCGCCTCGGCGGAGCGGGACGGGCGGCGCCTGCTGATGGTGATCAACGGTCTGGACTCCGCGCGCGCGCGCTCCCAGGAAGCCGAGAGGCTGATGAACTGGGGGTTCCGGGAGTTCGGGGCCTATGACCTGTTCGAGGCCGGCGACGTGGTCGACGAGGCGCCGGTCTGGCTCGGCCGGCAGGGCGCGGTCCCGCTGATCATCGAAGAGGATCTGGCGATCACGCTGCGCCGGAACATGCGCGACGACATGAAGGTCTCGCTCGTCGCCACGCTGCCTATCGAAGCGCCGGTCGAGGCCGGGGCGGTCGTCGGTCAGGTCACCGTCACCGCCCCCGGGCTGGAGCCGGTCAGCGCGCCGGTGCGCGCGGCTCATGCGGTTGAGAAGCTGGGAACCTTCGGCCGCGTGCAGGCGGCGCTCGAGTATCTCGTCTTCGGCGAAAGCCAGTAGGCGCCGCCTCCATGACCGGACGCTTCATCACCTTCGAAGGCGGAGAGGGCGCAGGAAAAAGCACCCAGATCAAGCGCTTGGCGCATAGTCTTGAGGCGGCGGGGAAAACCGTCCTGCTCACCCGCGAACCCGGCGGATCGCCCGGGGCCGAGGAGATCCGGACCCTCGTCGTGACCGGCGCCCCCGATCGCTGGGACGCCGTGACCGAGGCCCTGTTGATCTTCGCCGCCCGCCGCGACCATGTGGAGCGCGTCATCAAGTCGGCGCTGGCGCGCGGCGAGTGGGTGCTGTGCGACCGCTTCACCGATTCGACCGCGGCCTATCAGGGCGCGGCGCACGGGCTCGGCCGCGAGTGGGTGCGGCGGCTGGCCGGCGAGGTGTTGGGGGATTTCGAACCGGACCTCACGCTCGTGCTCGACTTGCCGGTGGAAACGGGCGTGGCGCGGGCGACGGCGCGCGGCGGCGCGGACCGGTTCGAGCGCATGGGGCCGGCCTTTCACGGGGCGCTGCGGCAAGCCTTCCTCGACATCGCGGCGGAGGAGCCCGACCGCTGCGCCGTGATCGACGCCGACGGATCGGTCGAGCGCGTGGCGGATGCGGTGCGCGCCGTCGTGGCCCAGCGTCTGCCGGAAAGCGGCCTGGCGGCCGCCCATCCGGACCGCCGCGACGCGTCGGACGGGGGCTGAGCCATGGCCCGGGCGGCGCGCGTCGGCGCAGAGGACGTCGAGGATGTCGATCCCTTCGACCCACGGCGGAACCCGCACCTCGAGGGCTTCGAGGAGGCGGAGCGGACCGTGCTCGAGGCCTGGAGCGGCGGGCGCTTCCCGCACGCCTGGCTCATTACCGGCCCGAAGGGCGTCGGCAAGACGACCTTCGCCTATCGGCTGGCGCGCTTCGTGCTGGCGAACCGCGGGCGCGGGAACGGCGCGGGCGGCGGCCTGTTCGGCGAGAACCTCGCGCCGGACCGGCTGACGATTCCCGAAGACAGCCAGACATTCCGGCTCGTGGCCTCGGGCGGGCATCCGGATCTGCGCAGCCTGACCCGCGGCATGCTGGACCAGGCCGGCAAACCGACGGCCACCATCATCAACGTCTACCAGACCCGCCGAGTGGTCGATTTCACCTATCAGACCTCGGGGATCAGCGACTGGCGCGTCGTGGTCGTGGACGCCGCCGACGACTTCAACACGAGCTCGGCCAACGCGATCCTGAAGGCGCTGGAGGAGCCGCCGTCGCGCGCGCTGTTCCTGCTTGTCAGTCATGCGCCGGGCGGGCTTCTGCCGACCATCCGGTCGCGCTGCCGGACGCTCAAGGTCCGGGCCCTGCCGGAGGACACGGTCGCGTCGCTGTTGCGGCGCTACCGGCCGGAAACCGCCGAGGAAGAGGCGGTCGCTCTGGCCCGTCTCTCCGACGGCAGCGTCGGCCGCGCGATGGCCTATCGGGAGGCGGGGGGGCTCGCGCTGTTCGAGGCGCTGACCCATTGGCTCTCCCGACCCGACGATCCGGACATGGCGCAGGCGGCGGCGCTGGCCGACCGCGTGGGCGGCAAAGGCGGGGAGGGGGCGTTCGAGGCCCTCCGGGATCTGTTCGACTGGTGGATGCGCCGCGTCATCCGGGCGTTGGCTGTGGGGACCGATCCGGCCCCCGTGGACGCGGCCGACGCGGCGGCGCTGGCCGCCTTCAAGCGGATCGGCGATCCGGCCCGGGTCGGGGCGCTGCGGGATCGGGCGCTGGCGCGTCTCGCCCAGGCGGCGCCGCCGGCCAATCTCGACCGCCGCCAAGTGATCGTCGCCCTCATCAGCGAGTTGCAGCGCGGAACCGGGAGCGGGAGCGGGACCGGCGCGCTGCGGCGGTGAGGGGCCCCGCACGGGTGGACAAGCCCGCGCGTGCGCCTTAAGTCATGAGCCGCATCCAAGACGTATCGTCTTCCCTTCGGCGCGAGCGTTCCGGCCCATGTTGATCGACAGCCATTGCCATCTGGACTATCTCGCGCGCGACGGACGCGATCTGGGCGAGGTGGTCGCGGCCGCCAAGCGCGCGGGCGTCGACGCGATGGTGACGATCTGCACCAAGGTGACCGAATTCCCGACCATCCGCGCGATTGCCGAACGGTTCGAGACGGTGACCTGCACCGTCGGAATCCACCCGCATGAGGCCGGGGCCGAACCGGAGACGGATGCGGCGACGCTGATCGGTCTGGCGGCGCACCCCAAGGTCGTCGGGATCGGGGAGACCGGGCTCGACTATTTCTACGAGCACAGCCCGCGCGATGCGCAGCAGAGAAGCTTCCGCGCGCACATCCGCGCCGCGCGCGAGACGGGCCTGCCGCTCATCGTCCACACCCGCGACGCGGACGAGGACACGATCGCCATTCTGCGCGAGGAGCGCGAGGCGGGCGGGGCCTTTCCGGGGGTGATCCATTGCTTCAGCAGCTCGAAATGGCTGGGCGAGGAGGCGGTGAAGCTCGGTCTCTACATTTCGATCTCAGGCATCCTGACCTTCAAGAAAGCGGACGCCTTGCGCGACGCGGTCAAGGATCTGCCGCTTGAGCGGTTGCTGGTGGAGACCGACGCGCCCTATCTCGCGCCGGTCCCGAAGCGCGGCAAGCAGAACGAGCCGGCCTTCGTCGTCCACACGGCCGCCGCCTTGGCGGAGCTCAAGGGCGTCTCCGCCGAGCGCGTCGCCGAGGCGACGACCCGGAACTTCAAACAGCTTTTCCGCAAGGCGGCCTAGGGCCGACGGGCGAGGGGGTGGCCGTGACCGATTGGGCGTCATCGCCGACCGCCGCCGGCGTCCGTCCGCCGAAGCCGGCTGAGGGCGCGCGTCTGACCATTCTCGGCTGCGGCTCCTCCGGCGGGGTGCCGCGGGCGACGGGGGATTGGGGCGCCTGCGACCCGACGGAGCCGCGCAACCGGCGGCGCCGGTGCGCGCTTCTGGCGGAAAGCGCGGATGCGACGGTGCTGATCGACGCGACCCCGGACTTCCGCGAGCAGATGCTGGCGATCGGGCCGCCGCAGCGGATCGACGCGGTCTTCTTCACCCACACCCATGCGGACCAGGCGCATGGGGTCGACGATCTGCGCGCCTATGTGATCAAGCAGCGTGAGCGGATTCCGGTTTACGCCCTGCACGATACGGTGCAAGCGCTACGGGATAGATTCGGGTATTGCTTCGTCGACACAATGGGGTACCCGGCCATCCTGAACCTTTGCGCGCAGCATGCGCCGATTTCGGTCGGCTCTCTGAACGTCGAGGCGGCGGCGGTCGTGCATGGCGCGATGCCGGGCGTGGCCGGCTATCGGATCAGCCGTGACGGGCGCGCGGCGGGCTACATTCCCGACGCCAATGACCTGCCGGCCGAGACGGCCGAGCGATTCCGAGGGCTTGATGTGTTGATCCTGGATGCGCTGCGGCCGACGCCGCACCCGAGCCATTTCAGCCTCGCGGACGCGTTGGCGTGGATCGAGAGGTTGGGGCCGCGTCGAGCGGTGCTCACCAACATGCATATCGATCTCGATTACAGGGCGCTGAAGGCCGAGTTGCCCGACGGCGTCGAGCCCGCCTATGACGGCATGGAGATTTTCCTGTAGGACGCCGGGACGCAGGGCCCGGCCGTTCGGCGAGGGCCTCCACTATACAAAGCCATATTTCCCATAATATACATTATCGGCTTTTTGTGTGCCCTTTGAGCGGCGACCTCTTGCCCTCTTGCCCTCTTGCGGTCAGCGCCGCTCGGCGGGAGGCCCCGAGATCGGCAGCCTGACGGTCACCTCCGCCCCTTGCTCGCGATCGCTTCTGATGATCAAGACGCCGCCATGGAGTTCGACGATCGATTTGGCGATCGCAAGCCCGAGCCCGACCCCGCCGGCGTCGGCGGTCAAGCTCGAGCCGACCCGCACGAAGGGTTCGGTGACGCGCGCGAGCTGGCTCTTCGGTATGCCGACGCCGGTGTCACGCACCACAGCCTGGACGGCGTCCCCGCCGGCCCGCCCGACGGAAACGGCGATCGACCCGCCCGCCGGCGTGTACTTCAACGCGTTGCCGACGAGGTTCTCGAACACCTGGCGGATGCGCGTGACGTCGGCCCGGACCTCCGGAAGGCCGGGCTCGGGCTCGAACGTGCAGCCGAGTCCCTTCTTCGAGAGACTGGGGCCCAATCCCTTGAGCACCTCTTCCATCACGCTTTCCAGACGCACCGGAACGGGCTCGATCCGGAAGGACCCCGCCTCGACCGCGGTAATGTCCAGGATGTCGTCGACAAGCCGCAACAGATGCGTCCCGGCGGCGTTCACGTCGCCCGCATAGTCGCGGTACCGATCCGATCCGATCGGCCCGAACGCCTCCGAGCGCATGATGTCGGAGAAGCCGATAATCGCGTTGAGCGGCGTGCGCAACTCGTGGCTGACCGTCGCGAGGAAGGCGGATTTCGACTGACTGGCGCGCTCGGCGTTTTCTTTCGCCTCGAGCGCCTGCGCTTGGCTCCGCTTCAGCGCGGCGAAGCTCTCGCTGAGCTCGGCGCCCATCCGGTTCAGGGTTTCGGTGAGCGCCGCGAACTCCTCGACCCGGGTCGCGGGCAGCGCGGGCCGTTGACCGCTTGCGATCGCCTCGCTCATGCCGACGCTGGCGCGCTCGATCGCCTGGATCGGTCGCGACAGCAGGCGGCTCAGCAGGAACGCGACGAGCAGACCGACGAAGAACAGGTCCGCCGCCAAAAAGAAGAAGGGCTGGCGGAGCGTGCGCACCGTTTCGACCAAATCGATCGCCGGCGCTTCGACGATGACCAGGGCTACGCCGGGCGCGCCGCTGACCAGCGCCGTGGTCAGGAACCGCGCTTCGCGCCATTGCACGAGCTCCGGCGCCGGACCGACGGGCCTGAGCAGTTGCAGGTCCGCGCGCCGCGCCACGAGCTCGACCCCCGGTCCGGGCGGCAACGAGCGCAGCGCACCCCGCGCGGCCAGGACCTCGCCGTCGACGCCCAGGACCGCGATTCCGGCCCCGCGCTGCAGCGTCGTGGCCTCAAGCGCGGCGCGCGCCGCCGCATCCGGGGACGTGTCGCCCCACGCCTCCGACAGCCGCTTCGACGCCACCTGCGCCTTCAGGTTCAACCGATCGGCCAAATCGGCCTCCGCTTCGCGGCGCTCCCAGTCGGTGAGCGCGAGGATGGGCGCGGCCCCGGCCAGGAGCGCCGCGGCGAAGATCGCGTTGAACATCAGATCGCGCAGCCGCTGCGGCCGCAGGGCCAGCCGTTCCGCGAGGGCGGGCGCCGCGCCGACGGCGTGGACGCACAGCGCCGCGATCAAGGCGGCCGCACCGCCGTTCAAGACGGCCTTGGCGGCCGCCAGCAGGACGCTCCACCAATCGAGCCCGAACTGCCAGCGATAGGCCAAGGCCATCATCGGGGCCCCGATGACGACCCAAAAGGCCAGATCGACGAGCACGGGTCCGCAGCGCCACCGCCGCACCGCGACGCCGACGGCCAGCGGCTCCAGAACGAAGGCGGCGAAGAACAGCGGGCTTGTCAGCAAATCATCGGCGAACAGCACCCCGATCCCCGCAATCAGCGCGCCCGCGGCCGGCCCGATCAGGAGCGCCCCGGCAAGCGACGCCACCGACCCGAACAGCAAATCGACGCCGTAAAACACCATGACGCTGAAATGGAATCCCGCCGCGGCGGCGAGCGCCAATCCGGCGAAAAGGATCGCGGCGGCGGCCCGCCTTCTCGGCGCCGCGCTGGCGGAAAGAACGGCGCCCATGGCCCGAACGTCAGCTCCCCAGGGTGCGCGCCGGTCGGTTCGGCGAGGCGACCGCCGGGCGCGTTTGGACCGCAACGGACTGTCCCATCCGATTGCGTCCGGTTGCCAGAAGCCCTCCCCCGTCTCGCGCGCTTACGATCCGCGCCCGCAAGAGCCCCGCAAGCCAGCCTATGTCCCCGGCGACAGGGCTGGCAAGCTTGGACGGCCCGTCAGCCCGTTTCCGCGGCACTTGCGCACGGCCCGCCGGGCCGCCATCTCCGGACCATGAAAGCCGACGCCTCCTCTTCCAGCGCCACCGCCGCGGGCGCAAGCCGGGGATACGCCGGCGCCATGCCGCCGCGCGACGACGCCATCACCCGCGATCTCGACCGCTTGGAGCGGCTGACCTTCTGGCTTGACGACCGCTTCACCCTGCCCGGCACGACCTTTCGCTTCGGGCTGGACCCGATCTTCGGTCTGGTCCCGGGGATCGGCGACAGCGCCACCGCGGCGTTGACCGCCTACATGATCCTGATCGCCCGCAAGCATGGGCTGCCGGCCGGACTTCAGGCCAGGCTCGCCGGCAATCTCGCGCTCGACTGGCTGGTCGGCGGCGTGCCGCTGGTCGGCGATCTGTTCGACTTCGGCTTCAAGGCGAACCGGCGCAACCTCACCCTGCTGCGCCGCCATCTCGAAGGGCTCGGCCGTCCCCTCTGACGCGCCCGGTTGACGCGAACCGGCGGAGCGGGCGACCCTAGGCTGTCTCGTCGTCCACCAGAGCGCGCCATGCCAGACTCCCCACCCCCCTCCGGCTCCGCAGAGCGCGAGATCGCGGACTTTCTGGCGGCGCACCCCGACCTGCGCACCGTCGAGGCCTTCATCTTCGACCTGTGCGGCACGCCCATGGGCAAGCGCTGTCCGGTCGAGGATCTGCCGAAACTGTTCGACGAGGGCCTGCAGATGTGCGCTGCGGCCTGCCTCCTGGACGTCACCGGCGCCAGCGCCGACCCGCTGGGATACGGCTTTTCCGACGGGGATCCGGATGCGGACGCCGTCGCCCTGCCCGGCAGCTTGCAGCCCGTGCCCTGGGCTGCGCGACCGACCGCGCAGGTGATGCTGCAACTCGTGCGGCCGGAGCCCGGGCGCGCGCCCGTCTGGTTCGAGCCGCGCGAGGTGCTGCGCGGCGTCGCCGAGGCCTTCCGGCGCGATCTCGATCTGACGCCCGTCGTTGCGGTCGAGCTCGAATTCTTTCTGATCGACCCGGCGCGCGATGAGGGCGGCGCGCCCCGCCTGCCGCTCTCGCCCGTCACCGGACGGCCGCACCGGGCGAACCAGGTCTACGGCATGCAGAAGCTGGCGGAGTTCGACGCGGTGCTGGCGGCGATCGAGGAGGCCTGCGCGGCGCAAGGCGTGCCGGCCGGCGCCGCCTCGGCGGAGTACGCCCCCGGCCAGTTCGAGATCAATCTGCGTCACGTCGCCGATCCCGTCGTCGCCGCGGACCATGCCTGCCTGCTGCGGCGCATCGTCAAGAATGTCGCGCGATCAAAGGGCTATGATGCGACCTTCATGTCGAAACCCTATCCGAATCAGAGCGGCAGCGGGCTGCATATCCATCTCAGCCTGCAGGACGGCGCGGGCGCCAATCTCTTCGACGAAGCCCGCGATCCGCAGGATCAGGCGCTGCGGCGCGCCATCGCCGGGCTGCAGGCCACCATGGCGGAGGCGATGGCGCTCTTCGCCCCCAATCTCAACGCCTATCGCCGCTTCGCCCCGGACCAATTCACGCCGGTCACGCGCGATTGGGGCTACGACAATCGCTCGACGGCGTTCCGCGTGCCCTCCGCCCGCGGGGCCGGGCGGCGGATCGAACACCGCGTCGCCGGCGCCGACGCCAACCCCTATCTGGTGACGGCGGCCGTGCTCGCCGGCGTGCGCCATGGGCTCCAGAGCGAGTTGGAGCCGACGGCGCCGGCCGACGGCAATGCGGGCGCGTCGGTCGACGCCGCCCTGCCCTTCACCCTGTGGCGGGCGCTGGACGCGCTGGAGCGCGCCGAGATCCTGCCCGCGCTGATCGGGGCGGACTATCTCAAGGCCTATCACGCGGTGAAGGCGGCGGAGTTGGACGACTTCCTCGCCGCGCCCAGTCCGCGCGAGTACGAATGGTATCTGTAACCCGCGAGCCCGAGGAGTTCCCATGCCGAAGGACGCCCCGCCAGAGACTCTCTCCGGGATCGACCGGCTGATCGAGGTGATGGCCGCCCTGCGCGATCCCGACGGCGGCTGCCCCTGGGACCTGAAGCAGGATTTCGCCACCATCGCCCCCTACACCATCGAGGAGGCCTACGAGGTCGCCGACGCGATCCACCGCGGCGATCTCGCCGAGCTCAAGGACGAGCTGGGCGACCTTCTCCTCCAGGTCGTCTTCCACGCCCGCATGGCGGAGGAGGCCGCGGCGTTCGATTTCGAGGCCGTCGCGCAAGGGATCGCGGACAAAATGATCCGGCGCCACCCGCACGTCTTCGCGGATCACGGCGCCGACACGCCCGACGCCGTCAAGGCGAGTTGGGAGGAGACCAAGGCGGCCGAGCGCGCGGCGAAGGGCCAGGATCACTCGGCGCTCGCCGGGGTGGCGCTGGCGCTGCCGGCCTTACAGCGGGCGGAGAAGCTCTCCAAACGCGCGGCCCGCGTCGGCTTCACCTGGCCGGACGCCGGGACCGTCTTCGGCGACATCGAGGAGGAGCTGGACGAGTTGCGCGCCGAGATCGACGCCGGCGCCCCGCGCGACCGTCTGGAGGACGAGTTGGGCGACGTCCTCTTCACGGTCGCCAACCTCGCCCGGCTGCTCGGCGTCGATCCGGAGGCCGCGCTGCGCCGCACCAACGACAAGTTCACCAAGCGCTTCCAGGCGATGGAGCAGAGCTTCGCCGCAGAGGGCCGCGTGCTGACCGACTGCGCCCTCGACGAAATGGACGCCCGCTGGGACGCGGTTAAGGGGGCGGAGACCGCCGGATAGCCCTCAATCCAACGCCCAGACCGTCTGCGGGCGTTTGACGCCGCGGAAATGCTGGGGGCCGAGGCTGGTCCAGGCGCCGGCGCTGGAGGCGGGCGCCTGCGCGCGGAAGGCGTCGGAGGCGAGGACGTCGCGGCCCAACTCCTTGGTCAGGCTTTCGAGCCGCGCGACCTCGTTGGCGGCTGCGCCGATGACGGAGAATTCCACCCGTTCCGGGACGCCGATATTGCCGAACAGCACCTCGCCCAGATGCAGGCCGAGGCCGAAGGCGATCTTCGGGGCGTCTGCTGGGGCTTCCGCGTTCGCCTGTTCGGCGCGCGTGCGGGCGTCGCGGGCGGCGGCGGCGGCGAGGCGCACCGCGCGCTCCGCCCCGCCCGGCCCCTCGGTCGGGAAAATCGCCAGCACCGCGTCGCCGACGAAGCGCAGCACCTCGCCTCCATGGTCGAGCACGGCGCCCGCCGTGCAGGCGAAATAGCGGTTGAGGTGGGCGAGGAAGGCGTCCGGCGCGATCTCGTCGGCCAGACGGGTCGAGCCGCGCAGGTCCGAGTACCAGAGGGCGGCCGCGATGCGCTCCCCCTGCCCCAGCTGGATGGCGCCGTCGAGCACGCGCCGGCCGGCGCCGGCGCCAAGATAGGCGGAGACCACGCTGAGGGCCGTCTCCTCGCGCACCGCCGCCTTGACGCCGAGCGCGAGGCGCGGGAACAGGCGTTCGATGACGGCGATTTCGGCGTCGGTGAAGCCGCCGGGCGCGTCGCTCGTCCAGCTTGCGATCAGGCCGTCGCGCTTCGCCTGCGCGCTGGCTGTGTCCTGAAAGGCGGCGAGCATCAGGTAGTAGTCGGTCGCGCCGGCGTCCGCGAGCGTCCGGAGCTGCTCGAACTGGTTGGTCCCCTCCCCGGCGTCCAGCCGGTAGCGCCGGCGCGGTTCTCCCGACTCCAGCAACGCCTTCGGCGCGCTGGCGAGCCAGCCCGGCGTCTCCACATTGCGCAGATGCCGATCGCGCGTCAGGCCGCTGGCCGCCGTCCAGGTGATCGACATCGAGCCGAACATCGGATGCAGCCAGCCGAAGGCCATATGCCCGCGCATGAGCGGCGCGCCGATCGCGTTCAGCCGCTCGCAGAAGCCCTCCAGCAGCCGGTCGATCGCCGCGTCGCGCAGCGTCTGTTCCACCAGCCAGGCCCCGAGCGCGCGGACGTCCTCTTCCGAGGGCGGCGGCCGCGGCTCGACGGTCACGCCGCCCGCCTCAATCGTTCTGCAGTAGGTGGATCAGGCTGGAGGTGTCCCAGCGGTTTCCGCCGCGCGCCTGAATCTGGGTGTAAAACTGGTCGACCAGCGCGGTGACGGGAACGCGGGCGCCGGTGTTCTTAGCCTCGGACAGGCAGATGCTGAGGTCCTTCTTCATCCAGTCGACCGCGAAGCCGAAATCGAACTCCCCGCGCACCATGGTCTTGCCGCGGTTCTCCATCTGCCAGGACCCGGCGGCGCCCTTGGAGATCACGTCGATCACCTTGTCCATGTCGAGGCCGGCCTTCTGGCCGAAATTCAGCCCCTCGGACAGGCCCTGCAGAAGCCCGGCGATGCAGATCTGATTGACCATCTTGGTGATCTGGCCGGCGCCGCTCTCGCCCATCAGCAGGCAGGCGCGCGCGAAGCTCTCGATCACCGGCTCGGCCTTGGCGTAGACGTCTGCGTCGCCGCCGCACATCACGGTCAGCACGCCGTTCTCCGCGCCGGCCTGACCGCCGGAGACGGGCGCGTCGATGAAGCCGATCCCACGCTCCTTCGCAGCCGCGTGGAGTTCGCGCGCGACGTCGGCCGAGGCGGTCGTGTTGTCGACGAAGACCGAGCCTTCGCCCATCGCCTGGAAGGCGCCGTCGGGCCCGGTCGTGACCGATCGAAGATCGTCGTCATTGCCGACGCAGGCGAAGACGAAGTCGCAGCCTTCGGCCGCTTCCTTCGGCGTGGGGGCGGCGGCGCCGCCGAACTCCGCAACCCATTTCTCCGCCTTGGCGGCGGTGCGGTTGTAGACCACGACCTCGCAGCCGCCCTTGGTCTTCAGATGTCCGGCCATGGGATAGCCCATGACGCCCAGACCGATGAACGCGACTTTCGCCATGCCGACGACGCTCCTTCTTTCAGAAAACTCCTTCGCGCCGGGCGCGCCCGGCCTGCGCGTCAGTCAATCGCCCGCGCGAGACGATTGCAAGGGGGGAGGCCTCAGCCCTGGCGCGGCCCCGCCTCCTCGAGGAAGCGTTTCAGAGCCTCCCAGCACTGCCGGTCCGGCGCCGACAGCAGACCCGGGGAACGGTCGCCCGCCCGGTACGGGCCGCCGTCGATCCGCTCGACGATTCCGCCCGCCTCGCGCCGGATCAGGACGCCCGGCGCATGGTCCCAACTCCTCAGCCAGCGATAGAAGGAGAAGTGGCGAAGCCCTTGCGCCTGCTGAAGAAAATCGTGTCCGGCGCAGAACATGCGATGCAAGCCGCCGAAGCGTTTCTCCGCCGCGCGCTTGACCGCGCCGCGCGCCGGCTTTTCGAACCAGCCGAGATTGATCTGGCCGATCATCTCGGACTCGGCCGGCGGCGGCGGCGTCCTCAGCGGCGCCCCGTTCAGGGTCGCGCCGGCCCCCTCCTCCGCCATGGCGAGACGGTCCTTGGCCGGATCGTAGAGCCAGGCGCGGCGCGTCCGCTGCCGGTCGACCAGCGCGAGCAGCATGCAGAAGGTCTCGTCCCCATTGCTGAAGTTGCGCGTGCCGTCGAGCGGATCGATCACCCAGACCGGCGCGTCGCCGTCGAAATGAGCGTCGATGCCCGGGTCTTCGTGATGCGCTTCCTCGCCGACCACGCGGGAGCCCGGCAGCATGGCGCTCAGGGTCTCGGTCAGGCGATGCTCGGCCTCGAGATCGGCGGCGGTGACGATGTCCCCGACGCCTTTCTCCATCACCTCATGCGCTTCCAGCGCACGAAACCGCGGCAGGATCGCGGTGCGCCCGACCTCGCGCATAAGGGCGCCAACGGCCTCCATATCGGGATCGCGGGGCATGGCGGCGCTTCCGCTCCCGCGCTCAGAACCGGTCGATGACGGCGACGCCGCCCTGGGCCGGCGCGCCCTCGCCCATGCGCATCAGAAGTCTGGCGCCGCCTTCGAGGTCGAGACGGTCCGTGACCAGCGCGCCCGGGTTGAGCGCCCCGGCCGCGATCATGTCGAAGAGTTGCGGGAAGCGATGCGCCGCCATGCCGTGGCTGCCGAGAATTTCCAGCTCACGGGCGATCACCCGCTCCATCGGCGCCGGCGGGGCCGCGTGCGGCCCGGCGAGCAGGCCGACCTGCACGTGGCGACCCTGCGTGCGCAGGCAGAGGATCGAATTGCGAAAGGTCTCGCGATGGCCGAGCGCGTCGATCGAGACATGCGCGCCCCCGCGGGTCGCCTCGCGGATCAGGGCCGGCGGGTCGTCGGCCGCCTTGGCGTCGATCGTCGCGGCCGCGCCCAGCGCCTGGGCCCGGGACAGCGCGCTGGGATCGACATCGACCGCCACCACGTTGGCCCCCGCGGCCCGGCCGATCATGATCGCCGAGAGCCCCACCCCGCCGCAGCCGTGCACGGCCAGCCATTCGCCGGCGGCCAGACGCCCCTGATCGATCACGGCGCGGAAGGCGGTGGTGAAGCGGCAGCCGAGGCTCGCCGCCTCGACGAAGCCGAGCGCGTCGGGCAGGCGGACCAGATTGCGGTCAGCGCGCGGGATCGCGACGTACTCCGCAAAGCCGCCCCAGTAGGTGAAGCCCGGCTGTTCCTGATCGTCGCAGACCTGGGGCTGACCGGCGCTGCAGCTCGGGCAGCGCCCGCAGCCCAGCACGAAGGGCGCCGCGACGCGGTCGCCGCGCGTCCAGCCGCCGCAGTCCGGGCCCACCGCCTCGACGACGCCGGCCAGCTCGTGGCCCGGCACATGCGGCAAGCTGATGTCCGGGTCGTGTCCCACCCAGCCGTGCCAATCGCTGCGGCAGACGCCGTTCGCCATCACCTTCAGCACGACCCCGTCGCGCGGCGGCTCGGGATCGGGCACGGTCTCCACCGCGATCGGACCGTTGAAGGCGTGATAGACGGCGGCGCGCATGAGACGTCGGCTCCGGGTTCGGACGGGCCGCGGACGGGCCCGAAAAAGAGACGGGGCCGCGCCTCTTCCGAGACGCGGCCCCGCCGGTATAGCAGGCTGGAGCGGGAGATTACATCCCCATGCCCATGCCGCCCATGCCGCCCATGTCGGGCGCGCCGCCGCCCTTGCCCTCGGGCTCGGGGGCGTCGGCGATCATCGCCTCGGTCGTGATCAGCAGACCGGCGACCGAGCTCGCGTCCTGCAGCGCGCAGCGCACGACCTTGGCCGGGTCGATGATGCCGGCCTTGACGAGGTCGACATAGGTCCCGGACTGGGCGTCGAAGCCCCAGGCGACGTCCTTCGACTCGAGCATCTTGCCGACGATCACCGCGCCGTCCTCGCCCGCGTTGTTGGCGATCTGACGGGTCGGCGAGGTCAGGGCGCGGCGCACGATGTCGACGCCGACGTCCTGGTCGTGGTTGCCGCCCTCGAGCTTCTTGAGCGCGCGGACGGAGTAGAGCAGCGACGCGCCGCCGCCGGCGACCACGCCCTCTTCGACCGCCGCACGGGTGGCGTGCATGGCGTCGTCGACGCGGTCCTTCTTCTCCTTCACCTCGATCTCGGTGGCGCCGCCGACGCGGATCACCGCCACGCCGCCGGCCAGCTTCGCCAGCCGCTCCTGCAGCTTCTCGCGGTCATAGTCGGAGGTCGTGGTCTCGACCTGCGCGCGGATCTGCGCGCAGCGGCCCTCGATCTCCTTCTTCTTGCCGGCGCCGTCGACGATCGTCGTCTCATCCTTGGTGATGGTGACGTTCTTCGCCTTGCCGAGCATGCCCATCTCGACATTCTCGAGCTTGATGCCGGTCTCTTCCGAGATCACCGTGCCGCCGGTCAGGATCGCGATGTCCTCCAGCATGGCCTTGCGGCGATCGCCGAAACCGGGCGCCTTGACGGCCGCGACCTTCAGGCCGCCGCGCAGCTTGTTGACCACCAGGGTGGCCAGCGCCTCGCCCTCGACGTCCTCGGCGATGATCAGCAGCGGACGGTTGGCCTGAACCACCTGCTCCAGCACCGGCAGCAGCGACTGCAGGTTCGACAGCTTCTTGTCGAACAGCAGGATGGCCGGGTTCTCCATCTCGCAGGTCATCTTCTCGCTGTCGGTGACGAAATACGGCGAGAGATAGCCGCGGTCGAACTGCATGCCCTCGACGACGTCCAGCTCGGTCTCAAGGCCCTTGGCCTCCTCGACCGTGATCACGCCCTCGTTGCCGACCTTCTCCATGGCGTCGGCGATCATCTGGCCGACTTCCTTGTCGCCGTTGGCCGAGATGGTGCCGACCTGGGCGACCTCGGCGGAGGTCTTCAGCTTCTTCGCGCGCTTGGCGATGTCGGCGACGACCGCGTCGACGGCGAGATCGATGCCGCGCTTCAGGTCCATCGGGTTCATGCCGGCGGCGACGGCCTTGGCGCCCTCGCGCACGATCGCCTGGGCCAGAACGGTCGCCGTGGTGGTGCCGTCACCGGCCAGGTCGTTGGTCTTCGAGGCCACCTCGCGCAGCAT
>JANSXE010000002.1 GCA_024743195.1 Alphaproteobacteria bacterium | reverse complement strand
GGGCCGCAGCGCGTCGCGGAGGGGCTTGGAGGGCGAATAGGGCGCCGGCGCGTCGGGGACCGCGCCGACGGCGGCCGAGAGGCCGAGCGGCGAGCGCCGCCGGCGCTCGACGACCTCCAGCGGATCGCCGCCGCCGAAGGCGTGTGACGATGAAAAGGCCATGGGGATGTCTCCTATGGTCGAGACGGGAGAGGAGGCGCCGTCATGGAGCAGAGCGAGCGATCGGCTCGCGCGGCACGACCCCGCCGGCGGCGGGCGATTGACGCGGGCCGGCTTCCTGGGCACTGTCCGCCTTTCCCGAATTTCCGGGGATTCCGACGACAGACAACGAAACCGCCAGACGAGAAGGAAGCGGGATCATGAGTGCGCAAGCCGGCGCCCATCTGATGAACACCTACGCGCGCAGCGACATCGCCTTCGAGCGCGGCGAGGGCGTCTATCTGGTGGATCGCGACGGGCGCCGCTATCTCGATTTCTACGCCGGGATCGCCGTCAACGCGCTGGGCCACGCGCACCCGCATCTGGTCAAGGCGCTCACCGAGCAGGCGGAGAAGCTCTGGCACGTCGCCAATCTCTACCGCATCCCGGAGGGCGAGCGGCTGGCCGAGCGGCTGTGCGCGAGCTCCTTCGCCGACGTCGTCTTCTTCTGCAATTCCGGCGCGGAGGCGCTGGAGGGGATGATCAAGCTCGCCCGGCGCCATCACCATGTGAAGGGCGACCCGCAGAAATGGCGCATCGTCACCTGCGAGGGCGCCTTCCACGGCCGCACGATGACGACCATTTCGGCCGCCAACAATCCGAAGTATCTGGAGGGCTTCGGCCCCAAGGTCGAAGGCTTCGACAGCGTCCCCTTCGGCAACATGAACGCGGTGCGCGACGCGATCCGCCAGGAGACGGCGGCGATCCTGGTCGAGCCGATCCAGGGCGAGGGCGGCGTCCGGCCGGCCGACCTCGCCTTCATGCGCGACCTGCGCCAGGCCTGCGACGAGTACGGCCTGCTCCTGATCCTGGACGAGGTGCAGTGCGGCAACGGCCGGACCGGCAAGATGTGGGCGCATGAATGGGCCGGGATCGCGCCCGATGCGGTGGCCACCGCCAAGGGGATCGGCGGCGGCTTCCCGATGGGCGCCATCCTGGCGACGACCGATGCGGCCCAGGGCATGGTCCCCGGCGTGCACGGCACCACCTTCGGCGGCAATCCCTTGGCCATGGCGGTCGGCAATGCGGTGCTGGACGTGCTGCTGGAAGACGGCTTCCTCGACGGCGTCGACCGGGTGGCGCGGCGCCTCTGGGGCAAGCTCGAGGATCTGGTCGCGGCGCATCCGACGGTGTTTTCCTCCGTGCGCGGGGCGGGGCTGATGCTGGGCCTCGTCTGCAACGGGGACGAGGGCGTGGTGAATGGCGAGCTGATCGCCGACCTGCGCGCGCGCGGCCTCTTGACCGTCGGCGCGGCGGAGAACGTGATCCGCCTGCTGCCGCCCTTGACCATCGAGGACGCGCATGTGGACGAGGCGCTCGCGATCCTGGAGGCCGCCGCCCAGGCGGTGGAGGAGGCGCGCGATGCGGCCTAGGCATTTCCTCGATCTCGACCGGTTCGACGAGGCGACCCTGCGCGACATGCTGGACCGCGGCAACGCGGCGCGCGCGCGCCGGCCGGGCGGGCCGAAGCCGCTCGACGGCAAGGTGCTGGCCTGCATCTTCGAGAAGCCCTCGACCCGCACCCGGGTCAGCTTCGACGTCGGCGTGAAGCAGCTCGGCGGCGAGGTGGTGGTGCTGACCCCGGCGGAGACGCAGCTCGGCCGCGGCGAGACGATCGCGGACACGGCGCGCGTGCTCTCGCGCTATGTCGACGCGATCATGATCCGCACCACCGCGGAGGAGAAGCTCCTCGAGCTGGCGGAGCACGCCAGCGTGCCGGTCATCAACGGCCTGACCGACCGCACCCATCCCTGCCAGCTGATGGCCGACGTGATGACCTACGAACAGCATCGCGGGCCGATCACCGGCAAGACCGTCGCCTGGTCCGGCGACGGCAACAACATGGCGACGAGCTGGATCCACGCCGCCGCGCGCTTCCGCTTCACGCTGAAGATCGCCTGCCCGCCGGAGCTGGAGCCGCCCCGCGACGTGGTCGACTGGGCGATCAAGGAAAGGTGCGATCTGCGCATCACGCACGACCCGGCCGAGGCGGCGGCGGGCGCCGACTGCGTCGTCACCGACGTCTGGGTCTCGATGGGCGATCCCGACGCGCCGGTGCGCCACAACCAGCTGCAGCCCTATCAGGTGGACGAGCGGCTGATGGCGCTGGCCAAGGACGACGCGATCTTCATGCATTGTCTGCCCGCCCATCGCGGCGAGGAGGTGACGGGCGGCGTCATCGACGGCCCGCACTCCGTCGTCTGGGACGAGGCGGAGAACCGGCTGCACGCCCAGAAGGGGGTGCTGCTCTGGTGCCTGGACGAGTCCGCCGACGGCTGACGGGGTGAAAGCCGCGCCGGCGTCGCCTATATTGCGGGAGCACGGCTCTCCCTTCTGCAGATGGATTCCGCCATGACGGCCCAGTCGGCGCCCGCGCTCACGGACGATTGCGTCCAGCCCTTCCTGATCGACGCCTCCGGCGTGACCGGCCGTCTGGTCCGGCTCGGCGCGGCGATCGACCGGATTCTCGACCGCCACCCCTATCCGGACCCGGTGAAGAAGCTTCTGGGCGAGTTCCTGGCGCTCGGCGCGGGGCTCGCCGGGGCGTTGAAATATGACGGGGTCTTCACGCTGCAGACCAAGGGCGACGGGCCGGTGCCGATGATGGTCGCGGACGTGACGTCCGACGGCGCCGTGCGCGGCTTCGCCCAGGTGACCGGCGAGACGCCGCCCGAGGCGGCGATCGGCGACGCGCCGGTCCCGAAACTCCTGGGCGGCGGCTATCTGGCCTTCACCGTCGATCAGGGTCCGGACATGGAGCGCTATCAGGGCGTCGTGGAGCTGTCCGGCGGCACGCTGGAGGATTGCGTGCATCACTATTTCGAGCAGTCGGAGCAGTTCGCCTCCGCGGTCAAGCTGGCCGCGGGCAAGGGGCGCGACGGCCATTGGCGGGCCGCCACCCTGTGCGTTCAGCGGCTGCCGGAGGAGGGCGGAGTCGGCGCCCGGGCGGCCGAGGAGACGGAGGACGACTGGCGGCGCGCGGTCGTCCTGATGGCGACGGCCAAGGAGGCCGAGCTGCTCGACCCCGGCCTGACGCCGGACGCCCTGCTGTTCCGCCTGTTCCACGAGGACGGGGTGCGGGTGTTCGAACCGCGGCGCCTGGACGATTCCTGCCGCTGCTCGCGCGAGCGCTCGGGCCGCATGCTCGTCGCCCTGGGGCGCGACGAGCTCGCAGACCTCAAGCTGGAG
Source organism: Alphaproteobacteria bacterium (assembly GCA_024743195.1). Lineage (GTDB taxonomy): Bacteria > Pseudomonadota > Alphaproteobacteria > UBA8366 > Aestuariispiraceae > Marivibrio. Next base: position 488,748 of record JANSXE010000002.1, on the reverse strand, counting down.
GACGGAACGGTGGAGGTCACCTGTCAATTCTGCAACCGAAGCGAACGCTTCAGCGACGCCGACCTGGACGCCTTCGAGTCCGCGCTCGCCGACGAGCGGGCGGAGGCGGGACAATGAGCGCCGCGACCTCTCGTCTCTCGCCCCTCCCTTGGGCCCGTCTCGTCACGCGCCTGGCCTGCCTGGTCCTCGCCGTCGTCGCGCTCGCCGCTTGCGAGACGCGGGTCGAGACGCCGCGCTACGCCGACATCACCTTCGCGCATCAGGCGCAGATCGCGCTGGACGTGGCGGAGATCGAGGTGGTGCGGGTCTATCGGCCGACCGCCCAGCCGCCCAATGTGGAGGTCGAGTTCCCGGTGAGCCCCCTGGACACCGCCGCGCGCTGGGCCGTCGACCGGCTGCGCGCGGTCGGATCGTCGGGCCGCGCGACGGTGCGCATCCTCGACGCCAGCGTGGTCGAACGCCCGCTGGACAAGACCGAGGGCGTCACCGGCCTCTTCACCACCGATCAGGCCGAGAGATACGAGGCCCGGTTTTTCGTCGAGCTCTCCGCGGAAGACGCGAACCGCGGAATCGCCGCCCAGACGACCGCGGAGGTCAGCCGCAGCCGCACCGCGCCGGAGGGCCTGACGCTCAATGAACGCGAGGCGCTCTGGTACGAGATGACCGAGAAGCTGGCGGGCGACCTGGACCGCCAGATGAGCGCCAACATCCGCGCGCATATGGGCGCCTTTCTGGCGCCCTGACGGCCGCCGGACGCGCTTTGGAGCGGGGACGGATATGGCGCATGACAGGCAGGACGTCGGCGCGGCGGTGCGCCATATGGCGCGGGCCGCCGACCGGGCGACGCTGGCCACCCTCTTGAGCGAGACGGGGGAGCCTTACGGCTCGCTCGTCCTGATCGCCTGCGACCACGCGGCGCGGCCGCTGCTGCTGATCAGCGACCTTGCGGACCACACGAAGAACCTGAAGGCGGATCAGCGGGCCTCGCTGCTGATCGACGCAACGGCGGGCCTCGCGGAGCCGCTGACCGGCGCGCGCGCCAGCCTGCAAGGGCGCATCGAGCGGCTCCCGGACGGGGCGGAGCGCGACGCGCTGCTGGCCCGCTACGTGGCGCGGCATCCCTCGGCGGCGCTTTACGCCGGCTTCGGCGATTTCGCGCTCTATCGTCTGACGCCGGCGCGCGCGCATCTGGTCGCCGGCTTCGGGCGCATCCATTGGGTCGACGCGGCGGACGGGCTCCTCTACCCGCACGCGGAGGCGGCGGCCCCCCTGCTGGCGGCCGAAACGGACGTCGTCCGGCACATGAACGAGGATCATTCGGACGCGGTCGCGCTCTACGCCAACCGGCTGCTCGGCCGCGCCGGCGCCGGATGGCGGCTGACCGGCGTCGACCCGGAGGGCGCCGACCTGCGGCGCGGCGGCGAGACCGCGCGCCTCGCCTTCGACAAGCCCGCGCACGACGCGGAGGCCGCCCGGGTGGAGCTCGTCCGCCTCGTCAAACGCGCCCGCGCGGCCTGAGACGGCGGCGCGCGCCCCCGCCCTGGCCACACCACGCCCCCGCCGCGCCCGGAATCGGTTGATCGCCCGCGGCGCGCCCGCTATTCAGCCTTGTCCGGCCGCCGCGCTCTGCGGCTGGCCAGACGCACGGCGCGCGCCCTATACTGCGCGCCGACCCGCCGGTCGCCCCGACCGGGGCGGCGCGGGCGTCGCATGATCGTAGGCGCGGTTTCGCCGGCTTCGCCCGAAGCCGGCGGCCGCCAGTTGAGAGCCGACGACGGCGCGGGGTCAGCCCGGGCCCCGCGGCGATTGCAGGGCCGGGAGCGGACAGGGGCCGAGAGCGCCCGACGCATCACCCGCCGCGAGAGCGGGGCCGGCCCTGTGCAAGGAGGAGGAAAGCCTTGGCGTCGACTGATCTCGGGTCATCCAGTTCGTTCGGCCTCGACAATCACGGGCTGGTCAATGCGGGCCGGGTGCATTGGAACTTCGGACCGGAAGCGCTCTATGAGGAGACGATCCGCCGCGGCCTGGGAACCGTCACCGTCGGCGGCGCGCTGACGGTCGAGACCGGCGCCTACACCGGCCGCTCGCCGAACGACAAGTTCATCGTCGACGAGCCGCAGACCCGCGACCACATCTGGTGGGGCGCGGTGAACAAGCCGATCGAGGAGGAGCGGTTCGAACGGCTGCACGCGCTGACCGCCAGCTACCTGCAGAACCGCGACCTGTTCGTTCAGGATCTCTACGCCGGCGCCGATCCGACGCACCGCATCCGGGTGCGCGTCGTCTCCGAGAGCCCCTGGCACAGCCTGTTCGCGCGCAACATGTTCATCCGCCCCGCGCCGGGCGAGTTGAGCGGCTACGAGCCGGACTTCACCATCCTGCATGCGCCGCACCTGAACGCCCTGCCGGCGCGCGACGGCACGAATTCCGAGTGCTTCGTGCTGCTCAACCTGGCCAAGCGCCTGGTGCTGATCGGCGGCACGCGCTATGCGGGCGAGATTAAGAAGTCCGTCTTCTCGCTGATGAACTACCTGCTGCCGGCCAAGGGCGTCCTGCCGATGCACTGCTCGGCCAATATCGGCGAGGCGGGCGACGTCGCGATCTTCTTCGGCCTGTCCGGGACCGGCAAGACGACGCTGTCGGCGGACGGCACGCGCCGCCTGATCGGCGACGACGAGCATGGCTGGTCGGACGAGGGCGTGTTCAATTTCGAAGGCGGCTGCTACGCCAAGGTGATCAAGCTGAATCCGGAGATGGAGCCGGAGATCTGGGCCACCACCCGGCGCTTCGGCACGATCCTTGAGAACGTGATCTTCGATCCGGAGACGCGCGAGCTCGATCTGGACGACGGCGCGCTGGCCGAGAACACGCGGGCCAGCTACCCGATCGACTTCATCCCCAATATCGAGCCGGCCGGCGCCGGCGGCCAGCCGAAGAACATCGTCATGCTGACCGCGGACGCCTTCGGCGTGCTGCCGCCGATCGCGGAGCTGACGCCGGAGCAGGCGATGTACCATTTCCTGTCCGGCTACACCGCGCGGGTCGCCGGCACGGAGCGCGGCGTGACCGAGCCGCAGGCGACCTTCTCCACCTGCTTCGGCGCGCCCTTCATGCCGCGCCATCCGACGGTCTACGCCCAGATGCTGCGCGAGCGCATGGCCAAGTCCGGCGCGCGCTGCTGGCTGGTCAACACCGGCTGGTCCGGCGGCTCCTACGGCGAGGGCCAGCGGATGTCGATCCACCACACGCGGGCCATGGTGCGCGCGGCGATCGAGGGCAAGCTGGCCTCGGTCGCCAAGGTGCGGGACGAGAATTTCGGCCTCTTCATCCCCGAGAACTGCCCGGACGTCCCGGCCGAGGTGCTGCAGCCCAAGCACACCTGGGCCGACGGCGCGCGCTACGAGGAGGTCGCCCGCAACCTGCGCGGCCTGTTCGAGAAGAACTTCCAGCAGTTCGAACCGCACGTCTCCGACGATGTGAAGAAAGCCGGCATCTACGCCGCCTGAGACCCAGGTCGACGGATCGACGAGCCGCCGGCGCCCCGGAGTGTTCGGCGCCCCCGATTCAGTCTCAGACTGTCTGGGCGTCATCCCGGGCGACGCGCAGCGGAGACCCGGGATCCAGAGCGACTCGCTCGCTCGGTTGGGAGCGCGATGCTCCTGGATCCCGGCTCGGCCTTGCGGCCGTCCGGGATGACGGGAGCAGCCGCACAACCGCCGTCATCCCGGCCGGAGCGCAGCGGAGAGCCGGGAGCCAGGGCGGATTGCTCAGGCTTGGCGCGTGCCGCTCCTGGATCCCGGATCGACCTGATGGCCGTCCGGGATGACGCCGGACTCGCGGACGAGACTTGTCGGGGACGTCGCGCGTCCGCAGCGGCCGGCGCGCGGCCCGCCGCTTTCGGTAGGGCGGCGCGCCGAGCCGTGCTAGACTGGCGTCCGAGCCGCTCGACCCGCCGAGAGCCGGAAGGACGCGCGATGGAGTTGAACGCGGAGGGACCGACCCCGACCGCCCCGATTGATCTGCCGCCGCCGGCGCTGCGGGTGGAACGGCTTGAGGACGGGCCGCCGGCGCTGACCGGGCTGCCGGACCGTCCGCCGAGCTTCGGCGCCGCGGCGGAATGGCTCGATTGCGCGGCGGTGCGCACCCCGGACCGGCCGTTTCTGGTGGCCCCCGGCCTGACGCTGAGCTTCGACGAGGCGGCGGGCCTGACCGACGGGGTGGCGCAGGCGCTGATCGACCGCGCTCTCGGCCCCGACCGACCGGTCATGATCCACGGACCGGGAGAGCCGGCGGCGCTGTTGATGCATCTCGGCGCGGTCAAGGCGGGGGTGCCGACCGCGATCGCGCCGCGCACGCCGGCGCGTCTGGCCGCCGAATCGGGGCCCGGTCTGGTCTACGGCCTGGACGGGCGCGCGGCGCAGGCGGTCAGCGACATTCTGGAGACCACCGGCGCCGGCCGGCCCGAAACCGTGATCGGCGTCCGCGGGGTGGAGCGGATCGCGCTGACCCGCGCCACGATCGAAATCATGGAGGCGCGCGAGCGCACGCCGCCAGACCGGCCCTATGCGCTCTATCCGGCGGCGCAGCGCTCGCCCTCGCCGCATTCGGTGATCGTCTCGCGGCGATCGGCGGCGGCGGCGACGGCGGCCCTGCTGGCCGCCTGGCCCTTCGCGGCGACCCGCCACATGGTGGTGTTGAGTTCGGGCGATCCCTTGGATCCGATGGGCGCCGGGGCGGCCAAGCGCCTCGCGCTGGCGGTCGGCGGCACGCTGATCCTGCACGCCGGCCAGTCGCGCCGGGGCGAGATCGCCGCCCTCCTCAAGGCTTCCGGCGAGACCGGCCCGACGCTGATCGCCGAGCCGGCGGCGGCGCTCGACCATCTCTTGGACGCGGCGGCGGCCGACCAGTTGTTGGCCGACCATCTGGCCTCGCGGCTGGAGGCGGTCTGGGTGCTCGACCGGCCGGCGGACCCGGCCCTGGCCCGGCGGCTCGACGCCTTCGGCCGGCGCACCCGGGGGGAGCGGATCGCGCTGCTCGATTCCCTGTCGCTGGCGGAGACGGCGGGGCCGGCGCTGGTGCGACGCGCCGAGTCGCTCGCCGATCGGGCCGCCGGCGCGAGCCCCGGCTACGTCCCGCTGCCCGGCCTGTCGGCGCGGGCCTACGGCGCGCGCGACGGCGGGCTCTGCCTGCGCGGGCCGGCCGTCGGCCCCGGCTGGTTCGGCGCCTCGGAGGAGCAGGCGCTCTGGGACGGGGACGGCTTCCGGCGCACCGGCGCGCCGCTCCGGCTGGCCGACCCGAGCGCGCCCGAGCGCGGCTTCGCCCTGCCCTGAAGGACGCGCCGCCGCCTCCCCCCACACCGACTACTCCGCGGCGCGGGCGCCGTCTTCCGGCTCGGCGATGCGGCGACGGCAGAGCGCGTGGATGCGTGCGAGCAGGGCCTTCTCCTCCATGAAGGTGAAGACGCCCTGTGAGAAGACGTAGGCGTAGAGCAGGAAGGCGCGCGCCTCCGCCTCCTCCGGGTCGAAGCCGATCTGCCGGAACAGCCCGGCGGTGTAGTCGAGCCGCTCCTGATCGACCGCCTCGACCACGCGGGCGGTCTCCGCATCGCGGCGCGCCCAACTGCGCATCGCGAGTTCGAGCGAGCCGCCGCGGCGCTGGCGGGTCGAGCGCACGACGATGTCGAGCAGATGCGCGACCTTCTCCTCCGGCGCGCCGCCGGCGGCTTCGACGCGCGTGATGACCAGCTGCTGCGTCCAGCGCCGCCGCAAGGCGTCGAGCAGATCGGCGCGATCCTTGAAGTGCCAGTAGAAGCTGCCTTTGGTGACGCCGAGCCGGGCCGCCAGCCGCTCCACGCTGAGCGAGGCGGCGCCGCCCTCCGCCAGCATCGCGTAGGCGGCGCGCACCCAATCGTCGCGGCCGAGCTTCGAGGCGCCCTCGCCGCCGCCGGAGAGCGCCAGCGCCGGCGCCGCCTCGCCGCTCTGCGCGCGCGCCTCCTCGCGGGTCTGATGATCCGCTTCCGATTCTTTTCGGTCCGGCACGATCGTTCCATACGCAACCGTATTGACGCAGCATCATGACCCCGACTAAGGTCCGTACGCAAGCGTATGGAAGAAGGCGGCGCTCCCGGTTCCGCGGGGGTCGGCGCCGCTTCAGAAATCAGGTTTGGGAATCCGGGGAAAACTCAGTAGGATGCGCTGGACCGTTTCGGGCGCAACGAGTTGACGGGCCGGGCGCGGACGAGAACGCCTCCCGGCGCGACGGGCGCCCGACAAAGAGCGACCGACAAAGAGCGACCGACAAAGAGCGACCGACAAAGAGCGACCGACAAGAGATACGGACGACAACAGAGCGGACGACAAAAGAACAGGCGGCGCGGCGCCCCGACGGGGCCTGACGCCGCGGGGCGAAAAACACCTCGCCGCAGGGCGAAGAACAAGAAGACCCGCAAGAGGGCTCCAGGGAGGTTTTGACAATGGGCGCGTCTTCGACGCACGCCGCGGCCGATTTGCCGCGCGCGGCGCACTTGCCGGACATCGACCGGTACGACACCTTTCCGAAGCTGCTGCGCTACAATGCGGAGCATCTGGGCGACCGGCCTGCGATGCGCGAGAAGGATCTCGGCATCTGGCAGTCCTGGAGCTGGTCCGAGGTCAAGACCGAGATCTACCGCTACGCGGCCGGCATGGCGGCGCTCGGCCTGCAGCGCGGCGACCGGGTTGCGATCATCGGCGACAACCGGCCGCGGCTCTATTGGACCATGTGCATGGCGCAGGCGCTGGGCGCGGTGCCGGTGCCGGTCTATCAGGATTCGGTGGCGGCCGAGATCCTGTTCCCGCTGGAGCATTCGGAGGTCCGCTTCGCCGTCGTCGAGGACCAGGAGCAGGTCGACAAGCTGCTCTCCATCAAGGACAAGCTGCCGAAGCTCGAGACCATCGTCTATGACGACGAGCGCGGCGTGCGCGACTACACCCACCCCTTCCTGCATTCCTACGAGGCGGTGCTGGAGGAGGGCGACGCCAAACTCGCCGCCGAACCCGGCTTCGTCGACGCCGAGATCGACAAGGGTCAGGGCTCGGACGTCTCGATCATCCCCTACACCTCGGGCACGACGGGCAATCCGAAGGGGGTGATGCTCAGCTTCTCGAACGTCATGAAGGCGGCCTACGCCGGCGCCCAGTTCGAAGGGCTGACGGCGAGCGACGACTGTCTGGCCTATCTGCCGATGGCCTGGATCGGCGACCATATCTTCTCCTACGGCCAGGCCTATATCTGCGGCTTCTGCGTCGCCTGCCCGGAGAATTCCGACACCGTCCTGACCGACCTGCGCGAACTGGGGCCGACCTATTTCTTCGCCCCGCCGCGCATCTTCGAGAACCTGCTGACCACGGTGATGATCCGGATGGAGGACGCCAGCGCCATCAAGCGCAGGATCTTCCACTATTTCATCGACCACGCGCAGAAGGTCGGCGTCGACATCCTGAACGGCCGGCCCACCCCCTTCCTGGACCGGCTTAAGTACCGGCTCGGCGAACTCCTGATCTACGGGCCGCTGAAGAACGTCCTGGGGCTGACCCGGGTGCGCGTCGGCTACACGGCCGGCGAGGCGATCGGGCCGGACATCTTCGATTTCTACCGGTCGATCGGGATCAATCTGAAGCAGCTCTACGGCTCGACCGAGGCGGCGGTCTTCGTCACCATCCAGCCGGACGGCGAGGTCTATCCCGACACGGTCGGCACCCCGGCGCCGGGCGTCGAGATCAAGATCGCCGAGGACGGCGAGGTGCTGTTCCGCGGCCCGGGCGTGTTCCTGGAGTATTTCAAGAGCCCCGAGGCGACGGAGAAGGCCAAGACCCCGGACGGCTTCGTGCTGACCGGAGACGCCGGCTTCATCGACGAGAACGGCCACCTGCGGATCATCGACCGCGCCAAGGACGTGGGCAAGCTGACCCACGGCGGCCTGTTCGCGCCGAAATACATCGAGAACAAGCTGAAGTTCTTCCCCAACATCAAGGAAGCCGTCGCCTTCGGGCACGAGCGCGACTATTGCGCCGCCTTCATCAACATCGACCTGGAGGCGGTCGGGAACTGGGCCGAGCGCAACAACCTCTCCTACGCCTCCTATCAGGACCTGTCGTCCCGGCGCGAAGTCTACGACATCGTGAAGGCGCATGTTGAGCAGGTGAACCGCGACCTTTCGAAGGAGGAGATGGTCGCCGGCTCGCAGATCAAGCGCTTCCTCTTGCTGCCGAAGATGCTGGACGCCGACGACGGCGAGCTGACCCGCACCAGCAAGGTGCGCCGCGGCTTCATCGCGGACAAGTACAAGCCGCTGATCGACGCGCTCTACGACCCGGCCGCGCGCGAGGCCTCGATCTCCAGCGAGATCACCTTCGAGGACGGCCGCAAGGGCGTGCTGGAGGCGACCTGCCTGATCTACGACGCGGAGACCTACGAGGGCGCAGCCGGCGCGGCCGCGCCGAAGGCGGCGGCCGAATGACCGGCGGCTCCGGCGCGGCCGGCGCCGGATCGCGCGGACCGAACGAAAAGACCGGGCGCGGCGGGGCGCTTTCGCCCCGACCCCGCCGGACAAGTCAGGGAGGCGATCCTCGATGAACGACAGCGGAGCGGCCCCGGCGGCCGAGACGCCCACGGCGGCGGCCGGAACGGTCGGCCGGCCCAACCGGATCGGCGAGGTGATCCTGAAGGCCGAGAACATCACCATGCGCTTCGGCGGGGTGAAGGCGTTGAGCGACGTCTCCTTCGACGTCCGCCGGGGCGAGGTGCGCTCGATCATCGGGCCGAACGGCGCCGGCAAGTCCTCGATGCTGAACGTGATCAACGGCTTCTATCAGCCGCAGGAAGGCTCGATCTGGTATCTGGGCAAGAGCTACAGCCCGATGCGGCCCTACATCGCCGCCTCCAACGGGATCGCGCGCACCTTCCAGAACATCGCGCTGTTCAAGGGTATGTCGACCCTCGACAACATCATGACGGGCCGCATCCTGAAGCAGAAGGCGACGCTGGCGGAGCAGGCGCTCTATATCGGCCGCGGCCGCTCGGAGGAGATCGAGCACCGCGAACATGTCGAGCGGGTGATCGACTTCCTGGAGATCCAGGCGGTGCGCAAGACGCCGGTCGGCCGGCTGCCCTACGGGCTGCAGAAGCGGGTCGAGCTGGGCCGGGCGCTCGCCGCGGAGCCGACGCTCCTGCTGCTGGACGAGCCGATGGCGGGCATGAACCTCGAGGAGAAGGAGGACATGTCGCGCTTCATCATCGACGTGAACGAGTATTTCGGCACCACGATCGCGCTGATCGAGCACGACATGGGTGTGGTCATGGACCTGTCCGACCGGGTGGTGGTGCTGGACTACGGCTCCAAGCTGGCCGACGGCACGCCGGACGAGGTGCGCAACAACCAGGCCGTGATCGACGCCTATCTGGGCGTGGCGCACGACTGACGAGGGGGCGGTTCGGATATGGAAGCGTTTGCTGGGCTTTTCGGGATAGACCCCTTCGACCTCTGGTTCTTCTTCGAGGTGCTGATCGGCGGGCTGATGAGCGGCGTGATGTACGCGCTGGTCGCGCTCGGCTTCGTGCTGATCTTCAAGGCCTCCAGCGTGTTCAACTTCTCCCAGGGCGTGATGGTGCTGTTCGCGGCGCTCAACTTCGTGGGATTCATCGAGTTGGGCCTGCCGATCTGGGCGAGCTTCATCCTCACCATGGGGGTGATGATCCTCTTGGCCTTCGTGGTCGAGCGGGTGGTGCTGCGCCCGCTGGTCAATCAGCCGCACATCTCGCTCTTCATGGCGACGATCGGCATCGCGATCTTCCTGGAGGGCTTCGGGGAGCTGATCTGGGGCTCCAACATCAAGCCGCTGGAGGTCGGGATCCCCGACGACGTGGTCTTCATGGGCGACGCGATGATCCAGCAGGCGGATCTGTTCGCCGCCGCGGTGGCGAGCGTGCTGGTGCTCGTGCTGGCGCTGTTCTTCCACTACACCCGCATCGGGCGGGCGCTGCGCGCGGTGGCCGACGACCACCAGGCGGCCTTGTCGGTCGGCATCCCGCTGAACACGATCTGGGTCATCGTCTGGTCGGTGGCGGGCTTCGTGGCGCTGGTCGCGGGCATCATGTGGGGCTCGAAGCTGGGCGTGCAGTTCTCGCTCGCGATCCTGGCGCTGAAGGCCTTGCCGGTCCTCATCCTGGGCGGCTTCACCTCGATCCCGGGCGCCATCATCGGCGGGCTGATCATCGGCGCGGGCGAGAAGCTGGCCGAGGTCTATGTCGGCCAGATGCTGGGCGGCGCGATTGAGGAGTGGTTCGCCTACATCGTCGCGCTGGCCTTCCTGGTCTTCCGACCGCAGGGCCTGTTCGGCGAAAAGATCATCGAGCGCGTGTAAGGGGATAGAAGGCGATGTTCTACCGCGAAGCCGGTCAATTCAAAACCTCCTACGCCGCCGACCAGCAGCTGCTGCCGATCCCGATGGACCGCGTCTTCGTGATCGCCGTCGTGCTGATCGCGATCTTCGTCGTGCCGGTGGTGGGCAGCCAGTACTGGCTGGAATCGATCCTGCTGCCAGTCCTGATCCTGTCGATCGCGGCGCTCGGCCTCAACATCCTGACGGGCTATTGCGGCCAGCTCTCGCTCGGCACCGGCGGCTTCATGGCGGCCGGGGCCTACATGTCCTACAAGATCGCGACCAACATGCCGGAGTTCATGCCGGTCTGGGTCCCGATCCTGGGCGGCGGGCTGTTCGCGGCCTCGATCGGCGTGATCTTCGGCCTGCCGTCCTTGCGGATCAAAGGCTTCTATCTGGCGGTGGCGACGCTGGCCGCGCAGTTCTTCCTACTGTGGCTGTTCCAGAAGGTGCCGTGGTTCGTGAACTACTCGATCTCGGGCGTGCCCTCGGCGCCGCCGGAGACGATCCTGGGCTTTTACGTCACCGGGGCGAGCGCCTCGCCGGAGGCGAAATACCTCTTCGTGCTCGCCTTCGTCATCGTCCTGGCGCTGCTGGCGCGCAATATGGTGCGCTCGCGCATCGGGCGCTCCTGGATGGCGATCCGCGACATGGACATCGCGGCCGAGCTGATCGGCATCAAGCCCCTGCAGACCAAGCTGACCGCCTTCGCGATCTCCAGCTTCTATTGCGGCGTCGCGGGCGCGCTCTGGTCCTTCTGCTACATCAACACGGTGGAGCCGACCGCCTTCGACATCGAACGCTCCTTCCAGGTGCTGTTCATGATCATCGTCGGCGGGCTGGGCAGCGTGCTCGGCTCCTTCTTCGGCGCGGCCTTCATCTTCCTGCTGCCGATTCTCTTGAACAACGTGCCGGGCTGGTTCGGGCTGCAGTTGGCGACCGACGTGGTCAGCCATCTGGAGTTCATGGTGTTCGGCGCCGCCATCATCTTCTTCCTGATCGTGGAGCCGCACGGGCTCGCCCGGCTGTGGCAGATCGCGAAGGAGAAGCTGAGATTGTGGCCCTTCCCGCACTAGGGCGGGGCCGCATGAAAAACCCCTCGACGACAAGAGGGCGACCCATCGAATGGGACAACCGAGGAGGCAAACCAAAATGTGGGAGAAACGTAACATGAGCATCACCCGGAAGGCCCTGTTGGGCCTCACCGCCGGGGCGGTGATGGCGACGGGCGGTCTGGTCGCCCAGCCGGCGCCGGCTTCGGCCGAGGAGCAGGTCGTGCCCTCGCTGGTCTACCGCACCGGGCCGTTCGCCCCGGGCGGCATCTCGCTGGCCGACGGCTTCGCCGACTATTTCACGCTGATCAACGAGCGCGACGGCGGGATCAACGGCGTCAAGATCAACGTGGTCGAGTGCGAGACCGGCTACAACACCGACCGCGGCGTGGAGTGCTACGACCGCACCAAGAACGAAGGCTCCGGCGCGACCTTCTACAGCCCCTGGTCGACCGGCATCACCTACGCGCTGATCGAGAAGGCGACGCAGGACAAGATCCCGATCCTGTCGATGGGCTACGGCCGCACCTCGGCCGCGGACGGGCGCTTCTTCCCCTACGTCTTCAACTTCCCGTCGACCTACTGGAACCAGGCGACCGCCATCATCCGGTACATCGCCGACCAGGAAGGCGGCATGGACGCGCTGAACGGGATGGACTTCGCCTACATCCATCTCGATCACCCCTACGGCAAGGAGCCGATCCCGACGCTGGACGTGATGGCGGAGCAGTTCGGCTTCACCTACGCCAAATACCCGGTGCCGCCGGCCTCGATGACGGAGCAGAAGTCGATCTTCCTGCAGATCCGCCGTCAGCGTCCGGACTACATCATCATGTGGGGCTGGGGCGCGATGAACAGCACGGCCGTGAACGAGGCCGCCTCGATCAAGTTCCCGATGGACAAGTTCATCGGCAACTGGTGGTCGGCGGGCGAGGACGCGGTCGAGGCCGGGGGCGACGGCGCGGTCGGCTACAAGGCGGCCAGCTTCCACGGGCCGGGCGACGACTTCGCGGTCTACGCCGACCTGAAGGAGCATGTCTACGACAAGGGCCTGGCCGCCGGTAAGGGCGACCAGATGGGCCGCGTGCTCTACAATCGCGGCCTCAACAACGCCATCGTCGCCGTCGAGGCGATCCGCGACGCCCAGGCCCATTTCGGCGAGGGCCAGGTCATCACCGGCGAGCAGATGCAGTGGGCGCTCGAGAATCTCGACCTGACGGCCGGGGAGATCGAGGCGCTCGGCGTCACCGGGCTGGTGCCGCCGACCAAGGTCACCTGCGAGAACCACGAGGGCCTGAACCCGGCGATCCTGATCCAGCAGTGGAACGGGAGCGAGTACGAGATGGTCAGCGACTGGGTGCCGGCCATGACCGACCTCACCCGCCCGATCCTCGAGGCGGAGGCCGAGGCCTACGCCGCGGAGCAGGGCATCGAAGCGCGCGACTGCAGCTGAGCCGCGCGCGCCGACTAGGGTAGAGTAAGCCGAACGAGGGAGACGCCCGATGAGCGCAACCGCCGTGGATCCGACGGAGTCCGCACCCGCCCCCGACGCGGGCGCTGAGATCCTGCTCAGCGTCAACAATGTGGAGGTGGTCTACGACCATGTGATCCTGGTGCTCAAGGGCGTCTCCCTCTCGGTGCCCAAGGGCAAGATCGTCGCCCTGCTCGGCGCCAACGGCGCCGGCAAGACGACGACGCTGAAATCGATTTCCACCCTGTTGAAGGCCGAGCGCGGCGAGGTCACCAAGGGGACGATCGAACTCGCCGGAGAGCAGGTCCAGGACCTGACCGCCAACGATCTGGTGAAGCGCGGCTGCGTCCAGGTGATGGAGGGCCGTCACTGTTTCGAACATCTGACGATCGAGGAGAACCTGCTGACCGGCGCCTACACCCGCGGGGCCGCGGCCGACGTGAAGCAGGACCTGGAGATGGTCTACGCGTATTTCCCGCGCCTGAAGGAGCGCCGCAAGAGCCAGGCCGGCTACACCTCGGGCGGCGAGCAGCAGATGTGCGCGATCGGCCGCGCCTTGATGGCCAAACCCAAGATCATCCTCCTGGACGAGCCCTCCATGGGCCTCGCCCCGCAGCTGGTGGAGCAGATCTTCGAGATCGTGAAGAAACTCAACCAGGAAGAGGGCGTGACCATCCTGCTGGCCGAGCAGAACACCAATGTGGCGCTGCGCTACGCCGATTACGGCTACATCCTGGAAAGCGGCCGGGTGGTGATGGACGGCGACGCCGACGCGCTCCTGTCGAACGAGGACGTGAAGGAGTTCTATCTCGGCCTCTCGACCGAGGGCCGCAAGAACTTCCGCCAGGTGAAGCACTACAAGCGCCGCAAGCGCTGGCTGTAAGGCCGCGCCGCCCGCGCGCGCCGACCCGATTTTCCCGAAGGGGCCCCCCATGAGCGAAGCCGCCCGCGACGACGCCTTCTACGACGCGCTGGAGACGCGCAGCGCCGACGAGCGCCAGGCCGCCTGGACCCAGGCGCTGCGCGCGCAGGTCGGGCGCGCCAAGGTGGGCGGCGCCTATTGGGCCGAGACGCTCAAGGACGTCGACGCCGGCGCGCTGACGCTCGACGGCCTCAAGACCCTTCCCGTCACCCGCAAGAGCGACCTGATGGCGCGCCAGGCGCAGCATCCGCCCTTCGGCGGGTTGGCCGCCACGGCGACGGCGGATCTGGCGCGGCTCTTCGTCTCGCCCGGGCCGATCGCGGACCCGGAAGGCTTCGGGCGCGACTGGTGGCGGTTCGCGCGCGCCTTCCATGCGGCGGGCTTCCGCAAGGGCGACGTCGCGCTCAACAGCTTCAGCTATCACCTGACGCCGGCCGGCCACATGTTCGAAAGCGCGGCCCACGCGCTCGGCGTGCCGGTGATCCCCGGCGGCGTCGGCAATACGGAGGCGCAGGTCCAGGCGGCCGGCTTCTATCGCGCCACCGCCTATTGCGGCACGCCGGATTTCGTGAAGATCCTGCTCGACAAGGCGGACGAGATCGGCGCGCCGCTGTTCTTCGAGAAGGCGATGGTCGGCGGCGGGCCGCTCTTCCCCTCCATGCGGGACGAGTACGAGGCGCGCGGGATCGCGACCCTGCAGAGCTACGGCACCGCCGATCTCGGCCTCGTCGCCTATGAGAGCCCGGCCAAGGAGGGCATGATCGCCGACGAGCACGCGCTGATCGAGATCGTCCGCCCCGGAACCGGCGATCCCGTGCCGGAGGGCGAGGTCGGCGAGGTGCTGGTGACGCTGCTCGCCAATCCCGACTACCCGCTGATCCGCTTCGCGACCGGCGACCTGTCTGCGATCCTGCCGGGGGAGAGCCCCTGCGGGCGCACGGCCCCGCGCATCAAGGGCTGGATGGGCCGCGCCGACCAGACGACCAAGGTGCGCGGCATGTTCGTGCGCCCCGAACAGGTCGCCGCCTTCGCCGCCCGCCATCCGGAGGTGCTGAAGGCCCGCCTGGTGGTCGAAAGCGACGCCCGCAAGCTCGACGTGCTGACCCTGAAGGTGGAGGCGGAGGCCGACCTGGACCCGGCCGCGCTGGCCGAGACCGCCCAGGCCGTCTTCAAGCTCAAGGCCGCCATCGACCCCGCCGCCCCCGGCGCGCTCCCCAACGACGGCAAGGTCATCGAAGACGCCCGCGACTTCGAGAGCTGAGCGCAGCGCGAGCTGGGGCTCTGGTGACGGGCGCGAGGGAGCCCCTGCCCCGAAAATGCCCAATTTACGCCTCTGGCGAGGGCGGTTCGGGTACTTACATAGAGGAGTGCTGAGACCTCCCCTCTCATCGGGGCCTCCCCCAGGGCCCCGAGGCGCCCGCCAAGACGGGCGTCGCAGAAGACAGACGGCCGCCGGCTTCCCCCTCCCCCCAGCCGGCGGCCGTCGCTTTTTCTGCAGTGGGGTCTGGAGCCCTCGCCCGGCCCTCGCCCGGCGCCCGTCAGGCGCCGGCTTGGCGCAGGGCCTCGCGCTCCAGCATCGCCTTCAGGCATTGCCGCCCTTCGGCGGCCGTCTTGGCCGGGCTGCGCAGGTCGACGAAGCGCGCCACCAGCCCGTTCCCGGCCGCCGCGCCGTCGCCGGCGTAGAGGAAGACGTCGACCGTGCAGCCGGCGCCCTGATAGACCCAGACCTCCGCCGCGCCGTCGCGGCGCACGATCTGCGGCGCGCCGAGCCGGCGCGCCACCTCCAGCCCGCCGAGCCCGAGAAATTGGTCGGGATCGTCGTCGATCGGGCCCAGCGACGCCAGCGCCTCGGCCCGCGCGCGCGCGGCGCTCAACGTCTCCGCCGCCGGTTCGCCCGGCGGCTGCGGGCGGCTTGACGCCGCGGGCGCGGGAGTCCGCGCGTCCGTCTGCGCGGCGATCGGGGCTGGCGCGGCGCCGGGGGGGTCCGTTGCGCAGCCGCCCATCAGGCCGGCGCCAAGGAGCAGCGCGGCCGCAACAGCGGCGCCAAGCCTCATGCGCCGAGCCTCATGCGCCGAGCCTCATGCTCAAAGTCTCCCACACGGGGGCGTCACGCGCGCGGCGCCGGCGCGCCCGAGCCGCCCGCGCCCTTCGCCGGAGCCGGCGGATCGTCCGGGAACTCGCGCCGTGCGGGCAGGGTTTCGAAGAAATGCACCATGGCGGCGGCGGCGATCACCGGGGCGATCAGGTTCACGATCGGCACCGTCATCAGGAAGACGAAGAGCACGCCGAAAAGGGTGATGCGCCCCTTGTGCCGCTGGCGCAGCGCCTCCGCCCGCTTCGGGGTCAGGCGGCGCAGCGCCACCACCTCGTAGAACTCCCGGCCCACCAGATAGCCGTTGACCAGATAATAGAGCGCCGCCCCCGCCCCCAGCACGATCAGCAGCGTGATGTAGACCGGGAAGGCGACGAGGTTGATCAGCACCACGACGCCGAGGAAACGGATTCCGGAGAACACCGCCTCGGTCACCGACTGGCCGCGGGCGGTCGGCAGGTCGGGATAGTGCTTGCCCTCGACCGCCTCGCAGATGTCCTCGAGGAAGATCCCGACGATCGCCGTCATCACCGGCGGGAACAGGAAATAGGTGAGCACGCCGATCAGACCGGCCAGCCCGATGCCGCCCAGGACGTCGAACCACTCGCCCATCCACTCCGCCGCGCCGCCGATCAGGGGCAACGCGGTCCAGGGCGTCTGGGCCACCACCGCCCAGACGATCAGCCAGAGCAGGATGAAGACGCCGACGGCGCCGCCGACCCCCAGCAGGATCACGCGCTTGAAGCGCGGGTCGGACAGTTGGGCGACGGCCTTGGAGAGCGCTTGCAGCATCGCCAACATCTAGCCGCCGCGGCGCGCGCCCGCAAGGGCGCCGGGCGGGAGACCCCGCAAGGGCGCCGGGCGGGCGCGCGGGCCGCCGGAATTGCGGCGGCGCGCGGAGCGCGCTATAGAGCCGGCGCGGATCACGGCCGACAGGCGAACGGAGGGGAGCATCGGATGGCGGACGCGCGCTATGACGTTTTGGGGATCGGCAACGCGCTGGTCGATGTGTTGGTGTCGGTGGAGGACGCTTTTCTCTCCGCCGAATCGCTGCCCAAGGGCGGCATGATGCTGGTCGAGGCGGATCAGAGCGACGCGCTCTACGCGAAGCTCGGCCCGGCGACCGAGCGCTCGGGCGGCTCCTGCGGCAACACGATGGCGGGCCTGGCGGCGTTGGGCGGGCGCGGCGCCTATATCGGCAAGGTGCGCGACGACGCCTTCGGCAAGGTCTTCCGGCACGACCTCACCACGCTTGGCGTCGCCTTCGAAACCGAGCCCGCGACCGACGCGGCGCCCACCGGCAAGTGCCTGGTGCTGGTCTCGCCGGACGCCCAGCGCACCATGGTGACCTATCTGGGCGCCGCCACCGAGTTGACCGCCGCCGACATCGACCGGGCGGCGATCGGCGCCGCGCAGGTGACCTATCTGGAGGGCTATCTGTTCGACCGGGACGAGGCCAAGCGCGCCTTCATCGCCGCCGCCGACGCCGCGCATTCGGCCGGGCGCGAGGTCTCGCTGACGCTCTCCGACGGCTTCTGCGTCGACCGCCACCGCGACGCGTTCCTGTCGCTGGTGGAGGACCATGTCGACATCCTGTTCGCCAACGAGTCGGAGATCACGAGCCTCTATCAGGTCGACGGGTTCGACGCCGCGCTGCAGAAGGTGCGCGGCCATTGCCAGGTGGCCTGCCTGACCCGCTCGGAGAAGGGCTCCGTCGTGCTCTCCGGCGAGGAGGTCCATGTGATCGACGCCGAGCCCGTCGCCCGGGTGGTCGACACCACCGGCGCCGGCGACCAGTACGCCGCCGGCTTCCTCTACGGCTACACCCAGGGTCTCGATCTGGCGACGGCGGGCCGCATCGGCTCGATCGCCGCGGCCGAGGTGGTGAGCCATTACGGCGCGCGTCCCGACGCCGATCTGAAGGCGCTGGCGGCGAAAGTCCTGGCCGCGTGACGGGCGCCATGCGGATCGGCATCCTGGAAGCGGGCCGTCCCGCCCCGGATCTGGCGGCGAAGCACGGCGACTATCGCCGCATGTTCCGCGACCTGCTGGGCCCGGCGCTGCCCGAGGCCGAGTTCGTCGACTACGCGGCGATCGACGGCCATCTGCCGACCCGGCCCGACGCCGCCGACGCCTGGCTCGTCACCGGCAGCGCCTACAGCGTCTACGATCCGGACCCCTGGATCGGCGCTCTGAAGCGCTTCGTGCGCGAGGCCGTCAATCGGGGCGTTCCGGTCTTCGGGATCTGTTTCGGCCATCAATTGATCGCCGAAGTGATGGGCGGCAAGGTCGAGAAGGCGGCGCAGGGCTGGGGCGTGGGCGTGCACCGCTACGCCGTCGCCGAGGCGGCCGACTGGATGGTCGGGGCCGAGGCGGGCGCCGAGCTCGCCACCCTCGTCTCGCATCAGGATCAGGTGGTGCGGCCGCCGCCGGGGGCGCGGCTGCTGGCCGCCAGCGCCTTCTGCCCCTACGCGATGCTGGAGATCGGCCCGAAGCTCGCCACGCTGCAGAGCCATCCGGAAATGCCCGCGGCCTATTGCGCGGATCTGTATGAGAGCCGGCGCGAGCGGATCGGCGGTGCGCGGGTCGACGCCGCCATAGCGTCGCTGTCGGATGAGATCCACGCCGCGCGCGCCGCCGAGTGGATCGCCGCCTTTTATCGCCGGGCGCTCGCGGCCTGAGCGGTCGGGCGACGGCGCTTGCGGGCGGGCCCGCAAGCGCCGCGCGCATGTTGCGCGGGTCCTTGGGAATCGGCGATACTTCCCGCCGTGAGATCGCGCCGCGAGCGCGAAAGGCCGGGGACGACATGGGGGCTCTCGCTCGGAACTTGGCGTCGGACGGATGCGGGCCGCGGGCGCAACGCCCGGTGCTGCGCGTCGTCGGCGCGCTCGCCGCCTTCTGGCTGGCGGGATGCGAGGAGCCGCCGCCGGCGGCGCAGGACATCGTCCGCAGCGTCAAGACGCTGGAGATTTCCGAGCGCGCAGCCGCCCGCGAGCGCCAACTGGCCGGCGCCTTGGCCGCGGTGCAGTCCTCCGAGTTGAGTTTTGCGCTTCCCGGAACGGTCGAAGAGGTGCTGGTCGAGGAGGGCGCCGACGTCGCGGCGGGGCAGGTGCTCGCCCTGCTGGATGCGGGCGACTACGAACTCGCGCTGACGACCGCGCAGGCCCGCTTGAGCGCCGCCCGCGCCGCCTTCGAAGAGCAGCGCCTGACCTACGAGCGCCAGCGCACCCTGTTCGAGAAGGACATCGTGGCCCGGGCCGCGCTCGATCGCGCGGAGGCGGCCCTGCGCACCGCCCGGGCCGACGTGCGCGCCGCCGAAAGCGACGCGGCGCGCGCGCAGCGCGACACCGAGCGCACCGTGCTCGCCGCCCCCTTCGCCGGACGGGTCGCGGCGCGCCGCGTCGAGCCGTTCCAGGAAATCGCCGCCGGCGCGCCCGCCTTCGTGATCGAGGGGGCGGAAGGCTTGCAGGCCGAGGTCCTGGTGCCGGAAACCATGATCCGGGAGGTGTCGCACGGCGACGCGGTGCGGCTCTCCTTCCCGACCCTCGGCGAGGTGGAGGGTCCGGGGACCGTGACGGAAATCGGCGCCCGCCTGGACGCCGGCAACGCGTTCCCCGTCTCCATTCGCCTCGAACCGGCCGCGACGGAGGGGTTCGGCGGCTTGCGCGCCGGCATGACGGTGCGCGCGACCTTCGCGCTGACGGACGGCGACGCCCCCGCCGGCTATCTCGTCCCGATCTCCGCGATCGCCCTCGACGGCGCCCGTGCGGCGGACGCCGCCGCCAATGGCGCCTCCGAGGGGGCGGCCGCGCCCAACGCGCCCGACCCAGCCGGCGGCGGACGGCGTGAGGCCCCGCTGTTCGTCTTCGACGAGGCGACGGGCGCCGTGCGCCGCGTCACGGTCGCGGTCGGCGACCTGCGCGGCAATCAGGTCGAGGTGTTCGAGGGGTTGTCGCCCGGCGACCGGGTCGTGGTCGCCGGCGTCGCCTTCCTGCATGACGGCATGGCGGCGCGGCTCTGGTCGCCGGACCTCTAGGCGCAGAGCGGCCGCGACATCATGGACCGCCTCGCCCGCTTCGCCCTCGACAATGACCGGTTCCTGATCCTGGCGGTGCTGGCGATCATCGTCGCCGGATTGGCGGCCTACCAGACCCAGCCGCGCCAGGAGGATCCGGAGATCACCATCCGGACCGCGCAGGTCAGCGCGAGTTTTCCCGGCATGAGCCCGGAGCGGGTGGAGCAACTGATCACCCGCCCGCTGGAGGAGGAGATCAAGCGCATCCCGGAGGTGCGTGAGATCCGCTCCGTCTCGATGACCGGGCAGGCGCTGATCATGCCGGAACTGCATGATTCCATCTTCGACCTGGAGCCGGTCTGGGCCGACCTGCGCAACAAGATGGAGGACGCAGCCGGGCGGCTTCCAGAGGGGACGGCGGGACCGTTCGTGAATGACGATTTCGGGCGCGTCGCCGTCGTCACGCTGGCCGTGTCGGGCGCGGCGTTCGAACCGCGGGAGCTGCGTTGGGCCGCCCGCCATCTGCGCGATCGACTGAGCGCCGCGCCCCTGGTCGCGCGCATCGACCTCTATGGCGTTCAGGCCGAGCGGGTGTGGTTGGAGATGGAGCCGGCGCTCTTGTCCCAGTTCGGCCTGACGCCGGCCAGCCTGGTGCAGGCCGTGCGCGCGCAGAACATCGTCCTGCCCGGCGGCGCGGTCGATGCGGAAGGCCTGACGATCGTGGTCGAGCCGTCGGGCAATTTCGAAAGCGTCGAAGACATCCGCAACGTCGCCATCGAGGCGTCGACGGGGCTGGTCTATCTGCGCGATCTGGTCGAGGTGCGCCGGGGGTACGTCGATCCGCCGGAGCGCCCGGCGCTCTACAACGGCGAGCCCGCCGTGATCCTGGGCCTGTCGATGGTTCCGGGCGGCAACATCTCGGAACTGGGCGCGGACCTGCGCGAGCGCCTGGCGGACCTGCGCGCGGAGCTGCCGCTCGGCATGGCGTTGGAGATCGTCACCTGGCAGCCGGAGCTGGTCGAGGCCGCGGTCTGGGACGCGACCGAGAATCTCGGCCAGACCATCGTCATCGTGCTGGCGGTCGTGATGCTGTTCCTGGGCGTGCGGACGGGCCTCGTCGTGGGCGTGATGGCGCCGCTGTCGGTCCTGGCCGCGCTGGTCGGGATGAGCCTTTGGGGAATTGCGCTGCACCGCGTCTCGATCGCGGCCGTTATCGTCGCGCTCGGCCTTCTGGTGGACAACGGCATCGTCGTGGTCGAGGACGTGAAGACCCGCATGGCGCGCGGAACCGACCGCCGGACCGCCGCGCTGGAGGCGGCGCGGACGCTCGGCGTGCCGCTGCTGACCTCGTCCTTGACCACGATCCTGGCCTTCATGCCGCTGATGCTGGCGGAGAACAGTTCGGGCGAGTATCTGCGCGCCCTCTCGCAGGTCATCATCCTGACGCTGTTGTCCTCCTGGCTGATCGCGCTGACGGTGACGCCCGCCATGTGCGTCTGGTTCCTGCCGGAGCCGGCGCGAGGCGGACAGCAGACCGCGCTCCCCTCCGCCGACCGGCCCGAGCCGGCGGCCGTGCGGCTCTACCGCGGTCTGCTCGGCCGGCTGCTCAGGCTGCGGATTCCGTTTCTCGCCGCGATGGCGTTGCTGCTGGTCGGCTCGCTGGCGCTGTTCGATCAGGTCAAGCAGCGGCACATGGCGCCCTCGGAGCGCAATCAGTTCACCGTGTATCTGACGCTGCCCGCGGGCAGCGACCCGCAGGCGACGCTGCAGGCGGCGGAGCGCCTCGGCGGCTATCTGACGGACCGCGCGGCCAATCCGGACGTCGTCTCCAGCGCCGTCTACGTCGCCTCCGGCGGGCCGCGCTTCTTCCTGGCGCTGCAGCCCCCGGACGCCCAGCCCCACATCGCCTTCGGCATCGTGACCACCGAGACGCCGGCGCAGATCGGGCCGGCGCAGGCGCGCCTGACCGACTGGATGGCCCGGTCGCTTCCCGAAGCGACCGCGCGCACCGAGGAGCTTTTCCTGGGTCCGGCTCCCCTGGGGACGGTCGAGCTGCGCGTCTTCGGGCCGGACAACGCCGTGCTGCTCGGCGTCGCCGAGGCGGTGCGGGAGGCGTTCCGCGCCGTCCCGGGGGTCCGCGGCCTGCGCACCGATTGGGAGAACCCCGTGCTCAAGGTCCAGGTCGCGGTGGACCAGGAGCGGGCGCGCCGCGCGGGCGTCACGTCGGAGGATATCGCGCGGGCGCTCTCCACCCAGCTGGACGGGCTGCCGATCACGGACTACCGCGAAGGCGACAAGCTGATCCCCGTGATGCTGCGGGCCGAGGACGCCTTCCGCACCAGCCTCGACCGGCTGCGCACGCTCGAAGTCTACTCCGCCAGGCGGGGCGTCGGCGTCCCCTTGCTTCAGGTGGCCGACTTCGCCGGCGTCGTCGAGCCGAGCCAGATCCGGCGGGTGGATCAGGAGCGCGCGATCACCATCGCGGCCAAGCATCCGGATATGAGCGCGCGGGCGCTCTACGAGACGATGCGTCCGGCGGTCGCCGCCATCGAGCTGCCGCCCGGCTACCGCATCGAGACCGAGGGCGAGATCAAGGCCTCGTCGGAGGCCAACGGCGCGCTCTTCCAATACGCGCCGCATTGCCTGTTCGCGATCCTGGCCTTGCTGGTGCTGCAGTTCGGATCCTTCCGGCGCCCCTTGATCATCGGGCTGACGATCCCGCTCGTGCTGATCGGGGCCATCCTGGGCCTGCTCCTCTTTCGGGCCTGGTTCGATTTCGTGGCGATGCTGGGCCTCTTCTCGCTCGCCGGCATCATCATCAACAACGGCATCGTCATGATCGACCGCATCGATCAGCTGCGCGCGGAGGGCGCGCCCGTGGACGCGGCCGTCGTCGATGCGGCGGTCGCCCGGGCGCGGCCCATCCTGATGACGACGCTGACCACCATCCTCGGGCTCGTCCCGCTTGCGCTGCTCGGGGGCGAGTTCTGGTTCGGCATGGCGATCGTGATCATGTCCGGTCTCGCGGTGGGGACGCTCCTGACCCTGGCGGTCGTGCCCGTGCTGTACAGCCTGCTGTTCCGGAGGCGTCGCGCCGCCTGAGCGCGGGGCCGGCTCCACTCAGGCGGGGCCCATTCAGGCGGGGTCCATTCAGGCGGGGTCCATTCAGGCGGGGTCCATTCAGGCGGGGCCCATTCAGGCGGGGCCCATTCAGGCGGGTGTCGTCTCGCCGGGGCGCAGGATGGGCGCGCGCGCGTCCTCGGGGCGGTCGCGCTCGGCCTCCTCGAACAGCCAGTCGCGGAACGCCTTCACCCGCGGCCGGTCGACGGCGTAGTCGGGGCAGACGAAATAGTAGGCGTAATCCCCCGGCAACGAGACGTCGAAGGGCCGCACCAATTGGCCGCGCGCCAGCGCGTCATGCGCCAGCGAGGAGCGGCCGAGCGCCACCCCCTGCCCCGCGATCGCCGCCTGCAGCACCAGATCGGAATAGTTGAAGCTGGGGCCGCGGGACGGATCGACGTCGTCGACGCCGGCCGCCAACAGCCACACCCGCCAGTCGGTCAGCACGTCGTCATGCAGCAGCGTGTGATGCTTGAGGTCGGCCGGCGTCTTCAGCGGATGCGGCCCCTCGGTCGCGAGCGCCGGGCTGCAGACGGGAAACAGCTCCTCGGTCATGAAGCGCTCGGCGCTGAGGCCCGGATAATCGCCCTTGCCCCAGCGAATCGCCGCGTCGATGTCGTCCCGGTCGAAATCCGCCAGCTCGTAGTCGGCGGAGAGGCGGATGTCGATCTCCGGCTCGCGCTGGCGGAACCGGGCGAGGCGCGGCACCAGCCAGGTCGAGGCGAAGGAGGGCAGGACGCTGACCGTCAGCGCGCCGGCCTTCTGCGGCTGGCGCACCCGCTCGGCCGCGTCCGCCAGCCCCTCCAGCGCCCGGCGCACCGGAATCAGGAAGGCCTCGCCCTCCTCGGTCAGGCGCAGGGCGCGGTTCAACCGTCGGAACAGCGGCGCGCCCAGGGCCTCCTCCAGCGCCTTGATCTGGTGGCTGATCGCAGCCTGGGTGACGTTCAATTCCTCCGCCGCCTGGGTGAAAGACAGCGTGCGCGCCGCCGCCTCGAAGGCGGGCAGCGGCTTCAGCGGCGGCAGGCGTTTGACCATCGCGTCGATCCTCAAGCGGTTACGAATCGGTTAACGGATTATATATTCTTATCTGAAGCATGAAAACATATCCCTTGAGCAAGCTCTAAAGACGCCTATTTTCCAGCGCATACAGAGCATGTTGCGGCGCAGCATCGGCAGAGAGCGCGCCGCCGAAAAGGATAAGGAGAGATAAAATGCAGCGGGTGACGAACACCGGTCGGACGCTCGACGCGACGGGCGTCGGCGACGTGATGGGCGGGATCGCCATGATGCTGGTCGAGGCGATCGGCGGCGCCATCGCCGGCGGCTCCGCGCTGGTCGGCGACGCGACGCGGACCGCGGCGCGCTGGCGCGCGCGGCTCGAGCAGCGCCACCATCTGGCGGGCCTCGACGCGCGGCTTCTGGACGATATCGGCGTCGATCCGGTCGCCGCCCATCGCGAGGTCGAGAAGCCTTTCTGGCGCGCCTGAGGGAGCGGGGCCGGCCCCTATCGCTTGACCCGCAGGGGGGCGCTTCCTAGACTCCCTCTCGCGTCGCCACTGGACGCGGCGATCCCGAAACCCCCGGCGCAGCGCCGACGCCGACTGTCGGCGCGGCGAAAGGAGGCAGCGATGAGCACGATGGCCATTTCCGATGGCGACTTCGACGAGAAGGTGCTGAAGGCCGACAAGCCCGTTCTGGTCGACTATTGGGCCGAATGGTGCGGGCCGTGCAAGATGATCGCGCCCGCGCTGGAGGAGCTGTCGGATGAGATGGGCGACCTGACCGTCGCCAAGCTCAACATCGACGAGAATCCGCAGACCCCGTCGAAGTACGGCGTGCGCGGCATTCCGACCCTGATGTTGTTCAAGGACGGCCAGGTGGTCGCGACCAAGGTGGGCGCGGTGCCGAAAAGCGCGCTCTCGGACTGGGTGCGCTCGCAGCTCTGATCGGCCAAGTCCGGGGCTCGCGACGCCTTAGCGACGCCTGAACGAACGACGCCCGCTCTCGATCGAGAGCGGGCGTTTTCGTGCGCGCCGCCGTCTTCAGGGCGCCGTCTTGGGGGCGCCGTCTTGGGGGCGCCGTCTCCGGGAAACGGCCGTTCCGCGCAGATCGCGCCGCGCCTACTCCGCCGCGCCTACTCCGCCGTATCGGCGACCGCCACCAATTCGTCGCACGCCCCGCCGTCGCCGGCCGCGGTCGCGACCTCGACGGCCAGCGCCGGGCGGACCGCGATGGCGTAGCGCAGCACGTAGAGATCGAAATCGACCTCCGCGCCGTCGGCCAGCAACTCATACATGGTCTCGCGGGCGGCGGTGCAGAACGCGCCGCCGGTGCGGGCGTAGCGGATGGCCGCGTCGTTCGCCAGTTCGGTGACGTAGGCGTTGAGCGTCTTGTTGTGATCGAAATGCGCCTTCAGCGCCTTGCCGTGGCGTTGCAGATCGCCGCGATAGTCCGTGGCGAAGGCGTTGTAGAGCGGCCGCTCGTTGCAGGAGAGCGCGGCGACCATCATGTCGCTCTGCAGCGTGCGCGCCGATTTGGCGAGAACCCCCGAATCGAGCCCCGCCGTGCAGGCCGCCTGCGCGCCGCCGGCGGCGCCAAGCGCGCCGACCGCGACCGCCGCCGCGGCCAGGGCCCCGACGAAGCGCCGCCGCAGACCGCGCACGCCGTTGGCCCCTGCGCCGTTAGCCCGTGCGCCGTTAGCCCGTGCGCGGTTGGAGGGATCGGACTCGCCGGAGGTCGTCGTCTGATCGGTCACGGGTGCAGCCCCTCGCCTCAATGGAATCTGATCTGCGCCGCAGTCTCCTGCAGCCAGCGCGGCCAGCATACCGGCGCCCGGGGTCGCGGATCAAGGCGAAAGCGCCCCATTCTGGGCGAGCTTGCGGCAGGGCTCGGTCGGCGCCGGGCGGTTATTGTTGCGGCGGCGCGCCGGTCTCGAAAGGGCCGTCGGCGTCTTCGAGAGCCTGGGAATCCGCTTCGGCGTCTGGCGGCCCGAAGTCCAGCCTGTCGAGGTTGCGCCGGGCGAGGTCCGCGGCCGGGCGGCCCTCATGCCGCTCGATCAGGGCGATCCAATCCCTGCGCGCAAGGTCGAGCGCCCCGCGCAGCCGATGGATCGCGCCGCGCTCCAGCAACGCCTCGGGATGGTCCGGATCGAGCTCGAGCGCGCGATCCGCGCTTTCCAGCGCCAGATCCAGCACGTCGAGTTGACGATAGGCGGAGGCGCGCAGCGCATGCGCCTCGACCCGGCCGGGATCGAGGGCGATCGCCGCGTCGAGATCGTCGACCGCCTCCCACAGCCGGTCCAGCGCGGCCAGCGCGACGGCGCGGTCGACCAACAGATCCACCGAGCGCGGCGCGAGGTCGAGCGCGGCCGTCTGCAGCGGATAGGCTTTGCCGGGCTCGCCCGCCGTGACCCAGGCGATGCCCGCCTGGCCCAGGATGTCGGCGACGATCTCCGCCGGGGCGTCCTCGGGCATCTCGGTCGCCAGCGCCTCGAAGCGCCGCGCCGCCTCCGCATGGTGGCCGCCGGCGGCCAGGGCGGCGGCCGCGCAGTGCTTCGCCGGCGCGCCGCCGCCGGCGTCCTGCAGGGAAAGCGCCCGCTCGAACGCCTCGTCCGGATCGACGTTGATCAGGCTCATGCAGGCCCGGTACTCGCGCGCCTCCAGCGTCTCGATCGCCTGGGCGCGGGCCCCGTTGGCGGTCGACACGGCGGCGGCCGTCGCGGCCGCGGCGAGCCCAAGCGCCAAGGCGAACGCGCTCCGAAACCGGGTCGGCCGGACGTCTTGTGAGCGGATGGTCATGCCCCTAAAGTCGGCCGGCCGCGGCGGCGGCGCAAGCCCCCGCGGCGGCGCATTTCCGGCGGATCGGGGCGAGGGAGCGCGAACGTGTCGGATCGTCTCTTCATCTTCGGCTACGGCTTTTCGGCCGCCGCCTTCGCGGCGCGGATGATCGCGCGCGGGATCCCGGTCGCGGCGACCTGCCGCAGCGCTGAGAAGGCGGAGCGGCTGCGCGCCGCGGGGATCGAGCCGCACCTGTTCGACGGCACCGCCGCCCCCTCGGCGGACAGGGGGGCGGCGGACAGGGGGGCGGCGGACAGGGAGGCGGCGGAGAGGGGGGCGGCGCTCGACGCGGCGTTAGCTGCGGCGACGATGCTGCTCTCCTCCGTGCCGCCGGACGGGGAGGGCGATCCGGTGCTGCGCGGCGCCGAGCCGGCGATCCGCGCCGGCGCGCCCTATCGCTGGATCGGCTATCTGTCGACGACCGGCGTCTATGGCGACCGGGACGGCGGCTGGGTCGACGAGACGTCCGCGCTGGAGCCGACGGGTCCGCGCGGGGCCCGGCGCGTCGAGGCGGAGCGGGCCTGGGCCGCGCTGTCGGAGTGCGGCCCGGTGATGCGCTTCCGCCTCGCCGGCATCTACGGGCCGGGGCGCAGCGCGCTGGATACGGTGCGCCAGGGCCGCGCGCGGCGCATCGTCAAGCCGGGCCAGGTCTTCAGCCGCATCCATGTCGAGGACATCGCCGCCGCGCTGGAGGCCTCGACCGACCGGCCGGACCCGGGCGCGGCCTACAATCTGTGCGACGACGAGGCCGCCCCGCCGCAGGAGGTAATCGCCCACGCCTGCGATCTGCTGGGCGTGGCGCCGCCGCCGGAGATCCCGTTCGAGGCGGCCGAGCTCTCGGACATGGCCCGGAGCTTCTACCGTGACAACAAACGGGTGCGAAACGACCGCATCAAGCGCGAGCTCGGCGTGCGGCTCGCCTATCCGACCTATCGCGAGGGGTTGGCCGCCCAATTGGCGGCGGAGGGGGCGTAGGACCGGGCGCGATCCGTCAGAGCCCCGCCGCCGCTTCCTTCTCCCGGCGCAGGGCCTCGAGGCGCAGGCGTTCGCGCTTGCCGACGCGTTCGCTCTCGCTCTTGAGCTGGCCGCAGGCGGCCAGGATGTCCTCGCCGCGCGGGGTGCGCACGGGGCTGGGGTAGCCCGCCTGCATCAGGATCTCCGCGAAGCGGCGGATGCGGTTGTTGCTGGAGCGCTGGTAGCGCGAGCCCGGCCAGGGGTTGAAGGGGATCAAATTGATCTTGGACGGGATTCCGTCGATCAGCCGCACCAGCTCGCGCGCGTCGGCGTCGCTGTCGTTGACGCCGTCCAGCATGACGTATTCCCAGGTCACCCGCCGGGCGTTGGAGAGGTCCGGATAGTCCCGCACCGCGGCGATCAGCTCGGCCAGCGGGTATTTGCGGTTGATCGGCACCAGCGCGTCGCGCAGATCGTCGCGCACCGCATGCAGCGAGATGGCGAGAAGCGGTCCGGCCGCCTCGCCCACCCGGCGGATCTCCGGGACCACGCCGGAGGTGGAGAGCGTCACCCGCCGCCGGCCCATGCCGAGCCCGTTCCCGTCTCCCAGGAGCTTCAGGGCCGCGACCACATTGTCGGTGTTGGAGAGCGGCTCCCCCATCCCCATGAAGACGATGTTGGTCAGCCGCCGGCCGGTCTCGTTGCGCGCCCAGTCGCCCAAATCGTCGCGCGCCTTCATGAACTGGCCGACGATGTCGCCGGGCGTCAGGTTGCGCACCAGCTTCTGGGTGCCGGTGTGGCAGAAGCTGCAGGTCAGCGAGCAGCCGACCTGGGAGGAGACGCACAGCGTGCCGCGCGGCGCGTCCGGGATGAAAACCGTTTCGGCCTCGTTGCCGTCGGCGTAGCGGAACAGCCACTTCTGCGTCCCGTCGGTCGAGCGCTGATGGGCTGACACGCCGGGGCGGCCGACGCGGAAGCCCTCCTCCAGCTTGGCGCGCAACCCCTTGGAGAGATCGGTCATCGCGGCGAAGTCGGTCGCGCCGCGGGCGTAGAGCCACTTGTAGAGTTGCTTGGCGCGGAAGGCGGGCTCGCCCAGCGCGGCCAGCGTCTCGGTCAGTTGGTCGAGCGACTGGCCGACCAGATCGACGCGCGCATCCGCCGCCGGCGCCAGTGCGCCGCCGGGCAGGAAGTCGCGCAGGGCCTCCCCGCCGGGTTGGCGCCCGGGGGCGGCGTAGGCGGGCCGCGCGTCGGCGGTCGTTTCGGTCTCGGTCTGCTGCATGCCTTGGTCTTTCGACGCGCACCCGCTCTCTTAAGAGGCTGGCCTCGCGCCCGTGATATGGTAAGCGAGGGGGCGAAGTAAACGCCAATCGCCCGCAACCCCGCATCAGGGAGCCCGCCGAGCCGATGTCGTTCGAGGAATATGAAGCCGAGCTGTCGCTGCTGCTGACCCAGCTCGAAGGGGAGCAGGGCGACATCCACGAGATCATGATGCGCCTGAAGCAGACGCTGGACGGCATGCGCGCCGAAGGGCTGCCGATCCCGGAGGATCTGAAGCGCTTCGAAGCCGAACTCGACGCCCGCTTCACCGCCGAAGCCGGCGACGGAGGCGCTAAAGAGGGCTAGACCGGCTGCGCAGGCGGCGGGTGAGTCCGAGCCCGACAGCATGTGTTGTTCGCCTCTTTGGCGTGCTGTTCTGGAGCGCGCCAAGGAGACCCGTATGCCTAGACTGTCGATCGAGCTCAGCGCGCAGGAGCACCGTCAATTGAAGGCGCGGGCGGCGCTCTCGGGCCAAAGCCTCAAGGAGTATGTGCTGAGCCGCGCGCTCGACGCGCCGCCGGACGCCGAGGCGATCAGCGACGAGGAGGCGCTCCGCCTCTTGACGCGGCTCCTGGCGCCGCGTCTCGCCGAGGTCGAGGCGGGCGATCTCGTCACGGCGACGGCTGAAGACGTGAAGCAGGCCGGCAGGGCGCGCCGGGCGTGATGGGGCGGTCTATCGCGTCACGCGCTCCGCTTACGCCGATCTGATCGACATCTGGCTCCAAGGGCGCGGCGACCTGGGGCGAGGCTCAGGCGGACAGGCATCAGGACGCGCTGCACGGCTGCTGCGCGCGTCTGGCGTCGGGCGAGCTTCCGGCGCGGCGCGTCCCGGGCGTCGACGCCGTACGCGCGCATCGCTGCGGCGCCGCATCCTCTTCTTCGTCGAACGGGACGACACCCTCATCGTCATCGCCGCGCTGCATGAGCGCATGGACATCCTGCGACGGCTGCGCAGCCGTCTCGGCCTCATGTGACGGCGGCGCCGACGCCGAGCGAAGCGGGCCCCTACTTGGCCCCTACTTGTACGGATCGGCGGCGTCGCGCAGGCCGTCGCCGAGGAACTGGAAGGCCAGCACCACCAGGATCACCGGCAGCGCCGGATAGAGCAGCCAGGGCGTGTTGACGATGGCGTTGAAGTTCTGCGCCTCGTTCAGGAGCACGCCCCAGCTGGTGATCGGCGGCCGGAGGCCGAGGCCCAGGAAGCTGAGCGCCGTCTCGCCCAGGATCATCGCCGGGATGGTCAGGGTCGCGCTGGCGATGAGGTGGCTGGAGAAGCTGGGCAGCAGATGGCGGCCGATGATGCGCCGCGGCTTCGCGCCCATCAGTTGGGCGGCGACGACGAAATCCTCCTCGCGCAGCGCCAGCAGCTTGGAGCGCACCGCGCGCGCCAGCCCCGGCCAGTCGAGAAGCCCCAGGATGACCGAGATGCCGATGAACACCAGCACCGGCGACCAGGTGACCGGCATCGCCGCCGAGAGCGCCATCCAGAGCGGCAGCGAGGGGAAGGAGCGCACGATCTCGATCAGCCGCTGCACGGCCGCATCGACCAGGCCGCCGTAATAGCCGGCGAGCCCGCCCAGCAGCACGCCGAGCGTGAAGGAGATCACCACCCCGATCAGCCCGACGGTGAGCGAGATGCGCGCGCCCTGGACGATGCGCGAGAGCATGTCGCGCCCCAGCCGGTCGGTGCCGAGCAGGAAGAAATAGCCGCCCGGCGCCGGACAGACGAGATGGAACGAGGCCTCGAACAGCCCCCAGAACTCGTAAGAGGCTCCGGGATAGTCGTCCGCCGTGCAGAAGAAGCGCAGCGGCATCACGTCGGTGCGGTCGACCTCGTAGCGCCAGCTCATGGTCTCCAGGTCGAGGCTGACGTCGTAGCCGTAGACGAAGGGGCCGATGAAGGCCCCCTCATGGACCCAGTTCAGCGCCTGCGGCGGGGCCTTCAGATAGTCCGTGTTGCGGTGGTCGAAGGCGACCGGCGCGACGACCTCCGAGATCAGCACCGAGAAATAGACCAGCGCCAGGAACAGGCCGCTCACCACCGCGAGCCGATGGCGCTTGAACTTCAGCCACATCAGCCGCCATTGGCTGGAGAGATAGTAGCGCTCCTGCTCGGGCGTCAGCGCGACGGCGGCCTGCGGGTCGAAAGGCGCCGGGTTGACGTAGTGGTCGAGCGGCTGGTCGCCGCGCTCGGGCGGGCGGAGTTTCTCGACGACGCTCATCGGGACGCCTCCGCGCCAAGCCGGATGCGCGGGTCGAGCGCCGCCAGCGCCAGGTCCGACAGCAGGTTGCCGATCACGGTCAGGATCGCCAACGCCATCAGGAAGGAGCCCGCGAGATACATGTCCTGGCTCTGCAGCGCGCCCAGCAGCATCGGCCCCGTGGTCTCCAGGCTCAACACCACCGAGACGATGGCGGAGCCGGAGATGATCTCCGGCAGCAGGTTGCCGATGTCGGCGATGAAGGGGTTGAGCGCCATGCGCAGCGGGTACTTGGCGAGCAGCTTGCCGGGCGGCACGCCCTTGGCCTTGGCCGTCGTCACATACTGCTTGTGCAGCTCGTCCAGCAGGTTGGCGCGCAGCCGCCGGATCATGCCGGCCGTGCCGGCGGTGCCGATCACGATCACCGGGACCCACAGATGGCCCAGCACGTTGACGAACTTCTCCCAGCTCATCGGGGCGTCGCGCAGCTCCGGATCGACCAGCCCGCCGATCGAGACGCCGAACCACTGGTTGGCGAAATACATCAGGATCAGCGCCAGCAGGAAGTTCGGCGTCGCCAGCCCGATGAAGCCGACGAAGGTCAGCGTGTAGTCGCCCACCGAATACTGCCGCACCGCCGAATAGACGCCGATCGGGAAGCTGACCAGATAGACGAACAGGATGGTGGTGAAGCTGACCAGCACGGTCAGGAAGACCCGGTCGCCGACCACCTCGTTGACCGGCGCCTCATATTCGAAGCTGTAGCCCATGTCGCCCTGGAGCAGGCCCCAGAACCAGACGCCGAACTGCTTCCAGATCGGCTCGCCGAAGCCGTATTGCTCGCGATAGAAGGCGAGGCGCTCCTCGCTGACGTTCTCGCCCTGGCTCTGCAGCTCGGCGATCATCGTCTCCAGATAGTCGCCGGGCGGCAACTGGATGATCAGGAAGACCAGAATGCTGATGATCAGCAGGGTCGGGATCATCACCAGAAGGCGACGCGCGATGTAATCCAGCATGAATGCGGCCCCGATCCCCCCGGCCGACGCGTCCGCCCGCGCCGGCGTTCGCTGTCCCTAGCCCTGCGACCCGCCGGCCCCGTGCGACGCGGTCTCCCGCGCGCCGGGGTCCGCCCACCAGAACCCGTCCATCCCGTAGAGCCCGAAATGCGCGCCCGGGTCCCAGTTCCACATGCCGTCTTCCGGCACGTTCTTCAGCCCGTCGCGCACGACGATCGGCTGCTTGACCCCGGCGACCAATCCAATGGTGAAGACCTGATCGGAGTGGGTGCGCAGCATCTCGCGCCAGACCTCTTCCTTCTCCGCGCGCTCGTCGGCGCCGTACCAGCGATTCAGCAGATCGACCAGACGCTTGCCGACCGCCATGTCCGGCGGCTCCCCGGCCTCGCCGTTGGTCTCGAAATACTGGCCCCAGTTCGACCATTGGTACTGGATCTGATGCACGGGCGCGAGGCCGTCGGGCGTCATATCGGCCGTCGCCACGCCGTTCTCCAGACCCGACGAGATCGCCATCTGCGTCTCGCCCGCATAGATGCGCCGGCGCATGCTGTCGAGATTGAGCGGCTTGATGTACATCCGCACGCCGATCTCCCACCAGCTGTCCTTGATCAGCTGCAGGACGTCAGTCTCCTCGGTCGAGACGCCGGCCGTCTCGACGATGATCTCGATCGGGTCGCCGTTCGGATAGGTGCGCACCCCGTCGAACAGCCGGCGCTCCAGCCCCATCTCGTCCAACAGCGCATTGGCCCGCTTCACGTCGAACGCGGTCCATTGTTCGCGATACTCGGGCTTATAGAGCGGGCTCGCCGGCAGCACGGTGTTCTGCCCCTCCAGCGCCAGGCCGTAATAGACCACCCGGTTGATCTCGTAGCGGTTGACCGCGAGGCTGAGCGCGCGGCGGAAGCGCGCGTCGCGCACCAGTTCGCGATAGCGCGGATCGGCGTGCGTCAGGTTCGGGAAGAGCGCCAGATGCGCGCCCTTGGCGATGCGCCAGAGCCGTACGTCGTAGCCGACCTTGTCCGCATTGCGCTTCAGCAGCGTGAAATCGTCGAAGGTCAGATAGCGCCCCTGCAGATCGACGTCGCCGGTCGCCGCCTTGCCGGGGATCAGCTTCGATTCGGTGATGTCGAAGATCACCCGGTCGGCGTAGGGCAGTTGCCGGCCGTTCTTGTCGACCTTGTGGTAGTAGGGGTTGCGCTCGAAGATCAGACGTTTCGAGGAATGCTCGCTCGCCAACCGCCAGGGCTGGAGAAGCGGCAGGTCCGGATTGTCCATCCGGTAGAGCCGGCCCTTCTTGGTGTGCAGCGCCGCCCAACTCGGCTGGCCCGCCTCCTCCACCTGCTGCGCCAACGCATCGGGCTCGGCGTACTTCCCATGGAATTGCCGCAGGTAGTGCGCGGGCGCGTAGATGTACTCCGGCCGCGCCCCGGCCAGCCCCGGCAGGAAGTCCGGATGCGGATAGGGCCAGGCGTAGCGGATGCGCCGCGCGTCGAGGATCGTCACCTCCGGATAATGGCCGCGCACCTTCAGGAAGGAGGGCGGGCCGACCGGATAGAGCGCCTCGTTGTTGGCCATGTCCTCCCAATAGTAGCGAAAATCCTCCGTCGTGAAGGGCTCCCCGTCGGACCAGCGATGGCCGGCGCGCAGGGTCAGCGTGAAGACGCGCCCGCGCTCGACCTCGACGCTCTCCAGGATGTCGGGGCGGATCTCCAGGTCCGGATCGTATTTCACCAGCCGCGCGTAGCCGTAGACGGCGAGCTGGCGCGAATCCTTCGCCCGCTTCATCAGCATGCGGATCGTACCGCCGGGCTGGCCGGACTGCTGGCCGCGGGCCTCGAAATCGACGATCAGCGGCGTCTCCGGCAGGCGCTGGGCCGCCGGCGGCAGCGCGCCCTCGGCCACCGCCTGCTCGAAGAAGGGCGTCTCCAGCGTCGGCGCCGCGAACTGGGCGGCGGCCGGCTGGCCGGCGAGCGCCCCTGCCGCGAGGCACAGCGCGCCGGCGAGGCGGGCGAGGGGCGACGATGTGAAACCCTTCATAGCGCGATCCTCCCGGCGACGGCGGTCTCGGGCGCGCCGACGGCCGCTCCCTGCGCATGACGGCGCACGAAATGGCCGGGCGCGACCTCCACCAGCCGCGGCCGCGCCGTCCCGTCGTCGGTGTAGGGCGCTGGCCAGGCCGCCGGCTCGGACGCGCGCGCCGTCATCAGATGGCCGAAATCGAGCGGCCGGTCCGGATTCGGGTCCGGCACCGCCTTCAGCAGCGCCTGGGTGTAGGGATGCAAGGGCGCGCGGAACAAAAGCTCGCGCGGCGCCAGCTCCACCAGCCGGCCGCGGCACATCACCGCGATCCGATCGGCGATGTAGTCGACCACGGCGAGGTTGTGGCTGATGAAGAGGTAGGTGAGGCCCAGCTCCTTCTGCAGATCCTTCAGGAGATTGAGGATCTGCGCCTGGATCGAGACGTCGAGCGCCGAGACCGGCTCGTCGCAGATCAGGATCTTCGGCCGGAGCGCGAGCGCCCGCGCGATGCCGATGCGCTGGCGCTGCCCGCCGGAGAAACTGTGCGGATAGCGGTTGAGGTGACGGGTGTCGAGCCCGACCAGCGCCATCAGCTCCTTGGCGAACTCGCGACGCTCGTCCGGGGTTCCCAGGCCGTGGATGTCCAACGGCTCGGTGACGATGTCGAGCACGGTCATGCGCGGGTCCAGGCTGGAGAACGGGTCCTGGAAAATGAACTGCATCGTGCGGCGGAAGGCCTTCAGCGCCTCGCCCTCCAACGCCAGCACGTCGGTCTCCTCGCGCCCGTCGAAATAGGCGACGGAGCCCGTATCCGGCGTCAGCGCCCGCATCAGGATCTTGCTGACCGTGGTCTTGCCGCAACCGCTCTCGCCGACCAGGCCCAGACACTCGCCGCGCGCCAATTGGAAGGTCACGCCGTCGACCGCCAGCACCTGGTTGGCCGCGTCGCCGCCGCGGCTGAACAGCCCCGCCTTGCGGATCGTGAAGCGCTTGGAGAGGTCGCGCACGTCGAGGATCGGACGGGTCAGGTCCGCCCCCGCCGGCGGCGTCGCCTTGCGGGCGGTCATGGCGGCGCTGGGCGGCGCGATCTCGCGGATCGGGACCAGGCGTTCGCCCGGCTCCATCCCGAAGCGCGGCACCGCATGCAGCAGCGCCTTCAGATAGGGGTGGCGCGGGTCGCGGAAGACGTGGTCGAGCGTGCCGTGCTCCATCACCTGGCCGTGATACATGACCACGACCTCCTCGGCGACGTTGGCGACGACGCCCAGATCGTGGGTGATCATCAGCACCGCCATGCCGAGTTCGGCCTGCAGGTCGCGGATCAGCTTCAGGATCTGCGCCTGGATGGTGACGTCGAGCGCGGTGGTCGGCTCGTCCGCGATCAGCAGCGCCGGGTGGCACACCAGCGCCATGGCGATCATCGCCCGCTGGCGCAGCCCGCCGGACAGCTCGAACGGATAGGTCTTGAGCGCGCGGGCCGGGTCGGGGAAGCCGACCATGCCCAGCATCTCGCGCGCCAGCCCTTCGATCTCGGCGGCGCTTCCGCCGCGGTGCAGCTCCACCGCTTCGCCGATCTGGTTGCCGATCGTATGCAGCGGCGAGAGCGAGGTCATCGGCTCCTGGAAGATGATCGAGATGCGCCCGCCGCGGATCGCCCGCATCGGCTCGCCGTCGCGGTCGAGCGCGGCGATGTCGACCGGCGCAGCCTCCGGCCCGGCCGCCGGATCGCGGAACAGGATTTCGCCGCCGGTGACGTGCGCCGCCTTGGGCAGGATGCCCATGATCGCCTGACTGACCACCGACTTGCCGGAGCCGCTTTCGCCCACCAGCGCGACGGTGCCGCCGCGCGGCACGCGGAAGCTGACCCCGCGCACGGCCTCCAGCGCGCCTTCGGCCAACGCGAAGGCGACCTTCAGATCGCGCACTTCAAGCAGGTTGGACGCCCTGTCCGCCGCCATGTCCGCCCTTTCCGCCGTCCCCTATCGGCCGTCTTCGCCGCCGCCTGCGCCTCGGCGTCTCCTCGATATCAGACGGGCGCCGGGCGCGGCTAGCGGTCGCGCCCCGGATCCTCCGCCGAATCCTCCGCCACATCCTCCGCCGCTTGCCCGCCCAGCGCCTCCCCCGGATGGGCCAGAGGGGCGCCGGCGGCGGCGAAATTATGCACGCTGGTTTCGTCCGCGAATAGCCCCCGTCGCACGGTGATTTCGGCGACCGCCGCGAGCAGATCGTCGAAGCGCTCAAGCGTCGATTCGACGGCGATCTTGGCCGCGCGCCCGGTCTCGTCCGTCCCGCGCAGGGTCAGCACCAGCCACCCGCCCCCGTCGCGCCCGCGTTTCGTGGTGTAGTAGCGCAGTTTCACCTGCTCCAGCCCGTCCCAGGCGATGCGCCGGGCGCGCAGATCGCGCTCCGCCACCCCGTCCGCGTCGACCTGCAGCTCGGTTCGATAGCGCAACAGCGTGCGCGCCAGATAGGCCGCGAAGATCGCCGCGCAGACCAGCAGCAGGATCTCCACCACCAGAAGCGGCTCGATCGCGAACAGCGGCCCGGCGGTGAGCGCGAGCCCGAGAACCCCGCGCACCGCATCCCCATGCAGCGCCTTGGGCGGATAGACGAGACGGATCGGCTCGGAGGGGACTCCGCCTCCGGGCCCCTCGCGCCCGCCGTCGCGGCCGCGCTCGGCGGCGATCTCGCGCAGTCGCTCGCTCATGCGCGCGCCTCCGCGCGTGCGGGCGCGCCCAACGCCTCGACCGGCCCGACGAGCCGCGCCGCCGGATGCGCGTCGATGGCGGTCAGCACGCGCGCCAGGAAGTCCCAGCAACCGGCGTCGTGATCCAGATGATGGGTCAGGAGGCCGGTCGGCTCCGTCGGATCGACCCCCGGCGCGGCCTCCAGCCGGTCGGTCAGATGGCGGATCAGCGCCGGCAGCGCGGTCGCCTCGCCGACGAAGCGCCGGCCGCTCTTCCAATCGATCAGGTCCAGATGGCAGTTGATCCGCCGGCCGGCGTCGCCCGGCGCGCGCGGCTTCACGGTGGAGAGGCCGACCATCCCGGCCTCGGGCAGGCGCGCGGCCAGCTCCGGCGCGATGCGGTTCCAGGGCGGGGTGAAGATCGCCGCCGCCCGCGGCCCCGCGAGATCCTGCAGCCGGGCCCAGCCTTGCGCGATCTCCGTCACCATGGCGTCGACCGGCCGATGCGGGCCGAACTCCGCCTTCTTCTCGCCCGGCGGCGCATTGTTTCGATGCCGAAACCCGTGCGGCAACAGCGTGACCTCCCGCGGCCCGTCGGCCAACGCGCCGGCCAGCGCCGGCTCCAGCGCCATCGGAATGGCCGCCAGCGCGACCGGCCGGCCGTCCGCCAGCGCCAGCAGCCGGTCCAGCGCCGGGTCGGGCCGCGCCGCATCGTCGTCGCGCCACCAGAAGGTCGCAACGCGCCCGGCCGCGCGGAAACGGTCGAACAGACCGTCCAACGCCGCCCAGCGGTCCGCCGCCGGCGGCGGATCGGCCTGACGCTCCCTGGCTCGCATCGCGTTCGGTGTCCTCGCGGCCTCGCCCATCACGCGTCCAGCCTTAGAGCCTTTCGCCGGCGGAGGGAAGCCCCGCCCGGGCGCCGGCGGCGAGGGCGGCGAGGCGGCGCGCCGTCTCGGCCGCGCCGTCGAGCGCGCGCGCGGCCGGGCCGGGCCGGGGCGCGGCCAAGCACTCGGTCGCTGCGCGGGCCAGCGCCGCGCCGCTCAAGGCCGCCTCGGACACGACCGCCGCCTCGCCCGCCGCCGCCATCAGCCGTGCGCGCAGGGGCTGTTCCGTCTCCGAACCCTCCGGCCCGGCGAACGGGACCAGCACGGCCGGCGGTCCGGTGCGCCACAGATCGACGACGGTGTTGTAGCCCGCCTGGCTGATCGACAGGGCGGCGCCGGCGAGCGCCGCACGAAAAGCCGGGCCGGACAGCGCGGGCTCCAGGGCCGCGCCGCGCGGCCCCGCGGTTTGGGCCCCGGCGCGCCGCATCAGGCGCTCCGCCGCCGCCGACGGCAGATTGGGGCCGGCCAGCAAACGCCAGCTGCGATCGGCCAGCAGGCCGCCGGCCCGCGCGTCGAGCGCCGCCTCAAGGAGCGCCGCCCCGACCGCCCCGCCGCCGGCGGAGACGACGACCGCGCCGTCGGGCTCCGCGGCGTCCTCCGCACGGTCCGCGGGCGGCGCCACATAGCCGGTGTAGTGGAGCCGGTCGGCGAGCCGCGCGGCCTCAGGGAAGCTCGCCTCCAGGCGCACGAAGTCGGGATCGCCGTGCACCAGGATCGCGTCGTAGAGCGCGGCCGCCCGCTCCGCCGTGCGCCGATTGCGGGCCGCGTCCGGCTTCTCCACCAGGATGTCGCGGATCGAGCAGGCGACCCGCGCGCCGGCCCGGCGCGCCTGGGCGATCAGCGGCTCGATCTCGGGCCCGAGCCTGCGCCGCGCGAAGGGGTAGCCCTCGACCAGCAGCACGTCCGGCGGGTCGGCGGCGACGGCCGCGGCCAGCCGGCGCGCGCGCTCGGCCCACAGCGCCTCGGAAACCGGCCGACCGTCCGCATCGACCAAGGCGGAGAAGCCCGCGTCGGCGGCGCGGATCGCCGGCAGGGGCAGGGCCTCGACGCCGTCCGGCGCGGCGGCGGGGTCAGTTGTGACCGTGACGGCGAAGCCGGCGGCGCGGCAGGCCTCGGCGATGCGCTGCGCGCGGTTGCGATGCCCGACGCCCAACAGGTGCTGGACGTGGAACAGAAGACGCGGACGCTCACCCATCCGCCGGTTCTCGCGCCGCGCTCCCGGCCGCCGGCGGCGGCGCGTCGGTCAGCGGCAGGTTCAGGCGCTCGACCGTCGGCGTCCCGTCCGCGGCGAGGGTGAAGAGATGCGCCGTCCCGTCCGTCAGCACGGCCGGCGGCGGATGGCGATGGTCCCACCCGCTCGCCCAGCCGAGGATCGTGCGGATCACCCCGGTATGGCAGACCGCGATCCGGCCCGGCGGGCCGCCCGACTGGGTCCCGCCCGACTGGTTCCCCCCCGTCTGGGCCTCGCCCGTCTGGGCCTCGCCCGTCTGGGCCTCGCCCGTCTGGGCTTCCGCTGCGATCTCCGCCAAGAGCGGCGCGACGCGCGCGCGCACCATGCGCGGGCTCTCCCCGCCGGGGGGCTGGAAGTCCCAGCCGCGCGCCTCGTTCTCCGCCAGCGCGGGGCCGAGGCGGGCGGCGAGGTCCGCGATCGTCTCCCCCTCCCACGCGCCATAGGCCATCTCGACCAACCGCGGCTCGGGCGCCGGCGCGGCGCCGAGCAGGATTTCGGCCGTCCGGAAGGCGCGGGCCAGCGGGCTGGCGATCGCCGCCAGGCCGCGGGCTTCCGGCGGGAGCCGCCAGGCGCGGACCCAGGCTTCGGCCGCCGCGTCCAGCGGCACGTCGGTGCGCCCCTGCAGCTTCTTCGCGCGGTTCCAGGGCGTCGGCGCGTGGCGGATCAGGATCAGGCGGGTCATGCCGCAGGCTGCCCGATCAGCGCGCGCAACAGCGCACCGAGCCGCTCGGCCGCTGGCGCCAGATCGGAACGCGCCGCGGCCCGCAAGGCCGCCGCGTCCCCGGCCGCCCGCCGCGCCGCCGGGTCGCGCAGGGCGGCCAGCAGCGCCTCCGCGAAGGCCGGCGCGTCCCCTTCCGGGGCAAGCCAGGCGGTCTCGCCCGGCGCGACGAGCGCGCGCACGCCCGGCCGATCGCCGACCACGGCGCCAAGCCCCGCCGCCTGCGCCTCCAACAGGGCGTAGCCGAACGCCTCCTCCACCGCCGGCCAGACGAAGAGATCGCCCGCGGCGTAGAGCGCGGCCACCGCCTCCTGACCCACCGCCGGCGTCAGCCGCACGGCCGGCAGATCGGCGAAAGCCGCTTCGACCGCGGCGCGCGCCGGCCCGTCGCCCG
This sequence comes from Alphaproteobacteria bacterium, assembly GCA_024743195.1. Lineage (GTDB taxonomy): Bacteria > Pseudomonadota > Alphaproteobacteria > UBA8366 > Aestuariispiraceae > Marivibrio. Next base: position 448,402 of record JANSXE010000002.1, on the reverse strand, counting down.
CCGCGATCAAGGCCCAGGACGGCGCGTCCGCCGGCAGGCGGCGCAGCGCCTCCGCCAGCACGTGATACGAGGCCTGCTTCGCCCCCGGCCGCATCATCGCCGCGGTGACCAGCCAGCAGGCGGTCGGATCGAGGCCGAGCCGCGCGGCGATCCCGGCGCGCGCCTCGGCCCGGCGCGCCGGATCGGGCGCGAAGGGGGCGATGTCGAGGAAGGGCGGGAAATCGACCTGGCGGGCCCCGGGCTTGAGCAGCGCGCCTGCGCCGGCGCGGTCGTCCGGATTGGGTTGCAGGACCAGGTCCGCGGCGCGGATCGCCGTCGCCGCGGCGGCAGCGAAGCGGGCGTGGGGCCCGCCCAATCGCTTCTCGGCGTGGCTCGCCTCGACCAGTACATAGGGGACGCCCAGCGCCGCGGCGACGCGGGGGCCCAGCAGATCGGGCGCCTTGTAGTAGCTGTGATAGGTGAGCCAGAGACCCGGCCGGGTCGCCGCGGGCGCCGCGCGATAGGCGGCGATCAGGCGGTCGGCCTCGCGCTCGGCCTGCGCAATCAGCGCCTGTTGGCGGGCCGGGTCGCCCGCGCCGTCGCGGCTCTTGAAGCGGCTGGCGAGGGCCGGGGCGAAGCCGGCGCGCGCGAGCGCCGACAGCAGCGCACGGGCGAGCCGGCGGTCGCCGCTGGGCCGCGGGTCGTCCGGCGGCTTCATCGGCGCGTAGAAGGCGACGGCCGGCGCGCTCACGCCGCGCGCCCCACGGTTTCGAGACCGAAACGATCGGTGAGGGCGTCGAGACAGCGCGCCGCATCGAATTCGGTGCGCACGCGCGCCGCGCCGGCGGCGCCGAGCCGGGCGCGGGCGTCCGGGTCCGCGATCAGCCCGGCCAACGCTTCGGCCAGGGCGGCGGGGTCCTCCGGCGGGACCAGACGACCCGTCTCGCCGTCCCGGATCAGCTCCGGGATCGCAGAGACCGCGGTGGCGAGCACGGGCAGGCCCTGGCTCTGCGCCTCCATCAGCACGTTAGGCAGGCCGTCCCGGTCGCCGTCGGCGGCGATCTTGCTGGCGAGCACGAACAGGTCCGCCGCGCGCAGGGCCGTCAGCACCGCCTCCTGCGGCTGCGGACCGCGCCAGGCGATCCGGTCGGCGATCCCGGCCGCCTCAGCGCGCCGGCGCAGGGGCTCCGCCAGATCGCCGCCGCCGATCTGCACGAGGCGCCAGTCGAGATCGGCCGGCAGCCGGGCGAGCGCGTCGATCAGATCGTCATAGCCCTTCTTCGCCACCAGCCGCCCCACCGACAGCAGCGTGACCGGTCCGCCCGCCGGGCGCGCAGTCGCGGGAGGCGGCGGGAAGCGGGCGAGATCGATCCCGTGATAGACCAGCGCGACGCGCGCCGGATCGGGGGCCAGCGTCCGAAGACGGGCCGCGCCGGACGCGGTGCAGGTCGCGACCCAGTCGGCCTCCGCCAGTTTCTCGGCCAGGTCCCAATCGGGCGTCGTCCAGATGTCCTTGGCGTGGGCCGAGCCGCTGAAGGGCAGGCCGCGCATCAGGGCCGCATAGCGCGCGACGCTGGCCGGCGTATGCAGGAAGTGGAAGTGCAGCCGCCCCACATCCGCCGGCAGCTCGGCCGCCAGCACGCAGGCCTGCCCGAAGCGCCGGACGCGGTTGGCCGTCGGATCGCGCCGGAGGTCGGCGAGCCAGCGCCGGCGCGCCGCCGCGTAGCCGGGCAGCCGCCGCGCCGCCCGCCAGCCGCGCCGCACGCGGCCCGGCTGGTCCTTGAGATATTCGGGCAGATAGAGGACAGGCGCGTCGATCTCCGCGTGGATCGGATGGCGGGCCGCATCGGTCGGGTGGCGCAGGCTGACGAGGCGGATATCGAGCCCCCGGCGCTCGAGACCCCGGATTTCCTGCGCGATGAAGGTCTCGGACAGCCGCGGATAGCCCTTGAGAATGAACGCGACCGCGGTCATCGCCCCCTGTTCGTTTCGCACTCGATCCATATCGGCGTCGGGCCGCCCGGCGCGCCCTCAGGCCCGGCGCTCGACCAACTCCAGCGGCTGCGGGCGGCGCGGGCGGTCGATCAGCCGCCGGGCCAGCCGGTCGACATTGTCGAGCCCGTCCAGCAGCCCGGGCACCACCCGCTCGGACGGCTTCGGCTGCTGCGGCAGGGTGCGCAGGGCGGTCGCCATGCGGGTCGGATCGCGCGCCTCTTCGTCGCGCAGCATGGCGACGAGACCGAGTTCGGCCGCGCGACTGGCGCGGATCAGCTGCTCGCGCCGCGGGCGGGTGCGCGGCACGATCAGCGCCGGCTTGTCGAAGGACAGGATCTCGCAGAAGGTGTTGTAGCCGCCCATGGCGACGACGGCCACCGCCCGCTCCATCAGCGCCTCCATATGCGCCTCGAAGGTGAGGCAGTCGACGGTGGGCAGCCGCTCGGCCCGGGCCAGGAACTCCGTCTGCCGGTCGCTGTGCATGAAGGGCCCGAAGACGATCAGCGCCGGATGCGGCAGCGCCGGATCGGCCTCGTAGGCGCGCAGCACGCTGTCGACCATGTCCTCTCCGTCTCCGCCGCCGCCCGGGGTCACCAGGATGTAGGGGGCGTCGAACTTCGCCGCCGGCCCGTGTCCGCTATAGTCCCGCGGCGCGCGGCGCTCCAGATAGCCGGTGTAGCTCATCTTGCGGGTGACGGAGGCGGGAATCTCCAGCCCCGCCAGCGGCTCGCAGATCTGCGGCAGACCGTAGACCCAGATATCGTCATAGAGGTCCGACAGCGCCGGCAGGACGTTCTTGCGCTCCCACTCCGGGCCGAGCAGGTCGGGATCGTCCATCACGTCCCGCAGGCCCAGCACGCGCGGCACGCCGCGGGCCTTCAGCATCCACAGCGTCTCCTCCACCTCGCCGCGCAGGCCCAAGGGCTCCTTGTCGACGATGAAGAGGTCGGGGTCGAAGGTCTCCGCGGTGTGGTGGATGATTGAGGCGCGCAGGTCCAGCGTGTCCTCGATGTCGATATGCAGCTTCAGCGAGGTGTAATCGCCGTTGCGCAGCTTGATGACGCCCGGGATGCGCACGAAATCGACGCGGGCGCGGAAATCGAAGCTGCCGATGATCGGCGAGCCGGAAAGAATCAGGACCGACAGATCCTTGTTGCGGGCCACCAGCGCATGCGCGATCGCGCGGCAGCGCCGCAGATGCCCCAATCCGAAGGTGTCGTGGCTGTAGAGCAGGACGCGCGCCTGGCCGCCGGACGCGGCGCGCTCCGGCCGCGGCGTGCGCCGGCCGACCCTGTCGAAACGCGTCGGCCCCGGGGGCAGCGCGCCGCTCTCCGTCTCGCCCGTCATGGCCCTCGCCGCCGTCCTCTTCGGCGCCGGGGCTCCCGGCGCCGCGCCCGAAAGCGGGAACACTAGGCCATCGGAGGTCGCGGCGGCAACTGCGATTGCGTTACAGGCCCGCGACCCTTATGGGAAAAGCGCAGCCGCCCGTCCCGCAGCCGCCCGCCCCGCCGGAGACCGTTCCGCCATGTCCCGCCTCGATTCCGCCATCCGCCGCCTCGAAGCCCAGCGCGCCTGCCTCGACGACGCCGCCCGGCGGATCGCGGACCGGCCCGGCGTCGTGCTCGAACTCGGGCTCGGCAACGGGCGGACCTACGACCATCTGCGCGAGATCCTGCCGGAGCGCGCGCTCTACGTCTTCGAGCGGGAGGTGCGCGCGCACCCCGACTGCATCCCGCCGGCGGACCGGCTGTTCCTGGGCGACGTGACGGAGACGCTGGCCCGCGCGGCCGACACGCTCGGCGGCCAGGCCGTGCTGGTGCACAGCGACATCGGCACCGGCGAGGCGGCGCGCAATGCGGCGCTGGCCGCGGAGATCAGCCGGCTGCTGCCGCCGTTGCTGGCCCCCGGCGCGGTGCTGGCCAGCGACCAGCCGCTGCGCCTGCCCGGCGCGACGGCGCTGCCGCTGCCCGACGGCGTGAAGCCCGGGCGCTATCATCTGATCGAATGGCTTGGGTGACATAGGCCCGACGCACCGGGCCGCGCCCTTCGAGACGGGCGCTGTCTCGCCCTCCTCGGGGTGAGGGGATTTGCTTCGAATGCAGGCGGTCAGCCCTCATCCTCAGCCGCCGCCAGACGCCGAGCCGTCCCATCCCCGGCGCATCGTCCCCCCGGACGGCCGCAAGGCCGAGCGGGGACCCAGGAGCGGCAAGCGCAAGCCTTAGCGAGCCGCTCTGGCTCCCGGCTCTCCGCTCTCGCTGCGGCCGGGATGAGCTTGGGGCCGCTCGACGGCGCCGGGCCGCCTCATCCTGACGAGCCGCCGTCAGGCGGCGTCTCGAAGGAGGGAGGCGCGGCCGGCGCGGCCGCCTCAAAGATCCAGATCGACCACCACCGGGGCGTGGTCCGAGGGCTTCTCCCAGCCGCGCGCATCCTCGATCACGCGCATGGCGCGGAGCGTCCCCTCCAGCCCCGGCGACAGCCAGACATGGTCGAGCCGCCGACCGCGGTCGGCCGCGCGCCAGTCCTTCGCCCGGTAGCTCCACCAGGTGTAGAGCCGCTCCGGCGCCGGGGTGTGGGCGCGCATGGCGTCGATCCAGCCGAAGGCCTCCTGCGCCCGGGCCAGCCCCTCGGTCTCGACCGGCGTGTGGCTGACGACCTTGAGCAGCTGCTTGTGCGACCAGACGTCGGACTCCAAGGGCGCGATGTTCAGATCGCCCGCCAGCAGGATCGGCGCCTTGGGGTCGCGGGCGCGCGGGAACCAGTCGGTCATTTCGGAGACGAAATCGAGCTTGTGGCGGAACTTGTCGTTCACCGCCGGATCGGGCTCGTCGCCGCCCGCGGGGACGTAGAGCGAGTGGATCTCGACCCCGTTCGGGAGGGTGGCGAGCACGTGGCGCGCGTCGTCCCGACCGACCCAATCATGCCCGTCCGGGTCCGTCAGCGGATGCTTGGAGAGGATCGCGACACCATTGTAACTCTTCATCCCACGGATTGCGCTATGCGTGAGGCCTAATTTTGCGATGTCCTTGAGCGGAAACTGGGGGTCCTGAACCTTGGTCTCCTGCAGCAGGACGACGTCCGGGTCGAGGTCCTCCACCAGCCGCTGCAACAGCGGCAGGCGCAGACGCACGGAGTTGATGTTCCAGGTGACGATGCGCATGGGACCGGCTCGGGGCGCGGATCAGGCGGCGCGGCGGCCGGCGGCGCGGGCCTCCGCGCGGCGGGCGGCGGCGGCCCCGAAGGCCTTGAACATCTTTTGCGACAGCGGCCAGGCGAGCGCCGTGCGGTGCTCCGGATGCCATTGCACGCCGAGCGCGAAGGCGCGCGCGCCCGTGACGCTGACCGCCTCGATCACGCCGTCGTCGCTGACCGCCTCAACCGCAAGCCCGTCGGCCAGCCGGTCGATTCCTTGCGCGTGCAGGCTGTTCACCATCACGTCGCCGGCCGCGCCGTTGATCGCGGCCAGAAGGCCGCCCGGCTCGATCGTCACCGGGTGGGATTGCCCGTAGCGGGCTTCGAGCGGCAGGTCGCGCTGCATGCGGTGGTCGCGCTTGCCGGGCAGCTCCTCCACATGCTGGTGCAGCGAGCCGCCGAGCGCGACATTCAATTCCTGATGGCCGCGGCAGACCGCGAAGAGCGGGACCTCGCGCTCGAGCGCCCGGCGGATCAGCGGCAGCGTCGTGGCGTCGCGCGCCGGGTCCTTCTCCACGCCCGCGCGCGCCGTCGGGCCCTGGTAGTGATGCGGCTCCACATTCGACGGGCTGCCGGTCAGGAACAGGCCGTCGAGCCGGTCCAGCACCCCGTCGAAATCCGTCGTCTCGCCCAGCGGCGGCAGCATCACGGGGATGGCGTCCGCCATGTCGGCGATCGCCATCACGTATTTCTCGCCCACCTTGAAATAGACCGAGCCGTCCTCGTTCCGGTGCAGGCAGGCGGTGACGCCGATCAAGGGCTTGGGGCGCGCAGGCCCGGGTTGACTGGTCATGACGAGAGGGTCCTCGAAAGCGTGGAGCGCTCTTGCGCGAGCCGACGCTCCCGACCCTACGCCGCCTGCCCGCCCGTCACAAGCGGGGCGCGCGCCCGCTCCGGTCAGTTCCCGCCGGTCAGTTCCCCCCGGTCAGTTCCCGCCGCCCGGGCGGCGGCCGTAGGGGTTGTCGAAGGTGAAGAGATCCGGGTCGAAGACGAGGCCGAAGCGCGGGTCGAGCAGGGTGACCCGGGTGCGCTGGCCCTGTGCGTCCTCGACGATCCATTGGCGCAGCTGCAGCGGGTCGGCGTTGAGCGTGACCGTCACGGTCCCGGCCGCCTCTTCCCCCTTGCGCGCGAGCGCGAGCCGGACCAGCCCGGCCCCGCGATCGACGCCGAGCACCGAAATCTCCTCGCCGAGCCGGAAATCCTCGCGCAGCAGCAGATGCGCCGGGGTCGCCTCGAGCGGCAGATAGGTCGCCTCTTCCAACCTGTGGTCGACCAAGATGAAGAAGGCGCCGTTGGCGATCACCTCGAGCCCGGCCTCCGGCGCGTATTCGATGCGCATGCGGCCGGGGCGCTGCAGGCGGATCACCCCGTCGACATAGGCGCCGTCGGGATTGGTCTGGATGAAGCGCGATTCCAGGGTCGTGACGCCGTCGAAATAGGCTTCGACCCGCTGGATCAGCTCGGACTCGCTCTCGGCCGCCTCGCTCTCGGCGGCCGCGGGCGCGCCGAGGAGCGTCGACAGACACACGGCCAGCAGGGCGCGCGCCGCCCGTCGCATCCGGACGCCACGGGCCTCAGCCACCGTGGTCGCCCACCAGAACGTCGCGTTTGCCCACATGGTTGGCGGCGCTCACGACGCCCTCCTTCTCCATCTGCTCGACGATGCGGGCGGCGCGGTTGTAGCCGATCTGCAGGTGGCGCTGGATGAAGCTGGTCGAGCACTTGCCCTCCCGCGCCACCAGGGCGACCGCCTGGTCGTAGAGCGATTCCTCCGCCCCGCCGCCGGCCGCGGCGCCGAAGCCGCCGGTCGCGCCGCTGACGTCGGTGTCGAAGCCGCCCGACATGTCGTCCTCGTCGGTCACCGCGTCAAGATAGTCCGGCTCCGCCTGATGGCGCAGATAGCGGCAGACGGCCTCGACCTCGCTGTCGTCGACGAAGGGGCCGTGGATGCGGGTGATGCGCCCGCCGCCCGCCATGAACAGCATGTCGCCCTTGCCCAGGAGCTGCTCGGCCCCCTGCTCGCCGAGGATCGTGCGGCTGTCGATCTTGCTGGTCACCATGAAGCTGATCCGGGTCGGGAAGTTCGCCTTGATGGTGCCGGTGATGACGTCGACGGAGGGGCGCTGGGTCGCCATGATGAGGTGGATGCCGGCGGCGCGCGCCATCTGCGCCAGCCGCTGGATCGAGGCCTCGATGTCCTTGCCGGCGACCAGCATCAGGTCCGCCATCTCGTCGACGATGACGACGATGTAGGGCAGCGGCGTCAGGTCGAGCGGCTCCTCCTCGAAGATCGGCTTGCCGGTCTCCTGATCGAAGCCGGTCTGCACCGTGCGGGTGATGACCTCGCCCTTCTTGGCGGCTTCGGCGACGCGCTTGTTGTAGCCCTCGACGTTGCGGACCGAGAGCTTCGACATGGCGCGGTAGCGGTCCTCCATCTCGCGCACGGTCCATTTCAGCGCGACGACCGCCTTCTTCGGGTCGGTCACGACGGGCGCGAGAAGATGCGGGATCGCGTCGTAGACGCTGAGCTCCAGCATCTTCGGGTCGATCATGATGAAGCGGCACTGATCCGGCGTCAGCTTGTAGAGCAGGGAGAGGATCATCGCGTTCAGGCCGACCGACTTGCCCGACCCCGTGGTGCCCGCGACCAGGAGATGCGGCATGCCGGCGAGATCGGCGATCTCGGCCGCGCCGCCGATGTCCTTGCCCAGCACGACGGGAAGCTTGGAGCGGGCGTGCTCGTAGGCGTTGGAGGCCAGGAGCTCCCGCAGCCCCACCATCTCGCGCTTGGCGTTCGGCAGCTCGATGCCGATGACGGAGCGGCCGGGCACGGTGGCGATGCGCACGGAGACCGCGCTCATCGAGCGCGCGATGTCGTCCGAGAGCCCGATCACGCGGCTGGTCTTGGTGCCGGGCGCCGGCTCCAGCTCGTAGAGCGTGACGACCGGGCCGGGGCGCACCTTCACGATCTCGCCCTTGATCCCGAAATCCTCCAGCACGCCCTCCAGCATGCGCGCGTTCTGCTCCAGCCCCTCGCGGTTCTGGCTCTGGGCGGCCTGGTCGATCTCCACGTCGTCCAGCAGGTCCAGGGTCGGAAGCCGCACCGTCCCGTCCGGCGGCGGCAGGTCGAGTTGGCGCTGCCGGTCGTTTCCGGCGCGCTTGGAGGGCGCGGTCTTGGCCCGATCCTCCACCCGGTCCGCGCGGGTCGGTCGCGCCTTGGGCGCGGCGCGTTCGGTCTTCGCCGCCTTGGCGGGCGCCGTCGCGCCCGGGGCGGGCGACAGCGTCGGCTCGACCCGCTCCCCGCCGCGGCGGCGCAGCAGCGCCAGCGCCGCCGGCGCGACGCCGCCCGCCTCGCGCACCGCGCCGCGGATCGCGCCGCCGGTCGCGCCCACGCCGCCCGCGGTGCGCCGGCCGAGCGTCGCCCATTCGCCGGGCGTGATCCCCATGACATAGAGCGTCGCGACCAGCGCCGCGAGACCGACCCCCAGCGCGGTCCAGCCCATGGGGGCCGCCGGAAACAGGGCCGCCAGACGCTCGACGGCGAGCGCGCCGACGAAGCCGCCGGGTCCGGCCGCCGTCGGCCAGGCCGACGGGGCCTCGAAGACGGCGGCGGCCAGCGCCACGGCGGCCGGCAGCACGGCCGCCGGCGTCAGCGCAAGCCGGATCCAGCCATGCGGCACGCGCCGGTCGACCACCAGGCGCCAGCCCCAGGCCGCCGCGATCGGGGCCAGCAGCCCGGCCGCCGCGCCCAGGCTCTGCAGCGCCAGATCGGCCACCGCGGCGCCGGGCCCGCCCAGCAGGTTGCGCGGCGCCCGATCGGTCGCGACGTTGAGCGAGGGGTCGCCCGCGTGAAAGGTGAGCAGCGCGGCCAGGTAGGCGAGCGCAAGCGCGATCAGGCCGACGCCCGCAAGCTCCACCGCGCGGCGCTTCAGCATGTCGGCGACGCCGTCGGGCAGGAAGGCGGTCTTGCGGCTGTCTGCGGTCATGGTCTCACCGTTCGTCCCTTCTGCGCCGACGCGTGCGGCTCAGTCTCGCCGGCCGCGCGACAGCGCGGCCGCGATGCGCCGGCAGGCGTCGCGCACCGTCTGCGGGTCGTGCACCAGCGCGATGCGCACATACGGATCGCCGGGCGTCGCGGCGGCGCCGGGCGCCGCCGGCCGGGCCATGTAGCGGCCGGGCATCGCCTTGATCCCCTCCTCGACCCACAGGCGCTTGGCCGCCGCCTCGCCGTCGCCGGCCGTCTCGCGCACATCGAGCCACAGGAAAAAGGCGGCTTCCGGGCGCCGGAAGCCGGGCAGGCCAGACAGCTCCTCCGCGGCGACGTCGATCAGCGCGCAATACAGCGCGCGGTTGGCCTCGACATGGGTCTCCTCGCGCCAGAGAGCGGCCGCGGCGGCCTGCAGCGGGCCGGGCACGGTCGCGCCGCCATAGCTGCGCACCCGCGCCAGGTCGGCGATCAGGCCCGCGTCGCCGGCGACGAAGCCGCACCGCAGCCCCGGCGCGCCGGAGCGTTTCGAGAGCGAATTGAAGGTCAGGACGTGGGAGAAGTCGGACGCCCCGCCGTCCAGCGCGGCCGCCGCCTGCAGCCCGCCGGTCGGCGGCGCGTCGACCCAGATCTCCGAGTAGCACTCGTCGACCGCGAGCGTGAAGTCGTGCGCCCGGGCGAGGCGGATCATCGCTTCCAGCGCCTCGGGGCGCGCCACCGTTCCGGTCGGGTTGCCCGGCGTACAGACGTAGCAAAGCGCCGTACGGTCCAGGATCTCCGCCGGAACCGAGGCGAAGTCCGGCGTGAAGCCGCTCGTTTCCCGCGCCGGGACGGGGACCAGCTCGCAATCCGCCATCACGGCGCCGCCGAGATAGACGTGGTAGAGCGGGTTCGGCAGCAGGACGGCGGGCCGTGCGCCGTCCGGCAGGCGCGCGCGCTTGCGCGCCGCGGCGGCCAAGGCCGCCTGAAACAGCGCCTCGCGGCTGCCGTTGGTGACGAGGACCTGACGCTCCGGGTCGACCGCGCCCCCGCCCAGGCCGTAGCGCCAGCCGAGCCAATCGGCGATCGCGCGGCGGTGATCGGCCGCGCCCGCCGGCGCGGGATAACGCCCGAACAGATCGGCCGAGGCGGCGATGTCGCGCATCACGCTCGTCGGGACCGCCGCCTGCGGTTCGCCGATCTGCATCAGGATCGGCGCCCGGTCGGCCGGCGGATCGAGCCCCTCCAACAGCGCCCCCAGGCGCTTGAAGGGGAAGTCTCCCAAAAGCTCCAGCCTGTCCTCGCCCACCGGCGGCCTCGCTTGCTTGGGCGCGTCGCGACGCGCAGGGAAGCGCGCAGCTATGCAAGCCGCGCGCCTGAAACGCAATATGTGGATAACTATACAGGATGTTGGGGCGCGACGCACGGCCAACGCAAAGACGTGGGAAAGGGTGCGCGTCGCTGAAAAGAAAGCGCCCGGAGGGACGGACCCTCCGGGCGAAGTTTGCGGGGTGGAAACCCTTCTCGGGGTTCCGGTTTCGTCTGTCAGCGGGGCGTTACATCCGCTGCGAACCGGTCCCGAATTCCGGGTAGGCCTCGAGGCCGCAATCCGACTTGTCGAGGCCGGCCATCTCCGTCTCCTCGTCGATCCGCACGCCCATGATCGCCTTGATGATGAGCCAGACGACGAGGCTGAAGACGAAGGTGAAGGCGCCGACCGCGACGATGCCGACGATCTGCGGGCCGAAGCTGGCGCCGTCGTTCGACAGCGGCACCACCAGCGTGCCCCAGATGCCCGCGAACAGGTGCACCGGGATCGCGCCGACCACGTCGTCGACCTTCAGCTTGTCGAGGAGCGGCACCGTGACCACCACGATCACGCCGCCGACCGCGCCGATGAAGATGGCGAGCAGCGGGGACGGGGCCAGCGGCTCCGCCGTGATCGCGACCAGACCGCCCAGCGCGCCGTTGAGCGCCAGCGTCAGGTCGATCTTCTTGTACAGCACCGTCACCAGGATGGTCGCCGCGACGACGCCCCCGGCCGCGGCCAGGTTGGTGTTGATGTAGATGGTGCCGATGTCGGTGACGTCCTGCATCGTGCCCATGGCGAGCTGCGAGCCGCCATTGAAGCCGAACCAGCCCATCCACAGGATGAACACGCCCAGCGTCGAGAGCGGCAGGTTGGCGCCCGGCAGCGGGGTGACCTTGCCGTCGGCCCCGTACTTGCCCTTGCGCGCGCCGATGACGAGACAGCCCGCCAGCGCCGCCCAGCCGCCGACCGAGTGCACGATCGTCGAGCCGGCGAAGTCGGAGAAGCCCATCTCCGAAAGCCAGCCGCCGCCCCAGCTCCAGGAGCCCTGGATCGGGTAGATCAGCGCGGTCAGGATCACGACGAACAGGAAGAAGGCCCACAGCTTGGTGCGCTCGGCCACCGCGCCGGAGACGATCGACGCCGTCGCCGCCACGAACACCATCTGGAAGAACCAGTCGGAGCCGGCCGAGTACTCGCCGCCCTCGAGCGAGGCCGCGTCCGGCACGTCGCCGGCGCCCCAGATGCTGAAGCCGCCGAAATAGGCCGACGCGCCGCCATAGAGCATCTGATAGCCGACCAGATAGAACATGATGCCGGCGATGGAGTAGAGCACGATGTTCTTCAGGCACTGGGCCGTGGTGTTCTTCGAGCGCACCAGACCCGCTTCGAGCATGGCGAAGCCCGCCGCCATCCACATGACCAGGAAGCCGTGCATCAGGAAGGAGAGCGTGTTGAAAATGTACTGCGTCTCAAGCGATTGAGCCGCCGCAGGCGTCGCGACGAGCGCCACCGCGCCCGCGCCGCTTCCCAGCAGAAGCATGCGCTTCAGCGTGGCGAAGGACAGCATGTCTTTCATGGTGATCACCCTCCTCAAAGCGCTTCGCCGTCGGTCTCGCCGGTGCGGATGCGCATCGCCGAGGCCACGTCGAGAACGAAGATCTTGCCGTCGCCGATCCGGCCGGTCGCGCCGGCCTTCTGAACCGCCTCGACGACCTTGTCGGTCAGACCGTCGTCGACCACGACTTCGATTTTCACCTTGGGCAGGAAGTTCACCGAATACTCCGCCCCTCGATAGATTTCCGTCTGACCCTTCTGACGGCCGAAGCCTTTGACTTCGCTGACCGTCAGGCCCTGGACGCCGAGCGCGGTGAGCGCCTCGCGAACGTCGTCGAGCTTGAAGGGCTTTATGATGGCCATAACGAGTTTCATCGCATGGGCTCCCCTTTCGTTGCGTCCCATCGCATAAGCCGCGACCGCTGACGCGGCCGCTCGGCTGCACGATCCTTCCCGGGCGGGCGGCCCGCCGCGTCGGACGGCTCCCCAAACCGCCGGTCGTCGACGGACGCTGTGCCCTTGTGCGCTGCACAAACGCCCGCTCGGACAAGATCAAGATGCGTGCCAGACTCGAGGGAACCCATAATTTTAAATAAAAACAATGAATTAGGGATTTTCCCGAGAAAGGGGCGGACTCGACCCCCAGCACGTATCGCCTAAATTTTATGCAGCGTCCGGAAGATGCCGAATTTTTAATCATTGCAGAGGCCGGCGTGCGATGCGTCGGCGCGCCGCGCCGCGGGCGACTGGACAGCGGCGGGCGGAGAGCCGATCTTTCGCGTCGGGCGCCACGCCGCCGAATCGAATCGGGAGACCGCCATATGGCCGTGCAGAGCCGCGCCTCCGACCCGCCGGGGGATCGGAGCCAGACAACCCGCCGCTACGACGTTCTGTTCGCCGGCGGCGGCATGGTCGGGCTGACGCTCGCCTGCGCGCTGGCGCGGGCCGGGCTCAAGGTCGCGGTGGTGGACCGGGAGACGCCGGCCGCCGTCGCGGCGCTGGACTATGACGGGCGGGCGTCGGCCGTCGCGCTCGGCTCCAAGCGGCTGTTCGAGGGGATCGGCCTGTGGGAGCGGATCGCGGACGACGCCTCGCCGATCTGGGACATCCGGGTGGCGGACGGCCATCCGCTGCGCGGCGTCTCGCCGCTTTTCCTGCATTACGACCATTCCGAGGTGGGGGACGAGCCCTTCGGCTGGATCGTCGAGAACCGGGTGATCCGCCAGGGGCTGCACGCCTTGGCCGCCGACGTCGCGGCGCGCAACGAGCAGGGGCCCGGACGGCTCGATCTGATCGCCCCGGCGGCGGTCAGCACGATCGAACGCAGCGCGGCGCGCGCCGTCGCCCGCCTGGAGGACGGCCGGGAGATCGCGGCCGATCTGGCGATCGCCGCCGACGGCAAGTTCTCGCGTCAGCGGGAGGCGGCCGGGATTCGCAGCGCCGGCTGGCGCTACGACCAGGTCTCCATCGTCTGCACCGTGCGGCACGAACGCAGCCACGAGGGCGTCGCGGTCGAGCTGTTCCTGCCGACCGGCCCGTTCGCCATGCTGCCGATGACGGAGAACCGCTCGAACGTCGTCTGGTCGGAGCACAAGGACCTGGCGCCCGGCTTCCTGGCGATGAGCGACGCCGACTTCCTGGTCGAACTGAAGCGCCGGTTCGGCGACTGGCTGGGCGAGATCGAGTTGGTCGGCCCGCGTTTCTCCTATCCGTTGAGCCTGCAGCTCGCGGAGCGCTTCATCGATCAGCGCTTCGCCCTGGTCGGCGACGCGGCCCACGCCATGCACCCGATCGCCGGGCAAGGCCTCAATCTGGGGCTGCGCGACGTCGCCGCGCTGGCGGAGGTTCTGGTCGACGCGCGCCGGCTGGGACTCGACATCGGCGCCCAGCCGGTGCTGGAGCGCTACGCCCGCTGGCGGCGCACCGACGTTGCGATGCTGCTCGGCGTGACCGACGGGCTGACGCGCCTCTTCTCCAACGACGTCGCGCCGGTCCGACTGGCGCGCGACGTCGGCCTCGCCGCCGTCAACCGAACCCCGCCGGTGAAGCGCTTCCTGATGCGCCACGCCATGGGCGTCGTCGGCGACCTGCCCCGGCTCGTGCGCGGCGAGGCGCTCTAGCGCTTACGGATCACGGCTGAGGCCGCGTTCCTCCAGCTCTTTCAGGTACTTGGCCCAGCGTTCCTCATGCTCGAGCCCGAGCTGGTAAAGGTATTTCCAGCTATAGATGCCGGTGTCGTGCAGGTCGTCGAAGGTGATTCGGACCGCGTAATTGCCGACCGGCTCCAGGCTCATGATCCCGACATGGCGGCGGCCGGGGACGAGCTGCTTCTGGGACGGGCTGTGGCCCTGCACCTCGGCCGAGGGGCTCTCCACCCGCAGATACTCCGCCGGCAGCGCGAAGCGCGCGCCGTCGTCGAACGCGACATGCAGCGCCTTCTCCGCCTTCTTCAGCGTGATCTCCGTCGGCCAATGCTGGGTGGAGAAGCGATCTTCCGACCTCTTTGAACTCTCGGCGCCGTCGCTCATCCTCACTCCCCTCGGTGTGGTTTTTTGTTTTGTCGCAAGCGCTTGGCCGGCGATTCGCCGCCCGTGGGTCAAACCCTTTACAGGCCGCGCGAACGGCCTCGCGCGCCATCTGAGCCGAATAACGGGGCGGCGCAGCCGACGACGCGAAGGCCTCTGAGATAGCGAGCCGCCCCGCCGGCGCCAAGCGGGCAGCACCGCAATCCTGTAATGTTCATCGCATGAACATTATGTTTGATCTTCAAATTGTCGTTTTACCTATTGATTAAATGGACATGTCTCACCCCGTCTGCCGCCGCGGACTGGCGTCGGCGTCGCGGTCCCCAGACGCGGGCGCGGCCCACTTGTCGGCCACGGCGGCGCGGGCTAAGCAGGGGCGGCCCGAAACCGGCCCCTGCGAGAGAGCCCATGACCGAGACCGCGCTGACCCCGAACCGCCCGCAGGATCGCATCCTGGTGGGGATCGACACGCCCGATCCGGAGCGCGCGACCCGGCTGTCGCGCGAGCTCACGGGTCTGGTGGGCGGGATCAAGCTCGGCCTCGAATTCTTCAACGCGAACGGGCCGGACGGAGTGCGCCGCGTCGTGCGCGCGGGCCCGGCCGAGACGCCGCGCGGCCAACCGCCGGCGCAGCAGCGCCTGTTCCTGGACCTCAAGTTCCACGACATCCCGAACACGGTGGCGGGCGCGGTGCGCTCGGTCATGGATCTGGGGCCGACGATCTTGAACGTGCACGCGTCGGGCGGGGCGGCGATGATGAAGGCGGCGCGCGAGGCCGCGGATTTCCAGGCCGATGCGCTCGGCGTCGTGCGCCCGATGCTGATCGCGGTCACGGTCCTCACCAGCCTGGACGACGACGATCTGGCGGCCGTCGGCCAGCAGGGGCCCGCGGAAGATCAGGTGGTGCGGTTGGCCCGGCTGACGCAGGATTGCGGCCTCGACGGCGTGGTGTGCAGCGCGCGCGAAATCGCGGCGATCCGCGCCGCCTGCGGCCCGGATTTCAAGCTGATCGTCCCCGGCATCCGCCCGGCCGGGTCGGCGATGGGCGATCAGAAGCGCGCGGTCACGCCGCGTCAGGCGCTCGACGCCGGCGCCGACTTCCTGGTGATCGGCCGGCCCATCGCGGCCGCCGCCGACCCCGCAGCGGCCGCCCGCGCGATCGCCCAGGAGTTGGCGGCGTGAGCGCCATGACCGTCATCGCCAAGATCTGCGGGCTCAGCGACCCCGGCTCGGTCGAGGCGGCGGTGCGCCATGGCGCCGACATGGTCGGCTTCGTCTTCTTCGCGAAGAGCCCGCGCAACGTGACGGTCGCGGAGGCGGCGATGCTGGCGGCGCGCGTCCCGCCGTCGGTCGCCTGCGTCGGTCTGTTCGTCGACCCGGAGGACGGGCTGATCGAACGGGTGCTGGCCGACGTCCCGCTGTCGATTCTCCAGCTTCACGGGCGGGAGACCCCGGCGCGCTGTCAGGAGGCCCGCGAGCGCTTCGGCCGCCCGGTGATGAAGGCGCTGGGCGTTGCGACGCCCGACGATCTGGAGAAGGCGGTCGCCTATGAAGGGCCGGCGGACCGGCTGCTGCTCGACGCCAAGCCGCCGGAGGGCGCGGACCGCCCCGGCGGCAATGCGGTCGCCTTCGATTGGATGCTGTTGAAGGGCGGCCGGCAGCCGACCATCCCCTGGCTGCTCGCCGGCGGGCTGACGCCGGACAATGTGGGAAGCGCGATCAAGCTCACGGGCGCGCCGGGCGTCGACGCCTCCTCCGGCGTCGAGACCGGCGGGCCCGGCCGCAAGGACCCGGAGAAGATCCGCCGCTTCCTGGAGGCGGCGAAGCGCGCCTGAGCGTCGGGCCTCACGCCTCAAGCTGATAGTCCGGGTAATCTCCCGGCAGCCCGTCCGCAAGGATCAGCCCGTGCCCATAGTCGTATATGTGGCATTTGAGCAGCGTTTCCCAGAAGCCAGCGTAGTCTTTAGGCGTCGCCGGGCGCGGTTCGTCGAGACGCACGCCATTCAGGGTCCAATAGTCGATGCCGGACTCCGTCGAAAGATGCTCGGCCGGGTGCACGTCCGCCCAGACGGCCAGACGGGTCAACAGGTCGAGTTCCCCGTACAGGCCCAGAATCTCCGCCATGGACGGAGACTGTTCGCCGTCGCAGTCCGTGTGCGTCGTCAGGGCCCAGGCGTGCGGGACGACGTCATAGTGGTTCCACAACCGCGCATTGAAGAGCCGATAGCCCGCAGTCTCCACCGCACCGTCCCAGCTGACCGGACCGAAGCGCATCGCGAAGCGGTCGGCGAACGCTTGGTTGCCAGGCGTTGCGCCTGCCGTCGGGTAGGTCCAGACGCGCTCGCCGAAGCCGGCGAGCGGGCGCTCCGAGGACTCGGCGAGGTAGAGCGCGAGCGTGGGGCTGAGCGCGCCCGCCAGGCTGTGGCCGCAGA
Source organism: Alphaproteobacteria bacterium (assembly GCA_024743195.1). Taxonomy (GTDB): domain Bacteria; phylum Pseudomonadota; class Alphaproteobacteria; order UBA8366; family Aestuariispiraceae; genus Marivibrio. The sequence goes on along the minus strand of JANSXE010000002.1, from coordinate 431,452 downwards.
AAACCAACGCGGCGTCCTCCTCCTGCACGCCGGCGAGGAAGTCCATCAAGCTCCTGCCGCCGGCGGGCGCCCAGTCGGGCGGGCTCAGCTTGAGCAGCAGGTCGGAGACGCCCTGCGCGGTCGCGCGCGAGATGTAGGGTGTGGTCTGCGGATCGACCGGCGGGTCCCCGTGCACCACATCCGCGGGCTTGAACCCCTCCCAGGCGACGACTTGGTCGACGAATCCGTCCTGGATCAGGATGTCGCGCAGCGAGGTGGGGTTGGTCGCGGCGATCGCGACGACATAGACCGGACCGGTCGGTCCGCCCGGCGGGCTGTGGAAGTCGGCGAAGCGCGCCACGAAAGCGGCGTTCGTCGCATCCTTCAGCCAGGTCAAGCCGGTTGCGTTGACCGCCGGTCCCCAGACGACCTCGCCCTGTCCGAGGGCGGCGAAGGCGCGATGGTCCGGCGCGGCGAAGGCCCGGTACTTCCTGTCCGGCGGTTCGGCGCCGGACGGAACGGTGAGGTAGTAGGAAAGCTTATGAAACAGTCTCTGCGCCAACACGTCGCGCGGCGCGACCTGCGACATCACCCCATTGGCCAGAAAGGACAGCGCGAAAACGCGCTGATAGGCGTCCAGGGTCGGCGTTGCGTCAGTCATACCAAGGGCTCCCGTCGATCGCGGCGTTGCGACGAGAGTGTATTATCTAATTTTTACGCGTTAAAGACGTTTTCCCGCCTTCCCGCTCAGTCCGCCGCCTTCTCGATCTCCAGCACGATGTGGATGTAGTCCATGGCGTGGCCGGCCGGGTCGGCGGCGACGCGGTCCTCATAGGCCTGATAGAAGGCGTCGACCAGCGCCGCGGCCTCCTCCGGCGGGCGGGCGTCGAGCGCGCTTCGGAACACCGTCTCCGACCAGGAGCGCATGGTGGGGATCAGGCTGGCCGCGAAGTCGGCCGCGCTCATCGCGCCGTCGGAGCGGGCGAAGGCCTCTTCATAGGGGCAGCGGGTGTAGAGGCTCGACGCCGAGAGCAGCCGCAGCCCGGCCCGGGAGACGGCGGAGTCCGGATCGTCCAGCGGCGCCGTGAACTCGGCCTGCGTGCGGTAATATTGCGCGAAGGTCGCCCGCGCGAACTCTTCCTGCGTGATCTCGCCCCGCGCGCGCATCGCGGCCCACAGTTCGGCGAAGGCCCCGAACATGTCGACCCCGCCGGTGTTCCCGAGCCAGCGACCCTGCCCGTCGATCCCGAAATTCACGCAGACGAGCCGCCCGCCCGGCTTCAGCTCATGCGCCCGGGCCAGCAGGATGCGCTCCCAATCCGCCGCCGCCTGGGCGGCGAAGGCCTCGGCCGCCGCCCCCTCCGCCCCCACGGCGTGCACATGGGTCGGGATGTCGCACGGCGTCTGCGACAGATAGTGCATGGCGGTCGCGGAGAAGCCGAAATCGAGGCTCCCGGCCGGAAACAGCGGCCGGTGGAAGCCGGTCCCGCAGCCATGCACATAGACCCCGTCGAAGCGGGCCTGATAGGCCAGGTCCGGATCGCCCTGAAGCCCCTGCATGGTGCGGAACAGGGTGGAAAAATCGTTCGACGGCAGGTCGGTGTAGGTCAGGACGATCTCGCGGTCGTCGCCGGCGGCGCGCAGCCCCTCGATCAGGGAGAACCACATCTCCCGGCTGGTGCCGCCGTCGGCCGCGCCGTAGTCGGCGAAGCGCAGCGGGCCGGCCGCGCCGGGCGCGGGCGGCGCCGCGGCCTGCGCCAGCGGCAGCGCCCGGTCGATCACCAGCTTGGCGCCGCGCGTGCGCTCCGAATAGTAACCGCCGCCGCGCATGGCGAGGCCGGCTTGCGGGTTGCGGGGCGCGCTCGGCGCGTCTGACATGGGCGGGGCCTCCTGTCGTCGGGTTCTTGTCAGGGAGAGGGGGTGGGGGTCCTCAGCGAAGGCGTTTCGAGAGCCTAGGCGCAAGACGGCGCGCCTGTCGAGCGGGCGCGCAGACCCCGCCTCGCCGCTGGACGCGCCCCGGCGGCTGGTCTAGAACCCGGCGGTGTGGGGGATCGCGCAACCGCTAGAACTGCAGCGAACCAGAGGGCGAGGCCGGCGATCATGAGTGAACTTCCCAACAGTTTCCGCACCGGCCCGGACGAGGGCGGTCATTTCGGTATTTTCGGCGGGCGCTTCGTCGCCGAGACCCTGATGCCGCTGGTCCTCGAGGTCGAGGCGGCCTATGAAGCCGCCAAGGCCGATCCCGCCTATCGCGACGAGATCGACTATTACGCCAAGCACTATGTCGGCCGGCCGAGCCCGCTCTACTTCGCGAGCCGCCTGACCGAGCATCTGGGCGGCGCCAAGATCTACCTGAAGCGCGACGAGCTGAACCATACGGGCAGCCACAAGATCAACAACGTCATGGGCCAGATTCTGCTGGCCCGCCGGATGGGCAAGAGCAAGATCATCGCCGAGACCGGCGCCGGCCAGCACGGCGTGGCGACGGCCACCGCCTGCGCGCTGTTCGGGCTGGAGTGCAAGGTCTTCATGGGCGCGCTCGACGTCGAGCGTCAGGCGCCGAACGTCTTCCGCATGAAGCTGCTGGGCGCGGAGGTGGTGCCGGTGACCTCCGGCCGCTCGACCCTGAAGGACGCGATGAACGAGGCGCTGCGCGACTGGGTCGCCAATGTCGAGGACACCTTCTACTGCATCGGCACGGTGGCGGGCCCGCACCCCTATCCGCAGATGGTGCGCGACTTCCAGTCGGTGATCGGCCGCGAGGCGAAGCAGCAGATGCTGGAGGCCGAAGGCCGGCTGCCCGATGCGCTGGTCGCCTGCATCGGCGGCGGCTCCAACGCGATGGGGCTGTTCCACCCCTTCCTCGACGACAAGGAGGTGCGGATCATCGGCGTCGAGGCCGCGGGCGAGGGGATCGAGAGCGGCCATCACGCGGCCTCGCTGAGCGGCGGGCGGCCGGGCGTGCTGCACGGCAACCGCACCTATCTGCTGCAGGACGACGACGGCCAGATCCTGGAGGCGCATTCGATCTCCGCCGGGCTCGACTATCCCGGCATCGGGCCGGAGCATAGCTGGCTGAAGGAGACCGGCCGGGTCGAGTACGTGTCCGCCACCGACGCGGACGCGCTGGAGGCCTTCCAGCTCTGCAGCCGCAAGGAGGGGATCATCCCCGCGCTGGAGCCGAGCCACGCGCTGGCGCATGTGATGAAGATCGCGCCGACGCTGCCCAAGGACCACATTCTCTGCATGAACATGTGCGGCCGCGGCGATAAGGACGTCCACACGGTCGCAGGTCATTTCGGAGTCGATCTATGAGCGCCGACGCCGCAGCCGCTCTCGAGCTCGCCCCGGATTCCGGGCGCATCGCCAAACGCTTCGCGCAGCTCAAGGCCGAAGGGCGCGGCGGGCTCGTGACCTTCCTGACCGCGGGCGATCCGGACTATGAGACCTCGCTGGAGATCGTCACGGGCCTGCCCGCGGCCGGCGCCGACCTGATCGAGCTGGGCATGCCCTTCACCGACCCGATGGCCGACGGTCCGGCGATCCAGGCCGCGGGGCTGCGGGCGCTGAACGCCGGGCAGACGCTGCCGAAGACGCTGACGCTGGCGCGGGCGCTGCGGGACGCCGACGCGGACGCGCCCATCGTGCTGATGGGCTATTACAACCCGATCTACAGCTACGGGGTGGAGCGTTTCCTGACCGACGCCCGCGAGGCCGGGGTCGACGGGCTGATCATCGTCGACCTGCCGCCGGAGGAGGATGCGGAGCTGTGCCTGCCGGCAATGCGCGCGGGCCTCAACTTCATTCGGCTGGCGACGCCGACGACCGACGACAAGCGCCTGCCCAAGGTGCTCGCGAACAGCTCGGGGTTCGTCTACTACGTCTCCATCCTGGGGATCACCGGCACCAAGGAAATCCAGGACGCGCCCGTGCGCGCCGCGGTGGAGCGCCTGAAGCGCCACACCGAGCTGCCGATCGCCGTCGGCTTCGGCATCAAGACCGCCGATCAGGTCGCCGCGATCTGCGAAAGCGCGGACGCCGCGGTGGTCGGCTCGGCGATCGTCTCGAAGATCGCCGAAGCGCTCGACGAGACGGGCGCGCCGCGGCCGGATCTGGCGCGGCGGGTGCTCGACTACGTCGCCGAGCTCGCCGCGGGCGCCCGCCGGAGCCGGTAGGGAGGCCGGAGAGACAGATGAACTGGATCGCCAATTTCGTCCGCCCGCGCATCAAGGCGCTGGTCGGCAACCCGGACGTTCCGGACAATCTCTGGACCAAGTGCCCGAGCTGCGGGCAGATGATGTTCCACCGCGACCTGGATCAGAACCATCACGTCTGCCAGCATTGCGGCCATCACATGCATCTGCCGGTCGACAAGCGCCTCGCGCTGCTGTTCGACGAGGGCGCCTACGAGACCATCGAGCTGCCGAAGGTCAAGCTCGACCCGCTCAAGTTCCGCGACCAGAAGCGCTATGGCGACCGGCTGAAGGACGCGCAGTCCAAGACCGGCCGCCAGGACGCGATCGTCGTGGCGCACGGCCGGATGGGCGGCCAGCGCACGGTGATCGCCGCCTTCGACTTCAAGTTCATGGGCGGCTCCATGGGCATGGGCGTGGGCGAGGGCCTGATCGCCGCCGCCCGCCTCGCCGTGATGCAGAAGGCCCCGCTGATCGCGATACCCGCCTCCGGCGGCGCGCGCATGCAGGAAGGCATCCTGTCGCTGATGCAGATGCCGCGCACCACGGTCGCGGTCGACGAGGTGAAGGAGGCCGGCCTGCCCTTCATCGTGCTGCTGACCGACCCGACGACGGGCGGCGTTTCGGCCAGCTTCGCCATGCTGGGCGACCTGCACATCTCCGAGCCGGGCGCGATGATCGGCTTCGCCGGCCGCCGGGTGATCGAACAGACGGTGCGCGAAACCCTGCCCCCGGGGTTCCAGACGGCGGAGTATCTTCTGGACCATGGCATGGTGGATCTGGTGGTCCCGCGCTCCGAACTGCGCGCCCGGCTGATCGGGCTGATCGACCTGCTGATGCATCCCAAGGCCCCGGAAGCGCCGCGCATCGCCGCCAAACCGGGCGAGGCGGCCGAGCTCGACATCCCGCCCGCCGCGGACGTCCCGGCCGCACAGGGCGACGGCGCCGCCAAAGGGGACGCAGGCACGGGGAGCGCGGCCAAGGAATGACCCGACGGCCCGGCCGAGCCGTCCTTCACGCCCAATCCGCCCGCCTTCTTCGCGATATCGCGCAAGACCGCGTCGACGACGCGACAGCCAGCGACCACCCATGACCGATCGCCTGCCGGACCGTCCTCCCGACCGCCTTCCCGACCGAGAGAGCGACCGGGTGCTCGAGCGCCTGATGGGGCTGCATCCGAAGCTGATCGACCTGTCCCTCGACCGCACGGTCGATCTGCTGGAGCGCCTCGGCCGGCCGCAGGACCGGCTGCCGCCGGTGGTCCATGTCGCGGGCACCAACGGCAAGGGCTCGACCTCGGCCTTCCTGCGGGCGATGGCGGAAGCCGCGGGCTTGCGCGTCCATGTCTACAGCTCGCCCCACCTCGTCCGTTTCGCCGAGCGCATCCGGCTCGCGGGCCGCATCATCGAGGAGGAGGCGCTGACCGCCCTGCTCGAGCAGTGCGAACAGGTCAACGAGAACCGGCCGATCACCTTCTTCGAGATCACCACCTGCGCCGCCTTCAAGGCCTTCAGCGAAACCCCGGCGGATCTGCTGATCCTGGAGGTCGGGATGGGCGGACGGCTCGATTCGACCAATGTGGTCGACGCGCCGGCGGCGACCGCGATCACGCCCGTCAGCCTCGACCATGAACACTTCCTGGGCCCGGGCCTTGCGCGCATCGCCGGCGAGAAGGCGGCGATCCAGAAGGCAGGCGTCCCCAGCATCGTCGGTCCGCAGCGCCCCGAGGCGCTGGCGGTGATCGAAGAGACCGCGGCGCGGGTCGACGCGCCGCTGGCACGGTGGGGCCTTGAATGGTCGGTCGAGCCGCTGGCGGCGGGTGAGGCGGAGGCGGGTCGGCCCGGCTTCCGCTTCGCCTCGGCCCGCTGGTCGGGCGCCCTGCCCCCGCCGGGCCTTGCCGGGCGGCACCAGATCGACAATGCGGGGACGGCCGTCGCGCTTGCGCTGACGCTGGCCGATCAGGGCGTCCCGATCGATGCGGAGGCGATCCGCCGCGGCGTCGCGGCGGCCGATTGGCCGGCGCGCCTGCAGCGCCTGACCCAAGGGCCCGCGGTCGCCGCGCTGCCGGGATGGGAGGTGCGGCTCGACGGCGGGCACAACCCCTCCGCCGGGGAGGCGCTGGCGGCGCAGGCGGTCGCCTGGGCGGCCGCCGACGGCCGGCCGCTGCACCTGATCTGCGGCATGCTCAACAGCAAGGCGGCCGCGGATTTCCTGGCCCCGCTGGCGCCGCACGCGGCGTCGCTCACCGCCCTCGCGATCCCGGGCGAAGCCAACAGCCTGAGCGCCGAGGCGCTGGCCGAGACCGCGCGCGGGGCCGGCTTCCCGGCGGCGCAGGCCGCCGCCTCGCTCGACGCGGCGGTCGCCGATCTGGCGTCCCGCGAGTCGGCGCCGGCGCGCCTCCTGATCTGCGGATCTCTCTACCTCGCCGGGCGCGTTCTGGCGGAACACGGCTGAGCGGCGCGGCGCTGTTGCAGCGCACAAGCCGGCGGATTCCGCGGCCCCGGATCGCGGAGATTGCACGACGCATCGCGCTTGCTACACTTTCCGGCCAAGTGCGCGGGCGCCACCGCCTGCGACGGGAGAGGGACGTGGGAGCATGACGCTGGACGACGAGTCGGGCGCCGCGGAGGCGCCGAGCGACGCCGACGAGGGCCCTGCGGCCGCCCGGCCGGCCCGCACCTTCCTCGTGGTCGTCGACGAGAGCGAGGAAATGCGGGTCGCGCTGCATTTCGCCTGCCTTCGCGCGAAGAAGACCGGCGGGGTGGTGGCGCTGCTCTATGTGCAGGAGCCGGCCGAGTTCCAGCACTGGCTGGGCGTCGGCGAACTGATGCAGCAGGAGCGCCGAGAGCAGGCCGAGGCCCGTCTGCAGGACCTGTCCGCCCACGCCAACAAGCTGTCGGGCGCGGTGCCGATCCTCTATGTGCGCGAGGGCGACCGGGCGGAGGAGCTGCTGAACCTGCTGGACGAGGATGAGAGCATCTCGATCGTCGTGCTGGGCGCCAGCCCGGCCGGCGAAGGGCCGGGGCCGATCGTGAGCTATCTGCTCAGCAAGGCGCGCACCCGCATGAACACGCCGCTCACCATCGTGCCGGGAAGCCTCAGCCTGGAGGAGGTGGAGCAGATCGCCTGAGGCCGCGGACGCGCCGGCGGCGCCGCGATAAGGGGACGCGGCCGAACGGTCCGGACTTGATCGCAGGACGCTTCTGGCCCATGTAACGGCCCAGAGTTAAGAGGGCGCCCCATGACGCGAGGCGCGAGAGCGGACGAGAGGCGGACGCAAGATCCGCACAGACGGCCGGGATAGACGAGACGGGAACGGGATCAAACGCGATGTTCATTCAGACCGAGCAAACGCCGAATCCGGCGACCCTCAAGTTTCTGCCGGGCCGCGCCGTCTTGGGCGACGGCGGAACCGCGGATTTCGCCGGCGCGGAGGAGGCCAAGGACCGCTCGCCGCTGGCCGAGGCCCTGTTCGACGTCGACGGCGTCACCGGGGTCTTCCTGGGCGCGGACTTCATCTCGGTCAGCAAGTCGGACGACACGGAATGGTACGTCCTCAAGCCCTCCGTGCTGGGCGCGATCATGCAGCATTTCACGGCCGGCCGGGACGTCATGACCGGCGGCGCGGCCGAGGGTGCGAGCGCCGGCGGCGAGGAGCCGGCCCGCTACGCCGAGGAGGACGCGGAGATCGTCGGGCAGATCAAGGAGCTGCTCGAGACCCGGGTGCGCCCGGCGGTGGCGCAGGACGGCGGCGACATCATCTTCCACGGTTTCGAGCAGGGCGTGGTTTATCTGAGCATGCGCGGCGCCTGCGCCGGCTGTCCCAGTTCGACCGCGACCCTGAAGATGGGCATCGAGAACATGCTGCGGCACTATATTCCCGAGGTCACGGAAGTCCGCGCCGCGGGCTGAACCGTCCCGGGTCGCCGGCGCCCGCGCGTCGGCGAACAGGTGGTCGATAAAGAGTTGCTGGCGCCTTCGGCGGAAGAGGGGCCGCCGACGGACCGAAGCTCCGGGACGCGTCGCATCAGACGTCGCCTCGGCGAAAGGCTCCGGCCGTCTCCCAGAACGGGAGCCCGTTGTGAAATCCCTGGCGAGGAGCGCCCGGGGCCGAAGCGGTCCGGGGGTTCGGGTCCGTGCGGCGCCGTTGGCTGGCGCGTGCGGCGCGCCTGTCGCCCCGGTTCGGGAGGCGGCGGGGACCCGAACGCCCCCAAGGATTGCGGCGGGAAACCGCCGGCCCGGGGAGACCGCGGCGATCCGGCCGCAGTCCCCTGACCAAGGGTGCATGGGAGCAAGGGCGTTCTGCGCCGGGCGCGCCGACTTCTGGGACGCGCCGGCTGGCGAACGATGAGACGGATGACCGAGAGCGACAGCGAAGCGAGGCGCGACGAGCCGCGCGGGGCCCGGAGCGCCGCCGACTCCAGCGCCGACTCCAGCGCCGACTCCACCGCCGACTCCGCCGAGTCCAGGGACGACCGGCCCGAGGGCGGCGTCTTTTCCGTCGTGCGCGAGAAGTGGCTGGCCGCGGCGATGTTGGGCGTTGGCGCGGCGACGGCGATTCTCTGGGCGGCGCAGCCGAGCGGCGAGCCCGCGTCGATCACCGCCTCGCTGCGCGACATTCCCCAGCTCGAGCGCCCGGCCCCCGAGCCCGCGGCCCAGCCGGCCGCCGCCGCAGCGGCGGCGCCGAAGCTGTCGCGCATCCCCAGCAGCACGGTCGATCAGCTCGAAAGCCGGTTCGAGCGCTACGGCTATTCGCTGCACACCGTGCGCGCCCAGCAGGCCGAGGTGCCGCGCCTCGTGCCCGAAGCCGTGCCGAAGGACCTCAGGGAGGTGCAGGAAGTTGACAGGAAGAAGCAGGTCTTCCTGCAAATGGTTCTGCCGCTGGTCTTGATGGTCAACGAGCGGCTGACCGAACAGCGCACCCGGATTCTGGAGCTCGCGGACGCCCAGGAACGCGGCGCGCCGCTGGCCGCGAAGCAGCGCGCGTGGCTCGACGAGATGTACGAGACCTATCGGGTCGAAGCGGGCGACGTCGAGACGCTGTTGCTTCGGGTCGATGTGGTGCCGCCGTCGCTGGCGCTGGCGCAGGCCGCGATCGAAAGCGGCTGGGGCACCTCGCGCTTCGCGCGGGAGGGCAACGCGCTGTTCGGCCAGTGGGTCTGGGGCGACGACGCCAAAGGCATCGTCCCGAAGCAGCGCCAGGAGGGAAAGACGCATAAGATCCGGGCCTTCGAGACCCCGTTGGAGGCGGTGGCGGCCTACATCAAGAACCTCAACACGCACCGGGCCTATCGCAAGCTGCGCATGATGCGCGCCGACCTGCGCGCCCAGGGCGCCGGGCTGAACGGCCTGACCCTGGCCGGCGGCCTGGAAGCCTATTCCGAGAAGGGCGAGGCCTATGTCGATCTGGTGCGCCAGATCATCGCGGCCAACGAGCTGCGCCCGCTCGACCGCGCCCGCCTCGTCGGCGCGCCGCCGCCGCCGTCGAACGTCTAGAGCGGGCGCCGACGCCAGCCCCGACCGGCCGCGCGTCATCCCAACCCGTTCAGATCGTCCAGCAGGCTGGCGATTCGGCCGGCGTCGAGGCTGTCGACCACGGCGCGGGCGCGCTGGGCGCAGGCGGCGGCGTCGAGCGTGCGGACGCGCTGCTTAATCTGCGGAATGGCGCCGGCGCTCATCGACAATTCGCGCACGCCGAGCCCGATCAGGAGCGCGGTGAAGCGCGGATCGCCGGCGATCTCGCCGCACACGCTCACCGGCAGCCGGGCCCGCAGCGCCGCCTGGATCGAAAACTCCATCAGCCGCAGGACCGCCGGGTGCAGCGGGTTGTAGAGATGCGCCACCTGGTCGTCGGCGCGGTCCACGGCCAGCGTGTACATGGTCAGATCGTTGGTGCCGATGGCGAAGAAGTCGCTGACCTGGGCCAGCGCGTCGGCGGCGAGCGCGGCCCCCGGCGCCTCGATCATCACGCCGACCGGCGGCGGCTCCGGCGCCTGGCGCACGCCTTTGCGCTGCAGGCGCCGGCGCACGCGGGTCAGATGTTCGCGCACGCGGCGCACCTCGCCCGGCGTCGTGATCATCGGCAACAGGATGCGCACCGGCCCCTCCGCGCCGGCGCGCAGGATCGCGGCGAGTTGCGTCTGCAAGAGCTTCGGTCGCTTCAGCGACAGCCGGATCGCGCGAAGCCCCAACGCCGGATTGGCCGCGCCGGCAAGCTCCGGGCCCAGCGCATGGGCCAGTTTCTCGCCGCCGACATCCATCGTGCGGATGGTGACGGACCGACCTTGCATGGCGCGCACCACCTCGGTCAGAATCGCGGTCTGCGCCTCCTCGTCCGGCGGCCGGTCGACATTCATGAACAGGAACTCGGTGCGCAACAGGCCGACCGCCTCCGCGCCATGGGTCAGCGCCGTCGCGGCCTCCGCCGGCAGGTCGAGATTGGCTTCGAGCGCGAGTCGCACGCCGTCGCGGGTCTCCGCCGGGCGATCGCGCAACCGCTCCAGCTTGCGCCGCTCGCGCTCGTGCCCGGCGCGGCGGTCGCGATAGCGCCGGCGCGTCGCCTCGCGAGGATTGAGGACGATCTTGCCCTCGAACCCATCGATCAGGGCCGGAACCGGACCGCCCCCGGCGGCGTGCGCAGCCGCTTCGGCGGCGGCGGCGGCCTGCATCAGGCCGGCGACGCCCAGCACCGCCGGCAGGCCGAGCGAGCGGGCCAGGATCGCGGTGTGCCCCTGGGCGCCGCCGAGTTCGGCGGCGAAGCCGCGGATGCGGGCCGGATTCATCTGCGCCACGTCGGCGGGGCTGAAGCTCTCCGCCGCCGCCAGCGCGCCGTCCGGCAGGGATTCGAACGGGTTGGGCGCGGCGTCCTGCAGCATGCGCAGCACGCGCCGGCCGACCTCGCGCACATCCTCCGCCCGGGCGGCGAGATAGGGGTCGTTCAACGCCTCGAAGCCGCGCGCGGCGGCCTCGACTTCCTGGGCCAGCGCGTAGTCGGCGCTGCGCCGTGCGTCCTCGATTCGCGCCCTGGCGCCGCGCAGAAGCCGCGAGCCGGACAGCATCTGCAGATGGGCGTCCAGGATGTAGCCGATTTCCTCCGCCGCGGCGTCCGGCAGGCGCGCGCGGCGCGCCCGAAGCGCCTTGAGCTGACGGATCGTACGCTCGACCGCCGCGTCGAGCCGGGCCGTCTCGGCCGCCGCGTCGCCGGCCGCGATGCGCCGGTCCGGCGCCTGCAGCCCGCCCAGGTCGATCGCCGTCAGCGGCCCCTCGGCGATCCCGGGGGCGACGCCGACGCCGTCCAGCACCTGCTCCTCGGGCTCGGCCATGCTCGCGTGGGTCCTTTCCGGTCGGTTCGCGCTTCGGCGCGGCTCAGTCCTTCTCGTGAAAGCCCGCTTCGATCAAGGCCTGCAAGGCGTCGAGCGCGGCGTCCGCATCGGGCCCCTCGGCGGCGATCTCGATCGCGCTGCCGGTTCCGGCGGCCAGCATCATCAGCCCCATGATGGAGAGGCCGCCGACGGTTGTCCCGTCCTTCGAGACGGAGACCTCCGCCTCGAACGTCTCGGTCGTCTTGACGAACTTCGCGGCGGCGCGCGCATGCAGGCCGCGCCGGTTGCAGATGGTGACGGTGCGCGTCGGCATCGGACCGGTCGGAGCCAAGCGTGCAGGCTGACGGCGCGCCTCAGCGCGCCAGCAGCTTGCTCGCCACGTTGATGTATTTGACGCCCGCCTCCTGGGCCGCGGCGACCGCGCGCTCCAGCGGCTCCTGGCCGCGCACCGAGGCGAGCTTGACCAGCATCGGCAGATTGAGGCCGGCGATCACCTCGACCTTCGCCTTCTCCGTGATGGAGATGGCGAGGTTGGAGGGCGTGCCGCCGAACATGTCGGTCAGGAGCACCACGCCGTCGCCGCTGTCCACCTGGCCGACCTTCTCCAGGATCTCGGCCCGGCGCTGTTCCATATCGTCGTCCGGGCCGATGCAGACGGCGTCGATCTGCTTCTGCTCGCCCACCACATGTTCGAGCGCGGCCACGAACTCCGCCGCCAGGCGCCCGTGGGTCACCAGAACCAATCCGATCATGACGCCCGCTCCTTCCGTTCGACCGCGGCTGCTTCGTTCGAGGGCTCGACGCCGGCCGCCGCAGACCGCTCCAGATCCCGATGGAAGCGATTCACGCGCCGGCCGGCCGCCTCCAGCCGTTCGGCGAGGCGCTCGGCGGTGTAGACGCTGCGGTGCCACCCGCCGGTGCAGCCGACCGCCATAGTGAGGTAGCTTTTCCCCTCCCGCTCGTAGCGCGGCAGGGTGCGCGCGAGCAAGCGCATTACGTCCTCGAGAAAGCCCTCGAAGTCCGGATCGGCGGCGATATGCGCGGCGACCGGGGCGTCCAGGCCGGTCAGCGCCTGGAGCGCGGGATCGTAGTGCGGATTGTCCAGGAACCGCACGTCTAGCACCATGTCCGCCTCGCGCGGCAGACCGCGCCGAAAGGCGAAGGACATCACCGTCAGAACCGGCCCGGCGCCCGACCCCTCCGCCGCCGCGCCGAACAGGGCCTGAAGGCGGCGCTTGAGGTCCCAGACCGTCAGGTCGGTGGTGTCCAGCACCAGATCCGCCAGGTCGCGCAAGGGGGCGAGCGCGCGGCGCTCAAGCCTTATGCCGTCGGCCGCCGGGCGGTCCGCGGCGAGCGGATGGCGCCGGCGCGTCTCGGCGAAGCGGCGGATCAGCACTTCGTCGTCGCACTCAAGATAGAGGATGCGGACCGCGACGCCGTCCGCCGCCGTCAGGCGCGCGACCGCGCTCTTCAGCGCCGCGGCGTCGAAGTCGCGCGTGCGCACGTCCACGCCAACCGCCAGCGGCGCGTGCTCCGGCGCCCCGTGCGACACGACGGCGGACGGGGGCAGCAACCGCTCCAGCAAGCCCAGCGGCAGGTTGTCCACCGCCTCGAAGCCGAGATCCTCCAGCGCGTTCAGCGCCGTCGAGCGTCCGGCCCCGGACAGGCCGGTCACCAGCAGAAGATCGGGCCGCGCCGCGCTCATGAGGCGCATCGGGAAAGCGGCGGGCGGGCGGGACCGATTCCGTCTTCCACGCCGCCGGCCCCCGTCTCGATCAGCCGCAGCGCGCGCAGGATCTTCGCCGGGGTCGAGGCGTCGAAGGCGCAAAGCCTGAGCCGCGGCGCGGCGACGCCGCAGAGCTCGACCGGGTCCGGCGCCGGCAGCCGGGGAACCGTGTCGCGGGGGACGAGATCGACGATCAGCAGCAGGCGCGCGGCCGGCGCGACCTCATGCGCCTCCAGCCGCACCACCCCCAGGCCGCGCAGCTCGATCCGCCCGGCCAGCGCGGCCGGCGCGCTCAGCGTCGCCGGGGCGTCGGGACCCGGTCCCGGCGTCACGACCACCCGATCGTCCGCCACCAGGCGCGCGCGCCCCGCGTCGATCATTCGGAAGGCCAGATCGGATTTTCCGACGCCCGCCGGACCGCGCAGCAGGACGCCCGCCGCCGCCACGCCCGACGCAACGCCCGCCGGCCCCGCCCGCGCGATCGCCGTCCCGTGCCGGGTCGGCGGCGCGGCCGGCTCGGCGTCACGCTCACGCCCCGCTCCCTCACGCCTCATGGTGATCCAGCCTGCCCCTGCCTGCCCCTGCTTGACCCCGCCTGGCCCCGCCTGACCCCGCCTGACCCCGCCTGACCCAGTGGGGGGGGTCCGCGGGCCCGCCGCCGTCGTGCGGCGGCGCGCAGCGCGCAGCGTCGGGAAGCCTGCGGCCCTCAGCGCGGGAAGTCAATTGCAAGCGGGGCCGCCCAACGGGCTCGGCCCGTGGGTGGGGAGGCGGGCCGCGCTCGCACGGCGATAACGGGATCGTCATTTCACGACGACCCGCCCGCCCGGATAGCGTGAGCCCGCGACCCCGACGACGAACCCCGAAGACGAACCCCGAAGACCTATCCGGAGGACGACCCATGACGATCCGCGCCGCCATCCGCCGCCCGCTCGCAGCGCTCGCCCTGCTCGCCGCGCTGGCGAGCGCCGGCGCGGCGTCGGCCGCGGACCCCTACCCCTATGACGGAATGCGCGTCCTGGAGAGCGCCAAGAGCTACCCGGCCCTGGTCGCGGCCTTCAACGAGGCCGTGGAGGCCGAGCCGCGCGTCTTCGTCGTCACCCGCGCCAGCGCGACCGTCGGCGTGCGCAACCGCTTCGGCGAGGAGATCCCCGGCAACATGGTCGCCGGGGTCTACGGGCCCGAATTCGCGAAGCGCATGCTGGAGGCCTCGATCCCCGCCGGGATCGAGGCGCCGATCCGCTTCTACCTGACCGAGGATCCGCAGACCGGCAAGGCCAGCCTGACCTACCGCACTCCGTCCGCCGTCTTCGCGCCCTACGCCCAAGGGCCGGGGGCGGCGCCCGGCGCGGCGGACCTGGCGGCGATGGCGCAGGAGCTGGACGCGATCTTCGCGCGCATCGCCGGGCGCGCGACGGCGGCGGAGTAGGACCGCTCAGCGCGGCGGCGCGTTCGGATCGAACACGGGCGCCGCCGGCGCGGGCCGGGTGCGCGCGTCGATCACCAGGGCCGCGGTCAGGTCGCCGCCGACATTGGCCACCGTGCGCGCCATGTCGAGGATGCGGTCCACGCCGATCACCAGCGCCACGCCCGCGGCGGGGATTCCGACGCTTTCCAGGATGCTGGCCAGCACGACGATGCCGACGCCGGGCGCGCCCGGACTGCCGATCGCCGCGCCGACGGCCATGACCAGGATCACGGCGAGCTCGGCCGGGCCGAGATCGACGCCGAAGATCTGGGCGATGAACAGGACCGCGACCGCCTGATAGAGCGCCGTGCCGCCCATATTGACGGTCGCGCCCAGGGGCACGACGAAGCGCGAAATCCCCTCGCGCACGCGAAATCCCTGCTCCGCGGTCTTCAGCGTCACCGGCATGACGGCGGCGGACGAGCTGGTGGAGAAGGCGAGCAGCAGCGCCTCGCGCGCCGTCTTCACGAAGCGCCGGGGCGAACAGCCGCCGAGCTTCCAGGCGAGCGCCAGATAGACGGCCGAGAGCAGCCCCAGCCCCAACAGCACGGTCCCGACATAGGCGGCGAGCCCCAACACCGCCTGTAGCCCCAGATCCGCGGCCAGCCGCGCCATCAGGCCGAAGACCGCGACGGGGGCGAAGCGCATCACGACCTGGACCACGACCATCGTCACCGCCTGCAGCGCCGCCAAGAGGTCGAGCAAGGGCGCCGCCGTCTTGCGCTCCACCCGCAGCAGCGCGAGGCCCAGGATCGCCGCGACGATCACCACCTGCAGCATGTCGCCTTCCGCCAGCGCCCGGTGCGGGTTGCTGGGCAGCAGCATCAGGATGCGCTCGGTGATCGGCGGCGCGGTCTCGGCCGCGGCGCGGGCCGCCTGTTCCGCCTCCGCGGCGAGGCGCACGGCGTCGGGCCCGGCGGCGCCCATCAATTGGCCGCCCTCGATCAGGGTTCCCGGCGCGATCGCCCAGCCGACGGCGAAGCCGATCCCGCAGGCGATGACGGTGGTGATCAGGAAGAAGCCGATCGTCTCCGCCCCGATGCGGCCCAGGCTCTCGTCGCGTTCGCCGGCCGCGATCCCGCGCGCGACGGAGGCCAGCACCAGCGGCACCACGACGAAGGTCACGGCGGCCAGGAAAAGCTGGCCCGGCAGCGCCAGCCAGGCGATCACGCGGCGCGAGGTCTCCGCCGCGACCAGCCCCGCGTCCGGGTCGAGCGCCGTCCCGACCCCGATCCCCAGCGCCATGCCGACCAGCACCTGCAGCCATAGCCGCTCGCGCAACAGCTTGCGCATGCGCCCCGACTGACGCAGCAGCGAGCGGGGCAGGGGCAGATCGTCCGTCCAGTCTCGGCTCATAGAAGGCGCCCGGCGATTTGGAGGGACCCCCTGCATAGCGCCGCGCCGCGGCGGCGTCCATCGCCGGGCGGGCTTCCCCCCTTGCCCTCGTCCGCCCGACGCGCGACAGTCGCCCGGTCATGACGCCGCCAAGCGACGCCTCGTTGGAGACCGCGCGCGCCCCCGTTTCGGGTGACGTCCGCGCCGTGCTCGGCCCCACCAACACCGGCAAGACCTATCTGGCGATGGAGCGGATGCGCGCCCACGCCACGGGCATGATCGGCTTTCCGCTGCGCCTGCTCGCGCGGGAGAATTACGACCGCCTAGTGGAGCTGGAGGGCCGCGCCCATGTCGCGCTGATCACCGGCGAGGAGAAGATCGTCCCGCCGCGGCCGCGCTGGTGGATCTGCACGGTCGAGGCGATGCCGCTCGGCCAGCCGGTCGAGTTCCTGGCGGTGGACGAAATCCAGCTCTGCGCCGATCCGGAGCGCGGCCACGTCTTCACCGACCGGCTGCTGCACGCCCGCGGGCGCGAGGAGACCATGTTCCTCGGCGCGGAGTCGATGCAGGGCGCGATCCGCGCGCTCGTCCCCGAAGCGCGGATCGAGACGCGCCCGCGGCTCTCGACGCTCTCCTGGGCCGGGACGTCGAAACTCTCCCGCCTGCCGCGGCGCAGCGCCGTCGTGGCCTTCTCGGTCGATCAGGTCTATCGGCTGGCGGAGATGGTGCGCCGGCAGCGCGGCGGCGCGGCGGTGGTGCTGGGCGCGCTCAGCCCGCGCACGCGCAACGCCCAGGTGCAGATGTATCAGGCGGGCGAGGTCGATTACCTGATCGCCACCGACGCGATCGGCATGGGCCTCAACATGGACGTCGACCATGTGACCTTCGCCGGGCTGGCCAAGTTCGACGGAATGCGCCGCCGGCCGCTGAGCGCGCCGGAGATGGGCCAGATCGCCGGGCGCGCCGGTCGGCACATGAACGACGGAACCTTCGGCGTCGCCGACGCCGTGCGCCCGCCGGATGAGGAAGCGATCCGGCGCATCGTCGAGCACGACTATCCGCCGATCGGCAAGCTGTGCTGGCGCAACCGGTCGCTCGACTTCGCCAGCCCCGGGCGGCTGATGCAGGCGTTGAACCGGCCGCCGTCCCGGCCGGAGTTGGTGCGCGCGCGCGACGCCGACGACCAGCTCGCGCTCGCCGCCCTGACGCGGGACGAAGCGGTCGCCGCTCGGGCCGGAAGCCGCGACCGGGTGCAGCTCCTCTGGGAGGTCTGCCAGATCCCCGATTTCCGCAAGGTGATGCCGGAGCATCACGCTCAGCTCCTCGGCCAGATCTTCACCCATCTGGTGGACCGCGACGGCCGCCTGCCCGAGGACTGGGTGCGCGCGCAGATCGAACGGCTCGACCGCACCGAAGGCGACATCGACACGCTGACGGCGCGGCTGGCGCATGTGCGCACCTGGACCTTCGTCGCCCACCGGGCCGACTGGATGGCGGACAGCGCCCATTGGCAGGGCCGCGCCCGGCAGATCGAGGACGCGCTCTCCGACGCGCTGCACGACCGGCTGACCGACCGTTTCGTCGACCGCCGCGCCGCCGTCTTGAGCCGCGGGCGCGAGGCCGGCGGCGAAATGCTCTCGGCGGTCACGGCCAAGGGCGACGTGGTGGTCGAAGGCCATGTGGTCGGCCGCATCGAGGGCTTGAGCTTCCACCCGCACGAGGCCGCCGACCTGCGCGAGGCCAAGGCGCTCGCGGCCGCCGCGCACCGCGCGCTGCGCGAGGATGCGGGCCCGCGCGTCGCCCGGCTGGTCGGCGCCGACGACAGCGCCTTCGGGATGGAGGCGGACGGCCGCATCACCTGGATCGGCCGCCCGATCGCCCGGGTCGCCAAGGGGGCCGAGCGGCTGCGCCCCCGCGTCCGGCTGCTGCCCAACGATCTGAACGACCGGACGCTGGAGGAGCGGGTGCAGGCGCGCCTGCAGGGCTTCCTCGACCGGTTCCTGGCCCGGCGGCTGGGGGCGCTGATCGCCGCGGACGATGCGGCGACGGAGACGGCGCTCACCGCCGACGACGCGCCGGCGCGCGGGCTGCTCTACCGGCTGCGCGAGACGATGGGCGCGGTCCCCGAGCGCGAGGCGCGCGCCCAGGTCAAGGCGTTGTCGCCGGCGGGCCGCAAGGCGCTGACCGCAGCCGGCGTTCGTTTCGGGACCGAGTGGATCTTCCTGAACGGCGCGCTGGCGCCCAAGGCGATGCGCGCCAAGGCGATCCTCTGGGCCGCCTGGACCGGCGGGGCGGCGCCTGAGACGCCGACCGCCCCGTCCCCCGTCCTGGCGGCGGACGCGCTGCCCGAAGACGCGGCCGGCGCCTTGGGGTACGAGCGGCGGGGTCCGCTTCTGCTGCGCCTCGACCGGCTGGAGCGGGTGTCGGCGGAGTTGCGCCAGCGTGCGCGCAAGGCGCCGGTCGCGCGCGACGCCGCGCTGATCGCGGCGATCGGCCTCGATTCGGCCGGGAGCGAGGCGGCGGCGCAGGCCGACGGCGTGCTGCGCGCCTTCGGCTTCCGCCGACGACCATCCGCGGAGGGAGAGGCCGCGCCGGAGGGTCCGCTGTTCGACCCGCCAAACCGCCTGCGCCGCGCGGGCGCGGGCGGCGGGCCGCACGCGGGCGACGAAAAGAAACCGGACGGGACCCCTCGCGACTCGCGCGACCGTAAGCGCGGCAGCCGCGGCAAACCCAAGGCCAAGACGTCCGGGCCGAAGCGGCCGCCGGCCCGCGGCGGGGCGCCGGGACGGGCGGAAGGCGGACGCCAAGACGGGGGACGCCAAGACGGGGGACGCCAAGACGGGAGGCGGGCGCCGGACCCGAACTCGCCCTTCGCGGTGTTGAAGCAACTCGTCCGCCCGCAAGCGCCGGCCCAACCGTCGGCGCCGCCGCGCAAGCGGACGCCGGACGCGGCCGCGGACGATCCGGAGAGCCCGGAGGACGCCGGCGCGGCAGATTTCTCCGGAGGGCGCGGGTGAGCGAGCCGGGCGCGTCGATGCGGCTCGACAAGTGGCTGTGGCATGCGCGCTTCTTCAAGACCCGCACGCTGGCCTCGGACGTCGCGGGCGGCGGGCGCATGCGCCTGAACCGCCAGCCGGTGGCGAAGCCGGGTCAGGCGCTGCGCGTCGGCGACGTGCTGACCTTTCCGCAGGGGCCGCATGTGCGGGTGATAGAAGTCTTGGCGCTCTCCGCCCGGCGCGGGCCGGCCGGCGAGGCGCAGGCGCTCTATCGCGACCTCGACCCGCCGCAACCCCGGGCAAGGCCGGGCGAAGACCCGGCGGCGCCGGCGGCCGCCGCGCGGCGCGAACCGGGCGCCGGCCGGCCGACCAAGCGCGACCGGCGCCGCCTCGACCGGTTGAAACCGGAGCCTGGCGGCCCATAGTGTCAAAAGGGACTTTATCTCAGCAACTGCATCACCGAGCTGGTTAGGGAGACGGATGCTCAATCGCATCAAGCAATTTTTCGTGGACAAGGGGGGCGCGGGCTCCAAGCCCGACGGGCGGCACGACGAGGCGGAGCTGCACGTCGCCGCCGCCGCCATGCTGATCGAGGCGGCGATGATGGACGGCGAGTTGGACCCGCGCGAGCGCCAACGCATCGCCGTCCTGATCGAACGGCATTTCGGCATCGGGCGCGAGGAAGTCGACCAGATCGTCGGCCAAGGCGAGGACCGACAGGACGCCGCCGTCGACATCCACTCCTTCCTGCGCATCGTCAACGCCCATTTCGACTATGACGAACGGGTGCAGTTGATCGAGATGCTGTGGGACGTGGCCTACGCCGACGGCGACCTGCACGACCATGAGGCCAATCTGGTGCGCCGCGTCGCCGGCATGCTGGGGGTCGAGGACCGCGACGCCGGCCTCGCCCGCAAGCGCGTGCTGGCCCGACTCGAGGCCGGCGGCGCCAACGGCGACGCGCTGCATCCACTAGGGTGAAACGACGCGGTGTTCGGACCCTCTAGAGCTTGATGATATCATACGGACCCCCCTGAGACGCCGCTTTCGGTTTCCTGGCTAGGAGCGGCGCGCGCGGCGATGCGGGACATCGCAAGCGCGACGCGACGACGACCAGGGAGCCGAAAGCGGCGCCTTCGGTCGGTTTTCCGGACCCCCGGACCGCCCAAGCGCCCTGGGGAGGCCGCTTGACGATGAACCACATCGCCTGCGCGGCCTCTCCTAGCCGGAAACCCGGAAAACCGATCTCAGGTGGGTCCGGATGATATCATCAGGCTCTAGGCGTCCGCCGACAGCCGCCGCGCCAGCGCCTTCAACGCCGCATGACGCGGCGCGCAGACCAGCCCGGCCTTGAGCGCCTCGACCGCCTCCGCCCGGCGGTCGAGGGCGGCGAGCGCTTGCGCGCGCTCATAATGGCCGTCGGCGTCGATCGGCTTCAGGGCGAGCGCCGCGTCGAGATCCTCCAGCGCGCCGGAGGCGTCGCCCATCAGGCGCCGCGCCCGACCGCGGGCGATGTGCGCCGCGCCGGCGTCCGGGGCGAGGCGGCAGGCGGCCTCGGCCGCCTCCGCGGCCTCTTCCAGCGCGCCGGCCTCGATCAGGGCGAGGGCCAGCATTACCTGACTCACCGCCGCGCGCGGCTGCAGCGCGACGGCGCGGCGCAGGCTCTCCACCGCCCGCGCAGGCTCGCCGGCCTCACGCGCGGCGGCGGCCTCCTCGTACAGGCTCGCAAGCGTTTCCTCGGCGGCGCTCATCGCACCCGGCGTTCCCCCAAAAGACAGGATCGCCTGCAGCCCCCTCGGCCGTCGCACGCGCCCCGTCATCCGGCACCTTAGCAGAGCGGGGGCCGGGTCTGTCTCGGATTTTTCGCGGGCCGGGTCAGCCGCGCGGGCGGCTGAACATGGGCCCCAGTTGGCCGCCGCCCGCGATGTGGACGTGGAAGTGCGGCACCTCCTGGTTCGCGTCGCGGCCATGATTGGCCAGGATGCGATAGCCGCTCCCGGCCAGGCCCAGCGCCCGCGCGACATGGCCCAGCGCGCGCATGAAGCCGGCCAGTTCGGCGTCGCTCGCCGATTGGGAGAAATCGTCGAGCGAAACATAGGCGCCCTTGGGGATCACCAGCACATGGCGCGGCGCCTGCGGATTGATGTCGTTGAAGGCGAGAACGTGCTCGTCCTCATAGACGGTGTCGTTCGGGATCTCGCCGCGCAGGATCTTGGCGAAGATATTCTGATCGTCGTAGTCCGCCATGGCTTTCCGCCTTCCCCTTGTCTCTGTCGTCCGCCTGCAACCCTTCTGGTCAGCCGTCGGCGTCTCTCGCGGCCTTTTCGGCCAGTCCGGAGGTTCCGGCGCGCCGGTCGAGCTCGGTCCAGACATCGTCCGGGTCGACCCCCGCCTCGGCCCAGAGCACGGCCAGATGGTAGAGTAGATCCGCGCTCTCCGCGACCAGGGCGTCACGGTCCTGGACGAGGGCCGCGATCACGGTCTCGACCGCCTCTTCCCCCAGTTTCTGAGCGATCTTGGGCCGGCCGCGGGCCATCAGCTTCGCCGTGTAGCTCTCGCTCGGATCGGCGCCCGCGCGGGCGGCCACCGCGGCCAGCAGCCGGTCGAGCGCGTGGGTCCGGTCGGTCATCGCGGCGCCCCCTTCTCGTCCGCAATCGCCTCGGTGCCGCCGTCGACGGGGCGCACGGGCAGGCCGGCCTCGGCCAGCGCCGCCTTGGCCTCGGCGATCGAATACTCCCCGAAATGGAAGATCGAGGCGGCGAGCACCGCCGACGCATGGCCGTCGCGAACGCCGGCCACCATATGCTCCAGCGTCCCGACCCCGCCCGAGGCGATCACCGGGACCGTCACCGCGTCCGAGACCGCCCGGGTCAGATCGGTGTCGAAGCCGGCCTTGGTGCCGTCCCGGTCCATCGAGGTCAGCAGCAGCTCGCCCGCGCCCAACTCGACCATGCGCTTTGCCCAGGCGACCGCATCCAACCCCGTGCGCTCCCGGCCGCCATGGGTAAAGATCTCCCAGCGCCCGGGGCCGGTCTGTTTGGCGTCGATGGCGACGACGATGCACTGGCTGCCGAAGCGCTCCGCGGCTTCCCGGACGAAATCCGGGCGCTTCACGGCGGCCGTGTTGATCGAGACCTTGTCAGCGCCGGCCAGCAGCAGCTTGCGAATGTCGTCCACCGTGCGCACCCCGCCGCCGACGGTGACCGGCATGAAGGCGGCTTCGGCCGTGCGGGCGACGACGTCGTAGATCGTCTCCCGGTTCTCGTGGCTCGCCGTGATGTCGAGGAAGCAGAGCTCGTCGGCGCCGGCGGCGTCGTAGAGCTTGGCCTGCTCGACCGGATCGCCGGCGTCGCGCAGACCGACGAAATTGACGCCTTTGACGACGCGGCCGTCCTTCACGTCGAGACAGGGGATGACCCGCACCGTCAGCATCACGCCGCCCCCGCCCGAAGCCGTTTCGTCAGCGCAACGGCCTCGGCCAGATCGAGCCGCCCGTCATAGAGCGCGCGACCGGAGATCGCGCCGGCGATCGAGCCGGCGGCGATCAGCGCTTCGACGTCGGCGAGGTCCTTCACCCCGCCCGACGCGATGACGGGGATCGAGACCGCCTCCGCCAGCGCCCGGGTGGCCGCGACATTGACGCCTTCGAGCGCGCCGTCCCGGTCGATGTCGGTGTAGACGATCGCGGCGACGCCGGCGTCCTCGAAGCGGCGCGCGAGGTCGAGCGCCTCGATCTCCGTCGCCTCGGCCCAGCCCTCGACCGCGACGCGGCCGCCGCGGGCGTCGATCCCGACCGCCACCTGGCCCGGGAAGGCCCGGCAGCAGGCGCGCACGACCTCCGGGTCCTTGACCGCGACGGTGCCGAGCACGATGCGCGAGACGCCGCGCTCGATCCAGGCGCGCGCGCCCTCGAGGCTGCGGATTCCCCCGCCGAGCTGCACCGGCAGCCGCTCGCCGACCGCGGTCAGGATCGCCTCCACCGCCGAGGCGTTGACCGGCCGGCCCTCGAAGGCGCCGTTGAGGTCGACCACATGCAGCCATTCCGCGCCGGCGTCGGCGAAGAGCCGCGCCTGGGCGCCCGGGTCGTCGTTGAAGACGGTGGCCGCCGCCATCTCGCCGCGCAGCAGGCGCACGCACTCGCCGTCCTTCAGGTCGATCGCGGGATAGAGGATCATGGGCTTCGCGCTCGCTCGCGTCTCGGGTCCGGCGGCTCAGGGCCGCCAGGAGAGGAAATTGGCGATCAGATGCAGGCCGGCGGCCTGGCTCTTCTCCGGATGGAACTGCACGCCGACCATATTGTCGCGCCCGACCGCCGCCGTCAGCCGCTGGCCGTAGTCGACGCTGGCCAGGCGCTGCGTCGGGTCGGCCGGCGTCAGATGATAGCTGTGGACGAAATAGGCGTAGTGCCGTCCGTCGCCGAGGCCGGCGAAGACCGGATGCTCCGCCACCTCCGCCAGCAGGTTCCAACCCATATGCGGCACCTTCAGGCCCGGGTCGGCGGGCCGGATCGCCTCCACCACGCCCGGAATCCAGCCGAGGCCCGGATGGGTCCCGTGCTCGCGCCCTTCGTCCGCCATCAGTTGCATGCCGACGCAGATGCCGAGGAAGGGGCGGCCCTTCCCGATCACCGCCTCCTCCAGCGCCTCAATCGCGCCGGGCACGGCCTCCAGCCCCTGGCGGCAGTCGCCGAAGGCGCCGACGCCCGGCAGCACGATCCGGTCGGCGGCGCGGATCGCCTCCGCATCGCCCGCGACGCGGATCGTCTCGCCCGGCGGCGCCATGCGCTCGAACGCCTTGGCCGCCGAGCGCAGATTGCCCGAGCCGTAATCGACGATCAGGGTGCTCATCGGGTCCGATCCGCCCTCAGCGCTCAGCTCTTGTCCGCCGGCGCGGCCTCGCCCATGCCCGCCACGCCGCCGAGCGCGCCCTTGGTCGAGGGCACCTGGCCCGCCTTGCGCGGATCGATGGCGACCGCCGCCTTCAGCGCGCGGGCCAGGCCCTTGAAGCAGCTCTCGATGATGTGGTGGTTGTTCTCGCCGTAGAGATTTTCGACATGCACGTTGGCGCCCACGGCTTGCGCGAAGGCCTGGAACCATTCCTTGAACAGCTCGGTGTCGAAGTCGCCCAGCTTGTCGCGGGTGAAGGCCACCTTCCAGACCAGATAGGGCCGGCCGGACAGGTCGACGGCGACGCGGCTCAAGGTCTCGTCCATCGGGATCAGCGCGTCGCCATAGCGCTCGATTCCCTTTCGATCGCCGAGCGCCTTGGAGATCGCCTCGCCCACCACATAGCCCGAATCCTCGACCGTGTGGTGGAAGTCGATATGCAGGTCGCCCTCCGCGCGCA
Source organism: Alphaproteobacteria bacterium (assembly GCA_024743195.1). Taxonomy (GTDB): domain Bacteria; phylum Pseudomonadota; class Alphaproteobacteria; order UBA8366; family Aestuariispiraceae; genus Marivibrio. The sequence goes on along the minus strand of JANSXE010000002.1, from coordinate 407,090 downwards.
GCGTCAGGTCGATCAGCCCGTGGCGGGAGAGCTGCTCCAGCATATGGTCGAGGAAGCCGATCCCCGTCGCCACGTCGTAGCGACCGGTTCCGTCGAGATCGACCGACGCGGCAATCCGCGTCTCCTTGGTGTTGCGATCGACGCTGGCTTGGCGCATGGCCCCGCCCTTTCCGCTCTCAGGCTATCCCGAAGCGCGGGTTCTAGCAGGCGGGCGGACGCTTGGCCAGCGGGGCGGGCGGCGACGTTAGAAGGTGGCGGCGTTCCGGCGCTCGACGGTTTGAATATTGAGGAACTCAAGCGCGCTCGCAATCGGAATGAAGAAGTTCAGGCCGATCGAGCCCGCGCCGGCGCTAACCCCCGAAACCGAAATCGCCGCAACGTTGCCGCGCGCGTCCAGCAGCGGGCCGCCGCTGTTCCCGCTCTGAATGTCAACGTCCGCTTGGATCAGGCGCAGACCGGTTCTCTCCGATCGGCGCTTGGCGCTGACGACGCCGCGCGTCACGGTGGACCGAAGTTCTTCCGTTAACGGATTCCCAACGGCGTAGACGTCCTCGGTAATCTCCGGCTCGGAAAGTTGGAGAGGAATGGGGTCGCCGCCCGTCAGCGGAACTCGGATAAGCGCCACGTCGCGCTGCGTATGACGCCGCAAGACCTCGCCGCGAGCCTCGATCCCGTTGCGGAAGACGACCGCGACCACCTCTGCGTCACCGGTGACATGTTGATTGGTGAGAATGTAACCGTCGCGGGAGATCAGAAAACCGGAGCCGATGCCCGTGCCGGACCGGATGGTCACCGTCGAATCGAGGATTTTCTGCATGTACTCGCGGATCGGCAGGTCCCGAAGCTCCAAGGCCTCGACAAGTATCGGCTCGTCGTCAAGCGGTTGCGAGCGGAAGGTTCCGCCTTGGTCGGCCAGCATCAGCTTCACAAAGTTCGGGTTGACCGCGAGCTTCTCTGTGGCGCCCCCCCAGGCGTCGAAGAAGGCGTCGGCGACGCCCGTTTGCTTCGGTCGTTTCTGAACGCCGTATCCCTCTGAGGTGAAAACCTCAACCGGCTCCTTGCGAAGCGGGTCGTAGACGATCCATTCGACCTCGATCTGAACTTCTGCAGAGTACTTTCCCATGGGGCGCCCATCCCACCAATGGTGCTCCTCACAGCCGTTTCCGACCATCTTCGTGAGCCGCGCACCAAGAAGATACTCCGCGCGGGCGCGATCATCCCTCACTTCGAACATCGCATCCGGGTCGCCGGCCATGTCGAAACCGCGCTGGGTCAATGCGCTGTGCACCATCTTGCCGACTTCTCCGTCCCAATTGCCGATCAGCTTTCCGGTCGCGCGCCATTCCCAAACGGACTCGCCTTGATGGCGATAGTTGCACAGGGTCCCGCCAAGGCCGTCGACCCCATTCGCAGGGAAATGCATAACGACTGTTCCGTGGCGGACGCCGCTTATCGCCGCCGTGAAGGCGAGCGGCTTGAACTCGCTTTCGCCGAACAGGGCCGCTTGTGTCAGGCCGTCCGCTTGCTCCTGGTCAACGACAGCCTCCACCGTTTCAGGGTCGGGACGGTTGATCTCCATCGGCGCGGTCGTGTTGCAGGCGGTGAGCAAGAGCGCCGCAGCGGTCAACGGCGCGAACGTCCGAATTGGGTGAAGGCGCATGCGGGTCTCCAAGAAAGAATGCGTTACGACGCGAATGCATCTTAAAGGGGTCTCGCGCATGACGCCACCGGAACGCGCGCCGCATGGCAAGGCGTCGGGTTTCGCATTGACCCGCGCCGTCGGCTCGCCCATATCGGCGGCATGACGGACAAAGCGATGAACGGCCCCGCGGAGATGCACGGCACGACGATCCTGGCGGTCCGCAAGGGAGGCCGGGTTGTGGTCGCCGGCGACGGGCAGGTGACGCTCGGCCACACGGTCTTCAAATCCAATGCGCGCAAGGTGCGCCGGCTGGCCGACGGCCGCGTGATCGGCGGCTTCGCCGGCGCGACGGCGGACGCCTTCACGCTGTTCGAGCGGCTGGAGGCGAAGCTGGAGCAGTATCCGACCCAGCTCACCCGCGCCTGCGTCGAACTGGCCAAGGATTGGCGCACCGACCGCTATCTGCGCCGGCTGGAGGCGATGATGGCGGTCGCGGACGCGGAGGTCTCGCTGATCCTTTCCGGCACCGGCGACGTGATCGAGCCGGAGGACGGGCTGATCGGCATCGGCTCCGGCGGGTCCTACGCGCTGGCGGCCGCGCGCGCGCTCGCCGACCGCGAGGATCTGGACGCCGAGGCGGTCGCCCGGCGCGCGATGGAGATCGCCGCCGACATCTGCATCTACACCAACCGCGAGATCGCAATCGAGAGCCTGTGACGCGCGCCGCGCGCCGCGCCGCTTCCTTCTTTGCGAGTCCGAAACAAGCCGGGGCCCCCGCATGACCGCTTTCAGCCCGCGCGAGATCGTCTCCGAACTCGACCGCTTCATCATCGGCCAGCGCGACGCCAAGCGCGCGGTGGCGATCGCGTTGCGCAACCGCTGGCGGCGCCAGCAGCTCGACGAGGCGCTGCGCGAAGAGGTGCTGCCCAAGAACATCCTGATGATCGGCCCGACCGGCTGCGGCAAGACGGAGATCGCGCGCCGGCTCGCCAAGCTGGCCGAAGCGCCCTTCATCAAGGTCGAGGCGACCAAGTTCACCGAGGTCGGCTATGTCGGCCGCGATGTGGAGCAGATCGTGCGCGACCTGGTCGAGGTCGCGATCCAAATGGCCTCCGACAAGCAGCGCAAGGCGCTCAAGCCGCAGGCGGAGGTGGCGGCGGAGGAGCGCGTGATCGACGCGCTGGTCGGCGGCCAGGCGGGCGAGGCGACCCGCCAGTCCTTCCGCAAGAAGCTGCGCGAGGGGGAGCTGGACGACAAGCAGATCGAGATCGAGGTGCAAGACCATGGCGGCGGCCTGCCGACGATGGAGATCCCCGGCATGCCCGGCGCCCAGATGGGCATGCTCAATCTGGGCGAGATGTTCGGCAAGGCGTTCGGCGGCAAGACCCGGAAGCGTACGCTGAGCGTCAAGGACAGCTACGACGTGCTGCTGGCCGAAGAGGCGGACAAGCTGGTCGACCAGGAGGCCGTAAAGCTGGAGGCGATCGAGAATGTCGAGCAGAACGGCATCGCCTTCATCGACGAGATCGACAAGATCACCATCCGGCACGAGCGCGCCGGCGGCGGCGACGTCAGCCGCGAGGGCGTGCAGCGCGACCTGCTGCCGCTGATCGAGGGCACCACCGTCTCCACCAAGCACGGGGCGGTGAAGACCGACCACATCCTGTTCATCGCATCCGGCGCCTTCCACCTGGCGAAGCCCGCCGACATGCTGCCCGAGCTGCAGGGCCGGCTTCCGATCCGGGTCAATCTGGAGGCGCTGAGCGAAGCGGATTTCGGCCGCATCCTGCGCGAGACGGAGAATTCGCTGATCAAGCAATCGGTCGCGCTGATGGGCACGGAGGATCTCACCCTCTCCTTCAGCGAGGAGGCGATCGACGAGATCGCGCGCCTCGCCGCGGCGATCAACCAGTCGGTGGAGAATATCGGCGCGCGGCGCCTGCACACGGTGATCGAGAAGCTGTTGGAGGAGATCGCGTTCACCGCCTCCGACCGCGCCGGCGAAACGGTCGAGATCGACGCCGCCTACGTGCAGGAACAGGTCGGCGCGCTGGCCGCCGACGCGGACCTCTCGAAGTTCATTCTTTAGGGGTTAAGGCGGCCGGCGTTTTGACGCGGGCGACTGGGACGGGAAGCGACTGCCGTTCCACATTGACCGATTCACCGTCGCCGTCACCCCGGCCGGCCCGACAGCGGCGAGCCGGGGTCCAGAGCGGCGCGCGCCGGACGGTGCGAAGCGGCTCCTGGGTTCCGGATCGACCTGACGGTCGTCCGGAACGACGTCGCGGCAGGAGAAGTCGGGGCGCAGCCCCCCACCCCCTCTCTCCCGGCGGGACAGAGGCTATCCCTCCAACTGCCGCAGCAGCGCGCGGATCTCCTCCCGGCTCAGATGCCGGATGCGCTGGGCGAGGCGGTTGGCGAGTTCCGTCGCCTCGGGGCTCAAGCCCGCGGTGTCGATCGCGACGCGGGGGTTGGAGAGGCGGGCGAGGTCCTTCAGCGCCTCCGCCTCGTCCCAGATGACGCCGAAATAGGCGCAGATCTGGTCGAGCCGCGCCGGCGTCGGGCGCGGCCGGCGGCCGTGCTCCAGCGCCGAGAGATAGGCGGCGGAGACGCCGAGCGCCTCGGCCATCTGGCTCAAGGTCGCGCCGCGCGCGCGGCGCATCGCGCGCAGCTTGCGGCCGAACGGGGTCATGGGCCGCCGTCCCGGTCGCGGCGGCGCTTCAGCAGCACGTAGAGCGCGCCCTCGCCGCCATGCTCCGGCCGGGCCGTCTCGATCGCCAGGATCTTCTCGCGCAGCGGCGGCAGGTTCAGCCAATGCGGCACGCTCTCCTTCAGGATGCCGCGCCCCTTGCCCGTCACCACCAGGACGCAGCGCTTGCCGAGCAGATGGGCGCTGGAGAGATGGTCGATCACCGTGCGGTGGGCGGCGTCGCGGCTCATCCCATGCAGATCGACCCGGCCGTCGATGGCGAGCTTGCCGCGGCGCAGCCGCTCGGCCGTGCGGCGGTCGAGACCGGGGGCCGAGCCGGGCGCCAGCGCCGGCGGCGGCTCCCGCGGGGGCGGGGGCGGGGCGGAGGCCTGCGCCGCGGCGTGGGCCAGGCGCCGCGAGAGGCGCGCGGCGTCGCCCTCCGACGTCCTTTCGGCGGGTTCCGACTCCCCATGGCGCAGGCCCCGCGCCTCGCGCGGCCGGTCCTCCAGCGGGCGCACGTTGCGGGTGACGGCGGCCCAGAGGTCGCGGTCCTGGTCGGCGCGGTTCTTCGGCGGCGCCTGCTTCTTGGGGGGTCCGCCGCGCGCCATGGCCGGGCCTCTCGAGCGGGGTCCGACGGCGGCTCAGACGTCGTCCAGGATGACGACGTGCAGCCGAAGGGGCCCGTGGGCGCCCAGTTCGATCGTCTGCTCGATGTCCCCGGTGCGGGACGGGCCGGTAATCAGATTGACCGTCCGGGGCAGGCCGCCGGCTTCCTCGTTGCGCGCCCGCAACAAGCGCCAGACGTCCTCATAGGGGCCGACCAGCCGGCTCTTGCGCAACAGCACGATCTCGCTTTCGGGCAGGAAATTGAGCGTCGTCGGCGCGTCCGGTCCGGACAGCAGGGCCAGCGTCGCCGTCTCCGCCGCGCCGGCGAAGGCCGCGGCGACGGAGACCGCGTGGGAGCCGTCGGTCGGACCCGTGGAGACGCTCAGCGTCGGGCGGCTGTCCCAGGGCGCGGCCGTGAGGTCCGGATGCGCGCCCATGCGCAGCTCGGCCGGCAGGTTCTCGCGCGCCAGATAGTCGGCGACCGCGTCCGGCAGCTCGTCCAGCGAGGCGATCACCTGGGTCGTGCAATCGACGCGCGCCGCCTTCTCCTGGAACAGCGCGACCAGGGCGTCCGGATCCGGCGTCCGGGCGCGTTCGGGGATCAGGCCGCGCGGGCGCTCCGTCAGGCGGGCGTCGACCGCTTCGCGCGCGGCCGCGGCCTCCGCCCCCTCGCCGCGTCCCAGCGAGCGACGGATATGGCCCAGAATCTGATCGCGCGCGGCGCTCATCGCGCGCCCCCCATCGCGTCCCACTGGTCCTGGAAGGTCGAGCCCTCGGGCGCCGGGAAATCGCGATGGCGCGTCCAGCCCTCGGCCAGCGGCAGGCGCGCGAAGCGCCCGCGCTTGCGCCCCAGCCTTCCCAACAGGCCCATGGCGATCCGCGTCGCCAGGCGATAGAGCCGCGGTTTGGTCGCGACGAAGCCCCACAGGTCGAGCCCGAAGCGCATCGCCGGCGGGGCCAGCCCCTCCTCATATTCCTTGGCGCGATAGTGGCGCATCATCTTCGGCAGCGGGATGCGCATCGGGCAGACCTCCGCGCAGCGCCCGCAGAAGGTCGACGCGTTGGGCAGGTGCCCACCCTGGTCGACGCCGATGAAGCTTGGCGTCAGCACCGCGCCCATCGGGCCCGGATAGACCCAGCCATAGGCGTGGCCGCCGACGGCGCCGTAGACCGGACAGTGGTTCATGCAGGCGCCGCAGCGGATGCAGCGCAGCATGTCCTGATACTCCGTCCCCAACATGCCGCTGCGGCCGTTGTCGAGCAGGATGACATGGTACTGCTCCGGCCCGTCCGGGTCGTCGGGCCGGCGCGGGCCGGTGGAGAAGGTGGTGTAGGCGCTGAACTCCTGACCCGTGGCGGAGCGCGCCAGCACCCGCAGGATCGCCGAGGCGTCGTCCAGCGTCGGCACGACCTTCTCCAGCGAGGCGATGACCACGTGAACCTTGGGCAGCGTCTGGGTCAGGTCGCCATTGCCCTCGTTGGTGACGATCACGCTGGTTCCGGTCTCGGCGATCAGGAAGTTGGCGCCGGTGATCCCGACGTCGCTGTCGAGGTACTTCTGGCGCAGCACCTGGCGCGCCTCGGCGATGAGCTGGCGCGGCTCGGTGAGCGGCCGGGCCTTGTCGAACTGGATGTGATGGGCGCGGAAATCCTCGGCCACCTGCTCCTTCAGCACGTGGATGGCCGGCGCGATGATATGGCTCGGATGCTCCTTGCGAAGCTGGATGATGTATTCGCCGAGATCGGTCTCGACGACCTCGAAGCCGGCCTCCTCCAGCGCGCCGTTGAGCGCGATCTCCTCCGAGATCATGCTCTTGCCCTTGGTGACCGACTTGGCCTCGACGCCGCGGCAGATCTCGATCACCTGACGGCGCGCCTCCTCGGCGTTGCGCGCCCAATGGACGTGGCCGCCGGCCGCGGTCACCTTCTCCTCGAAGCGCTCCAGATAGAGGTCCAGATGCTCCAGCGTGTGGTTCTTGATGTCGCGCGCCTGATCGCGCAGCGCGTCGAACTCGGGCAGCGCGGCGCGCGCCTGCGCCCGGCGTTCGACGAAGCCGACCTTCATCTTGGTCAGCGCCTGCTGAAGCTGCGGGTTCGCCAGCGCGGTGCGGGCGTTCTCCTTGAACTGGGGCGTCGTGGTTTGCATCGCCGTCCGTTTCGTTGGGGGACCGAGAATCAGGTGTCGGCCGGCGCCGGCGCCGCGTCTTCTTCCGCCTCGCCGATGTCCGCCTCGCCAATTCCGGGGCCGTCCGCCATGCCGGCCAGCACTTCGGCGACGTGATAGACCCGCGTCGGCGCGCCTTGGCGCTTCAACTTGCCCGCCATGTTCATGAGACAGCCGAGGTCGCCCGCCAGAAGCGCGTCCGCGCCGGTCGCGACGATGTCGGCCGCCTTCTCCTCGACCATCTTGTTGGAGACGTCGGGATACTTCACGCAGAAGGCGCCGCCGAACCCACAGCAGATCTCCGCCGAAGGCAGTTCGGAAAGCCGCACGCCCTCCACCGCCGAGAGCAGCCGGCGCGGCTGCTGCTTGATCTCCAACTCGCGCAGGCCGGAGCAGCTGTCGTGATAGGTGACGGCGCCGTCGAAACGCGCCTCAATCGCGGCGAGCGGCATGTCGCGCACGTCGGTCAGGAAGCTGACCAGCTCGTAGCTGCGGCTGGCGAGCGCGCTCGCGCGCAGATGCATCGCCGGGTCGTCCTCGAACAGCTCCGGATAATGGGCCCGGATCATGCCCGCGCAGGAGCCGGAGGGGGCGACGAGATAGTCGACCCCCTCAAAGGCGTCGATCACCTGGGCGGCGATCCGGCGGCTGTGGCCGTTGTCGCCGGAATTGTAGGCCGGCTGGCCGCAGCAGGTCTGCGCGCGCGGCGCCACGACCCGGCACCCCGCAGCCTCCAGGAGCTTCACCGCCGCGAACCCGATGCGCGGCCGGAACAGATCCACCAGGCAGGTCACGAACAGTCCGACGGTCGGCGCCGCATCGGATGTGTCGGGCGCGCCGTCAGCGTGGGAAAAGCTGGAGGACGGGTCTGTCATGTCGCTCACGGGTCCTTCGATCGAGAGGCGGCGCGCGGCCCCTTGCGCGCGTCGTAACAATGGGCCGCCGCGCCCCGCAAGGCAACCGCCGCCGGCCTTGGCGACGGCCCCGGAATCGCGCTATGCGAAAGGGTCGCGGGCTTCGAAGCGACACGGGAAGGAGGACGGCGATGCGGCGAAACCGGGCGCGGAGGGCCGCGATGTCTCGGCGTGCGGACGCCTGGACCGCGGGCGCTGTGGTCGCAGTCGCGCTGCATTTCGCGCCGGCTGCGCAGGCCGGCGGCGATCCGCCCGACCCCATGGCGGGCGAAGCCCTGGCGGCGGCGCGCTGCGCCGAGTGTCACGCGATCGGCCGGACGGGTGAGAGTCCGGTCGCGGTCGCGCCGCCCTTCCGCACGCTTCAGGATCTGTGGCCGCTCGCCAACCTGGCCGAAGCCTTGGCGGAGGGAATCGTCACCGGCCATCCCCAGATGCCCGAGACGCGGCTGGAGCCCGGCGAGATCGACGCTTTCCTCGCCTATCTCGAGACGCTCAGCCGCTAGCCGGCGCGCCCTCGCGCTCGAGCCGCTCCGCATAGCGCTGCAGGGCCAGTGCGATGCCGTCCTCCAGCTTCTCCGGATGGTCCTCGAGCACGGGCAGGAACTCCGGTTCCTCGAACAGGCGGTCGAACCCGGCGGCCCGCGCCAGATCGTCCGCCGTCGTCTCCAGATAAGCCATCGACCAATCCGTGAAGCTGCGCTGCGCGACCGTTCGGTCGGACAGGATCTCCGGCTCGACATGCCGGCCGTCCGCTTCGATCCGCCGGTAGACCGATTCCACCCGCTGCGCTTCGCCTTCGAGCACCTGCGCGAAGACCCCGTGCATGAAGAGCAGGAGCCCCGTCACGCCGGCCTCGGCGTTGCGCCGCCTGCTGACCGCCAGGATGTCTTCGATGTCGCGCGGCCCGACCCCTTCGGCCGCATTGGAGAAATAGATCAATCGCCGCATCGCCATGCAGCACCCCTCATCAGACAAATCCTACGAGACCCGAGCCGACGCGCCGCCGCCTTCAAGCAGGGCGGGGGCCTGGCGGTCCCGTTCTCCACAAGCGATCCATATAGCGGAGATATTCCCCCGGCCAAGAGGCCGCGTCCAATCGCAGACGGACCCTGGCGCGCGCAGGGGCGCGCGCGGGGCGCGCGCGGGGCGAGTCGGGCTCACCCCTGCTTGAAGGCGGCGGCGAGGAGATCCTCCGCGCGGCTGACCGCCTGATCCGCGTCGCCGGCCATCGCGTCGGCCCCGACCGCCTCGAAGAGCCCCGGGTTCTCGAGGAAAACAGGGCCGCCGACCATGATTCCCAGGCGCCGGTTCTTGGAGGCGGCCCGAATGCGCGGGATCACCTCGGTGAGCGGGCCGATGCGCCCGTCCGTCGCCGCGGACAGCCCAACCAGGGCGAACCAGCGCGATCCGACGAGATCGAGCAGGGCGCCGTCCGCTTCCTGGCCCACGCCGCCCTCGACCTCCCAGCCGCCGAGGCGGAAGAACTCGCTGACCGTCAGAACGCCGAAGACGTGCTGCTCGCCCGGCGCCCGCGCGATCAGGATGCGCCGGGTCGAATCGTACTGGAGCGGTTCGGAGGTCGGCGCCTCGCCCAGGTGGTGCAGAACGAGCTGGATCGCCGCGAGCGCCTGCGTGACCTGAAGGAAATCGAGGCGGTCCGATTCCCACATCTCGCCGATCCGATGCGCGGCGGGCGCGAACAGTTTGAGATAGAGAATCTGCAGCGGGACGCGATCCTCCAACAGCGTATCGACGATGCGGATCGCCTGCGCGCTGTCGTAGTTCAGGACCGCGCTGAGCACGGAATCGAACGCTTCGGCCGGCAGGGGCGCCGGCGGCGGCGCCGGGCCGGTCTCGCCGGGCGCCGGGAAATAGCGCTCGCAGGCCCGGGCGAGCTCCGGGATCACGCGCTTCTCGATCGTGTCCGTCAGCCACCCGATATCGAGCGACTCGAGCGTGGACCGGCCGGACGTCCCCTCCGCCTCGTGGCCGCCTAGGGCCCCGTGCGGATCGTCGGGGTTCATCGACGACATCGTCACCCCCCATACGCAGCCCGACGATTTTGATTTTGCGGCGATGCCGGGCCGCGGCGCTTCAGCAATGACCTCCCGGTCCGGATACATGGGGATTTGTTCGGAGACTGAGCGGTCGATCTGCGCTGCGGGCGTCCATCGACCGCCGAGCCCGCGAGGTTCCCCTTCTCGATCCGTCGGCCGGCGACCGTCGCGCGCATCGCACCTGCGCCGCCAACATCGCCCGCCGATCCCCCGCCGCCCGTTCTGTCCATTGAGGCTGACAGTCAGAGCGTCCAAGAGACGACCGGAATCATTAGAACAAGAAACCGAACCGATTTCCAACCGAATCGGATTCACCTCCTCAAGATTCTTTCGCGCAGGGGCGCTCGCATAGGTCGACGCCCGGGGCGATCGCGCAGAAGCTCGTGGGTCAGGAGCCGGGAGCGGCGGCGGCGATCCGCTCCGCGGCCGGCTTCGGGGCGAGCAGGAAGAACCGTCCCGGGCTCTTCATTCGGCCGGCCTGGGCGAGCGCCTCGTCCCCATAGCCCCAGAAGAAATCGCCGCGCACCGGCCCCTTGATGGCCCCGCCGACATCCTGGGCCACCATCAGCCGGCGGAGGGGGGCGCCGTCTTCGCCCGGCATGCTGCTGTCGAGCCAGATCGGCAGGCCGAGCGGGATGAACCGTCGGTCCACCGCCAGCGAGCGGCCGGGGGTGAGCGGCACGCCCTGGGCCCCGATCGGCCCGTCGGCGTCGGTTTCGAGCAGGCGAAAGAAGACGAAGCGGGGGTTTTCGGCGAACAGCTCGGCGGCGCGCGCAGGGTTGCGGTCGATCCAGCCGCGGATGCCGTCCCAACTGGCCGCATGGGGCGCAAGCTCTCCGCGCTCGATCAAGACCCGGCCGATCGAGCGATAGGGCCGGCCGTTGTGGGCGGCGAAGCCGACGCGCACCACCTCGCCGTCCGGCAGCACGACACGGCCCGAGCCCTGCACCTGCAGCAGGAACACGTCGACCGGGTCGTCGATCCACAAAAGCTCGAGATCGCGGTTCGCCAACATCCCGGCCTCGATCGAGCGGCGGTCGGGATAGGGCACGAAGGCGCCGTCCTCGACCCGGCCCACCAGCCGCGTTCCGGCCAGGTCCTGGTCGAACCGACCGAGATCGGCGGTGATCAGATCGCCCGGCGCCGCATAGATCGGCGTCTCGAACCCGTCGCCGGGTTCGCGCGCGCCGGTCAGCTCGGCCTCGAAGTAACCGGTGATCAGCCCGACATCGTCGTCATCGGCGGCGTCGCGCGCGGCGAAGGGATGGAAATGGGCTTCGAAGTAGGCGCGCACCGTCGCCGGGTCCGCGGCGGCGGCTTCATCCGGCAGGGCCCCGCACGCCGGGCCGAAATCGCCTGCGGTGAGAGAGAGGGCGTCGCCGCTCAGCGCCCGATCCGCCGGCTGGGCCTTCAGCCGCCCGCAACTCCGGCGCAGCGCCTGCAGCGCGCCCTCGAAATCGTCCGAGGTCCAACCCGGCAGGGCGTCGAAGCCGACCGGCGTGAGCTGCAGCGCTTCCTGCGCGCTCGGTTCGGCCTCCGCCGGCGCCTCTTCGGCTCGGCGGTCGGACGGTTCGCCGCAGGCCGCCAGCAGCGCCAGCGGCGCGATCAGCCAGAGCAGGCGGGGGCGGGCGGGGCGCGGGGTCATGGTCGCCGGCGTCCGCCAGTCGTCCGGGGGCGCATCGCAAACGCCGACCGGGGATGCACGGCGCGTCAGCCTTTGCCGCCGGAGCCGTTGCGCTCCCCGCCTTCGGACTCCTCGTCGTCCGGGCTGCGGGTCTCGACCAGCTCCCAGTTGGGGTCGCGCGAGCTGACGTCGCGCTGGAAGGTCCAGATGTCCGTCACCGTTGTCGGCTCGTTCGGGTCGCCTTCGATGATCCGATTCTCGCCGTCATAGACGACGTTGATCTGCTGGCTGACGAACTTGACCGTCACGCTGGCCCGGTCGCCCAGCATGCCGGCGTCGACGATGTCGGCGGCGTCGACGCCGTAGAGCGTGGCCTCCAATCGGTGCCCCGCCTTCTCGCGCTCGCGAATGGCCGCGGCGAAGCTCTCATAGACGTCCTGGGAGAGAAGCTGCTTCAGGGTGCGGCCGTCGCCCTCCGCATAGGCGGTGATGATCATCTCGAAGGCGGAGCGCGCGCCGCCCAGGAAGCCGTCGGGATCGAAATCCGGATCGGCGACGCGGATCTGGGTCAGGCCGGAGCCGGCGGGTCCGCGCATGAGCGGCGACTCCTCCGGCGACGTTTCGGCGCGCGCGTCCTGCGGTCCGGGCATGCGGATGACGTTCTCGTCGGCGCGGTCCTCGCGCTCGCCGCTTCGATCGCGGCTTTCCTCGCCGTCCTCCGACTGACCGCGGTCGCGGAACAGATCGATCGGCTTCTGGTGCCCCGTGCGCTTGCCCAGCACGCTGCCGAGCCGGAAAATCAGGAACAGCGCGAGCGCCGCGAAGAGTATGAGATCGAGAGGTATGCCGCCGCCGCTCATGATCAGGCCCTGCGTTCGCTTGGGTAAGGCGAGAAACCGCCGCGCTCTGGGGTTGGCGACCCGCCGTGGGTCCCGTTTATCGCCTCGACCGCGTCCACCGTCGTCGCCGGCGCCTTGCCGCACGCGGCCGGACTGCCTAGGTTCGAGCGAACGTCCCGTACGCCGCCCTCGGCCAACAGATAGGCCGTCGCCCCGCAAAGAGCAAGATGCCCGTCCTTCTGATCCTCTTCATCGCGGTCCCGATCGCCGAGATCGCGTTGTTCATCGAAATCGGCGGTCTGATCGGCCTGTGGCCGACGCTGGCGACCATTCTGGTGACGGCGCTGGTCGGCGCGACCCTCGTGCGCGCGCAGGGGCTGGCCGCCCTGTCGCGCGCGCAGGCGGCGCTGGCGGAGGATCGGTTTCCGGTCGAAGAGGTCGTGACGGGCGTCTGCCTGCTGATCGCGGGGGCGCTGCTGCTGACGCCGGGCTTTCTGACCGACGCGCTGGGTTTCGCGCTGCTGATCCCGCCGCTCAGGCGCTCGATCGGCGCGGCGCTGATCCGAACCGCCCAACGCAGTCCGCGCTTCACCATGCAGGGCGGCCCGGCCGGCGGACCCGGGCCGCAGGGTCCCGGGGATCCGCGACGGGATCCGCGACGGGATTCGCGAGGGGGGCCAAGGCGGGGCCCCGACGGCCGCCCGATCATCGACGGAGAGTTCCAGGAAGTGGACCCGGAGGGCGCCGCCGAGCCCCGGGAGAGCGATCGGCTGCACCCGCCGCGGGACGAGCCTGAGGACCCGCCGGAGGAGACGCGTCGATGATCCTGGTGCGCCATGGGGAGAGCGAGTTCAACGTCCATTTCGCGCGCACACGCGAGGATCCCGGCATCCGCGATCCGCGCCTGACCGAAGCGGGGCGCCGGCAGGCGCAGGCGGCGGCCGCCTTCCTGGCCGCGCATCGCGCGGAGACGCCGTTGCGGCGCCTGATCACCTCGCCCTACACCCGGGCGCTGGAAACGGCGGAGATCCTGGCCGACCATCTCGCGCTGCCGGTCGAGGTGGAGGTTCAGATCGGCGAGCACGCCTTCTTCAGCTGCGACATCGGCGCCCCGCGCAGCGCGCTCGTCGAGCGCTGGCCCGGGATCGCCTTCGACCATCTGGAGGAAACCTGGTGGCCGGAGCGCGAGGACGAGGCGATGGTCGCGCGCCGGGCGGAGGGGTTCCGGCGGCGCGCCGCCGCCCTGCCCGATTGGCCGGACGTCCTGGTGGTCAGCCATTGGGGCTTCATCCGCGGGCTGACCGGCCATCGCGTGCCGAACGCCGCGGTGCTGCGCTTCGACCCGCTGGCGCCGCACCCGACGGGCGCGGAAATCCTGCACCCGGCCGACCCGGCCGGGCCGTCTTCCAAGCCGATTGCCACCCCGCCGCCCGCATGATACCGACCCGCGCGGCGTTGCGACGCCGACCCCGCCCGTCAACCACAAGCGAGCCTGCGGCATGAGCGACGACGCCCCGAAGACCGAGCCCAAGCCGGCGGCCGGCGGCCCCGAGCAGACGGATGCGGCCGCCCGCAAGCCCGAGCCGCCGTACCGAATCCATGCGCAGTACATCAAGGACCTCTCGGTTGAGAATCCGCAGGCGCCGGAGATCTTCACCGATCCGATGATCCGCCAGGTCCGCCCGCAGGTGCAGATCGACGTGACCACGCGCCCGCTGGGCAACCGGCTGGTGGAGGTCGTGGTTCAGGCCGACGTGAAGGGCCGGATCGAACCGGATGCGCCGAGCGAACGCACGGCCTTCCTGATCGAACTCGCCTATGGCTGCGCGGTCGAGATCGGCGCGGTGGAGAAAGAGGCGATCGAGCCGCTGCTCATGGTCGAAATCCCGCGGCTTCTGTTCCCCTATGTCCGTGCGGTGCTGAGCGAGATGAGCCGCGATGCGGGCCACAACATCCTGCTGATGCCGCCCGTCGACTTCGTCGGCATCTACCGCTGGAAGAAGCAGCAGGGCGAGCTCGACGCCGGGACCGCCGACGCGGTCGCAGCGCAGACCGCCGACGGGACGGGTCGGCCGCCCGCGACCTCGACCGTCCCGGCGGGCGACTGAGCGACCCGCGCCGGCGCCGGCGCTCACCGCTCCCAGATCGGATCGGCGATTTTCGTCAGGAACGCGGCGTGGGCGGCCTCCTCCGCGGCGCTCGGCCCGTGCGGGCGCGCCGGGCGGAACGGGCGGTCGGTCGAGGACGCTGAGCCCGCCCCCGACGAGCCGGAGGCGGCCGCCGGCCCGTCCGCGGCCAACGCCAGGCCGGCCTGCCGGCCGCCCATCAGTTCGAGATAGACCTCGGCGAGCAGTTCCGAATCCAACAGCGCGCCGTGCTTGGTGCGCCGCGCGTTGTCGATCCCGAAGCGCTTGCACAGCGCGTCCAGGCTGGCCGGCGCGCCGGGAAAGCGACTGCGCGCGATGGCGACGGTGTCGACGGATTGACTCATCGGCAGCGGGGCGCGCCCGCTGGCCTCCAGCTCCGCGTTCAGGAACTTCATGTCGAAGGCCGCATTGTGGATCACCAGCGGCGCGTCGGCGACGAAGCGCAGGAAGTCGTCCACGATGTCGTGGAAGGTCGGCTTGTCCGCCAGGAACGCTTCCGACAGCCCATGCACCTCGAAGGCTGCGGTCGGCATGTCGCGCTCCGGGTTGATGTAGACCCAATAGGTCTCGCCGGTCGGCACGCGATTGTGCAGCTCCACGCAGCCGATTTCGACGATCCGGTCGCCGGACGCCGGATCGAAGCCCGTCGTTTCGGTGTCGAGCACGATTTCCCGCATGGCCTCCTCCGACGTCTTATCCGGGCCCGCCGCCGGCCCCGCTTTCAGCGCCGCGGGCCGGGCCGGGCGGCGAAGCGCGGGACGGGCCGCGGCGGCCAATGGCGGCCGCCTTTCGTGCGCGCAAGTTTGAGGGCGCGCCGCAAGGCCTGCAAGACCGGACCGCGCCCGCGGCCGGTCTGGATCACGATGTCCGCACGCCGGCGCTTCTCGGCCTCCGGCATCTGACGGGCCCGAATGTCGGCGAGCTTGGCGGCCGTCATCCCCGGCCGCCGCAACACCCGATGCGCCTGCACGACAGGCGGGGCGGTCACCAGAATCGTCAGATCGCAGCGCCGATCCAGTCCGGTTTCGAACAGCAACGGCACGTCGAGCACGGCGTATCGAACGCGATCGCGGGCGCAACGCTTCAGAAAGCGGTCGCGCGCCTGCGTGACCATCGGATGCAGGATCGCCTCAAGCCGCTTGAGCGCCGCGGGATCGCCGAAAACGCGCGCCCCCAGCGCCTGACGATCCACGCCGCCGAGGCCGACCACGCCGGGGAAGGCGGCCTCGATCGCCGGCAAGGCGCGCCCGTTCGGACCCATCAGGCGATGCACCGCGCGATCGGCGTCGTCGACCCGGCAGCCGAGCCGGCGCAGCATCGCCGCCGCCGTGCTCTTGCCCATGCCGATCGAGCCGGTGAGCCCAAGGATGATCATGCGCCCGCATCCCCGCCCATCGCCGCCAGAACGGCGGCGCGCAGCTCGGCGTCCACCGCCGGGGCCTGCGGCGGGTCGAACCAGGCCCGGAAGCCCGGCGCCGCCTGGTGTAGCAGCATGCCGAGTCCGTCGACGGTCGGGTTGCCGCGCGCCGCCGCGCGCGCCAGCAGGTCGGTGATCAGCGGCTTGTAGACGATGTCGGTCACGAGAGCGCTCTGCGGCAGGGCGTCGAGCGCCAGGTCGAGCGGCGGTTGCCCGGTCATGCCGAGGCTTGTCGTGTTCGCCAGCAGATCCGCGCCCACGAGCGCGCGCGCGGCCGCGTCGGCTGTCATCGGCACGGGCCGGATCGGCGCGGCGAGCCGCGGCCCCAATGCCTCGGCCAGCGCCTCCGCCGTCGCAAGCGTGCGGTTCAGCAGCCGAATCTCGGCGAAGCGCAGATCGGCCAACGCCGCGATCACGGCGCGCGCGGCGCCGCCGGCGCCCAACACCACCGCGGGGCCGCGGCCGACCTGCGCCCACCCCGGGGCCGTCTCCAAGTTCCGCCGGAAGCCGTAAAGGTCGGTGTTCCGGCCCTCGATCGCCCCGTCGGGCAGCACCACCACCGTGTTGACGGCCCCGAGCCGTTCGGCGTCGGCGTCGCGCCGGTCGACGAAACGATAGGCGGCCTGCTTGTGCGGGACGGTGACGTTGAGGCCGCGCCAGCCGTCGCGCCGCAGCAGGCGGGTCATCTCGGCGTCGAAACGCTCCGGCGGGACCGCGACGGCGTCGTAGCGGCCGGGCAGCCCGTACCGCGCCAGCCAATGACGATGCAGCGCCGGCGACAGGGACTGCGCAATCGGGTAGCCGACCACGCCGGCCTGCGGGACCGCAGCCGCGGTCATCGCGCCAACGCCCCGTGCTGGCGCAGGAACTCCAGGAGCGGCAGCAGCGGCAGGCCGAGGACCGTGAAATAGTCGCCGCGCACGGCGGTGAAGAGCTGCGCGCCGATCCCTTCCAGGCGGTAGGCCCCGACGGAGCCGAGCGCATCGTCTCCGACGGCGTCCAGATAGCGGTCGATGAAGGCCGCGTCGAGCGGACGAACGGAGAGCTCGGCCGCGTCGTTCGCATGCCACAGGACCTCGCCGTCGCGCACCACGGCGACCGCGGAGTTCAACCGATGCGTCTTCCCCGAAAAGGCCGTCAGATGGGCCCGCGCATGGTCGCGATCGACCGGCTTGTCGAACCAGATTCCGTTCAGCTCGAGCGTCTGATCGGCCCCGATCACCAAGGCGCCCGCATGGCGGCGGCTGACCTTCAGCGCCTTCAGCTCCGCCAGCGTTTCGGCGACCTCTCGAGCGTTTGCGCCCTCCGCCTGCAGCGATTCCTTGACTGCAGCCTCATCCACATGGGCTGGATCGCAGCGCACCGGCAGGCCCGCATTCTCCAAGAGCGCGGCGCGGGTCGGGCTGGCGGACGCAAGGACCAAGTCCGCGGTCAAACCGAAGGTCGAGGGCATGGACGGTCTTCCGATGAAAGACGGGCGGCCGGATCAGGCCTCCGCGACATGGCGTTCGTAGTACTTCAGGATGGTCGCCGCCGTCTCCTCGATCGAGCGGCGGGAGACGTCGATCACCGGCCAACGGCGCTCCGAGCAGATGCGTCTGCAGGCGGTGACCTCCTGGCGCACGGTGTCGATGTCCACATAGTCCGTCTCCTCGGTCTCGGACAGCATGCGCATGCGGTTCTTGCGGATCTGAACCAACTGCTGCGGATCCTTCGTCAAGCCGACGACGAGAGGATCGTAGCGCGAACTGCCCAACGCCAGCACCTCCTTCGGCAGACCGGCGCCCGGGACGAAGGGCACATTCGCCGCACGGATTCCGCGGTTCGCCAAATAGATGCAGGTCGGCGTCTTCGAGGTGCGCGAGACGCCGAGGACGACGACATCCGCGTTGGGCAGGTTCCACAGGCCCTGACCGTCGTCGTGGGCGAGCGCGTACTGCATCGCCTCGATGCGCGCGAAATACTCGGTGTCGAGCTCATGCTGGCGGCCCGGTTGATCGCGGCTGGCGCGACCCAGATAGGTTTCGAAGGCGTTGATGAAGGGATCGAGCACCGAAAGGCACGGCACCCGCAACTCACGACAGAACTGGGTGAGCTTCTCCCGCGTCTCGTCGTTCACCAGCGTGTACATCACGAGGCCGGGGCTCTTTGCGATTCCCTCATGGACCCGGTCTAGTTGCGCCGGCGAGCGGACCAGGGTCCAGAGATGCTCTTCGACCTCGATCCCCTCGAACTGGACGATGCAGGCGCGCGCCAGGCCGAGCACCGTCTCGCCGGTCGAGTCCGACACGAGATGAAGATGCACCTGCTCGCCGGCGCCGTTGCGGCGGCTGATCGCGGAGCCGCGCTCGTCGCCGCTGTCTTCTCCCTGAACGCTCACCAGACGATCCCCCGAGTCCCCGGATGCAATCAGCGGCGGGCCGGCGCGTCCCTCGACGCCGCGCGCCGCATCCACAGGCGTCGGGGGATATCACAGGGACAGGCGCTTGAAAAACGCCTTGGCGCCGCCGATGCGGCGTTCGGCGCCCGTAGAGGCGCAGTCGACCCCCAGGCCTCCGCTGTTTTCTCCCCCGGTCGGAGAGATGGGGAAAACCGCGTGCGCACCGCCCTCGGCGCCCGCTTTCCCCATCTTTAGGATCGCGATGCGTTGCGGGCCGATGCTTGGGTCTGACAGGACTTCTCAACAGGCGACGCGCTCTTGTCCCCCGGCTGTCGACAAAGCGGTTGATCAAAAAGAATCCCCGTTTTCCTCGCTACAACCACCACCGCCATCTTTTTATTTCCTTTATAAGAATGGTATGTAGCGGGCGAAGCCTGCCGGACCGATCGGGTCCCAAACCGTCTGGGGGAGCAACGTCAATCGTGTCGACCATCGCGCCGTCTCCGAACCCGCCGGCCGAACCCGCGCCCGGCGCCAAGAAGTTCCTGCACGCCTTGAGAGGGGGGCTGCAGAAGGTCCCGCCGATCTGGCTGATGCGCCAGGCGGGCCGCTACCTGCCGGAGTACCGGGAGGTGCGCGCGAGCTGCGACGGCTTCCTCGATCTGTGCTTCACGCCCGACAAGGCCTGCGAGGTGACGCTGCAGCCGATCCGACGCTACGGCTTCGATGCGGCGATCCTGTTCTCGGACATTCTGGTCGTGCCTTGGGCGCTGGGCCAGGGGGTGCGTTTCGTGGAGGGCGAAGGGCCGAAGCTCGACGCCCTCGCCTGCGATGCGGATCTGGCGTCCCTCGCCGACCCCACGAAGGCGGGCGAGGCGTTGGCGGCGGTCTGCGAGACCGTCTCCAAGCTCTCCGCCGCGTTGCCGAAGGAGACCGCGCTGATCGGCTTCGCCGGCGCGCCCTGGACGGTCGCCACCTACATGATCGAGGGCGGAAGCTCGCGCGATTTCGTGAAGGCGAAGCATTGGGCCTTGGCCCGGCCGGAGAGTTTCGGGCGGCTGATCGATCTGATCGTGGAGGCGACGGTCTCCTATCTGAGCGCCCAGATCGCCGCCGGGGCGGAGGCGATCCAGCTCTTCGACAGTTGGGCCGGCGCCCTGGACGCCGGCTCGTTCGAGCGCTGGGTGACCGCGCCCAACCGGGCGATCGCGGAGCGGCTGCGCGCGCATCACCCGACGATCCCGATCATCGGCTTTCCGCGGGCGGCCGGGATGAATCTTTATGGCTTCATCGAGGGCGCCGGCGTGGACGCCGTCAGCCTGGATCAGATGGCCCCCCTGCCGCTGATTCGTCACACGGTCCAGCCGAAGCTCCCGGTGCAGGGAAATCTCGATCCGGTGGCCCTGCTGACCGGAGGCGCGGCGCTGGATGCGGCGATCGATGCGATTATGGAGAACCTTTCCGGCGGTCCCTTCGTATTCAATCTCGGACACGGCATCATGAAGGAGACGCCGCCCGAGCACGTGACCCGGCTGGTCGAGCGGGTGCGCGCGCTCTGACGGGCGCGTCGCACGGGAGCGCTCATGCACGGATTGGATCCCCAGGACTTGACGGAAACGGCCATGCGGTCTGCCCCCCGGGCGAGCACTCAAGCGACGAACAGGCCGGCCGGGCACCCGGAGGTGACGACCGATCGGGTCGGCGTCCTGCTGATCAATCTCGGGACCCCGGACGGATCGGATTACTGGCCGATGCGCCGTTATCTGAAGGAATTCCTGTCCGATCGCCGCGTGATCGAGGCGCCGCCGATCATCTGGCAGCCGATCCTGAACGGGTTGATTCTGACGACGCGCCCGCAGCGCTCCGGCGAAGCCTACGCCAAGATCTGGCGCAAGGAGACGGATGAGAGCCCGCTGCGCTACTACACCCGGCTCCAGGCCGAGGCGTTGGGCGAGCGGTTGTCGGCCCGTCACCCCCATCTTCGGGTCGCCTGGGGCATGCGCTACGGCCGGCCGGCGATCGCGGCGGGGATCGACGAACTGGCGGCCCAGGGCTGCCGGCGCATCCTGCTCGCCGCGCTCTACCCGCAATATTCGGCCGCGACGACGGCGACGGCCTACGACAAGGCCTTCGACCACCTGAAGACCATGCGCTGGCAGCCGGCGGTGCGCACCTTGCCGCCCTATCACGACGATCCGGCCTATATCGACGCGTTGGCGGCGAGCGTTCGCGCAGGGCTGGAGGAGGCGGAGAAGGCCGAGGGCGCGCCGGAAATGATCCTCTGCTCCTTCCACGGCCTGCCGGAGGAGAACCTCACCAAGGGCGATCCCTATCACTGCTTCTGCCAGAAGACGGGACGGATGCTTCAGGAGGCGCTCGGCTGGCCGGAGGATCGCTTCATGACGGTCTTCCAATCGCGCTTCGGCCCGAAGGAATGGCTGAAGCCCTACGCCGACGTCACGGTGGAGGATGTCGCCAAGCGCGGGGTGAAGCGCCTCGCCATGCTGTCGCCCGGCTTCGCCTCCGACTGCGTCGAGACGCTGGAGGAGATCGACATCGGCCTGCGCGAGACGTTCGAGGAGCATGGCGGCCAGCATTTCCGCTACATTCCCTGTCTGAACGACGGGGAGGCGGGGCTGACCCTGCTCGAACGCCTGGTGGAACGGGAATTGGGCGGCTGGCTCTAGCCGGCCGCGCCGGGGGCGGAAGGTGTCGGGGGACTGGGATTCGTGAGCTACGAGTGGGTCAAGGCGCTGCACGTCCTCTCGATCATCGCCTGGATGGCGGGCTTGCTCTACCTGCCGCGGCTTTTCGTCTATCACTGCCAGGTCGACGTCGGATCGGCTCAGTCCGAGCTCTTCAAGGTGATGGAGCGGCGCCTGCTACGCGCCATCATGAACCCGGCGATGATCGCGAGTTGGATCTTCGGGCTCTGGCTGATGGTGCTGATCGAGGGCTGGGCCCTGCCCTGGTTCCACGCCAAGCTGCTCGCCGTCGTCCTGATGACCGCGGCCCACATGGCGATGGCCAGATGGCGCAAGGATTTCGAGGCCGACCGCAACCGTCGGACCGAGCGCTTCTACCGCATCGCCAACGAGGTTCCGACGGTCCTCATGCTGGCCGCCGTGATCCTGGCGATCGTGGAGCCCTTCTGAGGCGGATTTTCCCGCCCGATCTGCACCATGTCACGAAAGGGTCGATTGACTTGAGCGCGCGGCGCGCCTATGTGTGTCCCGGCGGCTTGCGCCGCCTTCTGGCTTCATCCCCACGAATTGGTCGCACGCGTCCGGTAGCGTCAGGTCCCGCAAGCCGCGTCGAAGCGGCGGGACGGCCGATCCCCAAGACATAATCCCAGCCGACGCCGCACCCGGCGCGGCCCTCCCAACACAGTTCACGCAAGAAGCCCATGCATCTGAAAGACCTCAAGAAGAAGTCGCCGCAGGACCTCCTCACCTACGCTGAGGAGCTGGAGATCGAGAACGCCAGCGCGCTGCGCAAGCAGGAGCTGATGTTCGCCTGCCTGAAGCAGCTCGCCGCCAACGACGTGCCGATCTACGGCGAAGGCGTGCTGGAGGTGCTCCAGGACGGCTTCGGCTTCCTGCGCTCGCCGGAAGCGAACTATCTCGCCGGGCCGGACGACATCTACGTCTCGCCCAGCCAGGTGCGGCGCTTCGCCTTGCGCACCGGCGACACGGTCGAGGGCCAGATCCGCGCGCCCAAGGACGGCGAGCGCTATTTCGCGCTGCTCAAGGTCAACAAGGTCAACTTCGACGAACCGGAGCAGGTGCGCCACCGGGTCAATTTCGACAATCTGACGCCGCTCTATCCGGACGAGAAGATCGACCTGGAGCTCGAGGAGCCCTTGGAGAAGAAGGGTGGGCCGAAGCGCGACATGTCGACGCGGGTGATCGACCTGATCTCCCCGCTCGGCAAGGGCCAGCGGGCGCTGATCGTGGCCCCGCCGCGCACCGGCAAGACCATGCTGATGCAGAATGTCGCCCACGCCATCAGCAAGAACCATCCGGAATGCTATCTGATCGTTCTGCTGATCGACGAGCGGCCGGAGGAAGTGACCGACATGCAGCGCTCGGTCAACGGCGAGGTGGTCTCCTCCACCTTCGACGAGCCGGCCCAGCGCCACGTGCAGGTCGCCGAAATGGTGATCGAAAAGGCCAAGCGGCTGACCGAGCACAAGAAGGACGTGGTGATCCTGTTGGATTCGATCACCCGTCTGGCGCGCGCCTACAACACGGTGGTGCCGAGCTCGGGCAAGGTGCTGACCGGCGGCGTCGACGCCAACGCGCTGCAGCGCCCGAAGCGCTTCTTCGGCGCCGCGCGCAACATCGAGGAGGGCGGCTCGCTCACCATCATCTCGACCGCGCTGATCGACACCGGCAGCCGCATGGACGAGGTGATCTTCGAGGAGTTCAAGGGCACCGGCAACTCCGAGATCATTCTCGACCGCAAACTCTCCGACAAGCGCACCTTCCCGGCGATCGACATCACCAAATCGGGCACCCGCAAGGAGGAGCTGCTGGTCGACAAGGCCACGCTCTCGAAGATGTGGGTGCTGCGCCGCATCCTGATGCCCATGGGCGTCGCGGACGCTATGGAGTTCCTGCTCGAGAAGCTCAAGCACACCAAGAGCAACAACGACTTCTTCGACAGCATGAACCAGTAGCGGAGCCAGCCGGCGCGCTTCCAGGCAAGCGGAAAGCGCAAGACCCAAAAGCCGAGAATCCGCTGCGGGCTGCGGCTCGAAAGACGAGGGTTCTCCCCCTGAAGCGGGTCGCTATCCGCTGCGCTCCGCGGTTTGCGGTGGGCGCGCAGTCGGTCGCCGAGGAGCCGTTTCGCAATTCGGGACGGTGCCTGGGGCGCCGTCGTGGGGGCCGTCTGAAAGCGCAGAAGATGGCCCCAACCGTTCCGTGCCCCCCGGCTGCGGCCTTTGGGATGCAGCATCTTGGGCGCCCTGCAGGACGCGGCCATGGCGCCGAGCGCCAAGAGCAGGGCTCGAAACGCGGAGTCCGATGCGATTGGCGGCGGGTATGGTAGGCGTGACGCCTAGTTCCCGCGGCCTCTGCGGAAAACGCTGCGATCGGGCGGCGTGATCGCCGACTTGGCCTGCAAACGTAGGTGAATTGCGCCAGATGATGGGGGCGACAGAGCGCCGACCCCCATATCTGGGTTCGTCTTCAGGGAAGCAGGATCGTCGAGCCGGTGGTCTTGCGCGCCTCCAGGTCGCGGTGGGCCTGGGCGGCGTCCTTGAGGGCGTAGCGCTGGTTGATCTCGATTTTCAGGCCCTTCTCCACCGCATCGAACAGGGCGGCGGCGCTCTCGACCAGATCTGCGCGCGCGGCGGTGTAGGTCATCAGCGTCGGCCGCGTCAGATAGAGCGAGCCCTTCTGAGCCAGGAGGCCGAGATTGAAGGTCTCGATCGGGCCGGAGGCGTTGCCGAAGCTGACGAACATGCCCCGCGGCGCCAGGCTGTCGAGCGAGGCCTCGAGCGTGTCCTTGCCGACCGCGTCATAGACGACGGGCACGCCCTTGCCGTCGGTCAGCTCGTGCACGCGCTTGGCCACATCCTCGCTCTTGTAGAGGATCGTGTGATCGCAGCCGTGGGCCTTCGCCAGGTCCGCCTTTTCTTCCGAGCCGACGGTGCCGATCACCGTGGCGCCGATCTGTTTCAGCCATTGGCAGGCGATCAGCCCGACCCCGCCGGCGGCGGCGTGGAACAGCACCGTCTGGCCCGCTTTCACCGGGAAGGTGCGGCGGATCAGATACTCGACAGTCATGCCCTGCAGCATCATGGCGCCGGCGGTCTCGTCCGGTATCGAATCCGGCAGCTTGACCAGCCGGTGGCCGGGCATGATGCGTTCGGTGGCGTAGGCGCCCACGGGCGGGGCGGCGTAGGCGACCCGATCGCCGGGGGCGAAGGCGTCGACCCCCTCGCCCACCGCCTCGACGACGGCGGCGGCTTCCATGCCGATCGCGCCGGGCAGTTCCATCGGATAGAGGCCGGTGCGGTGATAGACGTCGATATAGTTCAGGCCGCAGACCGTCTGCCGAAGCTTCACCTCGCCCGGGCCGGGGTCGCCGACGGCGACCTCCTCCCAGACCATCTTGTCGGGGCCGCCATGCTCGTGAATGCGGATCGCCATCGCCATCGTGCGCGTCTCACTTCTGTCTGGAGGGTCGGGGACGTGGTCGGCGGCAGCTTACAGCCCGGCGAGCCGGCGGGAAAGATCGGCCGGATCGCCCGTCGGCGCCGCGCAAACCGGGCCGCGGCAGAGATAGGCGGCCGGCGCCGGGCCGTCCGGGGTTTCGAGCAATCCCTTGCCGGCGGCCGGATGCGCCGCGGGCAACGCGGCGCCGGGGTCGATCCGCCGCAGCACCCGATGCGCCAATGGGGCGGCGTCGACGGCGGCGCGCAGGGCCTGGGTTCGCGGATCGTCCGCCGCGCCGACGAGGACGATCTGCAGTCCATCGGCGCGCTGAACCGCGCCCTCGATCAGGCTGGAGAAGGGCAGGAAATTGTGCGCCAGCTCCCCGGCGAAACGGGCGACGATCGCATCGGCGCGCTCCGCCCATCGGGAATCGCCCGTCAGCGCGTGCAACGCGGCGAAGAGCTGCACCGCCTCGCCGTTGCCGGCCGGCGTCGCGTTGTCGGCGGCGGTCTTGGTGCGGGTGATCAGCCCGTCGGCGTCGTCCGCGGTGAAGAAATAGGCGCCGCCCCCCTCCCCCGCGGGCCGAGCGTCTTGGAAGCGTCGGTGGATCGTTTCCGCCCAGGCCTCGGCCCGGGCGAGATCGTCGGGCTCCTCGCGGACTTCGAACAACGCCAGCGCGGCGAGCGCCATCTGCACATAGTCGTCGAGCGTCCCGTCATGCCGCGCCCGGCCCGCGCGATAGCTGTGGAGCAACCGATCGGGGCCGCGCGCCGCATCGACCATGCGCTCGGCGACAAAGGCGAAAGCGCGCGCCGCCGCGTCGATCCAGTCCGCCCTGTCGAGCAGGCGGCCCGCGCGCACCAGGCCGCGCACGGCGAGGCCGTTCCAGTCGGCCAGCACCTTGTCGTCCTTCAGCGGCGCTTCACGATCCGCGCGCGCGGCGAGCAACACGCCGCGGGCGGCGGCGAGCCGGTCTTCCTCGGCGTCGGACAGCGGTCGGTTCAAGGCCAGACGGTTGAGGATCGTCTTGCCCTCCCAGTTGCCTGACGGTTTCACGTCGTAGACCGCCTTGAAGAGCGCCGCCGTCTCCGGCGGCAGCAGCCGGTCGATCTCCGCTTCGGTCCAGACGTAATAGGCGCCCTCCTCCCCTTCGCTGTCGGCGTCGCGGGCGCTGGCGAAACCGCCCTCGTCCGTCTGCATGTCGGAGATCATCCAGTGGGCCGTCTCCTCCGCCCGGCGGCGGAACAACGCCTCGCCCGTGGCGGCGTGGGCGATCGCCAGCAGCGGCAGGAGTTGGGCGTTGTCGTAGAGCATCTTTTCGAAATGCGGGACGAGCCATTCGGCGTCGGTCGCGTAGCGCGCGAAACCGCCGCCCAGATGATCGAAGATCCCGCCTTCGGCCATGCGGCGCAACGTCAGCAGCACGGCGTCGCCGCATCGCGGGTCGGCGCCGCGCCGGTGCGCCGCCCATAGATGCGTCAGGATGGACGGTTGCGGAAACTTCGGCGCGCCGCCGAGGCCGCCATGGGTCCAATCGACGGCGTCGAGCGTCTTCACCGCGCAGGCGTCTGCGAGCGCCGGATCGACCGCGTCCGCCGATCCGCCGCGCGGCGCGGAGAGTTTGGCGTAGCCCTCGGCCAGCGCCTGGGTGTTGTGGCGCACCCGATCCGGCGCCGCGCGATAGGTCTTGGCGACGGCGGCCAGCACATCGGGGAAGCCGGGCCGGCCGTAGAGGGCGCGGGCCGGGAAGTACGTGCCGCCCCAGAAGGGCTCGCCCTCGGGCGTCAGGAACATGGTGAGCGGCCATCCGCCATGCCCGCCCAGCATGGCGAGGGCTTGCTGATAGATCGCGTCGATGTCCGGGCGTTCCTCCCGGTCGACCTTGATGTTGACGAAGTCGGCGTTCATCAGGGCCGCAATCTCCGGATTCTCGAAGCTCTCATGCGTCATGACATGGCACCAGTGGCAGGCGGCGTACCCGACGGAGAGGAGGATCGGCTTGTCCGCCGCCTGAGCCTCGGCCAGCGCGGCGGGGCTCCAGGGGCGCCAGTGGACCGGATTGTCCTTGTGCTGCAGCAGATAGGGGCTGGTCTCGTCCGAGAGCCGGTTCTCGGGCGCAGGGTCGGCGTCAGGCATCGGGGGACCTCGCTCGGGGTCTGGGTGGGGCCGTACGGCGGCTCCTGGCGATGTGGGGAGTCCTGGACAGGATCGGAAGGGCGTAGGATAACGGCCGAGGAGCGCGATGGCGCCGGGCGCCGGGCGTCGGGCGCCGCGGCCTACGGACCCGGAGGGCGGCCTCATGAAGATCACCATCGACATCGACTGCACCCCGGAGGAGGCGCGCCGCTTTCTCGGTCTGCCGGACGTGGTCCCGATGCAGGACGCCTTGATGGCTCAAATCCAGGAGCGGATGGAGGCCAGTATGAAGGCGATGGACCCGGAGACGCTGTTCAACACCTGGCTCCCCGCGAGCCTGCAGGGCCTGGAAGGGCTGCAGAAGATGTTCTGGGACCAGATGATGAGCGCCGCCCCCAGCGGGACCTCGGATGAACGGCGCGGCGGATCTTCGAAGAAATAGGCGCCGCGCGGCGCCGATCCGGTCTTCTGCGGATTTCAGAGCGATGGCGGAAACGATTTACGCACCGGCCAGCGGCGTCGGCAAGGCGGGCGTCGCGATCATTCGGGTGTCTGGCGCGGCGGCGGGGGCGGCCGCGCGCGCCTTGAGCGGGATGGCGGAGACGCCGGCGCCGCGTCGCGCCCTGCGGCGGCGCTTCGTCGACCCGGAGAGCGGGGAGCTGTTGGACGACGGCTTGCTGATTTGGTTCCCGGCGCCCGGCAGCTATACGGGCGAGGATGTGGCGGAGTTCCAGATCCATGGCGGCGGGGCCGTGCGCGCGGCGATGCTGCGCGCGCTGTCGCAGGTTCCGGGTTGCCGGCTGGCGGAGCCGGGAGAGTTCACGCGCCGCGCTTATCTCAATGGGCGGATCGATCTCAGTCAGGCGGAAGGCGTCGCGGACCTGATCGAGGCGGAGACCGAGGCGCAGCGCCGGCAGGCCGTTCGGCAGGCGGAGGGCGCGCTCAGCGTGCGCTGCGCGGCGTGGGCGGAGCGGCTGGTGCGGCTTGCGGCCCATATGGAGGCCTGGATCGATTTCCCGGACGAGGATCTGCCCGATGAGGTTCGGGTCCGTAATGAAATCGAGATGCAGGGGTTGATCGACGAGTTTTCGCAAGAGATTGAGGTTGGGCGACGCGGGGAGCGGCTTCGCGAGGGTCTGCGGGCCGCGATCGTCGGGCCGCCGAATGCTGGCAAGTCCTCGCTCTTGAACCGGTTGGCGGGGCGCGAGGCGGCGATCGTCAACGCCCGCGCCGGGACGACCCGCGATGTGATCGAGGTCGCGATGGATCTGGACGGGTACCCCCTGGTGCTGGCCGATACGGCCGGGCTTCGGGAGAGCGCCGACGAGATCGAGGCGGAGGGCGTCCGGCGGGCGCGGCGGACGGCTGCCGGGTCGGATGTCGTGATCGCGGTGGCGGCTGCGGACGACCCGGCGGCGTCGGACAGGCTGGCCGCGGCCCGTCGGGAGTTCGGGGCGGACCGCGTGGTGGCGGTGGTCACCAAGAGCGATCTCGGCGCGGAGGGCGCGGCGCGGTGCGCGGGCTTGTGGGTGTCTGCGACGACCGGCGCCGGGGTCGATGCGTTGGTTCGGGCGATGACTGAGGCGGTCGAGGGCCGCGTGGGTTTGAGCGAGACGGCGGGTTTGACCCGGGCGCGTCATCGCGAGGCGGTTGCGGCGTGCGTTTCGGCGTTGCGGCGCGCCAAGGCCGCCCCCAGTCCGGACCTGCAGGCTGAGGACGTCCGTCTTGCGCTGCGGGCGCTCGGGCGGATCACCGGGGAGGTGGATGTCGAGGATTTGTTGGACGTGATCTTTAGGGACTTCTGTATCGGGAAGTAGGGGACGCGCCGGCTGTTTCACGTGAAACATTGGAGGTCGGGCGACGAGACGCTACGCCGCTGTTTCACGTGAAACAGCGGGGCTGACAGCCCGACCGCCGCGACGATTGATTCCCGCGCAAGCCGCCCCTATTCTCCCGCCTGCTTGGAGGAACCCGATGGCCCGAACTGGATGGGACGTGATCGTTGTCGGCGGCGGCCACGCGGGCTGCGAGGCGGCGGCCGCCGCGGCGCGGTGCGGCGCGGCCACCCTGCTGGTCACCCATAAGCGGGTCAGCATCGGCGTCATGTCCTGCAACCCGGCGATCGGCGGGTTGGGCAAAGGTCACCTGGTGCGCGAGATCGACGCGCTGGACGGCGTCATGGCGCGCGCGGCGGACCGGGCCGGCATCCAATTCAGGCTGCTGAACCGCAGCAAGGGCCCGGCCGTTCAGGGGCCGCGAACCCAGGCCGACCGCGCGCTCTATCGGACGGCCATTCAGGAGCTTCTCGCGGATCAGCCGGGTCTCTCGATCCTTGAGGCGGCGGTCGAGGATCTGAGCCTCGACGCCGCCGGCCGGTGCGTCGGCGTCGTGACCGGCGGGGGCGAAGCTCTCCGGGCCGGCGCCGTCGTACTCACCACCGGGACCTTTCTCCGCGGCGTGATCCACCGTGGGGCGGAGCGGATCCCGGCGGGCCGCGTCGGCGACGCCCCCAGCCTCGGCCTGTCCGAAACGCTGGACCGGGCCGGCTTCACGCTCGGTCGGCTCAAGACCGGCACGCCGCCGCGTCTCGACGGCCGAACGATCGCCTATGACGGGTTGGAGCGCCAACCCGCCGATGCGGCCCCGGAACCCTTCTCCGCGCTCACCGCCCGGATCGAGACCCCGCAGATCGACTGCGCGATCACCTATACGACGCCGGAGACCCACGCGGTGATCCGCGACAATCTGGGCCGGTCCGCGATGTATGGCGGCCGGATTGAGGGCGTCGGACCTCGCTATTGCCCGTCGATCGAAGACAAGGTCGTGAAGTTCGCGGACAAGCCGCGCCATCAGATTTTCTTGGAGCCGGAGGGTCTGGACGATCCGACGGTCTATCCGAACGGGATTTCGAACTCCCTTCCGGCGGACGTGCAGCTCGACATGCTTCGCACCATCCCGGGTCTCGAACGCGCGGTGATGCTCCAGCCGGGCTATGCGATCGAGTACGACCACGTCGATCCGCGCGAGCTGCATCCGACGCTTGAGACGCGCCGCCTGCCCGGCCTGTATCTCGCCGGCCAGATCAATGGCACGACCGGGTATGAGGAGGCGGCGGCCCAGGGCCTGATGGCCGGCGTGAATGCTGCGTGCGCGGCGGGCGGGGCAGAGCCGTTCCTGCTCGATCGCGCGGAGGCCTATATCGGGGTTCTGATCGACGATCTGACGACCCGCGGCGCGGATGAGCCCTATCGGATGTTCACCTCGCGCGCCGAGTATCGCTTGCGCCTGCGGGCCGACAATGCGGACCAGCGTCTGACCGATCGGGGGATCGAAGCCGGCTGCGTCGGCCCGGTCCGTCGAGCCGCTTGGGCGGAAAAGAAAGCGGCGCTGGCGGCCGCGCGGCGCCAGGTCCAATCCCTGTCCGCGAGCCCCACGGTCTTGCTTGGACACGGCTTGCCGGTCAATCAGGATGGGGTGGTTCGCAGCGTGCCGGATCTCCTCGCCTACCCGGAGATCGACATGGCGCGGCTGACGCCGATCTGGCCCGAGCTCGCGGAGATTCCCGCCGGGATCGCGCGGCAGATCGAAATCGACGCGCTCTACAAAGGGTACTTGGCGCGGCAGGATGCGGACATCCGCGCCTATCGCCGAGATGAGGCCTTGGCGTTGGCGGCCGATCTGGACTATGGCGCAATCGGCGGCCTGTCGGCGGAAATGCGGCAACGGTTGGAGCGGGCGCGACCCCGGACGCTGGGCGCCGCGGCCCGCCTGCCGGGCGTGACGCCGGCGGCGGTGGTGGCGCTTCTGCGCTACGCGAAACGGCGCGTTAACGCTGAAACCTCGGGGTCCGCGGATGCGGCGTGATGGGGCGGACGCCGTCAGGGACGCCGAAGGCTTCCGTCAATACACAGGCGTTTCACGTGAAACAACGACCCGCCTGACCGCCTACGCGGCGCTGTTGCGCCGTTGGCAGCGGCGCATCAATCTTGTCGGCCCCAAGACCCTGCCCGATCTGTGGCGCCGGCACATGCTGGATTCGGCCCAGCTCCTCCCTCTCCTGCCGGAATCGGCCTCTCGCGTGGTCGATCTGGGCAGCGGCGGAGGCTTTCCCGGGCTGGTGCTGGCGGCGCTGGGTCGCGATCGGACGCCGCCCTTGGACACGGTTCATCTGGTCGAGGCGGATCAGCGCAAGGCGGCCTTCTTGCGCGAGGCCGCGCGCGTCATGACGCTTTCCGATAAGGTGCAGGTCGCCGCACAGCGCATCGAAGCGCTTCCCCCGATCGCGGCGGACGTCGTGACGGCGCGCGCCCTCGCCCCGGTCGATCTTCTCTTGAACCATGTGCAGCGCCTATGCGGCGCGGGCACACCTTGCGTCTTCTTGAAAGGAAGAAGGCTTAAAGACGAATTGACCGAAGCGAAATCGGCATGGTATATAGAATACCGAATCGCGCCATCCTGCACTGACTCCGAGGGCGCGATCCTGCTGATCGACGATTTCGCGCCCCGGGAGTCGGTCCCGGGGACCTCTGAAGAGGACGGCGCCCATGTTCGCTCAGATCCCCGCCTCGATGACCCGGCCGAAGGCTGACGGCGCCCCGCGCATCATCGCCGTCGCCAATCAGAAGGGCGGCGTCGGCAAGACCACCACTGCCATCAACCTGGCCACCGCGCTTGCGGCCTGCGACAAGCGCGTGCTGATCATCGACATCGATTCCCAGGGCAACGCCTCCACGGGCCTCGGGATCGACCGCAGCGCGCGCAGCGTGACGTCCTACGATCTCTTCGTCGGGCGCGCCAAGGCGGGCGACGCGGCGATCCCGACGGCGATCCCCAATCTCTCCCTGGTCGCGAGCGCGGTGGATCTGGCCGGCGCGGAAATCGAACTGGTCGACATGGATCGGCGCGAGTTCCGGTTGAAGGACGCGCTCGGCGGCCTGACCGGCCGGTTCGACTACGTCCTGATCGACTGCCCGCCCGCCTTGGGCCTGACGACCCTGAACGCGTTGGTGGCGGCCGACGCGGTGCTGGTGCCGCTGCAGTGCGAATTCTATGCGCTGGAGGGGCTGAGCCATCTGGTGCGAACCATCGAGCGGGTGAAGCGCGCCTTCAACCCGCGGCTCGACATCCAGGGCGTCGTGCTGACGATGTACGACAAGCGCAACAATCTGTCCGACCAGGTGGCGGCGGACGTGCGGGCGCATTTCGGGGAGAAGGTCTATCGCACCATGATCCCGCGCAATGTCCGCGTGTCCGAGGCGCCGAGTTTCGGCAAGCCCGTGCTGCTTTACGATATGGCCTGCCGCGGCTCCCAGGCGTACATCCACCTGGCGGGCGAAGTGCTCAAGCGCGAAGGGAGGGTCCCGGCGTGATGGCGGCGGAGAAGACGGAAAAAACAAAGAAGCGCGGCCTCGGCCGGGGCCTCGACGCCCTGTTCGGCGACGCCGGCGGCGGCTATGGAGAGGATCAGACGGACCGCACCGGCTTCGACGCGGACGAGGCCGCGGCGGTCGTCGGCGACGACGCGTTGGCCGCGGGCCCGCGCGCCTCGAAACTCGTCCCCATCGAGCTGATCCGCCCGAACCCGAACCAGCCGCGCAAGCGCTTCGACGACGCCGCGATCGACGGGCTTGTGGACTCGATCAAGAGCCAGGGCGTGCTGCAGCCGCTCCTCGTGCGGCGCGACCCCGCGCAGGCCAACGGCTATCAGATCGTCGCCGGAGAGCGCCGCTGGCGCGCCGCCCAACGCGCGCAGCTCCACGAAGCGCCGGTCCTGATCAAGGAGCTGAGCGACGCCGACGCGCTCGAGATCGCGCTGATCGAGAACATCCATCGCGAAGACCTCACCGCGCTTGAAGAGGCGGAAGGCTATCAGCGCCTGATGGACGAGTTCGGGCATAGCCAGGAGGCGCTCGCCAAGGCGATCGGCAAGAGCCGCAGCCACATCGCCAACATGCTCCGCCTGCTAGGATTGCCCGAAGAGGTGAAGAGCATGCTGGACGACGGCCTGCTGTCCGCCGGACACGCCCGCGCGCTGCTCGGCGCGGCCGATCCGGTAGCCCTGGCCCACCAGGTCGTCAAGAAGGGCCTCAACGTTCGCCAGACCGAGAAGCTGGTCCAGGACGCCAAGCCGCAGAGCGGGCTGAAGAAGCTGAAACGGGCCATCGGGGACAAGGATCCGGACACCCGCGCGCTCGAACAGCGCCTCGGCGACACCCTTGGCCTGAAGGTGGAAATCGACATCAAGGGCGACGCCGGCGAGGCCGGGCGGATCACCGTGCATTTCAGCGATCTCGACCAGCTCGACGAGGTCGCCGACCGCCTGAGCGCGCGTGTCGCACCGGCCTCGGCCGACACGGAAATGTAAGCGCCGACGGCGCCTCAGCGCCGCGCGGCTGCGCGTCCGCGCCGGGCCAAGGCTGCGATCTGGTGCAGCGCCCGGCTCGCGGTCAGCCGATCGGGCGCGCCGCTCGTCTTGCACTGGGCTTCCGCGTCGAGCAGCAACGCCAACGCGTCGGCCAGCGCCCCGGCGTCGAAGCTCCGAACCTGCCGCGCCACCCGGTCCTGGTGCTTCCAGAAGATCGGCGGGCGCGCGGCCTTCACCGCGCCGAGGGCGTCCCGCCCACTGTCGACTTCGCCGCGAAGCAGGCGCAGACGCACCACATGCGCGGTGGTCTGGCGCAGCATGGGCACCGGATGCAAGCCGACCGCGAAGCCTTCCTCCACCGCGCGGTCGAGCGCCGCCGCCTCGCCGTCGCACGCGGCGTGGATCACATCGTCCAGCGCCGTCGCCGCGCTGTCGCCGATCGCCGCGGTGACGTCCTCCAGGGTCAGCCGACCGCCCGGGCCGGCATAGAGTGCGAGCTTGTCGATCTCCGCCCGGCTCAAGGCGCGATCCGCCCCGAGATGGTCGACCAGATAGCGCTGCGCGTCGCCCTCGAGCGTGATCCGGTCCGCGCGCATCCGCGTCTCGATCAGCCCGGCAAGCGCCCCTTCGTCATCGAGATAGCACGGCAGCGCCGCCGCGCGCTGGTCGGCGCCTTCGAACAGCTTACGCAGCTTCGAGCGCGCCGGAAGCTCGCCGCCCCAGGCGACGATGAGCGCGTCTCCTACCGGGCCCGATAGAAATTCCTCAAAACATTTCAACAGCTTATCGCTGGCGTCCCGAACCAGGACGACGCGCCGGCCGCCTGTCATCGCGAGCGCCGCCGCCTCCTCCGCGAGGCGCGCCGGCGTCTCCTGAAGCTGATCGGCGGACAGATCGGACACGAGGAACGGATCGTCCAGCGTCGGAACCACGGTGCGCGCCAAGGCGTCGGCTCGTTCGCGCACCAGTCCGGCGTCCTCGCCGAAGATCAGGGCCGCGCGCAACTCAGGCGGCGGGGCCTTCAAGAAACCCTCGATCTGGCGCGGCGCCAGTTTCATCGACCCGGACCTCCGGTCACCCCGTCTGCCGCGCGCGCGCCTTGCGGAAGAAGGCGGCGATTTCCAGCATCAACTGATCCGCGATCGTGCGCAGCGCCCGCTCGATCGCCTCGTCTTCGGCCACCAGAGTGGCGTAGTCGGATTCCGTCGTATTGAAGCTGCTGACGGCGCGCGCCTCGAAGACCTGGGGATCGCCGGCGCCGCTCAGCGTAGAAGTCGCCGTGACGACGACCCGTGACCGGCTGGAGGTCGCGTCCGCCAGCACCCCGAGCCCCTGCACCGAAACGGCGACGCCTGTGGTCAGGCGGTAAAGCGGTTGTTGGGGCCGCCCTCGCGGATTGAGCCGGTCGAGCAGGAGATTGTGCAGGATCTGACCCCGCCGCTCGGCGATCGGAACCACCTCGATCGCCTGCAGGTCCGCCATCGGCGTCATCACGCCGCCGGCCGCCGTGCGCTGCGGCGTGTAGGCCGGCTGGAAGCCGCACGCCGAAAGCGCGGCCAGACTTGCCGCCGCGCCCAGCAGCACAAGCCGACGCCGGGCCGGGCTCGTCGGGCCGCGGTCCAAGCGTTTTGCGGGTCTCGGCGACTTGACTGCGGTCATCGGCCTCGCGTCCCCTGCTCTAGATCACCACATTCACGATGCGGTTCGGGACCACGATCACCTTGCGCGGATCCTTGCCGTCGAGCGCGCGTTGAACGTTTTCCTGGGCCAAGGCGGCGGCCTCCGCGTCTTCCCGGGCGGCGTCGCGCGGCAGATCGATGGTCGCGCGCAGCTTGCCGTTCACCTGGATGGCGACGGTCACGCTGTCTTCGACCAACAAGGCCGGGTCGGCGGCCGGCCACTCAAGCGCGACCAGGGGCGTCGGGTGGCCCAGGCGGCGCCAGAGCTCTTCCGTCAGGTGCGGCGTCATGGGGTTCAAGAGACGGACCACCGTCTCCCATCCCAGGCGGCGCGCCCAGACGACGTCGGCCGCCTCGCCGTCCAGCTCCTGGACCGCGTTGGACAATTCGCGGATCCTGGCGATCGCCCGGTTGAAATGAAACCGCTCCAGGTCGCCGGTGACGCCGTCGATGGTCTTGTGCACCGCGCGCTCCACGGCGGCCGCGCTCTCGCCGACCGTTTCGGGGCGCGGCGCGCCCTGCAGGGCGAGCGGGCCGTCGGCCTCATCCGCAACGGCGCGCCACAGGCGGTTCACATAGCGCCAGGCGCCCTCGACGCCGGCTTCCGTCCATTCCAGATCGCGCTCCGGCGGGCTGTCGGACAGCATGAAAAGGCGCGCGGTGTCCGCCCCGTAGGTCTCCACGATATCGACGGGGTCCACCACGTTCTTGCGCGACTTCGACATCTTCTCCGAGCGGCCGACTTCAACCGGCGCGCCGTCGGAGACCCGGGACGCCCCCTCTCCGGTGCGGTTCACCTCGCTCGGGAACAGCCATTTGCCGTCCTGGTCGCGGAAGGTCTCGTGACAGACCATGCCTTGGGTGAACAGACCCGCGAAGGGCTCCTCGACGTCGAGATAGCCGCAATCCTTCAAGGCCCGGGTGAAGAACCGCGAATAGAGAAGATGCAGCACCGCATGCTCGATCCCGCCAATATACTGGTCGACCGGCAGCCAATAGCCCGCCTTGTCCTGATCGAAACCCAAACGCTCATTCTGCGGATCGCAATAGCGCGCGAAATACCAGGAGCTTTCGAAGAAGGTGTCGAAGGTGTCCGTCTCGCGCTCCGCCGGCTCTCCGCACTCGGGGCAGGCGACATGCTTCCAAGTCGGGTGATGGTCCAGCGGGTTGCCCGGTTTTTCGAAGCTGACGTCTTCCGGCAGCGTCACCGGCAGATCCTCTTCCCGCGCCGGCACGACGCCGCACGCCGGACAATGGATCACCGGAATCGGACAGCCCCAATAGCGCTGGCGGGAGACGCCCCAATCGCGCAGGCGATAGGTGACGGCGCCCGTTCCGGCGCCGTCCGACTCCAGGCGCGTGACGACCGCTTGCTTGGCGTCCTCCACCGACAGCCCGTCCAGAAAGTCGGAATTGATCAGGCGGCCCGGGCCGACATAGGCCTCGTCGCCGATCGCGAAGTCGGCGGAATCGGCGTCCGCCGGGGCGACGACCGGCGTGACGTCCAGCCCGTACTTCCGGGCGAAGTCCAGGTCCCGTTGATCGTGCGCCGGACAGCCGAAGATCGCGCCCGTCCCGTACTCCATCAGCACGAAATTGGCGGCGAACACCTTGAAGCGCGCCCCGGTGAAGGGATGGATCGCCTCCAGGCCGGTGTCGTAGCCGCGCTTCTCCGCCCGTTCGATCGCCTCCTCGCTGGTGCCGAGGCGGTTGCATTCGGCCACGAAGTCGGCCAAGGCCGGGTCGTCCGCCGCCAGCCGCTCGGTCAAGGGATGGTTCGGGGCCAGCGCCAGGAAGGACATGCCGTAGAGCGTGTCCGGCCGGGTCGTGAAGACCTCGACGGCCTCATCGCGCTCGGCGAGTTCGAAGCGCACCCGCGCGCCCGTCGACTTGCCGATCCAGTTGCGCTGCATCAGGCGGACCTTGTCCGGCCACCGCTCGAGCCTGTCCAACGCCTCAAGCAGCTCGTCGGCGTACCGGGTGATCTTCAGGTTCCATTGCGCCAGCCGGCGCTTCTCGACCGGCGCGCCGGTGCGCCAGCCCTTGCCGTCGATCACCTGCTCGTTGGCCAGAACGGTCTGATCGACCGGGTCCCAGTTGACCCAGCTTTCCTTGCGATAGGCGAGGCCGGCCTTGAGGAAGTCCAGGAACATCTTCTGTTCGTGGCGATAATATTCGGGCTCGCAGGTCGCGATTTCCCGGCTCCAGTCGATCGAGAGGCCGAGGCCCTTCAACTGATCGCGCATGGCGGCGATGTTCTCGCGCGTCCACTCGGCCGGCGGCCGCTTGTTCTCGATCGCCGCGTTCTCCGCCGGCAGGCCGAAGGCGTCCCACCCCATCGGATGCAGCACATTGAAGCCGCGCGCCTTCTTGAAGCGCGCGACGACATCGCCCAGCGCGTAGTTGCGCACATGCCCCATATGGATCCGTCCCGACGGATAGGGAAACATCTCAAGCACATAGTACTTGTCGCGCGCCGGGTCCTCGGTCGCGCGGAAGGCGTCCATTTCGTCCCAGATCTTGCGCCAATGGGGCTCGACCACCCGGAAATCGTAACGGCTCATTGTCTGCTCTTCAGATCGATCGGCGATGCGACGTCGGCGGAGCGGCCCGCCGTCGGGGAGGCCTTCG
Organism: Alphaproteobacteria bacterium; assembly: GCA_024743195.1. Classification (GTDB taxonomy): domain Bacteria; phylum Pseudomonadota; class Alphaproteobacteria; order UBA8366; family Aestuariispiraceae; genus Marivibrio. The sequence goes on along the minus strand of JANSXE010000002.1, from coordinate 369,637 downwards.
CGCCGCGCTAGTCGCCGAGTTGCGCGCGGGTCTTGATGCGCATCTGGCGCGCGCGGGTCAGGATGGCGTTCTCCAGCTTGGCCGCCGTGTCTTCCGCCACCGGCGCGTCGCGCCAACTCCCGTCGGCGCCGCGCAGCTGCCGGAAGGCGGCGACCCGGACGCCGTCCGCCCGAAGCTCCCGGCCCAGGATGTAGACGTTGACTTTGTAGCGTTCGTCCGGCGCCTCGGGCAGGGCGTACCATTCGGTGATGATGACGCCGCCGAAGGCGTCGACCTGGGCCATCGGGAAGAAACTGATGGTGTCCAGCGAGGCGCGCCAGAGATAGCTGTTCACGGCCACGCCGGAGCCGCCGCCCGACGTCGGTTCGTCGTCGCCGCCGAAACTGATCGACCCGCCGAAGATGCTGCCCTGCTGGGCGCGCGCGCGCTCCAGCGCGTCGGGCTTGGGATCCGTGCTCCCCGGGTCGGGGCTGAGCCCGCTGCAAGCGCCCAGGAGGAGCGTCGCCGCCAGGATCGCCGCCGTCCGTCCGCCTGATCTGTCGCTCGCCATTGTCTCTCGTCTTCCTGCGCCCGGTCTCAATCGACCCCTCCGTCCAGCGCAGGTTTAGCGCACGCGGTCTAACGCGGCAATCTCGTTCGGCGCTCCGGACCGGGCGCGCCGGGCGACGGCCAAGGAAAAGGGGCGGCGCAAGCGCGCCGCCCCTTCCCGAACGAGACTTCTAATCAGAGGATTAGAAGGTGATCCGCGAACCCAGGATCAGAACGTCCGCGTCGTTGTTCGTCGCCGCGGCCGATCCGGCCTCGTTGTCGAACGACATCGCGTAGTAGTTCGCGTGGGCCGACAGACCCTCGGCGATCGTGAAGTTCACGCCCGCGTGGAAGATCTCCGACTCGTCGTTGAAGCCGTTGCCGTCAGGATCGTTCTCGGCTTCCTGATACATCGCCGACACGCCGACCGAGCCGAAGCTGTAGCCCGCGCCGATGTTCCAGCCGTCGCCCGCATCGCAGTTCGGGGCGTTGTCGGCGCAGCCGGAGTCGTCGTTGTCCAGGTAGGCGGCGGCGACGTTGAAGCCGGCGAAGCCGACCATGCCGCCGATCATGTAGGCCGCGATGTCCTCGCTGCCGATCTCGTTGGCGGCGTTGGCGATGGCGGTGTTGTCCTCGCCGATGCCGTACGAGCCGTCGATCGCAACGCTGACGTCGCCGAACGTGCCGCTATAGCCCGCCGCGAAGTCGAAGACGTTCTGCGCCGCGCCGTTGTTGGCCGGGCCCTGCTGCTGCGAGGTGCCGTCCGGCATGAAGGAAATGCCGGCCTGGAAGCCCGAGAAGGACGGGGTGACGTAGCCGATCTTGTTGGCGTCGCCCGTCATGCCCGCGTGCGACTGGTAGTAGTGCAGCGTGGCGTTGGCGGCGCCGGCGGTGTTGGCGTGGCGCAGCGCGTTGTTGCCGTCCGTGCCCCAGGTGCCGACCTGGACCGAGTGGCCCGAGGTGCCGGCGACGAGGTCGGAGACGCCGTCCTCGGCGCCCAGATAGACGCGGCCGAACGAGCCCGAGAAGTCGATCCACGACTCGTCGAAGTCGCCGCCCGAGCGGTCGGCGCCGGCCGAGTTACGCTGCCAACGCCACTGGGCGTTCGCGCCGTACTCGAGACCGTTGTCGGCGGTGCCGGTGGCCTCCCAGACGAGCTCGGACTGCTGTTCGTTACCGGTGATGTTGATGCCCGTGCCGCCGGCGTCGACGTCGCCGTCGTGGATCACCATCTCATAGGCGAGGGCGCCCGAGAAGCTGATCTCCGGCGCTTCGGCCATCGCGGGGGCCGCAGCGAAGGAAGCGGCGCCGACGAGGGCGGACGCACCCAGAAGAGACTTTTTCATTCGATCCTCCAAATTCATCAGGCCGATGTTGATTCAGACCCAGAAGGCGATCGGTTTCTGGAGTCCGGTGCGGACCCGTGAAAGCCAACCGCCAGTTCGATCGTTTCAGGGCCCGTATCACGCCAGCGAGAGTAGCGATGCCGAGCGTTGGAGAGACTGCCCCCAAAACGTGAGTCTGTTGAACCATAGGGCGCGCGCGCCGCGCAACGGGATTGTCGGAAGCCACACGACATTCCCGCGCTGCTGTGGCAAGATTGCAACATCCCGGAAGCGGCCGGATTCCTTGGCGTTTCGGCGGCGGGCGTCGCCCTGAACCTCGGTCTGGACCTCGCCCTGGGCGCCGCCCTGGCCCCCGCCCTGGCCCTCGCCCTGGCCCTCGCCCTGGGCGCCTCTTTCTGGGCGCCTCCCTAGGCGGCTCACTCCTCAGGGGCGAGAACGCCCATCGCGACGAGTTGGGCCGTCAAGCGGTCGAACTCCACCGCCGGGATCGTCGGCAGCGCGTCCAGCGCGTCGCCGCGCGCGAAACGCGGCCGGCCGATCATCCAGGCGACCGGCTGCTCCGCCCCCGGGGGCAAGGGCGCCAGGCCTTGCGGACCGGCCAGGGCGAAGCGCCCGTCCTTCTGCACCACCTTGAAGCCGTCGCCGGTGCGCCGGAAGCGCTTCTCCGCCGCCTCGATCGGCAGGTCGAAGCCGCCGCGCTGATAGCGGAAGCTCTGCTGGTAGGACGCGAAGGCGTCGACGAAGCCGTCGTTCTCGCAGATCGCCTGAAGCCGCCGGCCCAGATCGCGGATATGCGCCGCGAGGGCGTCGCGCCCCTCCTCCGGGCGCGGGAAGTTGAGCCGGAACGTCTCGTCGGCCACCACCGCGTCCGAGAGCGCCCCGATCAGATCGAGGCCGATCACCCCGGTCATGCCGAAGGCCAGATGGATCACGCCGCCCGTCGCCGCCAGCGCGTCGTGGTACCAGCCGCGCGGGATGTAGAGCACATCGCCCGGCGTCATCCGGACTTCCTGCATCAGGGGGCCGCGGCGTTGTTCCTGCTCGGCCTTGGTGAAGCTGGTGAACCGGGCGTGGCGGATCGGGTGCGGCTCCCGGTTCTGGTAGAGCCGCCAGACTTTTTCCCCCTCCATGTGCAGGGCGAAGACGTCATGGGTGTCGAAATGGCTGGTGAAGGCCTGCCGTTGGCGCCAGGAACAGTAGAGATTGCTTTGCGCCTTGCCGCAGAAGCCGTCTTCCATCGCGTCGGCGATCGCGCGCAGCTCCGGGGTCAGGGTGTCGATATCGTTCGCCACCAGCGACGCGCCGCGCCGCAGCAGATCCATCACCTTGGCGGCGTCGGGCTGCTTGACCGTCGCCCCGTCGCGGTTCTGGGCGTCGACGCAATAGGCGCCGGCCGGCAGGATCTCTCCGTCCATCACCAGCAGCAGCGAGGCCGAGCCCCAGATCGCCGTCATGTCGAGCAGTTGGTTGAGCACGCCCCAGTTCATGACGCGCGCGAACTTGCCCGGATCGCCGGGGATATGGACCGGCTGCTTGTCGTAATAGTCGGCGAAGAAGGTTTCCGGCGTCATCGGCGCCAGCACCTCGGCGAAACGCGCCGGCGCGCCGTCGGTCGGGTTCGACTTGCTGCTCTCGCTCATCCCCGGCGCATCCTCCCATGGTCTCGGCTCCGCGCGGCCGGCGACGGCCGCAAGGGTTCCTTTACCGGCGCCCGGATTGTAAATAAAGGGCGCGCGGCGCACGAGACCGCACAAGACCGCACAAGACCGCACCCCGGGGGGGCCCGCCGCCATGATCTTCCACATCGCCGTTCCGCCGCTGCCGCCGATCCCCTCGGCCCTGCCGGAGGCCTTCGCCAGCCGCGCCGACTTCTTCAAACCCGAGGAGGTCGACCGGATCAACGAGATCGCCTTCGCCCTCCCCAGCCGGCCGGTGACCGTCGGACCCGACAGCAAGGTGGACCCGGAAGGCAATGTCTCGCACGTGCGTCATCTGATGCCGGGGCCGGACACGAACTGGATCTACCAGCGCGTCCTGCATGCGGTGGCGCAGCTGAACGCGCTGCATTTCCAGTTCGACATCACCGGCATGGACGAGCCCATGTATCACGTCACCTACAAGGGCGAGGAGAAGGGCCACTACAACTGGCACATCGACGCCAACAACCCGGGCCGGCCGCGGCGCAAGCTCGCCATCACCTTCCAGCTCAGCGACGGCGACGCCTATGAGGGCGGCGATCTCGAGATCAACATGACCGGCATTCCGGTCCGCGCGCCGCGCGAAAAAGGGTCCCTGATCACCTTCCCGGCGACCCATATCCATCGGGTCGCGCCGGTGACCAAGGGGACGCGCAGCGCGATCGTCACCTGGATCGTCGGGCCGCCCTTCCGGTGAGCCCGAGCCGGGCGGTCAGCGATTGAGCCCGGCCAGCGTCGCCTCGTAGTCCGCCAGGCCGCCGAGCGCGTCGGCAAGCGGCTGCAGCTCCGCCTCATAGCGGCGCCATTTCTGCACGGACCCGCGGTAGATCGGTTGGCGCACCTGCAGGTAGCTCGCGGTCACGACGTCGCGCTCGGTCTCGTGGAAGGCCAGCACGCGCTCGTCCCAGGGCAGGCCCAGACGCTCGAGGAGCCGGCGCGTCTCGCCCGCCTGATCGGCGACCATCTCCTCATAGACGAGGGTTTCGACGCCGGGGTCCCAGCGCCGCCAGAAATTGATCAGGTCCCAATAGAGCCGGTAATAATGGCCGATGTCTTCGAGATCGTGGTCGTACAAGAGGTCGTGGCCGAATCTCTGGCTGAAGATCGACAGCCCGACATCGAGCGGATGCCGCAGCGTATGCAGGATGCGCGCGCCCGGAAACAGCCGCCGGATGAAGCCGACATACCAGAAATTGGGCGGCAGCTTGTCCGTGCAGTAGGGCGTATCTGCGGCCTCTGCGGGAAGCGCCGCCAGGTAGCCCTCCGCCAGCTCGTCCGCCAGGTGCGGCGTCATATGCGCCGCCGCCTCGGGCCAAGGGCGCCCGGTCGCCTCTTGCAGCCGCTGGACCAGAGCGGGGATCGTCGGCAATTCGCCGGCGCCGGTGACGGCCGGATGGCTGGCGAGGATCTGTTCGGCCAGGGTCGTGCCGCTGCGCGGCATGCCGACGATGAAGATCGGCTTATTCGACAGCAGGCGCCGGTCGGCGAGCCGTGACTCCTGTTTCGGCGTGCGCTCGAAGACGGCCTGAATCTCTGCGGCCTCCCGCTCCATCGCCGCGCGGTCGTAGCGTTTTCCGAGCCGTTCGGCCGCCTCGCGCCACGCGGATTGCGCGCGCGTCTGGAATCGGAACGACTCCCCATGCCGCCCCAGCCGTTCAAGCGCCGCCGCCGTGCGGTGAAGCGCCATCGGCGACGGCTTGGCCAGCGCGACGCCGACCTCCGCGGCCCGGCGATAGAGAGCTTGCGCCTCCTCCCTGCGCGTGGAATCTCCCCTGCTGTGGAGCAAGTCGGCAAGATCGACCAGCGTGAGCGCCTCGTCGGGATGGGCCGCAACCGCATCGCGCAGCACCGCTTCCGCCTCATCAAGCCGACCCTTGTAGATCAGGACGTTCGCATAGTTGCGATGGATGTCCGGATCGACGCGCCCCGCAAGCGCGCGATAAGCGACCTCCAGGTGCTGGAGCGCGCGGTCCATATCGCCCGCGGTCGCAAGCAATCCGCCCAGTCCGGCGTTCAGGGCGCCGTCTTCCGGGGCCCGGCGCAGCGCGTCGCGCAGCGCCCGCTCCGCCTCCGCGTCGCGCCCGAGTCCGCGCAGCGCGTCCGCATAATTGGCGACCGCCGTGCTGTAGCCCGGGTTGGCCGCGACGGCCGCGCGGAAGCTCTGCGCTGCGGCCTGCAAAGCGCCGCCGCCCTTGTGCGCCAGCCCCAGATTGTTCAACAGCGACGGGTCGCCCGGCTGCAGGGCGAGCGCCTTCTCGAACAACCCCCTGGCCTCGCCGTAGCGCTGCTGATCCAGGCGCACGATGCCCAGGCCCGCCAGCGCCGCGACGCTGTTGCGGTCCGCCTTGTAGCTCTTCTCGAAATGCTGGGCGGCGGCCTTCGCGTCGCCGGCCTGATGGGCGAGAACGCCCAGGAGATAGAGCGCGTTGGGCTCCTTCGGCGCGATCTTCAAGATCCGGCGCGCCGCCGCCTCCGCCTCGGCCGTGCGGCCTTGCGCGTGAAGCTGGAACGCGGCCTGAAGCTGCTGGCCGAGCGCGCTGGTCATACGGGGCGGAGCCATGATCGGGGCGACTATGCCGAGGGCCGCGCGCGCTGGCAACGCCGCCGTGGCGTCCGGCCTGCCCGGACGGCTTGCCAGAAGGGCGGCGGCGTCGCACTCTCGCGCCCATGTCGACCGCCGCTTCCGAAACCGACGCCGTCGGGCGTCTCGCCGCCGTGCGCGCCGCCGTCGCGGAGGCCGCCCGCGCGGCCGGCCGGGACCCGGAGGCCGTGTCGCTGATCGCGGTCAGCAAGACCTTCCCGGCCGAGGCGATCCGGCCCGTGCTGGCGGCCGGCCATCGCGTCTTCGGCGAGAACAAGGTGCAGGAGGCCGCGGGCAAGTGGCCCGGCCTGCGCGCCGACTATCCCGATCTGCGCCTGCATCTGATCGGGCCCCTGCAGTCCAACAAGGTCAAGGAGGCGGTCGCGCTGTTCGACGCGATCCAGACCGTCGATCGGGACAAGATCGCCCGGCGCATCGCGGCCGAGATGGCCGACCAGGACCGTCGGCCCGACCTCTTCGTCCAGATCAACACTGGCGAGGAGCCGCAGAAGGCCGGCGTCCTCCCGGCCGAGGCCGACGGCTTCATCGCCCGCTGTCGGGACGCGCACGGCCTGGAGATCGCGGGCCTGATGTGCATCCCGCCGGCCGACGAGGAGCCGAGCCCGCATTTCGCCCTGCTCGCCAAGATCGCGGCCCGCAACGGCGTCGACGCGCTCAGCATGGGGATGAGCGCGGACTACGAGATCGCCGTGCAGTTCGGCGCGACGCACGTCCGCGTCGGCTCGGCGATCTTCGGCGCGCGCGACTATTCGGGCGGCTGAGCCGCCTCGACCGCCAGGGCCGTCTCCGGCCCGCAGCGCTTCAGAAGATCCAGCAAATCCGGCAGGGCGAGGGCGACGCAGCCCTCGGTCGGGCCGTAGTCGGGCCGCGCGACATGCAGGAAGATGGCGCTGCCGGCGCCGGGAGCCGGCGGGTCGTCATTGTGGCCGAGCACGACCACGACGTCGTAAAGCCCGTCCTCCCGCCACATCGCCTCATGGCTGGCCGCATAGGGGCGCTTGATCGGGCGGTTGTACGCGGCGTCGGCCGGATCGTCGCACCAGCCGTCATCCTCGGCGATGGGGGCTGTGGGAAGCGCGGTCTCCGGTCGGGACAGCCGGTCGGCGCGATAGAGCACGCGGCGCATCGGCCAGGCGCCGGCGGGGGTGACCCCGTCGCCCTCGCGCTTCGCGCGCGCGATCCCGCCGCGCCCGAGCGCGCAGCGCAGGCGCCGGCCGTCCGGGGCGCGCAGCCCGTCCTCGGTGACTGAAATCCGCATCACGTCGGAGACACTAGCGTCCGACCCGATCGACGCCAAGCCGGGTCACTCCCCGCGCTTGAGCGCCTCATACTTCTTCAGCGCGGCCATCATCGCCTCCGGCACCTGGTCCAGCGGCGGGGCCTGCGGGGTTGGGGCGGCCGTCGGCGCAGCGGCGTCGGCGGTCGGCCCCGGCGCGGCCGCGCCCGGCGCAGACGGGGCCGGATCGCTCGGCGCCGGCTCGGGCGCGGTCGGCGCGGCGCTCTGCTCGGCCAGGCGCATCAGGGCTTGAGCCGCCGCGGGGCTCAGCCGCGTCGGGCCGGCCGGCGCGCCGCCGGCTTGCGACGGCGGCGCCTGCGCCGACGACGACGCGCGGACCGCCGGCTCCTGCGATCCCGCGCGGCTCTCAGGCCCGGGGCGCGCGGCGGGTGCGGCTGGCGCGGCGGGCAGGAAGGCGGTCGGGGCGATTCCGCCCGGCGCGCCGTCCGGAACGCCGGTTCCGGTGTGCGCGCGGATGCGGCCCGCCTGCAGCGCCGCCTGCTGGGCGGTCGGGCGATCGTCGCCCGCCGCCTGCGCCGGTCCGGCCGCCACGCCCTCCGGCGTTTCATGGCTCTTCGGCTGCTGCAGGCTGCGGAAGAAGGCGGTCTGTTGCGGCGCGTGCGGCGTCGCGGCGGGCGCCGGCGGCGCGCCGAGCGCCGCCACTTGGGGGCCTGGGGCGCTCGGCGCGTCCGCATCCGCTTGCGGCCCGTCTTCCCCGGCGTTGGCGTCCTCGCCCGGCGGGGCGGCGGCGATCGCGGTTCCGGGATCGGCCGGAGCGTCCTCCTCGCCGAACAGGTAGGCGAGGGCGTGCTCGCCCATGTCCTTGCCGGTGCTTTCCGCCATGGCGGCGTTGGCGGCGCCGGCGAACAGGCCGACGGCCCCGCCGAAAAGCGTCCCGCCCGCGACCCGGGCGCCGGGGGAGATCTCGTCGCCCGTCAGTTCCCGGTAGATCGTCGATACGATGGGCAAATGCTGCAGCGGATTGATCACGTCCAACATGTCCGTGAAGCTGAACCCGTCGGCGCCGAAAGGAGCGTCGATGCGGGCTGTGGGCGGCCGGTCGTGCTCGCCGGACGCCGGGGCGCGCTGGGCGGTCTGACGCTCGGCTGCGCGGGCGGCGTCGCTGAGCGCGCCCTGACGCGCGTCGGGGACCATCAGCGACCAGGGGGGCGGCGCGGAGGCCGCGGCGCGGCCGCTCGGCGTCGGTCCGACCTGAAGGGCGGCGATCTCGGTCATGGCGGGGCCTCTCCACACTCTCTCTCGGCGGAGGAGGGAATCAAGAACCGTGCCAGCGTCGCCCGGGCGCCGTTTTGGGGTGGACAGGCCCCGCCGTCCTGCGGTTTCTATCGGGTCGCGGCGCCGGGTCGGGCGGCGTCTGGCGGCGGAACCGGCGCGGGGAGGCGGGCGATGGGCGACAAGAAGATCCTGATCGTTGACGACGACGAAGCCCTGCGCGGGGCGCTCGCCGAGCAGCTGCAGTTGCATGAGGAGTTCGAGACGACCGAACTCGGCGCCGCGTCGGAGGCGATCGAGCATCTGAAGGGCGCGCATTACGACGCCGTGCTGCTCGATGTCGGCCTGCCGGACATGGATGGGCGCGAGGCCTGCCGCATCCTGCGGCGCAACGGCGTCAAATCCCCGATTATCATGCTGACGGCGCATGATTCCGACAGCGACACGATCCTCGGTCTCGACGCGGGGGCCAACGACTACATCGCCAAGCCGTTCCGGCTGAACGTGCTGCTGGCCCGGCTGCGGGCCCAGCTCCGCCAGCATGAGCAGTCGGAGGACGCGGTCTTCACCATCGGTCCCTACAGCTTCCGGCCCGCGGCCAAGCTGCTGCTGGACGAGACGACCGGCGCCAAGGTGCGGCTGACCGAAAAGGAGACCGCGATCCTGAAATACCTCTACCGCGCCGGCGGCAAGGCGATCTCGCGCGACGTGCTGCTGGGGGAGGTGTGGGGCTACAATGCGGGCGTCACGACCCATACGCTGGAGACGCACGTCTACCGGCTGCGTCAGAAGATCGAGAGCGACCCCTCCAACGCCCGGATCCTGGTCACCGAGCCGGGCGGCTACAAGCTGCGGCCCTAACCCGATCGCCGCGCCGGCGCCTCAGAACACCGTGACGAGCTGAACCCCCGACAGATACTGGTGGAACACCACCAGCGCCGCATAGAGCGCGAGGCCCAGCGCCACCCGCCCGAGGCCGATTCCCGCCCAGTCGATCTTGGTGCGGCCCTGGATCGCCGCCAGGAAGGGGATCGCGCTGGTGGACAAGGCGACCGGCCCCCAATCGGAGCCGTTCTGCAGCCGCCGGCGATAATCGATATGCGCCATGCCCGCGCCGGACAGCGCCGCCAGCCCGCCGAACAGGACCACGCTGGCGATATCGCCGTTCACCAGCAGATGCCCGACCGACCAGATCAGGAAGGCCCAAAGGCCGGGATGCCGCGTGATCGTCAGCACGCCGCGCGCCGGATGCGGGTCCTTCAGATGCTTCTCGCCGCCGACGGCGGTCGGATTGCGCGTCGTCACCGCGGCCACGAACAGCAGGCAGGCCGGCAGCATCAGCAGCATCAGCAGGTGCTGCAGCCCGGTCATCGGGGGCCAGAGCTCCTGATAGGGCGCGCGATTGTAGGCGTTGACCGACCAGACCAGGGTCACAATCGCGAACAGCGAATAGAGGATGCGGTGGGCGTTGGCCCCGATGCGCTCGATCAGCGCGGTCCGCACCGGCAGGCTCGAGAGCAGGAAATGCCCGCTCACGAAGGTCGCCATCGCCAGCAGCAGTTCGTTGAACGCCCAGGTCACCCGGCCTCTCCCCCGTTTCGTCGCCGCGCCGGTCCGGCGCTTTGCGCCAATATGGACATGCGGGTGCGGCCCGTCCATAGTGCCCGCCGCGCGCCCAAGGCCCCGCCCGCGCGGCGCGGGGCTCCGATAGGACCGACCGACCCATGCAGCAGGACGACCCACCCGACGGCGGCCCGGCGGACGCCGCGCTCGATCCCGTCGCGGCGGTGATTCTCGACCGCCTTCAGGCCCTTCAGCCGGATGAGACGCTGACGCCCGACGATGCGGCCCGCGCCTTCGCCGAGCTGAAGCGCAAGCCGAAGGACGGACGCGATCTCTACAAGCGCTACCGCCAGGCGGTGAAGCAGCAGGCGATCCATCTCGCCCGCCAAGGCCGGATCGACATCGTCCGCAAGGGCGAGGCGGTCGATCCCGACGATTTCAAGGGCCTGTGGCGCATGCGGCTCAAGCGGGACTGAGGCGGATGCGTCTCGACTGGCGGGTCTTCGCCCTCGGGCTGGCCTTCTGCACGCTGTGGAGTTCGGCCTTCACGGTGGGCAAGTTCGCGATCCAGGCGGCCCCGCCGCTCTGGTTCCTGGTGATTCGCTTCGCGCTGGCCTTCTTCCTGATGTGGGGCGTGCTGGCGGTGATGCGCCGCGGCCTGCCGGGCAACCGGCGCGACATGAGCACGGCCGTCTGGCTCGGCGTCCTGAACAACGCCGCCTATCTCGGCTGCGCCTTCATCGCCTTCAAGTCGGTCTCCTCCAGCATGGTGGCGCTGATCGCCAGTCTGATGCCGCTGGTGACGGCCGCGCTGGCCTGGCCGCTCCTGGGCGAGCGGTTGACCCCGCGCAAGCTCGCGGGCCTCGCGCTTGGCCTGGGCGGCGCGTGGTACATCCTGGGAAGCCGCCTGGGTCAGGGCGTCGTGGTCGACGATCCCGTCGGACTCGGAATCGCGACGGCGGGGATGTTCTGTCTCGCCTGCGGCACGGTGCTCTACAAGAAGCGCGGGGCGGAGGCGGACCCGCTGGCGATGAACGCGGTGCAGGCGGGCGCCGCCTCGGTCGTCCTGCTGCCGGTCGCTCTGGCGCTCGAAGCGCCGGAGATCACCTGGGGCTGGACGCTGATCTGGACCCAGGCCTACACCGCGATCGTGATGACCTTCGGGGCGCTGCTGCTGTGGTTCGCGCTGATCCGGCGCGCCGGCGCCGGGGCCGCCAGCGCCTTCCATTTCCTCAATCCCGGGATCGCCATGCTGATCGCCTGGATCGTGCTGTCCGAGCCGATCTCGGCCAGCGACGTGATCGGCCTCGCCCCGGTGGCGCTCGGCATCCTGCTGGTCAATTGGCCGGCGTCGAGGAAGCCCGCGCCGGCGTCCGAGACCAGCGCCTAAGCCGCGGCGCCCGCTCACATCGCCGGTTCGGGAACCCCGTGCTGACGGCAGCAGGCCGTGACGGTGTTGCGCAGCAGGCAGGCGATGGTCATCGGGCCGACGCCGCCGGGGACCGGCGTGATCGCGCCGGCGACGGCCTTGGCCGCCTGCGTGTCCACGTCGCCGACGAGCCGGGTTCCGCCGTCCTCCTTCGCGATGCGGTTGATGCCGACGTCGATCACGGTTGCGCCGGGCTTGATCCAGTCGGCCTGCACCATCTGCGGCCGGCCGACGGCGGCGACCAGGATGTCGGCGGCGCGGCACACGGCCGGCAAATCCTGGGTGCGCGAATGCGCGACGGTCACGGTGCAGCTCTCCTGCAGCAGAAGCTGCGCCATCGGCTTGCCGACGATGTTGGAGCGGCCGACCACCACCGCGTTCTTGCCGGAGAGCCCGCCGGGCCCGAACCGATCCCGCAGCAGCAGGAGGCAGCCGAGCGGCGTGCAGGGCACGAGGGCGCCGGGGGAGCCGGTGGCGAGGCGCCCGACATTCACCACATGGAAGCCGTCCACATCCTTGTCCGGATCGATGGCGGCCAGGACTTGGTCCGCGTCGATCTGGTCGGGCAGCGGCAGTTGGACCAGGATCCCATGGACCGCCGGGTCGGCGTTCAGCGCGTGAACCTTGGCGAGCAGCGTCGCTTCGTCGGTTTCGGCGGGCAGACGGAACTCGAAGCTCTGCATGCCGGCTTCGACGGTCTGCTTGGCCTTGTTGCGGACATAGACCTGGCTCGCCGGGTCCTCGCCCACCAGCACCACGGCGAGGCCCGGGGCGAGCCCATGGTCGCGCTTCAGCGCCGCCACCGCGCCGCCGACCCGCTCCCGCAGGCCCGCTGCGAACGCCTTGCCGTCGATGATGTCCGCCGTCATGTCCCGCCTTCCATGTCCCATGCTGCGTCGAGCCGCCGACCGCCGCGTCCGAAGCGGCCTCGATGCGCCCGACCTTATGCCGTCCGCCGGCGCCGGAGATGACGCAGAGCGACGTTTTCGGCGCGCTGAGCGCCGTCGCCGGGCGGCTCAGGGCCGGTCCCGTGCGCCGCGCCGCCCGATCAGAGGCTGTAGAGCATCTGCGCCAGGATGCGCTGCGCCAGGAAGATCAGCAGGATCAAGAGGATGGGCGAGATGTCGATGCCGCCGAGATTGGGCAGGAAACGCCGGATCGGCCGCAGCGCGGGCTCGGTGATGCGGTAGAGGAAGTCGCCGACCATGTAGACGAAGCGGTTCGACGTGTTCACCACATTGAAGGCGACCAGCCAGCTCAGGATCGCCGAGATGATGATCGCCCAGACATAGAGGTTGAGCGCGATCAGCACGACCTCGATCAACGGCCTTAGAATCATGTCCATCGGCTTTGTCGCCCTACCCTTGCCGCTTCGCCCGACGCGCCGGCCCGCAATCGCCCGTGCGGCGCGAAAACCCGGGCGACTGTAGCCACCCCGACCCCCGGCGACAAGGGCGCGCGAGGGGCCCCTGCGCGGGCGGCCAAGGGGCCGCGGGCCGCCGCCGCTTCCGCGCTTGACAGGGGCCGCCGATCTCCACATATTCCGCGCGCTCGGCGATCCGGGCGGCGATCCGGGCGGCGATCCGGCGCGCGCCGCCGACAGCCGAATAAGGGCAGGTCGGATACGGATCGGACGGGGCTGTAGCTCAGTTGGGAGAGCGTCGCGTTCGCAATGCGAAGGTCAGGGGTTCGAATCCCCTCAGCTCCACCATCGAAACCCCCGGGGAGACCCGGGGGTTTCGTCGTTTCGGGCGGCGGGGCAACAGGGCGGCGGGGCGCCGGGGCGGCTGACCGGCCCGCCGGTCAGTCGAACAGCTTGTCGATGTCTTCCTGACTGATCTTCTGCTCGGGCGCGGCGGAGGGGCCGTCCAGCACCTCGCCGACCGGGGCCGTCTCGACCGGCGGCGCCTCGGCGCCGGCGAAGCCGTCGTCCCCGCCCCAGATCTCCATCATGCGGGCCACCCGCTCGTCGATGAACTCCATGGTCTGGACGACGCGCGTGATCCGCTGGCCGGTAATGTCCTGGAAGTTGCAGTGCTCGAAGATCTGGGTGACGCGCTCGCCCAGCTCCTCGGTCAGTTCGGCGGCGGCGCCGTTCGACTGGGGGCCGTTCGTCTGGGCGGCGATTCGGCCGCCCAGCTCCTCGATCGCCTCGGCGGCCTCGATGATGCCGTCGGTCGCCGCCTCGGTGTCGGAGACGACGGCGCGCAGCGCCTCGCTCGCCGTGCTGATCTGATCGCGGCCCTGCGGCGCCTGCCGCAATGTCAGGATCTCCTCCTTGGTGCGCTGGATGGCGTCCGAGAGCTGCTGCAATTCGCTGCGCAGGGTCTCCGCCTCGATGATCTGGCGCCGATAGGCCTCCGGGTCGACGCCGGCCGGCGTCGGCGGCCCTCCCTCGCCCAGCCGGTCGAGCTTGCCGTCGAGGGCCTTGAGCGCCGCCATCACCGCGTCATGTCGGCGCGCGGCCTCGAGATCCTCCCCGGCGCCCGGGGGCGCGCCCTCGCCGCCCTCGGCGGCGCGCCGATCCAGATCGGCCCGTTCGATGCGAAACAGTTTGCGCGCAGCCGCCTTGTTCATCCCCGTCACCCTCAATCGCGCCGCCCTTCCCAGGACCGCGTCCCCTACCGTTCAGAGCATGAGAGTACCGCGCCAATCCTTAGCAATCCCCTAACGGCCCCGAAAACGGCGCGCCGTCGGGTCAGCGGCGCCTCCGCCAGTTCGCCGACGGTCACTCGGCGAGCAGCCCCTCAACCTCGGCCGAGAGCTCGCGGCGCGCCTGCGAGCCCTCCGGCAGGGAGGCGACGGCGCGGTTGAGCCGACGCGCAGCCTCCTCCCGGTCGCCGGCCTTCAGCGCATCGAGGCCGAGGAACCAGTTGGCCTCCACATTGTCGGGGTCGAGCTCGGCCGTGCGCCGCATCAGGGCGACCGTCTCCGGCGTCTGACGTTCGCCGGCGAGGGCGCGCATGACGCGGGCGCGCTCGATCAGCAGATCGACGCTGTCCGGATCGAGCGCGGTTGCGCGCTCGAAGGCGGCCAAGGCCTCCTCAGATCGGCCGAGCACGCGATAGCTGCGACCCAGCATGGTCCATCCCTGCAGATCGTCCGGCGCCTCTTCAAGTCGGGCCGCCAGCCCTTCGACCATGCCTTGGATCATCGTCCGGCGTTGCGCCTCGGTCATGCCCTGGGCGGCGGCGACATCGTCGGCGCTCGGCCCGCGCGGGGCCTGCGCCTGCGCCGCCTCGGGCGCCGTGAGCCCAAGGTCGCCGGCCAGCGCCGCGAGCCGCCCGGTCGGGACCGGCGCGGCCGCGAAGTGTCCGAGCGCCCGGTCCAGGGCGGCCTGCGCCTCCTCCGGGCGCTCGAGGACCATGTAGCTGCGGATCAGGCGCTCCCAGCCGGCAAGGTCCATCGGCTCCGCCGCCAGCCGGGCGGACAGCCCCTCGACCATGCCTTCGATCATGGCCTGGCGCTCCTCCGGGCTCATCGCCTGGGCGGCGGCCACGTCCTCCTGGCTCGGGCCGGGCGTTGGGCCGGGAGACGCCCCGGCGGACCCGCCCAGCGGCGCCGGCGCCGGCAGGCGGTCCGCGACATCGACGCCGAGCTCCCCGGCCGCCGCGCGCGCGCGCGCCGTCACGGCCGTCAGATAGGGCGCGCCGGGCGGCGCCTCGGTCGCCATCTTCATCCACCGGTCCAGCGCCTGCTGCAGGCGTCCCGCCTGGAAGTCGGCCTCCGCCAGATAGTACTCGGCGCGCAGATCGGCCGGATCGCCGGCGACCGCCTCGCGGAAGAAGCTCTGGGCGCGCGCCGTGACGACGCCCTCGGCGGCCAGGGTCAGCGCTTCGCCCAACTCGCTCTTCACGCCCGGTCGCGATTCGGGCGGGGCGAGGTCGGCGGCGCGCTCGAAGGCCTCCACCGCCTCGGCGTAGGCGCCCCGCGTCATCTCGGTCCGACCGAGCATGACCCAGCCGGGGAAGTCGTCCGGGTTTTCCTGCAGGCGCGCGCGCAGGCCTTCGGCCGCCTCGGCCAGGCTCGCGCCGCCGGCGCCGCTGGCCCCGCCGCGCAGGCTCGCCGCCTGACGCAACTCGCCGTCGCGCGCGGCCAGCGGGACGTCCGGCGCGCCGGGCAGGCCCAATTCGAGATAGAGGCCGAAGGCGGCCGCCGGCAGCGCCGCCGCCACGGCGTAGGGCGCGATCCCGCGGATCAGACCGCCGGCGCTCGTGCGCCGTTCGGCCCGGTCGCGCCGGCGGTCGGCCTCCAAAAGGCGGCGGCCGATCTCGGTGCGCGCGGCCTCGGCCTCCTCTTTCGACAGCTGCCCGCGCGCGGCGTCGCGCCCCACCTCTTCGAGCTGGCTGCGATAGACGGCGACGTCGTAGTCGGCGGCGGCCAGCGCCGCGTCCGCGCGACGGCGCATCAAGGGCCAGAGCACGGCGGCGAGGCTGAGCAGCGTCGCGACGCCGGTAATCGTCCAGAACAGAATCATCGCGCGCCTACCGCCGCTCCCTCGCATTCGGGCCGGGCTCCGCGCCCCGGTCGTCCGGCGCGCCGTCCGTCTCCGCGAGCAGCCGATCGATCCGGGCGCGCTCCTCCGCGCTCAGCCCGGTCTCGTCCGGTCCGCCGGCCAGCGCTTCGCGCCGCCGGTTCCGGAACCAGACGAACACGGTGGCGAGACCGATCCCGACGAGCAGCGCCGGCGCCGCCCAGAGCAGGATCGTGGAGGCGTTGACCGGCGGCTTCAGCAGCACGTACTGACCGTAGCGGTCGACCAGGAAGCGCTTCACCTCGACATTGCTGTCGCCGGCCTCCAGCCGCTCGCGCACCAGGAGGCGGAGATCGCGGGCCAGCTCGGCGTTCGAATCGTCGATCGACTGGTTCTGGCAGACCAGGCAGCGCACGTCCTTGGAGATCTCGCGCGCCCGCGCCTCCAGCGCCGGGTCGTCCAGAATCTCGTCCGGCATCACCGCGTGCGCCGGACCGGGCGCCGCTGCGGCGCCGAGAAGCAGCGCGAGCGCGATCACCCAGCGCGCCGCGCTCACGAGCCGAGCTCCCGAAGCAGAGGCAAGATGTCGTCCTCCATGTGGCGCGGGCCGATCGGACCGGTGCGCTTGTAGCGGATGCGCCCGTCGGCGTCGATCACGTAGGTCTCCGGCACGCCGTAGACGCCCCACTCGATCGCCGCGCGGCCGTCCGCGTCGACGCCGATTCGCGCGTAGGGATCGCCCAATTCCTCCAGGAACGCCTTCGACGCGGCGGGGTCGTCCTTGTAGGCGATGCCGAACACGGTCGCGCCCTCCTCTTCCGCCAGACGCATCAGCATCGGATGCTCCACCCGGCAAGGCACGCACCAGGACGCGAAGACGTTCACGATGCTCGGCCGGCCGTTCAGGTCCGCGGTGGAGAGGCCGGCCTCGCCCGCATAGAGCGGCGGCAGCGAGAACTCCGGGGCCGGCCGGTCGATCAGCGCGGAGGGCACCTCGCTCGGGTCGCGGCCCGAGAGAAGCTGCACCGCGAAGTAGCCCGCCACCAGCAGGAACAGCGCCAGGGGCGCCAGGAAGATCACGCGGCGCATTGCAGCCCCACCCTCCTCGCACGCGGTTTCGTTACGGCTGGATCGCGGCGTCTCGGACCGCCGCCGCGGATCACTCGGCCGGCTCCGGCGCCGCGCCCGCTGGCGCGTCGGCGCCCGGGGCCTCCTGGGCGCCGGAGCGCGTCGGCGCCCCGACTCGCAGCCGCCGGTCGCTGAGCGACAGGAAGCCGCCGATCACCAGCAATGTCGAGCCGATCCACAGCCACGGCACCAGCGGCTTGCGATAGAGCCGCACCGACCAGCCGCCGTCATCGGCCGGCTGGCCCAGCACGGCGTAGAGGTCGCCGCCCAGATCGGTGGCGATGCCGGCTTCCGTCGTCTCCTGGCCGCTGGCGACGTAGCGCCGGCGCTCGCTGGCCAGATCGGCGATGAAATCGCCGCTCTCGGCGTCATAGACCCGGAAGGTCCCGCGCTCCGCGCGGTAGTTCGGACCCGGCACCTGCTCCACCCGATCCAGGGTGAAACGGTAGTCCCCGACCGTGAAGCTGTCGCCCGGGACGCCGGCGGCGATCGTCTCCTTGGTCATGACCGACGCGCCGGTGGCCCCGAAGATCAGCACCGCCACGCCGAGATGGGCGAGCGTCATGCCCCACACCGCGCGCGGCAGATCGCGCATCCGGCGGAAGCCGTCCGCGACCGAGACCCGCTTGGTGGGCCGCGCGCGCTGCCAGAGATGCACCATGGTCGCCGCGCCCAACCAGAAGGAGAAGGCCAGCCCCGCGTAGGCCAGGGCCGATTCCCCGGTCCAGAAGAGGATCGCGACCGCGGTCGCGCCGGCGGTGAAGATCGTCGCCGCCGTCAGCTTGCGCGTCACGGCCGGCAGGTCCCCGCGCTTCCAGGGCAGCATGGCCCCGACCCCGAGCGCCGCCACCAGCACCGCCATGATCGGCACGAAGGTGATGTTGAAATAGGGCGGGCCGACGGAGATCTTCTCGCCGGTGACCACCTCCAGGAAAAGCGGATAGAGGGTGCCGACGAAGACCGTCGCCGCCGCCGTCGACAGCAGCAGGTTGTTCATCACCAAGGCGCCCTCCCGGCTGACCGGCCGGAACAGCCCGCCCCCCTTCAGGCCCGGCGCCCGCCAGGCGTAGAGCGCGAGCGAGCCGCCGATCGCCAGCACGAGCAGCAGCAGGATGAAGATGCCGCGGTCGGGATCGACCGCGAAGGCGTGCACGCTGGTCAAGACGCCGGAGCGCACCAGGAAGGTGCCGATCAGGCTCAGGCCGAAGGCGATGATGGCCAGCAGGATGGTCCAGCTCTTCAGCGTGTCGCGCTTCTCGACCACGATCGCCGAATGCAGCAGCGCGGTGGCCGCGAGCCAGGGCATGAAGCTGGCGTTCTCCACCGGGTCCCAGTACCAGAAGCCGCCCCAGCCGAGCTCGTAATAGGCCCACCAGCTGCCCAGCGCGATGCCCGCGGTCAGGAAGATCCAGGCGAGCAGCGTCCAGGGCCGCACCCAGCGCGCCCAGGCCGCGTCGACCTTGCCCTCGATCAAGGCTGCGCAGGCGAAGGAGAAGGCGATCGAGAGGCCGACATAGCCGACATAGAGCATCGGCGGATGGAAGGCGAGGCCGGGATCCTGCAGCAGCGGGTTGAGGTCGTTGCCCTCCAAGGGCGGCGGGAAGACCCGCTCGAAGGGGTTCGACGTCAGCAGCATGAAGGCCAGAAAGCCCAGCGTGATCAGCGCTTGAACGCCCAGCGTGCGCGCCTTCAGCGTCGGCGGCAGGTTGCGCCCGAAGAGCGCGACCAGCGCGCCGAACAGCGCCAGCACCGCCACCCACAGCAACAGCGAGCCCTCATGATTCCCCCAGGTGCCGGAGATCTTGTAGAGCATCGGCTTCAGCGAGTGGGAGTTCAGCACCACGTTCTTCACCGAGAAGTCCGAGGTGACGTAGGCGTGCATCAGCGCCGCGAAGGAAAGGCCCAGCACCAGGAACTGAACGATCGCGGCCGGCGCAGCGACCGCCATCATCGCATGGTCCCGCCGGGCGGCCCCGACCATCGGCACCGTCGCCTGGATCAGCGCCAGCGCGGCGGCCAGCGTCAGCGCGAAATGGCCCAGCTCTGCGATCATCGGATCCCGCTCCCTTGCCTATCCTATCGCGCCGCGCTCCCCCGTCTCGCGTGCGCCGCCGACTCGTGCGGCGGTTTCTGTGGTCGTCCTCCCGGCGGATCGCGGCCCTCCCCCGGACCGCGGCGCCGAGCCGCCTCGCGCCGCCTATTGGGCGGCGGGGGCGTAGCCGGCGCCCCCCGCCCCGCCCTCTGCAGCGCCCTCTTCCGTATGCTTCCAGGTGCCGGCGCGCTTCATCGCCTCGACCGCCTCCGGCGGCATGTAGGTCTCGTCATGCCGGGCCAGCACCTCGTCGGCGAGGAAGACGCCCTCGTCGTTCAGCGCCCCGAGCGCGACCACCCCCTGCCCCTCGCGGAACAGGTCGGGCAGCAGGCCGGCGAAGCGCACGCGCACGTCCTGCGCATTGTCGGTGACCGTGAACCAGACGGCGCCCTCGTCCGCCGCGCCGGGCCGGTCGACGGAGCCGTCCTTGACGAGCCCGCCCAACCGGAAGGTCTGGCCGGTGGCGACCTTGCCCTCGACCACCTCGCTCGGCCCGAAGAAGAAGACGATGTTGTCGCGGAAGGCGGCCAGCATCAGCAGCGTCGCCAGCGCCAGACATCCCAGCCCGCCGAGCACCAGATAGAGCCGGGTCTTCTTGCGCCGCCGCGCGCTGGACAGGCCGGTCGTCGTCGTCGACATCGTCTATGCGTCCTCCGTGGCTTGCGCGCGCGTAGCGGCGCCGCCGCGCCGCGCCGCGCGGTCCGGATCGAGCGCCGCCAACTCGCGCTCGCGCCGGCGCGTCGCCGCGATCGACGCCGCGGTCACGGCGCCCAGCACGATCACGGTCACCGCATAGGCGGTCCAGACGAAGAAGGCGTGGCCGCCCATCGCCCAGAAGTCGGCGGTGAAGAGCGCGCCGAGATTGGTCGCGATCTCGCCCATCAGCCGGCGCCCTCCTCGACCGGGCCGCCCGCCGGCGCGCGTCGCCGCCCGGCGGTCTCCGCGCGGCGCACCAGGCCGGCGCGGATGGCGCGCAGCCGCACCTTGGCGAACTCGCCGCGCAGGCGCACCGCGAGCAGCCACAGGAACAGGCAGGTGAAGGCCCCGAACATGATCAGGAGCGGCGTCAGCATCTCCGGCGGCATCGAGGGCCCCTCGCGCCGGAACAGGGTCGACTGCTGGTGCAGCGTGTTGAAGAAATAGACCGAGAACTTGATGATCGGGATGTTCACGATCCCGACCACCGCCAGGATCGCCGCCGGCTTGTCGCCGCGCGCGGGGTCGTCGAAGGCGTTGGCCAGCGCCATGTAGCCGATGAAAAGGAACAACAGGATCAGCATCGAGGTGAGCCGCGCGTCCCACACCCAATAGGTCCCCCAGGTCGGCTTGCCCCAGACCGATCCGGTGATCAGGCAGACCAGCGTGAGCGCAGCGCCGATCGGCGCCGCCGAACGCGCCAGCAGGTCGCCCAACGGGTGCTTCCAGATCAGGAAGCTCGCGCTGCCCAGCGCCATCATGATGTAGGCGCCCTGGGCCAGCATGGCGCTGGGGACGTGGATATAGAGGATGCGCACCGTGTCGTGCTGCTGATAATCCGGCGGGGAATCCAGCAACGCCTTGTAGAGCCCGGCGACCAACAGGGCGAGGCCGCCCCAGAGCAGCCAGGGCTGCAGCCGGTCGGCGACGCGCATGAAGCGCCCGGGATTGGCGAACCGGTGCATGGGCGACCTGAAGAACCCCGTTTGTGCTCGTTCGGTGCGTCGTTCCGTTCGCATGACGCTCGCTGCGACGTGCGTGCACCAATCATTCTTGCGCGTCCGAACGCCCCCGTGCGGCCGCGACGTCCGTCATAATAGGCGCCTGGGCCCGGCATTTACAGCCCAATCGGACGCTTACTCCCGCTGGAACCCCATGATTTATAACGCCGAACCACGGGCGCCAGCGGATTCTCCGCGGCTTATCCGACGCTGTGCCGAATCGCCGCAGCCGCCGCCCAGGGACAAAGCGGCGCCGCCGCCGCCAGCAGCGCGCCGAGATAGAGGAAATGAGCGCTGACCGAAATCTGCGTCAGATGCGCGTCCACCGCCGTCACCCCGAAGATCAGAACCGGGATGTAGAGCGGCAGGACCAGAACCGCGATCAGGAGCCCCGCCTTGCGCGCGCCGAGCGCCAGGGCCGCGCCGACGGCCCCGATCAGGCTCAGCGTCGGCGTCCCCAGCGCCAAGCCCGCCAGCAGCACGCCATAGGCCTCCGCCGGCAGGTTCAGCATCACCGCGATCACCGGCGCGACCGCGATCAGCGGCAGGCAGGCGGTCAGCCAATGGGCCGTCGCTTTGGCGAGCACGATCACGGACAGCGGCGCCGGGGCCAGCGCCATCTGCTCCAGCGAGCCGTCCTCCCAGTCGCTCTGGAACAGCCGGTCGAGCGACAGCATCACCGCGAGCAACGCCAGCACCCAGATGATTCCCGGCGCCAGACGGGCGAGCGTCTCCGGGTTCGGCCCGACGCCGAACGGAAACAGCGAGGCGGCGATCACGAAGAAGCCCAGGATCATGCCCAGGTCCGTGCTCTGGCGCAGCGCCAGGCGCACGTCGCGCTTCAGCATCGCGAGGAAGGCGGCGGCGATCATCGGCGCGGCGCTCCGGCGGGCCGCATCAGGCGGCCTCCGCCTGGAAATCGGCGATGTCGAGCACCGTCGCCCCCGGCATCGCAAAGCCCCCATGGGTGGAGGCGACGACCAGCCCGCCGCGGCCGCGATGTTCCGCGACGAGGCGTTCGAGCGTCGCGACCGAGGCGGCGTCGAGCGCCGTCGTCGGCTCGTCCAGCAGCCAGAGCGGACGGTCCTGCAGCATCAGCCGGGCGAGCGCGGCGCGCCGCTTCTGACCGGCCGACAGCTCGGCCCCGCGCACATGGGCGAGCGCGTCGAGGCCCCAGGCGTCCATCGCCGCGTCGAGCGTCTCGGCCGATACGGCCTCCGCGCCGAACAGGCCGGCCCAGACCTCCAGCGTCTCACGCACCGTAAAGGCGGGCTTGACCGCGTCCAGATGGCCGACGAAGGCGAGCCGCGCGCGGTGCGCCTCCCGGTCGGCCGTGACGTCCTCGCCGTCCCAGCGGATCGCGCCGGACAGCGGCTCGATCAGCCCGGCCAGGACGCGCAGCAGGCTCGATTTGCCGGCTCCGTTCGGGCCGACGAGCATGAGCGCCCCGCCGGCGTCGAGCCGGAAGGCGAGATCCTCGAACACGAGGCGCCGGCCGCGCAGGCAGGTGAGCGCGACGGCGTCGAACAAGGCGGGCGCATCCCCCATGCGGCGCATCTGAGACGGCGCGCCGGGCGGCGTCAAGCGCGCGTCTCGACAATGCTGCGCCGCACCCTTACAGTCGCGCGCGCTTGGCTGACGAGCCGGCTCGCGCTGCGCCGCGGGACGGGCCGCAGCCCCGGATTTTCCGCTGCGCGCGCCGGGTCGAGCGGCGCGCGTGCAGGCGTTTCGAAAGGGAGACGAGGCATGAGCTTCAAGACGGTCGGCATCATCGGCGCGGGCACCATGGGCTCCGGCATCGCGACCAGCCTGGCGGGTCAGGGCGTCGCAGTCGCGCTGGTCGACATGACCGAGGCGGCGGTCGAGCGCGGCCTGGGCGCGGTGAGCAAATTCTACGGCCGCGCCGCCGAGAAGGGGAAGATGAGCGCGGAGGACGCCGACGCCGCGGTCGCCCGCGTCTCCGGCGGGGCCGACCTCGCGGCGCTCGCGCAGTGCGACCTGATCATCGAGGCGGTGTTCGAGGAGTTCTCGGTCAAGGAAGACCTCTACGCCAAGCTGAACGACATCCTGCCCGAGACGGCGGTCGTGGCGACCAACACCTCGGCCCTCAAGGTCTCGGAGCTGGCGGAGGGCTACAAGGACCCGGCCCGGTTCCTGGGCCTGCACTACTTCAACCCGGCCGCCATCAACCCGATCGTCGAGGTGGTCCGCGGCGAGAAGACCGATCCGGCGCTGTTCGACGCCGCGCTCGCTTTCTGCCGCGAGACGGGCAAGAAGCCGATCGCCTGCAAGGATCATTACGGGTTCGCAATCAACCGCTTCTTCGTGCCCTACGGCAACGAGGCGGTGCGGCTGATGGACGAGGGCGTGGGAACGCCGGCGCAGATCGACCGCGTCGCCCGCGAGTGCCTGGAGGTCGCCGCCGGCCCCTTCCTGGTGATGAACCTGGTCAAGCCGAAGATCATGTATCACGCCCAGAACAATCTGGGCCCGCACGGCGCCTTCTACGCCATCGCCGACACGCTGAAGGCCAAGGGCGACGCCGACTACGAGTTCGAGATCGGCGAGGACGCCGCCGGCGACGCGGCCTCCGACGCGAAGATCGCCGACCGGCTGCGCGCCGCGGTCTTCTTCCCCATCCTGCAGGAGCTGGACGAGGACGTGGCCTCCGCGGCCGATATCGACATGGGCGCGGCGCTGGCGCTGCGCTTCGGCAAGGAGCCCTGCCGTCTGATGGACGCGCTGGGCAAGGACGAGGTGCGGCGCATCGTCGCGCTGGCGACCGAAGCCTACGGTCACGCCATGCCGGCCAGCCTGGAGCGCGTCGGGTCCTTGCGCGACTGAGCCGCGGGCGGCCGGGCCGACGCGGTGGCGACCGGGCGAGACGGGCCGACGGTCCTGATCGTCGGCGCCGGGCTTGCAGGCGTCGCCTGCGGGCTGGCGCTGGACGCGGCCGGCTTCCGGGTGCGTCTCGTCGACAAGGGCCGGCGGCCCGGCGGGCGGCTCGCGACCCGGACGTCGGGCGGCAGCCCGTCCGGCATGGGCGAGGACGCGCCCTACCGCTTCGATCACGGCGCCCAGTATCTGACCGCCCGTGACGCCGATTTCCGCGCCGCGCTGGACGGGCTGGTTTCCACTGGCTCAGCAGCCCTCTGGACCGGACGCTTCGCGACGCTGACCCCGCAGGGGCTGACGCCCGAGCCCGATGCGCCGCCCCGCTATGTCGGGGTTCCGGGCATGTCGCAGATTCCGGGACAGCTCGCCTACGACCTCGACCTGGCGCTGGAGGCCGAACTGTCGCCGCCGCAGCGTTTGGCCGACGGCGGTTGGGATCTCGGGCCCTTCGGCCGCGCCGATCTCCTGCTGTCGACCGCGCCGGCCGCGCAGACGGCGGCGCTTCTGGAAGCCGCTCCCGCGCTCGCGGCGGCGGCGGAGCCGGCCCGGTTCGAGCCCTGCTTCGCCGCACTGGTCGGCTTCGACCGGCCGATCGAGCTGGGCGCGGACGGGCTCTTCGTCGAGGATCCGGAGGGGCTGTTGCGCTGGGTCGCGGTCAATGGGGCCAAGCCCCGGCGCCCGGCGGAGACGACCTGCCTGACGCTGCACGCCGATCCGGCGTGGAGCGCCGCGCGGCTGGATGACGATCCGGAGATCCTGAAGCACGCGCCGCTGCGCCGGCTGAAGGAGCTGTTGGCGGCGGGCGGCGGGCCCGCGCTGCCGGCGCCCGCCTATCATCGCGGCCATCGCTGGCTCTATGCGCGCGCCGTGCAGGTTGTGGCGCCGCGCTTCGACGCCGACGCCGGCGCCGGCTTCGCCGGCGACTGGGCGCCGCCGGACGCGCAGGGCTCTGGCCGGGCGGAGGACGCGTGGCGCTCCGGCCGGGCCCTCGCCGCGCAGGTGATAGCCGCCGGGGGCTGACCGTGCCCGGCGCTTGGCGCTTGGCGCTTAGCAGCGCCAAATCCCATGCTACACTGTCCGCGAAATTGGCGAGGGTGCGGACGCCGCGATGGCCGACGTCACGATATTCAGCCCGGGCAGCCTGTTCAGCACGCTGGCGGCCAGAGGCGGGAGCGAGGCGGCCCCCTTGTCGCGCGCCTTGCGCTCCGCTTTGGTCGAACCCCAAGGCTTCGACGGCGGCTTCGGCGGCGTCAGCGGCGCGGCGCCGCAGACCCGGGTCGGCCTGAGCACGGACCTGCCGGCGCTGGTGGCGCGCCCGCTTGAATTGGCGGCGGAGAACGTCCTACTGCTGGCGGCGGAAAGCGTCGGGCGACGCATCGACGGCCTGCTGGAGGAGACCGACGCCCTGCGCCGCGAGATCGAGAACGCGCTGATCGACAGCGCGCCGAGCGCGCGCAACGACGCCGGGGCCTTCCTGTCCAGCCTGGATTTCGCGGCGCTGGTGGAGGCCGCGCAGCAGACTCTTGCGCCCGACGCCGGCCCGGACGGGCCGCCCGCGCAGGAGATCGCCGCCGGCGCGGCGCGCAATCCCGACGCGCGCCTGGGCGATTTCGGCCTCAGGCCCGGCGAGCAGCCGGTGTTCGGCGCCGCCTTCGACGCGCTCGCGCGGGACGACAGCCTGCGCACCCAGTTTCAAAGTCGCACGGCCCTGACCGAGGGCGCGCAGGTGAGCCTCGCCGACCTGATCCTGGCCGGCGCCGAAACCGCGCCGGGCGGCGAGGCGCGTCGCTTCGCGGTCTCCCTCAACGGCGGGCTGCAGGAGGACGGAACGCTCGCCGGCGCGGCCGGGTCGCTGGTCGACGATCTGGGCCAGCCGATCGCCAACGGGTCGGAAATCGACGCCGCCGATCTGGCGACGACCTTCTTCCAGGCGGGGACGAACGTCCGGGCGCTCGATTACCTGTCCGTGGTCGAGTTGCGCGCCGGCGCCGGCGCGGATCCGGACCGCCGCGGCGCCTATCAGACGGCGGCGCTCAGCACCAGCCTGGCGCCGCAGGACCGCATCGAGATCGAGGAGGAGCGCATCCGCGACTTCACCTTCTTCACCGAATCGGGCGGCGCGCTGACCTCGATCAAGCTGGATTTCTCGGGCGTCAACGACGAGGGCTTCACCGACGCGCTCTCCGCCCTCGAGGCGGGTGAGATCCGCGTCAAGGCGCGCGAGATCTTCGCCGACGGAACGGTCAACGAGGCCGTTATCGACCGCCGCGAATCCTCCGGCGACCGTCTGCAGGCGGACTTCGCGCGCGGCGCCGCGCAGGCGGGCGTGGAAAGCCTGGGGCTGCAGGTTGAACTGCGGGCGCTCAACCCCGATTTCGACATCTCCGGCGTCGCGCTGCGCGTCGCGTTCGGGTGAGGGGAGGCAGGCGCGATTCCAAATCACTCTGTTCGGATTGGGGGCTGGCGCGCCGCCGCCGCGTTGGCCTGGGCCGCGGGCTTGGCCGCGGCGGCGCTTTGGGGCGGGGCCCCGGCGCAGGCGCAATCCAGTCTTTCGGGCGCGCGACCGGCGGCGGAAGCCGCCGCCGACGGCGCCCAGCAACCGCCGACGGGCCATCGGACCCTGGTCGACGCCAGCCGCTATCCCTGGAGCGCGATCGGGCGCGTCAATGTCGCGGTCAGCCGCCGCGGTCATTGCACCGGCGCCTTGATCGGCGAGCGGCTTGTGGTCACCGCCGCGCATTGTCTGTTCTTCCGCGAGACCGGACGCTGGGTGGCGCCGCAGTTCGTGCATTTCCTGGCCGGCTATCAACGCGGGGAGCATGCGGCCTATTCGCGCGCCGCGCGCTATGTGGCGGCGCCGGATTTCGACGGCGCGCGCTGGTCCGACCCGCTGAACCTGCCGAACGATTGGGCTCTGATCGTGCTGGAGGAGCCGATTGGGCGCGAGGTCGGCCATCTGGGCTGGCGGGCCCTGACGCCGGGCGGCGAGTCGGAAGCGCTGATGCGCGCCAATCCGGTTTCGCTCGCCGGCTATCCGCGCGACCGCCAGCATGCGATGTCGCTGGACGCGGGCTGTCGTCTGGAGCGGTTCCTGACGGTGACCCGCGACAAGCCGCCGCTGATCGGCCACCGGTGCGCGATCATCGGCGGGGATTCCGGCGCGCCGATGGCGTTCACCGCAGAGGACGGCGGGCTGCAGGTCGTGGCGCTCAACAGCGCCGCCGACGTGCGGCTTTCGAACGGCGAGCGCATCAACAGCGCCGTGCCGCTGTCGACCTTCGCCGCGGAGATCGCGGCCCTGATCGCCGAAACGGAACCGGGGGCGACGGCGCTGTCGACCAGCCGCCGCGGCGCGCCGCCGCGCTGAGGGCTCCGCCCGCCGCCCGCCGCCCGCTGACGCCGCGCGCGGAGGACCGACCGCTCAGACGTGCACGAGGCCGAGGATCTCGCGCACCTGGGCGATCACGGGCGCGCTCAGGACGCGCGCCTTCTCGCCCCCCGCAAGCAGCGTTCGGTCGATTTCCGCCGGATCGTCCAGCAGCCGGTTCATCTCGGTCGTGATCGGCTCCAGATGCGCGACCGCCGCGTCGGCCAGCTTCTTCTTGAAATCGCCGAAACCGGCCCCGCCAACCTCCGCCAGCGCGTCCTTCACGGTGCGGCCCGACAGCGCCGCGTAGAGGGTGACGAGGTTGCGCGCCTCGGGGCGGCCCTCGAACCCCTCGGCGGTCTCCGGCAGGGGTTCCGGATCGGTCTTGGCCTTGCGGATCTTCTGGGCGATGGCGTCGGCGTCGTCGGTCAGGTTGATGCGGCTCATGTCCGACGGGTCGGACTTGGACATCTTCTTGGTCCCGTCGCGCAGGCTCATGACCCGCGTCGCCTCGCCCAGGATCAGGGGTTCGATCTCCGGGAAGAAGTCGGGGACCTTCCAATCGTGATTGAATTTCGCGGCGATGTCGTTGGCGAGCTCCAGATGCTGCTTCTGGTCGTCGCCGACCGGCACGTGACCCGCGCGGTAGGCCAGGATGTCGGCGGCCATCAGATTGGGATAGACGAACAGCCCCGCCGACGCGCGCTCGCGGTCCTTGCCCGCCTTCTCCTTGAACTGGGTCATGCGGTTCAGCCAGCCGAGACGCGCCACGCAGTTGAAGTACCAGGCGAGCTCCGCATGGTCCGGGTTGAGCGACTGGTTGAACAGGATGTGCCGGTCCGGGTCGATGCCGCAGGCGATCAGGGCGGCCGCCGCCTGACGCGTCGCGCGGTGCAGTTCGGCGGGCTCCTGGAAGATGGTCAGGGCGTGCAGATCCACGACGCAATAGAGGCAGTCATAGTCGCGCTGCAGCGCAACCCAGTTGCGGATCGCGCCGAGATAGTTGCCGAGCGTCAGGTTGCCTGTGGGCTGAACGCCGGAGAACACCCGGTTGGACGGGGCGGGCGGATAACTCGAACCGGTCATGGGATATGGACTCCCCGAGGGTTGGCGCACATCGAATCGCGCGCCTTATCGCCGTCGCCCGCCCGGGGGTCAAGGCGCAGGGTCAAGGCGCAGGGTCAAGGCGCGGCGTCAAGGCGCGGTCGAGGCGCCGGGGCAAGCCGATGGACGCAAGCGCCGGCGCCCGCGCGCAGAAAAGCCCCGGCGAGCGCGTCGCCGGGGCTCTTGGGAAGACCGACGGCGCGGCCGGTCTTTACTGCAGCAGGATCTCGACCCGCCGGTTCTGCGGCTCGCGCACGCCGTCGCCGGTCGCCACCAGCGGCTCTTCCTCGCCGCGGGCGATCGTGTCGATCGCGCCGCCGAAGCCGAGACCGACGATCTCGGTCTGCACCGCGTCGGCGCGGCGCTGCGAGAGGCGCATGTTGTAGGCGTTCGGGCCGGACGTGTCGGCGTGGCCGGTGAGGACCACGCGCGCGACATTGCCCTGCTCGGCGTAGCCGACGGCTTCGCGCAGGATGGTCATGGCTTCCGGGGTCACAACGGCGCTGTCCCAATCGAAGAAGACCAGGAAGTTGCGCACCATGATCGGCTCCGGCTCCGGTTCCGGCGCGGGCTCCGGCTCGGGCTCGGGCTGCGCGACGGGCTCCGGCGCGGGCTCCGGCGCGGGCTCCGGCTCCGGGAAGTTGAAGCGCAGACCCAGCGTGAAGGTGTGCGCCGCGTACTCCAGGTCGTAGCCGACGCCGGCGGCGTTTCGCAACTCCGCGTCGCGCGTCATGAAGTAGGCGTATTGACCGGTCAGATCCAAGTCCTGGACGATCTCGACCGCCGCGCCGGCGAGCAGTTGCGCCGCCAGAACGTTGTCGGAGCTTTCGCTGAGCGCGCCGTTCACCGGGAAGACGTCCTCGGCCTTGATCTGGGCCAGGCCGACGCCGGCGCCCAGATAGGGCGTAACCGGGCCGAGCAGGCCTTCGAAGTCGTAGAACCCGTTGATCATCAAGGCCGTCACGTCGACAGCCCCGCTCGCATTGGCGGCGCCGACGGAGTCGACGTCATTGCTGCGGAAGCCCAGTTCCAACTCGCCGCGCCAAGGGCCGGCATAGTCGAACCCGATGGCCCCGCCGCCATAGGAGGGCAGACCGCTGTCATAGTCCGCATCGGAACTGAAGCCGGCGCCGTCGATGTCACTGTCCCGCGCGAGATTGTATCCGATTCCGACCCCGACATAATAGCCGGGAGGCTCCTGCGCCTGGGCGCCCGCGGCCGCGGTCAACCCGGCGCCGAGCGCCGCCGCGCCCGCCAGAAGCCCCAGGCGTTTCAGGCAGGAAGATGCAGTCATGCTCAATCGACCCCTAGGTTGCCGTGTTCCGCCTTGCGGCGGGTCAAAGAGATGGTCCGGTCGTCCGTCCTGCAAACCGCCCCGGCAGCCGCGCGGTCCGGCGGTCGATTCCTCGCAAGAAGAACGCGCCATCAATACGATCAGCGTCTCAGGAAGTGATGCAGCATGCGCCCGATTTTGTCGAGGGCGCGTCGGCCGCCCCGCAAGCGATGGGCGAAACCTGTTGCAAGAATGACACAGCGCGGTGGGAAAGCGTGACATCGGGAGGGACCGGGCGGCTTGCCGCGGCGGGAGAAGGGCTGCTATAGACGCGCCGGCTCGGGGGCCGCCTGCGCCGATGGTCGGCTTGTTCCCGCGCGAAACGCCATATATCGCCGGTGGGCCGGCGCGCGCCTGGTTAGGGGCGATCCGGCCCTTTCGGCGCGCGACGCTTTCGCAAGGCGTCGGTTCCGTCATCGTTCAAACCTGTCGAGGGACGCTCTCATGCCTGCTGCGGATTACGTCGTTAAGGATATGTCGCTGGCCGCCTGGGGGCGGAAAGAGATCGAGTTGGCCGAGGTCGAGATGCCCGGCCTGATGCAGACGCGCGAGGAATACAACGCCGCGCAGCCGCTCAAGGGCGCGCGGATCGCGGGCTCGCTGCACATGACCATCCAGACGGCGGTGCTGATCGAGACGCTGACCGCGCTCGGCGCCGACGTGCGCTGGGCGTCGTGCAACATCTACTCCACCCAGGATCACGCGGCCGCCGCGATCGCCGAGACGGGCGTGCCCGTCTTCGCGGTGAAGGGCGAGACCCTGGAGGAGTACTGGGAGTACACCCACCGCATCATGGAGTGGGCCGACGGCGGCGCGCCGAACATGATCCTGGACGACGGCGGCGACGCCACCCTGCTGCTGCATCTCGGCATGCAGGCCGAGTCGGATCCGAGCGTGCTCGACAACCCCTCCAACGAGGAGGAGACCGTCCTGTTCGCCGCGATCAAGAAGCGGATCGCCGAGCAGCCGGGGTGGTACGAGGCGACCGCCAAGGCGATCAAGGGCGTGACGGAAGAGACCACCACCGGCGTCCACCGTCTCTATCAGATGGCCAAGGAAGGCCGACTGATGTTCCCGGCGATCAACGTCAACGACAGCGTCACCAAGTCGAAGTTCGACAACAAGTACGGCTGCCGCGAGAGCCTGGTCGACGCCATCCGGCGGGCGACCGACGTGATGATGGCCGGCAAGGTCGCGGTGGTCGCCGGCTTCGGCGACGTCGGCAAGGGCTCGGCCGAGAGCCTGCGCTCCTCGGGCTGCCGGGTGGTGGTGACCGAGGCCGATCCGATCTGCGCGCTGCAGGCCGCGATGGAGGGCTACGAGGTCGTCACCATGGAGGATGCGGCGCCGCGCGGCGACATCTTCGTGACCGCCACCGGCAATGTCGACGTCATCACGGTCGACCACATGCGCCAGATGAAGGACCGCGCCATCGTCTGCAACATCGGTCACTTCGACAGCGAGATTCAGGTCGAGGCGCTGAAGAACTATCAGTGGAACAACATCAAGCCGCAGGTCGATGAGATCGCCTTCCCCGACGGCAAGAAGATGATCCTTCTGGCCGAGGGCCGTCTGGTCAATCTCGGCTGCGCCACGGGTCACCCGAGCTTCGTCATGTCGGCCAGTTTCACCAACCAGGTGCTGGCGCAGATCGAGCTCTGGAAGAACAACGCGGACGGCAAGTACAAGAATGAGGTCTACGTGCTGCCGAAGCATCTCGACGAGAAGGTCGCGGCCCTTCATCTCGAAAAGGTCGGCGCTACGCTGACAAAGCTGAACGAGAAGCAGGCGGCCTATATCGGCGTCGAGGCCGACGGCCCCTTCAAGCCGGAGACCTATCGCTACTGACGCCGTTCGGCCCAGCCGACGCGCCGACGCGCTTGGGGCGCGGCCGCACTGTACGCGGCCGCGCCCCTTTCGTACCATCGCCCCGCGGCCCGATCCGGCGGCCGCCCGCGCACCGATCGAGAGGGGGGCGATGGAGCCGACCAATATGACCACGGCGCTGGCGCTCGCCGCGCTCGGCGGCGCCGCGACTGTCTGGCTGTGGACGGCGTTCTTCGCCGGGCGCCGCCGCCTGCGCGAGGAGGCGGCGGCCCGCGCCCGGCTGGACAGCGCGCCGCTCGGCCTCTGGCGGCGGGCGGACGACGTCGGCGAATGGCGCCTCAGCGCGCCGGCGGCGGCGTTGCTGCGGCTCGAGCCCAGCATCGACCCGAGCCCGGCGGTCGTTCTGGAGACGCTGCAGCCGAGCCATCGCGATCCGGCCGCCCAGGCGCTCGACGCGTTGATCGGCGCCGGGACCCCCTTCGACATGACGGTCGAGCGCGCCGACGGCGGGGCGACGCTCGAGTTGCGCGGCCGGCGCGTCGGCGCGGACGCGCTGATCTGGATCGCCGACGTCAGCGACGAGGCCATGCTGGCGGAGAGCTACGCCGAGCGCGACCTGGCGCTCTCCCAGCAACGCGCGTTGATCGACAGCCTGCCCGCGCCGGTTTGGTGGCGCCGCGAGGACCTCTCGCTCGAGGGGGTCAACACCGCCTACGCCGAGACGGTCGAGCGCGATGCGCAGACCGCGCTGACCGAGCAGCTCGAGCTCGGCGGCGAGCGCGGCCGGGAGCTTGCCGAGCGCGCCCGGCGCACCGGCGTCGCGCAGGCGGAGAGCCATTATGTCGTCGTCGGCGGCGAGCGGCGGCTGTTCGATCTGAACGAGGTTCCCGCGCCCGACGCGCCGGACCGCCTTGTCGGCTTCGCCCGCGACATGAGCGCTTTGGAAGCGCTCTACGAGAAACTGGGCGATCACATCGCGGCGCACGCCGAGGTTCTGGAGCGCCTGGAGGCGGCGATTGCGATCTACGCCGCAGACCGCCGCATGACCTTCTACAACACCGCGTTCCGCAGACTGTGGGACTTGCCGGCGGACCGGCTCGAAGACGGTTTGACGCTGGGCGAGGTGTTGGAGTTGATGCGCGAACGGCGGGCGATTCCGGAGATCATCGACTTCCCCGGCTTCAAGCGTCAGCAGGATCGGCTGTTCACCTCGTTGATCGAGCCGCAGGAGGAACTGCTGCATCTGCCGGACGAGCGCACGGTGCGGGTCACCGTGTCGCCGCATCCGCAGGGCGGGCTGATCTTCGTTTATGAGGACGTCAGCGACCGCCTGGCGCTCGAGCGCTCCCACAACACGCTGACGGCGGTGCAGCGGATGACGCTCGATTCGCTCTATGAAGGGGTCGCCGTGTTCGGCTCGGACGCGCGGATCCGGCTTTGGAACGACGGCTTCGTGAAGCTGTTCGGCCTCGACCCCGATGCGCTCGAGCGCTTCCCGCACATCGCCGACATCGCCGAATCGGCGCGCTCTGTGCTGCCGGGCGTCGCGGACTGGGAGAGCTTCAAGGCGCAGGCCGTGCTGGCGGTGAGCGAGCCGCGGGCCCGCAACGGTCGGATGGACCTGCAGTCCGGCCGCACCGTCGATTACGCCTATGTCCCGCTGCCCAATGCGCAGTGCCTGCTGCTCTATCTCGACGTGACCGACACCGTGCGCGTCGAGCGCGCGTTGAAGGAGCGCAACGCCGCCTTGGAAAAGGCGGACCTGCTGAAGTCGCAGTTCATCTCCTCGATCTCCTACGAGCTGCGCTCGCCGCTGAACGCCATCCTCGGCTTCACCGAGATGCTGGGCGCCGAGATGTTCGGCCCGCTGAATCCGCGCCAGCGCGAGCAGGTGTCGGACATTCACGCCGCCTCGCGCACGCTCGCCGCGCTGATCGACGACGTGCTGGATCTGGCCGCGCTCCAGGCCGGGTATCTGGCGATCGAGCGCAAGCCGATCCGGCTGCGCGCCCTGATCGAGGAGGTCCGGACCGCCGCCGAGGAGGAGGCCGCGCGCCGCGGCGTGACGCTCCGGGTGGAGACGTCCGACCGGCTCGGCTTGCTGGAGGCGGACGGCCGGCGTCTGCGGCAGACCATAATCCGGGTGGTGTCGACCGCGCTCTCCTACGCCGGCGCCGCCGCGCCGGTGTCGCTACGGGCCGAACGCGCCGACGACCGCTTCCGGATCACGGTGACGGATCCCGGTCACGGGCTGTTGGCGATGCAGGGCCCCGACAGCGTCGACGCGGACCTGACCGCCGCCTCGGGTCAGTTGACCGGCGCGGGGGTCGGGCTCGCGCTGTGCAAGAACCTGATGGAGTTGCATGGCGGTCGCTTGAGCGCCGAAGCCGAGAGCGACGGCCGGCCCGGCCGCATCGTCATGGAGCTGCCCGTGGCCGAATCCGACGACGAGGCGCCTACGGATGCGGCCGCCTCCGCGGCCGAGGCCGCGCCCGGGGCGGCGCCCGGGGCGGCGTCCGGGGCGGAGCGCGCCGAATGAGCCGGCCGCGCCCGCAGATCGAGGCGGGACGCGGCGGGACGTTCGGCGCATGCTGAAGGCGCTCACCCTGCTGCTCGTCTGCCAGCTCCTCGGCGAAACGGCGGCGCGCGCTCTCGGCGCGCCGATCCCGGGGCCGGTGCTCGGCATGGCCTTGCTGCTGGCGGCGCTGTTGCTGCGCTATCGCGGGCGCGCGGATGCGGCGCCCGATTGGCTGGGGGGAACCGCGGACGGGCTGTTGAAGCATCTTTCGCTGCTGTTCGTCCCGGCCAGCGTCGGCGTCGTTCAGCATCTCGACCGGCTCTCGAACGAAGGGGCGGCGATCGGACTGGCGCTGCTGCTCAGCACGCTCGCCGCCCTGGCGGTGGGCGCCGCGACCTTCTCGGCGGTCGCGCGGCTGACCGACCGGCCCGCCGTCGGGCCGGAGCGCAAGGACGGACCGACGCCCCCGCCCGGAGACGGCGCATGATCGCCGGCGCGGACGACATCTGGGTTTATCTCTCCCAGGCGCCGTTGTTCTGGCTGACCGCGACGCTCGTCGCCTACGGCGCCGGCCATTGGTGCTATGAGAGAAGCGGCGGCAATCCGATCGTCAATCCGGTGGCGATCGCCGCCGCCTTGCTGATCGGGCTGCTGACGGCGACGGGAACGCCCTACGCCGTCTATTTCGACGGCGCCCAGTTCGTGCATTTCATGCTGGGCCCGGCCACGGTCGCGCTGGCGGTTCCGCTGTTCCGACACTTGCCGCGGGTCAAGGCGACGCTTTTGCCGATGCTGGCCGCGCTGGTTGCGGGCGCCGCGACCGCTGTCGGCGTGGCGCTTGTCGTCGCCGGTCTGATGGGGGCCAGCCGCGAGACGTTGCTCTCGCTGGCCCCCAAATCCGTCACCACCCCGATCGCCATGGGCGTGGCGGAGAGCATCGGCGGCCTGCCCTCGCTGACCGCCAGTCTGGTGGTGGCCACCGGGATCATCGGCGCGATCCTGGTGACGCCCCTGTTCAACGGCGTGGGCTTGAAGGATTGGCGCGCGCGCGGCTTCGCGGTCGGCGTCGCGGCGCACGGCCTCGGCGCGGCCCGCGCCTTCCAGGTGAACCAGATCGCCGGCGTCTTCGCCGCCATCGCGATGGGGCTGAACGGGCTGGTGACCGCGCTGGTCGCCCCGCTGATCGTGCACTTCCTGCCGGGCTGACCGGCCGCGGCGTCACTCCTCCGCGAAGCGGGTGAAGATTCCGCCATGGACGTGCGGCGGCGGCGGCTCGGTCGGGCCGCCGGGTTTCACCGGGCGCTCCGCGAAGCGGCCGCGGCTCAACATCCGGTCATAGAGCGTGACGGCGCAGGCGATCGAGACGTTCAGGCAGAAGTCGGTCGGAATCTTCACCACATGATCGCAGCGCGCGATCAGCTCGGGCGAGAGCGAGCCGCGCTCCGTCCCCAAGACGTAGGCGGCCTGGGCCGGGTGGCGGAAGCTCGGCAGCGCGACCGCGTCCTCCGTCAATTCGATCCCGACCACTTGGCAGCCCTTGGGCAGGTCGAGCGCCGCCACCGAGGGAAACTCCCACAAGGGGGTCTGGCCGGCCGCCCCCGACGTGTCGGTCTGATGCAGCTGGCGCAGATTGACGTCGGCGTCGATCCCGAACAGGAAGCTCGCCCCGAAGGCGTGGGCGGTGCGGAAGATGGCGCCCGCATTGCGCGGCTTCGACAGCCGCTCCACCCCCACCCCGAAATAGCCGCGCATCCGCGCCATGGGCGCCTCGCTCCTTTTCCGCTACGCCGATGCGGTTACTTGCAACGCCGGGGCGGGCGAGGCAAGGTTTCCGCCTGAGCGATGCGGCGGCGCGCGCAATCGGACGCCCCGCCCCTTAGGATCTTCGCCTCCATGCCCCATGATGCGCCGACCTCTCCGCCAACGCCCGGGACGCCGGCGTCCGCCGACGCGGGCGCCAACCCGATCACGGTCGAGGTCACTCGCGGCGGCGTGGTCGAGAGCCGCCATCGCGGCGCCGCGGCGATCGTCGACGTGCGCGGCGCGGTGCAGGCGGCCTGGGGCGACATCCAACGGCCGGTCTACCCGCGCTCCGCGATCAAGGCGCTGCAGGCGTTGGCGCTCGTCGAGACCGGCGCCGCCGAGGCCTACGGTTTCGGCGACCGGGAGCTGGCGCTGGCCTGCGCCTCGCACAATGGCGAGCCGGCGCATGTCGAGACGGCGACCGCCATGCTTAAGGCCGTCGGTCTGGACCAAAGCGCGCTCGAATGCGGCGCCCACTGGCCCTATTCGGAGGCGGCCACGCGGGCGCTGGCGGCGACGGGGACCGCGCCGGACCAGCGGCACAACAACTGTTCCGGCAAGCATGCGGGCATGCTGGCGCTGGCCTCGCATCTCGGCGTCGACCCCAAGGACTACAGCGACCTGCGCCATCCGGTGCAGCAGCGCATCATGGGCGTAATGGAAGGGATGACGGGGCTCGACCTCGGCCGCGCCGCCGTGGCGCCCGACGGCTGCTCGGTTCCCACCTGGGCGATCCCGCTTGAGAACCTGGCCTACGCTTTCGCGCTGTTCGGAACGGGCGAGCGCATGCCGGACCGGCGGGCCGAGGCCGCGCGCCGCCTGATGGCGGCGGTCTTCGCGGAGCCCTTCCTGGTGGCCGGCACGGACCGTTTCTGCACCGATTTCATGACCGCGACCGCGCCGCGGGTCTTCGTGAAGACCGGCGCGGAAGGCGTCTTCTGCGCCGCCGTCCCCGCCTACGGGCTGGGCGTCGCGCTGAAGTGCGACGACGGGGCCGGCCGTGCGGCGGAGATCATGCTGGTGGCGGCGCTGCGCACGATCGGCGTGCTGGACGACGTCGAGGATGCGGTGGTCCGCCGCTTCATCGACCGGCCGGTCGAGAATCGGCGCGGAACCTTGGTCGGCGACATCCGGCCGGCGCAGGGCTGGCTGGCGTTCTGAGGCGGCTGCGCAGCCCACATGGGCGGCCCACATGGGCGGTCCACATGGGCGGCCGATATGGGCGACCGACACGGGCGACCGACGCGGGCGGCTGAACGGAGGCGGGAGACGAAACGCATGTGGGCGATCCGGGTCGAGGGCGAGGCGCAGGAGGGCGAGGCGCAGGAGGGCGAGGCGCAGGAGGGCGCGGACGGGCTGGAGCGGCTGCGCCTCGCGGAGATTGATCCGCCGCCGCCGCCCGGCCCGGGCGAGGTGCTGATCGACGTTGCGGCGGGCGCGCTCAATTTCGCCGATCTCTTGATGCTGACCGGCGCCTATCAGGAGACGCCGGCGGCCCCCTTCACCGCGGGCATGGAGCTGTCCGGGACCGTCGCGGCGGTCGGGCGGGATGTGGACGGGGTCTTCGTCGGCGACCGCGTCGCGGCCTACGCCGGCTCCGGGGCCTTCGCGGAGCGGGCGCTGGTCAAGGACCACGCCTGTCTGCAGATTCCGCCCGGGGCCGATCTCGCGACCGCCGCCGCCCTGCCGGTCGCCTTCGGCACGGCGCATGTCGGGCTGGTGGATCGGGCGCGCCTCAAGATGGGGGATCTGCTGCTGGTCACCGGCGCCGGCGGCGGGGTGGGGTTGGCCGCGGTTGCGCTCGGCGCGGCCTTGGGGGCGGAGGTCATCGCCGCGGCGAGCTCGTCGGAGAAGCTCGCTCTCGCCGAGGCGCACGGCGCCGCCCATCGCATCGACTACGCGACCGAGGACTTGCGCGCGCGGGTGAAGGAGATCGCCGCCGCGCACGGCAAGAGCGGCGCCGATGTGGTTTTCGACCCGGTCGGCGGCGCGCTCTTCCAGCAGGCGCTGCGCGCGACCGGCTTCGAGGGCCGGGTGCTGGTGGTGGGCTTCGCCTCCGGCGAGGTTCCCCAGATTCCCGCGAACCTGCTGTTGGTGAAGAACATCGACGTGATCGGCTTCTACTGGGGCGGCTATGCGGCGCGCGACCCGGACGTTCACCGCCAGTCCTTCCGGGCGCTCTACGAGATGTTGGAAAGCGGCCGCATCCGCCCGGAGGTCGCGCGCCGCCTGCCTCTGGAACGGGCCGAGGAAGGTTATCGCCTGATGCGGGAACGCAAACTGGCCGGCCGTGTGATCTTCGACGTCGCCGGCGAATGACCGACCGCGCGACGCAAGACGGCGGCCAAAGGGGCGGCCAAAGGGGCGGCCAAAGGGGCGGCCAAAGGGGCGGCCAAAGGGGCGGCCAGGGGGTCGGCCAGGGGGTCGGCCAAGAGCGGGTGCGGGCCCAATACGAGGCGCTGCCCTATCCCGCGCGCGACCCGGCCGACGAGGCCAAGCGGCTCGTCACCGGCTCGCCCAGCCATTGGCCGGAGATGCTGCACCATCTGTTCGCCGGGCGGCCACCGGCGGGACGCGGCGGCAAGGGCCGGCCGATGCGCCTGCTCGTCGCCGGCTGCGGCGCGGGCGACGGGCTCGTCATGCTGGCGCAGCAGAGCCGGGACGCGGGCGTCGCCGCCGAGATCCTGGCGCTCGACCTGTCGGACGCGGCGCTTGAGATCGCGCGCGCGCGCCTCGCCGCGCGGGGGTTGTCGGAGCGGGTGCGCCTCGTGCGCGGCTCGCTGCTCGACGCGCCGGCGCACGCCCGGGACGGCGGCCGCTTCGACTACATCGACTGCTGCGGCGTGCTGCACCACCTGCCGGAGCCGCAGGCGGGGTTCCGCGCGCTGGCCGAGGCGTTGGCGCCCACGGGCGGCATGGGGCTGATGGTCTACGCCGAGTACGGACGCTCCGGCGTCTATGAGCTGCAGGAGACGCTGCGCCGGCTCGCGCCGGAGGATCTGGCGCCGGACGCCCGCCTCGCCGTCGCGCGGCGCGTGCTGGCGGCGCTGCCGGAGACCAACCGCTTCCGGCGCAATCCCTTTCTCAAGGACCATCTGGACTCGGACGCGGGTCTCTTCGATCTCCTGCTGCATTCGATCGACCGGGCCTACCGCGCGGATGACTTGCTGGGCGAGATCGAGGCGGCGGGCCTGCGGCTGGCGAGTTGGATCGATCCGCTGCGCTACGATCCGGCGCTCTATCTGCCGGCGGAGGATGCGGCCGCCGCGGCGGGGTTGGATCCGGCCGACCGCGCCGCGACCGCGGAGGCTCTGGCCGGCAATCTGCGCAAGCACATCTGCTATGTGGTTCCCGCCGGCCGGACGGGCGAGACGGCGGCGCCGATCGCGCCCGACGCGGTCCCCGTCTGGCGCGACGCGCAGACCCAACGGTTCTTCCATGGCGTCCCGGACGGCGCGGCGTCGCTGCCGCTTTCGATCGACGGCCTGACGCTCGAGGCGCCGCTGCCGGCGCGGGCGGCGCCGCTGATCCGCCTGATCGACGGCAAGCGCCCGCTGGAGGCGATCCGCAAGAAGCTGCCCGACCGGCCGGACCGCGCCGCCTTCAAGGCGCGCGTCGAGGCGCTGATGCGCCCCCTGACCGGCTTCTCGAAACTGTTCCTCAGCCGATAGAGCGGGCGCGCAGCGCGTCCCGGCGGCCTCCTTCTCTTACGACGCCTCAGCGGTCGGCGGCCCAGCTTCGTCGGGCGGCGGCCTCGATCGCCGCGACCTCGTCGGCGGGGGCGGAGTCGGGGCGACCGACCTCCAGCGGATCGTAGTGGAAGAGGTAGAGCCGGGCGGCGAAATCCGCGATCGGCAGCGAGCTCTCGCCGAACCGCTCGCCTTTCCCTTCGGTGGAGACCACGACCCCGTCGCCCCAGTCCTGGCCGCTGTCGTTGTTCGGATTGTAGAAATAGACCCGCATGACGCCCTCCTGGTCGAGGGCGACGCGGTAGATCGCGATCGCGTGCCACCCGACATAGCGCGCGGCGGCGTCCGTCATCGCGATCCCGGCAGGCTGGGGATGGATCACCGGCTGCCCGCCGTTGTGGAGCGGGTGGTAGACGGCGTAGAACCGGCGCACGAAATCCTCGTACCGATCGAGCCGCCCGGTCGCCACGTCGACGGCGAGCGCGCAACCGCGCCCCACCCACCATCCGTGCATCTCCGGATTGACCCAGCGGTGGGCGTCGCCGCCGCGTTCGGCGCAGCGCCGGCCCATCTCGGCGTAGATGCGGTCGAGATGCGGCGCCGCCACGATCGAGACGGGATCGACGTCCGCGGGCGCCTGGGCGGCCAGACCCGCCGCCGCCTCGTCCGACGAGATCGGCGCGCCCTCGAACGCCATCACCAGCCGGTCGTCGCGCGCCGTCCAGGCGACGATCTGCAACAGGTAGTCCGGGTCGGCGAAGGCCCACATGGAGAGCGCGCGGGCCGCCTGACAGGTCGGGTTGTTGCCCTGGCCGACCCCGAGCGGCTGGCCCAGCACCGACAGCACGCCGGCCAACAGCCAATCCTCGGGGGCCCGGGCGGTTCCGTAGCGGGTCCGCAGCCGCTCCGCCGGCGCGGGCGCCAGCTTGAGACCGATCTGACGCCACAGCCCCGGGCCGACCGAGGGCTGGTAGAGCACGCCGCGCTCCAGCATCAAGGCGAGCCCGTAGATCGCCTGCGCGGTCTCGGGGTGCACGGCGCGCTCGATCAGCGCGCGCACGAGATCGCGATAGCAGCGATAGGCGTCCATGCCCGTCGCCGACAGGCCGAGCGCCGGGCCGATGAAGTCCGTCGGCGCCCGGTCAAGCGCCGCGCGCAGGAAGACGGCGTGATAGGCGGACGCCAAGCCCGTGTCGTGCATCGAGCGGGCCAGCCCCGCGGCCTCCTGCGCCAAGGCCGCATCGTCCATCGCGGCGAGCCGCGCGCCGTAGACCTCCAGGCCCGGATCTTCCCGGCAGCCCGCGGTCGGCGCGAAGACCGCGCTGATCAGCCGGTCCGCGCCCCAACCGCCGCGTCCGTGCGTCGCGGCGCCGCCCGTCGTCTCATCGTTCGCGCGCCATGCGGCGATCTGGGAGATCATCGACTTGATCTCCTCGACGACGATCGGCCGTTGGGCGAGCAGCCGCCAGATCTCGGCGATCAACTGATCGACCACCTCCGCCGGATCGACGTGGCCGACGATGAAGGCGAAGAGATGGCGCAGCACGTCGCCGATCTGTCCCGGACGGCTGCGTTGCGCCTCGTCCGGTCCGCTCAGCAGCAGGTCGAGATTGAGCCCGATCGTCTGCGCCAGGAAATTCGCCGCCTGCTCCGACGACAGCCCGGGATGGAAATAGACGCCGCGCGAGACGGCGAGCATGCGCAGCTGGCTCAACGCCTCCAGCGTCGCCGTCGCCGGATCGGCCAGACGCAGGGTCTGCGCCGCGATCGACGCGTGCAGGATGCCGGGGTTCGCCCAGTCGGTGTCATGAAAGACGCCCGCCCCCTCAAGCCGCCGGATCCGGTCGTAAACCGCCTCCACGCCGCCGGGCTCGGCCATCGCCCGGCGGGCGAGATCGAGCGGCCCGCCGGCGCGCTGGCGCTTGGCGAAGGGGCGGGCGTCCTCCAGCCGCGCGATCGCATGGTCGAGCTTGTCGAGCAGCGCATCGAGGCGCGCCGACCCGTCGGCTCCGGTCGTCGCCCCGGCCTCGGCCGGGCGCCCGTCAACAGACGTCACCTTGTCCCCCTGACCGCCGCTGCGGTCGCTGATTCAGACGTAGTAATCGAGCTCTTCCTGCCGGGACAGCACGTCGCGCATCCGCACCGCGTCGTCGCCGAAGAAGTACACGAGGCCCCAATGGGTGCCGAAGGCGCTGCGTTTCGTCACCTTGTTCTCAAGCGGCGGGGCCAGCTCGTGGAACTCGAAATAGGGGTCCTTCTCCGTTTCCTCCGGGATTTCCAGGGCGTTGATCACGCGCCGTCGCGGGTAGACCCCGAAGGTGCCGGCGTGGCCCTTGGCGTCGACCACGGGCTTGGGAAAGAAGCCCTCCACCTCCTCCGCCGTCGCCTTCGGGTCGAACATCAGGGCCATCGCCTGATAGGCGTTGAAGCCGTAGGCGCGCTCGATCAACTCGAAGGCGTTGAAGCCGGGCGGCCGATAGGCGACTTCGCCGAAATACATCTTGCCGTCGGAGGTGACGAAATACTCCGGGTGCAGGAAGCCGAAATCGACGTCGAAGGCCTCGATCAGCTTCTCCACCTCTTCTTCGACGCGGCTGCGCCACTTCTCCAGCTCCGCCGACGCCGGCACGAAAACAGAATAGCCCAGGCGCACATACTCGGAAATGTTCAGGAACTGGATCTTGCGATCTTTCACGAAGGCCTCGACGCCGAACTCCCACCCGTCGAGATGACTCTCGAGCAGGCACGGGAACTCGTCGTCCGGGATCGCGTCCACATCCTCCGGGGTGCGGATCACCCGGTGGCCGAGACAGCCCGCCTTGTCGAAGGCTTTAAGATGGATCGGGTCGTTCGGATCGCCGTCCAGTTTCAGGAGCGCCGAATTGACGCGGCGCAGGAACTTGACGACGTCCTCCTTGTGGTCGGCCTCCTCGAAGATTCCGACGCGGATCCCGCCGAGCTGCGCGCGGCGCTTCATCATGCCCTTGTCGCGGAACAGGAAGGCCTGGTTCATCAGGCGTGGGTTGTCGAGCAGCACGGCGTTCACCGCGCCGGCCCATTCGACCGTTTCCTCGAACAGAGGCACGGCGACGTCGACGCCCATCTCCTTCAGCCGTTCGCCGAGCTCGTAGGACCGCTCGTTCAGCCGGTCGAAGCTCCAGGCGAGATAGGGTATGCCGTTGTCTTCCGCATACTGGCGCGCCCAGTCCGGGGCCACCACCACATAGCGGCGGTCGAAGCGGTCGATCGCCTCGATCGCATTCAGGCTCCAGCCGAGCAGGGCGATGTACCCCTTGTTCGGGTCCTTTTCCGTCTCCGTCGTCATCTTCAACCCTCCTTCATGCGCGTCGGCCGACTCTTTCAAAAGAAAGCGGCGCCGACTTCCGGTCGGCGCCAAGGCGACAAGCGCACAATGATAAAAAACGAACGCCCCTTGCGAGACGCGTGCAAAGAGAATGCGCATTTAAGCCGAGATTTCAACCCCATGAGAATACGAAGTATAAATGAAGTTATTGGGTTTACACTTTATCAATACAGAGGAAATTAACTAAATTATTTTTAAGAGGCAGGGCGTAAATTTCTTATTACAATAAGGCTTCGGGTCTAATCGACTGCGGTCAATTTGGGGATCCCGTCCCAAGAATCGCCGCGCGCGTCTGGCGTTTGTTGACCAGCGCCAAGCCGGCGAAGATCACCGCGACCCCGGCCCAGACGAAGGGGGAATGGCGCTCGTCGAAGAAGAGCATGCCCCAGCCGATCCCGGTGCAGGTGACGACGTAGCCGACGACGCTGACGGCGACCGGCCCGGCCATCCGCACGATCTCGAAATAGAGGATGTAGGCGATCGAGGAGACCGCGATCACGCCTGCGAGCGCGAGCGCGGCGGTCCGCTCCGGCCCCTCCCCGATCGGCCAGCCCGGCGCGTAGACATGCCCGGCGGCCCAGGCCGTCGGCCAGAGCGCCAGCGCGATCACCAGCAGCATGCCGGCCGCCAGCGGCAGCGACGACGCGTCCGCCGGCCGCAGCTTCGCCGTCGCCACGCTGGAGAAGCCGTAGAGCAGCGGCGTCAACAGCCCGATCAGGAACCAGAGCGCGTCGTCCGCCTCGGGCAGGCTGGCCTCGGGCAGGACGATCGTCAGCACGCCGGCGAAGCCCAAGAGCACCCCGCCGAGCCGCAGCCGGTCGAAGCGCTCCAAGCGCACGGCAAGGCTCATCAGATAGCTGAACAGCGGCACGGTCGAGAGGCCGATCATCAATAGGCCCGCCGGCAAGTGGTTCAGCGCGTTCACCATATTGACGTTCGGCGCCGCCGTGCCGATCAGCCCCACCACCAGATAGTAGCGCCAATGCGCCCGGTCGAAGCGCACCTGCAAGCCCGCGGCCCGCGCCGCAATCAGGGTGACGACGGCCGCGCCCGACATCTGCCAGGCGGCGAGGCCGATCGGCTGCACCCCGTTCTGCCCCGCCAGCTTGGCGACCGACGCGTTGAGGCCCCAGATCGTCCCCAGGAACAGCAGCAGCAGCGCTGGGACGAGACGGCTCGGCGCGCCCGCGGCGTCTGCGCCGGCGGCGGCTCGGGGGCGGGAGTCACCGGACATTGGGACCTCTGTTGGGGGTGAAAAGCCCCGGATCGGACCGGGGCGGACGGTGCGGATCGGGACGAAAAGGCAAAACACCCTGCCGGATGGCGCGCTTTCCCGCCAGCCCCTTTTGCTCTACTTACGCCCTATGTTCTTCCGCCGATCACTGCGCGCCGCGCCGCCTGCGGCCTCCGACCCCCGAAGCGGGGAGAGCGAGCGCGTGATCGATCTGGCGGGCCGCGCCGTGCCCCTGATCCTGCGCCGCCACGCCCGCGCGCGCCGCATCGGGCTGCGGATCGATCCCCGGCGCGACGCGCTGGTCCTCACCCTGCCGCCGCGCACGGCGGAACGCACGGGCCTCGCCTTCC
Organism: Alphaproteobacteria bacterium; assembly: GCA_024743195.1. Classification (GTDB taxonomy): domain Bacteria; phylum Pseudomonadota; class Alphaproteobacteria; order UBA8366; family Aestuariispiraceae; genus Marivibrio. Next base: position 325,088 of record JANSXE010000002.1, on the reverse strand, counting down.
TGCAGGAGCAGGCGGGCTGGGCGCTCGCGCAGCTCGACGCGTTGCCCCCGAAGGTTCCCTTCGCCGCCGGCGCCCTCACGCCCTTTCGCGGCGTCGAGCATCTGATCCGCCACGATGCGGCGGCCCGCGGCCGCGGCGCCGTGCGGGTCGAGGCCGGGCCGGACGGGGCGCCGACGCTCGCCGTCGCCGGCGCCGCGGAGCATCTGCCGCGACGGGTCGCGGATTTCATGAAACGCGAGGCGCGGGCCGCGATCCGGCCGCTGGTCGCGGAGAAGGCGGCGGCGCTCGGCGTGCGCGCCGGCCGCATCGTGCTGCGCGACCAGAGCACGCGGTGGGGGAGTTGCACGGCGGCCGGCGATCTGAATTTCTCCTGGCGGCTGATCTACTGCCCGCCGGAAATCCTGGATTACGTGGTGGCCCACGAGGTCGCCCATCTGCGCCACATGAACCATTCCCCCGCCTTCTGGGCGACGGTCGCGCAGATCGCGCCGGCCCCGCGGGACAGCCGGGCCTGGCTGCGCGCCCACGGCCAGCGGCTGCATCGGATCGGCTGAGAGCCGCGCCGGGTCCGTTCGATGAGCCGTCAGTCCGCCGCCACGCTCGCCCTCATCACCGCGCTGGTCTCGCTCGGCGCCCTGTCGATGTCGCTCTACACGCCCTCGCTGCCGGCGATCGCGGCGGAGATGCAAACGTCGCCGGCGGCGGCGCAGCGCACGCTCACCAGCTTCCTGGCCGGCTTCGCGGTCGCGCAACTCGTCATCGGCCCCCTCAGCGACCAGTTGGGTCGGCGCCCGGTGCTCCTGGGCGGGCTCGTCGCCTACACCGCGGCGGGGCTGTTCTGCGCGGCGGCGCCGAGCATCGAGGCCCTGACGCTGGGCCGGTTCCTGCAGGGCTTCGCCGCCTGCGCCGGGCCGGTGGTCGGCCGCGCCGTGGTGCGCGACCTGTTCGAGGGCGAGGCGGCGGCGCGCGCCTTCGCGCTGGTCGGCACGGCGCTCGCGCTCGTGCCGGCGCTGGCCCCGATCCTGGGCGGCATGCTGCAGGCGCAGTTCGGCTGGCCATCGGCCTTCCTGGCGCTGGCCGCGGTCGGGGCGGCGCTGCTGGCGGTGAGCGGCGCCCGGCTGCGCGAGACCCTATCGGAGCGGCTGCCCGGCGCGGTGCGCCCAACTCGGCTCGTGCGGATCTATGGCGAGCTGTTGCGCAACCGGATCTATCTCGGCCATGCGCTGGCGGGCGGCCTCGTCTTCGGCGGCTTCTTCGGCTATTTCGCGGACGCGCCCTTCCTCTTCATCGGCGAGTTGGGGATCGCGGCGGACGTCTTCGGCTTCCTGATGGTCTTCACGGTGATCGGCTACGCCGCAGGCTCCTATCTGTCGGGCCGCGTCGCCGGGCGGCTCAGCCGGCGGACCGTGATCCTGGTCGGAACCGGGCTTGCGGTCGCCGGCGCGCTCTTGCTGATCGCGCTGGCGGGGACGCTCAGCGTCGCGCGGGTTCTGGGGCCGATGACGCTCTACACGCTGGGCTTCGGGCTGACGCTGCCGCAGAGTCTGGCCGGTGCGCTGGGTCCCTTCCCGCGGGTCGCGGGCAGCGCGTCGGCCATGCTGGGCTTCATCCAGATGAGCGCGGCCGGCGGGGCGAGCCTGCTGGTCCAGCTCGTCTATGACGGCACGGCCGAGACGCTCGGCTATGTCGTGCTGGGGCTCAGCCTGGCGGCGCTGCTCGGCTATCTGACGCTGGCCCGGCCGGGCGCCCCGGCGATGACCGGCGGCCCGCATCCCGGAGAGAGCCCGCGATGAACGCCCCCGCGCCCTCCGGCAAGCCGGATCCCGCGGGACGGCTCGTCACGACGCTTCTGGTGCTGCTTGTGGCGCTCGGGCCGATCTCGACCGACCTGTACCTGCCCTCGCTGCCCTCCATGCAGCGGGCGTTCGACACGGATGTGCCGACGATCCAGTTGACGCTCTCCGTCTACATGGTCGCGTTCGCGGCGAGCCAGCTGATCTATGGCCCTCTGAGCGACCGGTTCGGGCGCCGCGCGCCGCTGATCGGCGGGACGGCGCTCTATTTTGCGGCCTCGATCCTGTGCCTGCTGGCGCCCTCGATCGAATGGCTGATCGTCGGCCGCTTCCTGCAAGGCGTCGGCGGCTGCGCCGGCCAGGTGATCGCGCGCGCGGTGGTGCGCGACGTGCACGGGCGGGAGGCCTCGGGCCGGGTTCTCGCCAAGATCGCCGCGGCCATGGGGCTCGCGCCCGCGATCGGCCCGGCGATCGGCGGCCTGCTGACCGACGCCTTCGGCTGGCAGGCCTGTTTCGCGGCCTTGAGCCTGGCGGGCGGGCTCGCGCTCGTCGGCGTGGTCCTGCTGCTGCAGGAGACCAACCGCGCGCCGGACGGGCAGCCGATCAGCCCGGCGCGCATCGGCCGCACCTTCGCCGGGTTGTTGCGCCATCGACAGTTCAGCGGCTTCGCCCTGGCCGCGACCTTCAGCTACGCCGGGCTGTTCGCCTGGATCTCCGGCTCCAGCTTCGTCTTCATCGAGATCTTCGGGCTTGCGCCGGACGTCTACGGCTATTGCTTCGCCTCGATCGTCTTCGGCTTCATCGCCGGCGCGCAGATCGCCTCTCGGCTCACCGTCGGGCCGGTGCGGGCGGTCGCGCTCGGCGCGGCGGTGAATGCGGTGACCGGTCTCGCCATGATCGCGGCGGTCGCGCTGGAGGCGGCGACCATCGCGACCATCCTGGCCCCGATGATCCTTTACATGGTCGGCATGGGGATCGTGCTGCCGAGCGCGCAGGCCGGCGCCATCGGACCGTTTCCGACCAAGGCGGGGGCCGCCTCCTCGCTGATCGGCGCGACGCAGTACGGGATCGCCGCCTTCGTGGGGTTGGCGGTCGGCTGGGGCTTCGACGGCACGGCCGGCCCGATGGCGCTCGCGATCGCGCTCTCGGGCGTCGGCGCGCTGCTCGCCCACCTCGCGATGATCCGCGGCGCGCCCGACCCGGCGGAGGCCGAGGAGGCGTCTTAACCCCCGTTGGCTCCCGTCTCGGCCCCCGTCTCGGCCGCCGTCATGAGCCCGGTTCTTCCGGAAGCGCCTCGGTGAGCGCGTTCACGGCCGCCGCGGCGAGCGCGTCGCCGCCCTCCCGCCCGGCGAGCGCGATATAGGGCAGATCCAGCGCGTCCGCGGCGTCGATCAGCGCCTGCTTCGAGTCCGCGGCGCCGACGAAGCCGACCGGGAAGCCCAGCACCAGCGCCGGCTTCGGCGCGCCGGCCGCCAACGCCTCGAGAAGCGCGAAGAGCGCCGTCGGCGCATTGCCGATCGCGACCACCGCGCCTGCGAGCCACGGGCTCCAACAATCGACTTGCGCGGCGGAGCGCGTGGTTTTGCGCCGAACCGCCGTTCCCGCGACGCCCGGCGCGTCGAGCAGGCACAGCGCCTCGCAGCCGGGCGGCAGGCGGTCGCGTGCGATCCCCGCCGCGACCGTCTTGCTGTCCGCCAGGATCGGCGCGCCGGCCGCAAGCGCCGCCCGCCCGGCCGCCGCCGCGCCGTCGCGCCAGCGCAGCGCTGCGACGATCTCCGGGCGCCCCGTCGCCTGCACGAGCCGCAGGGCCAGCGGATGCAGCGCCGCCGGCAGGGCGGACAGATCGGTCGCGTCCCGGGCGCGGCGGACGCTCTCCCGTTCGATCGACGCGGGGTCGCGCAGATAGTCGCAGGAAGCCGCTGACCGCTCCATCAGGCCGCCCCTCCGATCCTTACACGATCGTCGGAAAGCGCCGGGCCGTCCGTGACGCCGAGGATCCAGGCCTCCTCCCGTTCCACCGCCGCACGTTCGGCCGGGGTCAGCGCCGGGTCGCCGGCGAACAGCGGGGCGAGCCGTCCGGCGCCGTCCAGCCGCGCCAGCGCCTTGGCGACGGCGGAGACCTGGCCCGCATCCTTCGGCTTTCCGGCGAGCGGCTCCGGCTCCACGAGGCTCGGATAGAGCTCCGCCAGGATCAACGCGCCCTGCGGGGCGTCGGTCAGCCCGGTCTCGAACGGCCAGATCTGCGCGCGGAAGGCGAGCGCCGCATGGGTGCGGATCGCCCAGACGCGCGGAACGCCCGTCAGCGCCTGGCTTCCCACCGATCCGTTCCCATACAACTGCCAGACCGGTTTTGTCCGGCCGACGCGGCGCTCGACCAAGCGCCGCTCCGCCAGATCGTCCGGCCCGTGCGGCCGCCGACCGCGCGCTTTGAGATGCGGCGCTGCGCGGCTGTCGGGACATCCCCAGAAGGGAAAGGCCTCGCCGGTGAGGCGACGGTTCAGGGCGTCCGCCGCCTCGAAGCGGTTGTTGGAATTGTCGTCGCGATCCTCCAGCAGATCGCCGAGCGCCGCCCAGAGTTTGCGCCACTCCAGCCCGCCGGCGAGGTCCAGCGCCCGCGCCGTGCCGTCCGGGTAGCCGAAAGGGAAGTCGAAGCCGATCAGCACCCGCTCGCCGGCGTCGAGACGAGCGGCCGCGATCTCGATCAAGCGCTGCGTCGCCTCGGCGCGGGTGGCCGGGTTCTCCAGCAGCGTCCGCCGGGCGTCGCCGTCCGCCGGGCGCACGGCCTCCGCGATCCAGATCGAGTCCTTGCCGCGCGCAGGCCGCGCCGCCGCCGACCAGTCGACGGCCAGATAGCGGGTGAAGAGCGGCGCGCTCATCGCCGGCCTCCGGGGTGGCGGGGCGTCGCCCGCGCTCGACAACCGCCTCTGGCCGTCCCGGCGCGCGGACCGGGGGCGCGCTTGTTCGGGGGGGCGGGGGGCGCGTCTGCGGCGTCAGCCGCGCGGCGCATGCTTGTTCAGGATGCGCTGCAGCGTGCGGCGGTGCATCTTGAGCCGCCGCGCGGTCTCCGAGACGTTGCGCTCGCACTGCTCGAACACCCGCTGGATATGCTCCCAGCGCACGCGGTCGGCCGACATCGGCTCCGCCGGCGGCGGGGGCAGCTCGCGCTCGCCCTCGGCCAGCAGCGCGTCGGCGATCTGGTCGGCGTCGGCCGGCTTCGACAGGTAATCCACCGCGCCGCGCTTTACCGCGGTGACGGCGCTGGCGATGTTGCCGTAGCCGGTCAGCATCACGATGCGCATGTCGGGCCGCGCCGCGCGCAAGGCGTCGACCACCTCCAGCCCGTTGCCGTCTTCCAGCCGCATGTCGACCACCGCATAGGCGGGCGGGCTGCTCGCCGCCGCGGCGACCCCTTCGGCCACGCTCTCCGCATCCGCGACGGCGAAGCCCCGGCCCTCCATCGCGCGGACCAGCCGCCGCCGCAGGGGGGCGTCGTCGTCCACGATCAGGAGCGTGCGCTCCGGCGCCGTCGTTCTCACCGCTTCCGCCGTCATTCGTCCACCTCGTCGATCGGTTATGTCTCCGGCGCCTCTTTCGGGGCGCTGCGCCGCGATCGCCTCACCCGTCTAACTTAGGCGCGCCGCCCGCGGAAGCCAGCGCAGCGCGCGGGAACTCCACGAAAACCTCCGCCCCGCGGCGATTCTGGAAGGCGAGCCGCCCGCCGATGGACTCCAGCAGCGTCGTGGCGATGAAGACGCCGAGCCCGAGATGCCCTTCCCGGCCGGCGCGGCTCGACATGTAGGGTTCGCCCAGCGCCTGCAGGATCTGCGGCGCGAAGCCGGGTCCGTCGTCCTTGACCGCGATGCGCACGCGCTCCTCGCTCCAGGCGAGGCGGATGTCGACCCGGCTGCGCGCGAACTGTCCGGCGTTCGCGATCAGATTGCCGAGACCGTGCAGCAGTTCGGGTCGGCGCGCGACCTCCGGCTCGGGGCCCTTGGCCCCCGGCTCCGTCTGGATCGCCAGCGCGACGCCGTCGGGCACATGGTTCTCCGCCGCCGCCTCCAGCAACGCGGTCAAGGACAGGCGCTCGAAGGGATCGGCCGCGCCTCCCGCGCCGCCCGCCGGCCGCCGCGCGAGGCCCGCCAGGATCTCGCGGCAGCGCTCGGACTGCTCGTGCAGCAGGTCGATGTCCTCGCGCAGCGGATCGTCGGGGTGGACCTCCGCCTTCAACTCCTTCGTCGCCACCGCAATGGTGGCGAGCGGCGAGCCCAGCTCGTGCGCCGCCGCCGCCGCGAGCGCCCCGACCGCCGAGGTCTCCCGCTCCCGCGCCAGCGCCGCCTCCGTCTCGCCCAGCGCGGCCGAGAGCCGGCGCGAATCGTCCGTCACCGACCAGATGTAGCCGCCGATGAAGACCAGCGACACGGTGATCGCCGTCCACAGGCCCAGCACGTAGGTCGGCGACAGCGACAAGGGCTCCTCGCCCCAGGGCAGAGGATAATGCGCGAAGGAGAGCCCCGTCGCGACGAACAACGCCAACGCGATGATCCAGGCCGCCGAGCGCCGCGACAGGATCGTCGCCGCCACCACCACCGGCCCGAGGATCAGGATCGAGAAGGGGTTGGTGAGCCCGCCGGTAAAGCCGAGCAGCGCGCCGAGCTGCACCAGATCGAAGGCCATGACGATCGCCGTGCGCTCTTCCGCCATGCGGCCGGGCCCGGGCGGGGCGGTGATCCAGAGCCAGAGGTTCGAAAGCGCCAGCGCCCCGATCGTCAGGAAGCACTCGAGCAGGGCGACGTCGAACCCGAGCGCGTCATGCACCGTCAGCACAGCGATGAACTGACCCAGCACGGCGATCCAGCGGATCAGCAGCAGGGTGCGCGGGTGGATCGCCACCCGTTGCGGCGACAGGCCGCGCGCCGCTGCGCCGCCGCCGGCCTGCGGCTCGCCGAGCGGCGGCGACGGCCGATGCGGCCTGCCCAGCGCCTCCGCCTCCGACGGCTCGGCTGCGTCGCCGTCGGCGGGTCGCGGGATCGGGTCGCGGTCAGCGGGCGCGGTCATTCACTCTCGCCTCCGAGCCCCAGCCTAGCACGGGCGGCTGCGGCGAGCGCCGGCAAATCGCCGCCGGCGGCGAGGCGCCGCCAATCGATGGTCCCGGCTCCGGCGTCGAGCTGGCGGGCGACGACGGCCGCGTCGGCGTCGGAGGCGTCGGCGCGGCGCGCCGTCACGCGCGCGGCGAGCGCGTCCGGCGGCGCGTCGAGCCACAGCCCGTCGAAGGCGACGCCGGCGCGGGCCGCGACCCGCTCGATCCGCGCCCGGCTCTCTGGATGGGTGAAGGTCGCGTCGGCGATCACGCTGACGCCGTCGCGCAGCAGCGCCTCGGCCCGCGCCTCCAGCGTCGCGTAGACCGCTTCGCTGACGCCCGACGCGTAGGCGCTCTCCGGCAGGCGCTCCGTTTCGGCGACGCCGAAGCGCGCCTTGCGCAACTGGTCGCTGCGCAGGATCGCCGCGCCCGGCGCCGGGCCGATCGCATGCGCGACGGCGCGGGCCAGCGTCGACTTGCCCGAGCCGGAAAAGCCGCCGAGCGCGACGAGCCGCGCCGGCGCCGGCGTCAGATAGGCGGCGGCGCGGGCGAGATAGGCGTCGGCTTCGTCGCGCAGGGTTTGCGCCGCCTCGCCGTCTTCCTGCACGACTGCTCCGACGGCGGAGACCTTGGCGCGCACGGCCGCGCGCATCGAGAGATAGAACGGCAGCAGCCCCCAGCCGCCCCGCGGGCCCGTCGGCGCATCGTCTGCGCCGAGCACGGCCTCGAGATAGCGGTCGCGCGCCAGCGCCGCCTGCCGCGCCAAGCCGCGATGGTCCAAATCCATCAGCAGGAAGGCGAGGTCGTAGAGCGGGTCGATCTCGGCGAAGGCGTCGTTGAACTCGATCCCGTCGAACAGGGTCGGGCGGCCGTCGATCTCGCAGATGTTGCGCAGATGCAGGTCGCCGTGACAGCGGCGGACCACGGACGCGCGCGCGTCGAGCGCCGCCGCCTTCGCGGCCAGCGCCGCCTCCGTCGCCGCCTCCAGCCGGTCGAGCGCCGCCTGGTCGACGCCGCCCTGGTCGACGCCGCCCTGGTCGACACCGCCCTGGTCGACACCCGCGTCGCCGCGCATGTCCGCGATGTTGCCGCGCGCGATGTCCGCCGCCGCGGCGCGCCAATCCAACCCCTCCACGGGCTCCGCCTCGCCGTGGAAGCGGGCGATCTCGCGGGCGAGCGCGATCAGCTTGGCGTCCGAAAGCGTTCCGGCCGACGCCTGCCGGTCGAACAGCGTCGCCTCGTCGAAGCGCCGCATGACGACGACCCAGTCGAGCGCATCGTCGGGCGTCTGCCCGAGCCCGCCCAGTCGAAGCCGACCGTCGGGCGCCGTCACGATCGGCGCGACGCCGAGATAGAGATCGGGCGCGGTGCGCCGGTTCAGCGCGACTTCGCGCTCGGCCGCCGCGCGACGTTTCGCGGCGTCGGAGAAGTCCATGAAGCTGAAACGCACCGCGCGCTTCAGCTTGTAGACGCGCTCCCCGGCCAGGAAGACGGCGCTGGCGTGGGTGTCGATGCGCGCGACCTCCGCGCTCTCGTCCAGGCCGTAGGTCGTCGGATCGGCGAGCAGCGCGCTCTGCGCCTCCTGATCCTCGACGACGAAATCGGCCTGCATCGCGGTCCGGCCCCCGTCCCGTTTCTCAGCCGCTTCCCGGCCCGTCGGCGCGGTCGCTGACCGCCGCCTCCTCGAAGGTCGCCATGCCGGCGTGGCAGGCGATCGCGGATTTCACCACGCCGAGCGCGACCGCGGCGCCGGACCCTTCGCCCAGCCGCATGCCGAGATCGAGCAGCGGCTCTTTGCCGATCGCCTGCAACAGGCGGCGATGACCCGGCTCGGCCGAGCAATGGCCGACCAGGCAGTGATCGAGCGCGCTCGGGTCGACGGCGTGCAGCACGCTCGCCGCGACGGAGCAGGCGTAGCCGTCCAGGATCACCGGCACGCGGCCCATGCGCGCGGCCAGCACGGCGCCGGCGATCGCCGCGAGCTCCAACCCGCCGAGCCGGATCAGCGCGTCGAACGGATCGGCGATCGCGTCCTTATGCAGGGCGACCCCTTCCGCCACGACGCGGATCTTGGCCTCCAGCGCGTCGCCGGCGACGCCGGTTCCGGGGCCGGTCCAGTCGCGCGCCTCCCCGCCGAAAAGCGCGCAGGCGAGCGCGGCCGCGCTGGTCGTGTTGCCGATCCCCATCTCGCCCAGGCACAAGAGGTCGATCCCTTCCTCGACCGCCGTCATGCCGTAGGCCAGCGCGGTCGCCGCGTCGGCTTCGCCCATCGCCGCCCCGGCCGTGAAATCGTCGGTCGGATGGTCGAGCGCCATCTCGTAGACCCGGAGCTCGGCGTCGTGGGTCAGGCAGAGCTGGTTCACCGCCGCGCCGCCGCGCTGGAAGTTGGCGACCATCTGGGCGGTCACTTCGGGCGGGTAGGGGGAGACGCCGCGCGCCGTCACCCCGTGATTGGCGGCGAAGACGGCGACCCGCGGCCGGTCCGCCCGCGGCGGGTGGCGGCCCTGCCAGGCGGCGGCCCACTCGGCCAGCGCTTCGAGCCGGCCAAGCGCGCCCGCCGGCTTGGTCAACCGTCCCTCGCGGGCGCGCGCCGCCTCGGCCGCGGCCTCCTCCGGCCCCGGCAGGGCGCGCATCAGCCCCTTGATCTCGTCCAGATCGGCGTTCGGGCCGATCTCCGCCTCGTTCGCGCTCGTCATCCGCGTCCTCGCCGCCTTGGTCTTGAAAGGGGCTTCCGCCTGCGCCAAGCGGCCCGTCCGAAACCGTTTGCGCCCGCGCGCCCCGAGGCTTAGAGACTCCCGCCATGACGGGCAAGCGCGAAACGGAGGGGCCCCCGGGCGGTCAGGCGGCCGGCCAGGCGGGCGGCCCGCCGGCCGGACAGCCGGGCGTCGGGCTGGCGGCGGATCTGCTGTGCGCGCTCGCCTTCCTGACGCGAATTCCGATCCCGTCGAACAGTGCGGCCCACGCCCGCCCGCTCGCCGGGGCGAGCTGGACCTTCCCGGCCGTCGGGCTGCTGGTCGGCCTGCTGGCGGGCGCCGTGCTGGCGTTGACGCTCGCGCTCGGCGTTCCGGCGCTGGCGGCGGCGCTGTTGGCGCTCGCCGCCTCCGCGACGCTCACCGGGGCGCTGCACGAGGACGGGCTCGCCGATTGCTTCGACGGGCTGTGGGGCGGGCGCACGGCCGAACGGCGCCTCGAGATCATGCGCGACAGCCGCATCGGCGGGTACGGCGCGCTGGCGCTGGTGATCGCGACGGGGGTGAAGGCCGCCTGCCTCGCCGCCCTGGCCGAGGGCGCGGGCGGGGAGGCGGCGTGGCTGGCGCTGGTCGCCGCGCACGCCGCCGGGCGCGGGGCCCTGCCGCCGGTGATGCACCTCCTGCCGCGGGCGAGCGCGACCGGCCTCGGCGCGCTGGCGGGGCGGCCGGGCGCGGAGCGGGCGGTCGTCGCCGGCGGGATCGGCGCGCTGGCCCTGCCCTTCCTGCTGGGTCCCGGGGTCGGGCCGGCGGCGGCGCTGCTGGCCGCGCTGGCGGCGGCGACGCCGGCGCTGGTGGCGCGCCGGAAGCTCGGCGGCTATAACGGCGACGTGCTGGGCGGGGTGGAGCAGGCGGTGGAGATCGCCGTGCTGCTGACCGCCGCGGCGGCGCTCGCCTGGTGAGCGCCTTTTCGGGACACGCAGAGGCTGAGGGTTCATGTCGGCGATTGTGACGCGATGGTGGTGGGTGCGGCACGCGCCTGTGACGGCCAATCAGGGGCGCATCTACGGCGCCGCCGATCTCGACTGCGAGGTGGGGGACGCGAATTCCTTCGCCGGCCTCGCCGATCTGCTGCCCGACGGCGCGGCGCTGGTGACGAGCCACCTGAAACGCACGCAGCAGACGGCCGACGCGATCCGCGCCGCCGGCCTCGACCTGCCGGCCGCCATCGTCGAGCCGGCCATCGGCGAGCAGAGCTTCGGCGACTGGCAGGGCCGTCACTTCGCCGAGCTGCAGCAGGACGAGGCCTTCACCGGCCATCACTTCTGGCTCTGCCCCGGTTATTTCCGGCCGCCGAACGGCGAGAGCTTCGCCGACCTGATCGCGCGCGCCGCGCCGGCCGTGGAGCGGCTCTCCGACGATCATCCGGGCCGCGACGTGGTCGCCGTCGGCCATGGGGGGACGATCCGCGCGGCGCTGGCGCTGGCGCTCGGGCTGGATGCGGAGGGCGCGCTGGGATTCACCATCGACAATCTCTCGGTGACCCGGCTCGACCGGATCGTCGAGCGCGGAAGCGCCGCCGACGGCCATCAGGACCGGCGCATGTGGCGCGTCGTGATGGTGAACCGCGCGCCGACCGCGGCCGGCCCCGGCCGGCCCGGCTGGTCCTGACGGCGCGGCAGGGTCCGGGGCGCGCGGTCATGCTGGAGGAGCATCTGGCGAACCCGAGGGCCTGGTTCGGCGCGCTCCTGGTGCTCGGCGTCTTCTTCCTGATGTGGCGCTTCGCCGCCAAGCCGGGACCGAAGAAGAAGAGCTGGGAATACAGCTACGAGTTCGTCAGCGAGCCGGCCGACGCCGCCAATCCGGAGTTGGCCGACAGCTTCGGCGCCATGCTGAAACGGCTGCCGGCGGGCAAGCGGCGCGGCGCGCATCTGATCCGGCTCGCGGTGATGAACCGCGGCGCCTGGCGCATCCGGGCGGAGGATCACCTGCGCCCCTTGACCGTCGCCTTTCCGCCGGACGCCAAGCTGCTGGAGGCGGCCTTCGCGGAGAGCTTCGGACCGGCGCCGGAGAGCGCGCCGGAGATCACCCGCTACGAGCGCGGCGTGGAGATCGCGCCGTTCGACCTGCCGGTCGATTGCGCGCTGGTCTTCCAGTTCATCGTCGCGGGCGCGGACGCGCCGAGCGTCGTCGACGGCGGGATCGAGGGGCAGGCCGCGATCGAGAGGCTGTCATGACCGGCGCCGGCGCCGACAGCCCGCTCGATGCGGGCCTGCATCTCCTCCTCGGCGGGGCGCGCAGCGGCAAGAGCTCGCGCGCGCTGGCGCTGGCCGAGGCGGCGCATCGCGCCCGCGGGCTGGACCCGGTCTATCTGGCGACGGCTGAAGCGCATGACGATGAGATGCGCGAGCGGATCGCCCGGCACCGCGCCGAACGCGTCGGCGCCTGGCGCACCGTCGAGGCGCCGCTCGACCTGCCCGAGGCGGTGGCGCGCGCGGCCGGGGCTGACACGGTCCTGCTGGTCGACTGCCTGACCCTGTGGGCGACCAATCTGATGCTCGCGGACCGCGACGCGGAAGCCGCGACCGAGGCGCTGATCGCAGCCTGCGACGCGGCCCGGCGCGACGCCGCGGGACCGGTGCTCGTCGTCTCGAACGAAGTCGGGCTCGGCATTGTGCCCGACAATGCGTTGGCCCGGCGCTTCCGGGACGTCGCCGGCCGCATGAACCAACGGCTCGCCGCCGCGGCGGACCGGGTGGAGTTCGTCGCCGCGGGCCTGCCGCTGCGGCTCAAGGGATAGACGCGAGAGCGCGGAGCAGGGACGGCGGCGATCACGCGAGGCGCCGTCGGCCCGCCTCACGCCGCCTTCAGATCCCCGGCGCGCACCAGCGAATCGGTCACCTGGTCGACGGCCGCCTTGGTGCGGGCGACGATCTCGTCCACGTCGGACGGGGTGACGATCAGCGGCGGGGCGAAGCCCAGGATGTCGCCGTGCGGCATGGCGCGCGCGATCAGCCCCTGGCCGATGCAGGCGGCGGCGAGCTGGGCGCCGACCTTCAGCGCCGGGTCGAAGCGCCTCTTGGCCGCCGGATCGGCGACGAACTCGATCGCGGCCAGCAGGCCCTCGCCGCGCACCTCGCCGACCATCGGTTGGCCGTCGAAGGTCTCGTGCAGACGCCTCTGGAAGTAGGCGCCCGTTTCGGCCGCGTTCCCGACCAGGTTCTCGCGCTCGATGATCTCCAGATTGGCGAGCGCGGCCGCCGCGCCGCACGGGTGCGCCGAGTAGGTGAGGCCGTGGGCGAAGGGGCCGAACCTCTCCGTGCCCTCCTCCAAGACCTTCCACACGCGCTCGCCCACGATCGAGCCGGACAGCGGCTGGTAGGCCGAGGTCAGCCCCTTGGCCACCGTCATCAGGTCCGGCTTCATCCCGTAATGCAGCGCGCCGAACTCGGAGCCGAGGCGCCCGAAGCCGCAGACCACCTCGTCCGAGATCAGCAGGACGTCGTGGCGCTCCAGCACTGGCTGGATCGCCTCCCAATAGCCCTCGGGCGGAGGAATGATCCCGCCGGTGCCGAGCACGGGCTCCCCGATGAAGGCGCCGACGGTCTCCGGCCCCTCGGCCTCGATCAGCCGGTCGAGATCCTCGGCGCATCGGGCGGAGAACTCCCGCTCGCTCATCCCCGGCTCGGCCTGCCAGTAGTGGTGCGGGGCCGTGGTGTGCAGCGCCAGCGGAACCGGCAGGTTGAAGGCGGTGTGGAAGATCTCCAAGCCCGTCAGCGATCCGGAAAAGACCGTGCCGCCGTGGTAGCCGCGCCGTCGCGCGACGATCTTGGTCTTCTGCGGGAGGCCGCGCACGGCGTTGTAGTACCAGACGATCTTCACGTTGGTCTCGTTGGCGTCCGAGCCGCCGAGGCCATAGAAGATCTTCGACATGCCGGCCGGCGTCTTGCGCAGGATCTTGTCGGACAGCCGGATCGTCGGCTCGTTCGAATGGCCGGCGTAGGCGTGATAATAGGCGAGCTTCTTGGCCTGCTCGTGGATCGCGTCCGCGATCTCGGTGCGGCCATAGCCGACATTGACGCAGTAGAGGCCCGCGAAGCCGTCGATCAGCTCGACCCCGTTCGTATCGCGGATGCGAATCCCCTCGCCGCCCTCGACGATGCGTGGGCCGCCCAACTCGCCCGCGGCGAAGGGCTTGAGCGCGGTGAAGGGGTGGATCACCGACTGCCGGTCCATCTCTTCCAGCGAGAGATTGTGGGTCGCGTCCGCCATGCTGTCGTCTCCCTCTTTCTGCGCCGCAGCGCCGATCACGCGGCCGCGCCGCCGAAACAGACGTATTTGATCTCGGTGTAGTCGTCGAGCCCATGGCGCGCGCCCTCGCGGCCGAGGCCCGATTCCTTGACCCCGCCGAAGGGGACGGGCGGTCCCGTCATCTTGGGCGTGTTGACCGCGACCATGCCGTAGTCCAGCGCCTCGGAGACCCGGTGCGCGCGGTTCAGCCCCTCGGTGTAGAGATAGGCGGCGAGGCCGTAGTCGCTGTCGTTGGCGAGGCGCACGGCCTCCGCCTCGTCCTCGAAGGGCGCGATCGGCGCGACGGGGCCGAAGGTCTCCTCCCGCCAGATCGCCATGTCGGGGGTCAGGCCCGCGATCGCCGTCGGCTCGAAGAACAGCGCGCCGGCCGGATGCCGGCCGCCGCCGGTCAGCAGTCGCCCGCCCTTGGCGAGCGCGTCCTGCACGTGGGCCACGCATTTCTCCACCGCGGCGGCGTTCATCAGCGGGCCGAGCGCCACCCCCGGCTCGAACCCGGGGCCGACTTTCATGGCGGCGATCGCTGCGGCGAACGTCTCGCAGAAGGCCTCATAGAGCGGGCGCTGGACCAGGATGCGGTTGACCGCCAGACAGTCCTGGCCGGTGGTCGCCATCTTGGCCTTCACCGCGCCGTCGACCGCGCGGTCGAGATCCGCGTCGTCGAACACCAGGAAGGGCGCGTGGCCGCCGAGTTCCAACGACACCTTCTTGACGGTCCGCGCCGCCTGTTCGGCGAGCCGCTTGCCGACGCGCGTTGAGCCGGTGAAGCTGAGCGCGCGCACCGCCTTCGCGTCCATCAGCGCCGCCGCGATCGGCTCCGGATCGCCGGTGACGACCTGGAAGACGCCGGCGGGGACGCCGGCCTCCTCCGCCAGTTTGGCGAGCGCCGTCGCGCTGAAGGGCGTCTCCTCCGCCGGGCGCACGATCATCGGGCAGCCGGCCGCCAGCGCCGCGCCGGCCTTGCGGGTGATCATGGCGCTGGGGAAATTCCAGGGCGTGATCGCGGCGGCGACGCCGATCGGCTGGCGCGCGGCCTGCAGCCGGGCGCCGGAGAGGTGGGTGGGTATCACCTCGCCATATTGGCGCTTTCCCTCCTCGGCGAACCAGTGAAGGAAGCTGCGCGCATAGTCGATCTCGCCCTCGGCCTCGGCGAGCGGCTTGCCCTGCTCCAACACCATGATGGCGGCGAGGTCCGCCTTGTGCGTCCCCATCAAATCGCCCCAGCGGTTCAAAATGTCGCCGCGCGCCCAGGCGGTCAGGGCGCGCCAGGCGGGGAAGGCGCGTTCGGCCGCATCGATTGCACGCTCCGTCTCGCGCGCACCCAGGCTCGGGACGCTTCCCAGCGGCCGGTCCGTCGCCGCGTCGATCACGGTGCGCCGGCGGCCGTCCTCCGCCTCGACCCACCGGCCGTCGATATAGGCGTCCTGGACGAAGAGGCCCGGGTCCCGGACGCGCTTCAGCACGTCTTCGGACAGGGTGCGCCCGCCGGTCGCCCCGGCCGCCTTGCGCTCGCCGCTCATGATCTTGGCTCCTCCGATCTCGATCAGGGATTGCAACGCGGCGAAGCCTGCCAGAGACGGCGCGGAAAAGGGGTCTGAAGGGACCGGCCGGCGCGGAAATTCTCACGGCCGGAGGCAGGCCGGACGGAAAATCCTGCGCCGGCCGGCGACGCCGTGAAATAAAGTATTGTGTCCCCGATTTTAAAATAAAGTATTGTGTCCCCGATTTTAGATTTTATTCGGGGACAGAATACTTTTTAAATCGGGGACATAAATCGGGGACACAATACTCTTTGGCGAAGGTCTGCGATCCTACTCAGCCGCCGCGGAGTCGGGCGCGTCGACGGGGGCCGGCCGGCCGAAGTGATAGCCCTGCGCGTAGTCGAGGCCGGCGTCGCGCAGGATCTCGGCGGTCTCCGCGTCTTCGACGCCCTCGCCGATCGTCCGGACGCCGCCGGCCCGGCAGCGCTCGGCCAGCATGGCGACCAGGTCCCGCTGCTCCGCGCCGTGCGTCATGTGGCGGATCAGGCTCTTGTCGAACTTCAGGAAATCCGGCTCGAGCCGCATCATGGTGGTCAGGTTGTTGTAGCCGGAGCCGTAGTCGTCGAGCGCGATCCGGAAGCCGGCCGAGCGGTAGAAGTTCACGATGCCGCGCAGATGCTCCAGGTCCTTGACCCGCTCGCTCTCGACGATCTCGAAGACCACGCGCTCCGCCGGGATCTCCGCCTTGACGATGGCGTTCACGGTGGTGCGCAGGCAGACGCCGGGATCGTACACCGATCCCGGCATGAAGTTGACGAAGATCAGCCCATCATCCGCGCATCGCGCGGCGGTTTCGACTGCGGATAGCCGCGCCGCGCGGTCGAGGTTGAACAGGATGCGCGGGTCCTTCGCGCTCTCGAACAGGGCGGCGGGCGCGACCAGATCGCCGTCCTCCTCGAAGCCGCGGAACAGGTACTCGTGGCCGATCGGCGCGAAGGCGTCTTCCAGGCTGACGATCGGCTGGCGGTACGACGCATAGCGCTTCTCGCCGAGCAGCGAGATCAGCCAGTCGCCGCGAAGCCGCGTCATCATGCCCTCCAGGCTGACGACATTGCCGAATTCCCCGAGGCCCGGCGCAGCGCTATCGCTCAAAAGGATGCGCGTGTCCTGGCGTTCGGCTTCGGTCAGGAGCCCGCAAAGCGCGACGATGAACCGATTGGGCTCGCGCACATTCACCTGAATGTAGCCGTCGACGACGTTGTTGTCGTAGGCGGCGTCCTGTTCGTCGAGGTAGCGCGCGATCTTGTAGAGCGTGTGCCCCTGAGGCGGCCACAGGAAGGCGTAGTGCAGGTCGTCCAGCCGGTCGGGAAGCATGCAGGCGGTGCAGGCCATTGGGAGGGTCCTCGCATTCTGCGTCGGGTTCGGGGTCTGTCGTCAATCTGGTGTGCATACGCAGGCGGCGGCGCAGCGGATCGCCGGCGCGCGCATCGCGGTTTCCCGGTACCGCATTGATTTTGCGACGCTTTCTCAGGCGCGCCCACGGGCGCGCTTGATAATCGCCGGCGCCCTTCCCACACTAGACGCGGGCGCGGCGGGGCCCGACGCCGCTTGAGCGGGTCGGGACCCTCGCCGTCGGATCGCGCGGGTTCGCTTGAAGGAGGTCGCCGCCATGAGCCGCATGACGCTGTTGAGCAGCCCGCTGATGCTGGGCTTCGAGCATTTCGAGCGCACGCTCGACCGGGTCGCCAAGATGTCCGCGGAGGGCTACCCCCCGTACAATATCGAACAGGTGAACGACACGCGCCTGCGCATCACGCTGGCCGTCGCCGGGTTCGGGGAGGAGGACCTGGACGTCACCCGCGACGGCGATCAGTTGATCGTCGCCGGTCGGCGGCGCGAGAAGGAGGAGGACCGCGTCTTCCTGCACCGCGGCATCGCGGCGCGCCAGTTCCAGCGCAGCTTCGTGCTGGCCGAAGGGATCGAGATCGACGGGGCCCGGCTCGAGAACGGGTTGTTGCACATCGACCTGACCCGTCCGCTGCCGGAAAGCCGCCGTCAGAGCATCCCGATCAACGGCAAGGCGGCGGGGGTCGAGCGCCGGCTGGACGTGGCGGACGACCGCGACGCGTAACCCGCGGCGCCTCAGGCGGCGGGGCGCTTGGCGGCGTGATAGGCGCCGTCGCCCCGGCTCAGCACCCGATCGGTCGGCAGCACCGCGCCCGGCGCGTGCTCCGGCCGCAAGTCCAGCAGGCGGTAGATCGCCGCCAGATCGCCGCCGTCATAGCCGTCGAGCGCGTGGAACAGGTCCGCGTAATCCTCGATCACCCAGTAGGTTTCCTGGAAATCGTCGATCCGGTAGTCGGTCGCCAGAACGCGTTCGCGCTCGAAATAGAGCCGGTTCGGCGACGAACTCTCCAGGGCGAAGCGCGTTTCCGCAGCCGAACTGACGATCCCGGCCCCATAGATCTTCGCCTCCCGGCCGGGCCGTTTGATCAGGCCGAACTCCACCGTGTACCAGTAGAGCCGGGCGAGCCGGCCGATGTCGCCGCTTTCCAGCGCCTTCAGGCCGGCCTTGCCGTAGGCCTGCATGAAGTCGGCGAAGACCGGATCGGTCAATAGCGGGACATGGCCGAACAGATCGTGGAAGAGATCGGGCTCCTCCAGATAGTCCAGCTCCTCCGGCCGGCGGATCCAGCGCGTGACCGGGAACACCCGGTCGGCCAGCATGGCGAAGAAGGACGCTTCCGGGATCAGGCCGGGCGCGCCGACGATCTCGAAGCCGGTGCGCTCGGCCAGCACCCGGTTGAGCTCGGTAAAGCGCGGGATCGATCCCGCCGCCTCGGGCCCGAGCCCGCCGAGCAGCGCTTCCAGCCCGTCCAGAAAAGGCTGGTCCGCCCGGCCGGGCAGCAGCGCGCGCTGGCGCTCGAACAGCGTCTTCCAGACGCCGTGCGCGGCCGCGTCATAGGCCTCCCAGTCCTGATCCGCCGCATAGCCGCCGTAGCGCGCGCCCGGATTGGGGGCCGCGTAATAGGGACCGTCGCCCAGCTTGCCGGCGGATGTGACCGGCGCGGGATAGCGGGTGTCGGACATCGGCTCGCCTCCTTTCGCTGGTCTGGAAGTATGGGCGGGAAGTCAGGGAAATTCTTTGCGTTCTTGCCAGAAAATCGGGAAAGTGCGACTATCCTTTTTCACTTTAGAGCGGAAACGCGACAAAATGATCTCTCTGGACGAAACGGATCGGAAAATCCTGCGGCGCCTGCAGGCGGATGCGGGTCTGTCGGTTCAGGCGGTCGCGGACGCGGTGGGGCTGTCGCTGTCGCCCTGCTGGCGGCGGATCAAGCGGCTGCGCGAGGAGGGCGCGATCGCCGGCCAGGTGACGCTGGTCGATCAGAGGGCGGTCGGGCTCACTCTGACGGCGCTCGCCAACGTCTCGCTGACCGACCACCATGACGAGACCGTCACCGCCTTCGAGCGCGCGCTCGCGGGCTGGGAGGAGGTGTTGGAATGCCACGCGGTGACCGGCGACCGGGACTACTTCCTGCGCATCCTGGCGCCCGACATGGAGGCTTATGAGCGCTTCCTGTCGCAGAAGCTGCTGAAGGAGCCCTGCGTCGCGTCGGTCAATTCCCGCTTCTCGCTGCGCCGGGTGAAGTACACGACGGCGCTGCCGGTCTAGACGCCGCGTTCGTCCCCCGCCGGCCGTTGCGCGGCGCGCAGGGCTTCGACTTCGGCCCGCACGGCGCGCAGCTCGGCCATGATCTGCTCATGCTCGCTGCCCAGTTCGGTGCGGGTCGCGGCCTCCTCGGCGGCGTGCTCGCGGCTCATGCTGTCGACGATGATGGCGATGAACAGGTTCAGGACCGCGAAGGTGGTCAGCAGGATGAAGATGACGAAGAACAGCCAGGCGTAGGGGAAGACCTCCATCACCGGCCGGACGATGCCCATCGACCAGCTTTCCAGCGTCATGATCTGGAACAGGGAGTAAAGCGACGCGCCGAGCGAGCCGAACCAGCCCGGGAAGGCCTCGCCGAACAGCTTGGTCGCCATCACGCCGGCGACGTAGAAGACCAGCGTCATCAGCGTCACCACCGAGCCCATGCCGGGGATCGCGCGCAGCAGCGCCTGCACGACCCGGCGCATCGAGGGCACGACGGAGATGAGCCGCAGCGCGCGCAGGATGCGCAGCGCCCGCAGGACCGAGACCCCTTCGCCCGCGGGCACGAAGGTGATGGAGACGATCAGGAAGTCGAAGACGTTCCAGGCCGAGGTGAAGAAGCGCAGCCGGTAGACGATCAGCTTGAGGGCGATCTCGACCACGAAGATCGCCACTGCGATTCGGTCCAGCGCCAGCAGGATGTGGCCCGCCTGCGCCATCGCCGCCGGCCAGGTTTCCAGCCCCAGCACGATGGCGTTGAGGACGATCACGATGATGATCGCGTTCTGGAAGCGGGCGGATTCGACGAAGGCGCGCAAACGGTCCATCGGCGGCGATCCTTGGCAAGGCGTTGTGACTGACCGCCCGCTAGAAGGGGGCGGAGGCGCCGCGGGTCAAGGAGAAAGCGCGTCCGCCGCCCGGATCGCCTCCGCCATGGCCTGGTCGGGGATGTTGGGGTTCGCGGCCGCGCGCCGGCAGAGCGCGGGGTAGCGCGGCTCCTCGAGCCCGATCAGCGGCAGGCCGGTCGCGGCGCAAAAGGCGCGGAAGGCGTCGGCGTCGAAACTCTCCGCCGGCTTGCCCTGCGCGACCCACCAGTCGACCGCGTCCACCTCCTGCCCCCAATAGCCGGCGCGCGGCGCGGAGATGTTCTTGAGGATCGCCTGCATGTCGGCGATCTTCGGCTCCGCCCGATAGCCGCGCCAGATGTCGACATAGAGGAAATCCACCGGCGCGTCCGCGCGGCGCCTCCGCAGGTCGGCCTCGACCACCCTCACCTTGCCCGCGTCCGGCCAATCGTCCATTGCGGCGAAGCGCCGGGCGAGGCGGATCACGGCGGGGTCGCGCTCCACCACCGTCACCGCGGCAACCTCCGGCTTGGCCGCGACCGCATAGGCCATGAGCGCGAGCCCCAGCCCGCCGATCAGCACATGGCCCGACGCGGCCTGCAGATGCGGCCATTGGCTTTCGATCTCCATCGGGGTCAGCGTCATCCAGCTCTCCCCCGCCCCGCGCATCAGGCCGAAGGCGGGATGGTCGACGGCCCGCCAGTCGGTGAAATAGCCGGCGCCGGCGATTCCGCCCGGCATGCGCCAGCAGCGCCACCCGTCCCCCTCCAGCGCGCGATAGGGCGGGATCGGGAACGGGTCGTAGGGCAAGGGCGGCTCCGGCGCGGACCCGGCGGTCGCCAGCGCCGGCGCTTCGTCGCGATAGGCGGCGGAGGCGTTCTGGGGCGTGGCGCTCTGGCGCGTGTCGCTCTGGGGCGTGTCGCTCATGCGATCGGCCGCCGCTTTGCGCCGATCGCCGGATTGGCGGCGGCGCGGCGGCAGAGATCGGGATAGGCCGGCTGCTCGCGCCCGACCAGCGGCAGGCCGACGGCCTCGCGGAAGGCCTCGAAGCCGGCGGCGTCGAACGCCTCCGCCCCGCCGCCCTGGGCCGCGAAGCGGTCGACCGCGTCCAACTCCTGCCCCCAATAGAAACAGGCCGGCGCGGGAACCGCGCGATGGAAGGCCTGCATGTCCGGGACCATCGCGTCCATCCGATAGTTCGGCCAGACGTCGACGAAGAGAAAGTCCGCCGACGGATCGCGATGGTCGGCCAGATCGCGGACGACGATCTCCACCTTGTCCCGGCAGGGCCAGTCGGCGATCCCGGCGAAGGCCTCGGCCAGCGCGGCCACCTGCGGGTCCAATTCGACGATGGTGACGCGCTCCACCGTCTCCTTCATGGCGACGGCGTAGCCGGCGAGCGCGAGGCCCATGCCGCCGACGACGACCCGGCCCGCCGCCGCGTCGATCCCGGGCAGCAGGCTCTCGACCTCCATCGGCGTCAGGCTCATCCAGGTGACCGCGCCGCGGCTCAGCGCGTAACAGGGATAGGAGAGCGCCCGCGGCCCGCCGAAATAGCCGGGGCACATGGGCAGCAGGAAGCTCATGAAGCGCCAGGGGTCTTCGTCCCCTCCCACCGCCTCCCCGCCGAGCGTTCCGGGCCGGTAGGGCGGGCAGGCGATCGCCGCGTAGGGCAGGTCCGGCAGACCCGGCCCGACATCCGGCGCGATCCGCGCCGGCGGCCCGGGCGTCTCGAAGGGCAGCGGGGTCGGGGACGGATCGATCATCGCGCACCGCCTGTGAAATCGAGGGAGCGCGACTTTATCGGGATTCCGGGCCGACGCCTAGCCGCCGAGATCGCGGCCCGGCTCGCGGGCCGCGACGGAGATCGCGCCGGCGTAGGTGGATACGCCGAAACGGCGCGCGATCCGCCGGCGCGGCGCGACAGCAATAGATTGTCCAGACGCGCCGCCGCAAGCGCGCGCAGGGGCGGCGTACCGTTCAATAAATGTGCGCCCGCCGCCGGCTCGGTCGACGCCGAACACATGGATCGTGCGGGCGTCCGCCCGACCTCCCGGAGCGCCCGCGCCGCATTGGCGACGGCGCAGTCCCGGTCGGCGGCGAGGCCGTAGCAGGGGGCGAAGAAGCCCGGCGGGAAGCGGCGCCAGGTCTGCACCGTCTCGGGCTCGTGCATCCGCCAGAAACGATACGGCAAACCGACCGTCGCGAGGGCCCGCTGGACGGCCTCCGGGGTCCGCGCGGCGGCCAGGCTGTCGTGGAGCGGAGGCGACGCGGACGTCGCGCCCGCCTTGGTCGCCCTGTTCCCGCTCGCGGCGGATGACGCTTGAACGGCCATGGCTCCTCCCCCTTCGCCGCCCTTGCGTCGTCCCGAGGCGCCGCATCCGGCCGGCCGATAGCGACTGCGCGCCGGGTGCGGCCTGTCCGAAGATGAACGCGCGCGCGGTTTCGCGTTGCGCGCGATGCGTCTCATTGCACACGTCGAACGCCGCCGTGGGCGCCGCGTCGCGTCCGGCCGGTAAGCCGCTCCGAGAGCCGCTCGGCATGGCGGCCGTCATTGACCGTCCGCTCCGCCGGCTTCGACGCCTGTGTGCGCTGGGGATCGCGGGGCGTGGATCGAGGAGCGGAGCCGATGCCCAAGCGACATACGGTCGGGCGCAGCGCCCAGGCGTTGCCGAAGAGTGAGACGGGCGTTCCGGGCGCTGCGCGAGCCGGAGGCGGTCGATTCCGACAGCGGAGGCGGAACCTTTCTGACCGGGCGCGGCCGGGCGTTGGCGGCCGCCGCCGCGCGGCGGCCCGAGATCGCGCTCTCGTGGGAGGAGCGCCGGTTGCTGATCGACGACGAGGCCGCGGCGCTCGCCGCGTTGGCGCGTTGAGCGGCGGCCTCACCCCGCGCTCAAGGCGATGCGGCGGTAGCTCAGCGCCTCGGCGATGTGGGGTCGGCGCACGCTGGGCGCCTCCTCCATGTCGGCCAGCGTGCGGGCGACGCGCAGGACGCGGTGATAGCCGCGGGCGGAGAGCTTGAGCCGCTCCGCCGCCTCCGACAGCAGCTTGCGGCCGGGCTCGTCCGGCCCCGCGATCTCCTCCAGCAGGCGGCCGTCGGCCTCGGCGTTGCTGCGGATGCGGCGGTCCTCGGGCAAGGCGGCGTAGCGCCTCGTCTGCGCGGCGCGCGCCGCGGCGACGCGGGCGGCGACCTGGGCCGAGCCCTCCGCCGGCGGCGGCAGCGAGAGGTCGGCGGCCGAGACCGCGGGCACGTCCACATGCAGATCGATCCGATCGAACAGCGGGCCGGAGATGCGCGCCTGATAGTCCATCGCGCAGCGCGGCGCCCGGGTGCAGGCGCGCTCCGGATCGTCGAGATAGCCGCAGCGGCACGGGTTCATCGCGGCGACGAGCTGCACGCGCGCCGGATAGGTCACATGCGCGTTGGCGCGCGCGACGACCGCGCGGCCGGACTCGAGCGGTTGGCGCAGGCTCTCCAGCGCCTGGCGCTGGAACTCCGGCAACTCGTCGAGGAACAGGACGCCGTTGTGGGCCAGCGAAATCTCCCCCGGCCTGGCGCGCTGACCGCCGCCGACCAGCGCGGGCGTGGAGCTGGAATGGTGCGGGTCGCGGAAGGGGCGGGTGCGGCTCAAGCCGCCCTCGCTCAGCAGTCCGGCGACCGACTGGATCATCGAGACCTCCAGCGCTTCCGCCGGGCTCAGGCTCGGCAGAATGCCCGGCAGGCGCGCGGCCAGCATCGACTTGCCGGCGCCGGGCGGGCCGATCATCAGGAGGTTGTGGCCGCCGGAGGCCGCGATCTCCAAGGCGCGCTTGGCGCTTTCCTGGCCCTTGATGTCGGCGAGGTCCGGCGGCTCCGCCGGCGGCGGGGCCAGCTTCGGCTCCGGGGCCGGCAGCACCTGCGATCCCTTGAAATGGTTGATCAGCGCGATCAGCGAGGGCGCCGCCAGAATCTCCAGATCGCCGGCCCAGGCCGCTTCGCCGCCTTGGCCGGCGGGGCAGATCAGCCCCTTCTCCTCCGCATTCGCCGCCATGGCGGCGGGCAGCACGCCGGCGACCGGCGCGATCCGCCCGTCGAGCGCCAGCTCCCCCAGCGCCACATACTCCGTCAGCCGGTCGGCGGAGAGGATGTCCATCGCGGCGAGCAGGCCGAGCGCGATCGGCAGGTCGAAATGCCCGCCCTCCTTCGGCACGTCGGCCGGCGAGAGGTTGATGGTGATGCGCTTGGGCGGCAGGGCGAGGCCGATGGCGGTCAGCGCGCCGCGCACCCGCTCCTTCGATTCCGCGACCGCCTTGTCCGGAAGCCCGACGATCGCGAAGGCCGGCATGCCCGAGGCGGTCTGGACCTGCACGTCGATCGGCAGCGTGTCGATCCCGGAAAAGGAAACGGTGGAGGCGCGCGCAACCATAGGGGACCTTATGGCGCCCTTTTCGCGGAAGGTCACCCGGGAAGTGGACGTGCCGCGATTGGGAGCGTCCGGCGCCTGGGATGCGCGGCCCGTGTCCTTCTCTTCGTTTGCGTTTCATGGTACGTGTATTATGAAACGCAAACGCCAAGGCGTTCGCCGCTACGGCCGCCGCTGCGGCCAACGCGCCTGTGTTTCTCGCACATGTTGGGAAGCGCCGCCGAATGACCTCTCTCGAGACGCTCGAAAAAGCGGGACCTATCGTTCGGTTCCTGGCCGAACTTCGCACCGTCGGCGGGTTGAGCGGCGTCGACGTCGCCAATTTCACCGGCGTCTCGAAGGCGACGGTTTCGCGCTGGGCGTCGGGTGCGATGAAGCCGCAGCCGGCGACGCAGCTCTTCCTGTCCGATCTGCACTACATCGTCGGGCGGTTGGAGGACTACTACACGCCGGAGGAAATTCGCGCCTGGCTCTATGCGCGGCACCCGCAGCTTGAGGGCGAGCGGGCGATCGATGTCGTCGCCCAGGGCCAGTCGGAACGGGTCCTGGCGGTCATCGACCGGCTCGACGCCGACGTCTATCTCTGAGGCCGGGCCGGCTGCGATGCCGTCAACGCCCCGGGTGCGCGACGCCAAGCTGCTGGACGCCCTGGAGGCGCTCGGCGGCGGGCCCGTGAAGCGGACCGTCTGGCGGGTTGTGCGCCAGGGGCGCGATCCTTGCCTCTGCTCCCAGTCCGGCGGTCGCTGGGACGACGGGACCTTCGACGTCCTCTACACCGCCTTCGACCGGGACGGCGCCGTCGCGGAGATGGATTTCCACCGGCGCAAAGGTCAGCCGATCCCGCCGTCCAAGCCCGCCTATGCGCTGCACGCGCTGTTCGTCAGCTTCGAGAACGCTGTGACCCTGCCGACTCTCGACAGTCTGGCGGCGCTCGGCGTCGATGCGGCGCGCTACGGCCGTCTCGCCTATCAGGAGCGCCAAGCGGAATATCCACGCACCCAGGACATCGCTGAGGCGGCGCATTTCCTGGGCCATGACGGGCTGATCGCGCCGAACGCGCGCTTCGATTGCCTGAACGCCGTGCTGTTCTGCGACGCCGTGAGCCCGGACGCCTATTGGGCTGAGGCCGACCACGGGCCGGTCGATTTCGCGGCGTGGCGGGCGGCCCGTCCGTGATCGTCTAAAGCCGTCGTTCGATTGCGTTCCAGATCTGGGCTTCGAGGCAGACACTGTCGAAGCGGTTCACCTCCTGCAGGCCGGTGGGGGAGGTGACGTTGATCTCGGTCAGGTAGTCGCCGATCACGTCGATGCCGACGAAGATCAGGCCGCGCTCCTTCAGCATCGGGCCGATCGCTTCGCAGATCTCGCGGTCGCGCGGGGTCAGCGCATCCTTCTCCGGCCGGCCGCCGACATGCATGTTGGAGCGGGTCTCGCCCTTGGCGGGCACGCGGTTGATGGCGCCCGCCGGCTCGCCGTCGATCAGGATGATGCGCTTGTCGCCCTTGCGCACGGCCGGCAGGTACTGCTGCACTATAAGGGGCTCGCGCGGGAAGGCGAGCGCGAAAGTCTCCAGGAGCGAGGCCAGATTCTCGTCCCCCTCCTGCAGGCGGAAGACGCCGGCGCCGCCGTTGCCGAACAGCGGCTTCAGGATGATGTCGCGGAACTCGGCCCGGAACTCCTCGATATCCGCCTTGCTGTTGGTGATCAGCGTCGGCGGCATGAACTCGGCATAGTGCGTGACCAGCAGCTTCTCCGGCGCGTTGCGCACCTCGGCCGGGTCGTTGACCACCAGCGTCTCGGGGTGGATGTGCTCCAGGATGTGGGTCGCGGTGATGTAGCCCATGTCGAAGGGCGGGTCCTGGCGCATCAGCACAACGTCCACCGCGCGCAGGTCCAGCACCTCCGGCGCGCCCAGCGTGTAGTGGTCGCCCTTCACCCGACGCAGCGTCATCGGCCGGGCGTGCGCGGTCACCCGCCCTTCCCGGAAGGACAGGTCGGTCGGCCGGTAGTGGTGCACCCTGTAGCCCCGCCGCTCGGCTTCCAGGCCGAGCACGAAGGTGCTGTCGCCGTCGATGTCGATGCTCTCGATCGGATCCATCTGGATCGCGACGCGTCGTTCAGCGCTCATGGCCCGCATCCGTTGCTTGCTTGGGTCCTGGGAATGGCGGATCGGCGGCCGGCGCCGCCGGGGGTCGCATCAGTTCAGCCGCCGGGACAGCTCGTCGAGCATCCCGGCCGCCT
Source organism: Alphaproteobacteria bacterium (assembly GCA_024743195.1). GTDB lineage: Bacteria > Pseudomonadota > Alphaproteobacteria > UBA8366 > Aestuariispiraceae > Marivibrio. The sequence continues at coordinate 298,598 of JANSXE010000002.1, read as the reverse complement.
CGCGCCGGGCGCTCTCGTCGGTCTCGCGCTCCAGATAGATTTCCAGCGCGGCGCGCGCCGTGCGGATGTTGCCGATATGGGCGTGCAGCATGCCGGCCTCGCGCCAGAGGCGCGCGCGCTCCGGCGCGATGGTCAGCATGCCGTCGAGAATCTCCGACGCCCGATCGAAGGAGCCGGCCCGGATCAGACGGACCTTCAGATTGTTCTGCAGGCGCAACAGCACGTCCTTGTCGTCCGCGGGCTCGTACCATCTCGGCTCCAGCTCCGCATCGGCGCCGCGGGTCTGTTTCAGCAGCGCGCGCAGCGCGGCCGCGTCGAGCGCGCGCGCCCCGTCGAACGGATCGACGACCGCCCGCCCGCCGCCGGAATCGAGTCGCACCAGGAAATGGCCGGGGAAATCGAGCCCCGCCGCCGCGAACCCGGCGGCGCGCGCGGTGGCGATCAGCAACACGCCCAAGGCCACCGGCAGGCCCTTGCGCCGGTCGATCACGCGGATCAGGTTCGCATTCTGCAGATCGTCGTAGCTCTCCTGGTCCCCGCGATAGCCGTGCAGGCCGAAGAGCACATGGGCGACGGCTTCGCGCGCCTCCTCGACGGGCAGGGCGGTCGGGCCGCCCTCGCCGACAAGGCCGCGCAGGTCCGCCGCCAGCCGTTCCAGATGCGCGCGATACGGGGCGAGCGACGCCTGCGGCGCCTCGAGCGCGGCCAGCGCCAGCGCGCCCAACGCGATGTCCTGGCGCGCCTCGCGGCTGGCGCCGATCGCCTGCAGCAGGCTGCGCGCCTCCGGGTCGGGGCGGCTCTCGGACAGGCTCACGCGGCCGGCTCCGCGCTCTCGGCGTCCTGCGCCGGCTCGCCCGCGCTTTCGGGCTTCGCGCGTTCGGCCTCCAGCGCCTGCAGCAGGGTCGCGCGCCGCGCGCCGTCCTTCAGCAGCACATGGCGCACGACGCGGCGGACGTGGGGGACGGTGCGCGCATGCGCTTCGACGCGCGCCAGCTCCGCCTCGCTCTGCGCCACACCGAACAGATAGAGCGTGCCGGCGACCGCCTGCAGCGTGTAGTTCACCGCCTTGACGTCGCCGTCGAAGGTGATCTTGCCCCGCAGCTCCGAGGTGATGCGGACGTCATAGCTGGTGTCCAGCGCGTCGACGGTTTCGCCGATCAGGATCTCGTTGACCACGTCGACGATCCCGTCGGTCGCCCAGGCGATGCGCACCGCCTCCACCCGGTCGTCCGCGTCGGGGACGATCCCGGTCAGCAAGGCCCGGCCTTCATAGACGGCGACATTCACGCGACGGAAGGTGTCGAACTCATACTGCGCGAGGCGCTTCGACATGCTCAGCGCGCTGGTCTGGTCGCGCACCGCCTGTTCGAAGCCCCGCTCCTCCAGCGCCGCAGACCCGGCCACCGCGCCGGCGCCGATCGCGACCCCCACCGGCGAGCAGCCGGCCAGCGCCAACGCCGCGCCGAGGGCCAGCATGATCGACGCCGCCAGACGGCGCGCGCGCGGGTAAGAACCGAAAGGATGTCGCGTCATCGAATGGACTCTCGCCGAACGCGGGACCGGCCGGCGCGTTATGCGCCGCGCGCCCATCCCCTTGCGCCGTAACCTAGGGCGGCGGCGCGCCGGCTGCAATCGCTTGAGCGCCGCGCCCGGAACGGCCGCCGGATGGGAGGGAGGAGGCGCCGCTCACGCGTCGGGCCGCCAAGCGTCCGGCAGATGGCGGGGCGGGCGGCCCGGCGCGACCAGCACCAGATCGAACCGCCGGTCGAGCCGCGCCAGATCCGGCTGCAGCGCCAGCCAATAGTCGAAGGCCTGCGCCACCCGCCGGCGTTGGCGCACGCCGAGCGTCTCGGCGGCCTCCTGCAGGCTGGCGCGCGCCTTGACCTCCACCGCCGCGAGGACGCGCCCGCGCCGCACGATCAGATCGATCTCGCCCACCGGCGTGCGCGCGCGCCGCGCGATCAGGCGATAGCCTTTCAGCCGCAGCAGCCACAGGGCCAGGCTCTCGGCGCTGCGGCCGCGGCGTTCGGCCCGCCGGCGCGCCGCCGGATCGCCGGCGCCGGCGCGCCCGGGCCTCATTCGCGCGCCTCGCCGGGGCTCTTCAGGGCCAAGGCGCGGGCGTAGACTTCCTTGCGCGGCCGGCCGGACGCCTGCGCGACGACGGCGGCGGCGTCCTTCAGGCTGAGCCGCGTCAGCGCGTCGGCCAGCATCCGATCCAGATCCTCCGGCCCCGCCGCCGCCGGGGCCGCCGGCGGTCCGAGCACCAGCACGATCTCGCCCTTGGGCTTGGGCGCGGCGGCGTAGTGGGCCGACAGCTCGGACGCGCTTCCGCGCCGGTGTTCCTCATGCCGTTTGGTCAACTCGCGCATGACCGCGACGGGCCGTTCGGGATCGAGCGCGGCGAGATCGGCAAGCGTCGCGGCCAGCCGGGACGGCGCCTCGTAGAGGATCAGGGTGGCGTGGAGCGCGGCGAGATCGGCGAGCCAGGCGCGCCGCGCGCCGGCTTTCGAGGGCGGAAAGCCCGCGAACAGAAAGCGATCGCTGGGCAGACCGGCGGCGGCCAGCGCCGCCAAAGCGGCCGAGGCGCCGGGGATCGGGATCACCGGCAGCCCCCGCGCCGCCGCCTCCGCAACCAGCTTGTAGCCGGGGTCCGAGATCAGCGGCGTGCCGGCGTCGGAGACGAGCGCGACGGCGCGCCCCTGGGTCACCGCGTCGAGAAGCTTCGGCCGCGCCGCCGCCGCATTGTGGTCATGATAGGGGGTGAGCCTGGTTTTCAGCCCGTAGGCGGCCAGCAGCTTCGCCGTGACCCGCGTGTCCTCGCAGGCGATCAGGTCCGCCCCGGCCAGCGTATCGAGCGCCCGCAGCGTCACGTCGCGCAGGTTCCCGATCGGGGTCGCGACGATGTAGAGGCCGGCCGGCAGCGGGTCCCGGCGGATGGAAAGCGGCGCGCCGACCGTCTCCGCCGATGCGCCCGTCGGTTTACTTGGCCCGGCGTCATTCGTATATCTTTCGACGCCGTCGTCTGGACCGCGCGCCTCGGAGGAATGCCGTGCCGTCACCCGTTTCGCCTCCCGGCTTGGACCTCTCGCGCGCCGCGGCCGCCAGGCGGTTGCGTCTCGCCGCGGCGTTCCTTGCGACCATAACGCTCGCCGCCTGCGCGAGCGAGCCCCCTTCCGAGCCGGCCCCGCCGGCGGCCCCGGCCGTGGGCGACCTGCCGCCCCATTCTCCCGGCGTCGATCCGGGCGGCGCCGCCGAGGCCGCCGACCGGGTCTTCGGAACGGACAGCGCGCTCCTGGCGCCGGATCCGTCGGCGCCGACGCCGGCGCCGGCCGCGCCGGTGATCGCCCTGCTCGCGCCCTTGAGCGGCCAGCACGCCGGCGCCGGCGAGGCGCTGTTGCAGGGCGCGCAGATGGCGCTGTTCGATCTGGGGAACCCGGACGCAATCCTGCTTCCGCTCGACACGCACGGCGCGCCGGACGGCGCGGCGCGCGCGATGCGCCAGGCGATAGAGGCGGGCGCCGGCCTTGCGATCGGCCCGTTGCTGGCCGGGTCGGTCGAGGCGGTCCGGCCGATCGCGGCGCAGGCCGGGATCAACGTCGTCTCCTTCTCCAACTCGCCCGATGCGGCGGGGCCGCCCGTCTATCTGGCCGGCTACACGCCGGCGGCGCAGGTCGCGCGCATCCTCGACGCCGCGATTGCGGAAGGCCGGACGCGCATTGCGGTGCTGGCGCCGTCGGGGCGCTACGGCGACGCGGTGGTCGCCGCCGCCCAGTCGGTGTTCGACGGGTACCGCACCGGTCGGCGCCAGCCGCCGCCGGAGATCGCGGCGGCGATCGCCGCCGGGCGCGCCGCGCCGGTCGAACCGGCGGCGGGCGCGGCCGACGCCCTGCTTGGGCTGGGCGCGGCGCGCGCCGCCCCGCCGGCCCCGGTCGCGTTGGCGCGGCTCGCCTACTATGATCCGGGCGCCGCCGATCATGGCGAAGTGATCCGCCGCCTGTCCGACTACGATCAGCGCCAGCGCGCGCTGGAGCGCCAACGCGCCGAATTGGCGGCGCGCGACGACGAAACCGCGCAGGCGGCGCTGAAGCGGTTGGAGACGTTGGACACGCTCGGCGACCCGCCGTTCGACGCGGTGCTGCTGCCGGCGCTCGATGCGCAGACGCTCAAGATACTCGCCGCGCAGCTCGCCTTCTACGACGTGGACGAGCCCGCGGTGCGGCTGCTCGGGCTGCAGCCCTGGGACGGTTTCGCGACGCTGTCGCGCGAGCCGACCCTCATCGGCGCGCGCTATGTGGCGACGCCGGACGATCTGCGCGAGCAGTTCGCCGCGCGCTTCAGCGCGGTCTACGAGCGCGCGCCGTCGCGTCTCGCCTCGCTCGCCTACGATGTGGCGGCGGTCGCGGTCAGCCTTGCGGGGACGGAGGAGCGGCCCTCGGACTTCGGCGCCGAGGCCTTGACCAATCCGATCGGCTTCCTCGGCGCGGAGGGCCTGTTCCGCTTCACGCCCGACGGGCTGAACGAGCGCGGCTTCGCGGTGATCGAGATCACGCCGGCGGGCGAGCGCATCGTCGAGCGCGCGCCCGATCGCTTCCCGCCCCCGGTCTCGCCGCTTCAGGAGCCCCCGCTTGGGGAGGAGCCGCCCCTGGAGGAGCCGCCGCTCGGGAGCGCCCGGCCGCTCCCCGAGGCGCCGCCGGCTTCCTGAGCGCCCGGCGGCGCGGCCTTCAGCCGCCGCGCACTTCCCAAACGCGCCGCCAGATCCGATCCAGATCGGCCGGCGCGGACAGCCGGTGATCGCCGCCCTTGACCAGTTCGAAGACCGCCGCGGGCGCATCCACCAGATGGAGCGCGCGCATCGCATGCTCCGTCGGCACCACCTCGTCCTGATCGCCATGCAGGATGTGGACGGGCCCGGCGACCGGGATCGGCGGCCGCTCGAACAGTTCGTGCGCGGCCGATTCGGCGATCAGATGCGCGGTGATGGGATAGGCCTCGTCGCCGAACTCCGACGGGCGGTTCCAGACGCCGTGCGCCTCGAGCGCGTCGCGCGCCTCCGCCGGCAGGCCGGGGACCATCAGGCGGCGCGGAAAGTCGGGCGCCGGGGCGACCAGGACCAGGCCGGCGACGCGCTCCGGCCGGGCGTGCGCCATCAGGAGCGCGATCCAGCCGCCCATCGAGGATCCGACGAGGATCTGCGGCCCCGCGCTCGCATGGTCGAGCGCGTAGAGGGCGTCGTCCAGCCATTCCCCGATGGTCCCGTCGGCGAAGCGTCCGCTGGAGCGGCCGTGCCCCTGATAGTCGAAGCGCAGATAGGCCAGCCCCGCCTCGGCCGCCCGCGCGTGCAGGAAGCCCGCCTTCGAGCCGTCCATGTCCGAATGGTAGCCGCCGCAGAACATCACGCCCGGATGCTTGCCCGGCTCCCGGCGGTATGCGATTTTCGCGCCGTCCGGCTTGTCGAGAAACAACACCTGCTCGTGCATGGCGAGCCCGCCTCCTCCCGTCTCGAAGCTGGTGGGGAGCGCGCCGCTCCGCTCTGGACGCGGCGCCGCGCCGGATGTCGATGAAGGATGCTTAGCATGGCCGACCGCGGCCCGGAAAGCGACGCGCCCGCCGCCCCCGCGGACAGGACCGGCCCCACGCTGCTGCAGATCGTCCCATCGCTGGTCACCGGCGGGGTGGAGCGCGGCGCGGTCGACGTGGCCGCCGCGGCTGCCGCAGCCGGCTTCCGCTCGATCGTCGTCTCCGAGGGCGGGCCCATGGTGCGCGAACTGGCCCGCGCCGGGGCGGAGCATATCGAGGCCCCGATGGCGGCCAAGAACTACTTCAAGATGCGCCGCAACGCGGACTGGCTGGCCGACCTGATCGCGCGCGAAGGGGTCGACATGGTCCACGCGCGCTCCCGCGCGCCGGCCTGGAGCGCCTGGTGGGCGACGCGCCGGACCGAAACGCCCTTCGTCACGACCTTCCACGGCGCCTACAATCTCGGCCCCCCCTTCAAGCGGCGCTACAACGCGATCATGACGCGCGGCGACCGGGTGATCGCGATCAGCGAGTTCATCGCCGACCATATGCGCGTCGAGTATCCGGAGATGAACAAGGCGGCGATCCGCGTCATCGCCCGCGGCGTCGACCTGGAGCGCTACGACCCCGGGAAGGTCTCGCCGGAGCGCGTGGTGCGCCTGTCCGAGCGCTGGCGGCTGCCGGACGGTCTGCCGGTGGTGATGCTGCCGGGACGGCTGACGCGCTGGAAGGGGCAGCTTCTGCTGCTGCGCGCGCTGAAGGAGCTGGAGAGCGGGCCGGTGCGCTGCCTGCTGGTCGGCTCGGCCCAGGGGCGCGACGCCTATGTGCGCGAGATCGAGGCGACGGCGGCGAAGCTGGGCGTCGCGGACATGGTGCATGTGGTCGGCGATTGCGACGACATGCCGGCGGCCTACAAGCTGGCCGACGTCGTCGTCTCCGCCTCGACCGATCCGGAGGCCTTCGGCCGCGTCGCGGTGGAGGGGCAGGCCATGGGCCGCCCGGTCATCGCCCCGCGCCACGGCGGCGCGCCGGAGCAGGTGACGGAGGGCGAGACGGGCTGGCTGTTCAAGCCCGGCGATCCGTTCGATCTCGCGGTGAAGCTGGATCAGGCGCTGACGCTGACCCCGGCCGCGCGCGACGCGCTGCACCGCCGCGGCATCGAGAACGCGCGGCGCCATTTCGACAAGAAGCGGATGTGCGCCGAGACGCTGGCGGTCTATCGCGAGCTGCTGGGCGCGCCGGCGCGCGCGTCCGGCGCGGCCTGAGGCGCCGATGTCGGGAGCGGCGCCAGGCCCGGTCGCGGCGGAGCGCGTGCTGGTCGTCAAGCTCGGCGCGCTCGGCGATTTCGTGCTGGCGCTGGGGCCGATGCAGGCGATCCGCCGCGCGCACCCCAAGGCCGAGATCACGCTGCTGACGACCGCCCCCTACGCGGCGCTGGGCGAGCGCTGCGGCTGGTTCGACCGGGTCTGGACCACGGAGCGCACGCGCAACCCGGTCGCCCTCTGGCGGCTGCGCCGGCGGCTGATCGGGGGGCGCTTCGGCATGATCTATGACCTGCAGACCTCCGACCGCTCCAGCCTGTTCTGGCGCATGCTGTGGCCGCGCCGCCCGCCGATGTCGGGGATCGCCAAGGGCTGCTCGCACCCGCACGACAATCCGGCGCGCGACGCGCTGCACACGGTCGAACGCCAGCGCGATCAGCTCGCCCGCGCCGGGATCGCCGAGGTCCCGGCGCCGGACGTCGCCTGGATGGACAGCGACGTGACGCGTTTCGACCTGCCGGAGCGGTTTGCGCTCCTGGTCCCCGGCGGCGCGGCGCACCGGCCGGACAAGCGCTGGCCGGCGGCCCAATACGCCGCCTTGGCCCGACGGCTGGCCGCCATGCGTCTGACGCCGGTGCTGATCGGCGCCGGCGCCGACGCGGAGGCGACGGCGGCGATCAAGGCCGGCTGCGCCCCGGCGCTCGACCTGACCGGCGCGACGGATTTTCTCGATCTCGCAGCGCTGGCGCGCCGGGCCGATCTCGCGGTCGGCAACGACACCGGGCCGATGCATCTGATCGCGGCGGCCGGCTGTCCCTCCCTCGCCCTGTTCGGGGCCGCCAGCGATCCGGCGCTGTGCGCCCAGCGCGGTCCGTGCGTGGAGATCCTGCGCGTCCCCGCGCTGCATGACCTCGACCTGGAGCGCGTCGTCGCCGCCGTGCAATCGCTCGCTCGGCCGGCTCACTCCCCATAGGTTGTTATTCTGAAACTTAAGTACTCGATAGATGTTTTCTTGACGCGAGATTAGTAACAAAAAATACAAGCGTAGATAAACTACACCCATTTTGGATGCGATTCACGTTTAATTAAGACAAATTCTTTAGATGTGCCCTCGACAGGACGCCCCTGCGGAGTGCGGGGGGGGATCAAGCGAGGGCTATGGTTATGCAAATGCTCAAGGGAATGCGGATCACGACGAAGACCTTCGGGGGATTCGGCGTCGTGTTGGCGCTGTTGCTGGTTGTCGGCGGGGTCGGCGCCTACGGCGTCTGGTCCGGCGGCAACGTCTTCTCGGAATACCGCCAGTTGGCGCGCGAATCGAACGCGAGCGCCAACTTCGCCTCCGCGATGATGGACACGCGGATGGCGGTGAAGAATTACATCATCAGCAAGTCGCCGGAGACCATCCAGGCGGTGCTGGACAACGAGAAGGCGCTGCTTGAGGATATCGGCGCCAAGCGCGATCTCTTCACCGACCCGGAGAAGCTGGCCAAGGTCGACGCCGTCGCGGACAAGGTGAAGGCCTATGAAGTCGCCTTCAACGAGGCCGTCGGACACCACGCGCGCCGCGACGAGCTGGTGACGGGTGTGCTCGACGTCGTGGGCCCGGCCATGCGCAAGAAGCTCACCGAGATCATGGAGAGCGCCTACGCCGACAACGACGCCAAGGCGGCCTTCGAGGCGGGCCAGACGCAGGAGCGTTATCTCCTCGGCCGCCTCTACGCGTCCAAGTATCTGGTGAGCAACGATCCGGCGGATTACGAGCGCGCGATGGAGGAGTTCGGCAAGGTCGACGTCCAGGCGTCCCAGATGCTGGCGGAGCTGCAGAACCCGACCCGCCGACAACTCGCCCAGGACTTTCTGGACGGCGCGAAGACCTACGCCGACACCCTGACGCAGGTCGTCGCGGCGATCACGGCGCGCAACGCGGCGATCGAAGGCCAGCTCGACGTCATCGGGCCGGAGGTAATGGCGATCGCCAACGGCCTCGTCACCGACAATCAGGCGCGTCAGGACGTCCTTGGCCCTGAGGCGAGCGCGTTCATGGAGACCATCGTGATCGTGGTCGTCGTCGCGGTGGGCGTCGCGCTGCTGATCGGCGCGGCCGCGGCCTGGCTGATCGGGACGGGCATCGCCAATCCGATCGGCGCCATGACCGGGGCCATGCGCCGGCTGGCTGACGGCGACACGGCGATCGACGTGCCCGCCCGCGACCACAAGGACGAGATCGGCGAGATGGCCGAGGCGGTCGAGGTGTTCAAGCAGAACGCCATCGAGCGCGACGCCGCCATGAAGCGCGAAGAGGAGATGCGCGAGAAGGAGCTGGAGGAGGTCCGCGCCCGCGAGGCCCGCGCCAAGCGCCTGGAGGAGCTGATCGCCGGCTTCGACCGGGACAGCCGCGAGGTCGTCGAGGCGCTGACGGCCTCGGCCGACGAGTTGCAGCAGACGGCCCAGGGCGTCTCGGCGGTGGCCGAGCAGACCGACCGGCAGTCGACCGCGGTCGCGGCCGCCTCGCAGGAGGCCTCGACCAACGTGCAGACGGTGGCGTCCGCGTCGGAGGAGCTGCGCAGCTCGATCCAGGAGATCGCGCGGCAGGTCACCAGCGCGGCCGACATCGCCGGCCAGGCGGCGGCGACGGCCGACGACGCGGAGCAGAAGATCCGCCGTCTGGAGCAGTCGGCCCGCCAGATCGGCGAGGTCACGCAGATGATCAACGAGATCGCCGAGCAGACCAACCTCCTGGCCCTTAACGCCACGATCGAGTCGGCCCGCGCCGGCGAGGCGGGCAAGGGCTTCGCGGTGGTGGCCAACGAGGTGAAGTCGCTTGCCTCCCAGACCGCCAAGGCGACCGAGGACATCCGCAGCCAGATCGAGGAGATGCAGAAGGAGACCGAGCAGTCGGCGCTCGCCGTCGGCCAGATCAGCCAGGTCGTCCGGCAGGTGAACGAGTACACCTCCTCCATCTCGTCGGCGATCGAAGAGCAGACGGCGGCCACGGACGAGATCGCGCAGAACGTCTCCCAGGCGTCCGGCGCGACCTCCGAGGTGGCGACCAACATCGACGGCGTCGCCCGGGCCTCCAAGGAGACCGGCCAGGCGTCGGAGAAGCTGCTCCAGGTCTCCCGCGCGCTGGGCGAGCGGTCGACCGGCATGAAGGGGAACGTGGAGCAGTTCCTCTCGGCGGTGAAGGCGCTCTGACGCCGCGCCGATCGGTCACGCTGTACAGCAAGGGCCCGCGGTTCGCCGCGGGCCCTTCGCTTTGGCGGGCCGGTCCGACGGCGGGGCGTCCGATCCGAACGCGGGCCGGCCGCGTAAATCATAGGCAAGGACGCCGATGAGCCGTGTCGGCGCGGATCGCCCGGGGGGAGCGGGACGATGGATTTTGTCGCGAATCTGATCGCGAACCTCGGCCTGCTGTCGCTTGCGGCGGTCAGCGTGTTCGTCGTTGTCGTGCGCTTCGGTCTGTCGACGTCGAGCCGCCGCCGGCAGATCCTCACGGGCCTCGCCTACGGCGTCGCCTCGGCGCTGGTCATCTCCTTTCCGATCCAGGGGCCGCTGGGCGCGACCTTCGACACCCGCGCGGCGCCGGTGCTGATCGCCTCCTCTCTATCGGGCCCCCTGGCGGGGTCGATCGCCGCCGCCATCGCCGCCGCCGCCCGCTACGAGCTGGGCGGCGCCTTCCAGATCGGCGGGACGCTGAGTCCGTTCCTCTATCTCGCGGCCGGGCTGCTGTTCCGGCGGGCGATGAAGGATCGGCCGGCCGGGCCCTTGGGCTTCGCCGGCCTGGCGCTGCTGGGGACGATCGTCGTGACGCCGGCCTTTTTCATCGGGCAGGGCTGGGAGACCGGGTCGGAGATCGTGCGCCGCTTCTGGCTGTTCGTGCTTCTCGGCAATCTGTTGGGGGTGGTGCTGCTGGGGCTGCTGGTGGGTCTCATGCGCGACTTCGCGCTTCAGAAGCGGCGCAGCGCCGCCATCCTCGAGACCGCGTCGGACGGCATCGTCACCCTGGACGACGACGACCGGATCGTCAGCGCCAACCCCGCGGCGGCGCGGCTGTTCGGCCTGGAGGAAGAGGCCGCCGCGGCCCGCCCCATCGACCGGTTCGTCAAGCCGGCGTCCGACGCGGAGAAGGCTGAGGCGGGCGCGGGCCCCGCATCGGCCGTCCATCGCGTGGTGCGCGCGGACGGTGCGGAGATTTTCGCGGAGCTGTCCGAATCGACGTTCGATCTGGAGGGAATCCGGCGCCGCACGCTGATCCTCCACGATCTGACCGACCTCATGCGATCGCGCGCGGAGATGCATCGGCTGCTCGACGCCCTGGGCGCGCAGCTTCAGGCGACGGCGCGCGCGAACGAGACCAAGAACGCCTTTCTCGCCAATATGAGCCATGAGCTGCGCACGCCGCTGAATGCGATCCTCGGCTTCTCGGAACTCATCGAGAGCCGCGGCGCCGCCGCCTTTGCGCCGGAGAAGCTCGACGACTACATCGCCGGCGTGCGGACCAGCGGCGAGGTGCTGCTGCGGCTCGTGAACGACGTGATGGACATCACGCGGATCGAGAAGGGGGAGAGCGCCTTCGAGATCCAGCCGGTCGATCTGCAGACCCTGTCGGCCGACGTCGTGCGGTCCTTCCGGCCGCTGCTGACGGCCGATCAGCGGCTCGCCCTCACCTCCGACGGCCGACCGGCGATCGCCGCCGCCGATCCCGCCGCGCTGATGCAGTGCGTCAACAATCTGGTGTCGAACGCCTTGAAGCACGGACCGCCGGACGCGGCCGTCGAGTTGCGCACCGAAGCGACGGACGCCTTCGTGCGGCTCCTGGTGATGGACAACGGGCCCGGGGTCCCCGAAAGCGTTCTCGAGCGGCTCGGCGATCCGTTCGTCCGGGGCGAAGAGGCGATGGTTCGCGGGATCGAGGGCGCCGGGCTCGGCCTTGCGATCACCAGGCGCCTGATCGAAGGCCAGAACGGCGCCCTGTGGCTGGGGGCCGGGCCGGAGGGCGGCTGTCTGGCCATCCTGACCCTCCCGAAGGCCGAGGACGATCCCGGGTGACGCCGCGGACTGAGGGCGGCGGCCGGTGGCGGTTGATGGCGGCCGCCCTTTCCGCTACAAGCCGCGGCGTCCGGTCCGCAGCGACCGGCGCTTCGCGGCCCGCGTTCGCCGCCCTTGGTTGGGGCGAGGCGCGGGCTGGACGGCAACAGGACGCATGCGATATCGGCCGATGCAGCCCCGCCCGCGGGCGGCGCCCCGGCCCGCCTTGCACAGAGCCCCGTTTGGTGGACGGGACTGGAAAGGAGCGAACGAGGCCATGGTCGCCTTCACCCTTCCCGACGGCAGCGTGAAAACCTATGACGGCCCGGCGACGCCTTTGGACGTCGCCCGGGACATCGGGCCCGGCCTCGCCAAGGCGGCCGTTCTGGCCCGCGTCGACGGCCGGGAGTGGGACCTGAACCGCCCGGTCGAGCGGGACGCGAAACTGGAGCTGATCCGCCGCCAGGACGACGCCGCGCTGGAGTTGATCCGCCACGACGCGGCCCATGTGCTCGCCATGGCGGTGCAGGAGCTGTTCCCGGGGACCCAGATCACCTTCGGCCCCGCGACGCAGGACGGCTTCTACTACGACTTCCATCGCGCCGAGCCCTTCTCGACCGAGGATTTCGAGGCGATCGAAGCGCGCATGCGCGAGATCGTCGACCGCGACGTGCCGATCACCCGCGAAGTCTGGAGCCGCGAGGACGCGGCCGAGCTGTTCGCCGAGAAGGGCGAGGACTTCAAGGCCGAATGGGTCTGGGAGCTGCCCGAGGGCGAGGACATCACGATGTACCGGCAGGGCGACTGGATCGACCTGTGCCGCGGGCCGCACCTGCCCTCGACCGGCCGGTTGGGCAAGGCCTTCAAGCTGATGAAGTTGGCCGGCGCCTATTGGCGCGGCGACGCCGCGCGCCCTCAGTTGCAGCGCATCTACGGCACCGCCTGGCGCGACGAGAAGGAGCTGAAGGCCTATCTGCATCGGCTCGAGGAGGCGGAGAAGCGCGACCACCGCAAGCTCGGCCGGCAGCTCGACCTGTTCCACATGCAGGAAGAGGCGCAGGGCTCGATCTTCTGGCACCCGAAGGGCTGGACCGTCTATCGGCTGATCGAACGCTACATGCGCGAGCGGCTCGACGCGGCCGGCTATGTCGAGGTCAAGACGCCGCAGCTCGTCGACCGGGCGCTGTGGGAGAAGTCGGGCCACTGGGACAAATTCCGCGAGCACATGTTCATCGCCGAGGTGGACGAAGGCGGCGACGGCCGCGTCGAGGACACCCACCATCTGGCGCTGAAGCCGATGAACTGCCCCGGGCACGTGCAGGTCTTCAAGCAGGGCATCAAGAGCTATCGCGACCTGCCGATCCGCATGGGCGAGTTCGGCTCCTGCCACCGCTACGAGCCGCACGGCGCGCTGCACGGCCTGATGCGGGTGCGCGCCTTCACCCAGGACGACGCCCACATCTTCTGCACGGAAGACCAGATCGAATCCGAAACGAAACGCTTCATCGATCTTCTGATGGGGATCTATCGGGATTTCGGCTTCCAGGACGTGCGCATCAAGTTCTCCGACCGCCCGCCCGTGCGCGCCGGCGAGGACGCGGTCTGGGACAAGGCGGAGCATGCGCTCAAGGCCGCGACGGAGGCGGCGGGCGCCGACTACGCGCTCAATCCCGGCGAGGGCGCCTTCTACGGGCCGAAGCTCGAATTCGTGCTGCGCGACGCGATCGGCCGCGACTGGCAGTGCGGCACCCTGCAGGTCGATTTCGTGCTGCCCGAGCGGCTGGACGCCAGCTACATGGCGGAGGACGGCCAGCGCTACCGGCCGGTCATGCTGCACCGGGCGATCCTGGGATCGTTCGAGCGCTTCATCGGCATCCTGATCGAGCAGTATGGCGGGGCCTTCCCGCTCTGGCTCGCCCCGGTGCAGGTGACGGTCGCGACGATCACCAACGACGCCGACCCCTACGCCGAGCGGGTCGCCGAAGCCTGTCGGGCGGCGGGTCTGCGCGTCGAGACCGACCTGCGCAACGAGAAGATCACGGCCAAGATTCGCGAGCATTCGCTGGCGAAGGTTCCGGCCGTCTTCGTGGTCGGCCGGCGCGAGGCGGAGGACGGCACGGTCGCCGTGCGCCGCCTCGGCGGCAAAGCGCAGGAAATTCTTGCGCTTGACGAGGCGATATCTATCCTTAAGGACGAGGCCGGATCGCCGGGCGGCGCGTGAGCCGGCCGCGTGGCGTGAAGGCGACGGGCGCGCGCCCTCCGCCGCCGGCGCAAAATTGAGAGGGGAACCCGCGCGGGCCTCGTCGCCCGCCTTTTCCCCATGGAGGACCTGAGGCCCGTCCGCGACGGACGGGCCTTCATCGGGTAAACACGGCAAGGCGGCCTGAAAGACGGCCCCGGGAGGACACCATACGTCGACCCCACTACGCTCCGCCCCCCACCAAGGAGGGCCCGCGCGTCAATCAGGAGATCCGCGTGCCGGAGGTGCGCGTGATCGACGAGAACGGCGAACAGCTCGGCGTCATGTCGGTCGAGGAGGCGATGCAGGCCGCTGTGGACGCCGGCCTCGATCTGGTCGAGGTTTCGCCCACGGCGAGCCCGCCGGTCTGCAAGATTCTCGACTATGGCAAGTTCAAGTACGAGCAGCAGAAAAAGAAGAACGAAGCCAAGAAGAAGCAGAAGACGATCGAGCTCAAGGAGATCAAGTTCCGGCCGAACATCGATCAGCACGATTACGACGTGAAGATGCGCTCGATGCACAAGTTCATCGACGAGGGCGACAAGGTGAAGGTCACCCTGCGCTTCCGCGGCCGTGAACTGGCCCACCAGGAGCTGGGTCTGGAGGTGCTGAACCGGGTGCGCGACGACATGGCCGAGAAGGCCAAGGTCGAGCAGAATCCCAATATGGAAGGCCGCCAGATGGTCATGGTGCTGGCCCCGCGCTGACGCCGGCCGCCCAGCGGCCACAGCACGCGATCAGAGGCCGCCGACCCGAAACCCCCGCGACCCGAAACCCCCGCGACCCGAAACCCCCGCCCGCCCGGCGGGGGTTTCTGCGTGGCGGGGCGCGGGCGGGGTGCGGGCGGGCGGCGGCCGGCTTAGCGCGGCCAGACCGGATGGTGCAGATCGATCACCAGCGGGTGCGTGTGGCGGATCGGCGCGTGACGGTGCGGGTGGCTGTGCGGCTCCGGGCCTTCCCAGCCCTCATGCGCATGCTGGTGGTGGGCGTCGTGAACATGCAGATGTTCGTGCGCGACGGCGCCGTGGCGATGGGTCAGCGCCTCGGGCTCGTTCGCGGGCCAGAGCCGCGCCGCCGCCGCCGCCGCGCCGCCGGCGACCGCGCCCAGAACCGCGAAGGCGACCGCAGGCCCCGCCGCCGCGCCCAGCCACCCGGCCAGCGGATAGGCCGCGAGCCAACAGAGATGCGAGAGCGCGAACTGCGCAGCGAACAGCGCCGGCCGGTCGCCCTCGCGCGCGGAGCGCCGCAGGAGCCGGCCCGCCGGCGTCTGGACCATCGAGGCCCCGGCGCCCAGCGCGAACCAGATCGCACCCAGCGCGCCGTAGCCGAGCGCGCCCGCCGAGGCCGCGCCGGCCCCCGCGGCGAGCCCGGCCGCCAGCAGCGCGCCGCCGGCCAGCATGACGCGGCGGTCCGACCAGCGCTCCAGCAGCTTGGGCGCGGCCAGCGCCAACAGCATCGAGCCCGCGCCGGCCGCGGCGAACAGCAAGGCGGTCTCGCTCTCGCCGCCGCCCAGGCCCCCGCGGACCAGGACCACGGTGTTGACGATGGTCATGGCCCCCGCCGCGGACACCGCCAGAGACAGCGCCAGCAGCCCGTTGAGGCGCGGCGTGCGCAGATGGATCGTCAGACCGAAGCCGAGCGCCTCCTTGAAGCCGCCGCTGCGCTCCGGCGCGCGCGCGGCCGGCAGCCTGCAGGACAGCACCAGCAGCGCCGAGACGAGGAAGGCGGCGGCGTTGGCGACGAACAGCGCGTCGTAGGTCAGGACCAGGAGCGCCAGCGCCGCCGCGCTCGGGCTCAGCAAATTCTCCAGATCGTAGGCCAGCCGCGACAGCGAGAGCGCTCGGGTGTAGCGCGCCTCCTCGCGCAGCACGTCCGGGATCGTCGCCTGGAAGAGCGGCGTGAAACCGGCCGCCAAGGCGTTCACCAGGAAGATCAGCAGATAGACCTGCCAGACCGCCTCCACGACCGGCAGGCACAGCACCACGCCCGCCCGGGCGATGTCGAGCGCCGCCAACAGCCCCCGGCGCGGCAGCCGATGGGCGACGGCGCCGACCAGCGGGGCGATCGCGACATAGGCGACCATCTTCAGCGCCAGCGCAGTCCCCAGCACCACGCCCGCGCTCCCGCCCGCCAGATCATACGCGAGCAGACTGAGCGCCACCGTGGTCAACCCCGTGCCGAAAAGCGCGATCACCTGGGCCGAGAAGAGCCGTCGGTAGACGCGATCCGATAGAACCTCAAGCATAGCCGCAGGGTCGCCCGACGCGCCCCTCCCGCGCAAGCGGCTCGCGGCGCGGTGAGACGTCTCAGCCCGGCTTGTCCGGCGGGAAGAGCTGCGGCGCGGCGGGGCCGGACGCGTCGGACCCCTCGACCGGCTCCGCCTCGACGCTGATCGCGTCGCGCTGGACGGTGAAGCGCGGCAGCGGCTCCGGCAGGCCCTTGGCCGGCGGGGCGAGGCCCAGCTTCTCCATATTGATCATGCGCGGGCGCACCCGGGCGTTGGCGGAGCCGGCCATCCGGTCGTAACTCTCCAGCGCGCGGCCGATCAGCGCGCCGACCTTGCCGGCGTGCTCGAGCATGACCGAGACCCGCTCGACCAGATCGCCGGCTTCGTGCGCCAGCTTTTCCAGATTGTCCTGCTGCGTGGCGAAGCGGATGCGCGTGCCGGCGATGCCGACCGCCGACCACAGGCCGCTGGGTCCGGAGACGTAAATCTGCGCTTCCGCCGCCTTGCCCGTGAAATGGGGGTCGGCGTGGGCCAGCTTCTCCACCGCTCCCTCGTTCGGCAGCCACATCAGGGTCAGTACCTGGCGCGCCTCCGCCGGCCGGTCGGCGGCGCGCAAGGCGGCCGCGACGGCGGCGCGGTAATCCTTGGTCGTCAGGTCCTTGAGATGCTGGCGCATGGATTTCTTGAAGCGCTCGCGCGCGGCGTCGACCGCCCCCTCGCCCTGCTCCTCGGCCTCGGCCAGCTCCAACAGGTGCTTGGAGGATTTGCTGTCGATCACCAGGACCGTGTCGCTCGGCAGGAAGACCACGGCGTCGGGGCGCAGCCGGCCGTCGCCCGCCTCGCCGCCGCCGGAGACGGTGTATTCCAGCACGAAGTCGCGGCCCTCGGTCAGGCCGAACGCCTTCAGCACGTTGCCGAGCGTCGTCTGCGCGGCGTGCCCGGCCGTGTTGGGCGCGGACAGCGCGCGCAGCACCCGGTCGACGGTCGCCCGGTTGTCGCGGCTCAGCTCGTCGACCCGCTGGAACTGCTCGCCCATCTTCTGAACCCGCTCCAGCAGCTCGGCGGTCGCCTTGCTCACGCGCTCCTCCGCCTGTTTCTTGGATTCCTCGTTCTCGCGCTTGTGGTCGGCGAGCAGCTTGTTCGACACCTCGGAGGCGATCTGGCTGACGCTGCTCTTGGCCATGGCCTGGTATTCGGCGCGCAGCTTCTCATAGTCCTGCTGCGCCTCCTGCTGGTCGGCCAGGCGCTGTTCGGCGCGGGCGATCGCCTCCTGGCGGCGCGCCAGCTCGGCGTCCTTCTCCTCGAGGCGGCGCTCCAGCGCGGCGGTGCGCTCCTGCGTTTCGGCCAGGTGCTGGGCCGCGCCTTCCAGGCGGGTGCGCGCCTCGCCGTGGGCGAGTTGCTCCTGATGCAGTTGGTCGCGCAGGGCCTCCGCCTCCTCGCGCGCGCCCATGTCGCGCCCCGGCCGACGGATCAACAGCGCAAGCCCCGCCCCCGCCGCTGCGGCGGCGAGCGCGATCACGATCAGCAGGGGCTCGGCCGGCATGGCGGCGTCCTTTCGGGCGGCGGTCGCGAGAGCGAGCAAGAGTTGCGCGATTCGCGGGCGCGCGAAAGCCGCGCTTGCTTGACCGGCGCGCATCCCGGGCTTACCTAACGTCTCAAGACGGTCCGGGATAAACAGACGAGCCTCTGACGATGGCGATTTTGCCGATTCTGGTCGCCCCCCACCCGGTCTTGAAGCGCAAGGCCCAGCCGGTGGCGGCGGTGACCGACGAGGAGCGCAGGCTGCTCGACGACATGCTGGAGACCATGTACGACGCGCCGGGCATCGGGCTGGCCGCGCCGCAGGTCGGCGTGTCCAAGCGCATGCTGGTGGTCGACGTCGCCCGCGAGGGCGAGGCGCCGCAGCCTATGAAGCTGATCAATCCGGAGATTCTGGAGACGTCCGACGACCTCGCGGCCTATGAGGAAGGTTGCCTGAGCTTCCCCGATCAGTTCGCCGAGGTGAAGCGGCCGGCCGCGGTGCGCATCGCCTATCTGGACGAGACCGGCGAGGCCCGAGAGATCAAGGCCGAGGGGCTGCTCGCCACCTGCCTGCAGCATGAGATCGACCATCTCGACGGGGTCGTCTTCGTCGACCACATCTCGCAACTCAAGCGCACCATGATCCTGCGCAAGCTGCAGAAGCTCAAGAAACAGGGCCGGCTGCAGGCCGCCGAATAGCGCGGCTCCGCCGGTCGATCCGGTCCCAACAGACAAGGACGCGCGCCGCCCGTGGCCCCGCTCACGCTCGCCTTCATGGGAACCCCGGACTTCTCGGTCCCCGCGCTCAAGGCGTTGGTCGAGGCGGGCCACCGCGTGCGCCGGGTCTACACCCAGCCGCCCCGGCCCGCCGGGCGCGGCCAGCAACCGCGCAAGACCGCCGTCCACCGCGCCGCGGACGCGTTGGGCCTCCCGGTCGTCCATCCCGACACGCTGCGCGATCCGGAGATCTTCGAGAGCTTCCGGCGCCTCGGCCTGGACGCCGCCGTGGTGGTCGCCTACGGGCTCATCCTGCCGAAGCCCTATCTGACGGCGCCGCGGCTTGGTTGCCTCAACATCCACGCCTCGCTGTTGCCGCGCTGGCGCGGCGCCGCGCCGATCCAGCGCGCCATCCTCGCCGGCGACCGGGAGAGCGGCGTCTCCATCATGCGCATGGAGGAGGGGCTGGACACCGGCCCGGTGATCCTGGAGGAGCCGGTGGCGATCGAGCCGCAGATGACGGCGGGCGATCTCCACGACGCGCTGGCGCCTCTGGGCGCGCGGCTCGTCGTCGAAGCGCTGGAAGGCCTCGCCGGCGGTCAGCTTTCGCCCCAGCCGCAGCCGGAGGAGGGCGTCACCTACGCCGCCAAGCTGGAGAAGGCGGAAGGCCGGATCGACTGGACCCAACCTGCCGAAGCGGTCGACCGGCAGGTGCGCGGCCTCACCCCCTGGCCGGGCTGTTTCTTCCTGCGCGGCGGCGAGCCGGTGAAGCTTCTGGCCGCCCAGATCGCGCCGGCCGGCCTCGGCTGGCCGGCCCCGGGCGCGGTGCTCGACCGGCAGGGGCGGGTCGCCTGCGGCAAGGGGGCGCTCAAGCTGCTGCGCGTGCAGCGGCCGGGCCGCAAGCCGGTCAGCGGCGAGGAGTTCCTGCGCGGCGAGCGCCTCAACCCCGGCGATCCGATCGGCGACCCGCCGGAGGGGGGCGCAGGCTAGCGCGCCGCGCGGTTTCGCGGCATGTTGGCCGCGCGAAGATCTGCATCGGGCGGGGGAGTTATGCTGCGCTATTCGAGTTTCGCCGTCGTCTCGGCGGCCGCCGTCGCGCTGACGGCCCTGGGGGCCTGGCAGCCCTGGTTCCTGATCCTCGCCGCCGCCGGCTGGGGCTTGGCGGCCTTGGGGGTCTGGGACCTGCTGCAGCCGCGGCACGCGATCCTGCGCAACTATCCGGTCATCGGCCATATGCGCTGGCTGTTCGAGGGGGTGCGGCCGGAGATCCGCCAGTATCTGATCGAAAGCGACCAGGACGAGGAGCCCTTCAGCCGCGAGGCGCGCTCGCTCGTCTATCAGCGCGCCAAGGGGGAGGAGGACAAGCGCCCCTTCGGCACCCGCGAGCGGGTCTATGAGCCGGGCTATGGCTGGATCACCCATTCGATCGCGGCGCGCCATCTGGCCGACAGCGACTTCCGGGTGACGATCGGCGGTCCGGACTGTGCGCGGCCCTATTCGGCCTCGCGCTACAACATCTCGGCGATGAGCTTCGGCGCGCTCAGCGCCAATGCGATCCTGGCCTTGAACCGGGGCGCGAGGCAGGGCGGCTTCGCCCACGACACCGGCGAGGGCGGCGTCAGCCGCTATCACCGCGAGGGCGGAGGCGACCTGATCTACGAGGTCGGGACCGGCTATTTCGGCTGCCGCGACGCCGACGGCCGCTTCGATCCCGAGCGCTTCCGCGAGCAGGCGGCCGACGATCAGGTGAAGATGATCGAGGTGAAGCTGTCCCAGGGCGCCAAGCCGGGCCATGGCGGCATGCTGCCGGCGGCCAAGATCACGCCGGAGATCGCGGAGGCGCGCGGCGTGCCCATGGGGCGCGACTGCGTCTCGCCGGCGACCCATTCGGCCTTTTCGACGCCGATCGACTTCGCCGAGTTCCTGGGCCGCCTGCGCGACCTGTCCGGCGGCAAGCCGGTCGGCTTCAAGCTCTGCATCGGCCACCGGCGGGAGTTCATGGGGTTGGTCAAGGGCATGCTGGAGACCGGGATCCATCCCGACTTCATCGTCGTCGACGGGGCGGAAGGCGGCACCGGCGCGGCGCCGCTCGAGTTCGCCAACCATCTCGGCACCCCGATGGTCGAGGGGCTGCGCTTCGTGCACAACACGCTGCGCGGCGCGGGCTTGCGCGATCGGGTGCGGATCGGCGCGGCCGGCAAGATCGTCAGCGCCTTCGACATGGCGCGCGCGCTCGCGCTGGGCGCGGACTGGTGCAATTCGGCGCGCGGCTTCATGTTTGCGGTCGGCTGCATCCAGGCGCAGGCCTGCCACACCAACCGCTGCCCGACCGGCGTGGCGACCCAGGACCCGCTGCGCCAGCGCGCGCTCGACGTCGACGACAAGGCGACGCGCGTCGCCCGCTTCCACGGCGAGACGCTGCGCGCGCTCGCCGACATGACCGGCGCGGCCGGCCTCGACGATCCCGGCCGGTTCCGCCCCCACCATTTCAACATCCGGCTGGAGAGCGGCGAGGCCGCCACCGGCGAGCGCGCCTATCCGGAGCTGGCCGACGGCTGCCTCGTCGCCGGAACCTGCGGGGACGAGGCCTACGCCCGCTCCTGGGCCCGCGCCCGGGCGGAGAGCTTCGCGGCCGAGTGAGCGCGCGTCCGCTCAGCGCGCCGCGAAAAAGCGCGCCGGCGTGGTCCCGGTCTCGCGCCGGAACATGGCGACGAAGGCCGAGGGGCTGTCATAACCCAGATCGTAGGCGATGGCGGTGACCGGCGCGCCGTCGGCCAGCCGCTCGATCGCGGCGAGGAGGCGCCGGCGGGTGCGCCACTGGCCGAAGCTCAGCCCGGTCTCGCGCTGGAACAGACGGGCGAGCGTGCGCGCGCTGGCGCCGGCCTCGGCCGCGAATTGGTCGAGCGTGCGCCCGTCGGCCGGATCGCGGCTCAAGGCCTCGGCGATCGCCGCGAGCCGCCGGTCGCGCGGCAGCGGCAGGTGCAAGGGCGCCGGCGCCGCGGCGCGCAGCCGGTCGAGCAGCACAGAGACCAGCCGCCCGGCCGGTCCCGCCTCGTCATAGGCCTCCGGCAGATCGGCGAGCGCGCGGATCAGCTCGCGCAGCAGCGCGTCCACCTCCAGCACCGTCACCCGGTCGGGCAGGCCCGCGGCCGCCTCCCGCGCGATATAGAGGCTGCGGAAGGCCGCCGGTCCGGGCGTCGCCACCGCATGCGCGACCCCCGGCGGCGCCCAGACCGCGCGCTGCGGCGGGGCCAGCCAGTTTCCCGCCTGGGTCTCGACCCGAAGCGCGCCTTCTACGGCGTAGATGAGCTGGCCCCAATCGTGCCGATGGCTGGGATAGCGATGACCGGCCGCCAGATCGGCCGCCCGCAGCATGACCGGGCGGACCAGCCGCTCGACGGGCGGCGGCGGATCGGCGGCGTTTTGTCCGGTTCTCGACATCACTTGACATCTTAGCGAAAGACAGCCGACAGCGCGACGGGTAAAACCATCCTGGTTCGAATTGGGCCGCGCAGGGCCTCGCTCAGGAAAGACCAGGAAAGACCATGCGATGACCCGCTCCCCCCTTTTCTCCCTCGCCGCCTGGCGCCGCCCGGAGGCGATGCTGATCCTGATGGCGATGGCGATGGCGGTCAGCCTGCACGGCTGGTTCGCGCTGTTGAACAATTTCGTCGTCGAGCGCGCCGCCTTCACCGGCAAGGAGATCGGGTTCCTGCAGTCGATCCGGGAGATCCCGGGCTTCCTGAGCTTCGCCGCGATCTTTCTCCTGCCCTTCATCCGGGAGCAGAACCTCGCCTTCGTCTCGCTCGCTCTGCTCGGGATCGGGACGGCCATGACCGGCTACTTCCCGACCGAGATCATGCTCTACACGACGACTTTCATCATGTCGGTCGGCTTCCACTACTACGAGACGATGAACCAGTCGCTGACGCTGCAGCTGATCGAGAAGAAGCGCACGGCCCAGCATCTGGCGCGCCAGTTGATGGCGGCCTCGGCCGGCACGCTGTTGATCTTCGTCGTCATCATGCTGACCTTCGACGGCGCGCTCTTACGCAAGCTGGAGGCGGTGACCGGCCTGCCGGTCGGGGATTGGGGCCTGGCGCTGGGGTACGAGCCGCTTTATCTCGCCGCCGGGCTCTTCACGCTGGCCGTCGCGGTCTTCTGCAAGGCCTTCTACCCGCAGTTCGAGGCGCCGGAGGTCCAGACCAAGACGCTCTTCCTGCGCCGGCGCTACTGGCTCTACTACGCCTTGACCTTCATGGGTGGGGCGCGCCGGCAGATCTTCATGGTCTTCGCCGCCTTTCTGATGGTGGAGAAGTTCGGCTACGACGTCACCGCCATCACGCTGCTCTACATGGCGAACCTGGTCGCCAACATCTTCGTCGCCCCGGCGATCGGCCGCATCATCGCGCGCATCGGCGAGCGCCGGGCGCTGATCATCGAATATATCGGGCTGATCGGCGTCTTCACCGGCTACGCGCTGGTCGACGACCATCTCTGGGCGGCCGGGCTCTACATCCTCGACCATCTGTTCTTCGCCTTCGCGATCGCCATCAAGACCTATTTCCAGAAGATCGCGGACCCGAAGGACATCGCCTCGACCGCCGGCGTCAGCTTCACCATCAACCACATCGCCGCCGTCGGCATCCCGGCCGCCTTCGGCTTCATCTGGCTGACGGACCCGGGGCTTGTCTTCTATATCGGCGCCGGCATGGCGGCGGTGTCGCTGGCGCTGGCCTGCTTCGTGCCGCGCGACCCGGACCAGGGGAACGAGACCCTCATCAAGCGCTTCGACGGCCCGGCCGTGCGACCGGTCGGCCCCAGCCCGGCTGAGTAGCGGGCGCGTCTCGCGCGCTTGTTACTCGACGGTGAGCGGTTCGCCGGCCTATCCCTTGGCCATGCGATGTCCGACCCGACCCGCCCGATTGCGCGCCCGCGCCCGCGCCGGGGCCGCGGCGCTGCTGCTGCTGGCCGCGCCGCTGCTCGCCTCCGGACCCGGCGCGCCGCAGGCGGCGGCCGGGCAGCCCCGCGCGGCGCCGGTGGTGGTGGAGCTCTTCACCAGCCAGGGCTGCAGCAGTTGCCCGCCCGCCGACGCCTATCTGGCCGAGACGCTGGCGCACCGCGCGGACGTGATCGCGCTCTCCTACCACGTGGATTACTGGGACTATATCGGTTGGGAGGACCCGTTCGCCGATCCCGCCTTCACCGCCCGTCAGCGCGCTTACGGCGCCGCCCTCGGGGAGCGCTACGTCTATACGCCCCAGATGGTGGTCGACGGGCGCCGGCACGCCGTCGGCTCGCGCCGCGGCGCGGTCGAGGCGGCGATCGCGGCGGCGCGCGCCGATCGGGCCGCCGCCGCCCCTAGCCTCACCCTCGAGCGCCGGCCGGACGGCGCGCTGAGCGTCCGCGTGGACGGCGCTGAGGGGCCGTCGTCGGCCCGTGTGCTGCTGGTCTCCTTCGACCGCGCGCACGAGACCGCGGTCGGGCGGGGCGAGAACGGCGGCCGGCGGCTGGTCAACGCCCGGGTGGTGCGCGCCCTGGAGCCGCTCGGCGTCTGGACCGGCGGCGCCTGGGCCGGGCGCGCGCCGGCCGAGCGGCTGGTCGGCGACGGCGGCGCGGCGGTGCTGCTGCAGCAGGGCGAGGCCGGGCCCATCCTGGCCGCGGCGATGATCCGATTCTGAGGGGCGCTCAGGGCTTGATCTTGTAGCCGCTGCGGAACAGCGCGTGCGCCGCCAGGATGGCGGAGACCGCCGCCCCGCCGGCGACGGCGCCCGCCCGCCAGGGGTCGACGCTGGCCTGGCCGATCATCGCGTAGCGGAAGCCGTCCACCAGATAGAGGATCGGATTGGCCTGGAACAGCGTGCGCCAGAGGCCCTCGGGCGTCGCCTCCAGCGGGAAGAAGGTGCCGGACAGGAAGATCAGCGGCACCAGCACGAAGGTCTCCTTGCCGGAGAGCCCGTCCCACTTCTCCGACAGGATCGCCGCGATCACGCCGAGCGCGGCGAACAGCAGGATCGCCGAGCCCGCGAACCAGAGCGCCGCCAGCGGATGCGCCGGCCAGCCGAGCCCGAACAAGGCCATCGCGAGCGCCACCGTCAGCCCGATCGCGCTGGAAATCGCCAGGGCGGAGGCGATCCAGCCGGCCAACAGCTCCGCCGCCGTCATCGGCGCGCCCAGCAGGTCCTGCAGCGCCGCCTCCAGCTTGTCGAACATCAAGGTGTAGGCGGTGCATTCGAAAGCGCGCTGCATCACGGCGGCGATCACCAGGCCCGGCGCCAGGAACTGGAAGAAGGAAAGCCCGCCGAGCGTCGGCGCCGCCTCGCCGGCGGCGAGCGTGAAGACGGCGGCGAACAGGCTCGCCTGCAGCGCCGGGCCCAGGATCGCGACGCCGAAGAAGCGCCACTCCCGCATCATCTCGCGCTTCAGGAGGCTCGCCACCCCCAGCCAGTTGACCGGGCCGAAGCGGCGCACGCGCGGCGGGCTGGCTCCGGCCATCCTGGCGTCACGCCTTCAGCTTCCAGCCGCGCCGGACCAGGATCCAGGCGGCGAGCAGCAGACCCGCATTCATCGCCGTCATCACGGCCGCGCCGAGCCAGGGGCTAGCGTCCGAGCTGCCGATGAAGCCGTAGCGGAAACCGTCGATCATGTAGAAGAAGGGGTTCAGGTGCGCGATGTCGTAGAAGGGCTGCGGCAGCCGCTCGATCGAATAGAAGGTGCCGGACAGGAAGGCGAAGGGGGTGATCACGAAGTTGGTGATCGCCGCCATATGATCGAACTTGTCGGCCCAGACGCCGGCGAGGATGCCGATCACGGCCAGCATCAGCGAGGCGGCGACGGAGAAGAACAGCACCGCCCAGAGATGGTGGATCTCCACCGTCACGAAGAAGACCATCGCGACCCCGACCGACAGGCCGACCACCAGACCCCGCGTCACGCCGGCCGCGGCGTAGGCGAGCACCATCTCGCCCGGGCTGATCGGCGGCATCAGCACGTCGACGATGTTGCCCTGGATCTTGGAGATGACCAGCGAGCTCGAGGTGTTGGCGAAGGCGTTCTGCACCATCGCCATCATGATCAGGCCCGGCGCCAGGAACTGCGAGAAGGGAGCCCCCTGCACCACGTCCACCGAGCGGCCGAGCGCCAGCGTGAAGATCGCGAGGAACAGCAGCGTCGTCACCACCGGCGCGGCCACCGTCTGGGTCGCGACGTTGAGGAAGCGCCGCACCTCCTTCACATAGAGGCTCCAAAGCCCGAGCCAATTGACCGCGCCGAAGCGGCGCGGCCCCAGGCCTTGTGACAGGCGACGGCGCGTGCCGGGCGGCGGCCGCCCGCGGTCGGCGAGCGGGACGCCCGGCGGCGGCGTAGGGCGGGAAGCGTCGGAAGGTGAGGCTGTCATGACGCGGCTCACCATACGCGGATCGCCGGACGGAGCAAGCCGGCGCGGTCGGTCGGCGCCGGCGCGCGAACAAAGAACGGCGGCGCTCCCTGTTGGGAGCGCCGCCGCCTTGAACCGTTAGGCCGACGCCGGATGGGAGGGGCAGGATTTGGTCGCCGGCCTTCCGGTTATCCGTGTTTCGGGCGACGACGCGTTCTCGCGCCTCCGCCGTCCAACCATGAGCAGAATAACTGGGGGGCGGGTTTCCCGCTGTGATCGGCGTCACAGGTCGGGAATTTTTTTGCGGATGCGGCCGCGAATCCCCGCTACCGTCGGGAGCCATCATGGAAAACGACCCGGACGAGAGGCCCCGCGCCGGACGCCGCCGCCCGCCCAAGCCGGCGACGCCGGAGCGGTTGGAGAAGGCCGCCTATCACTATCTGGAGCGCTTCGCGACCAGCGCGGACAACCTGCGCCGTGTGCTGATGCGTCGGGTCGAACGCTCGGCCCGCGCGCACGGCACGGACCGCCAGGCCGGCGCGGCGGCGGTCGACGCCTTGGTCGCGCGCTTTCTCGCCGCCGGGCTGCTGGACGACCGGGCCTATGCGGAGGCGCGCGCCGCCAGCCTGCATCGCCAGGGCAAGGGGGTTCGCGCGATCCGCCAGGCCTTGGCGCAGAAGGGCGTCGCCGCCGAGGATGCGGACGCGGCGCTGGACGCCCTCATCCGGGACAGGACGGCGGACCCCGACGCGTTCGAGGGCGGCGGGAGCGCGGACGGCCGGGGCGGCGGGGCGGCGGCGCTGGACCGGGCCGCGGCGGCCGCCTATGCGCGGCGGCGCCGGCTGGGCCCCTACCGGCTGCGCGACCGGGAGGAGAGCCGGGAGCGGGATCTGGCGGCGCTCGGCCGGCGCGGCTTCTCCTACGACGTCGCCCGTCTCGTCATCGAGGCGGAGGACCCGGAGAGCCTCGAGGCCCGCCTGGAAGAAGAAGACCTGTGACCGGCGGCGGGCTTGTCGGCGCCGCCGGCGCCGGCTATCGCTTTGGCCGCATCCCGCGCATCGACTGAACGCAACGCGAAGGAAAGGCGAGAGGCCCATGAACGTAAACGGATTGCCGGCGATCGTGACCGGGGCGGCCTCCGGCCTGGGCGAGGGGACGGCGCGCGCGCTGGCGGCCGCCGGGGCCAAGGTCACGCTGCTCGACCTCAAGGAAGGCCCGGTGCAAGCGGTCGCGGCGGAGGTCAGGGGGCTGGGTCTCGCCTGCGACGTGAGCGACGCGGCGAGCCTGGAGGCGGCCGTCGCCGCCGCGCGCGACGCCCACGGCCCCTGCGCCGTCGCGGTGAGCTGCGCCGGGATCGCGCCGGCCGCCAAGATCGTCGGCAAGGACGGGCCGATGGCGCTGGACGCCTTCGCCGCGGTGATCCAGGTGAACCTGATCGGCACCTTCAACCTGATGCGTCTGGCCGCGGCCGACATGCAGACCCGCGCGCCGAACGAAGACGGCGAGCGCGGCGTC
Source organism: Alphaproteobacteria bacterium (assembly GCA_024743195.1). GTDB lineage: Bacteria > Pseudomonadota > Alphaproteobacteria > UBA8366 > Aestuariispiraceae > Marivibrio. The sequence goes on along the minus strand of JANSXE010000002.1, from coordinate 271,194 downwards.
ATCGTCAACACCGCCAGCGTGGCCGCCTTCGAGGGCCAGATCGGCCAGGCGGCCTACGCCGCCTCCAAGGGCGGGGTGGCGTCGCTGACCTTGCCCGCGGCGCGGGAGTTCGCGAAGACCGGCGTGCGCGTCAACGCGATCGCGCCCGGCCTGTTCGGCACGCCGATGCTGCTCGGCATGCCCCAGGCGGTGCAGGACAGCCTGGCCGCGACCCTGCCCTTCCCGCAGCGCTTCGGCCGGCCGGACGAGTTCGCCAAGCTGGTGCTGCACATGATCGAGAACCCGATCCTGAACGGCGAGGTGGTGCGGCTCGACAGCGCGCTCAGAATGGCGCCGCGCTGACGGCCTCCCATTGACCGCAAAGGGCGCGTCGCCCCGGCTCACCCGAAGCGCGCCGCCGCCTTGTCCATGAAGGCCGCCAACTCGGTGTCGAGCGCCGTCAGCCCGCCCGCGTCATGGGTCGAGAGCGTGACGTCGACCTTGTTGTAGACATTGAACCACTCCGGATGGTGGTCCATCTTCTCGGCCTTCAAGGCGCACTGGGTCATGAACCCGAAAGCCTGGTTGAAGGTCTTGAATTGGAAGAGCTTCCGGATCGCGTCGCGGCCCTCCGTCGGCGCCCATCCGGTCAAGTTGGACAACGCGTCCGCGCGCGCCGCTTCGCTCAGCTTCTCCGCCATGCTCGCTTCCTTTCCGGTCTGTCTGGACGGCCATCCGCCGCCTCCCATATAGGATGAAGCATGCGACGCGTCACCCGGAACGATCCGCCGCCGGCCTTCGGAGCCGCCCCCAGCCTCGACGACATCGAGGCGCTGGCCCGGTGCGCGCTTGCGCAATTGCCGGAGGACTTCGCGCGCCATCTCGGCGACATCGTCTTCCGGGTCGACGAGTTCCCGCCGGACGACGTGCTCGACGAGCTGGAGATCGACAGTCCGTTCGGGCTGATGGGGCTCTATCAGGGCGTCGACATGGCGCGGAAGTCGGTCGCCGACCCGGCCGGCGAGCCGGACATGATCTTCCTCTATCGCCGGCCGATCCTGGACTATTGGTGCGAGACCGGAGAGGACCTCGCCCATCTGGTCCGCCACGTGGTGATCCACGAGATCGGCCACCATTTCGGGCTCAGCGACGAGGATATGGACCGGATCGAGGCGGGCGCGTGACGCCGGCGTCGGCCCCCAATCAGCCCTATCAGGCGGCGTGGCTCGAGGCCTGGGCGTCGGTCAGCAGCCCATAGAGGGCGTCCGCCTTGTCCGAGCCGCGCAACTTCTCGCACACCGTTCGGTCGCGCAGCAGCCGCGAGACCCGCGCCAGCGCCTTCAGATGGTCGGCGCCGGCGCCCTCGGGCGCCAGCAGCAGGAAGATCAGATCGACCGGCTGATCGTCGATCGCATCGAAATCGATCGGCCGCTCCAGCCGCGCGAACAGGCCGTGCAGCCGATCGAGGCCGGGCAGCTTGCCGTGCGGAATCGCGATCCCGGCCCCGACGCCGGTCGTACCCAGCCGCTCGCGCTCCAGCAGCACGTCGAAGATGCGCCGCTCCTCCAGCCCGGTGATCTGGGCGGCGCGTTTGGCCAATTCCTGCAGCGCCTGCTTCTTGGACGAGACGTTGAGGGTCTCGATAACGCACTCGGTGCTCAACAGATCGCGAATGTCCATCGGCTCTCTCTCGATCGCGCACGCGGTGACTATGTGGCGGCAAACGCCCGGGCGTGCAACCCTGGGGCGATGGCCGAAGTCGCTCAAGGGTCGGCGGTCAGTCCGACGCGCCGGATTCGCCAGGGATAAGCTTCGGGTCGACCCAGCCGTAGTTCCCGTCCGCGCGCTGGTAGACCATGTTCAGGCCGCCATGTTTGGCGTTGCGGAACAGCAGCGCCGGCAAGCCCGCAAGATCGAGACGCATGGTCGCTTCGCCGACCGTCATGCTCTCCACCTGGGTCGGCGTCTCGGCGACGATGATCGGCTCGGCCGGGGGCGCGTCGTCCGGCGCGTTCTCGTCCCCCTGCTCGGCCTCCAGAATGTATTGCAGCGCCGGCATGGCCTCCGCCGTGGAGAGCTTCTGCTTGTGATCGCGCAGCCGGCGCTTGTGCCGGCGCAGGCGCTTCAGCACATGCTCGGCCGCCTCGTCGAAGGCGGCGTAGGCGTCGGCCGCCGCGCCATGGCCCTGCACCAGCACGCGCTTCGACACGTGCGCCTGGATGTCGACCGCGAATTCGTGGCCGTCCTTCGCGAAAGTGACCGTCACGTCGGTCGTGTTGTCGAAGTACTTCCCGATGGAGGCGGGCAATCGTTCCTCGATATGGCTGCGCAAGGCGTCGCCGACATCGACCTGTTTGCCTTTGACTGCAAGCTGCATGGCGCTCTCGAACATCCTTTCTGATCGCGGCCGCCGGCTGCAACGCCGGACGAAGGCGGCGCGCCGGCCGCCGTAGGCCGGCGCCGGAAGCGCGAAGCGGGGCCGGCGCCCCTGGACGCCGGGCCCGGGGCGCTCGACCCGGGGTCCAACGCCGCCCGGTCCTCATGGTAACACAGCCGTCGCGCCGTCAAAGGGCGCCGGCCCGAAGTCGGCCGCTTTCGCGACGGCGGCGGAAGCTACTGACGCGGCCCGGCCGCGTCAAGCGCCAAGAGGCGGCGGAAAACCTGGACTCAGATCGCGGCTTTTTTCAGGCGCCGCCGCTGCACCGAGGAGGGGATGCGCATCGCCTCGCGGTATTTGGCGACCGTGCGCCGCGCGATATCGACCCCCTCGGCGCGCAGCAGCTCGACCAGCCGGTCGTCGGACAGCACCGCGTCAGCGCCTTCCGCATCGATCAGCGCCCGGATTCGGTGGCGCACGGATTCGGCGGAATGGGTCTGGTCCCCGGCGACGCCGGCGATGGCGGTGGTGAAGAAGTACTTCAGCTCGAACAGGCCGCGCGGGGTGGCGATGTACTTGTTGGAGGTCACGCGGCTGACCGTCGATTCATGCATCTCGATGGCGTCGGCGATGTCGCGCAGCACCAAGGGGCGCAGATGCGCGACGCCGTGGCGGAAGAAGGCGTCCTGCTGCCGGACGATCTCGCTCGAGACCTTGAGGATCGTGGTCGCGCGCTGCTGCAGGCTCTTGACGAGCCAGTTCGCGGTCTGCAGCCGCTCGGAGAGGTACTCCTTCTCCGCGCGATCGCGCATCTTCGCGGAGACCCGCTGGTGGAAAGGCTCGTTGACCAGCACTTTGGGCAGCACGTCGGCGTTCAACTCGACGATCCAGTCGCCCTCCGGTCCGCGCCGCATCAGCACGTCGGGGATGACCGGTTCGGCCGGCTCGACCCCGTGGGTGACGCCAGGCTTCGGATCGAGGGCGCGAATCTCGCGCGCCATCTCCGCCAGATCCTCCGCATCGACGCCGCACAGCTTCATCAGGCGCGCCCGATCGCCGCGCGCCAGGAGCTCCAGATTGTCCAGCAGCGCCGCCATCGCCGGGTCGAAGCGGTTCTTCTCGATCAACTGCAGCTTCAGGCATTCGCCCAGGGATCGCGCGAAGAGTCCGGCCGGCTCGAAGCGCTGCACCCGCTCGAGCATCGCCTCGACGGCGGCTTGCTCCGCGCCCAGCGTCTCGGCGATCGGCGTCAGGTCGGCCGGCAGATAGCCCGCCTCGTCCAGCGCATCGATCAAATGCAGGCCGATCAGCCGGTCGCCCGGGTCGGGGACGTCGAGCTGGAGCTGCGCGATCAGCCGGTCGCGCAGGCTCTCCGTCTGGGCGAGGCGCGACTCCAGATCCGGCAGATCGTCGTCGAAGCCCGTCCGGCCGCCGCCCGCCCCGGCGCCGCCCGCCCCGCCGATCGGGCCGCCGATCGGACCGAAAGCGGCCTCCGGCGCCGGGGCGCCGGGGCCGGCGATGTCGGCTTCGTAGTCGCCGCTGTAATCGGCCTCGACCGGCGCGTCCTCCGCCCCGGTCATGCGGTCTCCGGCCAACAGGTCGGCGGCGTTCGCTTCGGTTCGGTCGGCAGCGGGTTCGACGTGGCGATCCGGATCCTCGGCGGCGAGCCGCTCGTTGGCGTCGCGCTGGCCGTCGTCGCGTTCGAGCAGGGGATTGCGCTCCAACTCGGCCTCGACGAAGGCGGACAGCTCGAGACTGGAAAGCTGCAGCAGCTTGATCGCCTGCTGCAGTTGGGGGGTCATCACCAACTGCTGCGATTGTCGCAGGTCGAGGCGGGCGGTCAGCGACATGACGCGCCGCCTCCTCCCCCCGGCCGACGCTCGGCCTGGCGCTTCGGCCCGCGAGAAGGGCGCGTCACAGGCTGAACCGGTCGCCCAGATAGACGCGCCGGACCTCTTGGTTCGCGACGATCTCGTCGGGCGCCCCCTCCATCAGCACCGTGCCGTTGTGCAGGATGTAGGCGCGGTCGACGATGTCGAGCGTCTCGCGCACATTATGGTCGGTGATCAGGACCCCGATGCCGCGGTCCTTCAGGTGGCTGACCAGTTCGCGGATGTCGCGCACCGCGATCGGATCGATGCCGGCCAGCGGCTCGTCCAACAGCACGAAATGCGGCTGGCTGGCGAGCGCGCGCGCAATCTCAAGCCGCCGGCGCTCGCCGCCGGACAGCGCGATCGCCGGCGTGCGCCGCAGATGGGTGATCGAGAATTCGGCCATCAGCCCTTCCAACGCCGCCTCGCGCCGGGCGCGGTCCTTCTCGATCAGTTCGAGCACCGCAAGGATGTTCTGCTCCACCGTCAGGCCGCGGAAGATCGACGCCTCCTGCGGCAGATAGCCGATGCCGAGCCGGGAGCGGCGGTACATCGGCAGATCGGTGATGTCGCGGCCGTCGAGCCGAATGGCGCCGTAGTCGGCGGGGATGAGCCCGGTGATGATGTAGAAGCAGGTCGTCTTGCCGGCGCCGTTCGGCCCCAGCAGGCCCACCGCCTCGCCGCGTTGCACGCTGAGCGACACGTCGCGCAGCACCGGCCGCTTCTTGAAGGTCTTGCCGAGCGTCTCGACCTCCAGCCCCGCATTCTCCGCCACCAGGATCGGTTTGCGCGGGGCGGCGGGCGCGGCGGCTGCGGCGATGCGCCGGTCGGGCTTGCGGCCGGCGGCGGGCGCGTCCGCTCCGGCGACCCGCCGTCCGTCGTCCTGTCGCTCATCCGGCCGGGCGGGGTCCTGCTCGGCGCGGCGCTCGCCGCGGCGTCGGCCCCCATCGGACGACCGGTCGGCCGATGGGGCGGCCGATGGGGCGGCCGGCGGCACGTCGCTCGGGCGCATCGGCCGGCCCGCTTCGGTCGCCGGGCCCGTGACCGGTTTTTCGGCGGCGGCCTCGGGCGGGGCTTCCGAGGCTGCGGCGCGGCCCGGCGCACGGTGCGCGGCGGGCTCCGCTCGCGACTCGGACGCGCGGCCGACCGGCGCGTCGTTTGCGGGCGCCGCGGGCCCCGGCAGGGGCGGCGGCGCGCCGAGACGCCGGGACGCCGGGGTCTCGCGCGCGGGGGCGGGGGAGGGCGCGCCGGGAGACGGCGGCTCAGAGGACGGCCGCTCGGAAGACGGAGGCTCGGCCCGCCCGTTCTCCGGCTCGGCAAAGGGGCGCTGCCGCGGCGGCGCGCCGAAGCGGGCGTCGCGCGGCGGCGCGCTCAGCCGGGGCGCCCGCGGCCGCCAGCGGTCCGCGCCGCCTTCCCGCGGGCGGGGCCCGTCGCCGTCCTCTCCGTTCGGCGGATCCTCTCGATCGCTCATGCGCTTGCGCTCATCGACCTCGTCAACGGTTCGGCCCGGGGGCGGAACGGGAGCGCGCCGGCCGCCCGCGCCATGCAAAAACCCTGCCTAGGCGCAGAGTCTAGCAGGTTCCTGCGCTATTGTGTGGGAAGAATCAAGCCTTCGACCTTTTCGCCGCGCCCTTCCAGCCGGCTGCGGCCCGTGCGCATGTTGACCACGGCGCATTCGCCCCGGAGCTGGTTCTCGTCGCGGGTGATCTTGACGTCGCCGCACAGGGTGACGCGCTCGTTTGGCACGTCGTAGACGCCTTCGCGTCCGGTGACGATCTCGGTTTCCGTCGAGACGTGCACCCCGCCGGTGGCGTCGATGCGCTCGATGTCGCCGCGCCGCTGCCCTTCGGCCTCGCCGACGGCGGTCTGGCGGATGAAGGCGGTCAGCACGGCCGCGCGCAGCCGGCTGGCCTCGCGGATCACCAGCGCGTCGCCGCGGGCGACGGCGAGATTGCGCGCCTCCCAATATTCCAGGCTCTCTTCCGCGGTGACGGTCGCGTTCTCCGTGATCATCCGAAGATCGTCGCCGACCAGCACCGCGACCTGCTTCTCGACGTGATAGACGCCGGTGTCGCCGTAGGCGATCCCGTCGGGGGACGCGACGGTGACCGACCCGAGCGCGTCGAGACGATAGATCACCTGGCGCTCGCCGTCCTCGCCGCCGCGATAATAGGCGACCAGCTCGTCGCCGGTGACGGTGAGCTGACCCCGGGTCGCGGCCGCGGCGCCGCGCGCCCGGTATTGCTTGGCGTCGCGGAACCAGTCGATTCCCTCCTCGGCGGTGATCTCGATCGCGCCGTTCCCGCCGTCCCCGCCCAGGACGCCGTCCTGGGCGCCGGCCGGGGTGACGGCGGGGGGCGCGGCGCCGGCCGCCGCCAGCGCCGCCGCGAGCGCCGCCGAGAGCGCCAGCGCGCGCGTCGGGTTGCGCTTGGGTCGGCGTTGGCCCCCCGTCACGAACCGTCCCCGCGATCGGGATAGATCACCACCTTGCTCTTGCCCGTCAGCGTCAGCCGCGCGCCCCGGTTCTCGACCAGAAAGCCCTCGCCTTCGATGTAGCCGAACGGGCCCTGCCCCTCGACCGGGACGTCGCCCGAGGCGCTTCCGGCGACCAGATTCAGGGTCGCCTGCTCGGTGCGGAACTCGTACCCCAGATCGTGGAACAGATTGACGTCCTCCGTGAGCACCAGGATCTGGGCCTCGCGGTTCAGCAGGCCGGTTGCGGCGGTCACCGCGACCCAGGCGCCGTTCGAGAGCAGGATGTCCGCCTTCGGCTGGACAAGCGCCACCCGGTCCGACTCGGCGCTTTCCTGCTGCATCGATTCGGCGGTGATGGTAAAGGGCTGGCCGCCCTCCTCGATCCCGGAATAGCGGGCGTTCTCGACCGCCAGCGTCTCCGCGGCGCGCCGATCGGCGCCGGTCAGCGCGTCCAGGAAGCGCGCGTCCTGCCGCACGATCATCGGCCAGGCCGCCGCCAGCAGGACCAGCGCCACCGCCAGCGTGGGCAGCAGAACCTTCAGGCCCCCGACGAGGCGGCCGTAGAAAGGGTTGAAGCGCCGCGCCCGATCGCCGAGCGGAATGCGCGCGCCGCGCGCGCCGGCCGGCGCGGATCGCGGCCCCGCCGACGCTCCGTCGACGGGCGCTCCCTCCTCGCTGTCGCGCGGCGGCGTCATCGCTCTCCTGCCTCTTGTTCCGAACCGTCGCGCGGCGCGTCCTCCGGCCCCTGCGGCCCCCTCGGCCGTGCGCGGGCCCTAGCCTGCGATTGCGGCGGATATAGGGCGCGCCCGCGCCGGCCGCCACCGCGCCGGCCGCCACCGCGCCGGCCGCCACCGGGCCGGCGCGTGCAAGGCTCAGGCCACGCCGGCGCGCAGGAAGTCGTGGACATGGACGATTCCGACGGGTCGGCGCGCCGCATCGACCACGAAGAGCGCGGTGATCTTGCGCGCGTTCATCAGCGCCAGCGTCTCGCTGGCCATCTTGTCGGCCGCCACCGTGATCGGGGTTCCGGTCATGATCTCGCCGGCCCGTCGGCTGACGAGATCGGGGGCCATGTGGCGGCGCAGGTCGCCGTCGGTGATGACGCCGACCAGCGCGCCCGACGCCTCGGTCACGCCGACGCAGCCGAAATGCTTCGAGGTCATCACGATCAACGCCTCCTGCATCGGCGCGTCCGGGCCGATCAGGGGCGTCTCCTCCAAGGGATGCATCAGGTCCCCGACCCGCGCCAGCTGTCGGCCGAGCTTGCCGCCCGGATGGAACAGCCGGAAGTCGCTGGCCGTGAAGCCCTTGCGCTCCAGCAGCGCGACCGCCAGCGCGTCGCCCAGCGCCATCGCCATCGTGGTCGAGGTGGTGGGCGCGAGCCCCATGGTCGCCGCTTCCGGCTGGTCCGGCAGGACCAGAGCGACGGCCGCCACGCGGGCGAGCGTCGACTCGGCGCGCGCCGTGATCGCGACGATCGGTATCTCGTAGCGCTTGGCGTAGGAGAGCACGTCCGACAGCTCCGGCGTCTCGCCCGAATTGGAGAGCGCCAGGACGGCGTCCCGCTCGGTGATCATGCCGAGGTCGCCGTGGCTCGCCTCAGCGGGGTGCACGAATTGCGAGGGCGTGCCGGTCGAGGCGAAGGTTGCCGCGATCTTGCGGCCGACATGGCCGCTCTTGCCCATGCCGGTGACCACGACGCGCCCGCTGCGCCGGCCGCCTTCCGTCTCGCCCAGGACGCGCACGGCCTGGGCGAAGGCGCCGTCCAGCGCGTCGGCGCACGCCGCCAGCGCCGCGCTTTCCAGCCGCAGCACCCGGCGTCCCGCCTCCATATCCCGCGCGGCCGGCTCTCGGCCCCCCGGGTCAAGGGCCTCCCCATGGGCCTCCCCATGGGCCTCTCCGGGGGCCTCTCCGGGGGCCTCTCCGGGGGCCGTTTCGGGGGCCTTCGAGCCGTCGCCGGCGTCGATCATATGCGGCTTGCTCTCACCCAAGGCTCCGGGTCCTCCGCCTGCGTCGCGCGCGCCCGCGTCGCATGTCCTGCGTCCGGTCATGTCCTGCGTCCGGTCACGTCCGGCGTCAGGAATGCGCGAAGATGTCCGTTTCCGCCCAGCCGGCGAGATCGAGCGCCGCCCGCGTGGGCAGGAAGTCGAAGCAGGCCTGGGCGACGTGCGTGCGGCCTTCGCGCGCCAGCATGGCGTCGAGCGTCGCCTTGATGCGGTGCAGATACAAGACGTCCGCCGCGGCGTACTCCAATTGCGCCGTGGACAGCTCCGACGCCGCCCAGTCGCTCGATTGCTGCTGCTTCGACAGATCGAGGCTGCAAAACTCCTTCACCAGAACCGACAGGCTGTGTCGGTCGGTGTAGGTGCGCACGAGCTTCGAGGCGATCTTGGTGCAGTAGACGGGCGCCAGATCGACCCCCAGCCAGTGCTTCATGACCGCGACGTCGAAGCGGGCGAAATGGAAGATCTTCAGCACCTTGGGGTCGATCAGCAGGCGCTTCAGATGCGGCGCCTCGTAGGCGCCGGGCGCGAACTTGACGAGGTGACAGACCCCGTCGCCCGCGCTGAGCTGCACCAGACACAGCCGGTCGCGCAACGGATTGAGACCCTGGGTCTCGGTGTCGATCGCGACGCTGTCGCCGAAGTCCAGACCGGCCGGCAGATCGCCGTCGTGAAGATGGATGCTCAACAGCCGTCCCCCGCTCGTTCGCCCTCCGCATTCAACGACTTCCGCCGCGCCAGGGCAATCCCGGAGCGCGGCGCGCCGGACGCCTGAAGACGCAACCGCCGGAAACGCAACCGGCCGGCGCGCGGGGTCCGCGGCCGGCCGGTTTCGACGGTGCGGCGCCCTTCCCGTCGGGAGGTCGCCCCGATCCCGGCCGGGCCTCCGGCGACGGGAAAACTATGGTGCCCAGGAGAAGACTCGAACTTCCACGGCCGTTAGGCCACAGGTACCTGAAACCTGCGCGTCTACCAGTTCCGCCACCTGGGCTCGGGCGCGGTATGTGCCGTTTGGGTCGCGCCTTGTCAACCACCTTGATCGGCGCGCCGGCGCGCCGTCGCGTGCGAAGCGGTTGGCGCGGGCGGGGCGATCCGCTATATCGAGCCCCGGCCCAGACGCGGCCCAGACCCGGCCGAGACCCGGCGGCGCCGCGTGCGCCGCGTCGGCCGTCCTTTTCCCTCGCTTGGCGGGAGCGCTCGATCCATGGCTGCTGGCTCCACCCCGAAACTGGTCACCATCTTCGGCGGCTCGGGATTCATCGGCCGGCAGGTGGTGCGCGAACTCGCGCCGCTGGGCTGCCAGATCCGCGTCGCGGTGCGCGATCCGCACCGCGCGCTCGCGCTGAAGCCCTGCGGCGACGTCGGCCAGATCACCCCGATCCAGGCGAACGTCACGGACGACCGGCAGGTCGCCGCGGCCTGCGACGGGGCGGACGTGGTGATCAATCTGGTCGGAATCCTCTATGAGAAGGGCGCGCGCGGCTTCCAGGCGATGCATGTCGACGCCGCCCGGCGCATCGCGGAGGCCGCCAAGGCCGGCGGGGCCCGACGCTTCGTGCAGATGTCGGCGCTCGGCGCGTCGGCCGAGTCGAGCGCGGCCTATGCGCGCAGCAAGGCGGCCGGCGAGCAGGCGGTGCGCGCCGTCTTCCCCGACGCCGTGGTGTTGCGGCCCAGCGTCGTGTTCGGGCCGGAAGACGCCTTCTTCAACCGCTTCGCGCGCCTGATGCGCATCGCGCCCGCCCTGCCGCTGATCGGCGGCGGGGAGCAGACGTTCCAGCCGGTCTATGTCGGCGACGTGGCCGACGCGATCCGCGCGGCCGCGACCCGCGACGACATGGCCGGCGGGACCTACGAGTTGGGCGGCCCGCACGTCTACAGCTTCAAGGAGCTGATGGCGCTGATCATGGCCGAGACCGACCGGCATGTCGGCCTCGTGACGCTGCCCTTCGCGCTGGCCAAGATCCAGGCGGCGGTGATGGAGCTGCTGCCGGTCCCGCCCCTGACCCGCGATCAGGTCGAACTGCTGAAGACCGACAATGTCTGCAGCGGCGCGCTGCCGGGCCTGGCGGATATCGGGATCGCGCCGACGGCGGTCGAGGCTATCCTGCCGAGCTATCTCGACGCCTACCGCAAGGGCGGGCGGTTCAAGCGAGGGCGTCCGGCCTGATCCGACCGGCGTGGCGCGCGCCGTCGCACCCTCATCCGGCGCGGCCGATCCCCTGATTCTCGACCATGTAGCCGAGCGTCGCGAGCAGCAGCTGCGCGGCGAGAAAGCTCGTCGTCTCGCTCTGATCGTAATGCGGGGCGACCTCGACGAGATCGATCCCGACGATCTCACCCCGCTCGGTCAGCCCCTGCAGGATCTCCAGCACCTCGTAGTAGAGGAAGCCGCCGTGGCTGGGCGTGCCGGTGCCCGGCGCGATCGAGGGGTCGAAGCCGTCGATGTCGATGGTGCAATAGTAGCGCACGCCCTTCGGGATGCGGGCCAGCGTCCCCTCCGTCCCCAGCTTGCGCACGTCGCGCACCGACAGGATGTCCGAGCCCGCCTTGCGGGCCGCCTCGTAATCCGCCTTGTTGGAGGAGGAGACGTAGCGGATCCCCAACTGCGTCATGCCCGTCACATGCGCCATTTCCGAGGCGCGCCGGAGCGGGTTGCCGTGGCCGTAAAGAACGCCGTGCCGGCTGTCGACGAAATCGAGATGCGCGTCGACATGGATCAGATGCACCGGCTCCTCGCCGTCGAAGGCGCGGATGCAGGGGATGTGCACCGAATGGTCGCCGCCCAGCGTCACCGGGATCGCGCCGGCCGCCAGGATCTTGCGCACGCCGTGTTCGATGTTGGCGTGGCTTCGGATCGTGTCGGTGTGGATGATGTCGGCGTCGCCGATGTCGACGATGCGCGCCTGGCCGGCGGGCAGATAGGTCTTGTCGTCCTCGAAATCATAGACCCCGGCGTGGCCGAAGCTGAACAGGGTGGAGGCCTCGCGGATCGAGCGCGGCCCGAAGCGCGCCCCGGCGCGATACTGGGTTCCCATGTCGAACGGCGCGCCGAGAACGGCCACGTCCGCGTCGAGCGCGTCCCAATCGAGCGCCGCCGGCTGCTTGCCGAAGGTGCAATGGCCGACGAAGGGCAGGTTCAGCCGCCCGCTCTCGTAGCCGTGTCCGTCCTCGCCCATGTCCAAGCCCCCTTCTGCGGATGCGCCGCTGCCAATGTCGCCCGCGCCGCACGCGCCGCCCGCCTCAAAGCGGCGCCGCGCCGTTCCCGACCCACACTAGCAGCGCCGCGCCCAGGATCAGCCGGTAAATCACGAACGGGGCGAAACCGGCGCGCTTGAGCCAGGCCATCATGGCGACGATGGCCAGAAAGGCGGAGACGAAGCTGAAGCCCGCGGCGATCGCCATGTCGAGGCCGAGCCGCAGGTCGCCCGCCTCGTAGACGTCCCAGCCGGCGAGCGCGCCCGCGCCCAGGATCGTCGGGATCGACAGCAGCATCGAGAAGCGCGCCGCTTCCGAACGCTCCATCCCGAGCATCCGTCCGGCCGTCATGGTGACGCCGGAGCGGCTGGCCCCCGGGATCAGCGCCAGCACCTGCATCAACCCGATGGCGAGCGCCGAGGCCCAGCCGACATGCTCCATCCGCCGGATCGTCATGCCCAGCCGATCCGCGACCCAGAGCAGCAGGCCGAAGCCGATGGTCGCCCAGGCGATCACGGTGACGTCGCGCAGATAGGTCTCGACATAGGGTTTGGCGAAGAACCCGACCGCCAGGATCGGCAGCGTGGCGATTGCGACATTGACGACGAGCCGCGACGGCGGCCCGCCCCGTCCGGCGGCAAGACGGCCGACGCCGATCGCCATCTGCCCCACGTCGCGCCAGAAGTAGAGCAGCACCGCAAGCAGGCTGCCGACATGGACCGCAACGTCGACCGCGAGGCCCTGATCGGGCCAGCCCATCGCGGGCGCCGCGATCACCAGGTGCCCGGAGGAGCTGATCGGCAGGAACTCAGTCAGGCCCTGAATGACCGCCAGCACCAAGATATGGTGTAACAGCACGGGAATCCCCCACAGGATAAGGCCGCGCGCCTACATAGCATCGCCGCCGGGCGGATGCATCCGATCAATCAAGAGATGATTGGTACCATAACGGTACTAAGATTTCCGCCAGAACGGTATGGGGAGTCGGAAGAAGGGCCCGGGGCGATCTCAGGCGCAAAAAGTAAGTCACAATACTTGACCTTTTTCCCATTTTTCACTGGCCTGTCATGTCTACGGGTTATATAGAGGGTCGAACGAGCGGGCGGCCGGACCGCCGGCCTGCGGGACGGCGCGCGAGAGTCGCCCGCGATCAGGGAAGCGCCGAGGACGCGCCGCGCGGCGCCCGACCGACCGGGACGCCCGACCAAACCGATCCGATCCGCCGGCTCGCCGGCGCGGCTCCGAGACCGAGGCCGCGGCGGCGCTTCGGCGCGGAGCGATCGGCGCGACGTGGCGCGGCGAGGCGAGCGAACGGGGCCTGCGGCCCGGAGGATATGCGATGACGTCGAAGTCGATGCTGAAGTTCGTGTCCGTGGAGCGCCAGACGCCGGACAAGCGGCCGGTCGCCGCCCGGGCGCAGGATTTCGACGAGATCTACGCCGAGTGGGCCGCGCAGAAGGCGGAGGAGCAGGCCTCGCGCTGCAGCCAGTGCGGCGTGCCCTTCTGTCAGGTGCACTGCCCGCTGCACAACAACATCCCGGATTGGCTGATGCTGACGGCCGAGGGCCGGCTGCGCGAGGCCTACGAAGTTTCCAGCGCCACCAACACCTTTCCCGAGGTGTGCGGCCGCATCTGTCCGCAGGACCGGCTGTGCGAAGGCAACTGCGTGATCGAGCAATCCGGCCACGGCACGGTGACGATCGGCGCGGTGGAGAGCTACATCACCGACACCGCCTGGGAGCAGGGCTGGGTCGAGCCGGTCGAGCCGCCGCACGAACGGGCGGAATCGGTCGGAATCGTCGGGGCCGGCCCGGGCGGTCTGGCGGCGGCGGAGAAACTGCGCCGGCGCGGCTATCAGGTGACCGTCTACGACCGCTACGACAGGGTCGGCGGCCTGATGATCTACGGCATCCCCAACTTCAAGCTGGAGAAGGACATCGTCCTGCGTCGGACCGAATGGCTCGAGGCCAGCAAGGTGCGCTTCGAGCTGGGCGTGGAGATCGGCCGCGACCTCACCTTCCAGGATCTGCGCGACCGGCACGACGCGGTGCTGATCGCCACCGGCGTCTACAAGGCGCGCGCCATGCAGGCGCCCGGGATCGGGCACGCCAACATCGTCCCGGCGATGCGCTTCCTGACCGCCTCCAACCGCAAGGGTCTGGGCGACGAGGTGCCGGACTTCGACGACGGAACGCTGGACGCCGAGGGCAAGCGCGTCGTGGTGGTCGGCGGCGGCGACACGGCGATGGATTGCGTGCGCACGGCGGTGCGCCAGGGCGCGCAGGCCGTGACCTGCCTCTACCGCCGCGACCGGGCCAACATGCCCGGCTCACAGCGCGAGGTGCAGAACGCCGAGGAGGAGGGCGTGGTCTTCCGCTGGCTCTCGCAGCCGGAGGCCTTCCACGGCGACGGCAAGGTGACGGGCGTGAAAGTCCAGAAGATGCGCCTCGGCCCCGCCGACGCCACCGGCCGGCGCGCGCCCAAGCCGGTCGAGGGCGACAGCGAGCTGATCGACGCCGACCTGGTGATCATGGCGCTCGGCTTCGATCCGGAGGAGCTGCCGACGCTGTGGAACGAGCCTGAGCTGCCGGTGACCCGCTGGGGCACGGTTCGCATCGACCACAAGACCAAGATGACGGCGATGGAGGGCGTCTTCGCCGCCGGCGACATCGTGCGCGGCGCCAGCCTCGTCGTCTGGGCGATCCGCGACGGCCGCGACTGCGCCGACGCGATCCACCAGTATCTGCGCGGGCTCGAAAAGACCGACGCCGAAGGCGAGAGCGCCGCAGCGACGCCCGCCGCCGCCGAGTGAGGATGAAACGATGACCGAACGCACCGACATGCAGGACTGGGTTGCGGCCTATCGCGCGGACGCGGACAGGCTCGCCGACGCCGGGATGTATCGCCCGGAGGACGAGCGCGCGGCCTGCGGCGTGGGCATGGTGGCCTCGATCGACGGCACGCCGCGGCGCGACGTGGTGCTGCGCGCGATCGACGCGCTCAGGGCGCTATGGCATCGCGGCGCGGTCGACGCCGACGGCAAGACCGGCGACGGCGCGGGCATCCACGTCCAGATTCCGCAGGACTTCTTCAAGGAGCATGTGCGGCGGACGGGCCACGAGCTCGGCCGCGGGCGCCTCGCCGTCGGCATGGTCTTCCTGCCGCGCACCGATCTCGGCAAGCAGGAGCGGGTGCGCCAGATCGTCGAAAGCGAGATCCTGCGCCTCGGCCACCGGATCTACGGCTGGCGCCAGGTGCCGGTCGACATCTCGGTGATCGGCGACAAGGCGAACGCGACCCGGCCCGAGATCGAGCAGATCATGGTCGAGAACGCCCGCGACGTGGACGACAGCCAGTTCGAGGTCGACCTCTACATCATCCGCCGGCGCATCGAGAAGGCGTTCCTGGCCGAGAATCTGGGCGACGCCTACATCTGCTCGCTGTCCTGCCGCTCGGTCATCTACAAGGGGCTGTTCCTGGCCGAACAGCTGACCGCCTTCTATCCCGACCTGCTGGACGAGCGCTTCACCTCCAACTTCGCGATCTATCACCAGCGCTATTCGACCAACACCTTCCCGAGCTGGCCGCTGGCGCAGCCCTTCCGCGTGCTGGCCCACAACGGCGAGATCAACACGCTGACCGGCAACGTCAACTGGATGAAGAGCCACGAGACCCAGCTCGACGACCCGGTCTTCGGCGACCATGTCGAGGACATCAAGCCGGTGATCCAGCCGTCGAGCTCGGATTCGGCCGCCCTCGACGCCGCCTTCGAGGTGCTGGTGCGCACGCGCCGCCAGCTGCCGGAGGTGAAGTCGCTCCTGATCCCGGAGGCCTGGGAGCATTCGCCGGACATGCCGGAGGCGCAGCGCGCCTTCTACCAATACGCCAACGGCGTGATGGAGCCCTGGGACGGCCCGGCGGCGATCGCCGCCTACGGCGGGCGCTGGGTGCTGGCCGGGCTCGACCGCAACGGGCTCCGCCCGATGCGCTATGCGGTGACCGGCGACGGGCTGCTGATCGTCGGCTCCGAGGCGGGCATGGTGAAGACCGAGGAGACCACGATGGTCGAGAAGGGCCGCCTCGGCCCCGGCCAGATGATCGCGGTCGACCTGAAGAACGGCCAACTCTACCACGACGGCGCGCTGAAGGATCACGTCGCGCAGCTCAATCCCTTCGGCGAATGGGTCAAGAACATCACCAATCTCGACCAGCTCGACGGTTCGGGCGCGGGCGAGGCCGGCGACGTCAGCCGCGCGGGCCTGCGCCGGCGCATGCTGTCGGTCGGCTGGTCGCTGGAGGATGTGGAGCTGATCCTGCATCCGATGGTGTCGGACGCGAAGGAGGCCGTCGGCTCGATGGGCGACGACACGCCCTTGGCCGTGCTGTCCGAGAAGTATCGCGGCATGCACCACTATTTCCGCCAGAACTTCAGCCAGGTGACGAACCCGCCGATCGATCCGCTGCGCGAGCGCTACGTCATGTCGCTGACGACGCGGCTCGGCAATCTGGGCAACATCCTGGAGGAGGACGCGCGCCAGCTCGCCATCCTGCAGCTTCCCTCGCCGATCCTGCTGAACGGCGACTACGAGGCGGTGCGCCGGCATCTCGGCGGGGCGGCGGTCGAGATCGACTGCACCTTCCAGCCCGCCCTGGGCGCGAGCGCGATGCGCGAGCAGATCTACGCCATCCAGCGCCAGGCGGAGGACGCGGTGCGCGGCGGCGCGCAGCATCTGTTCCTGACCGACGAGGCGATGGCGGCCGACCGCGCGCCGATCCCGATGATCCTGGCGGCCGGCGCGATCCACACGCATCTGGTCAAGAACGAGCTGCGCACCTTCGCCAGCCTGAACGTGCGCACGGCCGAAGCGCTCGACACCCACTCCTGCGCGGTGCTGATCGGCGTCGGCGTGACCTCGATCAACCCCTATCTGGCGCAGGCGGCGGTCGCGGACCGTCAGGCGCGCGGCCTGTTCGGCGAGCTGTCGCTGGAGGATGCGCTCGCCCGCTACAAGAAGGCGATCGAAGACGGCCTTTTGAAGATCATGTCCAAGATGGGCATCTCGATCGTCAGCTCCTATCGCGGCGGCTACAATTTCGAGGCGGTCGGCCTCTCCCGCTCGCTGGTGGGCGAGTTCTTCCCGGGCCTGCCCAGCCGCATCTCCGGCGTCGGGTTGACCGGCCTGCAGCAGAACGTGATGGAGCGCCACCGCGTCGCCTTCGACGAGGAGGTGCTGGCCCTGCCGGTCGGGGGCTTCTATCGCTATCGCCGCAACGGCGAGGCGCACGCCTGGGAGGGCCGGCTGATCCACACGCTGCAGCAGGCGGTGGGCTCGGACAGCTACTCGATCTACAAGCGCTACGCCGAGCAGGTCTACAATCTGCCGCCGATCAATCTGCGCGATCTGCTCGACTTCTCCTACCAGGGCGAGCCGGCCTCGATCGACGAGGTCGAATCGATCACCGAGATCCGCAAGCGCCTGGTGGCGCCCGGCATCTCGCTCGGCGCGCTCTCGCCGGTCGCGCATGAGACGCTCTCGATCGCCATGAACCGCATCGGCGCCCGCTCCGACAGCGGCGAGGGGGGCGAGGATCCGGCGCGCTACAGCCCGCGGCCGAACGGCGACAACGCCTCCAGCGCGATCAAGCAGGTGGCCTCCGGCCGCTTCGGCGTGACGGCCGAATACCTGAACAATTGCGAGGAGATCGAGATCAAGATGGCGCAGGGCGCCAAGCCCGGCGAGGGCGGCCAGCTTCCGGGCTTCAAGGTCTCGGAGATGATCGCGCGGCTGCGCCACTCGACCGAGGGCGTCACCCTGATCAGCCCGCCGCCGCACCACGACATCTATTCGATCGAGGATCTGGCGCAGCTGATCTACGACCTGAAGCAGATCAACCCCAACGCCAAGGTCTGCGTGAAGCTGGTGGCGCGCGCCGGCATCGGCACCATCGCCGCCGGCGTGGCCAAGGCGCATGCGGACGTGATCCTGATCTCCGGCCATTCGGGCGGCACCGGCGCCTCGCCGCAGACCTCGATCAAATACGCCGGCCTGCCCTGGGAGATGGGCTTGAGCGAGGCGCATCAGGTGCTGACGCTCAACGGCCTGCGCCACCGGGTGCGGCTGCGCGCCGACGGCGGGGTGAAGACCGGCCGCGATGTGGTGGTCGCCGCCATGCTGGGCGCGGAGGAGTTCGGCGTCGGCACGGCGAGCCTGGTCGCCATGGGCTGCATCATGGTGCGGCAGTGCCACTCCAACACCTGCCCGGTCGGGGTGTGCACCCAGGACCCCAGCCTGATCGACAAGTTCACCGGCACGCCCGAGAAGGTGATGAACCTGTTCAGCTTCATCGCCGAGGAGGTGCGCGAGATCCTGGCCAAGCTCGGCAAGACCTCGCTGGACGAGATCGTCGGGCGCACCGATCTGCTGACCCAGATCAGCCGCGGCGCGTCGCATCTCGACGATCTGGACCTCAATCCGCTGCTCGCCCAGCCGGGCGCGCACGGCGGCGCGACCCATTGCACCATCGAGGGCCGCAACGAGGTGCCGGACACGCTCGACGCGCTGATCCTGAAGGACGCGGCCCGGCTGTTCAGCGACCACAGCGCCAAGATGCAGCTTCAGTACAACATCCGGAACACCTACCGGGCGATCGGCGCGCGGACCAGCTCGGCCATCGTGCGCAAGTACGGCATGACGGGCCTGGCTCCGGGCCATTTGACGGTGCGCATGCGCGGCTCGGCCGGCCAGTCGCTGGGCGCCTTCGCGGTGCAGGGGCTGAAGCTGGAGGTGCTGGGCGACGCCAACGATTACGTCGGCAAGGGCCTGTCGGGCGGCGACATCGTCATCCGCCCGATCGCGGCGAGCCCGCTGCTCAGCCACAAGAACGTCATCATCGGCAACACCTGCCTCTATGGCGCGACGGCGGGCTCGCTCTACGCGGCGGGTCAGGCCGGCGACCGCTTCGCGGTGCGCAACTCCGGCGCCGACGCCGTGGTCGAAGGGTGCGGGGCCAACGGCTGCGAGTACATGACCGGCGGACGGGTCTGCATCCTGGGTCCGGTCGGCGACAATTTCGCCGCCGGGATGACCGGCGGCCGGGCTTTCGTCTATGACGCCGACGGGTCGCTCGCGGGGCGTCTCAATCCGGAATCGGTGCAGCTCTATCGGCTCGAAACCGATCCCTACGCGGACGAGTGCCGCGCCATGCTGGAGGCGCACCACGCCGCCACCTACTCGAAATGGGCGGAGGAGCTGCTGGCGGAGTGGGACAACGCCCGCTGGCGCTTCTGGCACGTCGTGCCGCACGAGATCGCGCCGAAGCTGGCGCGTCCGCTGACCGCGGAGGGGGCGCAGGCGGCCAAGCAGCCGGCGGAGTAGCCCTGCTCAGGCCGCGGTCCACCGGCCCGTCGAGGCCGGCTGGAGCGCCTCCGCGCCGACCATGTCCGGCTCCGCGGCCGGCAGCAGCACGCGCGCGCGCGTCCAAGAGCCGAATTCGCTCTCCAGGGCCAGGCGGCCGCCCATCGCGTCGGCCAGCCGGCGGACGATGGCGAGGCCGAGGCCCGCGCCCTCGCCGCTCGCATGGTAGCCGCCGTCCACCTTCTCGAAGGGCGCGCCCAGGCGCTGGAGCTTCGCTGGCGGGATGCCGCGGCCGGTGTCCTCCACCACGACCTCGACGAGCCCGCCGCCCGCCCGGCGGCAGACCACCCGGATGCGGCCCCCCGGCGGGGTGAACTTGACCGCGTTCGACATCAGGTTGAGCAGGATCTGGTTCAGCGCGCGGCGATCCGCGAAGACCGGCGGCAGGCTGGGCGGCGCGTCCCAGGAGAAATCGAGGCGCGTGCCCGCGATGCGCGGCTCGAAGAAACGGCGCACGCCGGAGACCGCCTCGCTCAGCGCGATCGCCTCGGGCTTGAGCTTCGGCGCGCCTTGGTCCAGTTGCGCGAGATCGAGCATGTCGTTGATGAGCGAGAGCAGATGCTCGCCGCTGCGGTGGATGTCGTCGAGATACTCCGCCCGCTTCTCCGCGCTCAGCCCGTCCGGCTCCAGTTGGCGCATCAGGTCGGCGAATCCCAGGATCGCGTTCAAGGGCGTGCGCACCTCGTGGCTCAGCGTCGCCAGGAAGCTCTCGCGCGCGGCCACGGCCTCATGCGCCTGGTGCAGCGCGGCGCCGAGGCGCGCCTGCTCCTCCATCTCGCGGGTCGCGTCCTGATTGACGCCCTCCGCGGTCAGCGGCGCGCCGGCGGCGTCGAGCGTGAATTCGCACCGCCCGCGCACCCAGCGCTCCGCCCCGTCCGACTCCCGCATGATGCGGAACAACAGGTCGGTCGGCGCGCCGGTGCGGCTGCGCTCGAGGAACGCCGCCTCGGCCGCCTCCAGGTCGTCGGGGTGCAGCCGGTCGCGCCAGTCGGCGAACCTGCCGCCGAAATCCTCCCCCGCAACGCCGAAGATGCGGAACATGTCGGGGCTCCAGGTCAGATGATCGCTGCGGAAATCGTAGCTCCAGAATCCGACGCCGCCGGCGTGCGCCGCCATCTCGAGCCGGCCTTGCAGGGCCTGCGATTCCGACCGCGGGCGTTCGGTCGCGCGTTGCAGGAACCGCGCCGAGATCGGCGCCGCCAGGCAGATCAGCCCGACGATCACAATCTCCGGCCAATGCCGCCTCGCCCAGTCCGCCAGGCCGCGCCCGGCCGGATAGCCCGCCGCCAGCATCACAGGCCGGTCCGCTAAGGCCACGGGCCGCCGCACCAGGGTCAAGCCGCCCCCCGTCGCCGCCGCCGCAAGGGCCTCGGCGTCTGCGTCCGAGGCTTCGTAGTCTAGGGCCGCCCGCAAGGCCTTCGCGATCTTGGCCCCCTCGCCCTCCGGCGGCAGGAAGGCGGCGGCGTCGGGCGCTGCGCCGACCCAGGCGTCCGGTCCTTCTCGGAAGAGCCCGATTGCGTCCGGCCGGCGGATGTCCGCCACCTCCCATTCGCGCAGGACCGGCGCGAAATCGACGCACATCGCCAGGGCGCGCCCTCCGGACATCGGTCGGATCAACGGGGCCTGGAACCGGTCGCCGGCTCCAAGCGCGGCCGCGTCGAAATAGGTCGATCCGCGCGCTGCGTCCGCACGCCAGGCGGCGTAGCGCGCTTGGTTCAGGGGCGCCGCGCAGGCGGCCCATGGCGCGCCGGCGGCGTCCTCGGACGCCAAGAGCGTCAAGGCCGCCTCGCAGCCGGGACGCGTTCGGTCGGCCGCAAGGTCGCAGGCCAAGGCGGGCAGCCCGGCCGCGCCCTCGCGCTCCAGCCGCCGGGCGGCGAAATCGAGCGTGCGTCGCTGGGTGTCCAGAAAGACTTCGAGGCCCGCGGCGGTCTTGCCGACCAAGGCTTGGAATTGCCGATGGTCCTCGATCCTGTGCATGCTGTAGCTGCCGAACAGCCAGCCCAGGCCGAGCGCGACGAAGACGAGCGACGTCGCCAGCACGGCGTTGCGGCCGAGCCAGGACCGGCGATCCCGTCCGTCTGACGTGCCCATGGCCTTTCCCCCCGCGCGGCGCTCTCGCTCTGCGCGCACCCTCTCCGACAAGGTTGCAAAAACGTGGGCGCGGCGGCTCGCTTCGCCCTCCCGGTCGTCACGACCACCCCGTTCTTAGGCCGGATAAGATGAAGGAGACTTTAACGGACTCGGTCGCATTCTGCGCCGCGGCGCCCGTCAGGGGAGAAGATAGGCGAGCAATGCGTCGAGCCGCTGCCGGCCGCTCTCCGTCACGCGCAGCGTCCGGTCCTCCACCGCGATCCAGCCTTCGTCGGCGAGCGCGTCGAGCCGATCCGGATCGAGCGTCTCGAACCCGGCGCCGGTCTCGCGTTCGAGCCGCGCTTCGGGCACGCCTTCTCTCAGGCGCAACCCCATCAGCAGCAGCTCCCGGCGCCGCGTCTCCGGAGGGACCTCCTGCCGCTCGGCCAGCGCCTCGCCCTGCGCCTCGACGGCGGCGAGCCATTTCTCGGGCAGGCGCTCGCGCGCGGTTGCGACGCGCGCCCCCGACGGGTCGGAAACCCGGCCATGCGCTCCCGGTCCGACGCCCGCATAGTCGCCGTAGCGCCAATAGACCAGATTGTGCCGGCTCTCGCCGCCGGGCCGCGCGTGGTTCGAGACCTCGTAGGCGGCGAAGCCCGCCGCGGCCATGGCGTCCTGCGTCACGTCCCACAGCGCCGCCGCCGCCTCCTCGTCGGCCGTCATTTGCTCGCCCAGGCGCGCGCGGGTGAAGAAGGCGGTGCCGGGCTCCAGGGTGAGTTGATAGAGCGAGAGATGGTCGCCCGCATGCTCGAGCGCCCCGCTCAACTCCGCCGCCCAATCGGCCGGCGCCTGGCCCGGCCGGGCGTAGATCAGGTCGAAGCTGACCCGGGGAAAGCGCGCGCGGGCGAGCGCGACCGCCGCCAGCGCCTCCCGCGCCCCATGTTCGCGCCCCAGGAAGCGCAGCGCCTCGTCGTTCGTCGCCTGGACGCCAAGCGAGACGCGGTTTATCCCGGCCGCCCGGAAGGCGTCGAAGCGTCCGGCCTCGACCGACGTCGGGTTGGCCTCCAGCGTGATCTCGACGTCGTCGGCGACGGGAACCAGGCTCCGGGCGGCCTCCAGGACGGCGGCGGCCGTCTCCGGCGGCATGAGAGAGGGCGTGCCGCCGCCGAAGAAGACGCTCTCCAGCCGCGCCTCCGGACGGTCTGCGTAGGGGCCGAGCGCCGCCTCGGTCTCCCGCACCAGCGCGGCGCGCCAGCGCGCCTGGTCGACGCCCGTGCGCACATGGCTGTTGAAGTCGCAATAGGGGCACTTGGCCTTGCAGAAGGGCCAGTGGACATAGAGCGCGACCATCGGGTCTCCCGCGGGCTTTAACCGCGCGTGCGCCGCCGCCGTCAGCCGCCCTCGAAGCAGGCGGCGACCAGCTTCTCGAAGGCGGCGGCGCGGTGGCTCATGGCGTGTTTCTCGGCCGGGTCCATCTCGCCGAAGGTCTCCTCCCGGCCGTCGGGCACGAAGATCGGGTCGTAGCCGAAGCCCCGCTCGCCGCGCGGCGGCCAGACGATCAGACCGTCGACCGTTCCCTCGAAGACCGCGCACTCGCCGCCCGGCCAGGCCAGCGCCAGCGCGCAGACGAAGCGCCCGGTGCGGTCGACGGAATCCGCCATCGCCTCATGCACCCGCTCCATCGCGAGCGCGAAATCCTTCTCCGGCCCGGCCCAACGCGCGGAATAGATCCCCGGCGCCCCGTCCAGCGCGTCGACGGCGAGTCCGCTGTCGTCGGCCAGCGCCGGCAGGGTCGCCGCCTCGGCGGCCGCAAGCGCCTTGAGCCGCGCGTTCGCAGCGAAGGTCTCGCCGGTCTCCTCCGGCTCGGGGAGGCCGAGGGCCGCCGCCGAGACCGGTTCGACACCGAAACGATCCAGCAGATCCCCGATCTCGCGCACCTTGCCCGGATTGTGGCTGGCGATCACCAGCTTGCCGCCGCTCTGGGTCGGATCGAAGCGCCGGGTCATCGAAACGGCCTCCCGTCCTTGCGTTATCCGGCTGCGTTCCCGGCCGCTTCCAGGGCCGCTTCCAGGGCCGCGCGCTGCACCGTCGTCAATTCCGCCACGCCCGTCTTGGCGAGGCCGAGAAGATCCAGGAACTGGCGCTCGCTGAACGGCTCCGTTTCGGCCGTTCCCTGGATCTCGACGATGCCGCCGGCGCCCGTCAGCACGAAATTGGCGTCGGCGTCGGCGCTCGAATCCTCGTCGTAGTCGAGGTCGAGGACGGCCTCGCCTTCGTACAGTCCACAGGATATCGCGGCGACGCTGTCGATCAACGGCTCGGCCTCGATCGCGCCGAGGCGTTGCATGTGACGGATCGCGAGCGCCAGCGCCACATAGGCCCCGGTGATCGCCGCCGTGCGCGTGCCGCCGTCCGCCTGCAGCACGTCGCAGTCGAGGCGGATCTGGCGTTCGCCCAGCTTCGTCATGTCGGTCACGGCGCGCAGCGAGCGGCCGATCAGCCGGCTGATCTCCTGCGTGCGGCCGCCTTCGGCGGTGCGCTTGCGGTCCATCCGGCTGTGGGTGGAGCGCGGCAGCATGCCGTATTCCGCCGTCACCCAGCCGCGGCCGGAATTGCGCAGGAAGGGCGGCACCGACTCCTCGACGCTCGCGCAGCACAGCACGTGGGTGTGGCCGAACTTGGCGAGGCAGGAGCCCTCCGCATAGCGCGCGACCTCCGGCTCGAGGACGATCTCGCGAAGCTGGTCGGGGGCGCGGTTGCTGGGACGCACGGGAACCTCTCTTTTAACGCGGGACGGGAGTCCGGTTTAACGCAGGACGAGGGTCCGGGCGATGTGGACCGATTGACGCTGCTCGATTGACGCTGCTCGATTGACGCTGCTCTGGGGCGTTCCTACAGTCTATCGCAGCGTCTGTCGATGCGGGCGACGGGTCGCCCGGGCGCGCCGCGCCGCAACGGATGCACCGGATCGAATGATGATCACCGAACTGAACGACCGCAGCCGCGAGATCCTGCGCCTCGTCGTCGAGGCTTTCGTCGAGACCGGCGAGCCCGTCGGCTCGCGCACGCTGTCGCGCAAGCTGCAGCAGCGGCTCTCGCCGGCGACCGTGCGCAACGTGATGGCCGACCTGGAGGAGTGCGGGCTGCTCTACGCGCCGCACACGTCGGCCGGCCGGTTGCCGACCGATGCGGGCCTGCGGCTCTTCGTCGACGGCATTCTGGAGGTCGGCAATCTGTCGGTCGAGGACCGCCGCTCGATCGAGGAGCGCTGCTCGGCCACCGGCAAGTCGGTCACCCAGGTGCTGGAGGAAGCCAGCGACCTGATGAGCGGGCTGTCCAAATGCGCCGGCCTGGTGTTCGCGCCGAAGACCGATCAGCGCCTGAAGCATATCGAGTTCGTCCCGATCGCGCCCGGGCGCGCCTTGGTCGTCATGGTCACCGAGACCGGGCTGGTGGAAAACCGGGTGGTCGATCTGCCGATGGGGCTGCCGCCCTCGGCGCTGAACGAGGCGACCAACTATCTCTCGGCCAAGCTCGGCGGCAACACGCTGGATCAGACCCGCGAGGCGGTCAGCCGCGAGATCACGGAGAAACGCGCCCAGATCGACGAGCTGACCGCCAAGGTGGTGCAGGCCGGGCTCGCCACCTGGTCGGACGCCAGCGCCGGCGACGGGGTGCTGATCGTGCGCGGCCA
Source organism: Alphaproteobacteria bacterium (assembly GCA_024743195.1). Lineage (GTDB taxonomy): Bacteria > Pseudomonadota > Alphaproteobacteria > UBA8366 > Aestuariispiraceae > Marivibrio. Next base: position 246,115 of record JANSXE010000002.1, on the reverse strand, counting down.
GTCGAACCTGTTGAGCGACGTCCAGGCGCTTGCCGATCTGGAGCATATCCGCGCGCTGTTCTCGGCGCTGGAGGCGAAGGAGAACATGCTGCGCCTCCTGGAGGCCGCGGACATCGCCGAAGGGGTGCAGATCTTCATCGGCTCGGGCAGCGAGCTGTTCTCGCTCTCCGGCTGTTCGATGATCGTGTCGCCCTATCTCAACGAGGAGGAGCGGGTGATCGGCGCGATCGGCGTCGTCGGCCCGACGCGCATGAATTACGCGCGGATCATCCCGATGGTGGACTACACCTCGAAAGTGGTCGGCCGGCTGCTCGGCCGGCGGGACGCTGGATAGCGCCCGCGGGAGGCGGGACAGCGCGGCCGGGCTGGCGAGGCCGGGGTGGCGAGGCCGGGGTGGCGGAGCCCGGGTCGCGCCCCCACCTATGGCGGCCGGCCGCTTGCGGGCCGCGCCGCGATCGGCTATGGCGCGCCTGCCGGCGCGGGCCGTGATCGACGGGGCCGCCGCGCGCGGCGATCGACAGGAACGGAATGAGTTGGCGAGATGACCGGTAAGGATCAGGCGAAGGACCGGCGCGAGAGCGCGCCGGAAGACGTGATCGACGAGTCCGCGCTCGAAGCCGCGCGCCGCGCGGCCGAGGCGGCCGGCGAAGCGCCGCCGGACGGGGCGGCCGAGGGCGAGGCCGCCGGGGCCGCCGCCGGGGCCGCCGCCGACGGGGCCGCGGAAGAGGACGCCGTCGCCCGGCTGACGCGCGAGAACGAAGAGCTGAAGGACCGGATGCTGCGCGTCGTGGCCGACGCGGAGAACACCAAGCGCCGGGCCGAGAAGGACGCCGCCGACGCCCGCAAATACGCCGCCGCCTCCTTCGTCAAGGAGATGCTGCCGGCGATCGACAATCTGCGCCGCGCCGTCGACTCCGTGCCCGACAGCCTGAAAAGCGACAATGAGACGGTCAAGAACCTGACCGTCGGCGTCGAGATGACCGAGAAGCAGATGCTCGACGCGCTGGAGAAGGGCGGCGTGCGCAGGATCGACCCGGCCGGCGAGAAGTTCTCCTACGAGCGCCACCAGGCGATCTCGGAGGCGACCGGGACCGGCCATCCCGCCGGAACGGTGGTGCAGGTGCTGCAGCCCGGCTACCTGCTGCACGACCGCCTGCTGCGCCCGGCCATGGTCGTCGTCGCCAAGGGCGATCCGGCGGCTGCGGGCGGCGAACAGGCGGCGCCCGACGCCGCCAAGTCCGGCGACGACGACGGGGTCGACACCACGGCCTGAGGCGGTCCCGCCGCGGCGCGCCGGCGCCGGCCGCTCCTCCCGTCCCGGATCGCCCTGACGGCCGTCCGGGACGACGACGGCGCGGCGCGGTGCGTAAGCTCTGACGCGCGTCCGATGGCTCCTCACGATGAGGGCCGCCTGCATGATTCTGACGCAAGAGAGCCTCACCCTGAGGAGGGCGCGTCAGCCCCCGTCTCGAAGGGCGTCACCCGCCGGAGCGTCAGGTTGATCCGCCCGGCCGCGCCCAGGAGCGTCGAGGTCCCCGGATAGATGCGGTCCACCCCGTGGAAACACCGCCGGCTCGGCCCGTCGAGAACCAGCACGTCGCCGGAGCGCAGGATCACCGACGCCGTCTTGCCGCCGCGCGTCGGCCCGCCGAGGCGAAAGCGCGCGTCGTCGCCGAGCGAGATCGAGACCACCGGCGCGTCCTGCGCCGCCTCGTCCTCGTCCCGGTGCATCCCCATCTTCGCGCCCGGCTCGTACCAGTTGATCAGGCAGGCTTCGGGCGGATAGTCGCGGCCCGTCGCCGCGAACCAGACGTCGAGGACCGCCGGCGGCATGGCCGGCCAGGGCCGCCCCGTCGCGGGATGCGTCGCCTGATAGCGATAGCCGCCCGCCTTGTCCGCGACCCAGCCGAGCGGCCCGCAATTGGTCATCCGCACGCTGAAGGGCTTGCCGGTCTTCGGCATGGTCGGCCGGTAGAGCGGGGCGTCGGCGACGATCGCGCGGACGGCCTCGGCCAGCGCCGCCTGCGCCGCGCCGTCCAGCATGGCCTCGCACAGCCGCGCGCCGGCCGCGCCGGGTTGCGGCGGCGGGATCTCGACGCCGCCGTCCTGGCGCCTGGTCGGGTCGCGTCGCTCTGTCGCCGGCGCCATGCGCGCCTCCTTCCCCCAGCCTTCCCTCGCCGCGCGCCGAGCCTCCCGCGCCGGAATCTTTGCGGTCCGGTTGCAGGCGCCGCGCGTCCTGCCTATATAGCCGGCGGAACCGGCGCGCGCACGATCCCCGCCCGCCTTCGGACATCCGGCCCGGAAAGTCGGCCTCGGAAATCCGGCCTCAGACGGGGAACGCCCGCGCACGCGCCCGGCCGTCAAGCAGAGCGTTGAAGAAGGGGCGCCCAATCGAGCGCTTCGCCAAGGTTCGGCGGCGCCCGCTTAAGCTGGAGGTGGACGAGAATGAGCAAGGTTATCGGCATCGATCTGGGCACGACGAACTCGTGCATCGCCGTGATGGACGGCAAGACCGCAAAGGTGATCGAGAACACCGAGGGCGCGCGCACCACGCCCTCGATGGTCGCCTTCACCGAGGACGGCGAGCGCCTCGTCGGCCATTCCGCCAAGCGGCAGGCGGTCACCAACCCGGAGAACACGCTGTACGCCATCAAGCGCCTGATCGGGCGTCGCTTCGACGACAAGGTCGTCGCCAAGGACGTGGAGCAGACCCCCTACAAGATCGTCAAGGCCGACAACGGCGACGCCTGGGTCGAGGCCCGCGGCGAAGCCTACGCCCCCTCGCAGATCTCCGCCTTCATCCTGCAGAAGATGAAGGAGACGGCCGAGAGCTATCTGGGCGAGACGGTCGAGAAGGCGGTCATCACGGTGCCGGCCTACTTCAACGACCAGCAGCGCCAGGCCACCAAGGACGCGGGCAAGATCGCGGGCCTCGAGGTGCTGCGCATCATCAACGAGCCGACGGCCGCGGCCCTCGCCTACGGGCTTGAGAAGAAGGGCTCGGGCGTGATCGCGGTCTACGATCTGGGCGGCGGCACCTTCGACGTGTCGATCCTGGAGATCGGCGACGGCGTCTTCGAGGTGAAGTCGACCAACGGCGACACCTTCCTGGGCGGCGAGGACTTCGACCAGGCGATCATCAACTACCTGGCCGAGGAGTTCAAAAAGGAGAACGGCATTGATCTGCGGCAGGACCGGCTGGCCCTGCAGCGCCTCAAGGAGGCGGCCGAGAAGGCCAAGATCGAGCTCTCCTCCGCCCAGCAGACCGACGTCAACCTGCCCTTCATCACCGCCGACCAGTCGGGGCCGAAGCACCTCAACATCAAGCTGTCGCGCTCCAAGCTTGAGGCGCTGGTCGGCGACCTCATCAAACGCACGATCGAGCCCTGCAAGGCCGCGCTGAAGGACGCCGGCCTGAAGGCGAGCGAGATCGACGAGGTCATCCTGGTCGGCGGCATGACCCGCATGCCCAAGGTGATCGAGGCGGTGAAGGAGTTCTTCGGCAAGGAGCCGCACCGCGGCGTCAACCCGGACGAGGTGGTCGCCATCGGCGCCGCCATCCAGGCGGGCGTGCTGCAGGGCGACGTGAAGGACGTGCTGCTGCTCGACGTCACCCCGCTGTCGCTCGGCATCGAGACGCTGGGCGGCGTCTTCACGCGCCTGATCGACCGCAACACGACGATCCCGACCAAGAAGTCGCAGACCTTCTCGACCGCCGAGGACAATCAGTCCGCGGTCACGATCCGCGTCTTCCAGGGCGAGCGCGAGATGGCGGCGGACAACAAGATCCTGGGCCAGTTCGATCTGGTCGGCATCCCCTCCGCCCCGCGCGGCGTGCCGCAGATCGAGGTCGCCTTCGACATCGACGCCAACGGCATCGTCAACGTCTCGGCCAAGGACAAGGGCACCGGCAAGGAGCAGCAGATCCGCATCCAGGCCTCGGGCGGTCTCGACGACGCCGAGATCGACCGCATGGTGAAGGACGCGGAGGCGCACGCCGACGAGGACAAGAAGAAGAAGGAGCTGGTCGAGGTCCGCAACCAGGCCGACAGCCTGATCCACACGACCGAGCAGACCCTGGGCGAGCACGGCGACAGCCTCGACGCCGCCGACAAGTCGGCCATCGAGACGGCCGTCCAGGAGCTGAAGGACGTCAAGGACGGCGAGGACGTCGACGCGATCAAGCAGAAGACGGACGCGCTGAGCCAGGCCTCGATGAAGCTCGGCGAGGCCGTCTACAAGGCGAGCCAGGCCGAAGCCGGCGGCGACCCCGCGGCCGATGCGGGGGCCGACGCGGGCGCCGGGGCCGAGGGGGGCGCCAAGGACGATGTGGTCGACGCGGATTTCGAGGAAGTCGACGACGACAAGAAGGACAAGTAAGTCCTGAACGGCCAGACCGGCCCCGGGGAGCGACCCCCGGGGCCGGTCGCCGTTCGGCCGCGCCCCTCGAGGGCCGTCGGAGCGAGGACGGGGACAGTCGGCGATGGCGAAACGCGACTACTACGACATTCTGGGCGTCGAGCGGAATGCGTCCAAGGACGAGCTGAAGAGCGCCTACCGCAAGCTCGCCATGCAGTACCATCCGGACCGCAATCCGGGGGACCAGGAGGCGGAGCAGCGCTTCAAGGAGGTCGGCGAGGCCTATGAGGCGCTGAAGGACGACCAGAAGCGTGCGGCCTACGACCGCTTCGGGCACGAGGCGTTCGAGCAGGGCGGCTTCGGCAACGGCGGCGCCGGGGCCGGCTTCGGCGGCTTCACCGACATCTTCGAGGAGATGTTCGGCGACTTCATGGGCGGCGGCGGCGGCCGGGGCCGGCGCGGCCAGAGCGCCCGCGGCGCCGACCTGCGCTACAATCTGGAGGTCAGCCTGGAGGACGCCTTCCACGGCCGGAAGGTGGAGATCCGGGTGCCGACCTCCGTGCCGTGCGAGACCTGCCACGGCTCCGGCGCGGCCGAGGGCGCTCAGCCGGTCGCCTGCCAGACCTGCGGCGGCGACGGCAAGGTGCGCGCCTCCCAGGGCTTCTTCACGATCGAGCGCACCTGCCCCGCCTGCCAGGGCGAGGGCCGCACCATCGACAAGCCCTGCGGCGACTGCAACGGCGCCGGCCGCGTGCACAAGGACAAGACCCTGCAGGTCTCGATCCCGCGCGGGGTCGAGGACGGCACCCGCATCCGGCTCGCCGGCGAGGGCGAGGCCGGCCTGCGCGGCGCGCCGCCGGGCGACCTCTACATCTTCCTCTCGCTCGCGCCGCATCGGCTGTTCCAGCGCCAGGGCGCGGACCTCGCCTGCCGCGTGCCGATCGCCATGGCGGACGCGGCGCTCGGCGGCGACATCGAGGTGCCGACCATCGACGGCGGCCGCGCCAAGGTGAAGATCCCCGAAGGGGCCCAGACCGGCCAGCAGTTCCGCCTGCGCGGCAAGGGCATGCCGGTGCTGCAGTCGGCCCAGCGCGGGGATATGTATATCGAGTTGGCGGTCGAAACCCCGGTGAAGCTGACCAAGCGCCAGAAAGAGCTCCTGGAGGAGTTCCGCAAGGAAGGCGGCGGCAAACACCAGAGCCCCGAGAGCGAGGGCTTCTTCTCCAAGGTCCGCGAGTTCTGGGACGATCTGACGGAGTAGCCGCGGCCTGCCGGTTTCCCTTGACAACCGATTTGCGCCGACTCATATCTAATATGTAATCCGCAACGCCCGTAGGCGGGCACGTATATGGGGCCCCGTAGAACGCGTTCTACGGGGCCCTCCTATTTGCGTTCTGATATTCGTATCCGCTATCGTCGATAAAACTACGGCGAGCATACGAAAATGAATGCACCAAACTCAGTGGCGATCCTGATTGACGGCGGATACCTTCGCGCCTTGGCTGTGAAAGCGGGCCGGAAATACAATCCGGATTTCATCGTTGCATGCGCCCACCAAACTGTCAGCACTGACGAAGATCTGTTTCGAATTCTCTACTATGATTGTCCACCCTACCAGGGCAGGACTAAAAAACCTGTATCTGGCGATAGTTATGAGTTCCAGGGAAATGACGCTTGGCTGCGAGATCTGGCGAGCCGTGATTTGGTCGCAGTAAGACGCGGCGTGCTTAAGTTTCGTGGCTGGAAGCCGCGTCGCATTCCTGTTGCGACCGAGCAGCTAACCGACGACCACTTCGCTCCGGATTTTGAGCAGAAGGGCGTGGACATGCGCATTGGTCTTGATATCGCCACTCTTTCGGCTGAGAAGCCCGTTCATAGGATTGTCCTTATCACCGCTGATACGGACTTCATTCCAGCCATGAAGCATGGACGGAAATCAGGGTTGCAGATAGCTGCCGCCTGTTTTCCAGACGCTTCGCTAACGCAAGAGTTCAAGGCCCATCTTGATTTCATTCGTGAAATCAGTTGGCCGGAGTAACGGCGAATTCTATGCTGCCTCTCTTTTGAGAAGCGTTTGAGGGGCAATAGAAGTGACCGATTCCCTGACCGTCACCATCATCGGCGCCGGCGGGCGCATGGGGCGGATGCTGGTGAAGGCGGTGGCCGAGGAGCCGCTGGCCCGGCTGGTCGGCGCGACGGCGCGGCCGGGGGCGGACGGGCTCGGCCAGGATGCCGGCGTGCTGGCGGGTATCAAGCCGCTCGGCGTCTATCTGACGTCGGATCCGGCGGTCGCGATCGCCAAGTCAGATATCGTGATCGACTTCACGACGCCCGAGGCGACGGTCGAGACCGCGCGGCTCTGCGCGCAGGCGCACGCCGTCCATGTGGTCGGCACCACCGGGCTGGGGTCCGAGCATGTCGAGGCGCTGGAGAAGGCGGCGCGGCACACCCAAGTCGTCTACGCCCCCAACATGTCGGTCGGCGTCAATCTGCTGATCGGGCTGACGCGCAAGGTCGCCGCCCTGCTCGGCCCCGACTACGACATCGAGATCGTCGAGATGCACCACCGCCACAAGGTCGACGCGCCGTCGGGCACGGCGCTGGGCCTCGGCCGGGCGGCGGCGGCAGGCCGCGGCGTCGACCACGACGAGGCCGCCATCCTCTCGCGCGAGGGGATGACCGGCCCGCGGCCCGAGGGCGCCATCGGCTACGCCACCCTGCGCGGCGGCGAGGTGGTGGGCGAGCACACGGTCGTCTTCGCCGGCCCGGCCGAGCGCATCGAGCTGACCCACAAGGCGAGCGACCGTGCGCTGTTTGCGACCGGCGCCGTGCGCGCCGGCCTGTGGGCGCGCGAGCGGCCGGCGGGCCTCTACTCCATGGCGGACGTGCTGGGGCTGTCGGAGTAGCAGTAGCGCGTCGGCTCACCCCGTCTGGTCGGTCGGCGGAGCCGGGCGCCGGCCGCCGCGGGCGGCGACGGCGACGCCCGCGAGGATCAGCGCCAGCGCCGCGAAGGCCTGGGGCGGCGGCTCCTCGGCCAGGACCAGCATCCCCCAGGCGAGGCCGGAGAGCGGCACCAGATAGTTGATCTGGCTGAAGAAGGTGGCGCCGCGCCGCCGGATGATCGCGAGCAGCATCAGATTGGCGAGCGCCGTCGGGAAGATCCCCAGCAGAATCAGCGCTGCGAGCGCACGGTCCGAGACATCCAGCTCCCACGGCTGGTCGAGCGCCAGGCTGGCCGGGATCAGGATCGCGGCCGAGACGATCATCACTCCGGCCGAGACGCCGCGGAAGCTCTCCTGCGCCATCAGCCGCTTGTTGAAGAGCGCGGCGATCGCATAGCCGCAGGCCGCGCCGGCGATCGCCAGATAGCGCAGCGTCTCCTGCGTCAGACCGAGCAGCTTCGCCGGGCCGATCAGCACCACCACGCCGGCGAGCCCGAGGGCGAGGCCGAGGAGCTTCAAGGGCCCCGCCTTCTCATCCGTCGTGAAGAGATGGGCGAGCGCCGCAGTGGCCAGCGGCCCGATCCCCATCACGATCGCGGCGAGGCCGGCGTCCACCGTCTCCTGCCCCCAGGCGATCAGGGTGAAGGGCGCGACGTTGCCGGCCAGCGCGACGGCCAGGATCAACGCCCAGGCCTGCGGCCGGCGCGGCAGCGCGCGCCGGCTCATCAGCGCCGCGGCGAGCAGCAGGACGGCCGCGATGGCGATGCGCCCGGCCGCGACGCTGACCGGCGGGATGTCCGCGACCGCCAGCTTGACCAGCAGGAAGGCGCCGCCCCAGATCGCCGCCAGCGTCGCCAGCAGCCCGTAGTCGATCAGCGCCGGGCTGATAGGGAGGGCGGCGCGGCGGGGTCCGCCCGCTTCGCTCACGCAGGCCCGCCGGTCGCCGACGCCGGCTCATCCGTCGGGCCCAGCGGCCCGCGGCGATAGGCGGCGAGCGCGTCACGCAGGGCCTGGGCCAGGTCCGCGCGCTCGTCCGCGGTCAGGAAGCCGCCGACCACGACCGCGCGGCCATGGCTCAACAGGCGAAGCTGGCTGTGATGCTGCGGCGGATCGTCCATCTCGACCCGCAGCCAGGTCGGCTCCAGCCGCGCGGCCGAGCGCGCGCCGTCGGGCGCCACCCGCTCGATCTCCAGCCCACCGGGCCGGCTGAGCCGCAGATGCTCGCGCCGCCGGCTCTCCCGGAAATTCAGCTTGAAGGCGATGTAGATCAGCAGGATCTCCAACCCCGCGAAGCCCGCCACCGGCCAGGCGCCCGCCAGGAAGAAGCCGAACCCGATCAGGAAGCCGCCCGTCCCGATCGCCGTCATGACGATCAGGAAGCCGCGCCGCGACAGGCTGCGGTGCGGCGCCAGCGTCGCGTCGAAATAGATCGTGCGCGCCGGACCGTCGGCCGAGCCGTCGCGCGGGTCGCTTTCCGGGTGGGCTTGCTCGCTCATGCCGCCTAATCTAAAGCGAAGCGCCGGGCTCTCCAAGACCGGCCAACCCCGACAGTCCCACACGAGCGCGCCCGCCCATGCCCAAGATGACCAAAGCCGAGGTGGAGCAGTTCTTCGCCCGCCTGCAGGCGCAGAACCCGGAGCCGAAGGGCGAGCTCCACTGGACCAACCCCTACACGCTGCTGGTGGCGGTGACGCTGTCCGCCCAGGCGACCGACGTCGGCGTCAACAAGGCGACGGCGCGCCTGTTCGAGATCGTCGCGACCCCGCAGGACATGCTGGCGCTGGGCGAGGCGGGCTTGAAGGAGCGCATCAAGACCATCGGCCTCTTCAATTCCAAGGCCAAGAACGTGATCCGGATGGCGGAGATTCTGGTCGCCGAGCATGGCGGCGCGGTCCCGCGCGACCGCGAGGCGCTGGAGGCCCTGCCCGGCGTCGGCCGCAAGACCGCCAATGTGGTGCTCAACATCGCCTTCGGGGCGCCGACCATCGCGGTCGACACCCATCTCTTCCGGGTCGCGAACCGCACCGGCCTGGCGTCGGGCAAGACGCCGCTGGCGGTCGAGAAGGCGCTGGAGAAGAGGATTCCGAGAGCCTATCTGCTGCACGCCCACCACTGGCTGATCCTGCACGGGCGCTATGTCTGCAAGGCGCGCAAGCCGGACTGCCCGGCCTGCGTCGTCTCGGACCTGTGCCGATACAAGGCGAAGACGGTCGCCGCCTGATCTCCCGCGAAGCAGAGGATCGCTCGCATGCCGAAGATGGACCCCGCCGAGATCCCGCGCCGCGCCGCCGGCAGTCTGGTGGAGGCGCTGGGACTCGAGATCCTGGAGGCGGGGGCGGGCGTCGCCCGCGGCCGGCTCGCGGTCGAGCCGCGCCACCTCGCCCCGAACGGCTTCCTGCATGCGGCCAGCGTCGTGGCGTTGGCCGACACCTGCTGCGGCTACGGAACCGAAGCCGACCTGCCGCAGGGCGCGGCCGGCTTCACCACGGCGGAGCTGAAGAGCAACCATATGGGCACCGCCCGCGGCGGGGTGCTGCTGTGCGAGGCGACGGCCCAGCATCAGGGCCGCAGCACCCAGGTCTGGGACGCGCGCGTCTTCGCCGAAGAGCGGCCGGAGAAGCCGATCGCGCTGTTCCGCTGCACCCAGATCGTTCTCTGGCCGTAACGGGCGGCGGAGCGCCCTCGCTCGCGACGACGACGGCTTCGCTTGCGCCGTCGCGCCGCGCCGTTCCATCGTCGTCCCGGACGGCCGTCAGGGCGATCCGGGACCCAGGAGCGGCAAGCGCCAAGCCTTGGCGACTCGCCCTGGCTCCCGGTTCTCCGCTGCGCTGCGGCCGGGATGACCGGGGAGCCGCGCGACGGCGCCGGGACCCCTCGCCCCGAGGAGCCGTCGCCAAAGCGGCGCGCCGCGTCGCTCAGAGAAGGCGATAGCGCGCCCGCGCGCTCGCCGCGCCGTCGGCGCTCGCGATGCGCCCCTCGTCCGCCAGCTTCACCAGATGGGCCAGGACCGACCGGCCGGCCGCCGGGGTCAGCGCCGCGGGCAGGTCGGGATAGAGGCGCCGCACCATCTCCGGGATCGTCGCCGCCCCGTCGGCGAGCGCGTTCAGCACCTGCGTCTCGCGGTTCAGGCGGTGGGCGATGAAGCGGCCGACGAAATCGCGCGCGCTTTCGATCGGGGCGCCGTGGGTCGGATAGTAGCGATCCTCCGCCCGGTCCCGCAGGGTCTCCAGCGAGGCGAGATAGGCCGCCATGTCGCCGTCCGGCGGGCTGATCACGCTGGTCGACCAGCCCATCACATGGTCGCCGCTGAACAGCGCGCCCTCCGGCGCCGCCGCCTCGCGGTAGGAAAAGCAGAGATGGTTGGAGGTGTGGCCGGGGGTGTGCACCGCCTCGACCGACCATCCCGTTCCCGAAACGATGTCGCCGTCGCCAAGGCGCACATCCGGGTCGAAGCCGTGATCGGCGCCCTCCTCGACATGCACCCCGCCTTCGAGCGCCGTATCGCCGCCATGCGGCCCGAAGCCGTAGATCGGGACGGCCGCCGATCCGCCGCGCAGGGCCTGGAACGGCCGGGCGGCCGGGACGTGGTCGCGGTGGGTGTGGGTGATCAGGATCGCCTCCACCACCTCGCCCTCGAGCGCCGCGTCCAAGGCCGCGATATGCGCCGGCAGGTCAGGGCCGGGGTCGATCACCGCCACATGACCCGCGCCCAGGATGTAGGTCCCGGTGCCGTAGAAGGTGAAGGGGCCGGGGTTCTCCGCGACCACGCGGCGGACGCCCGGCGCGACGCTCACGCACTCGCCGTAGCGCGGCTCGAACGCCTTGTTGAACGGGATGTCGGTCATGGCGCAAACAGTCCTAGCCGATCGTGGGCGCGCGCGCGAGCCCCGCGTTCGGCCGCGCCGCCTTGCAGGCTGCGCCTCTCCTCTCTATATCGCCCGCGGGGCGCGGCCGGCGCGGGACGGCGCGACGGCGGCGCGCATGGGTTAGCGTTCGAGGGGTGAACATCGCCATGGCTGCAGAGACCAAGAAACAAGACGGCGGGTCGACCGAGACGATGGGCTTCCAGGCGGAGGTCGGCCGGCTCTTGGACATCGTCGCCAATGCGCTCTATTCCGAGCGCGAGATCTTCCTGCGCGAACTGATCTCCAACGCCGCCGACGCCTGCGACAAGCTGCGCTATCTGGCGATCGAGCGGCCGGAGCTGACCGAGGGCGCGGACGGCTTCGCGATCACGGTGCGCATCGACAAGGACGGGCGCCGCCTGATCGTCGCCGACAACGGCGTCGGCATGAGCCGCGAGGAGTTGGTCGAGAATCTGGGCACCATCGCGCGCTCCGGCACGGCGGCCTTCGTCGACCATCTGACCGGCGACAAGAAGAAGGACGTCAGCCTGATCGGCCAGTTCGGCGTCGGCTTCTATTCGGGCTTCATGGTCGCCGACCAGGTGACGGTCACGACCCGCAAGGCGGGCGCGGACGACGCCTGGCGCTGGACCAGCGACGGCAAGAGCCAGTTCACCATCGAGCCGGCGGAGAAGGACGGCCCCGGCGCCGAGATTGCGATGCACCTCAAGGAGGACGCCGACGAGTTCCTGGAGCGCAGCCGTCTGGAGCGCGTCATCCGCACCTATTCCGACCATATCCCCTTCCCGATCCGGCTGGAGGAGGCGGGCGCCGAGGGCGAGGACGCCGCGGCCGAACGGGTCAACAGCGCGTCGGCGCTGTGGACCCGGCCGAAGTCGGAGATCGACGAGGCGCAGTACGCGGAATTCTACAAGCACGTCTCCCACAGCTTCGACGAGCCCTGGCTGACGCTGCATTTCCGCGCCGAGGGGGTGATCGAATACACCGGCCTCGTCTTCGCCCCGACCGAGCGGCCCCTCGACCTGTTCCATCCGGAGCGGATGTCGAAGGTGAAGCTCTATGTGAAGCGCGTCTTCATCACCGACGAGTGCGAGGAGCTGCTGCCGAGCTGGCTGCGCTTCCTGCGCGGCGTGATCGACAGCGAGGATCTGCCGCTCAACATCAGCCGCGAGATGCTGCAGAACAATCCCGTGGTGGCGAAGATCCGCGGCGGTCTGGTCAAGCGCGTGCTGGACGCGCTCAAGAAGAAGGCCGAGGACGCGCCGGAGGATTACGCGGCCTTCTGGGACAATTTCGGCCTGGTGCTGAAAGAGGGGCTCTATGAGAGCGCCGACGACCGGGAGAGCCTGTTCCCGCTCTGCCGGTTCCGCTCCACCGCCTCCGACGCGCGCGTCGGCCTCGACGAGTATGTCGGGCGCATGAAGGAGGGGCAGACGGCGATCTACTACATCGCCGGCGAGGACGCGGAGAAGCTGAAGCAGAGCCCGCAGCTCGAGGGTTTCGCGAAGAAGGGGGTCGAAGTCCTGCTGATGACCGATCCCGTCGACGAATTCTGGATTCCCGCCTGCGGCGCCTACAAGGAGCATCCCTTCAAGTCGGTCACCCGCGGCGGCGCCGATCTCGCCGCCATCAAGGGCGGGACGGACGCGGCCGAGGACGCCGCGGCGGATCAGGACTCCGAGAAGACGGAGACCGCCGTCGACGGCCTGATCGTCGCGCTGAAGCTGGCGCTGGGCGAGACGGTGAAGGACGTGCGCGCCTCCGACCGGCTGACCAGCTCGCCGGTCTGTCTGGTGGCGGACGACGGCGCGCTCGACATCCATCTCGAGCGCATGCTGCGCCAGCACAAGCAGCTCGACGGGGCGAGCCCGCGCATCTTGGAGATCAACCCGGACCACCCGCTGATTCGCGCGCTCGCGGACAAGGCCGGCGCCGAGGGCAAGGGCGATCTGGGCGAGGCGGCGCATCTGCTCTACGATCAGGCGCTGATCGTCGAGGGCGAGCAGCCGAGCGATCCCGCCGCCTTCGCGCGCCGCCTCGCCGACGTGATGGCGAAGGCGCTGGGCTGAGGCGAGGGCCGCTGCCCTCGCCGAGCCCCGCCCTCAGCCGCCGGTCAGCTCCGCCGCGCGGCGGTCCATATAGGCCTCGATGCGGTCGAGCAGCGGGTCGTCGCCGGCGGCGGCGCGCAGCTCCGCCACCTCCTCGCGCGCGCTCGCCAATGTGGTCCAGGGCGCGCCCTCCGCCGTCGTCAGCCGCTCGCGCCGCCACTGGTCCAGCTTGGCGCGGGTCGCCGCCGGCAGGGCGTGCGGGCTGTCGAAATAGACGATGCGCCGCGCGAAGCTGGCGAGCCGCTTGTCCTCGAACTGGCCGATCAGCTCCGCCCGCTCCTCCGGCGGGGCGGCGCGGAAGCGCGCCATCAGCGGCTCGTCGGCGCGCGGGATGAAGCCGTCATAGAGCCGCTCCTCGACATGGGGCGAGGGCTCCCGCTCCCCCCAGCGCCTGCTCATCGCCTCCAGGATCTTCTGGCGCAGCCGCCCGTTCGCGCGCAGGCGCTCGGCGCGGCGGCGCCATTCCGCCTCGCCCAGTTTGGGCAGCTGCTCGAAATAGGCCGCGTCCGGAACGTCGAGGCGGCAGGCGTAGGGCTGGGCGTTGAGGCGCATGGCCTTGATGGGCTCGTTCGAGGCGTGGCCGATCAGGCCGATCAGCTCCTCCACCGACGCCTCGCGGAAATCGTCCGGGTCGTGCGCCAGGTCCCAGACCGCCGCCTCCGACTGGAAGGTTCCGGCCAGGCTTCCGATCCAGCGGTGGTCCGTGTTGTAGCGGTCGACATGGCCGCCGGCGAAGATCGGCTCCGCCTCCATCAGCCGCTGCGCGCTCTGCTTGGCCGTGTTGTCCAGCATCGCCGACCAGACGGCGGGCGAGCGCTCCCGGATCAGACCGGCGAGCGCCGCCGTCTTCTCCACGTCGTAGAGCGCGTCATGCGCGTCCGCCTCGTCGAAGGCGAGGCCGTTGACGCGGCACAGCGGGCCCAGCTTGAAGCCCGGCCGGCCCGAGTCCGTCTGCGCATAGGCGAGCTCCGCCGGCCGGAACAGCCAGACCGCCCGCGCCCAGCGCATCGTGTCGCCGCGCCGGGCGCCGTTCTTGTTGGTCAGATAGGGGTCCATCAGGCTCTGGAAGCGCGCGTGGCGCAGCATGCTCTCGTCGAAGCCGAGCGAATTGTGCCCGACGAAGACCGCCGGCGCGTGCGCGGCCGCGAACCGCTCGAAGGTCTGCATCAGCTCCCAGTGCGAAAGCTCGGGCGTCTCCAGCGCGTCCGGCTCGACCCGCGTGATCCACAGCGCCGTTGGCGAGGGCAGGATGTGCGGCATCAGCCGGCAGCGCGCGTTGAGCCGCGCGTCCGGGATCGGCCGTAGATCCTCGTCGCACGCGATCGCGCCGATCTGCAGCACCTGATCGAAGCCGATCGCCAGCCCCGACGTCTCGAAATCGTAGAACAGGAAACGGGTCACGCCGGGCCCTTCCTCGGTTCCAGCCGCCGGTCAGCCGATGCGAAGCCGCCCGATGCGGCCCGCCCGGCCCGCCGGCGCGTTGTCGCGCCATTCGAACACGACCTCGACCGACAAGTCGAGCCGCCGCGCGAGCGCCCGAATCCCCCGCCAGGCGCCGTTGGCGTCCTGGCCCTGGAAGGAGAGCTCCGCCTCCGGAACCCATTTGTAGCCCTGGGCGCTGTGACGGCCCGGTTGGGCGTTGAGCGGCAGCAGGTCGCGAAGCCGGCTTGCGCCCAGGCCCTTCGCGGCCCCGCCGGCGATCGCCGCGCGCAGCAGCCGGTTCCATTGCAGCGGATGCACGCCCTCGCCGTTCAGGACGGCGCTGCGCAACCGGGTGAAGGTGAGGTCCGGCGGCGAGTCGGGGTCGAAGACGGCGGGCTCCTGCGCCGCCGCGCCGGCCGCGAAGGGCCCCGCCGCGGGATCGCCGGCCGCTTCCAACGCGTCGAGCGCCCGGTTGATCACGGTTTCGATCGTATCCACCAGCGGCTCCGCCTGCGCCTGCAGGCGCGCCCAGGTCGCTTCCGAAAGCGTCACGTGCCGGCTCATCGCCCGCCCCCGATCAGCCGCGCCGCCGCCCGATACAGCGCGGCGAGCCCGCGGCCGGGCCCGCCGCCGATCCTGCCGCCGGGCAGGCCCAGGCTGAAACGCACGCGCGCCGCGGCGTCGAGCCGGATCCCGTCAGACCGGGGCCGATCCTCCTGCATCCCTGCGGGGCGCTTGAAAGACTCCCGGCGTTTCGAATGCCGTCCCATCCCGATCATTCCTCAACAGCCAGTAGCATAGGCTCGCTATAAGGCTTATAGCATCTCTTGTCATAAGGCGCTTCAGCCTCGATTGATCCATCGCCATCGCAAGCCGCCGGATGAGGGCGGCAGAATCTTCTTTTTCCGCCTCAACTTGATCCGGATTTGCGAGGTCCTTCGGTAGTCGGCCGAGTGTCGACCAGAGGATCTTCGTTGCCGCGTCGAAGGGTTTGGAATTGCTATACGCCGTATACAATATCAATGCATTGGAGTCCTGTGGGCGACTCTCGCCCTCCAAAAGCGCGGTTTCGGAAATCGGCGCGCGGTGGACGGTGGACGGCGGACGGCGGACGGCGGACGGCGGGCGGCGGGCGGCGGACGGCGGGCGGCGGACGGCGGGCGGCGCGCGACCGACAGAGGTTGCTGGAGAGCGCTCCGCGAGCGTCTGCAAGCCGGCCGCTCGGCGCGGCGGCTCAGCGGGGCCAAGCAAGGGCGGGCCGCACGGCGCACGGGATGGCGGTGCAAGGGCCCGCGAAGCGAGGGAAGGCGGGGCGAAGAGGGGGCGCACGGAGGATCGCAGCATGCCGGGCCATGGCGCGGGACGCGGTCGTCGGGACGCGGTCGCCGGCGTTGCGGGAGAGGCGTCGGCGGAGCGGCGGGCGACTTCCTCGATGCAGCGCCCAACGGCTGCTCGGGCTGGCCTCGTCGTCACGAGCCCGTGCGGCGCGCGCCGGATCGTCGGACGGCCCCCTCGCAATCGGGGGGGCGGCGCGCTACATTCCCCGCCATGGCGGAGAGCGATGCGAGTCTGACGGAGCGGCCGGCGGCCGAGCGTGCGCGCGGCGGCGGCGGGAAGGCCGGCGCCGTCGTCCCGCTGTCGAATCGGCGCGCCATCGTCAACCGGTTGGCGCTGGCGGAGCGGCTCGACCGCGCCGTCGCGGAGGCCGAGAATTCGGACGCCCGCCGTCTCGCCTGGCTCGGCGCGCTGAAGCAGGCGCTGCGCGACGGCCAGACGGAGGTGGAGCGGCGCTTCTTCCGCGATCAGGACGGCGCGGCGGCGGTCGCGGGCAACTGTTTCCTGGTCGACCAGCTGCTGCGCGTCCTGTTCGACGCGACGACGACCCATCTCTATCCCGCCGCCAACCCGACCGAGGCGGAGAAGCTCTGCCTCGTCGCCGTCGGCGGCTACGGGCGCGGCGAACTCGCCCCCTATTCCGACGTCGATCTGCTGTTCCTGCATCACTACAAGCCGTCGGCCCGGGTCGAGCAGATCGTCGAAGAGATGCTCTACATGCTCTGGGATCTGGGGCTGACGGTCGGGCAGTCGACGCGCTCGATCGACGAGTGCCTGCGCCAGGCGAAGGCCGACTGGACGATTGCGACCGCGCTCCTGGAGGCGCGCTGCGTTTGGGGCGAGAAGCGCTTCTTCGCCGACCTGAAACAGAGTTTCCGCCGGCAGGTGATGGAGACCAGCGGGCCGGACTTCCTGGAGGCGAAGCTCGGCGAACGGGACGAGCGGCACGGCCGGCTCGGCGATTCGCGCTACGTGCTGGAGCCCAACATCAAGGACGGCAAGGGTGGCCTGCGCGATCTGCACACGCTCTTCTGGTCGGCCAAGTTCCTCTACAAGGTCGAGGACATCGAGGAGCTCTCGCCGCTCGGCGTGCTGACCGCGAAGGAGGTGGAGCGCTTCCGCAAGGCGCAGCAGTTCCTGTGGACCCTGCGCTGTCACCTGCACTATCTCTCCCGCCGGGCGGAAGAGCGTCTGACCTTCGACGTGCAGCCGGAGCTGGCCCGGCGCATGCTCTACACCGACCACGCCGGCGCGTCCGGCGTCGAGCGCTTCATGAAGCACTATTTCCTGATCGCCAAGGAAGTGGGCGACCTCACCCGCATCTTCCTCGCCGCCTTCGAGGCGCAGCACAAGCGCAAGCGTCTGTTCCGGCTGCCGCGCGGCCTGTTCCGCCGCGAGATCGAGGGCTTCCCGCTGGAGAGCGGCAGGCTGACCACGACCGGCAAGCATCATTTCGCCGAGCGGCCGGTCGACATGTTGCGGCTCTTCCTCGTCGCGCACGAGCACGACGCGCCGATCCACCCGGATGCGCTGGCCCAGGTGACGCGCAATCTGCGCCGCGTCGCGCGCCTGCGCGACGATCCGGAGGCGAACGAGACTTTCCTGCAGATCCTGACCCACGAACGCGATCCGGAGAGCGTGCTGCGGCAGATGAACGAGTGCGACCTGTTCGGCCGCTTCCTGCCGGATTTCGGGCGCGTCGTCGCCCAGATGCAGTATGACATGTATCATGTCTACACCACCGACGAGCACACCATCCGCGCGCTGGGCATCCTGAGCCGGATCGAAAGCGGGCTGCTGGTCGAGGATCATCCCGTGGCCAGCGAGGTGATCAGCCAGATCCAGTCGCGCCGGGTGCTCTTTGTCGCGCTCCTGCTGCACGACATCGCCAAGGGCCGCGGCGGCGATCATTCGGAACTCGGCGCCAAGGTGGCGCACCGCGTCTGCCCGCGCCTGGGGATGAGCCGGGAGGAGACGGAGACCGTCGCCTGGCTGGTGCTCTACCACCTCGCCATGTCGATGACCGCCTTCAAGCGCGACCTGGACGACCCGAAGACGATCGCCGATTTCGTCGATCTGGTGCAATCGCCGGAACGGCTGCGGCTGTTGCTCTGCCTCACCGTCTGCGACATCCGCGCGGTCGGGCCGAACGTCTGGAACAATTGGAAGGCGACGCTGCTGCGCGAGCTCTATTGGCGCGCGCTGGAGGTGATGACCGGCGCGTCCGTGACCGACGGCCGGCGCAAGCGCGCGGCCGCCGCCCGGACGCGGTTGGCCGACGCCCTGGCCGGGGAGGGGTGGGCGCAGGAGGCGATCGACGCCCATCTGGAGCGCGGCCCGGACAGCTATTTCCTCTCGCTCGACGCAGAGACGCTCGTCCGTCAGGCGCGCATCGTGCGGGACGCGCAGGGGCGCGACGCCGAACTGACGCTCGACACCCGCGTCGACGAGGGGCGCGCGGTCACCGAACTGACGGTCTATTGCGTCGACCATCCGGGCCTGTTCTCGCGGCTGACCGGCGCGCTGGCGGTGGCGGGGGCGAGCGTGGTCGACGCCAAGATCGCGACCCTGAACAACGGCATGGCGCTCGACAGCTTCCTGATCCAGGACGCCGAGGGCGGGGCCTATGCGCGACCCGACCGGCTCGCCAAGCTTTCCGTGCTGATCGACCGGGCGCTCAGCGGCGCGATGAAGCCGGCGGAGGAGCTGGCCGGGCGCCGGCCCGACGCCTATCAGCGCCGCACCCGGGTCTTCGCCGTCGCGCCGCGGGTCATCATCGACAACAAGGCTTCCAACAGCCACACCGTGATCGAAGTCAACGGCCGCGACCGCACCGGTCTGCTGCACCGGCTCGCCTATGCGCTGACCGGGCTGGGGCTGCAGATCGCGACCGCCAAAATCTCGACCTATGGCGAGCAGGTGGTGGACGTCTTCTACGTCAAGGACGTCTTCGGCATGAAAATCGATCATCCGGGCAAGCTGGAGGCGATCCGCAAGGACCTGCTGGCCGTGCTGATCGAAGGCGACGCCGAGGAAGGCGCGCCCGCCGGTCCGGCGACGCCGATCCCCGGTCCCGCGCCGAAGCTCGCCGCCGGCAAGGCGCGCCGCCACGCCGCCAAGGCGCGGGCCGCGAAATCCGCCGCCAAGGGCAAGGCCGCGTCGAAGAAGCGATCGGCCAAGCCGGGCGAGGACGCCAAACCGAAGCCCCGCAAGGCCGCGCCCAAGCCGAAGGCGGCCGAGTAGGGCGGGACGGCGCAAGCCGAGCCGGAGGCGCTCAACGCGCCGCGGTCTTGCGTCCCGGGATGCGGATCAGCGGATCGCCGCCGTCGTTCAGCCATTGCTCGACATAGAGCTCCGGGTCGCTCAGCCCGGCTTCCGAGACGACGCGGCCGCGGGCCGAGATCCCGGCTTGGTGCACCGTCTCGGGATCGCCGGAGACCAGCGGGTGCCACCAGGCGAGGCCGCGCCCCTCCGCCACCCGGCGATAGCCGCAACTCTCCGGCAGCCAATAGATCTCGGCCAGCGTCTCCGGCGTGAGCTGCACGCAGTCCGGCACCTCGCGCTTGCGGTTCGGGTAGTCGCTGCAGCGGCAGCTCTCGCAGTCCAGCAGCCGGCAGGCGACCGTGGTGAAGGCGACCTCGCCGGTATCCACATCCTCCAGTTTGTGCAGGCAGCACAGGCCGCAGCCGTCGCAGAGCGATTCCCACTCCGCCGCGCTCATTTCATCGAGCCCTTTGGTCTCCCAGAACGGCGTGTCGGCGGGCGGGGCGCTGCGTTTCACCATGGCGCGCGGTCTATCACATGCAGGAAGGAGCCCGCCACCCGGCCTTCGACCAAGCCCGCCGCGCCCCGGTCTTCGCCGCGCGTGTCGGAAAGCCGGAACAGCGGCGTCCCGGGTCCCTCCCGCAGCGTCGTCGCAAAGTGGAATTCGTGCCCGGACACCTGCAGCCCGGCGGGGCCGAGGGCGCTGTCCGCCAGCGTCTCCGCCCGGCGATAGCCCAGATGCATCCGGCGCTCGGCGAAGCTCGTCTCCACCGGCAGCAGGCCCGCCATCGCATGGCGCGCCCCGTCGGCGTCGACCAGGCCATCGCCCAGCGTCATGTAGCCGCCGCACTCCCCGAAAACGGCGGCGCCGCGGGCCGCCGCGGCCCGCAGACCGTCCAGGAACCGCCGGTTCGCGGCGAGCCGGCCGGCGTGCAGCTCCGGATAGCCGCCGGGCAGATAGACCGCGTCGGCCTCCGCCGCCGGCGCCGCGTCGGCGAGCGGACTGAACGGGAGGATCGCCGCGCCGGCGCGCCGCCACCCGTCGAGCAGATGCGGATAGACGAAGGCGAAGGCTTGGTCCTGCCCGACCGCGATGCGTTGGCCCAGCGGCGCGATCGGCGGCCCGTCGTCGCGCTCCGTGGCGCGGCGCGCCGGGCGCGCCAGCGCGACGAGCCGGTCGAGATCGACGGACTCGGCCAGGATCTCCGCGGCCGTCTCGACGAAGGCGTCGAGATCGCCGTGCTCGCGCGCCTGGATCAGGCCCAGATGGCGCTCTGGAAGCGCCAGGCGTCCGTCGTGCGGAACCGCGCCCAACGGCGCGGCGTCGGGGGTCGCGGCGGCCAGCGCCTCTTCGATCATCGCCTGATGGGCCGCGCCGCCGACGCGGTTCAGGATCACGCCGGCGACCTCGACGTCGGCGCGATGCGTCACGAAGCCGCGCGCGACCGCCGCCGCGCTGCCCGCCTGGGCGTTGACGTCGAGGATCAGCACCACCGGCCAGCCGGTCTCCGCCGCCAGATCGGCGGTGGAGCCGCCGCCGTCCCCGGCGCCGTCGAACAGCCCCATCACCCCCTCGACCAGCACGAGATCGGCGTCCGCGCCCAGGCGCTCGACCAGGGCGGCGCGCAGCGCCGGCCGCATCCCCCAAGGATCCAGATTGACCGAGGCGCGCCCGCAGGCGGCGGCGTGAAAGGCCGGATCGATGTAGTCGGGCCCGACCTTGGCGGGCGCGATGCGCAGTCCGCGCCGGGACAGCGCGCGCATCAGCGCCAGCGTGACCACCGTCTTGCCGGCGCCGCTCGACGGGGCGGCGAGGATCAGCCCGGCCGCGCTCACGCCGCCGCGTCCGCATGTCGGGTCAACGGACCGGGAACCCGGCGTCGGCCGCGGTTTGCGCCGCTCGGCCCGCCGCCTGCGGGCGCGACGCGCGGCGGCGCGAAGGCGGCGGGAAAGGTCGAAGGCGCCGTCATGAGACCGGAGCCTAGCCAAGCCCGGGCGCGCCGCCCAGTCAAAAGACGACCGCCGCGCGGGGTTGGCGGGCCGATGCGGATTGAGTATGTCTGGCCCATGCGCCGCCTTGGCGCCGCGCCGTCCGCCGGAGGCCCTATGACGCACGCTCCCTCGCCGACCCGCACCGCCCGCCGCAGCCTGGCCGCGGCCTTCGCGGCCTTTGCCGTCGCACTCGGCCTGGCCGTCGCCGCACCGCCGGCGGCCGCGCAGACGATCCTGGGGGCCGCGCCGCCGCTTCTGCAGGCGGTGGAGGACGGCGATCTGGAGCGCGCCCGGGCCGAGATTTTGCGCGGCGAGAACCCCAACATGGTCCACACCGACGGCCGCAACGGGGTGATCATCGCCGCCCGCAACGGCGACCTGGAGATGGTCGAGCTGCTGGTCGACGGCGGCGGCAATCCGAACTGGCAGGACGATATCGGCAACAGCCCGCTGCATTGGGCGATCGAGAACGGCGACTACGCGACCGTCGATCTCCTGCTGAGCCTGGGCGCGAGCCCGGACCCGCGCAATCGCCAGGGCCTGACGCCGGTGATGGCGGCGGCGCGCGACGGCTATCGCGACATCGTCGAACGGCTGCTCGAGGCGAACGCCGATCTCGGGGTGCGCGACTATACGGGCCGCAGCGCGCTCGACTACGCCCGCACCAGCCGGGCGCCCGGGATCGAGCCGGTGCTGCGCGCCGCCGGCGCGCAGTAAGACGTCACTCCGCCGGCGCGGCGGCGCCTTCGAGACGTCGGGCGTCGAAGCGATAGGGGGCGGGCAGCCGGTCGAACGGGCCGCCCAGGACCGGACCGGTCAGGAGCGCGAAGCCGGCGTAGCTCAGCAACAGCGCGCTCTCGCGGTCCGGCGCGCCGCAGACGCCCGGCCGGAGGCCGTATTCCTGACACATCTCCGCGAAGCGCCGCCAGTAGGGGGCGTCGGGCGCGGCGCGCGTGCGGTCGAAGCGGATCAGGGCGCTGCGCAACCCGGCGGCGCGCAGGCGCTGCAAGGCGCGCGGCAGGGCCTCGCGGGTGCGAATCGCCGGGACCATGGCCGACAGCGCGGAGAAATAGGGCGCGAGCTGGCCGGCGAGCTGCGCCAACCGCGCCTCGGGCGCGCCCTCCGGCAGGCCGACGAGACGGGCGCTCAGCGTGGCCCGCACCGGCTCGGGGGCCTCGCCGAGAAGCGCCGCCAGGTCGGCCCGGCCCCTGCTGCAGGCGACGGTCTCGTAATGCAGGTTGACGGACAGATGCTGGCGGGCGCCGTCGCGCAGCCGCCGGCAGTGTTCCACCAGCCCATGCTCCAATGTGGCCATGTCCAACTCCGCGATCTCGCGATTGGCCGGATCGGGGCCGAGGACCGCATGGTCGCGCAGCGACGCGTCGGCGCAGCGCATCTCGCGCGTCGGAATGCAGTGGAACAGCAGGACGCGTCCGCCGCCGACCGTCCAGACCGGGAGATAGCGAAAGACGATCGGCGCCCGGTCGATGCCCTTGAAGGCGTCGAGCACGGCGTCCCGGCGCCGGGGAATCGCCTTGGGCGCCGGCGTCGGGCGGGCCTCCTGCGGCGCAGAATCCGCATCCGCTGCGGCCCCGTCCGGCGGGTCCGCCGGCCGTTTCGGAGGATCGGGCGGATCGAGCTCCCGCTTGGCCGCGCCGTCGAGCAACTCCTGCAGGACGTCGTCGGCGCCGCGCCCCGGCTCGGGCCGGAGCCCGGTCGCGGTGCGCACGGTGGTGTGGATGGTGACGCCCTTGAAGCGCTCCTCGCCGAACAGCGCCCGGTTGACGATTTCCGCAATCCCGGCCGACCGGGCCGCTGCGACGGCGCGGTCCGGGGTTCCGAAGACGACCACGAAGGCGCCGTCCCGACAGCGTACGAAGGCGTCTTCCGGCGCGCAGACGCGGCGGATCGCCTTCTCGACCAGTTGCGCGACCAGGGCCTCGGCGCTCGTCCACTGCGCCTCGCCGATGCGCGCGCGCACCGCATCCAGCCCCAGACAGACGACCTGGCCGAGATGCAGGGCCTCCTGTTTCGGCCGGTCGGACAGCGCCTTCAGCAGGGTGTCGACGGGGGGGACGGGCGGCGGCTTGCCCGGGGGGCGGCGATCGATCGTCGGGGACGCGTGAGGCATGCTCTGTTCTCCCTGCTGGCGGGTGCGAGGTCAGGGGCGCCGCCGCGCCTTTCGTGCGCTATGAGAATGGGGGTGCGACGGGATATCGGCCAGTCGTACGATTACCCATAGATGTTTTCACCAAGTATTTACTTCTTAAGACGAGCATACGATCTTTCAGATGGGACGGGGCGTACGGTGCGGGGACGGGCGCGGTCGCGCCCGCTTGGCCACGTGACGACAGACCCTTCAACGGTGCGGGACTCCGAGGGATTGCGGACATTGCAGCCGTTCCTCGACCTCTTCGAGGAGCCGGCCTTCGCGGTCGCCTACCCGTCGCGGCGCATCCGGGCGGTCAACCGGCGGGTGGAGGAGGTGTTCCACTATCGCGCGCACGAGCTGATCGGCCGGCGCACGCGCATCCTGCATATCGACGAGGCGCGCTACCGCGCTTTCCGGTCCGCGAACCGCGCGCGGCTGGACGCGGGCCGACCCTTCGTGGCGCATGGCTGGATGCGCCGGCGGGACGGGGCGATCCTGCCGACGGAGCATAAGGTCTCGCCGGTGCGGCGCGGCGGCGCGGCGCGCGTCCTCCTCTCCCTGGTCGCGGTGGTCGAGGATGCGCCCTGGGCGGGCCTCCACGCGCAGATCGACGGCTTGACCGAGCGCGAGCGCGAAATCCTCGCAGCGACGCTCAAGGCGATGAGCGCGAAGGAGGTCGCGCGCGCGCTCGCGATCAGCCCGCGCACGGTGGAGACGCACCGCGCCAATCTGTTGCGCAAGATGGACGCGGACTCGACCGCGGCGCTGGTCGCCCGCTTCGCCAGCCTGACCCCGATGGTTTGAGGCCGATGGTTTGAGACCGATGGTTTGAGGCCGATGGTTTGAGGCCGAGGATCGAGGCGTGCGCGCGGGACGCCGTCAGTTGCCGCTTTCGCGCCGCACCGCGCCCTGCGGCGCCTCGGACCCGTCGGCGCCCCCGGTTCCGACGTCGCCCAGCGCCTGCTTGGCGGAGAGGATCAGGCGCTCGATGGCGTTGCCGCCCCCGTCCGGAGCGGGCGGGATCGCCGGCCGCGGCAGCGCTTTGGGCGGCGCGTCGGCGAGCGCCGCGGTCATGAACCGCTTCCACAGCATCGCCGGGAAGCTTCCGCCATAGACCCCGTCGGTCGGCCGCGCGTCGTCATTGCCCATCCAGACGCCGGCGGTCAGGTCCGCCGTCGCGCCGACGAACCAGGCGTCGCGATAGTCCTGGCTGGTGCCCGTCTTGCCGACCGCCGGCCGGCCGGGCAGCGCCGCCTGCTTGCCGGTGCCCCAGGCGAGGCTCGCCCCGAACACGTCGAGCGCGGCGGCGAGCGCGCGCGGCGAGGCCGCTTCGGGCGGCGCGACGCGCGGGCGTTCATAGAGCACGGACCCGTCGGCGGCGAGGATGCGCGTCACCGCATAGGGGCTGACCGCGCGGCCGCCGTTGGAGAGCGCCGCATAGGCGCCGGTCAGCTCCAGCGGGCTCACCTCGTGCACGCCGAGCGCCAGGGCCGGATCGGGCGACAGGTCGCTGGCGACGCCGAGCCGGCGCGCGGTCTCGATCACCTTGTCGCGGCCCGCCCGCTCGGCCAGCGCCACGGCGACGGTGTTGATCGAGCGCGCCGCGCCTTCGCGCACCGTCACCGGCCCGCGGTGCCCCCCGGTCGCGTTGCGGGGCGTCCAGCCGTCGACCGTGATGGCTCGGTCGTCGATCACCTCGTCCGGGGTCGCGCCGGCCGCGAAGCCGGCCAGATAGACGAAGAGCTTGAAGGTCGAGCCCGGCTGGCGGCGCGCTTGGACGGCGCGGTTGAAGGCGCTTTTGCGCCGGTCGTACCCGCCCAGCAGGGCGCCGACCGCCCCGTCCGGCCGCAGCGCCACGAAGGCCATCTGCTCCGCCCCCTTGGCCCGGGCCAGTTCGCCGACCTCCGTGGCGGCGGCCTCCGCGGCGCGCTGCAAGGCGGGCTCCAGCGTGGTGACGACGCGCACGTCGCGGTCGATCCCGCCCAGCAGGTCGCCGGCGCGGTCGAGCGCCCAGTCCGCGAACCAGCGGCTGTTGCGGCCGGCGGCGTCGGTCGGTCGGGTCGCGACCCGGTCGCGGGCGGCGGCCTGGGCGTCCTCCGGCGCGAGCCAGCCGGCCGCGACCATATTCTGCAGCACGATGCGCGCGCGCTCGGCCGCGCGCTCCGGCGCGACGAAGGGGTTGAGGGCGGAGGGAGCCTTCGGCAAACCCGCCAGAACCGCCGCCTGCCAGAGGCTGAGATCCTTCGGCGCGACCCCGAAATAGCGCCGCGCGGCCGCGTCCACCCCATAGGCCCCGGCCCCGAAATAGACCCGGTTCAGATAGGTCTCGAGAATCTGCTGCTTGGTGAAGACCCGCTCCAGCCAGAAGGCGAGCAGGGCCTCCTGCACCTTGCGCCGCAGCGTGCGCTCGCGCGACAGGAACAGGTTCTTGGCGAGCTGCTGGGTGATCGTGCTGCCGCCCTGGCGCACGCCGCCGGCGGCGATGTTGGTCCAGAGCGCGCGCGCGATCCCGACCGGGTCGATCCCCGAATGCTCGTAGAAGCGCCGATCCTCGGTCGCCAGCAGGGCCTTGGGCAGATGAACCGAAATCTGCGTCAGCGTCAGCGCCTCGCCGTAGAGCTGGCCCTGGCGCATCAGGACGGTTCCGTCGGCCGCTTCGATCGTCACGATCGGCGCGCGCGCGGCCTTCTGCTGGGCGGCGGCCACGGGGTCGGGCAGGTCCCAGGCGAACCATGCGACGACGCCGACGCCGATCACCGTCAGCCAGATCAGGGCCGCAATCGCGCCGCGCAGCAGGCGCCAACGCCGGCGCGGCGGGCGCCCGCCGCCGGGCGCGCGGTCGCCCGCCGGCCCGCGCGGGCCGGCCGTCCGCCCGCCGGACGCTTTGCCGCGCGGCGTCTTGGCGGTCGATTTGCGGCGGGATGCGGCGCGCTTCGCGGTCATGCCGGGCCTTCTGCCAGGGCTCGATGGCGAGATTACGGCGCTCTTTATGCCACAAGATGTGGGGGGCGACAGCTCCCAAGACGCCAAATCCGCCCAACCCTTCGGGCCATCGGGACGGCGGGGCGCGGCTGCGCCCGTGAACCCGCTCCAAACCCGGCGCCCGCGCCCTGATAAAGGGCTTTGTTTTACAGTTTGGAATGATTATGTTTAGCGTAACACAGACGGCCGCATCGGCCGCATATGGGACGAAGAGGCGCCCGGCGACGCGGCATAAGCGGTGCGCGGCGCCCGGGACGAAGAGTTGGAAATCCGGCGATGAAGCGGCTCACAGGACGAAACGATTCGACCGACCAGGCGGCTGACGATGAGCGGCGGGCGGGCGCGCGGCCCTTCGCCGATTCGCTGGCGCGCCTGAAGGAGGTCGGCCTGCGCCCGACGCGCCAGCGTCTCGCGCTGGCCAAGCTCCTGTTCGACGCGGGCGACCACCACATCACGGCGGAGCAGCTGCACGCCGCCGCCCGCAGCGCCGGGGTCAAGGTCTCGCTGGCCACCGTCTACAACACGCTGCACCAGTTCAAGGACGTCGGAATCCTGCGCGAGGTTGTCGTCGAGCCGGGTCGGTCCTATTTCGACACCAATGTCCGGCCGCATCACCACTTCTTCCATGAGGGGCGCGGCCATCTGACCGACATCCCGGACGAGGCGGTCGCCCTGACCCGCCTGCCCGACCCGCCCGAAGGCGCGGAGATCAGCCGCGTCGACGTGATCATCCGGGTCAACGATCGCGCGTAAGTCGGCATTCTTTCAAAATCAGTCCAAACGGTTCCGTCACAGTTTAGAAAGATTTTAAACTGGTTGACAGGGCTCGCCGCGTCGCGGCATAGTCTCCTCCGTTGTGGCGGCGCTCCGGATGCGTCGCCTCACGTCAGTTGCAACCAACGAACAGACGGAGAGACCCCATGTCGCTGAAGGGCAGCAAGACCGAACAGAACCTGAAAGACGCGTTCTCGGGCGAGAGCCAGGCCAACCGCCGCTACCTCTACTTCGCCCAGAAGGCGGACGTCGAGGGCTACAACGACGTCGCCGCGGTCTTCCGGTCGACCGCCGAGGGCGAGACCGGCCATGCGCACGGCCACCTGGAGTTCCTCGAGGAAGTCGGCGACCCGGCCACCGGCGAGCCGATCGGCGACACCGGCGCCAACCTGAAGGCCGCCATCGCCGGCGAGACGCACGAGTACACGGACATGTACCCGGGCATGGCCCGCACGGCGCGCGAGGAAGGCTTCGACGAGATCGCCGATTGGTTCGAGACGCTCGCGAAGGCCGAGAAGAGCCACGCCGGCCGCTTCCAGAAGGCGCTCGACAGCCTCGACGGCTAAGCGCGAGCCCGTCTTCATACGGTCGAGGCGGCGCCGGGAGAGTCCTTCCGGCGCCGCCGTCGACCCCAGATCTTGAAACGACATCGCCGACCGCGCCGGATGGGCGCGACGCTCCAGCCGACCTGCGCTGGAGACCGCGACCCTGTTTGAGGGCCGACCCCGTATGAGGGCGTCGAGCCGGGGTCGGGCGAGGGGGAATGAACCGATGAGCGAAGGCAGCCTGGAGGCGCCGGTCCGGCACCCGATCGACTGGCAAAACCCCGATTTCTACGACGAGGCGAAGCTCGACGAGGAGCTGCGCCGCGTGTTCGACATCTGCCACGGATGCCGGCGCTGCTTCAATCTGTGCGACAGCTTCCCGCGTCTCTTCGACCTGATCGACGACGCGCCGTCGGAAGAGCTCGACACCGTCGCGAGCGAGGACTTCAAGCCGGTCGTCGACGCCTGCACGCTCTGCGACATGTGCTTCATGGTGAAGTGCCCCTACGTGCCGCCGCACGAGTTCAATCTGGACTTTCCGCATCTGATGCTGCGCTACCGTGCGGTCGAGGCGAAGAAGCAGGGGACGCCCTTCGCCGAGAAGCAGCTCACCGCGACCGACCGCAACGGCAAAATGGCCTCGGGCGCGCTCTCCGGCCTCGCCAACTGGGCGACGGCGCGGGACAACGGCCTCACCCGGTCGCTGATGGAGAAGGCGGCGGACGTCCACCGCGACGCGGCGCTGCCGAAATTCACCGGCAAGACGCTGACGGCGCGCGCCAAGGCCAATCCGCCGGCGGTCAACGCCGACGCGCCCGCCGCCGGCAAGAAGAAGGCGGTGATCTACGCCACCTGCTACGGCAATTACAACACGCCCGAGATCGGCGAGGCGCTGCTCGGCGTGCTGGCCAAGAACGGAATCGCGGCCGAGGTGGTCTATCCCGAATGCTGCGGCATGCCGCAGATGGAGCAGGGCGCGATCCAGGACGTGGCCGAGAAGGCCAAGCGCGTCGCCGCCTTCATGGAATCCTACATCGACGACGGCTGCGACGTGATCGCGCTGGTGCCCTCCTGCGCCTTGATGCTGAAGTTCGAATGGCCGCTGATCGTCCCCGACGACGACAAGATCAAGAAGCTCTCCGCCGCGACCCGCGACGCCAGCGAGTACGTCGTGAAGATCGCCAAGGAGCATGGGCTGGCCGAGGGGCTGAAGCCGCTCGACGGGCCGGTCTCGGTCCATATCGCCTGCCATGCGCGCGCCCAGAACATGGGCCAGAAGGCGGCCGAGATGATGAAGCTGATCCCCGAGATCGAGCTGAGCGTGGTCGAGCGCTGCTCCGGCCACGGCGGAAGCTGGGGGGTCATGAAGGATAATTTCGAGGTCGGCATGAAGGTCGGCCGCCCGGTCTTCCGCCAGGTGCAGGCCAACGGCAAGGCGAAGTACGTCGCCTCCGAATGCCCGCTCGCCGGGCTGCACATCGCCCAGGGCATGGAGCAGGGCGCCAAGGACGACGCCGCCAAGGCCGCCCTGCCCGAGACCACGCCGCACCCGATCACGCTGTTCGCCAAGGCCTACGGGCTCTGAGCCGGCGACCCGAACTCTGAGGATTACGAGCCATGGAGAGCGCACCCATGACGCCCGCCCGTTCGTCGAAACGCAGCCTGGACCGCACGGACCTGATGGATCCGGCGGCGTACGCCGGCGTCCGCAAGGAGAAGCGCGCCGAGCTTCTCGCGGTCAAGCGGCCGCGCCGGGTCGAGATCGGCCCCGTCGCCACCTGCTATTTCGAGTGCTTCGAGACCATGGTGCATCAGATCAACGAGATGCTCTATATCGAGAAGGGCGGCGAGGAGCAGATCGAGGACGAGCTTGCCGCCTACGCCACCATGGTCCCGAACGGCCGCGAGCTGGTGGCGACCGTGATGTTCGAAATCGACGATCCGGTGCGCCGCCAGTCCTTCCTCTCGAAGCTGGGCGGCGTCGAGGAGACGATGTTCATCCGCTTCGGCGCGCATGAGGTCGTCGGCAAGCCGGAGGAGGACGTGGACCGCACCACCGCGGACGGCAAGGCGTCGAGCGTGCAGTTCATCCACTTCCCCTTCAGCGCGGCCGACGTCGAGGCTTTCAAGCAGCCGGGCCAGCAGGTCATCCTCGGCTTCACCCATCCGCAATACAGCCACATGGTCGTCCTGCAGGAGGCGACCCGGGAGTCGCTGGCCCAGGACTTCGACTGACGGCGCGGCGGCCGGCCGCTATCGCTCGGCCGTCGTTTCGGCGCCGTAACGGCCTGCCTCAGCGCCCGCCCGCCTGCCGGTCAGGGGGCGGCGCCCCGGGTTTCTCGTCCGTGGGGACGGCCTCATCCGGCGCATAGGGGCTCCATTCCGGGATCGGCGGGGCGGCGGCGGGCCAGGCCTGGAAGCTCTCCTGGTCGGCCTCGGCCGGCTCAGCCCGGCGCGTGCGCCGCCACAGCACGAAGAGCGCGAACAGCGCCGCCTCGACGATGAACAGGCCCCACATCCCGAGCGGCCCGAGACCTTCGAGGGCGAGGGTCGCGAGCGCGGGGCCCACCGTCGCGCCGGTCGCCCAGGCGATCAGAATGGTGGAGGACACCGTGACCAGCGCGTCGGGCTCGGTGTGATCGTTGGCGTGCGCGGTCGAGACGGTGTAGAGCGATTCCGCCAGACCGCCCCAGATCGCGAACAATGCCAGCGTCAGCCAGAAGAGCGCGCCCGTCCCGCCCGCGACCCGCGGCGCCAGCCCGGCCGCCAGCACCGAGATCGCGGCGACGCCCGCCCCGGCGGCAAGGATCACCACCCGCCGGTCGATCCGGTCCGACAGCGCGCCCAAGGGCCACTGGATCACGAGGTTTCCGCCCTGCAGCGCCGCGATCAGCAGCGCGATCGCCGCCGGCTCCAGGCCGATCGCGGCGCCGTAGATCGGCCCGACCCCCATCATGGTCATGCCCAGCCCGCCGGACACGAAGGCGCCCACCAGCCCGACCGGCGAGATCCGATAAACCTCGGCCACGCGCACCGCGATGCGCTCCGGCGGCGGCGGCTGCTCCAGGCGGGTCAGGCTGATCGGCGCGACCGCGGCGGCGTAGAGGCCGGCCAGCAGCATGTAGGCCCCGTCGTCCTCGATCCCGACCCGGCCGGCCAGCAAGGCGCCGCCGGCGAGGCCCACCGTGAAGCAGACATAGAACAGCGCCATCACGCGCCCGCGCCAGGCGCTCGCCGTTGCGGCGTTGAGCCAGCTCTGCGCCGCCATGAACATGCCCGTTGTGCAGAAGCCGCCGACCGCGCGCAGCGCGCCCCACAGCACCGTGTCGACCGCGACCGCCAGCAACAGCGCCGAGACGGTCCCGACAGCCGCCAGCGCCGTGAAGGTGCGGACATGGCCGCTGCGCCGAACCAGCCGCCCGGACAACAGGCAGCCCAGCAGCATGCCCGCCGCATAGATGGTGACGACCGCGCCGACCGCCCGCGCGTCCGCGCCGGCGGCGTCCAAACGGATCGGCACGAAGGTCGCCATCAGCCCGTTGCCGAGCGCGATCAGCGTCATCGCGGCGGTCAGCCCGGCCACCTGAACATAGGGCCGGGCCGGCGCGCGCGGCGGCAACCGGGGCGAGCCGGGCGGCGAAACGGGCGGCGAAACGGTGGCGGGCGGAACCTGTCCGGACGACGTCATGCGTCCGCTATAGCCCGCTTCGCGAGGGCGGTCATCCGGGCAGGACGCCGATTGGGGGCCCGGAATCGTTAATTGTTTCCATTTTTCTAAAATTCGGGTTGTTCAAATGCTGAACAATTGCGCCGGGCGACAAACCGTAGTTTCTCCGGAAATCCAAATCCGGAAGAAGCAATTCTTACTTTTTTCCCAGAAGGTTATTGGGCCGGATTGAGATAGAGTCTCAGCACGCGACGGATCAGCCGTTCGGATCGACGCCCCAAAGCCCCTCGCGCGGGACCCAGCCGTCATAGCCGCTCACCTCGAGGCGGCACCAGCCGCCCTCGCACCCGTCGAGACGCGCGACCATCCCCGCCGCCAAGCGCGCCACGGCGGGGGCGCCCGCGTCCGGACTGCGCCGGATCGTCACCTCCGGACGGATCACCAGCACCGTCGGGCGGCCGGACAGCATGGCGCGGTGCACCCAGCCCTCGGCGCCCTCCCAGTCGCGAATCTTGCGCCAGGCGTCGTATTCCGCAACCACCCGCAGCGGCATGCCCTCGCGCTTGAAGACCCACTTCACCGGGAAGCGGATGCCGGGGCCCGTGCGCACATTCACTTCGTTCGCGGCCAGGGAGACCATGCGCGGGATGCTGCGGCCGCTGTCCGCCCCGTTCTGGGCCCCGTTTTGGGCGCCGTTTTGGGCGCCGTTTTGGGCGCCGTTTTGGGCGATCGCCGGGCTGCCGCCCATCAGCGTCGAGAGGGCGGCCAGCCCCAACCCGGACCCGGTCGCGAAGACCAGCGCGAACAGCGCGGCCGTCACCCGCCGACGCCGGCGGGTCGCCAGCGGCCCCTTGGCCAGACCTGGAGCCGCACCCGGAGCCGCACCTGGAGCCGCACCCGGAGCCGCACCTGGAGCCGCACCCGGGGCCGCACCCGGGGCCTGACCCAAAGCTCGACCCGTCTTGCTGCCAATCGTCATGCGCGCGTCCACGCCTTCGCTGTGGTCGGGGCGGCCGCGTCCTGCGGGCCCGCCTCCGTTGGGTCTGGTTCGCGCCGCCCGGAGCTTCTATAACGGGCTCAAACGCGGTCGAGACGCGCACGGCCCGCCCGCCGGGCGGGAGGGCGGCTCCGACCGTGCTGAAAATGCAGCGAGTCGCGCCGTTCGACAAGGCGGCGCCGCGCCCGAACAATTGCCCCAACCCGCACCCCGCCCCTAGCCCCAAGCGAGCGCGCCGATGAGTTACAGGAAGCCCAAGGTCGTCGTCACCCGGAAGCTGCCCGACATCGTCGAGACCCGGATGATGGAGCTGTTCGACTGCCGTCTCAATCTGGACGACGCCGCGATGGACAAGGACGCGCTGATCGAGGCCGTGCAAGAGGCGGAGGTGCTGGTCCCCACGGTCACCGACCGGATCGACAAGGACGTCGTCGCCGCGGCCGGGGAGCAGCTCAAGCTGATCGCGAGCTTCGGCACCGGCGTCGACCATATCGACTTCCCCAGCGCCAAGAAGCGCGGGATCCTGGTGACGAATACGCCGGACGTGCTGACCGAGGACACCGCCGACATGACGATGGCGCTGATCCTCGCCGTGCCGCGCCGACTGGTCGAGGGGGAGATGCTGGTCCGCTCCAACGAGTGGACCGGCTGGAGCCCGACCGGCATGCTGGGCCACCGCATCTGGGGCAAGCGGCTGGGCGTCGTCGGCATGGGGCGCATCGGCTCGGCCGTCGCGCGCCGGGCGCGCGGCTTCGGGCTGTCGATCCACTATCACAACCGCAACCGCGCCGCGCCGGAGATCGAAGAGGAGCTGGAGGCGACCTACTGGTCCTCGCTCGACCAGATGATCGCGCATATGGACATCCTGTCGATCAACTGCCCGCACACGCCGGCGACCTATCACCTGCTGAACGCCCGGCGGCTCGCCCTGATGAAGCCGCACGCCTATGTGGTGAACACCAGCCGCGGCGAGGTGATCGACGAAGCGGCGTTGGTCAAGGCGCTCACCCAGGGCCAGATCGGCGGCGTCGGCCTCGACGTCTTCGAGAACGAGCCGAAGATCAACCCGAAGCTCCTGAAGGCGAGGAACGCCGTGCTGCTGCCCCATATGGGCTCCGCCACCATCGAAGGGCGCGTCGCCATGGGCGAGCGGGTGATCATCAACATCAAGACCTTCGTCGACGGCCACAACCCGCCCGACCGGGTGATCGAGACGATGTTCTGAACCCCTTCGACCGGGACCGGCTGCGAGCTACTCCGCCGTCGGCTCGGCGACGGTTTCAGGCGTCTCGGCCGCCTCCGGCTCGGAGGCCGGCGCGGCGAGGTCGAGCCGCACGCGCATCACGCCCGGGTCGTCGAGCTGCTCTTTCAGCGTGAAGCCCAGCTCCCGGCACATGTCGAGCATCGCGCGGTTTTCCTTCAGCACGTCCCCGACCAGCGCGCCGATCCCCACCTCGCGGGCGTAGGCGATCAACCGCTGCATCAGGGCGTAGCCGAGCCCGACCCCCTTCACGTCGCGGCGCAGCAGGATCGCGTATTCCGCCTCGTTCAAATCCGCATCGGCGAACAGCCGCGCGACGCCCGTTATGTGGTCGACCGGATGCGCGCCCTGCGTTTCGGCCGCGTCGGCGTGGGGGCGGTCCGGCTCCGGCGCAAGGGTCGCGAAGGCCATCTCGCGCGCGTAGTCGATCTGCGAGAGCCGCGCGGCGAGCTGATCCGGCAGCCGCTTCATCGGATGCAGGAAGCGCAGCCGGATGTCCTCCGGCGCGCAGCGGTCGACCAGCTCCTTCAGCGCCTCCTTGTCCTCGGGACGGACCGGACGCACCCGCACCGGGCGGCCGTCGCGCAAGGCGAGGTCGCCTTCCAGCTCGCGCGGATAGGGGCGGATGGCGAGCCGCGAATGGGCGGGCCGCGAATCCTCCGCCACCCGGATGCGGGCGTCGAGCGCGACCACGCCGTGCGAATCCGCGATCAGCGGATTGATGTCGAGCTCCTTCACCTCGGCGAAGTCGATCGCGATCTGGCCGACGCGCATCAGGGTGCGGCGCAGCGCCGGGAAATCGATCGGCGCCAGGTCGCGGAACCCTTTGAGAAGCTGATAGACGTCGGTCTCCTCGATCAGACTCTGGGCCAGCACGTCGTTCAGGGGCGGCAGCGCGGTCGCGGTGTCGCCGACCACCTCCACCTCCTTGCCGCCCTTGCCGAACAGCACCACGGGTCCGAACTGCGCATCTTCGTTGAGGCCCAGGATCAGCTCGTGCGCGCCGGGCCGGCGCACCATCTCCTGCACCGAGACGCCGTCGATCTGGGCGTCCGGATAGTCGCGGCGCAGGCGGGTCAGCATCTGCTCGGCCGCCTCGCGCACCTGCTCGGGCGTCGACAGGTTGAGCACCACGCCGCCGACGTCCGACTTGTGGGTGATGTCCTTGGACAGCACCTTCACCGCCACCAGATCGCCCATCTTGAAGCCGCGGGCGATCATCTGCGCCTGGTCCGGATCCTCGGCCGTATAGGTGCGCGCGATGGGGATGTCGTAGGCGTCCAGCACGCGCTTCGCCTCGACTTCCGTCAGCCAGGGCCGCCCCTCGGCCAGCGCCGCGTCGATCACGGCGCGCACGGTCGCGCGGTCCGGCTCCTCGCCATGGCCGTCGACGTTCGGCGGGGCCTGCATCAGCATCGCCTGGTTGCGGTTGTAGCGCACCACATGCATGAAGGCGCGCACCGCCTCCTCGGCCGTGTTGTAGGTGGGGATGCGCCGGGCGGTGAAGAGCCGGCGCGACTCCTGCGCCGCCCCGTCGCCGAGCCAACTGGTCAGCACCGGCTTGTGCTTCGGCTTCAGCGCGCCGGCGACGGCTTCCGCCGCCTCCTTCGAATCGGCGATGGCGGTGGGGCAGTTCAGGATCAGCACGGCGTCCGATCCCTCGTCCTGCATCATCGCCTCCAAGGCCGCCACATAGCGCGCGCCCGGCGCGTCGCCGATGATGTCGACCGGGTTGGCGCCGCTCCAGGTCGGGGGCAGCACCTGGTTCAGGCGCTTGACCGTCGCCTCCGACAGGGTGGCGAGCTTGCCGCCGAGCTGCATCAGCGCGTCGGTGGCCAGCACGCCGATGCCGCCGCCGTTGGTCAGGATCGCCAGCCGCTCCTCCATCCCGTCGCCGAGCCGGCGCAATTCGGACGACAGCGTCTGCACCGCGTCGAACAGCTCCTGCATGTCGTAGACGCGCAGCATGCCGGCCCGGCGCAGCGCCGCGTCATAGACGCTGTCGGCGCCGGCCAGCGCGCCGGTGTGGCTGCTGGCGGCGGCCGCGCCCTCGGCGTAGCGGCCCGCCTTGATCACGACCACCGGCTTGGTGCGCGCGGCCGCGCGGGCGGCGGACATGAACTTCCGCGCGTCGTTGATCGCCTCGATATAGAGCAGGATCGCACGCACGTCCGGGTCGCCGGTCAGGTAGTTCAGCATGTCGCCGAAATCGACGTCGACCTTGTCGCCCAGGCTGACCAGATGCGAGAAGCCGATGCCGCGGCCGGCCGCCCAGTCGCTGACCGCCGTCAGCATGGCGCCCGACTGGGCCACGAAGGCGAGGTCGCCCTTCGGCGGCGTGATGTGCGAGAAGCTGGCGTTGATGCCGCTGTGCGGCACGATCAGCCCCAGCACGTTGGGGCCGAGGATGCGCATCGGGCCCGCGGCCTCGACCAGCGCCTCGCGCCGCTTATGGCCGGCGGCGTCGCCGCCCTCCCCGAAGCCGGCGGTGATGACGCAGACCGCCTTGCAGCCGCGCGCGCGCAACTCGCCGACGACCTGCGCGACCGCGTCGGCCGGCGTCGCCACGATGCCCAGATCGGGCGCCTCCGGCAGGCTTTCGATGTCCGGCCAGGCGTAGACGCCGCCGATCGCGCGGTGCTTGGGATTGACCGGCATGATCGGCCCGTCGAAGCCGCCGGTCATCAGATTGTGCGCCAGCACGGCGCCGACCGAGCCTTCGCGGTTCGACGCGCCGATCAGCGCGATCGAGCGCGGGTGAAAGAAAACGTCCAGATCGCGTAACGACATCTACCGGATCTCCCGAAGCGCCTCCCGATACGCTTGGGTCGTTTCCTCTCCAAAACAGCAAAATGTCACTTCCGTGACGTTTTCCGGCGCCGGAAACCCGGCGACCGTTTGGACCGCAATGCGCGTCGCGCGCGGGATCGGATAGCCGAAGATCCCGCAGGAGATCGCCGGGAAGGCGATGCTGGCGCAGCCGGCCTCGGCCGCCAGCGCCATCGCCCGACGGTAGCATCCGGCGAGCCGTTCGTCTTCCCCCTCGCCGCCGCCGCGCCAGACCGGCCCGACCGCGTGGATGACGAAACGCGCCGGCAGATCGAAGCCGTCGGTGATCTTGGCCGAGCCCGTCGGGCAGCCGCCCAGTCGCCGGCAGGCCTCCAGCAGGCGCGGGCCGGCCGCGCGGTGGATCGCGCCGTCCACCCCGCCGCCGCCGAGCAGGCTTTCGTTCGCGGCGTTGACGATGGCGTCGACGGCGAGGCGGGTGATGTCGCCTTCGACGACCCTCAGAATCCGCTCATGGGGCGCGGGCTCCGCCATCTCTCGATCGCGCCTCCCGGCCCTACCGATTCTATTCGGCGGCGTTCGCCAGACCGCGCGAGGCGCGAATGGCCGCCGCCGCCTCGGCCGCCGCCTTCGGGCCGCAGCCTTTCTCGTCGGCCAGCAGCACTGACGCGTCGATCAGGCGCGCCGCCTCGTCCGGTCCGCCCCAGCGGGCGACCTTGGCCCACTTGTCCTTCTCCAGATCCTTGTAGTGGGTGAAGAAGTGGGCGATCTGCTCCAGCAGGATCTTCGGCAGGTCGCGATAGCCGGTGACGTCGTCGTAGTAGGGATGGAGGCTGTCGTGCGGGACGGCCAGGATCTTCTCGTCCTGCCCCTTCTCGTCCTCCATCATCATCACGCCGACGGGTCGCGAGCGCACGATGCAGCCGGGCACGACCGGATTGCGGCCGAGCACCATGACGTCGATCGGGTCGCCGTCGCCGCACAGCGTGTGCGGGATGAAGCCGTAATTCGCCGGGTAGAACATCGCCGTATGCAGGAACCGGTCGACGAACAGCGCGCCCGATTCCTTGTCGAGTTCGTACTTCACCGGATCGGCGCCCAACGGCACCTCGATCACGACATTGACGTCGTGCGGCGGGTTCTCTCCGACGGAAATCATATTGATGTTCATGGACCGCGCTCCTGCCGCGGGCGTCCGAGCGCCCTACCCGCCCGAGGCGTCGCGCCGCCTGGGCCGTCGTGAAATGTTGCGCTGCAACATGACGAGTCCGACGCGCCGCCGCAAGCCCCAATCAATCGGCCGCGCCGCGCCGCGTTCGGTTCCCTCGCGTCGCGACGCCAGTGTAGCCGATCAGGCCGGATCGGGGAACGCGGTCTCGGACTCTGTGCGCCGGCGCCGCGTCAGATGGATCAGCAGCAGCAGGCCCGGAACCGCCAGCAGCGCCGTCACGGCGAAGAAGAGCGGCCAGCCCAGCGCCTCCGCCAGGAAGCCGCTGCCGGCGGACAGCATGGCGCGCCCTTGCGCCATGACGGAGGTGAGGAGCGCGTACTGCGTCGCCGTGAAGGCCGTATTGCAGAGGCTGGAGAGATAGGCGACGAAGGCGGCCGAGCCGAGCCCGCCCGCGAAATTGTCGACCGCGATGGCGACCGTCAGCACCGACAGGTCCTGGCCCGCCAGCGCCAGCCAGGTGAAGGCGAAATTGGTCGCCGCCTGGGCGACCCCGCCGATCATCAGCGCGGGATAGAGCCCGAAGCGCCGCACCAGCAGACCGCCGCCCAGCACGCCGGCGACCGTGGCGATCAGCCCGAACAGCTTGGTGACGGCCGCGATCTCCGCGCCCGAGAAGCCGAGATCGACATAGAAGGGGTTCGCCATCGCGCCCCCGATCGCGTCGCCGAACTTGTAGAGCAGGGCAAAGATCAGGATGGCCAGCGCGTCGCGTCGGGTGAGGAACTCCCGGAAGGGATCGACGACGGCGCCGGTCAGCGCGGCCCGCCAGTCGCGCTGCGGGCGCTCGAGCACGTCGGCCGCCGCCTCGGGCGCCGGCTCGGGCGCCATCAGCACCGCCGCCATGCCGCAGAGCACCACCCCCGCCATGACCGCGAACACGATCGGCCAGCCGACGAAGTCGCTGAGGCCGATCGCGCCCGCGCCCGCGATCAGCCCGCCGACGCGCCAGCCGAGCTGGGTCGCCGCCGCGCCGGCGCCCTGCTCGTCCTCTTTCAGGAGTTCGATGCGCAAGGCGTCGATCACGATGTCCTGGCTGGCCCCGAAGAAGCCGACCGAAAGCGCCAGCACCGCGACCAGCCAGGGCGCCGCCGCCGGGTCGGCGAAGCCCAGCGCCAGAATCGCGCCGGCCAGCGCCAGTTGGATCGGGATCGCCCAGCCGCGCCGCCGGCCGAGCCGCCGGAACGGCCCCGGCGGCGGGGCCCGGTCGATCACCGGGGCCCAGACCACCTTCCAGGCGTAGGGCAGGGCGACGAGGCCGAAGATCCCGATCGCCTCCAACCCGACGCCCAGCCGGGCGAGCCAATAGCCCAGCGTCGAGACGATCAGGATGTAGGGCAGGCCGCTCGCCGCCCCCATGGCCGCGATCGCCAGCACGCGCCGGTCGCCGTAAATGGCGAGCGCGTCGATCCAGCGCTGCAGGGCGGAGGCTTGTCGCTCGCTCATGATCGCGCGGACGCTAGGCGGATTCGCGTCTTCGCGCCATCGGGAATGGCCGCCCCCCCGATTCGGCGGCGCGAAAAAAGCATTGTGTCCCCGTTTTTGGGGACGCGAAAAAGCATTGTGTCCCCGCTTTGGGGACGCGAAAAAAGTATTGTGTCCCCGTTTTTTGTCCGTTTTGCGAAAAAAGTATTGTGTCCCCGTTTTGAGTGTGAGCAGGGAGCCCTCCTCCTGAGGAGGGGCCGGTCGGCCCCGTCACGAAGCACGAGGGCGGCGCTGCGGGGGGGGGCGGTCATCCGCCGTCGCGGGGAGGGCGCCGGGGCCTATCCGGCCGTCACCTCGCACACGCCGATCAGGGCGTCGCGGGTGATGAGCGCGGCGAGCTTGTCCTCCGGCCAGCCCTCGGTCCCTTCGGGCTGGCGGGGGAGGATCATGTAGCGCATGTCGGCGGTGGAATCGTGGACGCGGACCTCGCGCGCCGGATCGATGACGGTTCCGAACTCCGCCAGCACGGCGCGCGGGCTGCGGATCACGCGGCTGCGGTAGTTGCGGCTCTTGTACCAGTCCGGCGACTTGCCCAGCAGGAACACCGGATAGCAGGAGCACAGCGTGCAGACGACGACGTTGTGGACGGCGTCCGTATTCTCCATCACCAGGACCGGCGCCGGGCCCGTATCGATGTCCAGTTCGGCGGCCGCCGCCTTGCTGTCGGCCAGCAGCCGCGCCCTGAAGGCGGGGTCGGCCCAGGCGCGGGCGGCCAGACGCGCGCCGAGCGCCGGGGTGCGGCTCGCCATATAGTCGATCGTGCTGCGCAAGTCGTCGGCCGTGAAGACGCCCTTCTCGATCAACAGCTCCGCCACCGCGTCGGCCATGGCGGGATAGTAGGCGAGCGGCGCGTCCTCCAGGTCCGGCTGGTTGGGATGGGGATGATCGTGGGCTCCGTGATCGTGCGGGCCGTCATGCGGGCTCATTCCACGGCCTCCAGCCAATGGTCGAAGAGTTCGATCTCCACGCTGTCCGCCGCCGGTCCGGCGTAGTCCGGCCAGAGCGCGCGCTGGGGAAACCGCACGCGATACAGCGCGCACGGCGCGGTCGGGACGCGCCCGTAGGCCAATTCCTCCGGATTGGGAAAATGCCCGCACAGACGCTCCACCACGCCCTCATGGCCGCGGCAGTAGTGCGGCGTGCGCACGTGGCCGGGCGGAAAGGCCGTGCGCACCCGCACCCGGTCGCCGGGCGCGAAGGGCGCGGACGTCGCGTGCGCCGCCGCGCTCATCGCGTCCCGCCCCCGAAGCCCTCGCGACGCGGCGGGGCGTCCGCATGACGCGCGCGCACATCCTCAATCTTGCGGCCGATCTCGTCTGCGGTGAGCACGCCCTTCTCCATCAGGATGGTGGCGATGGAGGCGATCCAGCGCTCGTAATAGCTGAGTTCGTCGTAGATCCCGGGGCCCATCTCCTCGATCCCGCGGCGCAATTCGTCGATGCGCATGACGGGCCCGCGCGCCGGATCGGCGAGCAGGCGCAGGATCGCGTCGGTCTTGTTCTCCCAGGGGTCGTGCGCGTGCTGGCTGCGGTCGACGGGGCCGGCGTCGCGCCCGCCCATGTCGTGATGGCGCCGCCCGGCCTCGATCGCGCCGCGCACGTCGCCGGGATCCTTCGGTGATTGGCTCATGGAGACAAGCCTAGCAGCGCGCCGCATCTTCGGGAAGCCGGCCCGCAGCCGCCGTTACTGCGCGAAGACGACCACCCGGTCGAACGCGACCGTCCGGTCGGTCTTGAGGTCGTAGAGCCGCTTGCCCACGCCGCCGTCCAGGATGCGGTAGTAGCCGCTGAAAAACGGGCATTCGACGCCGAGCGTCTTCTCCCGCCGCTCGGGATCGCGATAATCCGCGAAGAAGGCCGCGTGCGGGCCGAGCCAGGCGATCAGCGCCTCCTTGTCGTAGCGCATGTATTCGGGAAAGAAATGCAGGTCGGTCTGCAGGTCGATGCGGTCGCTGTCCGGATAGTAGAAGGGATAGAAGATCGGGTGCACCTGCTGCGCGCCGTCCTCGAAATCGATCCGCGCCTTGAAGATGCGGCAGGCCTCGATGGCCTCGATCAGCCCGGCCTTGTCGGCTGGCCGGGCGCTGTCATAGACGGGGGTCCAGGCCGGTCCGGCCCACCAGTCCAGCCGTCGATAGCGGCCGGTCGAAAGCAGCTTGCTGATTTGCGGGCGCCGATCGCGCGCGGCGGCGTCGGAGCGCACGCCGCTTATCCCGAACAGGTCCAGACCGGAATAGTAGGAATAGTAGGACCGAAAGAACCCCTTGCTGTCCTCGGTCGCCACCTGGGGCGCCTGACAGCCCCAGAAATGCTCGCCCGACACGATGATGTGGTCGAGGCGCAGACACTCGATATAGCGCGCGTTTCCCCGCCGGCGCGCGACCGTGTCGTCGGGTTCGAGAAAGATGCGGAGATCGGATCCCCGCCGCACGGCGTCCAGGACGCCGTCGGCGGCGTTTTGTACGGCTTCCATGGCGGCCTCCCCGTCACCTCGACGCGTTCCAGCGTCGCGGGCTTGAGGCCGCGCGTCAATGGTTGGGCGACGGGAGGGCTCAGTGCGCCTCGGCCCAGGTCGCGCCCTTGCCGGCGTCGGCGACGAGCGGGACGGCGAGCGCGACCACCGGTGCGGCCGCGCCCTCCATCGCGTCGCGGACCGCCTCGATCAGGGCGTCGGCCGTCTCCTCCGGCGTCTCGAAGATCAGCTCGTCATGCACCTGCAGCAGCAGGCGCGCGCCCTCGAACTCCGGCCGCGCCAGCACGGGCGGGATTCGGATCATGGCGCGCTTGATGATGTCGGCGGCCGTGCCCTGGACCGGCGCGTTGATCGCCTGGCGCTCGGCGTAGCCGCGCACCTGCGGGTTCTT
The DNA here is from genome assembly GCA_024743195.1 of Alphaproteobacteria bacterium. Classification (GTDB taxonomy): domain Bacteria; phylum Pseudomonadota; class Alphaproteobacteria; order UBA8366; family Aestuariispiraceae; genus Marivibrio. The sequence goes on along the minus strand of JANSXE010000002.1, from coordinate 204,086 downwards.
CGACTTGATGTCGGAGAGATGGATGCGCCGGCCGAACAGCGTCTCCACATAGCCGTGGGTGCGGCAGAAGGCGATGGTCTCGTCCATATAGGCGCGGATGCCGGGGAAGCGCTCGAAGTATGTCTCGATATAGGCCTTGGCTTCCGAGGTGGAGACGCCGATCTGCCGCCCGAGCCCGAAGGGCGAGATGCCGTAGATGATGCCGAAATTGATCGCCTTCGCCTGACGGCGCACTTCCGGCGTCATCTGGTCGAGCGGCACGCCGAACACCTCCGAAGCCGTTGCGGCGTGGATGTCCTGGCCGTCGCGGAAGGCCTGGCGCAGGGCGTCGATCTCCGCCATATGGGCGACCAGCCGCAATTCGATCTGCGAATAGTCGAGGCTGACCAGCACCGAACCGGGCGGCGCGGTGAAGGCGGTGCGGATCTTGCGCCCCTCCTCCGTGCGCACGGGGATGTTCTGCAGGTTCGGGTCGGTGGAGGAGAGCCGGCCCGTCTGCGCGCCGGTCATCATGTAGCTGGTGTGCACGCGCCCGGTGCCGGCGTTGACGTCCTCGATCAAGGCGTCGGTGTAGGTGCTGCGCAGTTTCGAGAGCATGCGCCAGTCCAGCACCTTCTGCACGATCGGGTTGTCGGCGGCCAGCGGCTCCAGCACGTCGGAATTGGTCGAAAAGGCGCCCGTCTTGGTCTTCTTGCCGCCCTGCAGGCCGAGCTTTTCGAACAACACCTCGCCCAGCTGCTTGGGCGAGCCGACATTGAAGTCGGTCCCGGCGAGGGCGTGGATCTCGCCCTCCAGGTCGGCGATGCGCTGGCCGAAATCCTGCGACAGGCCGGCCAGCACGGTGCGGTCGACCAGAACGCCCGCCTGCTCCATCGCGGCGAGGATCGGGACGAGCGGCCGCTCGATCGTCTCGTAGAGCGTGACGAGCCGCTTCTCCAGCACCAGCGGCTTCAGCTTGAGCCACAGGCGCAGCGTTATGTCGGCGTCCTCGGCCGCGTAGCGGCAGGCGCTCTCCAGCGGCACCAGGTCGAAGGTCACCTGCGCCTTCCCCTTGCCGGCGACGTCGGCGTACTTCACCGGGGTGTGGCCCAGATGCAGCTCGGCGAGCTCGTCCATGCCGTGGCCGTGCAGACCGCCCTCCGCGACGAAGGACAGGAGCATCGTGTCGTCGATCGGCGCGACCCGCACGCCGTGCTTGGCGAGGATCGAGAGGTCGTACTTGATGTTCTGACCGATCTTCAGGACGGCCGGGTCCTCCAGCAGGGGCTTGAGCCGCGCCAGCGCCGCCTCCATCGGAATCTGCTCCGGCGCGCCCGCCGATCCGCCGCCGCCGCCGTAACCGCCGCCGCCGTCGCCGCCGCCGCCGCCGCCGCCGAACAGGTCGCTCGTCCCGGGCTCGCGGTGGGCCAGCGGGATGTAGCAGGCACGCCCCGGCTCGACCGCCAGCGACACGCCGACCAGCTTCGCCCGCGCGGTGTTGAGGTCGGTCGTCTCGGTGTCGACGGCGACGCGGCCGGCCGCCGTCGCGTCGGCGATCCACGCGTCGAGCGCGTCGAGAGTCTGGACCGGCAGATATTCGCTCTGCGCCGGCGGCGGGGCCGTCGCCTCCGGCGCGGCGCCGGCTTCGTCGGCGGCCTCGCTCTCGAAGCGGGCGATCAGGCGCTTGAACTCGTTCTCCTTCAGGAAGGCGAGCAGGCGCTCCCGGTCGATCTCCCGGCGCTTCAGCGCGGCGAGCGGCGTCTCCACCGCGACATCGTCCTTGAGGCGGACGAGCTGCTGGCTGATCCGCGCCATCTCGGCGTTGTCGATCAGGGTCTGGCGGCGCTTCGGCTGCTTGATCTCCTCGGCCCGGGCGAGCAGCGTCTCCAGATCGCCGTACTCCTCGATCAATTGCGCCGCCGTCTTCACCCCGATGCCGGGCACGCCGGGCACATTGTCGGTCGAATCGCCGGCCAGCGCCTGCACGTCCACCACCTTGTCCGGGCCGACGCCGAACTTCTCCACCACCTCGGCCTCGCCGATGGTGCGGTTCTTCATCGGATCCCACATCGAGACGCCGGGCCGGACGAGCTGCATCAGATCCTTGTCGGAGGAGACGATGGTGACGTCCGCGCCCTCGGCCAGCGCCTGCTTGGCGTAGGTCGCGATCAAATCGTCGGCCTCGTAGCCCTCCATCTCGACCGCGGGGCAGGAGAAGGCGGCCGTCGCCTCGCGGATCAGCCCGAACTGGGGGATCAGCTCGTCGGGCGCGTCGGGGCGGTGGCCCTTGTAGTCGGGATAGATATCGTTTCGGAAATTCTCGCGCTTGGCGTCGAAGATGACGGCGACATGGTCGGCGTCCGTCTCCTCGATCAGCTTCAGCACCATCTGCGCGAAGCCGAAGACCGCATTGGTCGGCGTCCCGTCCGACCGGTTCATCGGCGGCAGCGCGAAGAAGGCCCGGAAGATGAAGCCGGAGCCGTCGATCAGATAGACGTGGCGCGGGCCGTCCTGGCCGCTCTCGGCCGGCATCAATGCGAATCCGCGGGCGCCGCGCCCTCCTTCAGCACGAAGCGCCGGTCGCAATAGGGGCACTCCACCCACCCCCCCTTGGAGAGGTTGAGATAGACCTTCGGATGGCCGAGCGCCCCGCCGCCGCCGTCGCAGGAGACCCGGGTCTCCGTCACCTCGATCGTCTCCGGGGCGTCATGGGCGGCGGCGTGGGCGGGCGCGGCGTGGGCGGGCGCGTCATGGGCGGGCGCGTCATCGGGACGCGCATCACGGGGGGGCGAGGGGGTCTTCATCGCGGCGTCTCCAGCCCGTCGAAATCCAAGGAACGGCCGGCGCGCGGCGGGCGGACCGCCCGATCGCCGGGTTGCTCCGACGCGCGCCGCCCTCTATGTAAACCAGCGGACCGGCTTTGGTAAGCCCCGCGTCGCCCGGCCCCGACCGCCCCGTCGCGCGGTCGACCACCGCGCCCACCGCATGGATCCGGACCCCGCTCATGAGCTCAGCCCCCGACCCGCAGGACGCGCTCTCCGACTCCCGCTCCGACTTCGTTGGCGACGCGCCGGACTTCGCGCTGGAGGCCGAAGGCCTGACCAAGATCTACCGCGGAAGCGGCGGGCAGGCGGAGAAGCTGGCGCTCGACCATGTGGATCTGCAGATCCCGCGCGGCAGCCTGTTCGGCCTGCTCGGCCCCAACGGCGCCGGAAAATCGACCTTCATCAACATCCTGGCCGGCCTCGTCATCAAGACCAAGGGGACCGCCAAGGTCTGGAACCACGACATCGACGCCGAGACGCGGCTCGCCCGCGCCTCGATCGGGGTGGTGCCGCAGGAATTGAACATCGACCCCTTCTTCACGCCGGAGGAGCTGCTGGAGGTTCAGGCCGGCCTCTACGGCGTGCCCAAGCGCGAGCGCCGCACGGAGGAAATCCTCTCCCTCATCGGCCTTTCCGACAAGCGCAGCGCCTACGCCCGCACGCTGTCCGGCGGCATGCGCCGGCGCCTGCTGATCGGCAAGGCGATGGTGCACAGCCCGCCCGTCCTGGTGCTGGACGAGCCGACCGCCGGCGTCGACATCGAGCTGCGCCAGCAGCTCTGGGAGAATGTGGTCGAGCTGAACCGGCGCGGCACGACGGTTCTGCTGACCACCCATTATCTGGAGGAGGCGGAAGAGCTCTGCGACCGCATCGCGATCATCAATCACGGCCGGGTGGTGGCGAATGACGACAAGAGCGCGCTGCTCGGCCGGCTCGACGCCAAGACGCTCCGACTGACGATCCGGGAGCGCCTCGACGCCGCGCCGGAGACGCTCGCCCGCTTCGAGCCGCAGATCGAGCCTCTGGCCTTTGGCGACGAGGGCGGCGTGGGCTCGCAACTCGTCATCGCCTATCGCCCCTCCGTCACCCATGCGGGCGAGATCGTGGGCGCGCTCTACGAATCGGGGCTGACGCTGATCGATCTCTCCACCGAGGAGACGGATCTGGAGGACATTTTCCTCCAACTCACCCGCGACGCCGATGCGAGCCGCGCGGCCTAGGCTCCTCCCGGCGCTGTTTCTCGCGCTGGCGGCGGCGCTCGCCGCCTGCGCGCCCCGGGTCGAGGGGCTGGGTCCGACGACGCAAGCGCCCGCCTTCGGTTCGACCGCCTTCGTCATGGCGGACGGCTATGCGCTGCCCTACCGCATGTGGGGGCCGCAGGAGGCGCCCCGCGCCGTGATCCTCGGCCTGCACGGCTTCAACGACTATTCGGGCTTCCTCGCCAACGCAGGGCCGGTTTGGGCCGAGCGGGGCGTGCTCACGCTCGCCTACGACCAGCGCGGCTTCGGGGCGACGGCGGGGCGCGGCCTGTGGCACGGCGACGCGGCGCTGGTGCGCGACGCCCGCACGGCGATCGATCTGGTGCGCCGACGCTGGCCCGACGCGCCGCTGGTGCTGCTGGGGGAGAGCATGGGCGGCGCGGTCGCGCTGGCGGCCTTGGGGGAGGGGCCGGGCGGCGGGGGCGGGCGTGCAGTCGACGGCGCGGTGCTCTCCGCCCCGGCGGCGGCCGAGTGGGAGGCTTTCCCCTGGTGGCAGCGCGCCGCGCTGTGGACCGCCGCCCATACGGTCCCCTGGATGACCGCGACCGGCCGTGGGCTGAAGCGCAGGCCCAGCGACAATCTCGAGATGCTGAAGGCGCTGGCGCAGGATCCGCTGGTCATCAAGGAGACGCGGCTCGACGCGGTCTGGGGCCTGATCCGGCTCGGCGACCGCGCCCATGCGGCGGCGGCGGGTCTGCCCCCGCCGGCGCTCGTGCTGTGGGGCGAGAAGGAGGAGCTGATTCCCGCCCGCGCGCAGACCGCCCTCGACGCGCGCCTGCCTGCGGCGGTCGAGCGCCGGCGCTATCCCGACGGCCATCACATGCTGACGCGCGATCTGAACGCGGCCCGCGTGCTGGAGGAGATCGCCGACTGGACGCTGGCCCGGCGCGGCGGCGACTAAGGGCGCCTGCGCCTCGCTCAGCCCCCGGCGAAGAGACCGGTCCGGCGGGTGTCGAAGGGATCGGGCTGCATCTCGAGATGCAGCCTGTCGCCGTCGTAAGGGTGGGCGCGGGCGACCGCCTCGTCCAACTCGACGCCGAGCCCCGGGGCGTCGGGCGGGATCACATAGCCCTCCTCCCAACGGATCGGCGTCTTGAGGAGGTCGGCGTGGAAGCCGTCCCAGCGCCCGATTCCTTCGAGGATCAGGAAGTTCGGGCTGGCCGCTGCGATCTGCAGGTTCGCCGCGCCGACAATCGGCCCGCAATAGAGATGCGGCGCGATCTGCGCCTGGTGCGCCTCGGCCATGCCGGCGATCTTCTTCGCCTCCAGCAGCCCGCCGACCCGGCCGAGATTCATCTGCAGGATGTTGGCCGCCTCATGGCGCAGCAGGCGCGCGAACTCGGTCTTGGTCGTCAGCCGCTCGCCGGCCGCGATCGGAATGCAGGTCGCGCGCGCGACCTGGGCCATCGCTTCGGGCGCGTCCGGCGGGACCGGCTCCTCGAACCAGAGCGGGTCGTAGGCCTCCAGGCGCCGGGCGAGCCGCGCCGCGCCCGACGGCGTGAACTGCCCGTGCGTGCCGAACAGCAGGTCGGCCTTGTCGCCCACCGCCTCGCGCACCCGCCGGCAGAAGGCTTCCGAGCGGTCGAGGATCGCCATGTCCGGCTGGTGCGGGCCGAAGCGGGTGTAGGGGCCGGCGGGATCGAACTTCAGCGCCGTGACGCCCTGGCGCACCCAGTCGGCCGCCGCGTCGGCCGAGGCGTCGGGGTCGGCGTAGAAGGTCGCCGGGTCCTGGTCCGGCTTCGGATAGAGATAGGTGTAGCTCCTGAGCGCCCGGTGCACGGTCCCGCCCAGCAAGTCGCGCACCGGCCGGTCCAGCGCCTTGCCGACCAGGTCCCAGCAGGCCATCTCCAATCCGCTCGCCGCGCCCATCACGGTGGGGTCGGGCCGCTGGGTGAAGCCGGAGCCGTAGCAGCTCCGCACGAAGCGCTCGGTCTCGAACGGGCTCTCCCCCTCCAGGTGGCGCTGGAAGACGTCCTCGATCACGGCCGTCATGGCCCGGGGCCCGACGGCGGCGGCGTAGACCTCGCCATAGCCGACGGTCCCGTCGTCGGCCGTCAGCTTGACGAACTGGAAATAGCGCCCGCCGAAGCCGGGCGGCGGATTGCCGACGACGAAGAGTTCCAGATCGCGGACCTTCATGGGGGGACTCCTGGCTTGCGCGGGGGGGCGCCGATCGACGGACCGTCCCCGAAAGCGTCCGGCGATGCAAGCGGCCTCAGCCGATCATAAACCTGGGTAAACCCGATAAGTTTGGATGGGCATGCGCCGCCCTAGCCGTCGACGATGGCGCGGATGTCGACGGTGGAGCGTTCGCCGAGGTCGTCGAAATGCGCGGCCAGCCAGCCTTCGGCGGCGCGGCGGCCGGCGTCGCGCAGATGCAGCAGGAACTCCCACTCCGCATTCAGCTTCGAGGACGCGCCGAGCGGGGCCAGCGCTTCCGAATCCGTGATCATATGGATCAGCACATGCTTGTACTGGACCGGGTCGAGCCGCCCCTCCTCCAGCAGGCGCGTGACGAAATCGATGGCGCGGAACTCCCGCATCAGGCTGGCGTTGAAGGTGATCTCGTTCAGCCGCTCCTGGATCTCGCGCGCCGTGCGCGGCAGGTCCGGGCGCTCCAGCGGGTTGATCTGGACGATCAGCACGTCGTCGCTCGAACAGGTCCGGAAAAAGGGGAAGAGAGCCGGATTGCCCATATAGCCGCCGTCCCAATAGGCCTCGCCCGCGATCTCCACCGCCTGGAACAGGAAGGGCAGGCAGGCGCTGGCCAGCACGTGATCGGCCGTGACCGCGGTGCGCTCGAACAGCGCGATGCGGCCGGTGCGCACATTCGTCGCCGAGAGATGCAGCCGGAAGCCGCGGCAGCGCTGCACCCGCTCGAAATCGACGCCGTCCTCCAGGATCGGCTTCAGCGGGTGCAGGTCCAGCGGATTGAAGAGATAGGGCGAGGCGACCCGCCCCATCAGGTCGAACAGCGCGAAGCCCGGCGAGCGGTCGAGCGACCAGTCGCCCATCAGCCGGTCGATCACCGTGCGCTGGATCGGGCTGAAGCGCGCGGCGTCCGCCACCGCCCGCCAGAAGCCGGCGAGCCGGTCGCGCGCCAGGTCGCGGTCGACCCTGCGCTGGCCGTCCGCCAGCCCGTCGGCCAGCAGCACGGCGTTGACCGCGCCGGCCGACGCGCCGGAGACCGCCTCGATCTCGATCCGCCCGTCGCGCAGGATCTCGTCCAGCACGCCCCAGGTGAAGGCGCCGTGCGAGCCGCCGCCCTGCAGGGCGAGGCAGACGGCCTTCTTCGCCGAAGCCGGGGGGGGCGGCCGCGTCCGTCTCGTCATCGTCTCTCATGGGATGCAACTATCGGCGGAGGCCGGCCGGCGCGCAAGCGCAGCCGGCGCCCGGCCGGTATCGGGGACCGCGGCCGGCTTCAGCCCGCGCGGGCCCCGCGCAGGCCGGGCGTCAGGGCGAAGGCGGCCTTGAGCCACGCGACCGGCCGCCAGCTGGACAGCTCCGCCTCCACCTCGCCGAACGCATTGTCGACCCAGTCCAGGGCGGGCTGGATCTCCCAGTCGGCCGCCGCATCGTCGTCGCGGGCCTCGGTCGGCGGGGCCGGACGGACGCTCATCTCGCGGGATCCGCCCGGCCGTCCGCATCGCCCCCGGCGGTCACCGTGACCAGCCGGTCGGTGGGGCGGCTTTCCGACGTCTCCGCCAGCGCGCGCTGCAACAGACGCGCGGTCTGCGCGTCCGGCGCGTCGACGACCGTCGGGCCGCCGGTCGTCATGGCGCGCAGCACGGCGAGGCCGACCCGGTCGAGCACGAACTTCACCAGATCGATCTGGGCGCGATCCTCGCTTGTCGTGGGGCCGGGATCCAGCGCGTCGATCAATCGGTCCAGGGCGGTCCCTTCCAAGGCGCCCTCCAACGGGCCGTCCAACGGGCCGGGCGTCTCTCGCGCAGCGATATCCGCCATGGGTGCTTCCTCGCAAGTTCGAACGCCAGCGTCAGCGGCGAGCAATAGGCCCGGTCTGTGACAGACGCGCGACGCTTCGCTTACCGTTGCAAGAAATCGCAAGAGATCGCGCCCGGCGCGGAAGTATTCGGTTCGCTGCGCGGAGCGGCGGCCCCGGGCTGGCGTCGGCGCGCTCCGCCTGCTATAGCCGCGGCGATCCGGCCCGCGCCGGCCCCGTTCGAGGACGCCCCCGTCATGAGCGACCGCGACCTGCATCTCGACGTCTGGCAGTTCGTGCGCCTGATGGTGCAGATGGAGGAGAGCGTGAAGGCCGGCCGAGGCGGCGCCGCGCTGAAGCAGCTCTACGATCTGTGGGAGGATCTCTGGGTCGATCTCGACGCGCAGCTCGTCGATCTCGGCCGGCGCGACCGCGACGCCTTCGCTGCGTTGATGATGGAGCAGGAGGTGGTGCTGGAGGAGGTCCCCCCCGGCGCCCGCGCCCTCGTCGCCGAGGAGCTGGACAAGGTCGTGCGCAGCCTGAGGCGGGAGCTCTCCGCCTGCGACGACCCGGCGCAGGTGGAGGATCTGAGCTTCGAGCGCGACGAACTCGCGCTGGCCGTCCGCAGCCTGCGCGGCGCGCCGCAGCCCGCCGGGGAGGGCCCGCGCAAGGGACCGCGCAAGGGACCGGGCCCGAAGCGGCCGGGCGCGAAGCAGGCGGCGCCGACGCGGCCGGCGGGCGGCGGCCCGCACCGCCGCCGGCGCCGCGGGCCCAGGGACCACCCCCGGGACGACCCCCGGGACGACCCCCGGGACGATGGCGGCTGAGCGGCGCGCTTCCCGTTGCGCCGCCGCGCGCCGGCGCGTATAGAGCCCGCGCGGCGCGCTGGCGCGCCGCCCCGGATTAAGGAAATGACGCCATGACCGACGGCCTCGCCGAGGGCGCCGCGCGTTTGCGCAACATCGCCATCATCGCCCATGTCGACCACGGCAAGACGACGCTGGTCGACCGGCTGCTGCAGCAGTCGGGGGCCGTGCGCGCCAATCAGGCGGTGGCCGAGCGCGCCATGGATTCCGGCGATCTCGAGCGCGAACGCGGCATCACCATTCTGGCCAAATGCACCTCGGTCGATTGGCGGGGGCTGCGCTTCAACATCGTCGATACGCCCGGCCACGCGGATTTCGGCGGCGAGGTGGAGCGCATCCTCTCCATGGTCGACGGCGCGCTCCTGCTGGTCGACGCCGCCGAAGGCCCGATGCCGCAGACCAAGTTCGTCACCATGAAGGCGCTGGCGTTGGGCCTGAAGCCGATCGTGGTGGTCAACAAGGTGGACAAGCCGGACGCGCGCCCGGACTGGGTGGTGGACCAGGTCTTCGACCTGTTCGCCGCGCTCGACGCCGACGAGGCGCAATTGGACTTTCCCGTCCTCTACGCCTCGGCCAAGGAGGGCTGGGCCGCGCGCGAATTGGACGAGCCGCGCGAGAGCATGACGCCGCTGTTCGAGACCGTGCGCGACCGGGTCGCCGCGCCGAGCGCCGACGCGTCGGGCCCCTTCCGCATGTTGGTCACGACGCTGGAGACCGACCCCTATCTGGGCCGGGTGCTGACCGGCCGGATCGAATCCGGCGCCGTCGCGATGAACCAGACGGTCCACACCCTGTCGCGCGACGGGGCCGAGCTGGAGCGGGCGCGGCTCACCAAGCTCCTCGCCTTCCGGGGGTTGGAGCGGGTTCCGGTGGAGCGCGCGGAGGCCGGCGACATCGTCTGCGTCGCGGGCCTGGCCAAGACCACGGTCGCGGATACGATCTGCGCGCTCGACGTCGCCGAGGCGATCCCGGCGCGGCCGATCTCACCGCCGACCATGGCGATGACCGTGTCGGTCAACGACAGCCCGTTGGCCGGGCGCGAAGGCGACAAGCTGACCGGCCGCATGATCGGCGACCGCCTGCAGCGCGAGGCGGAGGGCAATGTCGCGATCCGCGTCAGCGAAACCACGGAGAAGGACGCCTATGAGGTGGCCGGCCGCGGCGAATTGCAGCTCGGCGTGCTGCTCGAGACGATGCGGCGCGAAGGCTTCGAGCTGACCGTCGGCCCGCCGCGCGTGCTGTTCCAGACCGGCGAGGCGGGCGAGCGTCTGGAGCCGATCGAGGAGGTGCAGATCGATGTGGACGAGGCCCATACCGGCGTCGTCGTCGAGAAGCTGGGCCTGCGCAAGGGCGAGCTGAAGGAGATGCGGCCGTCGAGCGGCGGCAAGACCCGGCTCGCCTTCGAGATCCCGTCACGCGGGCTGATCGGCTATCAGGGCGAGTTCCTGGCCGACACCCGCGGCACCGGGATCATGTCGCGGCTCTTCACCGGCTTCGCGCCCTACAAGGGGCCGATCCCCGGGCGGCGCGAGGGGGTGCTGATCTCCGCCGAGCAGGGCGAGGCGTCGGGCTACGCGCTCTGGAACCTGGAGGAGCGCGGCCCGCTCTTCATCGGCGCCGGCGAGGCCGTCTATCCCGGCATGATCCTGGGCGAACACAACAAGGGCCAGGATCTCGAGGTCAATCCGCTGAAAGCCAAGCAGCTCACCAACTTCCGCGCGGCGGGGAAGGACGACGCGGTGCGCCTGACCCCGCCGATCCGCCGCACGCTGGAGGAGGCGCTCGCCTATATCGAGGACGACGAGCGCGTCGAGGTCACGCCCAAGTCGATCCGCCTGCGCAAGGCGATCCTCGACCCGCACGAGCGCAAGCGCGACCGCAAGCGCCGCGAGGCGGAAACGGCCTGAGCGGCGGCCCTTCGGGACGGGCGCTCGCGCGCCCTCCTCAGGGTGAGGCCTGCCGCCTCGGACGGGCAAATGGAGCCCTCATCCTGAGCAAACCCTAGACGCGCTTCGCCGCTGACGAACCCGCCCTTCGAGACGGCGCGTCGGAACCGCGCGCCGCACCGCCGGCGCCGCCGGCAGGCGCCGCTCTGGCTCCCGGCTCTTCGCTGCGCTCCGGCCGGGATGACCGGGGAATAGCGCAACTCTACCCCGGATCGCTGAGACAAGGAGCCGCCGTAAGGCGGCGTCTCGAAGGACGCGGGGGCTCACCCGAAGCGGTCGAGCAGCGCGTCGTCCAAGAGCGCGAGCCGGGGGCCGTCGGTCCAGACCAGCGCGCAGCGCACCGGCCGGTCGGGATAGATCTCGCGCAACAGCCGGCGATAGAGCGCCATCTGGCGCAGATAGGCCGCCGGCGCGTCGGCCGGATCGGCGGGCGGCGGGCGCAGCGTCTTGTAGTCTGCGACCAGCACGGCGTCTTCCGTCACCGCCAACCGGTCGACCTGGCCCGCGATCACCGGCCGCCCGCCCTGGGCGTCGGTCGGTCCCAGGCCGACCAGCGGCGCTTCCGCCCGGCTGCCCGGCGCGAAGAGCGGGGCGAGGGCCGGCGCTTCCAGCACCGCCATGACTTCGTCCGCCAGGACCGCCGCCTCCGCCTCAGACAGCCCGTGCGCCGGGCGGGTCAGATAGGCGTCCGCCGCGGCGCGCCGGCCCGTAACCGGCAGGTCCGGCAGCGTCTGCAAGAGCCGATGGACCAGCCGCCCGCGGCCGAAGGGCAGCAGGCCCGCCGCGCCGCCGGTCAGGCGCGGGGAGCGCACCGGCGGATCCTCGCGCTCCGGGCGGCTCGGGCTCAAGGGTCGGGGCGGCGAGGGATCGACGGGCGGCGGGCGGTCGATCCAGTCCGGCGCCGGATTGGCCGCCGCCGCCGCGACGTCCGACGCCGCGGGTTCGAGCGTCGCCGTCTGGGGGCGCTCGAACACCAGGCGTCGGCCGCTCCAGGCGACGGGCGAGCCGGCGGCGATTTCCGCCTCCTCTTCCTCGGAGAAGCCGGGCTCGTCGCTGAGCCGCTCCAGCCCCGCCGTCGCCAGACGGTGCCAGCAGTCGGCCGCCGGCTCCGTCGCGCCGCGCGCGCCGCACAGGATCAGCCGGTCCTGCGCGCGGGTCATGGCGACATAGAGCAGGCGGCGATACTCCTGCTCGCGCGCGCGATCCTCCTTGAGCTTCAGCGCGAGGGCCAGCGGCTCCTCATAGCGCGCCCGCGGCGTCCACAGCGGCAGCGCACGCCGATGGTCCGCCTCGCCGCGGGCGTCTTCCGGCGCGTCGAACCAACGCAGCTGCGGCCCCTGGCCGCCGCGCGGCTTGGAGACGCAGTCGGGCAGGATCACCACCGGCGCCTCCAGCCCCTTCGCGCCGTGCACGGTCAGGATGCGGACCTCGTCGCGCTCCGCCGTCTCCAGGTCGCGCTTGATCTCCGCCTTGCCGCGCGCGAACCAGGCGAGGAAGCTCTGCAGCGACGGCGGGCCGGACCGTTCATGCTGCAGGGCCAGCGACAGGAATTCCTCGAGCGGGTCCTCGGCTTCCGTCCCGAGCCGCGCGATCAGCGCGCGCCGGCCGCTCAGGCTCTCGCCGTCCGGGGCGACGGCCGGACAGTCGCGGGCCAGCGCGTCGTGGTAGAGCTCGAAAGGCGGGCGCTGATCGGCGTCGGCCATCAGCCCGGCGAGCCAGTGCGCCGCCGCCTCCATCCGCGGATCGTCGCGCGCCGCCTCGCGCAGCGCGCGCCAAAGGCTCTTGCCGCCGCGCTCGTGGGCGAGGCGAAAGAGATCGTCGTCGTCGAAGCCGACCAGCGGGCTCTTGAGCACGCAGGCGAGGTTGAGATCGTCCTCCGGCATCAGCAGCACATGGCCGAGCGCCAGCAGGTCCATCACCGCGATCTGTTCGGTCAGCACCATGCGGTCGACGCCGGCCACGGGGACGGAGCGGCGCTTGAGCGCGCGCACCAGCTGGTCGACGAAGCCGGTGCGGTGCCGCACCAGCACCATCACGTCGCCGGCCCGGATCGGCCGGCCGCGGCTCTCGATCCGCTCTCCGCGCGCGAGCCAGCCGGCGATCTCCTGCGCCAGCCCCTCGGCCAGCCGGTAGCCCGGGCTGTCCGCAGCGGCGCTCGCGGTCGGCGGGCTCCAGGCGTCGTCCTCCGCCTCGTCGTCGCGCGGCGCGACCAGCGGCCAGAGCTCGACCCGCCCGCCATGGCCGGCGCGCTGGGCGCGGTGGCGCACGGCGGCCGCCTCCTCCGCGACCCCGCCCTCCGCCACCCCGCCCTCCGCCACTCCACCTTCCGCCACCCCATCTGCCGCCGGGCCGTCGGCGAAGGTCGCGTCGACCGCCTGCAGCACGGCCTCGGTCGAGCGGAAGGAGAAGTCGAAGGCGACGCCGCGGAAGCTCCGCTGCGCCTCGCGCGCGCGGGCCTCGAAATGAGCGCGCATGGCGCGGAAGGCCTGCGGATCGGCGCGCTGGAAGCTGTAGATCGACTGCTTGGCGTCGCCCACGGCGAAGACGGTGCGCGGCCCCTCGGCCGCCCGGCCTTCGCCGGCGAAGAACTCCTCGGCCAGCGCGGCGACGATGTCCCATTGCTCCGGGTTGGTGTCCTGCGCCTCGTCGATCAGGATGTGCTCCAGGCCGCCGTCGAGCTTGAACAGCACCCAGGGCGGCGCGTCGTCGTCCGCCAGCAAATCGCGCGCCTTCACGATGAGATCGTCGTAGTCGAGCCGCGCGCGCGCCGCCTTGGCCGCGTCGTAGGCGTCCAGGATGCGCGCGCCCAGGCGGATCAGGCCCGCCGTCGCCTCCGCCGTCGCCTGCCGGCGCTGGCGCTGGTCGACCGCAAGCAGTCGCTCCTGTTCGGCGCCGAGGATCTGCTCGACGTCGGGATGCGCCTCGGCGGTCGCCTTCGTGACCAGGGCCTTCTTGGGCTCGAACTTCTGCGTCAGAAACTGCGCGCGATAGCGCTCGAACATCTCCCCCCGGCCCTCCGGGCCGGCGGCCAGCCACGCCAGCACGGTGCGCGCCAACTCCTGCTCGCCTTTGCCCTTCCCGACCTCCAGGACGGTTCGGGCGGCGCCGCGCAGCGTCAGCAGTTCGAGGGCCGCATCTTCGCAGGCGGCGCGGACGACGTCCGCCTCGCTCACCCCCGGCTCGGCGTCCAGCGCGCGGATGAGCGCGGCCACCGCGCCCTCCACGTCGCGCGCCGGCCCGAGCGCGCGGGCGAGCCGCGCCCGTTCGCTCGACAGCGCGCGCATCAGGTCGGCGAACTGGTCTTCCTGCACCCGCCGGGTGACGGCGGCGAGCGCCTCGGCGATCGGCCCCTCGTCGCGCGCCGCGCGCAGCACCGTGTCGCGCGCGGTGCGCATCAGCTCCGCCGCCTCGCGCTCCTCCATCACCTCGAAGCGCGGCGAGACGCCGGCCTCCAGCGGGAAGCGGCCCAGCAGCGACTGGCAGAAGCTGTGCACCGTCTGGATCTTCAGGCCGCCGGCGGCGTCCAGGACGGTCGCGAACAGCCGCCGGGCGCGCGCCAGCACCGCCGCATCGACCGGTCCGCCGTCCAGCGCCCGGATCTCCGCCGCCAGCGCTTCGTCCGAAAGCCCGGTCCACTTGCCGAGCCGCGCATGCAGCCGGGTGGCCATTTCCGCCGCCGCCGCCTTGGTGAAGGTGATGCAGAGGATCTTCTCCGGCGCGGCGCCGCCGACCATCAGCGCCAGCACCCGGTCGGTCAGCACCTTGGTCTTGCCGCTGCCCGCGTTGGCCTCGACCCAGACGCTGGCGCTCCGGTCGGCGGCGCGCTGCTGCACGGCGGTGGGGGCGAGGTCAGTCATGGGGCCGGCGTCCGCTTCTTCGAGACGGCGCTTCGCGCCTCCTCAGGATGAGGGCGTTGAGCGATATGCGAAGGCGCCAAGGCCTCGCCCTGAAGAGGCAAACCGCGCAGCGCCAAACCCTCATCCTGAGGCCGCAGACCGCACCACGTAGAGCCCTCATTCTCCGGGCGCAGACCGCGCCGCACCAAGCCCTCATCCTGAAGAGGCGCATCGGCGCCGTCTCGAAGGACGAGACGTTCGCCCGCCGCCATCACCCCTCCCCCGCGCCGAAGTCGGCGCGCGCCCATTCGGCGATGCGGGCCAGATGCTGGTAGTCGTTGAAGCGCGGGGCGCGCGCCGGGCGCGGCAGCGCGGTGTAGGGGCGCTCCGGGTCGTCGAAGGCGGCGACCAGGCGCTCTAGCCCGGCGCGGGCGTCCCGGGCCGCGGCCTCGACATCGAGCTTCGGGGCCTTCACCTCGCCCGGCGGATCGCCGCCGGACAGTCGCCAGAAGGCGAGCTCCACCACCGCGCCGGGCGCCAGGCCGGGGAAGGCCCCGGCTTCCGCCATCGCGGCCTCCAAGGGCAGTTGCGGGGCGTAGCCGGCACCCAGCTCCTTGGCGCTCGGCGGTTGACCGGTCTTGTAGTCGAGAATGGCGTAACCGCCGCCGTGCTTCAGGTCGATCCGGTCGGCGGTGGCGCTCAGGCGGAAGGGGCCGGCCGGTCCGTCGACCGTCAGCTCCCCGCGGATCTCGGTCGCGCTGTGCACCAGCCCCTCCTGCTCGCGCCGGTCCGTCTCGGTCGCCAGGAACCAGCGTGCGATCCGCTCGAAGCGCGGCCACCAGAAGGCGCGGACCTCGGCCCGGTCGAGCGCGTGGGGACCGAACGCCTCCTCCCCGCAGCGCAGCAGCAGGGCCAGCGCCTCCTCCGCCGCCGGCAGCGGGCGCTCCGGCGGGCAGGCGCGCAGGAAGCGGTCGAGCGCGTCGTGGATGAATTGGCCGCGCTCGGCCGCGCCGAAATCCGCGTCGATGTCGTCCAGCCGGGAGAGCCCCAGGATGCGCTCGGCGAAGATCGCATAGGGATCGCGCAGCCAGGCCTCGACCCGGGTGACGGAGAGGCTGCGCGGCCGGGCCGCGACCGGCGGGCGCGGCGCCGGCGGCGGCAGCGGGGGGCCGCGCTCCTGCTCGTGCAGGCTCCGGTCCCAGGCCAGCAGGTCGGCGGCCCAGCCCCGGTTCGCCGCCAGCCGGTCCGACAGGCCCGCGCGCGCCAGCACAACGCCCAGCCGCTCCAGCCAGCGGCTCGCCACCGTGGGTTGGCCGTCGACCTTGGCCGCGCGGCTCAACAGCACCTGCGGCGCCGCGAAGGCCTGCGCGAAATCATGCGCGGCGAGCCCGATCCGCCGCTCCAGCGCGGGCAGGCCGAAATCGCGGCGCATCGGACGCGACATCCAGGGGTCGGCCTCCGGCTCCGGCGGCCAGGTCCCCTCGTTCAACCCGCCGAGCACGACGAGGTCCGCATGCTGCAGCCGCGCCTCCAACGGCCCCCAGATGAAGACCCGCGGATGGCGGCCGTAGGCCGGCCGCACGACCGCCCCGGCGAGCAGCGCTTCGAGCACCGCGGGATAGTCGCCGCCGGGGATCGGCGGCAGCGCGCCGTCGGCCCGCGCGGCCTCCAGGCATTCGGCCAGCCGCTCGGCCAGCGCCTCGCCGTCCTCGCCGCGCCATAGGCGCTCGGCGCCGGGCGCCGCGTCGCTCGCCGCGACCGCCTCCGCCGCGGCGATGTGGGCGTCGATCAGCGCGTCCAGCGGGGCCGTGCGGCCCGCCGCCAGGATGTCGCGCAGCGGCTCCAGCGCCGCCTCGATCCGCGCGATCAGCGCCTCCACCCGGGGCGCGTCGAGCCAGCGGCTCTTGAACCGGTCGCCTTCGGCCTCGGCCAGCGCGGCGCGCAGACCGCGTGCGCCCGGACCCGGCTTCGGTCCGCGCAGCAGCGCGCGCTCCAGATAGCGGATCTCGCGCCGCAGCGCCGCCGGGGCCAGGCCGAGTCCCGCCAGCGGATGCTTGCACAGGGCCAGAAGCGGGATCGGCGCGAAGCCGGTCAGCGCGGCTTCCGCGACCAGGCGCGCGAAGACGCCCGCCGGCGTCCCGGCAAGCGGCCGGCCCGCGGAATCGTCCACCGCGATCCCCCAGCGGGCCAGCGCGGCGGCGACGCGGCGCGCGAGGTTGCGGTCCGGCGTCACCAGGGCGGCGGTGCGGCCGTCGGTCTCCAACGCCTGGCGCAGGGCCAGCGCGACGGCGCCGGCCTCCGTCGCCGCGCTCGGCGCCTCCAGCCAGGCGAGGCCGTCGACGCTTTCCGCCGGAAGATCGGACGCCTGCGCCCAGGCGGCGGTGGTCGCAGCCGGGCGCAGCGCCTCCGCCACCAGCGCGGCGCGCGCCGCCCGGGCTGCGCCTCCGGCCTCGTCCTCGCCGCCCGGCCAATCCGATACGGCCGCGCGCTCGACGCCGATCGCGGCGAGCAGGCGGTTGAGGCCGTGCTGCGGGTGGCTGGGATCGTCGCCGACGGCCGCCCAGTCCGCCTCCGACAGCCGGCGGTCGAGACCGGGCAGCACCACCCGGCCCTGCGGCAGGCGCGCGACCGCCGCGAGCAGCCGCGCCGTCGCCGGGATCGAGCCGGTGGAGCCGGCGGCGAGAATCGGGAAGTCGGGCGGGCGCTCGGTCCAGGCGGCGGCCTGCGCGTCCAGCAGGCGGTTGCGCCGCTCGGCCGGGTCGAGCGCGCCGATCGCGCCCAGCAGATCCGGCCAGCGCTCGCTCAGGATCTTCAGAAACTCGACCGTCATCCGCCAATGGTCGGCGTAGAGGTCGGGCACCAGCCCGGCGACGGCGTCGAGGCTCAGCCCCTCCGTCTGCGTCTGGTCGAGCAGCCGGGCCAGTTCGTCGGCCAGCATCAGCGCCCGGTCGGGCGACGGCGCGCCGCCTCGCTCGCGTCCCTGCGCGCCCGCCCGATTTGGGCCCGCCCGGTTTGGGCCCGACAGGTCGGGCGCGGCCAGGATCAGCCGCGCCAGCAGGAAGCGCCGCCGGGTGGCGTCGATCGCCGGCGGCAGGTCGATCAGCTCCGCCGTCGCGGCGGCGGGGTCGCCGGCGGCGGCGAGGCCCAGCTCCTCCTCGTCCACGTCGCCGATCGGGCGCATGCGCGGCAGCAGCAGGGCGCGTCCCTCGCTGGCGCGCAGGAAGGCCTCGCGCAGCGCCCGGCAGGCGCGCCGGGTCGGCAGCAGGACCAGCAGGTCGGCCAGCGCCTCGGCGCCCCGCGGGCTCGCCTCCGCCTCCGCCAGCAAGCCGGCGGCGAGCGCGTCGACGAAGGGCCGCGTCGGCGCGATGGTGAAGAGGGCGGGGGCGTCGCTCACGGGCCCTCCCCCCCGGTCTTCGCGGCGGGCCGGCGCAGCAGGCGCGTCACCTCGCCCAGGCGCGCCGCGCCGAAGAGCTGGCCGGCGGCGAAATAGACCAGCGCCCCGCCGCCGACCAGGACCGCCAGCGCGGGAATGCGCAGGATCCCCGGCGGCGCCAGCCAGGGCTCGAGCAGCAGCGCCCCCCCGGTCAGCGCCGCCGCCATCAGGGCCGCGGCGAGCAGCATGCGCGGAACCCGGCCGGCGAGCCGCGCGTCCGCCCGGAATAGCCCGCGCCGGTGCAGCAACAGCGCCAGCGCGCCCGCATTGGCCCAGGCGGTGACCGCGGTGGCGAGCGCGATCCCGGCGTGGGCGAGCGGCCCCATCAGCGCGAGCGCCAGCGCGACGTTCAGGATCACCGCCGCGGCGGCGATCTGCACCGGGGTCTTGGTGTCCTCGCGCGCCCAGAAGCCGGGCGACAGCGCCTTGATCAGCACATAGGCCGGCAGGCCGATCGCGAAGGCGCGCAGGGCGTCCGCCGTCGCCGCCGCGGCCTCCGGCCCGAAGGCCCCGCGTTCGAAGAGCGTGACGACGATCGCGTCCGGAATCGCGATCAGCGCCGCCGCGGCGGGCAGCGTCAGCAGCAGCGAGATCTCGAGCGCCCGGTTCATGCTGCCGGCCGCCGCCTCCGTCTCCCCCGCCTTCAGTTGGCGCGAGAGCAGCGGCAGCAGCGCGATGCCGACCGCCACCCCGATCACGCCCAGCGGCAGTTGGTTCACCCGGTCGGCGTAATAGAGATAGCTGACCGAGCCCTCGGCCAGGAAGCTCGCCAGCACGTCGCCGATCATGACGTTGATCTGCACGACGCCGGCGCCCGCGACGCCCGGCACCATCAGCACGACGAGCCGGCGCACGCCGGGCGTCAGGCGCGGGCGCGGCACGCGGGGCAGCACGCCGGCCTTCTTGGCCGCCAGCGCCAGCATCGCGAACTGCAGCGCGCCCGCCAGCGCCACGCCGTAGGCCAGTCCTGGACCGGGCGCCGGGATCGCCCCCAGATGGATCAGAACCAGGGCGGAGATCAGCACGACATTCAGCAGGATCGGCGCGGCCGCGGCGGCGGCGAAGCGGCCGTGCGCGTTCAGAACGCCCGCCAGCAGGGCCGAAAGCGTCATGAACAGCAGATAGGGAAAGGCGATCCGCCCCAACTCCACGGTCAGCGCGAATTTGGCCGGATCGTCGCGGAAGCCGGGCGCGATGGCGCTCATGATCCAGGGCATGGCGCCCATGGCGAGGATCGTCAGCGCGATCATGAAGAGGGTCAGGACGGAGGCGACCTCGCCGGCGAAGGCGCGCGCGACCTCCGGTCCCTCCTCAGGCCCGTCCTCGGGCCCGTCCTCCGGCCCGCGCTCCAGTCGGCGCGAATAGAGCGGCACGAAGGCGGCGTTCATCGCCCCCTCGCCGAACAGCCGGCGGAACAGATTGGGGAACTTGAAAGCGATGAAGAAGGCGTCGGTGACCAGGCCGGCGCCCAGGACGTTGGCGATCAGGACGTCCCGGACGAAGCCCAGGATCCGGCTGCCCATGGTCCAGCCGCCGACGGTCGCGATCGCACGATAGAGCGCCATGCGCTCGGTCCTACACCGACTCGGGACGCCCCGCCAGCGGCGCTTTCGGGGCGATGCGAAGACGCGGGCGATGCGACGACGCGGGCGATGCGCGCTGGGGCGCTGGCTTGCGTCGTATGAGATGTCCGGTGGGAAAACTGGAGCGGGCGATGAGATTCGAACTCACGACCCCAACCTTGGCAAGGTTGTGCTCTACCCCTGAGCTACGCCCGCATGATCCAGTTCTTGCGCGTCGACCCCGGCGCATTGCGCCGCCTGAACCGACGGCCGGCTATATAAAGAGCGGGCAAAGGCTTTGCAAGCCTCGAATTCGCGCGCCCCGGGCGCGCGCGGCCCCGGGCCGCCGCTCCCGGATTTGCGCCCCGGTTTGCACCCAGGCGCGTGCGGGGCTACAAGCGGCCCGCACCCAAGGGAGGCCCGTCGAGGAGAACCACCCATGCCGCTTGGAGAAGACGATCTGTTGGCGCGTCTCGACGCGCTCGCCATCCCGCACGAGACGGTCGCGCACGACCCGGTCTTCACGGTGGAGGAGAGCCAGACCCTCCGCGGGCAGCTCGGCGGCGCGCATGTGAAGAATCTGTTCCTGCGCGACAAGAAGAAGCGGCTCTGGCTGGTCACCGTGCTGGAGGACCGGCAGGTCGATTTGAAGGCGCTGAAGAAGCGCCTGGGCGCGCAGGGCTCGCTCAGCTTCGGCGACGCCGATCTGCTGATGGCGGTCTGCGGCGTGATCCCGGGCGCGGTGACGCCGTTCGCGATCCTCAACGACGTCGACAAACGCCTGAGCGTCGTGCTCGACGCCGGGATCTTCGATCATGACCACGTCAACGCGCATCCCTTGCGCAACGACAAGACGACGCGCATTCCGGCGCAGGACCTGAAGCGCTTCGTCGCCGCCGAGGGGTACGACGCGGAGATCGTCGATTTCGGCGCGCCGCTGGCGCCGGAGAGCTGAGGCGGGACCGCCCGCGCCTTGTTTCGCCGGGCGCCGGGAATATCTAATAGGCGAGAGAGCCGAAGCATTTCGGGACCGCAAGCCGGCGCGTCGAGGACCGTCGGCCCGGACCCGGGTTGGACGCGGGACCCAGCGATCCGTCCCGCGGGCGAGACGCGCGTGGGGGGAAGCCGCGCCGCCGCCGATCGAGGAGGCGAGTGGACGAGATGTCGGATACGATTTTCGGACAACCGAAACCCGGGCCCGCGGGGCCGCAAACGCTGGGCGCCGGCCCTGCCGAGGCGGCGCCGGCCGAAGGGCTCGTCGGCCTGGGCCAAGGCGAGGCGGCGCCGGCGCCGTCCAGCGCGCCCGCCGGGCCGGTCATCAGCGACGGCAGCGAGGCGAGTTTCGCGCAGGACGTGCTCGACGCCTCGATGTCGGTCCCGGTGATCGTCGATTTCTGGGCGACCTGGTGCGGGCCGTGCAAGCAGCTCACCCCCGCCCTCGAAGCCGCGGTCCAGTCGGCCGGCGGCAAGGTGAAGCTGGTCAAGATCGACGTCGACCGCAATCCGGGCATCGCCCAGCAGTTGCGCATCCAGTCGATCCCGACGGTCTACGCCTTCGCCGGCGGCCGACCGGTGGACGGCTTCCAGGGCGCGCTGCCGGACAGCCAGGTGAAGGAGTTCGTGAGCAAACTGGCGGCGGTCGCCGACCAGTTGGGCGGCGGCGCCGACGGAGACGAGGCGGCCGCGATCGACGAGGCGCTGGAGCAGGCCGATCAGGCCGCCGCGGCGGGCGATCACGCGACTGCGGCCGCGATCTACGGCCAGGTGCTTGAGCATCGCCCGGAGAACGCCAAGGTGCAGGCCAAGCTGGCCGGCGCCTACGCCAAGCTGGGCGAAATCGAGGCCGCCCGCGAAATCCTGGACGGCATTCCGCAGGATGCGGCCTCCCGTCCGGAAATCGCGGGCGAGGTCGACCGCGTGCGCGCCGCGCTGGAGCTGGCCGAAAAGGCCGGCGAGGCCGCCGGCAAGATCGAGGCGCTGAAGGCCAAGGTCGCCGCCGATCCGCGCGACCATCAGGCGCGATTCGAACTGGCCGAGGCGGAAGCGGCGATCGGCGAGAATGAGGCGGCGATCGACGATCTGCTGGAGATCCTGATGCACAACAGGGAGTGGAACGAGGGCGCGGCGCGCCTTCAGCTCCTGAAGATCTTCGAGGCGCTGGGGCCGACCGACCCGCTGGTGGCGAGCGGGCGGCGACGCCTCTCCTCGCTGCTGTTCAGCTAGCGGCGCCGCGCGGCGCCCCCGAAGCCCGGGGGGCGGCGGGGAATGACAGAAAGGGGCGACGCGCCCGAGATGAGCCGATTCGATCCGAGCTTCGAGCAACTGCCACAGTCCCTGCCGGTCTTTCCGCTCGACGGGGTGCTGCTGCTGCCGCGGGGGCTGTTGCCGCTCAACATCTTCGAGCCGCGCTACCTCAACATGATCGAGGATGCGCTGAAGGCGGATCGGATGATCGGCATGATCCAGCCGTCCGCGCCGCCCGCGCGCTCCGACCGGGAGCCGCCGCTCTACGAGACCGGTTGCGCCGGGCGCATCATCGCGTTCGAGGAAACCGACGACGGCCGCTTCCTGATCTCGCTCAAGGGCGTGGCGCGCTTCCATGTGACGGAGGAGCTGGCGACGACCCGCGGCTATCGCCGGGTGCGCCCGGACTGGGCGGGCTTCGAGCGCGACCTGGAGGAGGCGCCGCACGGCGCGGTCCCGCGCACCAAGCTGTTCAAGGGGCTGAAGGCCTTCTTCAAGGCGCAGCAGATCGAGGCGAGTTGGGACGCCTTGAACGAAACGCCGGACGAGCGTCTGGTCAACTCGCTCGCCATGATCTGCCCCTTCGAGGCGTCGGAGAAGCAGGCGCTGCTGGAGGCCCCGTCGCTGCCGGAGCGCGCCGAGGTGTTGACCGCGCTGGTCGAGATGGCGGTCCTTGACACCGGCGGCGGCGGCGGCGACAAGGCCAAGCAATAGCCCCTGACGCCCCCTGCGGAGGAGCCCAGACGCCATGACCGACGGCGCCGGAGACATCGACCCGAAGCTGCTCGAATTCCTGGTCTGCCCGGTGACGCACGGGCCGCTGGAGTATGATTCCGAGGCGCAGGAGCTGATCTCGCGCCAGGCGGGGCTCGCCTATCCGATCCGCGACGGCATTCCGATCATGCTTGCCGACGAGGCGCGCGAGATCAAGGCGGACTGAGCGCCGCCCCCATTCGCCGCCCCCATTCGCCGCCCCCACTGGCCGCCCCCATTGGCCGCCCCCTTCAGACCGCGTAGACCTGTCCCAGCCGGTCGAGCCGGCGTTTCAACGCGGCGAACTCCCGGGTTCCGAGCGCGGCGCCCAGCCCGCCCATCGCCTGATCGTGCGCCAGATCCTGCACCTCTTTCGGCGGGGTCTTCAGCGCGCCGCCGGCCTGGGCCGCGATCTGGATCCGGCAGGCCTGCTCCAGATAATACATCATGACGAAGGCCTCCGGGATGCTGCGCCCGCAGGCCAGGAGCCCGTGATTGCGCAGGATCAGCAACTGCTTCCTGTGCCCGAGATCGGCGACCAGACGCTCCTGCTCCGCCAAGTTGAGCGCGAGGCCCTCATAGTCGTGGTAGCCGATCAGATCCTTGTACAGGAGCGCCGTCTGGCTGATCGGCAACAGCCCGTCGGCCTGGGCCGAGACCCCGACGCCGGCCGTCGTGTGGGTGTGGATGACGCAGGTCAGATCGGGCCGCGCCCGGTGCACGCAGGAATGGATGACGAAGCCGGCCGGGTTGATCGGGTCCGCGCCCTCCTCGACGATGCGCCCGTCGAGATCGACCTTCACCAGATTGGAGGCCGTCACCTCCTCATAGAGCAGGCCGAAGGGGTTGAGCAGAAAATGCTCGTCCGGTCCGGGCGCGCGGGCGGAGATGTGGGTGTAGATCAGATCGTCCATCCCGAAATGCGCGATCAGCCGGTAGCAGGCGGCGAGGTCGATGCGCGTCGACCACTCCGCCTCCGACATCGCGCGGGGCGCCCTGCGCGCGTCGGCGTCCGGCGCTGCGGGGGACGATGGGGGGGACGGTGCGGGGGACGATGCGGGGGACGATGCGGCGGGCCCGGCGGCTTGGGCTGCGGACATGGCGCTTCCTCCTGACGGCGCGTCCGGGCGGCCTGACGGCGCGGCCCGATGACGCCTGAGCTCGAACAAACGATTGTTTGAATGATCCATCGCTCCCCGCGCCGCTGTCAAGGCGGAGCGCGCGGGGGCCGAGACATCGCGCCGGGTCAAGCGCTTGACCGGGGCTTGGGGGGCGCGCGAACTTTTCTGTTGCGGGCGCGGCGGATTCCCGCAATTATTTTTTGAGCAAACGTTTGTTCGGTAAACTTCGTTCTGCGGACAGGGGCGCGTCAGAACGCCCCGCGGATCGAGCCGGTCGCGACCGCGATCCCGGAACCCTATCCGGGCGCGGGAGGCCGGCGGCGGGATTGGGAGCAAGGCCCTACCGGGCGGCCATGCGGGCCGCTTTCCCCTCCGTCGCCATGACCGCCGTCCGCCGCGGGCGCCTGAGACGACGGCCGCATGCCGGCGGCCCTTTGGAAAACTGGGAGAAACGCACGATGAGCATCAATCGCCGGAACTTCTTCAAGACCTCGCTCGCGGCCGGCGCCGGCGCGGCGGCCGCGGCGACGCTGTCCGCGCCCGCGATCGCGCAGGCCAAGCGCGAGCTGACGATGGTCATGGCCTGGCCGCACAATTTCCCGGGCCTCGCCTCGATCGCCTATAATTTCTCGAAATTCGTCGAGGAGCTCTCCGACGGCGAGATCGCCATCAAGGTCCATGCGGCGGGCGAGCTGGTCGGCACCTTCGAGGTGTTCGACGCGGTCGGCCAGGGCACGGCGGACTGCTATCACGCCTCGCCGATGTTCATGGCGGGCAAGTGGCAGCCGGCGACCTTCTTCGGCCTCGTCCCCTTCGGGCTCAACGCCATGGAGCATTGCGCCTGGATGTATCACGGCGGGGGGCAGGAGCTTCAGAACAAGGCCTATCGCGACCTGTTCAACCTGCAGGCGTTCACCTGCGGCCAGACCGGCACGCAGATGGCCGGCTGGTTCAACAGCGAGATTACCAGCCTGGACGACTTCAAGGGCCTGAAGATGCGCTCGTCCGGCATCGCCGGCGAGGTGATGCGCCGGGTCGGGGCCAGCGCGGTCATGATCGCCCCGCAGGAGATCTTCGCCTCGCTGCAGTCCGGCGCGATCGACGCGACCGAGCTGTGCTGCGCCTGGCTCGACAGCGCCAACGGCTTCCAGCAGCACGCGAAATACTATTACACGCCGGGCTGGCAGGAGGTGAACAGCGCCGGCGAGATCGGGATCAACGCGGAGCTGTTCGACTCCCTGACCCCGGCGCAGCAGAAGATCATGCAGCATGCGGCGCAGTCGGCGAACTCGATCAACATCGGCGAATGGCCCTATTACAACGCGAAGTACATGCAGACCCTTCGCAATGAGCACAATGTCGACGTCCGCACCTATCCGGACGACGTTATCCTCGCGCTCGCCAAGGCCGGCCGGGAGGTCATCGCGGAATTGGCCGACACCGACGACTACGCGAAGGAGATCTACGCGAGCTGGAAGGCCTATCGCGACGACGCGATGGAATATTCGGCGCTCGTGGACTATCCGCTCTACAAGGCCCGAAAGGTCGCCTTCGAAGCCGGCGCGTAACGTGGCGCCCGGCGGTTCTTTCCGCCCCGCCGCCGTCGGCCGCAAGCCGTCGGCGGCGGGGCGCCCCCCTGTCCGCGGTCCATCCGGGACGCTGATCGGAGTTCCTGTCCCGTGCGCCTCCTCAACGCCCTGATCGCGACGCTCGACGCGGCGACCGCGCTCTTCGGCAAGGCGATCGCCTGGCTGGTGCTGTTCATGGTGGTGGTGACCTTCGTCAACGTGGTCACCCGCTACGTCTACGGCGTCAGCCTGATCGCGCTTTACGAATCGGTGCTCTACGCCTTCGCCATGGTGCTGACCGGCGCCGCCGGCTGGGCGCTGATGCATGACGAGCATGTGCGCGTCGACATCTTCTACCGCGGCATGAGCCCGCGGGCGCAGGCGGCGGTCAACATGCTGGGCTGCGTCTTCCTGCTGGGGCCGGTGCTGTGGCTGATCTGGACGCGCGGCTATCCCTACGTGCTGCGTTCCTGGCGGCTCGGCGAAGGCTCGAACGAGATCGCCGGCCTGCCGTTCCTCTACGTCCTGAAGAGTTTCATCCTGGTGTTCGTCGCCGTTCTGGCGGTGCAGGGTCTGTCCTTCCTGCTCAAGAACCTGCGCACGCTGCTGACAGGCGAGGCGCCGCCGACGCCCGTCGAGCGCCACGCCCGCCATGAAGAGAGCGCGTCGTGATCTCCGTCTATCTCGAACTGCTGATGTTCCTCACCGTCTGCGTGCTGATGCTGACGGGCTTTCCGGTCGCCTTCACGCTGGCGGGGACGGCGCTCGCCTTCGCCGCGATCGGCGACATGATGGGCGTGTTCGAGCTGCGTCAGCTCAACTTCTTCCCGCAGCGCATGTTCGGCGTGATGTCGAACGAGGTCGTCGTCGCCGCGCCGCTGTTCATCTATATGGGGTTGATGCTCGAGCGCTCCCGGGTCGCGGAGGACCTGCTCAGCTCAATGGCGCGGCTGTTCCGCGGCGCGCGCGGGGGGCTCGCCTTCTCGGTCATCCTGGTGGGCATGCTGATGGCGGCCTCGACCGGCATCGTCGGCGCCACGGTGGTTACCATGGGGCTGCTCGCGCTGCCGGTGATGCTGAAATACGGCTATGACGCACGCCTGTCGACCGGCACGATCTGCGCCGCCGGGACGCTGGGTCAGGTGATCCCGCCCTCCATCGTGCTGGTCTTCCTGGGCGACATCCTGACCTACGCCAACCAGCAGGCCAATCTGAAGGCGGGCAATTTCGCCGGCAAGTCGGTCGGCGTCGGGGATCTCTTCGCGGGCTCGCTGATCCCCGGGCTGATGCTGGTCGGGCTCTATCTCGCCTACGTCTTCTTCGTCTCGCGCGTGCAGCCCGAGCGCTGCCCGCCGGCCGTGGTGGACGAGGCGCACGAGCGCCTGAGCCCGCAGGAGCGCACGCGTCTGATCCTGCACGCGCTGGTCGCCCCGTCGGCGCTGATCGTCGCCGTGCTCGGCTCGATCCTGGGCGGGATCGCGACCCCGACCGAGGCCGCCGGCGTCGGCGCCGTGGGCGCGACGCTGCTGGCGGGCCTGCGCGCGCGGCCGGACCTGGCCCCGATCATGCTGGCCGGCGTCGCCGCCGCGATCGGCCTCATGATCATGAACGGCTTCTTCGACCTGCGCTTCTTCCGCGAGGAGGTGAGCGTCCTCGATCAGGCCGCCATGTGGCTCTCCTTCGCGCTGATCGCGCTGGTCGCGCTGGCGATCGCGCTGGCCTTCTGGATCGCGTTCCGGGGGTCGGTGCTGACGCCGGTGGTGTTCCGCACCGCGCGGATCACCGCCATGGTCTTCGCCATTCTGATCGGCGCCAGCCTGTTCTCGCTGACCTTCCGCGGGCTCGGCGGCGAGGAGATGGTGCACGGCCTCTTGGAAGGGCTGCCCGGCGGATTGACCGGCGCGATGATCTTCGTCATGGCGCTGATGTTCGTCATGGGCTTCTTCCTGGATTTCCTGGAGATCATCTTCATCCTGGTGCCGATCGTCGGGCCGGCCTTGATCCTGATGGGGGCCGACCCGGTCTGGCTCGGCGTGATGATCGCGGTCAATCTGCAGACCAGCTTCCTGACGCCGCCCTTCGGCTTCGCGCTGTTCTTCCTTCGCGGTGTGGCGCCGGACACGGTCCGCACCCAGGCCATGTATCGCGGGGTCGCGCCTTTCATCGGTCTGCAGCTCCTGGCGCTTTCCCTGCTGGCGCTGTTCCCGCAGCTCGGGACCTGGCTGCCGAGCTATCTGTTCAGTTGACCGCGCCCGCCGCGCCCGCCGCGGTCCCGCCTTCAAGGAGAGGTTCGATATGCCGACCCTGATCTTCATCGCCCCCGACGGAACCCGCACCGAGGTGGACGCCGACGGCGCGGCGAGCGTGATGGAGGCCGCGGTCTCGAACGGGATCGACGGGATCGTCGCGGAGTGCGGCGGCTCCTGCAGCTGCGCCACCTGCCACGTCTATGTCGACGAGGCCTTCTTCGGCCGCCTTCCGGCGCGCGGCGAGATGGAGGACGAACTGCTCGACGGAACCGCCTGTGCGCGCGGACCCACCAGCCGGCTGAGCTGCCAGATCGCGATCGACGACGCGCCCGACGGTCTGGTGCTGCGCCTGCCCGAGGCGCAGACCTGAAGCGCCGCGCGGCCATGTCCACCCTGCCCTCCGACGCGCGCGTCGTCATCCTCGGCGCCGGCCATGGCGGCGCGCAGCTCGCCGTCGATCTGCGCGCCAAGGGCCATGCGGGCGAGATCCTGCTGCTCTCGGCCGAGGACGCGCCGCCCTATCAGCGCCCGCCGCTCTCGAAGGCCTATCTGAGCGGTGCGGCCGACGCGCCGCCGCCGCTGCTGCGCGCGCTCCCCGCCTATGAGAAGGCGGGCGTCTCGCTCCGGCTCGGCGTGCGCGCGACGGCGATCGACCGCCGGGCCCGGCGGGTCGAGACCGCGACGGGAGAGCGCCTCGCCTACGACCGGTTGGTGCTGGCGACCGGGGCGCGCGCCGCGCCGGCGCCCTTCGTCCCGGCCGACCTTGCGACCCCGGCGGCCGGCCTCTTCACGCTGCGCAGCCTCGCCGACGCGCGCGCGCTGATCCCGGCGCTCGCCGCGGCGCGGCGGCTGGCGATCGCGGGCGGCGGGCTGATCGGGTTGGAGATCGCGGCCCACGCGGCTGCGGCGGGGATCGCGACCACGCTGGTCGAGGCCGGCCCCCGGCTGATGGCGCGCAGCGTCTCGCCGGCGGTCTCGGACTTCTTCCTCGCGCGCCACCGGGCGGCGGGCGTCGCGGTCCGGCTCGACGCCCGGATCGAGGCGGTGGAGCGCGCCGACGGCCGCATCGCGGCGGTCCGGCTGGGGGATGGGGAGACGATCGCCTGCGATCTGCTGGTGAGCGCGATCGGCGCGCAACCGCGAACCGAACTGGCCGAGGCGGCGGGGCTGGGGTTGGATCGGTGGGCCGGCGGGGTCGCCGTCGACGCAAAGCTCGCGACCGAGGATCCGGCGATCCATGCGCTCGGCGACTGCGCGGCCTTCCCCTCGCCCTGGGCGCCCGACCAAATGCGCGTCCGGCTGGAATCCGTGCAGAATGCGGTCGATCAGGCGCGCTTCCTGGCCGCCGGTCTCGCCACCCATTCGAGCGGCGCGCAGGATGCGCCCGCCGCCTATGACGCCCTGCCCTGGTTCTGGAGCGATCAGGGCGCCGACAAGCTGCAGATCGCCGGCCTGTCGCTCGGCGTCGACCGTTGGGTGGCGCGCGGCGATCCGGGCTCCGGCCGGTTCAGCCTCTTGGGCTTCGCCGGGGAGAGCCTGGCCTGCGTCGAAGCGGTCAACCGCCCGCGCGACTTCATGGACGCGCGCAAGCTGCTGGCCGCCGGGGAGAGCCCGCCCGCGGCGGCGCTCGCCGACCCGGAGGTCCGGCTGGCGGCGTGAGCGCCGCCGCCGGCCTGCGGGCTCAAGCGTTTACATCGACCACCACCCGGCCGTGCACCCGGCCGGCCAATTGGTCGGACGCCGTCCCGATCGCCTCGGCCAGCGGGATCACCTGCGTCATGCGCTCCAGCACGGCCGGATCGAGCTCCTCCGCCAGCAGCGCCCACGCCTCGGCACGGCGCGGCTGCGGACAATAGACGCTGTCCACCCCGGCCAGCGTCACCCCGCGCAGGATGAAGGGCATGACGGTCGCCGGCAGGTCGAAGCCGCCGGCGAGGCCGCAGGCCGCGACAGTCCCGCCGTATTTGGTGGTGGCGAGCAGGCTCGCCAGCGTCTGGGAGCCGACGGCGTCCACCGCGCCGGCCCAGCGCTCCTTGGCGAGCGGCTTGGATTTCTCCGCCAGTTCGGCGCGGTCGATCACCTCCGCCGCGCCGAGCCCTTTGAGATACTCCGCCTGCTCCTCCGGCCGGCCGGAGGAGGCGACGACGCGATAGCCGCGCTTGGCCAGGAGCGCGATCGCCACGCTGCCGACGCCGCCCGCGGCGCCGGTCACCACGACGTCGCCCCGGTCCGGCGCGATCCCGTGATCGGCCAGCGCCAGCACGCACAGCGCGGCCGTATAGCCCGCCGTGCCGATCGCCATGGCCTGTTGCTCGCTGAAGGCGTCCGGCAGCTTGATCAGCCAATCGCCCTTGAGCCGCGCCGTCTGGGCGAGCCCGCCCCAATGCACCTCGCCCACGCCCCAGCCGTTCAGCACCACCTTGTCGCCGGGCGCATAGTCGGGATGGCCGCTTTCCGTCACCTCCCCGGCGAGGTCGATGCCGGGGACCATCGGAAACTTGCGCACGACCGGCGATTTGCCGGTGATCGCCAGGCTGTCCTTATAGTTGAGCGTCGAGTAGGCGACCCGCACCGTCACGTCGCCCTCGGGCAGATCGGCCGCGTCCACATCGCTCAGCGCGGCCGCATAGGCGTCGTCGTCCTTGGTGATCAGAATGGCTTTCATGCTGGCTCGCTCCCTGGTCGCGTCCCGGCGCGCCCGGCGGCGCGCGTCTCTGTCGGCGGGGATTGAGCGCGGCCGGGGGCCGCTTGTCAAATCCGGCGCCGACGCCGCGGGCGCTGCGGGGGTCTCCAGAGCCGGCTATCCCAGGGGTCTGCCGCCGGCGGGCGGATCGATCGGCCCGAAATCCGCGGCGCCCAGCAGGACAGACACCCGACCGCCGTCGTCGACCAGGGGCAGGCTCAACCGCTCATAGGCCATCCAGTCCTTGTCGAAGCGCAGCATGCCGCCCTGGAACAGGGTGGGGGTCCGTTGCTGGACCGCACGGCGATAGTCGGCGAACAGTTCCGGCACCTCGTGTTCGTCGAGATGCTCCGAGAGTTTCAGCCCGGTGAATTCCTTCCCCACCGCCTGGACGACGCCGGTCCCGACGAGGCGGTATGCGAAGTCCCGCCCGCCGTCGATCACCTCCACCAGCAGGATGTAGCGCAGGTCCTCCGGCGCGAGCAGGGTCGGCGAGAAGTCGGCGCGCCGCGGCAGGTCGCCGCGCCGCGGCAGACCGCGCCACACCGCCCAGACCCGCCGCAACAGGGCGGACTCCGTCCCAAGCTCCCGCACCGCGCCAGCCCTCCCGACGCCGTCTCCCGCAGGCCGTCTCCCGCGGACGACCGCTTCAGCGTCAGGCTACCGCATCGCGGGCGGAAGGTGAATGCGCGGGCGCCCGCACGCCTCAATCGTTGGCGCGCGGCGTGGCGACCAGCGTGTCCACCGCGACCGGGGTCGGACAGGCGTTGCAGCCGCAGACCGAGCCGCTTTGCGAGGCCGGGTACTGGTTCGTCCATTGGCCGTTCCAGCCGCCGTGCGCGGAACAGGTCTGCTGGCAGACCGGCGCGGCGGCGCTGTTGTCCGGAATCGACTGCACCGCGTCGAAGTCGCAGCCGCAGGCGTAATCCTCCCGCGCCTCGGTCTTGATGACGTTCTTCATCGAGCTCAGCCAGTTGCGGGCGTCCGCATCCAGGCTGAACAGCACCGGGTTCGACGTGTTCACCAGGGTCTGCATGTCCTGGTACTTCGGGAAGGTCTGGCCGAGAGTCTGGAAGACGCTGGTGCGCACCGGCATCAGATACTGCGGGTAGGCGGAGCCGCCGCCCGGCCCGATGCTGGCCACCACCACCTCGCTCGACGCCATGACGCCGGCCAGCTTCACCGCCAGATCGCGGGTCCCGCGCGAGGCCGTGGTCGTGTTGATCCCGATCACGTCGGAATAGAACAGGTTCGGCGCGTCGGTGTTGTTGGAGGCGGGGAAGAGTTTGAAGTCCGTCGCCTGCCGCGTCGCCTCGGTCATCGCCGACATGGATTCGGTGAAGCCCACCGTCGCCCGGCCCCAGCCGTGGCTGTACCAGTTGGCGCGGCCGTATTCGGACCCCGGGTCCTCGGTGCCGTTATAGTAGCTCGCCATCGCCAGCATCTTGCGCTGGATCGCCACCGCCGTCGGATCGAGGTCGGCCTCGCTCTGCGGCAGGGCGACGGGCCACTTATCCTCGATCCCCGCCTCGATATAGAGATAGAGCGAGGCGTTGGTCGTGCCGCCCGCCATGTCGATCATCAGCCCGCGCCGGTCCGGCGGGATCTGGCTGGTGTAGCTGCACTGCCCCAGGACGGCGTCGAGCTGGTCGATCGTGTCCGCGTTCGCGACCGCCGCATCGGTCTTCTGGTAGAACAGGATGTTGGTGCAGCCCAAGAGCGGGATCGCCGAATAGCCGCTCGCGGTCTTCACCCCGTCCAGCGCGTAAGGCAGGAAGTCGGAGGGGTTCGAAATCTCGCTCTCCGCGATGGTCTCCAGATAGCCCTGGGTGCGGAAATAGTTCAGGAACATGGCGTCGAAGACGAACACGTCCGCACTCGCGGGCGGGTTCATGTCGTAGCCGCCGTCCCACTGGCTGGTGGTCAAAAAGTTGAGCTGGACGGTGGGCTCGACCTTCGCCCAGGCGTCGGTGACCGCATCCTGGAACTGCTGCAGGCGCGGCACATAGGGGTAAAGCCCGACCGTCAGGCTCTCCGCCAGCGCCGCCGCCGGCAGGATGAGGACCGACAGCGTAAGCAGAAGCGCCGCCGCGGCGCCCCGGCGCAGACGGCGGACGCTCGATGAAATCCAGGCTGACCGAGACATGGCGACTCCCCTTTCCCTCTCTATGCGTGCATCAAACAATAACACGCTTTTTACGAGTGGGCGAGGGGTGGATCGACGGGCGGCTGATTCCCCGACGGCTGGCGTTCAACCGAACCGCAGCCGCGTCAGATCGGCGCGATAGGGCAGGCGGCGCCGCGCGGCCTCGACGGCCGAGCGGGTGAGGCGCGCGGTCAGGATTTCCGGGCCTGCGCCGGCGCGGGCGAGGTCGCGCCCGTCCGGCGCCGCGATGCAGCTTTCGCCGAGATAGCGCAGATCGCCCTCCGTCCCGCAATGGTTGGCGTAGGCGAGATAGACGCCGTTCTCCAGCGCGCGGGTCGGGACCATCCGGCGTGCGACCACGGCCCACTCTGCGGCCAGCGCCGTCGGGACCAGCACCAGATCGGCGCCGGCCGCGGCCGCATGGCGCACGGTCTCGGGAAACTCCACATCGTAGCAGATCAGCGTCGCGATCGTGAGCCCGCGATGGCGAAAGGGGGTGCAGGCCGACCCGGCCGCGAAGCTCTCGCCCTCGAAGCCGGGCGGCAGCAGCAGCTTGCGATGGCCGCCGAGGCGCACGCCGTCCGGCCCGAAGCACTGGGCCGCGTTGTAAAGCCGCCCGCCGGCGGCTTCCGGATAGCCGTAATGGATCGCCAGGCCGCAGCGCGCGGCCAGCGCGGCGATGCGCCGGGCGGTCGGGCCGTCGGCCGGCTCGGCCGCCGCGGCGAGCCGATCGGGGACGTTGTAGCCGCTTGCGAAGAGCTCCGGCAGCAACAGCAGGTCGACGCCCCGCGCGGCCAGCGGCGCCGCCGCCTGCTCCAACCAGGCGAGCCGCGCCGCGACTCCGTCGAGCTCTCCCGGCGTCTGCGCCAGGGCCAGGGTGAGGCCGTCGGCCGAAGGGGAATCGGCCAAGGGGGAACGGTTCGCGTCAGCCACGGCCGGCCGTCAGGATTTCGCGCGGATAGTCGGTCAGATAGTCGCAGCCGTCCTCCGTCACCA
Source organism: Alphaproteobacteria bacterium (assembly GCA_024743195.1). Classification (GTDB taxonomy): domain Bacteria; phylum Pseudomonadota; class Alphaproteobacteria; order UBA8366; family Aestuariispiraceae; genus Marivibrio. The sequence continues at coordinate 170,677 of JANSXE010000002.1, read as the reverse complement.
CGACGGAATCGCCGATGCGCCCCGCCAGACGCCCGTCCACCGACACCCCGCCGTCGACCGCGAAGGTCATGCCGGGCTGCAGGATCGTCCGGTCGCCCGGCTTCAGCTCCGGCGCCTCCAGATAGGCGACGCCGATCGACCGGCCGGTGCGGTAGCCGCTGGCCAGCCCGCGCGCGCGGTAGACGGCGTCGGCGGCCTCCGCGACATCCTCCGCCGCGACGCCCGGGCGGATCGCGGCGACGGCGGCCTGCTGCGCGTCGATCGCGGCCTGCTGCACGGCGGCGGCCTCGTCGTCCGGTTGGCCGATGTGGAACAGGCGGTCGAAGCCCAGCTTGTACTGTTTGAACTGCGCCATGTTGCAGAAGCAGAAATAAACCGGATCGCCGCGCCGATACCGTCTGACGCCGGCGCGGCGGTGCACCATCGCCACGTCCTCGCCGCTCTGCAGGATCTGCAGATTGTGGATCATGGGGGAGACGAATCGCTCCCAGCCCCGGTCGGTCAGGAAGCCGGCGGCGGCGCGGGTGCCGGCGTCGATCACGGCCAGCGCCGATTCAAACTCCGGCCGGCCCTCTTCGAGCGACTCGTGCGCGGCGCGCATCATGGCGCCGGCGATGCGGCCCGCCTGGCGCATCACGTCGACCTCCAGCGGGCTCTTGATCCTGCGCAAGGCGCCGATCAGCGGGGCGACGTCGTCCAGCCGGGTCTCGGGATAGGCCGCGTCCAGCAGATTGCGCACCGGCGCCGGCAGCGAGGGCTTCTCGACCGCGAGCGCGGCCGGCGCGCCGCCGAGCGCCTCTCCCAGAACGGCCGGCCAGCCGCGGGGCCCCGCATCCTCCCACGGCCGCACGTCCTCGACCCAGGTCATGGCGGCGACCATGTCGGCTTCCATCAGGGGCGTGATCACCGTCGGCGCCCCCTCGACCGGCACCAAGAGCAGCGTCGGGCGCCCGAACTCGACCCCCAGATAACCCCAGAAGCCGGCCAGATAGGCGATCGAGCTCTCGTCCGTGATCACGGCGCGCTCGATCCCCGCTTCGGCCATCCGGCCCTGCAACGCCGCCGTGCGCCGCCTCGCCTCCTCCAGCATCCGCCTTCCCCCGTCCGGACGGCCCGCAACGAGCCCACCCTCCGCGCATAGCCCGCGCCGCGCCCGCGCGCCATCGCATCCGCGCCGCCGGACGTCGCAGAAGGACGCGTGGGCGCAGCCGATGCGCTTCGGGATCGCAGAAGAGCGTTTCGAGCCCAGGAGGAATGGCGCGCCCCAACGGACGAAGTCCGAACCCATAGAATCCGGGACGCGCTATTCGACTGAAAGGAGAATGGCGCGCCCCAACGGACGAAGTCCGAACCCATAGAATCCGGGACGCGCTATTCGACTGAAAGGAGAATGGCGTGCCCCAACGGACGAAGTCCGAACCCATAAGATCCGGGACGCGCTATTCGACTGAAAGGAGAATGGCGCGCCCGAGAGGATTCGAACCTCTGACCTTCGGCTCCGGAGGCCGACGCTCTATCCAGCTGAGCTACGGGCGCATCGAGCGGCTGTATAGCGAAGCCCGGCCCGCTTGGCCAGCGCGGAATGCGGGGCGCGCGCCGCGCGAAAAGACGCCTCCGCCCCCGGAAGCGATCCGAAGATCGATCGGGGGCGGAGGCGGATCAGTCAACGAACAGGGAATAGGGACCTCACGCAACGGGACTCGACCGCGCTAGAGAGACGCCAACGCCAACAGCGGCCCGAAGATCAGAAGCGCGGCGGCGGCGCCGTAGCCGCCGACGGGAAGCTGAACCACATCGAACAGGGTGCGCATGACGGACCTCCCCTCGGTTCGGGTCCGGCCCCCGGGCTCCGGGTCGGCGGCCTCTCCAAGGGCGCCGCCCGGCGGTCCGGGGCGATCGGACGGATCGAATGATGCGGAAAGGATAGACGCTTCGGCGCCGGCGCGCTGTGGCGGCGGTCACACCCGCGATCCGGGTTCTGGCGCAAAGGAAACGCCCGCCGGAGTCCGTCCGACGGGCGTTTCGCCGAGTAGAGCGCTTGAAGCGCCCGCGATCTGCGAAGGTCCGGGTCTAACCCCCCGGCCGGTCCCGGCCTTCGCCGATGCGATCGCGGACCCTGTCGCGCCCTCCCTGGAAGGCGACCCCTCCCGGTTTCCCGGGGCTCAGAACTGGGCCGACTCGGTGCTCTCGGCCATCGCGGTGGTGGCGCTGAGGCCGGCCGCGGTGGCGTTGTTGACGGCGTCGAAGTAGCTGACGCCCACCTCGTGCTGGTGGCGGGTGGCGGAGAAGCCGTTGGCCTCGGCCGCGAACTCGGCCTGCTGCAGTTCGGAATAGCCGGCCATGCCGCGGTCCTTGTAGGCCCGCGCCAGCTCGAAGGTGGCGTAGTTCAGGCTGTGGAAGCCGGCCAGCGTGATGAACTGGAACTTGTAGCCCATCGCGCCCAGCTCGCGCTGGAACTTCTCCATCGTCGCACGGTCCAGATGCTTCGCCCAATTGAAGGAGGGCGAGCAGTTGTAGGCCAGCATCTGGTCCGGGAACTCCTTGCGGATCGCCTCGGCGAAGGCCTTGGCGTCGTCGAGGTCCGGCGTCGAGGTCTCCATCCACAAGAGGTCGGCGTAGGGCGCGTAGGCGAGCCCGCGGGCGATGCCCATCTCGACCCCGCCGGTGATGCGGTGGAAGCCCTCGGTGGTGCGCTCGCCGGTCAGGAAGCGGGCGTCGCGCTCGTCCACGTCGGAGGTCATCAGGCGCGCGGCCTCCGCGTCGGTGCGGGCCATGATGATGGTCGGCACGCCCATCACGTCGGCGGCGAGGCGCGCCGAGTTCAGGTTGCGCACCGCCTGCTGCGTCGGCAGCAGCACCTTGCCGCCCAGATGGCCGCACTTCTTCTCGGAGGCGAGCTGGTCCTCGAAGTGGACGCCCGCCGCGCCGGCCTTGATCATCGCCTTCATCAGCTCGAACACGTTGAGCGGGCCGCCGAAGCCGGCCTCCGCGTCGGCCACGATCGGCGCGAACCAGTCGATGTCGTCGGTCTCCTGGCCCTCGAGACGCTCCATGGTCTGGATCTGGTCCTGGCGGATGAAGGCGTTGTTGATGCGCTCCACCACCTGCGGGACCGAGGAGACCGGATAGAGCGACTGGTCCGGATACATCTGGCCGGCGTTGTTGGCGTCGGCCGCCACCTGCCAGCCGGACAGGTAGATCGCCTTCAGCCCGGCGCGCACATGCTGCACCGCCTGGCAGCCGGTAAAGGCGCCCAGCGTGTTGATGTAGGGCTCCTCATGCAGCTGCTTCCAGAGCTTCTCGGCGCCCAGCTCGGCCAGCGTGTGGCGGATCTGGATCGAGCCGCGCAGCTTCTCCACATCGGCGCGGCTGTAGTCGCGACGCGTCGTCGCCCAGCGGTCGGGCGCATAGTCCGGCGCCGGCCAGTCCTCGCCGCCCTCGGGCGTCGGCTCCCAATTGTATCCGGAATTCAGGCTGTCCATCTCTCGCTCGTCCTTTTCGTCTGTCGGGGCGCCCCGTTCGCCGGCGTGCGCTCGCTTCGATCGGGTCTGTGAAGGCTTTACAAACTGGCTTTACAGCCTGGTTTGTCGCCGACCGGCGCGCCTGCATGGGCGCTTTCGACCCTGTTATCCGGGAGCTAACGCGGTTTCGCCGCGCTGCACAATGGGTTTCCGACGTGACAAGGATGGACAAGGGACGTGTAAAGAATTTACATTCTGTAAAGCTGGTAAAGTCGGGAGCGACGGGCGATGGCGACGGGCGCGCAAAAGACCGCAGGCAAGACCGCAGGCAAAGCCGCAGGCAAATCCCCAGGCAAGGCGGCGCCGAAGATCGGCGCGAAGATCCGCCGGCTGCGGCGCGAGCGGGGTCTGACCCAGGCGCAACTGGCCGAGCGGTTGGGCGTCAGCGCGTCCTACCTCAATCTGATCGAGCACAATCGGCGCAAGCTGACGACGGATCTGTTGCTGGGGATCGCGGAGGAGTTCGGCCTCGATTTCGCGAGCCTGGCGGAGGACGACGAGAGCCGGCTCTACAGCGACGTGCTGGACGCCTGCGGCGACCGGCTGTTCGAGGAGATGGAGCTCACCACCACCGACGTGCGCGAGCTGGTGAGCGCGAGCCCGCAGGCGGCGCGCGCGCTCCTCACCCTCTACGACGCCTACCACAAGACGCTGAACGACGCGCGCAGCCTCGCCGCGCAGATGACCGACGGGGAGGAGGGCGCCGGCTTCCCCTTCGCCGATCTGGCCCCGGCGGACCTGATCTCCGACATGATCCAGGAGAACCAGAATCACTTCCCGGAGCTGGAGCACGAGGCCGACCGGGTGCGCCGGGAGGTGAAGATGACCGGCGGCGGGGGCGGCCATTCCGGGGCGGCGCTTTCCTGGGAGCGGATGGCGGATTACCTCCTCGAGGCCCACGGCGTGCGCACCGCCTTCGCGGCGCCGGAGACGCCGGGCGAGGCCTCGGTCGCGCGGCGCTTCGAGCGCCAGGCGCGGCTCTTGCAAGTCTCGCCCCGGCTCGACGGGCAGGCGCGGGCCTTCCAGCTCGCGCATCAGATCGGCCAGCTCTCCGCCGCGCCGGTGCTGGAGATGCTGCTGAGCGAGAACCGCATCAAGGACGAGCAGGCGCGCGCGCTGGGACGGGTCGCGCTCGCCAACTATTTCGCGGCCGCCTTGCTGATGCCCTATGAGGACATCCTGCAGGCCGCCCGCGCCCAGCGCTACGACATCGAGCTGCTGCAGCACCAGTTCAACGCCAGCTTCGAGCAGGTCTGCCACCGGCTGACCAGCCTCAACCGGCCCGACGCGCGGGGCGTGCCGCTGCACATGCTGCGGGTCGATACGGCGGGCAACATCTCGAAGCGCTTCACGCTCTCCGGCCTGCCGATCCCGCGGCACGGCGGGGCCTGCGCGCGCTGGAACGTCTACGCCGCCTTCCTCAATCCCGGCGTGATCCAGGCGCAGGTCTCGCGCCTGCCGGACGGGCAGGCCTATTTCTGCATCGCGCGCACGGTGCGCAAAGGCGGGCTCGGCCACGGCGCGCCGGTGTTCCACCAGGCGATCGGGCTCGGCTGCGACGTGCGCTACGCCAGGGAGATGGTCTATTCCGACGGGCTCGACCTCGACCGGCCGGAGCGCTCCGGCGAGATCGGCGTCGCCTGCCGTATCTGCGAGCGCATGGACTGCCCGCAGCGCGCCTTCCCGCCGGTGCATCTGCGCTACACCGTCGACGAGAATTTGCGCGGCGCCAGCCCCTACACCGCCCCCGGCTGGCCCTGGCACCACGAACGGCCGGGGCCGACGCGGTAGGGCGCTATCCCGTCAAGCTCTTGAACCGCTCCATCGCCTGCACGAGGGCGACGGCGATCCCGGGCTCGGTCGCGGAGTGGCCGGCGTCGGGCACCATGGTGAGCCGCGCGTCGCGCCAGCGGGCGGCGAGGTCGCAGGCGCTCTTCGGCGGGCAGACCACGTCGTAGCGGCCCTGCACGATGGCGCCCGGTATGCCTTGCAGCCGGTCCGCCTTGGCGAGCAGCTCTCCCTCCTCCAGGAACAGGTCGTTCATGAAGTAATGCGCCTCCAGCCGGGCGAGCGGCAGCGCGGTCTCCGAGCGGGTCAGCGACTGGACGCTGTCCCGGTTCGGCAGCAGGGTGGAGCATTCCGCCTCGTAGCGACTCCAGGCGACCGCGGCGGGGCCGTGAACCGCCGGGTCCGGATCGCACAGCCGTCTGTAGTAGGCGCCGAGCGGGTCGGCGCGCTCCGCCTCCGGCAGGAAGCCGAGGAAGGCGGCCTCCGCCTCCGGGTGGAACCGGCCCATGCCGTGCAGGAACCACGCGACCTCCGCCTTGCGGCACAGGAAGACGCCGCGCAGCGCCAGCGCGATCACGCGCTCCGGATGGGTCGTCGCATAGGCGAGCGCGAGGCTGGAGCCCCAGCTGCCGCCGAACAGGATCCAGCGCTCGATTCCCAGATGGCGGCGCAGCGCCTCGATGTCGGCGACCAGGCGCTGGGTGTCGTTCTTGGCGATCTCCGCGCTCGGCAGGGAGCGCCCGGCGCCGCGCTGGTCGTGCAGCACGATGCGGTAGTGCTTCGGATCGAAGAAGCGGCGGTGCCCGGCGCTCGCCCCGGCGCCTGGCCCGCCATGCAGGAAACAGACGGGCACGCCGTCCGGCGCGCCGGCCTCCTCCCAATAGATCTCGTGCGGCGGCTCGACGGCGAGCCGGCCGCTCTTTCGCGCGTCGAGGCTGGGATAGAGCCGATCTCGCGGCATGGGGGCGCTACCTGTTGACTTCTCCGAAAGCGGGCGGCCGGCGCGTCTCGGCCGCGCCGACTTGTTCGCCGGCGCCAAGCCGGTCGGCGCCGCAGCGCCGAACGGCCGCGTCAGTATGGCGGGGCGCCCCGCCGCCGCAAAGGATAAATCGCCGGATGACCGGTAGTCCGCTCCGTCTCAGACGCCTGCCCGGCCGGCGGATCGCTGTACCGTCGGCGCGGCGGACGGCGCCCGGTCTCGCAGCCGCCGCGCTGGCGGCGCTCCTGACGCTGTCCGGGGCCGTAGCCCAGGCGCCGGAGCCGGAGCCGCCCGAACTGGCGGCCCCTGACGCGTCTCAGGAAGAGCCGGACGGCCCCCCGTCAGCCCCGACGCCGCGCGACGATCCGCAGGCCGGTCTGGCGCAAAGCTTCGCCGCCGAGGCGGCGGCGGCGCTCGGCGCCCGGGCGCTGCAATTGACCGACGGCCGGGTTCTGGTGCTGCCGCATCTGATCGGGCCGCTGGCGCTGGCGCCGGGCGCGCCCGGTCAGGTTGAAGCGGAGCGGGCCGCCGCCCGCGCGCTCGCCGACCGGACGCTCGGCCGGCGGTTGCGGATCGACCTGGCGGGGGCGGCGCGGGATCGGTTGGGGCGTCTGCGCGGACGGGTGCAAGGACCGGACGGCGGCGACCTGGCCGAGGATTTGGTGCGGGCCGGCTGGCTCTTCGTCCTGCCGGAGCCGGACGCCGATCCGGAGCGGCTGGCCGCGCTTCTGGCGGCGGAGGCGGCGGCGCGTGCGGCGCGCGCCGGGCTTTGGGACGGCGGTCCCTGGGGGCCGCCGCCTTATCGTCTGGAGCCGGCGGAGCCGTTCGACGGACCGGCCGATCGCTTCGTTCTGGTGGAGGGGGAGGTGCGCCGCGTCGGGCGCGCCGGCCAGCGCCGGTTCCTGGAATTCGGGCCGGATTGGCGGCGCGATTTCACCGCGGGGCTCGACGCCGCCGCGCGACGCCGCTTCGAGCGCGCCGGCGTGGACCTGGAGATCCTGGAGGGCGCGCGCGTCCGGGTGCGCGGCTGGCTGCGCTGGTGGAACGGGCCCTATCTCGATCTCGACGACCCGCGCTTTCTGGAGCGCGTCGACGCCCCGGGCCGGTGACCGGCTTAGGCTTCGATCAGCAGATCCCGCGGCGTTTCGGCGCAGCCTTCCAGCGTCTTGCGCAGCTTGCCGAGCGCGCGGTGCTCGAGCTGACGCACGCGCTCCTTGCTGACGCCGAGCTCCCGGCCGAGCTCTTCGAGGGTCGCGCCCTCTTCGACCAGCCGGCGCCGGCGGATGATGGTCTGCTCGCGCTCGCTCAACTGCCCGATCGCCTCGGCCAGCCAGCGCGAGCGGGTCTCGCTGTCGCGCAGGCCGGAGACGACCTCCTCAGGGCTCGCCCGGTCGTCGCGCAGGAACTCGATCCAGCTGCCGTCCTGCTCTTCGCCGACCGGGGCGTTCAGCGACTGGTCGCTGGCGGCGAGGCGGTGCTCCATCGATTCCACGTCGCGCAGGGGAACCTTCAGCTCGTCCGCGATCGACTGGCGCTGATCGGGCGTCATCTGGGTGGCCGAGGCCTCCGCGATCTTGGCGCGCAGGCGGCGAAGATTGAAGAACAGCGACTTCTGCGCGGCCGTCGTGCCGGTGCGCACGATCGACCAGTTGCGCAGCACATAGTCCTGCATGGCGGAGCGGATCCACCAGCTCGCGTAGGTGGAGAAACGGATGTCGCGCTCCGGCTCGAAGCGCGCGGCGGCCTGCATCAAGCCGACCGAGCCTTCCTGCACCAGATCGCCGAGCGGCAGGCCGTAATTGCGGAACTTGGACGCCATCGAGACCACAAGGCGCGTGTAGGCGGACACCAGATCGTGCAGCGCGGCCTCGTCGCCCTCCTCGCGCCAGGCGCGGGCCAGGGCCATCTCGCGCTCGCGGCTCAGCAGCGGTTGGCGCATGGAGGCCTTGATGAAGCGAAGATTGGCGCGCTGCGTGTCGGGATCGTCGATGTAACCCATGGGTCTTGTCCCTTCTCGTCCAGTGCGCCGACGCGGCCGGGGGGAGGGGCGCCGCACGCCGTTTTCGTGAAAGCACTACGCGCGGCGCCGGCGATCGGATCAGATCGTCGGATCACGCATCGGTGATCGGCCCCCTGCGCGCGGGGTGAAGCGCCGCGCCGCGGACAGGGCGCTTTTCGTTCGCCGGCGAATCGCTATGCTGCCCGCCATGACGGAAGACAAAGCCGCCGGCCGCGCCGCACCCGCCGCCCAGCCTGAGGCCCAGAATCCTAAGGCCCAGAAGCCTGAGGCCCAGAAGCCCGAGGCGGAGGAGGCCCCGCGGCCGTTGGAGGAGTATGTCGGCCAGGAGATCCGCCGGCTGCGCAAGCGCCAGGACATGACGGTCGCCGAGCTCGCCAACGCCGCCGGGCTGAGCCAGGGCATGCTGTCCAAGATCGAGAACGGGCAGGCCAGTCCGTCGCTGAGCACGCTCTCGGCGCTGGCCGGCGCGCTGTCGGTTCCCATATCCGGCTTCTTCACGCCGTTCGAGGCGAGCCGCGACGTCTCCTACGTCCCGGCCGGGCGGGGGCTGCAGATCGACCGGCGCGGCACGCGGGCGGGCCACCTCTACCAATTGCTCGGCACGGGGTTGCGCGGCGAGGTGGGGGTCGAGCCCTACCTGATCACGCTGACCGAGGAGTCCGAGCCCTTCGACCAGTTCCGCCACGCCGGCGTGGAGTTCATCCACATGCTGAAGGGCGAGCTGATCTATCGCCACGGGGACCAGACCTTCCATCTGAAGCCCGGGGACTCGCTGTTCTTCGACGCGGTCGCGGTGCATGGGCCGATGGAGCTGATCGCGCTGCCGGCGGTCTATCTCTCGATCATTTCCTACAAGGCGGACGACGCGCGCTGAGGTCCGCTGACGCTCTGTGAAATATTCCTTGAATTAAACCTTCATTCATGAGAGGAAATCGGCCGCGTCACCAGACAGACAGGGCGGGAGCCTTTCTCCATGTGCGGCATCGTCGGTCTCTACCTGAAGAATCCCGAGCGGCGCAGCCAGCTCGGCGCGCTCTTCTCCCCCATGCTGGAGGAGATGACGGGCCGCGGCCCGGACAGCGCCGGCTTCGCCGTCTATCGCGGCGCGGGCGAAGCGGACGCCCCTCCGGCGGGCGGCAAGCTGACGCTTTACAGCCCGGCCGACTGGGAGGATTGGGACGCGCTCGCGCATGCGATGGCCGAACGGCTCGGGGCGCCCGTGACGGCGTCGCGCAACGCCAGCCATGCGGTGTTGAGCGCCGCCGCGCCGTCCCAGGCGATGCGCGACTGGGTCGCCGCGAACCGGCCGGACCTGCGCATCATGAGCGCCGGATCGACGCTGGAGATCTACAAGGAGGTCGGCCTGCCGCGCGCCGTGCTGGAGCGCTTCGGCGCCCCGCAGATGGCGGGCAGCCACATGATCGGCCACACCCGCATGGCGACCGAAAGCGCGGTGACGACCGAGGGCGCGCATCCCTTCAACACCGGCGACGATCTGTGCCTGGTCCATAACGGCTCGCTCTCGAACCACCATGCGCTGAAGCGCCGGCTGGCGCGCGAGGGCGGCCTCGCCTTCCAGACCGAGAACGACAGCGAGGTCGCGGCCGGCTATCTCACCTGGCGCCTGGCGCAGGGGGCGGCGCTGGAGGACGCGCTGGAGGCCGCGCTCAAGGACCTCGACGGCTTCTACACCTTCGCGGTGGGCACGAGGAACGGTTTCGCCGTGTTGCGCGACCCGATCGCCTGCAAGCCCGCGGTGCTGGCCGAGACCGACGACTGGGTCGCGATGGCGAGCGAGTACCGCTCGCTGGCGCGCCTGCCGGGGGTCGAGCGGGCCGCGGTCTGGGAGCCCAAGCCCGCGACCGTCTATGTCTGGGGGACCGCATGAGCTCGGACGTGATCGATCTGGCCGGCGCGGCGGACGTCCGCGCCGCCAACCGTCGCCTGCAGGGGCGTCAAGGCGCCGTGGCGGGCGGCCGCTTCGAGGTGCTGAATCCCGGCGGCGCGCACGCGCTGGCGGCCGGGCTGATGGATGACGTGGAGGTCGTGATCAGGGGACCGGTCGGCTATTACTGCGCGGGCATGAACAAGAACGCGACCGTGCGAATCGAGGGCGCCGCCGGCGTCGGCCTGGCCGAGAACATCATGTCCGGCGAGGTGCGCGTGACCGGGAACGCCAGCCAGTCCGCCGGGGCCAGCGGTCATGGCGGGCTGGTGGTGATCGAGGGCGACGCCGCCAGCCGCTGCGGGATCTCGATGAAGGGCGTCGACATCGTGGTCGGCGGCTCGGTCGGCCACAACTCCGCCTTCATGGCGCAGGCCGGGCGTCTGGTGATCTGCGGCGATGCGGAGGACGGGCTGGGCGATTCGATCTACGAGGCGCAGATCTTCCTGCGCGGCGCGGCCAAGGGGTTGGGCGCCGACTGCGTCGAGAAGGAGATGCGCCCGGAGCACGAGGTCCAGCTTGCGGAGCTTCTGGCGCGCGCGGGGATCGACCTGCCGGCAAGCGCCTTCCGCCGCTACGGCTCGGCCCGCTCGCTCTACAATTTCAAGGTCGACAATATCGGCGCCTATTGAGCGGCCGGACGGAGAAGGCTTACCCGATGACCATGGACACCAGCCACCTGCGCGAAAGCGCGCTGTTCGATCGGGCGACGATCCACGAAATCCAGCGCGCGGCCTCCGAAGGCATTTACAGGATTCGGGGATTCGGCGCCAAACGCCGGGTTCCGCATTTCGACGACTTGGTCTTCCTCGGCGCCAGCGTCTCGCGCTATCCGCTGGAAGGCTATCGCGAAGCCTGCGGAACGGACGTGACGCTTGGGACGCGGCACGCCGAAAAGCCGCTTGAGATCGATATCCCGATCACCATCGCGGGCATGAGCTTCGGTTCGCTCTCCGCCCAGGCGAAGGAAGCCCTGGGGCGCGGCGCCTCGGCCGTCGGCACCTCCACCACGACCGGCGACGGCGGCATGACGCAGGAGGAGCGCGGGCATTCCACAAAACTTGTGTATCAGTATCTGCCCAGCCGCTACGGCATGAATCCGGACGATCTACGCAAGGCCGACGCGATCGAGGTGGTCGTCGGCCAGGGCGCCAAGCCGGGCGGCGGCGGCATGCTGCTGGGCCACAAGATCAGCGACCGGGTGGCCGAGATGCGCACCCTGCCGAAGGACATCGACCAGCGCAGCGCCTGTCGCCATCCGGACTGGACCGGGCCGGACGATCTGGAGATCAAGATCCGCGAGCTGCGCGAGATCACCGATTGGCGAGTCCCGATCTACGTCAAGGTCGGCGCCACGCGCACCTATTACGACACCATGCTGGCGGTGAAATCCGGCGCGGACGTGATCGTCGTCGACGGCATGCAGGGCGGCACGGGCGCCACGCAGGACTGTTTCATCGAACATGTCGGCATCCCGACGCTGCCGGCGGTGCGGCTGGCCGCCGAGGCGCTGCAGGAATTGAACCTGCACCGCACCGGCGTGCAGCTCATCGTCTCCGGCGGGATCCGCTCCGGCGCGGACGTTGCCAAGGCCATCGCGCTTGGCGCCGACGCGGTGTCGATCGGCAGCGCGGCCCTGATCGCGCTCGGCGACAATCGCCCGGACCTGGCGGAGGAGTACGCCAAGCTCGGGACCGCGCCCGGCTTCTATGAGGATTGGCAGGCCGGCGCCGATCCCGCCGGCATCACGACCCAGGACCCGGAACTGGCGAAGCGCCTCGACCCCGAAACCGCGGGCAAGCGGCTGGCGAACTATCTGCGCGTCCTGACGCTGGAGGCGCAGACGCTCGCGCGGGCCTGCGGCAAGAGCCACCTGCACAATCTGGAGCCGGAGGATCTGCAGGCGCTGACCATCGAGGCGGCGGCCATGGCCAAGGTGCCGCTGGCCGGCACCGATTGGATTCCCGGCAGGCTGTAAGATCGGGCTAAGCTCGGGCGATCCGGCGGCGATAAGCCGGACGCGACGCGCACTCTTCGCGGGGCCGACGACCAGACGAACACGCGATGACCACGACACCGAACAGGGGGACGACATGGCCGGCAAGCTGAGCGACTTCGCGAAGAAGAACGGCGTCAAATATTTCCTGATCAACTTCACCGATCTGAAGGGGGTGCAGCGCTCAAAGCTGGTCCCGACCCAGGCGATCGACGGGATGGAGAAGGACGGCGCCGGCTTCGCCGGCTTCGCGACCCACCTGGTGATGTCGCCGGCCGATCCGGACATGTTCGCCGTGCCCGACCCGTCGAGCGTCCTTCAGCTTCCCTGGAGGCCCGAGGTCGCCTGGGTCGCCGGCGATCTCTACATGGCCGGGAAGCCGGTCGAGCAGGCGCCGCGCTGGGTGTTGAAGCGCCAGCTCGACGCCGCGACCGCCCAGGGCTTCCGGATGAAGACCGGGGTGGAGGCCGAATATCACCTGATCTCCGCCGACGGGACGGGCCTGTCCGACGCGCGCGACACCGACCCGAAGCCCTGCTACGACCAGTCGGCCGTGATGCGCCGCTACGACGTGATCTCCGAGATCTGCGACGCGATGCTGTCGCTCGGCTGGGGTCCCTACCAGAACGACCACGAGGACGCGAACGGCCAGTTCGAGATGAACTGGGAATATGACGACGCGCTCGTCACCGCCGACCGGCACGCCTTCTTCAAGTTCATGGTGAAGTCGATCGCCGAGAACCACGGCATGCGCGCCACCTTCATGCCGAAACCCTTCGCGCATCTGACCGGCAACGGCTGCCATTGCCACATCTCGATCTGGGACAAGGCCGGCAAGAAGAACCTGTTCGAGGACAAGAAGGACGAGCTCGGCCTGAGCGCAACCGCCTATCAATTCCTCGCCGGCGTGCTGGCCCATGCGGCCGGCCTCGCGGCGCTGACCAACCCGACGGTCAACAGCTACAAGCGGATCAACGCGCCGGTCACCGCCTCGGGCGCCACTTGGTCGCCCAATACGGTGACCTGGGCCGGCAACAACCGCACCCACATGGTCCGCGTGCCCGACCCGGGGCGGTTCGAGTTCCGCCTCGCCGACGGCGCGGCCAACCCGTATCTGATGCAGGCCGGCTTCCTGGCCGCGGGGATGATCGGGATCGCGGAGGCCAAGAGCGCGCCCAAGCGGCTCGACATCGACATGTACGCCGACGGCCACAAGGTGAAGGCCAAGCGCCTGCCGCTCTATCTGATCGACGCGGTGCGCGCCTTCCAGGCTGACAAGAAGCTGACCGGCGCGCTGGGCGGCGCGTTCACGCAGGCCTATGCGGCGATCAAGACGGCGGAATGGGATTCGTTCTCACGCACGCTCACCGACTGGGAGCGCGAGACCACGCTGGACTGCTGAGCGGGTCGCGGCGGGCGGCCTGCAGCCGCCAAGCCCGCGTCCTTCGAGACGCCGCCTGTCGGCGGCTCCTCAGGACGAGGGCTCTCCGATTGAATCCCGGCCTCGCCGCCTCGCCCTCAGTCGCGGCGAGGGGCCTGTCACCGCCGAGCCCGCGTCTTTCGAGACGCCGCCTGTCGGCTGCTCCTCAGGATGAGGGGGACGGGCTCGCTCATGATATCCGAGGCCTCGCCCTGGGGAGGGCGCGTCAGCGCCCGTTTCGATGGGCGAGGCCGGAGGCGCGCAACGCCTCGGGCCCGCTCACGCCGCCGGCGGCTCCAGCGCGTAGCCGGCCGATCGCACGGTGCGGATCAGGTCGGGCAAATCCTCGTCGTTGAGCGCCTTGCGCAGGCGGCGGATATGGACGTCGACGGTCCGCAGCTCGACATAGACGTCGCGGCCCCAGACGGCGTCCAGCAGCTGCTCGCGGCTGAAGACGCGGCCCGGATGCTCCATGAAATGGCGCAGCAGGCGATACTCGGTGGGGCCCAGCTTGATCTCCCGGTCGCCGCGGCGCACCCGGTGGGCGGCGAGATCCATGCGGATGTCCGCGACCGCGAGCGATTCGTCGGACAGCGCCGGCCGGGCGCGGCGCAGCAGGGCGTGCACCCGCGCCGTCAGCTCCGCCGGCGAGAAGGGTTTCGGCACGTAGTCGTCGGCGCCGGCGTCGAGGCCGCGCACGGTGTCCGCCTCCTCGCCCCGCGCGGTCAGCATGATGATGGGCAATTGCTTGGTGGCGGGCCGGCGGCGCAATTGGCGGCAGACCTCGATGCCGGAGAGCTGCGGCAGCATCCAGTCCAGCAGCATCAGGTCGGGCGGGTTCTCCTCGACGGCGACCAGCGCCTCCTCGCCGTCGGACACGGCGTCGACTTCGAACCCCTCATGCTCCAGATTGTAGCGCAGCAGGGTGACGACCGCCGTTTCGTCTTCGACGATCAGAATGCGCGGTTTCAAGCCGCTCATCGGCCGGCGTCTCCTTCATCGTCCGCCTCCGCGCCGTCCGGGGCGTCCGCATCGACGTCGTCCGGCTCCAGCACGGTGTAATTCGAGGCGTCGGCCTTCGGCCGGCGCTCCGCCAAGAGTTCGCCCTCGACCTGGAAGTGGATGATCTCCGCGATGTTGGTCGCGTGATCGCCGACGCGCTCCAGATTCTTGGCGATGAACAGCAGGTGCGTGCAGGGCGTGATGTGCCGCGGATCCTCCATCATGTAGGTCAGCAGCTCGCGGAACAGGCTGGTGTAGAGGCCGTCCACCTCCTCGTCCGCCTCCCAGACCTCGACCGCCTTGTCGACGTCGCCCTGCAGGAAGGCGTCCATCACATCCTTCAGCATGGTCTGGACCAGCGCGCCCATGCGCCCGACGCCGCGGGTCAGCGGCGTCGCCGGCAGGTGCGTCAGCGCGGTCGAGCGTTTGGCGATGTTCTTGGCGTAGTCGCCGATGCGCTCGATCTCCGAGGCGCAGCGCAGGGCGGCGAGGATGAAGCGCAGATCGTTGGCGACCGGCTGGCGCAGCGCCAGCATCCGGATCACCAGGGCGTCGATCTCCCGCTCGAGGCGGTCGATCTCCTTGTCCTGCTCCTTGACGCGCGCGCCGAGCTTCTCGTCGCGCCGTTCGACCGCGCGCAGCGCCTCCTGCAGCTGGGTCTCGGCCAGAGCGCCCATATGGGTGATCTGCTTGGTGAGTTTCTTGAACTCGTCGTCATAGGCGGCGACGATGTGATGTCCTGGATCGACCGACATTTTTTGCGTCTTTCTGATTGACCGTCAGGGCCGGGCTCCCCCCGCGCCTTCTCCTTCGAGAGTCTAGCACAGGGCGAGACCGGCCGGCCGCTCACCCGAATCGGCCGGTGATGTAGCCTTGCGTCTTCTCGTCCCTCGGGTTGGTGAAGATGGTCTCGGTCTCGCCGTACTCGACCAGCACGCCGAGAT
This sequence comes from Alphaproteobacteria bacterium, assembly GCA_024743195.1. Lineage (GTDB taxonomy): Bacteria > Pseudomonadota > Alphaproteobacteria > UBA8366 > Aestuariispiraceae > Marivibrio. Next base: position 155,062 of record JANSXE010000002.1, on the reverse strand, counting down.
GGAAGAAAGCGGTCTTCTGCGAGACGCGGGCCGCCTGCTGCATCGAGTGCGTGACGATGACGATCGTGTAGTTCTCGCGCAGTTCGTGGATCAGGTCCTCGATCTTGGCGGTCGCGATCGGGTCGAGCGCCGAACAGGGCTCGTCCATCAGGATCACCTCGGGCTGCACCGCGATGGCGCGCGCGATGCACAGGCGCTGCTGCTGGCCGCCGGACAGGCCGGTGCCGGGCTCCTCCATCCGGTCCTTGACCTCGTCCCACAGGCCCGCTTTGCGCAGCGCCCCTTCAACCAGCGCGTCGCATTCGCCCTTGTTGCGGACGAGGCCGTGGATCTTCGGCCCGTAGGCGACGTTCTCGTAGATCGACTTCGGGAAGGGATTCGGCTTCTGGAACACCATGCCGACCCGGGCGCGCAGATGCACCACGTCGATCTTCGGATCGTAGATGTTCTGATCGTCCATGGTGATGTCGCCGGTGACCCGGCAGATGTCGACCACGTCGTTCATCCGGTTGAGGCAGCGCAGGAAGGTCGACTTGCCGCAGCCCGACGGCCCGATCAGCGAGGTGACCTCATGCTCCGTGATGTCGATGTCGACGTCGAACAGCGCCTGCTTTTCGCCGTAGAAGACGTTCACCTGGCGGCCCGTCATCTTAAGCTTGTTGTTGCCGGCCGAGCGCGGCGCGGTCGGCGTCGGCGGCCCGCTTGGATCGAGCGATCCGTGCTTGGGCACGCCGTCGTAGCCCGCCGCCTCTCCGGTTTGCGCCTGATCGGTCATCGCTTGTCGCTCCTTACGGGTCCAGGGGAGGGCGTGGGCTTCGGCCCGCGCCGCCTACCAGCGTTTCTCGAACCGTTTGCGCAGCAGCACCGCGGTCAGGTTCATGGTGATCAGGAAGGCCAGCAGCACCATGATCGCGGCCGACGTCCGTTCGACGAAGGCGCGTTCGGGGCTGTCCGCCCAAATGAAGATCTGCACCGGCAACACGGTCGCCGGGTCGGTGAAGCCGCCCGGGACGTCGGCGATGAAGGCGACCATGCCGATCATCAGGAGCGGCGCGGTCTCGCCGAGCGCCTGCGCCATGCCGATGATGGTGCCGGTCAGCATGCCCGGCATGGCGAGCGGCAGGACGTGATGGACCATCGCCTGGATGCGGCTCGCCCCCATGCCGAGCGCCGCCTCGCGGATCGACGGCGGCACCGCCTTCAGCGCCGCCCGGCCCGCGATGATGATGGTCGGAAGCGTCATCAGCGTCAGCACCATGCCGCCGACCAGCGGCGCGGAGCGCGGGAAGCCGAAGAAGTTCAGGAACATCGCAAGACCCAGCAGGCCGAAGACGATGGAAGGGACGGCTGCGAGGTTGTTGATGTTCACCTCGATCAGGTCGGTCCATTTGTTCTTCGGCGCGAACTCCTCCAGATAGACGGCGGTCATCACGCCCACCGGGAAGCTGAGAAGCAGGGTGACGATCAGAACGTAGAAGGAGCCCACGACGGCGCCCAGGATGCCCGCCTGCTCCGGCTCGCGGCTGTCGCCGGCGGTGAAGAAGGTGGTGTTGAGCGGCGTGGAGAGCAGCCCGCGGCGGTCCATGTCCCACAGCCAGATCACCTGGCTGTCGCTCAGCCGGCGGTCGGATTCGGACACCGGCAGCTCCAGGATCGACCAAGCGTCGGCCGCCGCCTCGTTCGCGCTGTCCAGCGGCAGGATCGCCTCGCCTGTGACGACGGCGTTGTCGACCGTCGTCACCTTGACCACGCCGCCGTTGAGCCGCACCAGATAGGAGGGCATCTCGTCGTTCAGCGCTTCGGCGTTGCCGGGTTGGGCGACCCGCATGCGCAGGTCGGCGATCTCCGCCTCCTGCTCCAGGATGTCGTTCTGCAGCGAGGCGATGCTGGCCTCGATCCCGGAGCGGGCCTCGGCGTCCTCGGTGCGCTCGAGCTGCGCCTGCAGCCGGTCGATGCGCGCCAGATTGCCCGCGACGTCCTGTTTCAGGCCGTCGGCGCGTTCCGCGAGCATCCGCTTCACCGCGGCCAGGATCTCGGCGAAGTCGTTGGCGGTGGAATGGATCGTGAGATCGCCGTCGGTCCCGCTCGGGGCGGCGATCCCGGCGACGGAGCGCTGCTCGACCGAGACCGACTTGCCCTTCACGAAGATGTCGGCGTCGTCGCTGAGCTTCACCGGGATCGTGACGCTCTGTCCGACGAGGGCGGGGTCGTCCAGCACGGCCTGACGCACGGCGCCCTCGGCCGCCCCGGACAACAGCTCCAGCAGGTGCCGGCGCTCGCTGCGGCTCTCGACCCCCGGGACGAGATCGACGAAGGCGCTGCGCGTCAGCCCGCGGTAACTGCCGTCCGCCAGCGACTCGAGGCTGCGGTCGCCCTGGGGGTCGACGTCGCCCGGATCGAGCTCGACCGTGAGCGCGACATGGCTCTGGATGAAGGCCGTGTAGCCCTTCGAGATGATGTCGAAGAACAGGATGAAGAGGAAGGTGAGCGCCATCGCGATCGCGATCAGCCCATAGGCGCGGAAGCGTTTCTCGGCCGCGTAGCGCCGCGCGAGAGACGCGTGGACCCGGAGCGAGACCTCCTGGGGCGTCGCGAAGGCGTCGGCGCTGGCGCCGTCTTTCAGGCTCGCGTCAGTCATATTGCTCTCTGTATTTCCGCACCACGCGCAGCGCGATCACGTTGAGGCCGAGCGTCACGACGAACAGCAGCAGCCCGAGCGCGAAGGCGGCGAGCGTCTTCGGGCTGTCGAACTCCTGGTCGCCGGTCAGAAGGGTGACGATCTGCACCGTCACGGTCGTCACGGCCGCGAAGGGGTTGGCCGTCAGGTTGGCCGCGAGGCCGGCGGCCATGACGACGATCATGGTCTCCCCGATCGCGCGGCTGACCGCCAGCAGGAAGGCGCCGACGATGCCCGGCAGCGCCGCCGGCAGCACCACCTTGCGCACCGTCTCCGAATGGGTCGCGCCGAGGCCGAAGCTGCCCTCGCGCATCGCCTGCGGCACCGCGTTGATCACGTCGTCCGACAGCGACGAGACGAAGGGGATGATCATGATCCCCATCACCACGCCGGCGGCGAGCGCGCTTTCCGAGGCGACGTCGAGGCCGAGCGTCGCGCCCATGTCGCGCAAGGTCGGCGCCACCGTGAGCGCGGCGAAGAAGCCGTAGACCACGGTCGGAATGCCGGCCAGGATCTCCAGCACGGGCTTGACCACCGCGCGGAACTTCCGGCTGGCGTACTCCGCCATGTAGATTGCCGAGAACAGGCCGATCGGCGCCGCGACGCACATGGCGATGAAGGAGATCAGCAACGTGCCGGCGAAGACGGGGATCGCGCCGAAGGCGCCGGAGCTGCCGACCTGATCCGCGCGAATCGCGATCTGCGGCGACCATTTCAGGCCGAAGACGAACTCCGTGATCGGCACCCGCGCGAAGAAGCGGGCGGCCTCGAAGACCAGCGAGAAGACGATGCCCACCGTCACCAGGATCGCGATGGTGGAGCTGAGCATGAGCGCGATCATGAGCGTGCGCTCGACCCGGTTGCGCGCGCGCAGGTCCGGGCTGATCCGGCGGAACGCGAACAGCAGGCCCGCCGAGGCGAGCGCGAGCGCCACCACGAACATCGCCAGCTTGCCCGTCGCCATCAGGTTGGCGTAGCGCGCGGCCGCCGCCTGGATCGCCGGCGAGGGGTCGCTGGAGGTGATGCCGCCGGACGCCAGGTTCCGGATGTCGTTCATCACCAGCCCGATCTGGTTCTCGGTCAGGCCGCGGATTTCGTCCTCGACCCCGGAGAGCACCAGCGCCTCCACGATCGCGCCCTGGCTGGCGGCCCAGAGCGCGATCAGCGCGGCTGCGGGCAGCGCGCACCAGATCGCCGCGTAGAAGCCGTAATAGCTGGGCAGCGAATGCATCCGCGCCCCGCCGACGTCGCGCTGGCGAAGCGCGCGCCCCTGTCCGAGATAGAAGGCCGCCCCGATCAGGACGATGAGAGCGAAGGCGAAGGCGAGCGACATGACCGAACCTCTTCCCGGACCGCGGCGCGACCGGCGCCGAGCGAGACGCCGCGCGCTTGGCGCGGGGCGTCGGCGTCTTTCGGCCGCGTCCAACCGCTAACGGCCGGCGGGCGCCAAATCGAAAACCGATAAAGAAGCGAACGAATGAAGCGGTTGGCGGGGGCGGCCGCGCAAAACGGCCGCCCCCGCCGAACGACTTGGCCTTACGACCCGATCGGGGTCAGGTTCTCGGCCGCCTCGCGGTACTGCTTGCGCTCGGCCTCGGGCATCGGGATCAGGCCCTTGTCGACCAGATAGCCGTCCGTGCCCCAGGTGTCCTCGGCCACGAACTCGTCGAGATACTCGCGCATGCCGGGGATGACGCCGACATGGGCGTTCTTGACGTAGAACCACAGCGAGCGGCTGACCGGGTAGTCGCCGCTGGCGATCGCCTCGAAGGTCGGATCGACGCCGTCGACCGCGGCGCCCTGGATGTCGTCGGCGTTCTGCTCCAGGAAGGAGTAGCCGAAGATGCCGAAGGCGGCCGGGTTGGCCTCGAGCTTCTGAACGATCAGGTTGTCGTTCTCGCCCGCCTCGACGAAGCGGCCGTCCTCGCGCATGGTGGCGGCGAGGGTCTCGAAGCGGTCCTCGTCCTCCTCGGCGATCGCGGCCATGGTCGCGTTCGCCTCGGCGCCCTCGAGCATGACGAGCTCGTTGAAGGCGTCGCGCGTCCCGGACGTCGGCGGCGGACCCAGGACCTCGATCTCGGCGTCCGGCAGGGCCGGATCGATCTCGGACCACTTGTTGTAGGGGTTCGGGACCAGATCGCCGGCCTCGTTCGGAACGTCCTTGGCCAGGGCCAAGAAGATCTGCTCGCGGGTCAGTTCGATCGACTCGCCCTCTTTCGAGTTGGCGAAGACGATGCCGTCATAGCCGATCTTGACCTCGGTGACCTGGTCGACGCCGTTCGACGCGCAGTTCTCGATCTCCGAGGACTTGATGCGGCGCGAGGCGTTGGTGATGTCCGGATGCTCGACGCCGACGCCGGCGCAGAACAGCTTCAGACCACCGCCGGAACCGGTCGATTCGATGACCGGGGTCTTGTAGTCGGTCTTCTTGCCGAAGTTCTCCACCACCGCGGCGGCGAAGGGGAAAACGGTCGAGGAGCCGACGATGCGGATCTGATCGCGCGCCTCGGCGGCGCCGGCCATCGCGACGCAGCCGAAAGCGGCGATCGCGACGGTTTTCTGAAGTGCCTTCATGCTGAATTCCATCCTGAGAGTCTTCTGGAAGGTCGATGACGTCCGCCATGCGCAAAGCCGGGGCCGAAGGGGCCGCCCGGACGGCGCGGGGCCGATCCAAGGCGACGAACGACGCGCTGTGAATGTGGTCGTGGAACTGGCGCTTACCCGGTGCGATTTCTTTTTGCACTCTGCCCCATGGCGTTACCGCGGGAGATACGCCTGCAGCGCTGCGCTTTTATGATGGAAAAGTTACGGCTTGATGACGGAGGCCTAGACGGGGCGTTTTTTTCGCCGGACGGCTGTCATACGCGGGCGCGGCCCTGGCGGGGGGAGAGGAGGGGCGTCGACTCGCGGCCGCAGCCCGCCGCAGCCGGCCGCAGCCCGCCTCAGCCCGTCGCGTGCAGCCCGCCCGCGCCGTTATGCCGCCCGCCGTCCCGCCCGCCGTCCCGCCCGCCGTCCCGTCCGCCGTCCCGCCTGGCGTCCGCGCCTGCGGCCAGCGGCAGCGTCACCGTGAAGCAGCTGCCCTCGCCTTCGCGGCTGCTGACGCTGAGCCGCCCGCGGTGGCGGTTGACGATGTGCTTCACGATGGCGAGCCCCAGGCCGGTGCCGCCCAGCTCGCGCGAGCGGGCGGCGTCGACGCGGTAGAAGCGTTCGGTCAGGCGCGGGATGTGCGCGGCCGGGATCCCCGCCCCCTTGTCCACCACGTCGACGGCCAGCCGTTTGCCGTCGCGGGCGCGGACCGCCACCGTCACGTCCGTCCCTCGGGCGCCGTATTTGACCGCGTTGTCGATCAGATTGAGGAACACCTGCACGAGTTGGTCCTCGTCGCCGCGCACCGTCGCCGGCCCCTCCGGAGGCAGCGTCAGGGCTATCTGCATCTCTTTCTCGCGCGCCTTGATCGACAGCATGTCGCGCGCGGTTTCCAGCACCTCGGCCAAATCCACGGTCTCGGTCGGCCGGCTGTGCTCGTCCAGCTCGATGCGCGACAGGCTGAGCAGGTCGTTGATCAGGCGGAACATGCGCTCCGCCTGCTCCTGCATGATGGCGAGGAACTTCGCGCGCGCCTCGGCGTCGTCCTTCGCCGGCCCGCGCAGCGTCTCGATGAAGCCGGTCAGGCTGGTCAGCGGGGTGCGCAGTTCGTGGCTGACGTTGGCGACGAAATCGACCCGCATCTGCTCGGAGCGGATCAACGCCGTCACGTCCTGCAGATCGACGAGCAGAACCGGCGCGGCCGCCCCGTCCTCCGCCGCGGAAAGGACCCGACGCGGCGGCGGGTCGACCGGCTCGATCCGGGCGATATAGGTGGCCGCCGCCGGGCCCGGCAGCGTCACCTCGACCTGCTGCGGCCCCTCGCCGGCGAGCGCCCGGTCGACCGCGGCCAGCAGGTCGGGGTGGCGCAGCCCCTCGCCGACGTCTCGGCCGACGGGGCTCTTCTCCAGCAGCCGTTCGGCCCCGCGGTTGGCGCGCACCACCCGGCGCTGGGCGTCGAGGAACAGAAGCGGATCCGGCAAGGAGGAAATGATGCGGTCGGCGACCGCCGCCTTGTAGCGCAAGGCCTCCGCCTGCGCCTCGGCCTCTTCCGACAGGCGGTTGAGGCGCTTGAGCGCCGCGCGCTCCGCATGGACGCGCCGGCGCACCGCGATCAGCCCGCCGCCGATCACGGCTGCGGCGATCAGCGCCGCCGGACCCGGCGCGATCAGCCCGACCGCGACGCAATAGGCGATCAGGGCCGCCGCCGGCGCGACCGCCATCAGAAAGGCTCTCAATCCCGCGCCGAAGATCATGCGGTCCGTCTTTCTCCCGGGCCGGCCGTCGCGGCCCCGTTTTTGGCCCCGTTTTCGGCCCCGTTTGCGGCCCCGAGTGCGTCTGCGTCTGCGGCGGCCTACAGCAGGGAATCGTACGCGGCGAGCGACGCGCTCGCGACGATGTCGCTGACGCTGGAGCCCATCTGCACGATCTGAACCGGCTTCTCCAGCCCGACCAGCAGCGGGCCGATGACCGTGCCGCCGCCCAGCTCCTGCAGCAGCACGGTGCCGAGATGCGCCGAATTGATGCCCGGCATCACCAGCACGTTGGCGGCGCCGGACAGGCGGCAGAAGGGATAGACGCTGCTCATCAGCTCGTAGTCCAGCGCGGTCGCCGCCGACATGTCGCCGTCATACTCGAAGTCGGCGCCGCGCCGGTCGAGGATCTCCACCGCCTCGCGCACCCGCTCGGTCGAGCCGCGCCGCGGATTGCCGAAGTTGGAGCTGCACAGGAAGGCGACCCGCGGCTCGTGCCCGAGCCGGCGGGCGTAGGCCGCCGCCTCGACCGCGATGTCCGCCTGCACCTCGGGCGTCGGCAGGTCGTGGACGGAGGTGTCGGCGACGAAGATCGTCCGGCCGCGCGCGATCAGGATGGTCACGCCCATCGCCTGTTCGCCCGGCCGCGGGTCGATCACCTTGGTCACGTCGTCGAAGGCGACGGAGAAGGAGCGCGTCGCGCCCGTCACCATCGCGTCCGCATCGCCCAGCGCCACCATGCAGGCTCCGAACACGTTGCGATCCCTGTTAACCAGCCGCTGGCAGTCCCGGTAGAGATGGCCCTGCCGCTGCAGTCTGCGATACAGGAAATCCGTGTACTTTTTGTTGGCCTCCGACACCCGCGCGTTGTGAATCTCGAGCTCCACGGTCCGATCGAGGCCGAGCGCCGACATGGTCTCGCGGATGTTCTCCTCGCGCCCGATCAGCACCGGCTCGCCGTAGCCGGCGTTCTTGTAGGCGACGGCGGCGCGGATCACGCGCTCCTCCTCGCCCTCGGCGAAGACCACCCGGCGCGGGGAGCTGCGCACCTTCTCGAAGATGAGCTGCAGCATGGAGGCCGTCGGATCGAGCCGCGCGCGCAATTCGGCGCGATAGCCGTCCATATCCATGATCGGACGGGTGGCGACGCCGGAGTCCATCGCCGCCTCCGCCACCGCCGCCGGCACGGCGACGATCAGGCGCGGGTCGAAGGGCGCGGGGATGATGTAGTCCGGGCCGAACTGCAGGCGCTTGCCGCCGTAGGCGGTGGCCACCTCGTCCGGCACGTCTTCGCGGGCGAGCGCCGCGATCGCCTCGGCCGCCGCGATCTTCATGGCGTCGTTGATGGTCGAGGCCCGCACGTCCAGCGCGCCCCGGAAGATGTAGGGGAATCCCAGCACGTTGTTGACCTGGTTCGGGAAGTCCGAGCGCCCGGTCGCCATGATCGCGTCGGAGCGCACGGCCGCCACCTCGTCCGGGGTGATCTCCGGGTCCGGGTTGGCCATGGCGAAGATGACCGGATTGTCGGCCATGCTCTCGACCATGGCCGGCGTGACAGCGCCCTTCACCGACAGGCCGAAGAAGACGTCCGCGCCGTCCAGCGCCTCGGCCAGGGTGCGCGCCTCGGTCGGGGCGGCGTGGGCCGACTTCCACTGGTTCATGCCGGCTTCCCGGCCCTGATAGATGACGCCCTTGGAGTCGCACATGATCACCTTGTCGTGCGGCATCCCCATGGCCTTCAACAGCTCCACGCAGGCGATCGCCGCCGCCCCGGCGCCGTTCACCACCAGCGTCGCGTCCTTCAGCGTCCGCCCGCTCAGATGCAGCGCGTTGATCAGGCCGGCCGCCGCGATGATCGCGGTGCCGTGCTGGTCGTCGTGGAAGACCGGGATGTTCATCGCCTCGCGCAGCCGCTGCTCGATGACGAAACACTCCGGCGCCTTGATGTCCTCCAGATTGATCCCGCCGAAGCTGGGGGCGAGCAGGCGCACGCAGTTCACGAATTCGTCCACGTCCTCGGTCTCGACCTCCAGGTCGAAGCCGTCGACGTCGGCGAAGCGCTTGAACAGGACCGCCTTGCCCTCCATCACCGGCTTGGAGGCGAGCGCGCCGATGTTGCCGAGCCCCAACACCGCCGTGCCGTTGGAGATCACCGCCACGATGTTGCCCTTGGCGGTGTAGTCGTAGGCGGCCTGCGGGTCCTTCTCGATGCGCAGGCAGGGCGTGGCGACGCCGGGCGAGTAGGCCAGGCTCAGATCCCGCTGCGTGGTCAGCGGCTTGGTCGCCATCACCTCCAGCTTGCCCGGACGGCCCTGGGCGTGGAACAGCAGCGCGTCTTCCTCGGTGATCTTGCGGCGCGTATCGGCCATGGCGCGGAAACTCTCCTCGAAACATTATTGCGTCTGGTCGCGGACGATCGCCGCAATAGTGACCGGCGCGCCCCGCGCTTACAACAGGAAGGGCGGGGCGCTTGCCGATTGAAGGCCCCGGGGCGCGGCGATAGGCTCGGGCGCATCATGGATCAGGCCCCAGCCCCCGCCCCCGCCCCGGCCCCCACGCCCGCGCCGGACGCCAAGACGACGCCGATGATGGCGCAGTATCTCGCCATCAAGGCGGAGCATCCGGACGCGCTGCTGTTCTACCGGATGGGCGACTTCTACGAGCTGTTTTTCGAGGACGCGCGCCGGGCCGCCGCCGCCCTCGACATCACGCTCACCAAGCGCGGCCAGCATCAGGGCGAGCCGATCCCGATGTGCGGCGTGCCGGTGCACGCGGCCGAGAGCTATCTCTCCCGCCTGATCAAGCACGGCTTCCGCGTCGCGGTCTGCGAACAGACGGAGGACCCGGCCGAGGCCAAGAAACGCGGGGCGAAGAGCGTCGTCGCGCGCGAGATCGTGCGCGTCGTCACCCCGGGCACGCTGACCGAGGAGGCGCTGCTCGACGCGCGCGCGCACAATTACCTGGCCGCAATCGCCCGCGCCGGGGGCGGGGAGGCGGCGGAGCTGGCGCTCGCCTGGTGCGACGTCTCCACGGGGGAGCTCGCCTGCCAGCCGGTCGCGGCCGAGGCCCTGCCGGCCGCGCTCGCGCGCATCGATCCGGGCGAGGTGCTGGCGCCCGAAAAGCTCTCGGCGGGCGACGGCACGCTCGCGATCCTGCGCGACGACTGGCGCGAGGCCGTGCAGCCGCTGCCCGACAGCCGCTTCGATTCGGTGAACGCCGAAAAGCGTCTGAAGGCGCTGTTCGAGGTCGGCGCGCTCGACGCCTACGGCCAGTTCGGCCGGGCGGAGCTGGCGGCGCTCGGCGCGCTGGTCGACTATCTGGAATTGACCCAGGTCGGCAAGCTGCCGCGCCTCGCCCCGCCGACGCGCCTCGCCGCCGGCGCGCTGATGGAGATCGACCAGGCGACCCGGCGCAATCTGGAGCTGACCCGCACGCTCGCGGGCGATCGCCGCGGCAGCCTGCTCGACGCGGTCGACCGCACCGTCACCGGCCCCGGCGCCCGCCTGCTGGCGGAGCGGCTGTCGGCCCCGCTGACCGATCCGGCGGCGATCGGGCGGCGGCTCGACGCCGTCGGCTTCTTCCTGGCGGAGCGCGCGGTCCGCGCCGACCTGCGCGAGCTGCTGCGCGGCGCGCCGGACCTGGAACGCGCGCTCTCCCGCCTCTCGCTCGGCCGCGGGGGGCCGCGCGACCTGGCGGCGCTCGGGGCGGGGCTGGCCCTGACCGCCAAGATCAAGGCGCTCGCCGCGCAGGCCGCCGACGCCCCGCCGGAGGAGGTCGCGGGCGCGCTCGAAGATCTGGGGTTGCATGACGAGTTGGTGGATCGGCTGACCCGGGCGCTCAAGCCCGAGCCGCCGCATCTCGCCCGGGACGGCGGCTTCATCGCGCCCGGCTACGCCCCGAAGCTCGACGAGCTGGTCAAATTGCGCGACGAGGGGCGGCGGCTGATCGCCAATCTGGAGGCGCGCTATCGCCGGGAGACCGGCGTCGACAGCCTGAAGATCCGGCACAACAACGTGCTCGGCTACTTCCTCGAGGCGACGGCGAAGAACGCCGAGAAGCTCGACCGGGAGCCCTTCATCCACCGCCAGTCGATGGCCAACGCCGTGCGCTTCACCACGGTCGAGCTGAACGAGCTGGCCCGCGACATCGCCGACGCCGGCGAGAAGGCGCTGGCGGTCGAGTTGGAGCTGTTCGAGGCGCTGGTCGCCGCCGTCATGGAGCGCGCCGGCGCGATCGCAAGGGCGGCGGCGGCGCTGGCGCGGCTCGACCTCGCCGCCGCGGCGGCCGCGCTTGCGGAGGCGCGGGACTACGCCCGACCGACGGTCGACGACAGCCTCGCCTTCCGCATCGCGGGCGGCCGCCACGCGGTGGTCGAGGCCGCGCTGGCCGCCGAAGCCGACCCGCAGCCCTTCGTCGCCAACGATTGCGATCTCGAACGCGCGCGCCGCCTGTGGCTGCTGACCGGCCCGAACATGGCGGGCAAATCCACCTTCCTGCGGCAGAACGCGCTGATCGCGATCCTGGCGCAGAGCGGCCTCTACGTCCCGGCGCGCGCGGCCCATATCGGCGCGGTCGACCGGCTGTTCAGCCGGGTCGGCGCGGCCGACGATCTGGCCCGCGGGCGCTCGACCTTCATGGTCGAGATGGTCGAGACCGCGACCATCCTGAACCAGGCGACCCGGCGCTCGCTGGTGATCCTGGACGAGATCGGCCGCGGCACGGCGACCTTCGACGGGCTTTCCATCGCCTGGGCCTGCGTCGAGCATCTGCACGAGGCCTCGCAGGCCCGCGCCCTCGTCGCGACCCCCTCTCACGAGCTGACCGCGCTCGCCGAACGGCTCGACGCGCTCGCGCCGCATTGCATGCGGGTGAAGGAGTTCGAAGGCCGCGTCGTCTTCCTGCACGAGGTGGGCGCGGGCGCCGCCGACCGCAGCTACGGCATCCATGTCGCGAAGCTGGCCGGCCTTCCCGACGCCGTCGTCGCGCGCGCGGAGGAGGTGCTGCATGCGCTGGAGGCGGGGGAGCAGTCCGGCGCCGTCACCCGGCTGGTCGACGACCTGCCGCTGTTCCGCGCCATGAGCCAGCCCGCCCGCCCGGCCGACCGGCCGGCCGCCCCCGCGGGCCCGAGCCCGGTGGAGGAGGCGCTGGCCGAGATAGCCCCGGACGACCTCACCCCGCGCGAGGCGCTCGACGCGCTCTATCGGCTGAAGGGCCTGCTCAAGCCGCGTTGAGGCGCAGGCTGCGGCTTCCCGTTGAGCATGAAGACGCAGTGCGGAGGCGTCCGGGTCGCCGCATACGGCTCGACGGTGCGCATCGCATGTCTTCGCATGCCCATCGGCGTCACCCCGGCCGACGCCGAGGGCTCCCGCCCCCGTCGTCCCGGACGGCCGCAAGGCCGGGCCGGGACCCAGGAGCGGCAAGCGCAAGCCCGCGCGACCCGCCCTGGCTCCCGGCTCTCCGCTCCGCTCCGGCTGGGATGACGGCGGTCGTGCGTCCCTCACTGTCGTCCCGGACGGCCGTGAGGCCGATCCGGGATCCAGGAGCGCCAAAGCGCCAAGCCTATGCGGGGCCCGCCCTCATCGCCCGCCCTCATCGCCCGCCGGTGACGCCCAGCGTGGATCCGGTGATGAAGGCCGCCTCGTCGGACAGCAGGAACGCGACCGCGTCGGCCACCTCGTCCGGCCGGCCGTTGCGGCGCAGCGGGGTCGTGGCGGCGACCCGTCCGGGCTTGTCGTCCTGCCCCTGGGCGGCGTGGATCTCGGTCTCGATCACGCCGGGGGCGACGCCGACGACGCGAATCCCCTCCGGCCCGACCTCTTTCGCCAGCGCCTCGGTCAGCACGTCGACGCCCGCCTTGCTGGCGGCGTAGTGGATGTATTCGCCCGGACTTCCGAGGCGCGCCGCGACGGAGGAGAGATTGACGATCACGCCGCCGCCGTCCTGGCCGCGCATCCGCCGCACGGCCTCGCGCGCGGCGACGAAGGCGCCCAACAGATTGACGTCCAGCACCCGGCGGATGTCGGCGATCTCCGTTTCGCCGAGCGGCCCGGGCGGGCTGGTGACGCCGGCGTTGTTGATCAGCGCGTCGAGCCGGCCGAAGCCCGCGTCCACCGCCTCGAACAGCCGCAGGACCTGATCCGGATCGCCGGCGTCCGCCTGCACGGCCAGCGCCCGGCGCCCGGCGGCCTCGACCGCGCGGACGACGGCGTCGGCCGCGTCCTTGCGCCCCGCGTAGCTGATCGCGACGTCCCAGCCGTCGCGCGCCAGCCGCTCGGCGCAGGCGGCCCCGACGCCGCGCGAGCCGCCGGTGATCAGGACCGTCTTGCTCATCGCTCGCTCCTCAGGCGAAGGCCTGCTCCATCGCGCGGCGGATCTGGTAGGCGGGATCGGCCGCGTCGACCGCGACGTCGGCGTAGGTCAGCGGCGCCCCCTCCGCGACCTCCCGGGTCAGCGTGAGCCCGTGCGCCAAGCCGATCGGCAGGGCGCCGATCCGGCGGCTGTCGGCCGCGCGCATCAGCGTGCCGAAGACGGTGTAGCCGCCCTCGCCGTCCAGCGTCTCGCCGACCTTGAGCGGGCGTTTGGCGACCGCGACCGCGTCGCCCCGCCAGGCGGCGGAGGTTCCCGTCGGCTCCCCGCGCAGGGCGGCGCTGGCGACCGAGATCCCGAGCTCCAGCCCGATCAGGTGATAGGGCTTGTATACGGCCGCATAGTCGCCGGTCGAATCCGTGTGCAGACCGTACTCGGCGAAGCAGCGGCGGACATAGTCGCTTCCCGCCTCGAACACGGCGTAGACGCCCCAGCGCAGATCGCGGAACACCGGCCGGCCGTCCCGCTCCAGGCTGGAGACCACCTCGACCGTCCCCTTTTCCTTCAGCAGGCCGCCGGCCGCCTCGGGCCGCAGCACGTGCGGCAGGTCGTCGACGCCGCAGGGCGGGAAGGCGAGCCCGTCCGCGGGCGGCGTCAGTCCGCAGGCGTTCGCGACCGCCGCCATCTCGATCGCCGATTTCGTGCCGTCGAGGAAGCTGTTGAACATCTGCGGGTTCATGCCCCCGGCCGCCGCCTGCTCCGGCGTCAGCCCGTAATGGGTCCAGACGTCGTCGGGCGTGACTTTGTGATAGGCCGGCAGGTACTTGGTGCCCTTGCCGGCGCAGACCACCTCGAGGCCGGACGCGCGCGCCCAATCCACGATCTCTGCAATGAGCGCCGGCTGGTCGCCGTAGGCCATGGAGTAGACCAGGCCCGCGTCCCGCGCCTTCTTGGCCAGGAGCGGCCCGGCGAGCACGTCCGCCTCGACATTGACCATGACGATGTGGCGGCCCGCCTCTATCGCGGCCAGCGCGTGGCGCACCCCGGCGGCGGGGCTGCCGGTCGCGTCCACCACGACCTCCAGCCCGTCGGCGCGGATCAGCGCGTCGGAGTCGTCCGTCACCCAGGTGGCTCCGCTCGCCAGCGCGTCGGCGGCGTCGCGCGCCGCCGCGCGCGAGGCGTCCCAGCCGATGCGCTCGAGCGTTCCGCGGACCCGGTCGGGCGAGAGGTCGGCGATCGCCTGCACGTGGAAGCCGGGATGCCGGCCGGCCTGGGAGAGGAACATGGCGCCGAACTTGCCGGCGCCGATCAGCCCGACGCGCACCGGGCGGCCGTCCGCCGCCCGGGCGCGCAACAGCGCATCGAGATTCATGAAGCGCCGCCCCTCACTCGGCCGCGGCGGCGCGGCGCTGGGCGACCAGTTCGTCCAGGCAATCGTCCGCCAGAACCTCGATCGGCGTGAAATCGCGGTGTGCGATCCATTCCTTGCGGGTGAATTTCGTGATGTGGTTCGAGACCGCGCAGAGGCTGAGATAGACGATGGTGCGGCTGAACGGGCTGATGTTGGCCGGGCTGGCGTGCACCAGATTGCCGTGGAACATCACGACCGATCCGGCCGGGCCCACCGGCGCCTCGACCCCGCCCTCGCGCGCCAGGCTCGCGACCGTCTCGCGGTCTAGGGTCCAGAGCGGATAGCTCGTGGTCTCCAGATCGTGGCCGGCCTCGAAGACGCCCTCGCGGTGCGAGCGCGGGATGAACAGCAATGGGCCGTTGGCCGGCGTCACGTCCTCCAGGAAGAGCGCGATGTTCATCGCCCGCGGCTCTGGCATGCCGTCGTCGCGCGCCCAGGTGCCGTAGTCCTGGTGCCACTGCCAGACCTCGCCGTCGAAGGCCGCCTTCGCGTTGATCTTGAACTGATGCATGTAGAGTTGCTCGCCGAGCAGCTGCTCGACCGGCTCCACCAGACGCGGATGGCGACCGATCCGGCGGAAGGGCTCCGAATAGGTATGGGCGGCGAAGGCGGTGCGCGCGGCGCCGGAGCTCTCCCGCCAGACCTCCTCGCGGTCCTGGGCGTAGATCGCCTGCGCCTCCTCCATCAGCATCTGCGCCTCGTCGCGGCTGAATAGGCCGGGCAGGAACACGAACCCTTCCTCGTCGAACCGGGCGAGGTCGGCGTCGGACAGTTTCATCGGGGCGTCTCCTCTCGTTGCGTCTTGCGCCCGTCTATCCGCCGGGTGCGGCCGGATCGGCGCGGGCGTCTTTCCTCACATCGTTCTGGTCATTCCGCCGCGGCCGGATCGGCGGCGCCGAGCGGGCGGCGCATCTCTTCCGCCGCGCGGGTCACATGGGCTTCCGCTGCGCGCTGCGCGGCGTCCGCGTCGCCGGACAGGACGGCCTCGGCGATCGCCCGGTGTTCGCGCCAGACGGTCTCGGCGTGCGCGCCGTCGCGCAGCGCCATCGCCATGGCGCGGCGGATATGACGCCAGGGGCGGGCCGCCGCCTCCTCGATCAAGGGATTGCCGGACAGCCGATAGAGGGTCTGGTGGAAGGCGACGTCCGCGGCCACCAGCCGCGCGGCCGCGCCGTCCGTCCGTGGGGCCGCCGCGTCCGCGCAGGCCGCCTCGCCCTCCGCCAGGGTTGCGGCGAGCGCCGCCTCCGCCTCGGCGCGGCGGCCCGGATCGTTCATGCGGGCGGCGGCCGCGCCGGCCGCCAGCCGGTCGAGCGCCCCGCGCAACTGGTAGACGTCGGCCACCATCTCCGGCGCCAGCCGCGCCACCCGGCTGCCGCGGGTGTCGCCGGGCTCGACGAAGCCGTCGCGGCGCAGCATGGCCAGCGCCTGCAGCACCGGCTGGCGCGAGACCTGAAGCCGCTCCGCCAGACGCTCCTGGATCAGCGGCTCCCCGGGCGCGAGGGCGCCGTCGCAGATCGCCTCCACGAGCCGGGCGTAGACGGCTTCGGCCAGCGTTTCGCGCTGTTGGGGAAGGGGGTCGAGGGACATCGGCGATCGTCGCTCCGAAGCAAGATTTGTATACAGTATACCAACCGACGCCGCACGCAATGGAAATCGGCGGCGGGCGGGCCCATCCGGCTCGCGCCGCCGATTCCGTCTTTCCAGCGCCGCCCCGCTTGGGGCAGGCTGTCCGGAAAGGCGGCGCGGCGTCCGGCGGGGAGAGGCGGATCGCGCGCCGCGACGCATAGGGAGGCGACGCGATCATGTTCAGGAAAACCATGGCGGCCGGACTGGCCGCACTGACGCTCGCGGCCGGGGCCGCGCTGACGGCCGCGCCGGCGGCGGCGCAGGAGGTCACGCTCCGGCTGCACCAGTTCCTGCCGCCGCAGGCGACCGTCCCGGCCAAGGCGATCACGCCCTGGATCGAGGCGATCCAGGAGGACTCCGGCGGCCGGATCGAAATTCAGCATTTCCCCGCCATGCAGTTGGGCGGCAAGCCGCCTTCGCTCTTCGACCAGGCGCGCGACGGGGTCGTCGACATCGTCTGGACGGTGCTGGGCTACACGCCGGGCCGGTTCGCCAAGACGGAGGCGTTCGAGCTGCCGTTCATGGTGGCGACGGGCGAGGCGACCAGCCGCGCCTTCACCGAGTACGTCGAGGCGCATGCGATGGACGAGTTCCAGGACGTGCAGCCGCTGGTCCTGCACACCCACGGGCCGGGCCTCTTGCATGTGCGCGGCGACGGGGTGGCGAGCCTGGAGGACATGCAGGGGCTGAAACTGCGCGGGCCGACGCGGGTCATCACCGGCATGTTGGAGGATCTGGGCGCGTCGGCGGTCGGCATGCCCGTCCCGGCGGTGCCGGAGGCCCTGTCCAAGGGCGTGATCGACGGCGCGGTGATCCCGTGGGAGGTGACCGTTCCGCTGAAGGTGCCGGAGCTGGTCGACAGCCACACCGGCTTCGAAGGCGACCGCGGCCTCTACACGGCCACCTTCGGGCTGGTGATGAACAAGGCCGCCTATGAGGGGCTGCCGGACGATCTGCGCGCCGTGATCGACAAGCACAGCGGGGTCGAGGCCGCGGCGATGTTCGGCGCCGCGATGGACGGCGGCGACGCGGTCGGACTGGAGCGCGCCCAGGCCAGCGGCAATGTGATCCGCATGCTCGACCCGGCGCCGTGGATCGCCGCGGCCCAGCCGACGATCGATCGTTGGATCGCCGAGAGGAACGAGGAGGGCGAGGACGGCGCCGCGCTCGTCGAGGAGGCGCGCGCGCTGATCGCGAAGCACGCCAACTGACCGGCGCCGCGCCGCGCGCGCCGACCCCGCCGGCCGCCCCTGGCCCAGGACGGCTCCGGGCGCGGCCGGCGGCGCGCGCGACGGCGGCCGGCGGTTCGCTTCCATGATCCATCGCCTGATCCATCGCC
Source organism: Alphaproteobacteria bacterium (assembly GCA_024743195.1). GTDB lineage: Bacteria > Pseudomonadota > Alphaproteobacteria > UBA8366 > Aestuariispiraceae > Marivibrio. Next base: position 137,366 of record JANSXE010000002.1, on the reverse strand, counting down.
TGATCCATCGGGTGGCTGCAGCGCTGGCGCTGCTGGGCGGCCTCGTACTCGTCGCGCTGACCGTGCTGACGGTGCTCAGCGTCACGGGCCGGGCGCTGATCCCGCTCGGGCTCGATTCCATTCCGGGCGCCTATGAGCTGGTCGAATTGGGAACGGCCTTCGCGATCTTCGCCTTCCTGCCCTGGTGCCAGTTGAACCGCGGCCATGTTACGGTGGATCTGGTGATGAACGCCGCCGGCTTCCGGGCGAACCGCTGGGCGGATCTGGCGGCCAATCTGCTGCTGACCGCCGCGGCGGCCGTGCTCGCCTGGCGCCTTGCGTTGGGCATGCTGGACAAGCAGCGCTTCGGCGAGACCACCTACATCCTCGGGCTGCCGCTGTGGATCGGCTATGCGGCGGCCTTGGCGGGGGCGGCGCTGTTCGTGCTGGTTTCGGCCTATACGGTCTGGCGCAGCGCCGCGGAGCTGAAGCGCGGGCGTCTGATCGAGCCGGACGAGGGTGCGCCTGGGGGGCGCGCGCGATGAGCGGCGTCGAGCTCGCGTTGCTCTCCTTCCCGGTTTTGATGGCGCTGATCTTCCTGCGGGTTCCGATCGGGCTCGCCATGCTGACGGTCGGCTTCTTCGGGGTTTGGCTGGTGACCGGCAGCGAGCGGCCGATCCTCGCCCAGCTCAAGACGACGCCGTTCGACACCTTCTCCAGCTATTCGCTCTCGATCGTGCCGCTGTTCCTGCTGATGGGGCAGTTCGCGACCCGGGGCGGGATGTCGCGCGCGCTGTTCCGCGCGGCCGAGGCGTGGCTGGGCCACCGCAAGGGCGGGGTCGCGATGGCGGCGGTCGGGGCCTGCGGCGCCTTCGGGGCGATCTGCGGCTCCTCGCTGGCGACGGCGGCGACGATGGGTCAGACGGCGCTGCCGGAGCTGCGGCGCGCCGGCTATTCGGGCGCGTTGACGACCGGCTGTCTGGCGGCAGGCGGCACGCTTGGAATCCTGATCCCGCCCTCGGTGATCCTGGTGATCTACGCCATCCTGACCGAGCAGAACATCGCCAAGCTGTTCGTCGCCGCCTTCATCCCGGGGGCGCTGGCGGCGCTCGGCTACATGGCGACGATCGCGATCTATGTGCGCGTCCGGCCCGACGCCGCCGGCAGCCGCCCGCCGAGCCCGGCCGGCGCGCGCTGGCGCGCGCTGCTCGAGATCTGGCCGGTGCTCGCGATCTTCCTCATCGTCATCGGCGGCATCTACGCCGGCTGGTTCACGCCGACAGAGGGCGCGGCCGTCGGGGCGGCGGGGACGGGGATCGTCGCCTGGCTCAACGGGGGGCTCGGCTGGACGGGGCTGCGCGACGCGCTGCTGGCCACCGCGGTCTCCACCGGCATGATCTTCTTCATTATCCTGGGCGCCGCCGTCTTCAACAGCTTCCTCGCCTTTGCGCAACTGCCTCAGGAGGCCGCGCGATTGGTCGGCGAGCTGGGGCTCAACCCCTGGCTTGTTCTGACGCTGATCCTGATCTGCTATCTGCTGTTCGGCTGCATCATGGATTCGCTGTCGATGATCCTGCTCACCATCCCGATCTTCTTCCCGATCGTGATGGCGCTGGACTTCGGGATGTCGGCGGAGGCGACGGCGCTGTGGTTCGGCATCCTGGTGCTGATCGTGGTGGAGGTGGGGCTGATCACGCCGCCGGTTGGGATGAATCTCTTCGTCATCAACTCGATGGCGCCGGGGGTGTCGATCGGCGAGACCTATCGGGGAGCGCTGCCCTTCATCGCCAGCGACATGGTGCGGGTGGTCCTGCTGACCGCCTTTCCCGGAATCGCGCTGCTGCTGGTGGAGCTTCTGTTCTAAGGGGGGAACGGCATGTCGGACGGGCGCCGGACGCGCACCCAGGTCTGCATCATCGGCTCCGGCCCGGCCGGGCTGCTGTTGGGGCAATTGCTGCACCGCGCCGGGGTCGACGCGGTGATCCTGGAGCGCCGATCGAAGCAGTACGTGCTGGGCCGCATCCGCGCCGGCGTGCTGGAGCGGACCACGGTGGATCTGCTGGAGCGCGCCGGCTGCGCCGGTCGGGCGCATTCGGAGGGTCTGATCCACGCCGGCGTCAATCTCGCCTTCGACGGTTCGCTGCACCGCCTCGACCTCGCCGCCGGCAGCGGCGGCAAGACGGTTCTGGTCTACGGCCAGACGGAGGTGACGCGCGACCTGATGGCGGCGCGCGAGGCGGAGGGCCTGATCACCCACTACGCGGCGGAGGATGTCGAACCGCAGGATTTCGACGGCGCCCGGCCCTTCGTCACCTTCACCGAAGGCGGAGTCCGGCGCCGGATCGACTGCGACGTGATCGCCGGCTGCGACGGCTATCACGGGGTCAGTCGCGCCAGCGTTCCGCCGGACGCGATCCGGACCTTTCAGCGGGACTATCCGTTCGGCTGGATGGGGCTGCTGGCCGACGCGCCGCCGGTGGAGGAGGAGCTGATCTACGCCGCCCACGCGCACGGCTTCGCGCTCTGCTCCATGCGCTCGCCCACCCGCAGCCGCTATTACGTGCAGTGTCCGGTGGAGGATCGCGTCGAGGACTGGCCCGATGACCGCTTCTGGGACGAATTGCGCCGGCGCCTGCCGGAGGACGTGGCGCGGCGCGTCGAGACCGCGCCGTCGATCGAGAAGTCGATCGCGCCCTTGCGCTCCTTCGTGGCGGAGCCGCTGCGTTTCGGGCGGCTGTTCCTGTGCGGGGACGCGGCCCATATCGTGCCGCCGACCGGGGCGAAGGGCCTCAATCTGGCGGCCAGCGACGTGCATTATCTGGTGGAGGCGCTGAGCGGCTTCTTCCTGGAGGGCGACGCCGAGGCGCTCGACCGCTATTCGACGCGCGCGCTCGCGCGGGTGTGGAAGGCGGAGCGCTTCAGCTGGTGGTTCACCTCCCTGATGCATCGCTTCCCGGAGGACGGCGCCTTCGACCGGCGCATCCGGCGGGCGGAGCTCGACTATCTGGTCGGCTCCGAAGCCGCCGCGGCGGCGTTCTCCGAGAACTATGTCGGACTGCCCTTCTGAGCGACGTCCGGCGCACATAACCGCCGCCCAACGCCGCTATTAGCTAAAATTTTACGAATCGCCCGGTAGCGTAAGCCTGCGACGGCGCCCCGGTCGATGCGCCGCCGCGCCCAGTGGGTCGGACGTTCGGCCGCCGCCGAGTACGGTCATGCCAGAGCTCGACATCCGCACGCTCGCGCTCGCCAGCGCCTTCGCCCCGCTGACGCTCAGCGTCGGCATGCTGCTGCTGCGCCGGATCCTGCCGCACCAGCCCGGCGTCGCGCTGTGGGCGGTCGGCGGTCTGCTGATCGCGGCGGGGGCGCTGCTGATCGCCGGCCGCGGCCTGCTGCCGGACGCCCTGTCGATCGTCGTCGCGAACGCCTCATACGTGGCCGGCCACGTCGCCTTGCTGGCCGGGATCGAGCAGTTCCAGGGGCGGCGCGTCTCATGGCGGACGGGCGCGGTCGCCCTCGGGGCGGCGGCAGTCGGCCTGCTGTATTTCGCCCTGCTCGACCCGAACACGGATGCGCGCATCCTGATCGTCTCGCTGGCGGCCGGATGGCTGTCCGCGTTGATCGCGTTTCGGCTCGCGGGGCCCGGGCGCATGGGGCGCGCGCCCGAGGCGCTGCTCGCCGCGCTGTTCGGGGTGCATGCGCTCTTCTACGGCTGGCGCGGCCTCTATGTCACGCTCGACGGTGCGCCGACCGGCGATTTCATGGCCGTGCGCGGCGGGATTCACCTGCTTGTCTATTTCGACGCGATCCTCCTGATGCTGACCTGCGCGGTCGGCTTCACGCTGATGGCCACGACGCGGCTCCACCGCGCGCTGGAGCGGGAGGTCGCGGAAAAGAACCGGCTGATCTCGATCCTGGCGCACGATCTGCGCAGCCCCTTCACGGGACTGGTCGGCTTCACCGACCTGATCACGCTGCAGCTCAAGGCGGGGCGGCCGGAGCGCGCCAAGGAGTACGCCGAAGAGCTGTCTCAGGCGGCGCGGGGCGTGTTGGGATTGCTGGAGGATCTGTTGCTCTGGGCCCGTGCGACGGCGCGGCGCGCCCGCCCCGAAATCGACATCGTCGATCTCGAGGCGCTGGTCGAGCGTGCGACCGCCGTCCTGCGGGCCGAGGCGAAGGAGCGGCAGGTGACGGTGGCCGCCGACCTTCAGGTCACCCGGGCGCGCGCGGCGGAAATCCACGCCGCAACCGTGCTGCGCAACCTCTTGTCGAACGCCCTGAAGTTCTGTCGGCCGGGCGACCGGATCACGGTGTCGACCCGGCGCGAGGACGGGCGGGTCGTCCTGCAGGTCGCCGACAGCGGCGTCGGTCTGCCCGACGGCTTTGCGGCCGAGGGCGGGCCGGACGAGATTCCGGATCAGCGCCCCGGCCTGCGCGGAGAGACCGGCGGCGGCGTCGGCCTCGCCCTGTGCCGGGATCTGTGCCGGGCGGACGGCGAGCGCTTGTGGCTCGCCTCCAACCCGGGCGGCGGCGCTCTGGCGGCCTTCACCCTGCGGCCGGCCGACTAGAGCCGGATGATATCATCAGGCTCTAGCGCGCCGCGCCCCCGCTAGCGCTGATCGTGAATGAAGCTCTCCACCTGCGCGCGCAGCTCTTCGGCCTGAGGCAGGAGTTCCGAGACGCGCGCAGCGATGCTCGTCGCGACCGCCCGGTTGCCGTCGGCGGCCTGGCGCATCTCGTCGACCGACCGGGCCACCCCCTGCACCCCGGAGGAGGCCTGCGCGACATTCTCGGAGATCTCCCGGGTCGCGGCGTTCTGTTCTTCGACGGCGCTGGAAATCGTCGCGGTGGTCTCCGTGATCTCGTCGATTGCGCCGCCCACGTCCCGGACTCCCGCGACGACGTCGTTCACCACCGCCTGAATCTGCTTGATCTGTCCGGTGATCCGGTCGGTCGCCGCGGCGGTCTCCCCGGCCAGCGCCTTGACCTCGCCCGCCACCACGGCGAAGCCCTTGCCCGCCTCGCCGGCCCGCGCCGCTTCGATCGTGGCGTTCAGGGCGAGCAGGTTGGTCTGGCTGGCGATCTCGCTGATCAGGCGCACCACCTCGCCGATCTCTCCGGCCGCCTTGGCCAGGCTTTCGACCGCGGTCCCGACGGTCCCGGCCCGCTCGGACGCCGCGCCGACGACGGCGCTCGCCTGGCCGACCTGTTCGGCGATCTCGCCGATCGAGGCGGTGAGCTGTTCGCTGGCGCCGGCGACGGCCTGAACCGCGCCGGCCGCCTGCTCGGAGGAGGCGGCGACGGCGGCCGCGAGATCGAGCGTCCGGCCGGCCGCGTCCTGAAGGGCGCCCGTCTCCTCGTCGATGTGGGCGCCGCTCGCGCAGACGGCGTCGACGACCTCGGTCACGCGCTCCGCCAGCTTGACCCTGTCCGTGACCACCGACCAGGTCAGCATCGGCCCGACATAGCGGCCCTGCTCGTCCCGGATCGCGCTCACCAGAAGGCTCAGATGCTCGCCGCCGATTTCGATCTGCGCGCGGTGCGGCAGGTTGCTGGGGTCGCGCAGCATGCTGTGCTGATGCTGCGGGCGCTTGTGGAAGACGTCGATGGTCTCGCCGACAAGATCGCGGGCGCGGATCGGCAGCGCATGCTCGATCGACTCCAGCGTCCGGAGCGTCGCCTTGTTGGCGTAGTCGACCCGGAAGTCCTCCAAGCGGCAGGTCATGACGTTGATGGGCATTTCGTCGACCATGGCGCGGAAATCGAAGCGCGGGGCGTCGATCGCGGTCTCTGCGGCCGGATCTTCCTCGACGAGCGCGATCGCCTGGGCTTGTGCGCCGCCGGCGCCGTGCGAAGCCTTGAAACCGAACATCTTGCGTCCTCCTCTGCGTGGCCGGTCAATGTCCCCCCAAGTCGCGTGCAACGGCTTTTGATAGCGTTTCGATGATAATGATCTTCGGTTTATTAATGAGTGGTTAACACGCATAGCGAGTTTTGATGGTTTTGGGCGGGCGGCGGAGGGCCCCTCAGGCCGAGGCGCGCGCGGCGACGGCGTTGAGCAGCAAGGTCACGCCCGGCGCCTGGGCCTCCAGCGTCGTCGCCTCGCGCTCATTGTGGCTGACGCCGCCCTCGCAGGGCGTGAACAGCAGCACGCTGGGGCAGAGATGGGAGAGGTGGTAGGCGTCGTGCCCCGCCTGGCTCATCAGGTCGAGCGTCTCGATCCCGAGCCGCCGCGCCGTCTCGCGGCACAGCGCCATCAGGGCCGGGTCGAAGGCCGGGCCGCCGAAGGTCCAGTCCTCGGCGATCGCGATCTCGGTCCGGGAGCGGCGCGCGCAGTCCGGCAGGGCGGCGCGCACCTCGGCCTCCATGGCGGCCGTCGTCGCCGCGTCCGGGCTGCGGAAATCGATGAAGAGCGTGGCCTCGCTGGACAGGATGCCGGGCTTGTTCGGCCAGGCTTCGAGCCGCGCGACGGTCGCCTTGCCGTCGGCGTGGGCGTAGCGCCAGCCGATTTCGTCCACCGCGACCGCGGCCGTCGCGGCCCCGACCAGCGCATTCTTGCGCTTGTGCATCGGCGTCGGCCCGGAATGCGCATTGTCGCCCCGGATGCCGAGCCGCATGCCGCGCGCGACATAGCCGCCGGTGACGATCCCGACGGGGACGCCGGCGGCCTCGAGGTCCGGGCCCTGCTCGATATGAAGCTCGAAATAGCTGTCGATCGGGCGCCCGCCGACCGGCGCGTCGCCCATGAACCCGGCCTCCGTCAGCGCCTCGGCGACCGTGACGCCGTCGTCGTCGGTGCGGGCCAACGCCCAGGCCTCCGTCTGGCGGCCGGCGAAGACCTGGCTCGCCATCATCGGCGGGGTGAAGCGCGCGCCCTCCTCGTTGGTCCAGTTGACGACCTCCACGGGACGGCGCGTCTCGATCCCCAGATCGTCGAGCGAGCGCAGGACCTCCAGCCCGGCCAGCACGCCGACGATGCCGTCATAGCGCCCGCCGGCGGCCTGGGTGTCGAGATGGCTGCCGATCAGCACCGGGGCCAGGCTGTCGTCGGCGCCCGCGCGGCGCAGGAAGATGTCGCCCAACCGGTCGACCGTCACGCCGTAGCCCGCCTCCTCGCCCCAGCGGATGAAAAGCCGGCGCATCTCCGCATCCGCCGCGTCCAGCGCCAGCCGGCGCAACCCGCCCTGGCGGCCCACGCCGATCGCGGCCGAGGCCTCGATCGTGTCCCAGAAGCGCGCCGCATCGATCTTCAGATTGGTTCCGGTCATCTTTTCCGCTCCCTGCCCACTGGTCCGCCCATTGGTCCGCCCGCGTCCTTCGAGACGAGCCCGTCCGGGCTCTCCTAAGGACGAGGACTCCGCTCGCTTCAGGTCCAGGCCCTCATCCGGAGGAGCCGCCGCCCCTACAGCGGATCGCGGTTGAGCGGCATTGTCATGCAATGCACGCCGCCGCCGCCGCGGGTGAAGAGGTCGAGCGGGATGTCGATCACCTCCAGCCCCTCCGCCCGCAACGCCTCGTTGACCGCGGTCGAATGGGCGGCGGACAGGACGCGCTCGCCGCCCAGCGCCAAGACGTTGCAGGAGAGCTGCATCGCGTCCTTGTAGCTGACCGGGATCAGGCGGATCTGACGCTCCCGCAGCCAGGCGATCAGAGCGTCCTCCATCACCTCCAGGCAGGCCAGCGCCAGATTGTCGGCGACCATGGAGAACAAAAGGTCCATGTGCAGGAAATGCTCCGGGAAGTTCTCCAGGCGCGCCTCCCAGCCCTGCGCCTCGAACCAGCCGGCGAACTGGCGGGCGCCGGCCTCGTCGGTGCGTTCGCCCGAATAGCCGATCAACAACAGCCCCGGCCGAATGATGTGGATGTCCCCGCCTTCGATCGTCCCGGCCGTCGAATAGCGCCAGGGCCCGCCGCAGGTCTCATTGTAGAAGCGGATGACGCTCGCGTACTCGCCGCGCCGCTGCGGCCGGTAGAGCTGGGTGATCACCGGGCCCCAGGGGGTGATCTGGCTCGAATCGCGGGTGTAGACCTGATAGGGCAGCTGCGGCTCCGGGTTGTCCAGATACCAGCAGGCGACGCCGGCCGCCTCCAGCGCCCGGATCATCCCGTCATACTGGGCGTCGAAGGCCGCGCGCTCCGGCGCGGCCGTGCCGCGGCGCAGCGTGTCGACGGCGACCGCGTTGGTCGATTGCCAGCTGTAGTGATCGGGCCGGCACAGCAGTACGTCGCGCAGCAGGCCGGTCTCCGAATCGATGCGCCATTCCCGGTTGTTCATCGCCGCTCCATCCTTAAGCTTGAGGCCCTGGCATAGTAAGAGGTTTTCGAGGATCGTCATGCCCCCCGCCCAATCCCGGATCGCCGCCGCCGATTGGTATCGCACCGCGCGCTGCGACGACGACGTGACCCTGATTGAGGAGCCCTTCATCAAGGCCTTCTACCGCTGCAACATCTGGCATGTGCGCGGGCGCGACCGCGACCTGCTGGTGGACAGCGGGATGGGGGTCGTCAGCCTGCGCGCGCAGATCCCGCTGGTCACCGAGAAGCCGTTGACCGCCGCAGCGAGCCACATCCATTTCGACCATATCGGCTGCCACCACGAATTCGAAGACCGCTGCGTCCATGCGGCGGAGGCGGAGATCCTGGCGCACCCGACGCGTCAGGCGACGCTGGCCGACCCCTATGTCACCGACGCGATCTTCGACGCCCTGCCGCCCGAGCCGTACCGCTCGGCCGACTATGCGGTGAAGGCCGCGCCGGCGACGCGCATTCTGGAGGCGGGCGACGTCCTGGATCTCGGCGACCGGCGCTTCGAGGTGATCCATTGCCCCGGCCACTCGCCGGGCGGGATCATGCTCTGGGAGCGCGAAACGGGCGTGCTGTTCTCCGGCGACACGGTTTATGACGGGCCGCTGATCGACGACGCCTACCATTCCGACATCGCCGATTACGTCGCCACCATGAAGCGGATCCGCGACCTGCCGGTGCGCGTCGTGCATGGCGGCCACTTCCCCAGCTTCGACGGCGCGCGCTACCGCGCGCTGATCGACGCCTTCCTGGCGGAAAAGGGCGCCTGATCCTGAGGCCGTCACGGCTGCAAGGGCGCGAGCAGCGCCGGGTCGACATAGAGCGCCAGACGGTCGCCGGGCCGCGTTTCGGCGTGCTGCGACAGGCGCAGGCGCAGGGGCAGACCCGTCGCCTCATGACGCGCCGCCGCCTGATGGAAGGCGCCGAAGAAGCTCACCTCCTCGACCAGCGCCTCGCCGAGCGGCAGCCGGTTCGGGCCCGGCTCGACCGCGATATGCTCCGGCCGCAGCGACAGGGCGACCGCGCCTTCGGCCCCCGTCGCGTCCGCGAGCGGGAAGCGGCCGAGCGCCGTCTCTGCCGTCCAGCCCGCGCCGTCCCGCTCGACGCGGGCGTCGAGCAGATTGTTCTCGCCCATGAAGCCGGCGGTGAAGCGCGTGCGGGGCTTCAGATAGATGCGTTCGGGCAGGCCGCGATCCTCGATGCGGCCGCCCCTCATCACCACGATCTCGTCGGCGATCGCCATCGCCTCCTCCTGATCGTGGGTGACGTGGACGAAGGTGGCGCCGACGCGGTGCTGGATGCGCTTCAGCTCCTCCTGCATCTGGCGGCGCAGCTTGAGGTCGAGCGCCCCCAGCGGCTCGTCCAGCAGCAGCACCTCGGGCTCGACCACCAGCGACCGGGCGAGCGCGATGCGTTGGCGCTGCCCGCCGGACAGCTCGTGCGGCTTGCGCGCCGCCGCATCGGCCAGCCCGACCATCTCCAGGGCGGCCTGCACCTTCGGCGCGCGCGCGGCCGGCTTGACCCCGCGCATGCGCAGGCCGAAGCCGACATTGGCGGCGATCGTCATATGCGGGAACAGCGCGTAGTCCTGGAACACCGTGGCGGTCGGCCGCTTGGCGGGCGGCAGGCGGGTCACGTCGCGCCCGGCGATGCGCACCGTCCCCTCCGTCGGGGAAAGGAACCCTCCCAGGATGTTCAAGAGCGTCGTCTTGCCGCCGCCCGACGGCCCCAACAGCACGATGTAGCGGCCGGCCGGCGCCGCCAGAGAGACCGCCTCGACCGCCGTCACCGCGCCGAAGCGCATGCTGACGCGGTCGAACTCCAGGCCCGGCGGATCGTCGGCCCGGACGGGGTCGGGGCCAGGGCCAGGGCCGGGTCCGGGGTCAGGCGCGCTCATGCGGCGGCTCCTCTTCTGCTGCGGGCGCGCCGCCGGCCGAACAGCGCCAGGTCGAGCGCGATGACGAACAGGAAGGAAATCAGGAAGACGAAGCTGCCGACCGCGTTGGTCTGCGGGTTGAGCCCGCTGCGCAGCATGTTCCAGATCTCCACCGGCAGGGTCACGTCGAAGCGGCTGACCAGCAGCGCGATGATGAACTCGTCCCAGCTGAAGGTGAAGGCCAGGAAGAAGGCGGCGAACAGCGCCGGCCAGAGCATCGGGACCGCGACCAGCAGGATCACCTGCGCCTCCGACGCGCCGAGGTCGCGCGCCGCGCGTTCGATCTGCGCCTGATGGCCGCCCATCTGGCTGTAGAGGATGGCGAAGCAGAGCGGCAGGTTGATCACCACATGCCCGATCCCGATGGTCAGCAGCGAGCGCGAAACGCCGAGCGTGTTGAAGGTGATCAAGAGCCCCATCGCGATGATCAGATAGCTGACCGTCAGCGGCGCGGTCAGGATCAGCTTCAGCGCGCCGGCTCCGGGCAGGCGATGGCGCGCAAGGCCGTAGGCGGCGAGAAAGCCGAGCGCCAGCGAGACCGACGAGGAGACGAGCGCCACGAGGATCGAGTTGACCAGCGCCTCCATCATGCGCCGGTCGGCGAACATCGCCTCGTACCAGCGCAAGGAGGGGCCGTCGAAGGGCGGGACCGGGATCCGGCTCTCCTGGAAGGAGAACAGCACCAGCACCGCCACCGGCAGGAAGATGAAGCCGTAGAGCAGCGCCGCATAGGCGGCGGCCAGCAGGTCGGCGGGGCGCAGGCGGACGGTGCGCGGGGTCATGGTCGCTCGCCCTTCCCTCAGGCCCGGTCGAGCTTCAGCCAGCGCGCGCAGGCGACATAGGCCAGCGTCACGACCGCCATCAGGATCATCGCCAGCGCCGAGGCCATGGGGAAGTCCGACCGGCGCTGGATCTGCAGCATGATGGTCTGCGGCAGCAGCAGCTCCTGCGCGCCGCCCAGGATCTGCGGCGTGATGTAGTCGCCGATGCACAGGACGAAGGTCAGGAAGGCGCCGACCATGATCCCCGGCAGCGTCAGCGGCAGCACCACATGCACGAAGGTCGCAACGGGTCCCGCCCCCAGATCCTGGGCCGCCTTGGCGTAGCTTTTTGGCAATTGCACCAGGTTCGCGTAGATCGTCAGCGTCAGCAGCATGACGAAGAAATGCACGAAGCCGATCACCGTCGCGGTGCGGCTGTTGGCGAGCGAGACCGCCTCCTGCGTCAGGCCGACATCCAGGAGGAAGGTCGAGATCACCCCGCCCTCCGACAGCACCAGGAGCCAGGAGTAGGAGCGCACCACATAGGAGGTCCAGAACGGCAGCACGGCGGCCAGCAGCGCGAGGCGCTGGAAGCGCTCCGGCACTTTCTCCGCCAGGATCCAGGCGAGCGGATAGGCGAACAGGATCGACAGGATGGTGACGGTGAGCGTCACCTCCAGCGAGTTCAGCAGGCTCTCCAGGAAGAAGCTCTTCTCGACGAAGGCGAGATAGTTGGCGAGGCCCGGTTCGGCGACGAGCGTCATGCCGACCCGCCGCCACAGGCTGTAGAGCGCCATCACCGCCAGCGGCAGCAGGAAGAAGGCCGCGGTCCAAAGCGCCGCCGGGGCGACGAAGCCCCAGGCGCGCAGCCGGCTGCCGGCGGTCATGCCGATCCGCTCCTCACTTCAAGCGCCATGTCGGCGGCGGCTCCGGAAGGCGCCGCCGCCGCGCAGGCGATCACCGCTGCAGGAACTCCGTCCAGACGTCGAGCATCTCGGCGTCCAGTTCGGCGTCTGGGATGAAGTAGCGATGCGACTTGGCGAGGAACGCCTCCTGCTCGTCCCAGCGCAACGCCGCCTTCTGCGCGTCGGTCAGAAGCGCGCCGGCCTCGCGGTTCGCGGGCATGCCCCAGAAGCAATCGGACGTCGCCAGGCGCGCCTGACCTTCCGGGCTCATGATGTATTTCACGAACTCGAGCGCGAGCTCCTTGCGCTCGGAACTCTCGAAGATCGCGATCGACTGGCTCCACAGCACGCCGCCCTGGTCCGGCAGCACCCAATCCAGATTCGGATTGTCGGCCTGCATGACCGCGACCGCCCACTCGCCGCCGCCCAGCAGGATGTCCGCCTCGCCGGTCGCCAGCGCGGTGGTGGAGGAGACCACCTCGCCCACCATGGCGGCGCGGTCCTTCAGCTCGAACAGCGCTTCGCGGATCTGCGGCAGGGTCTCGGCGCTGATGTCGCTCGGCTCCATGCCGAGCTTCAGGGCCACCAGGTTCATCAGCGGGATGTAGTAGTCGTAGACCGCGATGCGGTCGGCGTACTTGTCGCCCCACAGCACGGAGAGGTCGCGCATGTCGGCCGGATCGACCTTGCTCTTGTCGTAGCCGACCACGTTGTAGCCGAACTTCTCCATGATCGCGTACATCTTGCCGTCGCGGAAGGTGACGTCGCGCATCTGGACCGGTTCGAACACCTGGTCGAGCGGCAGCTCGTCCGCCGGCAATTCGGCCAGCAGCCCGGCCTCCGCGACGCGGGGCACGTCGACCCCGTCGATCACGAAGACGTCCCAGTCGCCCGGCTGCGACTGCTCGACGAGGGCGAGCGCCGTGCCGGTGCCCTCATACTCCTTCAGATTGACGCGGACGCCGTGCTTCTCCTCGAAGGGGCGGATCAGCGCGGGATCGGTGTGGTCGCACCAGACCAGCGCGTTCAACTCCTCGGCCGCGGCGCTGGACGCGCCGACTGCAAGCGGTCCGCCGAGGGTTACCGCGCCGGCCAGCGCGAAGGCGGCGGCGCCGAATAGCGTGCGTGACATATGGCTCTCCCAGTTTCCGGCCGGCGCCCCGGGGGCGGGGGGACGGCGCTCCCAGTGGAAAATATTTGATGCGGTTTCAAACTTTAGGGTAACATAAATTTTAAAGTCAATTCAGTTTTTGCAACGGTACGGCGAGCGGGCGCGCCCGTCGGGGCTGTGGGGGGCGAGATGGCGGGGTTGCGGGAGAAACAGCGGGCCGAGCGGGAGCGCCGCCTGGCGCGCGCGGCGGCCCGGCGGTTCCGCGCCGCCGGCTACGAGGCGACGAAGATCGAGGAGATCGCCGCGGAGGCCGAGGTTTCGACCGGCACCGTCTACAATTACTACCGCCACAAGGGCGAGCTTCTGATCGCGGTCGTGGCGATGGAGGTGAACGAGGTGCTGGACGAGGGCGAGGCGCTGGTCGCCGCGCCGCCGGCCGACGCGGAGAGCGCCATCAACCGGCTGGTCGCGATCTATCTCGATCACTCGCTGACCTATCTGAGCAAGGACAATTGGCGCCACGCCATGGCGGCCGCGAGCGCCGCGCCGGACGAGGTCTTCGCCCGGCGCTACGCCGACCTGGACGCCCGGTTGGCCGATCAGATGAGCCGTCTGCTGATGGCGCTGCAGCGCGCCGGCGCGCTCCGCGCCGACATCGACCCGGCGCTGTTCGGGCGGCTTCTGTTCAACAACATGAACAATCGCTTCGTCGACTACGTGAAGGACGAGGCCATGGCGCTCGACGCGCTGAAGGCGGAGCTGAACGCCCAACACAAGGCGCTCTGCGCCCTATTGCGCTGACGCGCCCCGTCAGGCGCTGTCAGGCGCTGTCGGACGCGGTCCGCACGACCGCCAGGAAGGCCTCTCCGTAGCGCTCAAGCTTGGCCGCGCCGACGCCGTGCAGCCGGCCGAAGGCGGCGAGGCTGTCGGGCCGCGCCGCGGCGATCTCGATCAGGGTGCGGTCCGGGAACACGACGTAGGCGGGCACCCCCTCCGCCCGCGCGAGTTCCAGCCGCCGCGCCTTGAGGCGCTGCAGCAGCGCCTCGTCCACGCCGTCCGGCAGCGCCGCGGGCGCGCGGGTCCGCGACGGGCGCGACGCGCGGGCCGACCGCTCGGGCTCCAGGCGCAGCCGCACCGACGCTTCCCCCTTCAGCGCCGCGCGGCCCTGGGGCCCCACCTTCCAGGCGCCCTGATCGGCGGGCTCGAAGCTGGCGATCCCGAGCGCGTAGAGCTGGCGGAAGATCCCGCGCCATTGGATCTTCGTGCGGTCCGCGCCGACCCCGAAGGTGGGCAGCTTGTCGTGCCCGAAGCGCCGGATCTTCTCCGTCGCCTCGCCGCGCAGCAGCGCCACCAGATGTTCGACCCCGAAGCGCTCGCCGGTGCGCAGAATGGCCGAGAGCGCCTTCTGCGCCTCGATCTTGCCGTCCACCGTCTCGACCCCGTCGAGGCAGAGATCGCAATTGCCGCAGGGCTCGGTGTCCGTCTCGCCGAAATAGGCGAGCAGGGTCTGGCGCCGGCAGCGCGGCGCCTCGCACAGCGCGACCAGCGCGTTGAGGCGCTGACGGTCGACGCGCTTGCGTTCCTCGGGGGCCTCGCTCTCGTCGATCTGGGCGCGGCGCAGGCGGATGTCGTCGAGCCCGTAGAGGGTCAGCGTATCGGCCGGCAGCCCGTCGCGCCCGGCCCGCCCGATCTCCTGGTAGTAGGCCTCGATGCTCTTGGGCAAGCCGGCGTGCGCGACGAAGCGCACGTCCGGCTTGTCGATCCCCATGCCGAAGGCGACGGTGGCGAAGATCACCACCCCGTCGCGCGCGAGGAACAGATCCTGCGCCCGCTCCCGGTCCGCCTTCTCCATGCCGGCGTGGTAGGCGTGGGCGTCGACCCCGTCGGCCAGCAGGTCGGTGGCGAGTTCCTCGGTCTGGCGGCGCGAGTTGCAGTAGACGATGCCGCTCTCCCCCCGGTGCAGCGCCAGGAAGTCCCGGATCTGGCGGCGCGGGCCGGCCTTCGGCCGCATCGCGAGGCGCAGGTTCGGCCGGTCGAAGCCGTGCACCAGGATCGCGGGGCGCGCGTCGAAGAGCTGGCGCGCCACATCGTCGCGCGTCGCCCGGTCGGCCGTCGCGGTCAGCGCGATCGTCTGGCAGGAGCCGAGCCGGCGGCGCACCTCGCCCAGACGCGTGTATTCCGGACGGAAATCGTGCCCCCATTGGGAGACGCAATGCGCCTCGTCGATCGCCAGCAAATCGACGCGCCGTCCTTCCAGCAGGCGCAGGGCGTCGCCGCCGGCCAGACGCTCCGGCGAGAGATAGAGCAGCCGCAGACGGCCGTCCTCCAGCGCGTCGAGCACGCGTCGGCGCTCGTCCGGGTCGGTCGCGGAATTGAGGCTGCCGGCCTCGACCCCGGCGGCGCGCAGGGCGGAGACCTGGTCGCGCATCAGCGCGATCAGCGGCGAGACGACGAGCGTCAGCCCGCCCCGCGCCACCGCCGGCAGCTGGTAGCACATCGACTTGCCGGCCCCCGTCGGCATCACCGCCAGCACGTCGTCGCCGCCCATCACATGGGACAACACGTCCTCCTGTCCGGGGCGCAGGCCTTCATAGCCGAAGACCTCGCTCAGGCAGGCGAGCAGGCGGGCGCGGTCATCGGGGTCCAGCGGGGTCTCGGGCGTTGCAGGCGGGGTCATGATTTCCCGGATGAGGTGAGGGGGCGAACGCCTAGGAGCCTAGCCGCTTCGCCCCTCCCTGGCGAGAGGTCCGCCGGTCGACTCCCGGCGCCGGTCAGACGGTGTAGCGTTTCTCGACCGCGCCCTCGGGATCGAGGCGCACCGCGGTCAGCGGCCCGCCGCGGCCCGCGCCCGCGTCGATCGACAGGGTCACGGGATTGTCGACGACGCCGGCGGCGTCCGGGTCGTAGCCGCGCACGATGCGGCCGAAGGGGCCGTAGGGCTTCTCGATCGCGGCGAAGCTGCGCGGCGCCCACCAATAGGCGTCCGCCTGCTTCTCCACCGGCTTCTCGACATCGACGCCCGCATGCACGAACAGCACGGCGTCCGGCTTCAGCGCGCCGTCGGCGCCGCGCGTCTCCGACGGCGGCGTCGCCGCCGCGCGCGCGACCGCGCGGATCAGCGCGTCATGGCCCGGGATGGTCCGCAGCCGGTCGCGCAGCCGGTTGCACCAGTAGGTCAGCGCGAGCACGCCTTCCCGGGCGGCGCGCCGCGCCTCGCCCAGATCGGCCCCGAAGGCGGCGGCCGCCTGCTCCATCCCGCGCTCGGCCATGAAGTCCAGCACCGCGACCGCATTGGGCGCGAACTGCAACTGCATCAGCTTGACCCACATCTCCTCCTGCGCGCCGCGCAGGAAGACGATGTCGTCCGGGTCCATGTAGGGCGGGAAAGACAGGAACCAGCGCCGGAAGCGGATCAGCTCGTCCAGCACCTCGCGACCGTCCGGCCCGAAGCCGAAATAGTTGCCGAGATAGACCACCCGGTCGCCATAGGCGATCTCTTCCGCGATCCGATCGTGCAGCGCGGCGAGCCGATCCGCCTCGCCATGGATGCAGGCGATAGCCCAGATCCGCCGGGCGGCGCGTAGCGGGATGAAACGGGCGCTGTCGGCCATGCCGGTCGATGCGGTCCTTGCGGGGATGGCGGGCGCGCGCCGGCGCGCCCTCGGGCCTTTTCTTTAGCACCGCATCCGGGGCCGCGGTAGCCCCTTGGCCAAACGCTTCGCGCGCACGGAAAAGGCCCCGGGACTCTTTCCCGGGGCCTTTGCGCGTCGTCCGGTTGCGTCGGACGCTCTGTCGGTCAGGCGGCGGCCTTCTGCAGCATCTGCTCCAACTTGCCGGCGGCGGCTTCCTCGTCGATTTCCTCGACGGCGGCCAATTCGCGGGCGAGACGGTCGAGCGCCGCCTGATAGAGCTGGCGCTCGGAATAGCTCTGGTCCGGCTGGTTGGCGTTGCGGAACAGGTCGCGCACCACCTCGGCGATCGCGATCGGGTCGCCGGAGTTGATCTTCGCCTCGTATTCCTGGGCGCGGCGCGACCACATGGTCCGGCGCACGCGGCTCTTGCCCTTCAGCGTCTTCAGCGCGGTCTTCATCTGATCCGGCGAGGACAGCTTGCGCAGGCCCGACTGGTCGGCCTTCGCCACCGGCACGCGCAGCGTCATGCGGTCCTTGTCGAACTCGATGATGATGAGCTCGAGCTTCTGATCCGCGATCTCCTGCTCCTCGATCCCAAGCACCTTGCCGACGCCATGCGTCGGATACACCACGTAATCACCCTTACGGTACGCCGATTTATTCGCCATCTTTTTCCTCGTCACCCGTGTTGGGTCACCCGGTTCGGGGCTCACCTCGTAAGACGCTCATCGCCTTCGGGGTCCGCTTGACCCGGCGCGCTTTCAGCCCCGCCCGACGCGCCGGCGCTGCAGGGTTCGAAACCCCGCGTCCGCTGGCTACCGTCGGGCGCGACCGCCCGGTAGTCTGGGAAAGCGGCGCGGCGTCGCCCGGGTCCGGACCCTGTCCAACTTTCCGTCCCGGGACGAAGAAAGCGGAGACGCCGGTTCCCGAAATGCGGCGGCGCAATCGCGCGCACCCTGATTTATGGGAAATAATGTAACATAAAATGCGCCCGATTCCCAGCCCTGAATCTCAGGCGTCGGGTCGCGTCTTTTCCCTGCTGCGTCGCGGCAAGTCTCTGACATCCCTTGCGGCTCGCCGCGCGTCACTTGGCTTCGCCGCCGGCCGCAGAGGTCGGGCCGGACCGGGATGGGTCAGTCTCCCTGACCTGGGTTGGCGCTGAAGTACTTCTCGAACTTCCCCTCGACGCCGTCCCAATCGTCGGCGTCTTCTGGCGGCTCGCCCTTGCGGGTGATGTTCGGCCATTTCTCGGAGTATTCGCGGTTCAGTTCGAGCCACTTCTCCGCTTCCGATTCGGTGTCCGGCAGGATCGCCTCGGCGGGGCATTCCGGCTCGCACACGCCGCAGTCGATGCACTCGTCCGGATGGATCACCAGCATGTTCTCGCCCACGTAGAAGCAGTCTACGGGGCAGACCTCGATGCAGTCCTGATACTTGCACTTGATGCAGGCTTCGGTGACGACATAGGTCATAAGCGCTGATCCTCCTGCCCCCATCCGCATTGGGGCTTTACCGGGCGAGCCTTTCCGGGTTTTTAGTAAGCCGGTCAGCGCGACGCAATGGTTTTCGGGAGGAGAGCCGGCGGCGCTGCGACACTCGGAGCACTGGCCATGGACGCTCGCCGACACGCCCCCGCGACCCTGCGCAATCGCGATCCGATCCTGGCGGTGTTGCGCCGACGCCTGCCGCCGCGCGGCCTGGTGCTGGAGGTGGCGAGCGGCAGCGGCGAGCATGCAGCCCATTTCGCGCCGCGGCTCGCCGCGGACCTCGTCTGGACGCCGAGCGACGCGGATCCGTCGGCGCTCGCCTCGATCGACGCGCATGCCGCCGCCGCGAGCGCGGAGGCGCCGGGCGGCGCGCGAATCGCGCCGGCGTTGCTGCTGGACGCCGCGGCGCAGGATTGGCCGATCGCGCGCGCCGAGGCGATCTTCTGCGCCAACATGATCCACATCGCCCCCTGGGCGGCGGCCGCCGGCCTGCTCGCGGGCGCGGGGCGCGTCCTCACCCCCGGCGCGCCGCTGATCCTCTATGGACCCTTCCAGCGCGCGGGCCTCCACACGGCGCCGTCGAACGAAGCCTTCGACGAAAGCCTCAGGCTGCGCGATTCCGCCTGGGGCGTGCGGGATCTAGAGGAGGAGGTGCTTCCGGCCGCCGAGACCGCCGGCCTCGCCCTCGACTCGGTCGAGGAGATGCCGGCGAACAATCTGTGCGTCGTGCTGCGGCGGCGCTAGAGTCGAAACGGTTTGATTTTGCTGTGAAGTCCGATCGGAAGCTCGGCAATAGAGCCGGAATGTAGGAAGCTGGCTGCATTCACGAGATTCGGGAAGACGAGCAGCAACCGTCCGGTTTTCTCTCTAACTGACATCTTTCGCCAGCCGCTGGCCAAGAAGAACCCAATAAGCCCTGATTGGCGCCACGCGGCGCGCTCCGCCGGGTTGCGGTAGATTCTGTGATCGTCGCTAAGCACGACCCACCCACCTTCCTTCGCTAGCTTGCCGATCCAATCGACATTGCTGATATTGGGTGGAAATCTGTCGCGGAGCGCACGCGCTGTGTGACCGTCATTGGCGACGACTATCTCCATCGCGCGAGCGATGGAGGGCGAGATATTGTTGTCGAGGAAAAGCTTCACGCAGCAAGTGCGGCGGAGCCGAACGCGTCGTTGAACTTCAGCGCGTCGCGAACGGACGCCTCAGCGACGCCGAATGCACGGGCCGCACGGCGTACAGATCCCTCGGCGTCCACCGCGTCGACGATCACGTCAACCGGTACGCCGCTCTCTGCCTCGATCGGCGCTCCAAAGGCGCGCTTTGGGTCAATCACGACAGATCGTTTGCTTGACAAGGGCCACCAGCGTGAGGCGGCCTTCTCGTCATACTCGAAATCCCGCAGGCTTGGCTCGATAGCGCGTTTGATGCCGTACTGATTGCGCAACAAATCCAGCAAGGCTGGCTCATCGTCCTGTTTCGCAAGATCAAGAAAGATCGAGCGTCCGTCTGTTCGGAACTGGCGCGTGGAGAACGGGCGCTCGTCATCTAGGGCCTCTCGGGCTCTCGAAATAGCGCGCCGGATCGCGTGCAGGGATAGCCCCTGCTTAAGCAGCGCATCGACCACCCGCAACTCCGCCAAATCACGGAAGCCGAGGATAAGGCGTTCTTCATGACGCTTTACCTGGGGCGTCCAGAGCGGTTCAGCGAAAATGATCTCCCCGCGGTTCCGGTAGCGATAGCCGCCGATCCAGCGCCGGATACTCTGCGCTCGCACGCCGCATAAGCGACTGGCTTCCGAGACCGTATAGAGCCCTATGCCTAGCAAGTCGTTTCGCATGAACCGCACTTTGCCGCTGCACTCATAACATGTGGCGAAGCTCTTTCTTGGTCAAGTTGCCGACTCCCGCCCCTCAATGCCGGAAATGGCGCATGCCGGTGAAGACCATGGCGATCCCGGCCTCGTCGGCGGCCTTGATCACCTCCTCGTCGCGGACCGAGCCGCCGGGCTGGATCGCCGCCGTGGCGCCCGCCCCGACCGCCGCCATCAGACCGTCTGCGAAGGGGAAGAAGGCGTCGGAAGCGACCACCGACCCTTCGGTTCCCTGCTGCGCCGCCGATTTGGAGGCCGCGATCTTGGCCGAATCCACCCGGCTCATCTGGCCGGCGCCGATCCCGACGGTCGCGCCGCCGCGGGCGTAGACGATGGCGTTGGACTTCACGTGCTTCGCCACCCGCCAGGCGAACAGGAGGTCGGCCAGCTCCCGCTCGGAGGGCTGACGCTTGGTCACGACCTTCAAGTCCGACGGCGCGACCACCCCGTTGTCGCGCCCTTGGATCAAGGCGCCCCCGGCGATTGACCGCACCATCACGCCCGGCGCCGCCGGGTCCGGCATGCCGCCGGCCGCCAGCACGCGCAGGTTCTGCTTGGCGGCCAGAATCTGCTTCGCCTCGTCCGTCACCTCCGGGGCTACGACGACCTCCAGGAACAGCTCGGTCAGCTTGGCGGCGGTCGCGGCGTCGAGCGGCCGGTTGACCGCGACGATGCCGCCGAAGGCCGAAACCGGGTCACAGGCCAGCGCCGGCTCCCACGCTTCGGCGAGGGTCTTGGCGCTGGCGACCCCGCAGGGGTTGGCGTGCTTCACGATGACGACCGTGGGCTCGGAGAACTCCGCCGCCAGCTCGAAGGCGGCGTCGGCGTCGTTCAGGTTGTTGTAGCTGAGCTCCTTGCCCTGCAGTTGCTCGGCCCGCGCGACGCCCGGGCGCCGATCGCCGGCGCGGTAATAGACCGCCGCCTTCTGATGCGGGTTCTCGCCGTAGCGCAGCACCGCCTTGCGGCGCGAGGCGAGCGTCACGCGCTTCGGCCAGTCCTCGCCCTGCTGCTCGGCCAGCCAGTCGCTGATGGCGCCGTCATAGGCGGCGGTCCGCGCATAGGCCTCCCGGGCCAGGAAGGCGCGCAGCTCGCGGGTCACGCCGCCGGCGTTCGCGTCCATCGCGTCCAGCACGGACTGATACTCCGCCGGGTCGGTCACGACGGTGACGTGGGCGTGGTTCTTCGCCGCCGCACGGATCAGGGCGGGTCCGCCGATGTCGATGTTCTCGATGCAGTCGTCGTAGCCCTTGCCCGACAGCACCGTCTCCACGAAGGGGTAGAGATTGACCACCACCATGTCGATCGGCGCGATGTCGTGCGTCTCCAGCGCCATGCGGTGTTTGCCGTCGTCGCGCTTGGCCAGGATGCCGCCGTGGATCGCGGGATGCAGCGTCTTGACGCGGCCGTCCATGATCTCCGGGAAACCGGTGTGGTCCGACACCTCGGTGACCGCAATCCCGGCCTCCTTCAGCGCCTTGGCGGAGCCGCCGGTGGACAGGATTCGCACCTTGTGGCGCGCGAGGCCTTGGGCGAATTCGATGAGGCCGGTCTTGTCGGACACGGAGATGAGGGCTCGGGCGATCGGCGTCTCGGCCATGGTCTTCCTCTGATGGTGGCGGCGGTCTGTCGGGCCGGCGGTCTGTCGGGTCGGCGGTCTGCCGGGTCGGCGTCTGTCGGGCCGGCGTCTGTCGGGCCGGGGGCTACTCCGCGACCTTCGCCGGCGCGTCGCTTGGGCTCTCGGCCTCCGCGGCGCGCAGGGTTTCGGGGTCGGGTCGGTATTCCGGGGTCAGTTCGCTCAGAAGCGCCAGCGCCTCGCCGCGGCGGCGCTCGCGGGCGAGCGCCTCAAGCCGGTCGAGCGCGTCGCTCAAGGCGCCGAGATCGCCGGTGCGCGGCGCGGCGAGCGTCATGCCCGGGGCCCGGGTCGGCGTGCGCGGCTCCTGATCGTGCAGCAGCTCCTCATGCAGCTTCTCGCCGGGGCGCAGCCCGGTGAAGGCGATCTCGACATCGCGGTCCGGCTCCAGCCCCGCCAGATGGATCATCTGCCGCGCCAGATCCAGGACCTTCACCGGCTCGCCCATGTCGAGGACGAAGATGCGGCCCGTCGCTTCCGCGTCCGAGCCGCCCACGACGGACGCCTGCAACACCAGCTCGACCGCCTCGCGCACCGTCATGAAGTAGCGCGTGACCTCGGGATGGGTGACCGTGACCGGGCCGCCGGCGGCGATCTGGCGCTGGAACAGCGGCACCACCGAGCCGGTCGAGCCCAGCACGTTGCCGAAGCGCACCACGACGAAACGGGCGCCGCCCTCGGCGCGGCTCACCGGGTCGAGGGCCTGGATGTAGGCCTCCGCCAAACGTTTGGTGGCGCCCATCACGTTGGTCGGATTGACCACCTTGTCGGTCGAGATCTGCACCATGCACTCGACCCCCGCCTTGCGGCAGGCGTCGGCCACGATGCGGCTGCCCAACGTGTTGGTGAGAATCCCCTCCAGCGGGTTCGCCTCGACCATCGGCACGTGCTTGAGCGCCGCGGCGTGGAACACGAGCTGAGGGCGGAAGCGCGCGATCACGTCGTCGATCCGCCCGCGGTCGCGGACGTCGCCCAGCACGGCGTTGCGGGCGAGCGTCGGGCGGCGCTCGGCGATTTCGAGATCGATCTGATAGAGTTGGTATTCGGAGGCGTCGACGAGGGTCAGGGCGGCGGGCGCGAAATCGACGATCTGGCGCACCAGCTCCGAGCCGATGGTGCCGCCGGCGCCCGTCACCAACACGCGGCGCCCGGCGACGAGGGCGCGCATCGCCTCTCGGTCGAGCGGGACCTGGGGCCGGCCCAACAGATCCTCGACCGCGATCGGCCGCACCGCGAGCCGGTCCGCGCCCACCTCCGCCTTCAACTCCGACATTTTCGGCAGGCGGGCCAACGAAAGACCGTGCGTCTCCGCCGCCTGCAGAATCTGACGCACCATGGCGCCGTCGATCCGTTCGCGCGTGAGCACCAGGCGCTCTGGCCGGTCCGACTTGCCGCGATAGTCCTCCAATAGGCGCGGCAGGTCCTCGACCGCGCCCAGCACGGGGACGCCATGGATCGCGCGGCCGATCCGTCCGCCTTTCTCGTCGATGATGCCGACGGCGACGTAGGGCGCGGCCGGATCGCGCTGCTGCTCGCGGATGAAGAGCTCCGCCTCGTCGCCCGCGCCGACCAGCAGCACCGGCACGCGGCGCACGCCGGTCTGGCGTCGCAGCACATTGTTCAGGTGCCGGTCCTTGAACACGCGGTAGACGAAGCGCGGCCCGCCCAACATGCCGATCAGCAGGAACCACTGGATCAGCGGCGCCGAGCGCGGCACCAGCTCCATCCGCGTCAACAGGAACAGGATCGGCAGGAAGATCAGGATCGCCAGCGTCACCGCCTTGGTGATGGCGATCAAATCGTTCAGCGAGGCGTAGCGCCAGATGCCGCGATACATCGGCACGGTGGAGAAGGCGACGGCCGCGCACAGCGCGAAGAGAGCCGTGCCCTGCCAGAGATAATCCGCCACGAAGAAGGGCGCCGAGTCGCCCAGGCGCAGATAGAGCGCGAGCGGAAACGACGCCGCCGCCATGATGACGTCGTGCACGAACGCGATGCGCGCCCGCCGCTTGGCGAGGAAGCCTTTCATGGCCTGCTGTTTAAAGCCGGACCGGGGCCCGTGCAAGCGAGTGCGCCCGGGGGGCGGAGCGCTTGTCGCCGCCGCGTCGCGGCGTCAGTCCACCCGCTCGACCGGAGCGCTGGGCGCGGCGGCCGGAGGTTGCGGGGCTGGCGCGGCGGATTGGGGGGGCGTGGTCCCGGCTTCGGGCGATGTGGCGGGCTGCGCCGAAGGAAGCGGGCTGACCAGCGCCGCGCCGCCGCTTTGCGCCAAGGCGCGCGCGGCGTCCCCGGTGGCGAAGAACTGGGCGATCGCCGGTCCGTCGGCCGTCGTCTCCAGGCCGAAAGACGCCAACACCGAATAGGCGTCGCGTCCATCGGGTCCGGCGGTGAACTCGGCGTCCGCCTTGTCGTCGCTCGCCAGCGGCAGCCAGACCGCTTCGCGCCGCTTGTAGCCGAGCGTCAGACCGGGCGTCCCGGACGCGTCGCCGGAGACGTCCAGCGCGACGATCGTGTCGGTGCCGAAGACCAGCACGTTGCGGCTGCGCTCGCAGGCGCCCAGGACGGCGACGGCGGCGACCGCAAGGATCACGGTTCCAAGGCGACGCATAGTTCTCCCCTCTCTTGCAACTCCGCGGCGCGGGCGGTCGCCCACGCCATCTGCGCCGGGTCCCGGACCACGAAGACCAGTCGGCAGTCCCCGGGGACGGCGAGCCGGCGCTCTCGCGCGTAGCCGAGGGCGAAGCCGTCGGCGATCCGAACGCCGATCGTCTCGACCTCCCGCGCCTCGACGCCCGCGCCGGATGCGCCGGACGGCGGAGCCGTGACGACCGTGTAGCCGAAATGGCGCGTCGTCACCGCGCCGGTGTCCGGATCCACGGATCGGTCGGTCAGGGCGCACCCGCCGAGCGCCGCAACCGCCGTCAGCAGAAGTCCCCTGCGCCGAAATCCCCCGCGCCGGAATCCCTCGCGCCGGAATCCCTCGCGCCGAAATCCCTCGCGCCGAAATCCCGAGCCTGCATTTCCTCGCGCCATAACGCCGAAGATACACGATTTAATAGCAGTTACTAAGAATAACATTCATTAGGTGGGTCGGCGGCCGGGATTGCCCCGCTCCGGCGGCCATGGTCTAGTGCGCGCCATCCAACGCGCAGATCGCCGACCCATCCGATCGAGGAGGCCCGTGGCCGATGGCCGACGCCGACTTCCCCTTCACCGACATCGTGCGCGCGCTGCCCGCCGCGACGCCTTTCGTGGGTCCGGAGACGCTGCAGCGCGAGCGCGGGGCGCCCTTCCGCGCGCGCGTCGGCGCGAATGAGAGCGCCTTCGGCGTCTCGCCCGAGGCGAAGGCGGCGATGGCCGAGGCGCTGGAGACCGTCTCCTGGTACGGCGACGCGGAAAGCTGGGCGCTGAAGGAGGCGCTGGCGGCCCATCACGGCGTCGCGGCGGAGGAGATCGTGATCGGCGCCGGGATCGACGGGCTGTTGGGCGTGCTGGTCCGCGCGACCGTCGCCGAAGGGACCCCGGTCGTCACTTCGAAGGGCGCCTATCCCACCTTCAACTATCACGTGACCGGCTTCGGCGGGCGGCTCGAATTCGTCCCCTATCGCGACGATCGGGAGGATTGGCCGGCGCTCCTGGCGCGAGCCGAAGAGGTCGCCGCGCCGCTGGTCTATTTCTCGAACCCCGACAATCCGATGGGGACCTGGTACGGGGCCGACGCGGTGCAGCGGCTGATCGACGCCGTGCCGGACGGCCGCCTTCTGGCGTTGGACGAGGCCTACGCCGACTTCGCGCCGGCGGACGCGATCCCGCCGATCGATCCGTCGAACCCGCGCGTGGTGCGCTTCCGCACCTTCTCCAAGGCGCACGGGATGGCGGGGGCGCGGATCGGCTATGCCATCGCCCATCGCGACGTGGTCGTCGCCTTCAACAAGATCCGCAATCATTTCGAGGTCAACCGGGTCGCCCAGGCCGGCGCGCTGGCGAGCCTCAAGGACTGGGCCTTCCTGGACGGGGTCGTCGCCGAGGTGGCGCGGGGCCGCGACCACTACTACCGCATCGCCGATCGGCTGGGGCTGAAGGCGATTGCGTCCGCGACGAATTTCGTCGCTCTCGACCTGGGGCGCGACGGCGATTTTGCGCGCGCAGTCCTCAAGGCGCTGCAGGAGGAGGGCGTCTTCATCCGCATGCCCGGGGTCGCGCCGCTGGACCGCTGCATCCGGGTCACGGTCGGGCGGGCGGAGGAGCGCGCGGTCTTCGCCGAGACGCTGGAGCGCACGCTGGAGCGGCTCGGCTAATCCCGTTCACCGACCGGTTAGAAATCCTCTCTTTTCGACGCCCGGCGACCGGGCGTACAAGGCGCGGCCCGGATCGGCGGGCGCCGATGAGGGAGGCGTCACATGAGCTTCGGAATCGCGATCGGACCGCGCGAGCAGAAGTCGCCCTATTTCGATGCGACCGTGCACGCCGGCGCCGCCAGCTTCACCATCTATAATCACACCTACATGCCGGTCTCCTACGGCGATCCGGAAGGGGAGTACTGGCGCCTCGTCAACGCCGTCAGCCTGTGGGACGTCGCCGGCGAGCGGCAGGTGGAGATCGCCGGGCCCGACGCGGCGGAGATGATGCGCTATCTCTGCCCGCGCGACCTGACGGGATGCGAGGTGGGGCAGGGGAAGTATGTGCCGCTGTGCGATCACGCCGGCCGGCTGATCAACGACCCCGTCCTCCTGAAGCGCGACGACGACCGGTTTTGGCTGTCGATCGCGGATTCCGACATGCAGCTCTGGTCGCGCGCCGTCGCGGCCGAGCGCGGCTACGACGTGACGGTGCGCGACGCGGGCGCCGCGCCGCTGGCGGTGCAGGGTCCGAAGGCGCGGCCGCTGGTGCGCGATCTGTTCGGCGATTGGGTGCTGGACCTGAAGTATTTCTGGTTCGCGCCGGCGACGCTCGACGACATCGAGGTGATCGTCGCCCGCTCCGGCTGGTCGAAGCAGGGGGGCTTCGAGCTCTACCTGCTCGACCCCGAGCGCGGTGGAGACCTCTGGAACATCGTGATGGAGGCGGGGCAGGAGTACGGCATCGGGCCCGGCGCGCCGAACTATATCGAGCGGGTGGAGAGCGCGCTTCTCTCCATCGGTGCGGACACCGACGACGACACCAACCCGTTCGAGGTCGGGCTCGGACGGTTCCTGGACCTGGAGCGCGAGGACGACTTCATCGGCAAGCAGGCGCTGATCGAGCTCAAGGAGGCGCGCAAGCGCCGGCTGGTCGGGCTCTTCATCGACGGCCCGCCGCTTTCGCCCAATCAGCATCCCTGGCGGGTGACGCAGGACGGGCGGCGCGTCGGCTCGGTGCGCGCGGCCGCCTTCTCGCCGCGCCTGCAGAAGAACATCGCCATGACCGTCCTCAACTACGATCAGAGCGAGGAGGGCGTCCGCGTCGAGATCGACACCGAGGTCGGCTGGCGCGAAGGAACCGTCACCACGCTGCCCTTCGTCACCCCGCCGGTCATGCGCCCGCAGACCGCGGGCTAACCCGCCGCGGACGCGGCCAGGCGAGGCGTTTCCAGAAATCGGGGAAAGACGCATCGCGGAACGCGCGGAGACGATCCCCGCGTCGCGTCGCCTCTCGCCTGCGGCGCCCGCGCGCGCTATAGAGGGCGCCGATGCGGGGGAGGGCCGATGTCGGATTACGCACGCTACGCCGTCTACTATGCGCCGCCGGCCGGGTCCGATCTTGCGCGCTTCGGCGCCGAATGGCTGGGGCGGGACGCGCAGACCGAGAGCCCCTGCGGCCCGCCGGCGGGGATCGGCCTGTCGGCCGAACGGCTGGCGGCTCTCACGGCGGCGCCGGCGCGTTACGGCTTCCACGGCACGCTGAAGCCGCCCTTTGCGCTCGCCGCCGGAACGGACCGGGTCGCCTTGGAGAAGGCGCTCGCCGCGTTGGCCGCGGACCTCGCCCCGGCGGCGGCGCCCGAGGGGCTGCGTCTGACGGAGATCGGACATTTCCTGGCGCTGACGCCGGCGCCGGACGATCGCGCGATCCGGCCGCTCGCCGCGGCCGTGGTGGCGCGGCTCGACCGCTTCCGCGCGCCGCCGTCGGAGGGGGAGCTGGCGCGCCGGCGCGCCGCCGGCCTCAGCGCGCGGCAGGAGGCGCTGCTGCGGCGCTGGGGCTACCCCTATGTGATGGAGGAATTCCGCTTCCACCTGACGCTGACCGGGCCGCTTGAGCCGGCGGATCTCGCGGCGGCGGCCGCGGCGCTCGGGCCGCTGGTCGCGCCCTTCGCGCGGGCCCCGTTCCGGATCGAGGCGTTCAGCCTGTTCGGCGATCCCGGCGGCGGCGCGCCCTTCAGGCTGCTCCGCCGCTTTCCGCTGGGCGCGTGAGGGCGCGCAGCAAGGCCGCGACCGCCTCGGCCGCCTCCTCCAGCGCCCCGTCATTCGCAATCGTCACGACGTCGGGTCCCGCCGGCGGCTTGTCGGCGGCGCGGGCGAGGCGCGCGGCGATCTCCGTCTCGCTCTCCCGGCCGCGCGCGGCGAGGCGCCGCGCCAGCAGGTCCGGCGGCGCGGTGACGTGCAGGACGCGCAGCCCGGGGAAGCGCGCGCGCGCCGCACCCAAAACGCCGCGGGACGCGTTAGCGACCACGACTGCGCCCTCGGCGAGCCAGGCTTCGATCTCGACCGGCAGGCCGTATTGCAGCCCGTGCGCCGCCCAGTGCAGCGCGAAGCCGCCCGTTTCGACCAGGCGCCGGAAGCCGGCCGCGTCGATCGGCCGGTGCGCCTCCCCGCCGGCCGGCGCCGGCCGCGTGATCGTGCGGGTCGCGAAGCGAATCGGCGCATCCGCCGGCAGGCGGGCGCGGGCCGCCGCCATGACGGCGTCCTTGCCGGCCCCGCTCGGCCCGACGACGAGGACGAGGGTTCCGGGCGGGTGGCGGGCGTCGGGGGCGGCGGGCGCGGTCACGGGGGGCTCAGGCGATCCGCTCGCCGCCGCGCCAGACGCCGCGCAGCACCGGATGGCTGGCGTCGCGCACGCGGATCAAGTCGGCGCGCAGACCCTCGGCCAGCTCGCCGCGATCCTCCAGGCCGGCGGCGCGGGCCGGCGTGCGGGTGACGGTCGCGATCGCCTGCGGCAGGGTGATCGCCTCCACCTCGTCCGTCAGCATCATCGCGGCGTGCAGCAGCGCCGCCGGCGCATAGTCGCTGGAGACCGTATCCAGCAGCCCGCGCCGGGCCAGATCGATCGCCGCGACATTGCCGGAGTGCGAGCCGCCGCGCACCAGGTTCGGCGCGCCCATCATGACCGCGAGGCCGGCCGCGTGCGAGGCCGCGGCGGATTCGACGGTGGTCGGGAACTCCGCCAGGGTCATGCCGTCTGCGACGGCTTCGGCGACATGCGCCTCGGTCGCATCGTCATGACTGGCCAGCGCCAGAGCGCGCGCGTGCGCGGCCTCCACCACCATGCGGCGGTTGGGGGCGGCGTGGCGCTCCTGGTCGGCGACGCGCTCTTCGACGAAGCGCTCCAGTTCGGCCTCGCTCAGATTGTATTTGCTCATATAGTAGCTCTTGTAGCTGTCGAGCTTGGTGAACTGCCGTTGACCCGGCGTGTGGTCCATGACCGAGAGGAGTTGCACGCCGGGCTTGTCGATCAGCGCCTCGACGGCGTCCTGCAGGCCGGGAAAGCTGATCTCGCAGCGCAGATGCAGCAGGTGCTCGGCCTTCAAGAGGTGGTCGCGCCGCGCCGCCTCGATCGCGTCCAGCATGTCGCCGAGCCGCTGGATGCGGACGGAATCGTCCGCCACCGCGCCGATCGCCATGGCGTCGAACACGGTCGTGATGCCGGCGGCGGCGATCTGCAGATCGTGGGCGACAACGGCCGGCACCGCGGGCCAATGCGCGCTTGGCCTCGGCAGCATGTGCTTTTCCAGATTGTCGGTATGCAGCTCGACCAGCCCGGGCGCGAGGAAATCGCCCTCGCAGTCGATCGCGCCGGGCAGATGGGAGCGCCCCTGATCCACCGCGTGGATCAGGCCGCCGGCGACGGCGAGCGTGCCGTCGACGACCTCGTCGGCGAGCACCAGGCGGGCGTTTGTCAGCACCAGATCGGTCATTCTCTCGCTCTTTGCGGTCAAGGCGTCGCGGCGGCGCATGAGGGGGCCTTTCCTAAGCCTGCAGGTTTCACGCGGCCGTGGCCAGCGGCGCGATCTCGAAGGTGCGGTCGGCGACCGCCGCGCGCGCGTCGGCGTCGTGGAAGATGCCGACGATCGCCGCGCCGCGGGCCTTGGCCTCGCCGATCAGCTCCAGCACGACCGCGCGGTTGGCGCCGTCCAACGAGGCGGTCGGCTCGTCCAGCAGCAGCACCGGATAGGGGTGCGCGAAACCGCGCGCGATGTTGACCCGCTGCTGCTCGCCGCCGGAGAAGGTGGCCGGCGGCAGCGGCCAAAGCGCCTCCGGCAGGTTCAGCCGGCGCAGCAGATCGCCGGCCCGCGCCCGCGCCGCCTCCGCACCCTCGCCCAGCGCGATCAGCGGTTCGGCGACGACGTCCAGCGTCGCGACCCGCGGCACCACCCGCAGGAACTGGCTGACATAGCCGAGCGTGCGCCGCCGCACCGCCAGCACGCGGCGCGGATCGGCGCCGGCGAGCTCGACCATCGCACCCTCATGGCGGATCCGGATCGAGCCGGTCGGCGTCAGGTAGTTGCCGTAGATCATGCGCATCAGCGTGCTCTTGCCCGCGCCGGAGGGGCCGGTCAGCGCAACGCATTCGCCAGCATTCACGGTCAGGCTGGCGCCGAGCAGCACCGGGATCTCCGCGCCGCCCTGATTGTGCAGCACGAAATCCTTCGAGACGTCGCAGAGGCGGAGCATGTCGGTCATGGCTGCAGCACCGAGGAGACGAGGAGTTGGGTGTAGGGGTGCTGCGGATCGTCCAGCACCTGGTCGGTCAGGCCGGTCTCCACCACCCGGCCGCCGCGCATGACGAGCAGCCGATGCGACAGGAGGCGCGCCACCGCCAGATCGTGGGTGACCACGATCACGGCCAGCTTGAGCTCCGTCACCAGCCCGCGCAGCAGGTCGAGCAGGCGCGCCTGGACCGAAACGTCGAGCCCGCCCGTCGGCTCGTCCATGAAGACGAGGCGCGGGCCGGCCGCGAGGCTTCGGGCGATCTGCAGGCGCTGCTGCATGCCGCCCGAGAAGGTCCGCGGCGGATCGTCGATCCGGCCGACGTCGATCTCGGTCTTGGCGAGCCAGTCGCCCGCGGCGCTTCGGATCGCGCCGTAGTTCCGGGCCCCGACGGCCATCAGCGGCTCGCCGACATTGGCGCCGGCGCTGACGCCCATGCGCAGCCCGTCGCGCGGGTTCTGATGCACGAAGGCCCAGTCCGTGCGCATCAGCATGCGCCGCTCGGGCTCGGCAATCCCGTGCAGGTCGCGCACCGCGCCCAGCCGGTCGCTGTAGAGCACGCGGCCCGCGTCCGGCGTCAACCGCCCGGCGACGCAATTGAGCAGCGTCGTCTTGCCGGAGCCGCTCTCCCCCACGACGCCCAGCACCTCGCCCGGCCAGAGGCGGAAGGAGACGGCCTCGCAGCCCATGTGACGGCCGTAGCGCTTCGCCAGATCCTCGACCGCGAGGAGCGGCTGTGCGTCCAGATCCTCAGAGCTCGATGTCACGCCGCGTCCTCCGCCGCCTCGCCGCGGAAGCCCTGGGCCCGGCGGTCGCCGCAATAGTCCGTATCGGAGCAGACGAACATCCGCCCGCCCTTGTCGTCGGTCAACACCTCGTCGAGGAAACTGTCCTCGGCGCCGCAGAGCGCGCAGCGCTGCTCCCAGGACTGCACCGTGAAGGGGTGGTCCTCGAAATCCAGGCTCTCGACCTTCGTGTAGGGCGGGATCGCATAGATTCGCTTCTCGCGCCCCGCGCCGAAGAGCTGCAGCGCCGGGCAATCCGACATTTTGGGATTGTCGAATTTCGGAGTCGGCGACGGGTCCATCACATAGCGGCCCTCGACCTTCACCGGATAGGCGTAGGTGGTGGCGATATGGCCGTGCCGCGCGATGTCCTCATAGAGCTTCACATGCATCAGCCCGTAATCCTGATAGGCGTGCATCTTGCGGGTCTCGGTCTCGCGCGGCTCCAGGAAGCGCAGCGGCTCCGGGATCGGCACCTGATAGACGAGGATCTGACCGTCGGCGAGCGGCGCCTCCGGGATGCGGTGACGGGTCTGGATGACGCTCGCCTCCGCCGTCTTCTCCGTCACGGCGACGCCCGCCGTGCGCTGGAAGAACTTGCGGATCGAGACGGCGTTCGTGGTGTCGTCCGCGCCCTGGTCGATCACCTTCAGGCGGTCGTCCGCGGTCAGGATCGAGGCGGTGACCTGCACCCCGCCGGTGCCCCAGCCGTAGGGCATGGGCATCTCGCGCCCGGCGAAGGGGACCTGATAGCCCGGCACTGCGACCGCCTTCAGAAGCGCGCGACGGATCATCCGCTTCGTCTGCTCGTCCAGATAGGCGAAATTGTAGGTCGGATCGCGCGCCGGGATCGCCGCGGCGCTTTGCGTTGCGTCGCTCATTCGGCGGCCTCCGGCTGGGTCTTCTCCGCATGCTCCCGCCGCAGCCGGCGCAGCAGCTCCAGCTCGGACTGGAAGTCGACGTAATGCGGCAGCTTCAGATGCTCGACGAAGCCCGTCGCCTGGACGTTGTCGCAGTGGGAGAGCACGAACTCCTCGTCCTGGGCGGGGGAGTCCCGCTCCTCCCCGAACGCGTCGGCGCGCAAGCTCCGGTCGACCAGCGCCATCGCCATCGCCTTGCGCTCGCCATGCCCGAAGGCGACGCCGTAGCCGCGGGTGAAGCAGGGCGCCTGCTCGGCCGAGCCCTTGAACTGGTTCACCATCTGGCACTCGGTCATCTCGATCTCGCCGATCTCGACCGGAAACCCCAACTCCTCCGGCTCGAACTCCACCGCGACCGTCCCCAACCGGATCTCGCCGGCGAAGGGATGGGTGCGTCCGTAGCCGCGCTGGGTCGAGTAGCCGAGCGCCAGCAGGAACCCCTCGTCGCCTCTCGCCAGGGTCTGCAGGCGCACGTCGCGCTCGGCCGGAAAGCTTGGCGGCTCGCGGGTGATGTCGCCCGGTTCGCGCGCTGGCCGGTCGCCGTCGGCGGCCTCTTCGATCAGCCCCTCCTGCGCCAGCAGGTCGAGCACCCGCGGCGCGTCGTCCGGCGCCGGCGCGCCTTCCGCCGGCGCGGCGGGCGCGTGCCCCTCGGCCAGATCGTGGTCGAGCAGACGGTGCGTGTAGTCGAAGGTCGGCCCCAGAATCTGGCCGCCGGGCAGATCCTTGAAAGTGGCGGAGATGCGGCGTTCCAGCGCCATGCGGCTGGTCTCCACCGGCACGGCGGCGCCGAAGCGCGGCAGCGTCGTGCGATAGGCGCGCAGCAGGAAGATCGCTTCGATCTGGTCGCCGCGCGCCTGCTTGAGCGCCAGCGCGGCGAGGTCCCGGTCGTAAAGCGAGCCCTCCGTCATCACCCGGTCGACGGCCAGTTTCAACTGGTCGCGGATCTGCTCCGGCGCGATCTCCGACTGGGCGGGATCGCCGCGGCGGTCCTCCGCCAGCAGCCGGTGGGCGTTCTCGATGGCGCGTTCGCCTCCTTTGACGGCGACGTACATGGCTCAATCCTCCCCCTGCTCCACGGCGCTCTGGATGCGCGCGCTGCGCGGCAGGCCGGCGAGGGCCCCGGGCGCCGCAATCAGCAAATCCACGCCCTGTGGAAAGAGTGCGCCGTTCGCCTCCGCCGCGCGCCAGAAGGCTGCGTCCGCTCCGGCCGGCGCGAAGCGGCGCGGCGCCTCGAAGCCGGGGCCGGAGAGCGTGGCGGCGGCGCCGCTTTCGAGGCCGTCGGCGACCAGCACCGCCGTTGCGCTGCGGTCTGGATAGACGGCGGTTCCAATGGCGAGCTTCGGGATCAGCGAAGCGGCGGCGGCGATCGGCGCGATCGCGAAGGCGGCGTCCTCGAGCCGGTCTGCGAACCGCAGCCCGCCCTGAAAGCGCAGATAGTCGGCGACCGCCGGACTGGCGAAGGCCGGGTCCAGCCACAGCGGCGTTTCCCGATCCATCAGGGTCAGCGCGATCGCGGCGGCTTCGGCGGGCAGGGGCGCGGGCGGCGTGGGCCGGCGCCGCAAGGCGACCGGCCGCGCCGGTTGCGCCATGGCGTCCAGGATCGCCCGGAAGCAGGCTGCGGCGTCCAACACCGGGTCGGCGAAGCCGAGGCCTGCATCCGGTCCCGGGTCCGTATGGGGCGCAGGGTCGAACACGGCGCTCAATCCTCCCCGCGGACCATGGTGAAGAACTCGACCTTGGTGGCGCCGACCTGTCGGGCGCGCTCGGCGCGGGCGGCTTTGCGCTCGCGCTCCAAGGGCTCGATCACCGCGCGGCGGAGCGCGTCGGCGTGGCCGGGCGCCTGCAGGAGCGCATCCAGCTTCGCGGCCAGCGCCGCGTGCGCTCCATCCCGGCCGGCGATGTAGGCGGCGCCGTGGATCGGCGCGCCGTCGGCGCCGACGCCGGTCTCCAATCGCACGGTGCAGCGGGTCACGGTCATCTCGCCCATATTGAACGGGGCGCCCGACCCGCCGGCGCGCGCGCGCAGCATGACGAGCCCCGCCTCCGGCTTGCGCAGCATGGTGAAGCGCGGCGCCGCGGCCTGCGGCAGGCCGGCGAGGTAACCCTGCGCCAGCTCGCTCAAGCGGGCCGGCGGCGCCTTGGCGAGCGTCGCCATCCAGGCGCGCCGGGCGGGGACTGCGTCGCCGGGTGGGGTGGGGGAGGGTGAGGCGGCGGAGCTCGGCATCTGCGGACCCATCGTTCGAAAGGTATAGACGTCTATACTCTTTATCGCCTAGAATGCTTGTGTTGTAAAGGATCGCCGCGCCCGGCCGGGGTGAATTTTCGGTGACGACCCGCGGACGATCGGGTCGGTCCGGTCGGCGCAGGGCCCGCGACGGGAGCGGTTTTCGGTCATGATGCAGGATGACGACGCGGGCGCGCCAGGCGAGGCGCTGTGGAGCCGGATCGCGCGGCGCCTCGAGGCCGACATGCGCGCCGGCCTCTATCCGCCGGGCGAGCGCATGCCGGCGGAGGCGCTGCTGGCCGAGCGCTTTCGGATCAACCGCCACACGCTGCGCCGCGCCATGGCGTCGCTGGCCGAGCGCGGTCTGGTGCGCATCGAGCAGGGCCGGGGCACCTTCGTGCAGGAGGAGGTGATCGACTATGCGATCGGCAACCGCACGCGCTTTTCACAGAATGTCGCGAGCGCCAATCGCCTGCCCGGCCACCGCATCCTGCGGACCGAGGAGATTCCGGCCGACCGCGCCGTCGCCCGCCGGCTCAATCTGCGCGTCGGCGCCCCCGTCATCCTGATCGAGGTGATCAGCGAGGCCGACGGCCGGCCGCTCGGCTACGGCCGCCACTATCTGCCGGCCAAGCGCTTCCGCGGGGTCGAGGCGCATTACCGCGAACTGCGGTCGCTCACCCAGGCGCTGAAGCGCATGGGGGTCGAGGATTACCGGCGCTTCTCGACCCGCATCACCGCCCAGGTCCCGACCCGCGAGATCGCGGCGTTGCTCAAGCAACCGGTCACGCGCCCGGTGTTGCAGACCGAGAATGTCGATGTCGACGCCGACGGCCGGGCCATCGAATACGGGATCACCCGCTTCGCCAGCGACCGCGTCCAACTGCTGGTCGAGCCGTTCCGCGACGCCGAGTCGGGCGACGTCATCGGCGGATGACGGATGTAGCGACCCGCGATACGCTGTTCGAATGACCGCCGACGAGCCGACCTTCCCGCCCGGTTGCGCCTATGTGCGCGGCCGCTACGTTCCGATGAAGGAGGCGACCCTCTCGGTCCTCGACTGGGGGTTCCTGCGCTCGGATGCGACCTATGACGTGGCGCATTGCATCGACGGGCTCTTCTTCCGGCTCGACGCGCATCTCGACCGCTTCTACCGGTCGGCCGAGAAGCTTCGGCTCGCGATCCCCGTGGACAAGGCGCGCTGCGCCGAGATCATGCGCGAGTGCGTGCGCCGCGGCGGGGTTCAGGAGGCCGGCTATGTCGAGTGCCTGATCACGCGCGGCGTCTCGCCGACCTTCAGCCGCGACCCGCGCGACGCGGTCCCGACCTTCATGGTCTTCGCGATCCCGCTCGGTTTCATCCTGCCGCGGGAGCGCTGGGAGGAGGGCCTCTCGATCCATATCAGCCGCATCCACCGCATCCCGCCCGAGAGCGTCGATCCGACCGCCAAGAACTACCATTGGCATGATCTGGTGCAGGGTCTTTACGAGGCCTATGACGCCGGCGCGGAGAATGTGGTGCTGACCGATCCGGCCGGCGCTGTCTGCGAGGGGCCGGGCTTCAACGTCTTCCTGGTGAAGGACGGGCGCATCGCCACGCCCGACCGCGGCGTGCTGGAGGGGGTGTCGCGGGACACCGCGATCCGCCTCGCCCGCGACCTGCAGATCCCGGTGGAGGCGCGCGCGATCCCCACCGACGAATTCCGCGCGGCGGACGAGGCCTTCATCACCTCGACCGCCGGGGGGATCATGCCGATCGGCCGGATCGACGGCCGTCCCGTCGGTCCCGAGACGCGCGGCGGCGCGCCGGGCCCGATCACCCGGCGGCTGCGCGATCTCTACTGGGAAAAGCACGCGGACCCCGCCTGGACGACGCCCGTCTGACGGGCGCCCAGGCGCGGCGCGCCGGACTCATCAGGCGGCGCGGCGCGCCGGACTCATCAGGCGGCGCGCAGCGCCGGACTCATCAGGCGGCGCGCAGCGCCGCGGCGGGCTCGTCGGCGCCGAACAGGGCCTCGTAGGCGACCGGGTCGTAGTAGCCGAGGCAGCGCGCGGCGAAGTCGGACGCCTGCAGGCGGAACTGGCGGGCGTAGGCCTTGTAATAGGCCGACGGCGCCGGCCGGCGGCCGGCTTCGACCTCCTCGATCCAGCGGCCGGAGGGCGCGCCGATCTGTTCGGCCAGTTCGGCCGCGGTAATGTCCTGGGCGCAGCGCAGGCTCTTCAACCAGGCGCCGGCCTGCAGCCAGGGGCTGCGGGCGTCGGTCATGCTCATCGTTCGGGTCCTATCCTCATCCAATCTCGCGTCCCGGCGCGGCGCCGGCTGCGCCGCGACGTCGGGATAAAAAAGCCGACCCGGCCCGAAGGCCCGGATCGTTTCTGCTCGAAACTTTATTGCAATGCAGCATTCACAGACCTGCAAAGACGGAAGCGCAGCCATGCAGAATGCTGAAAGCTCGTCGGCGCCCCATGCGGCGCCGGCATATCAGGCTACGCGCGTCGCCGCGGATCGGATCATCGGCGGACCGCGGTCGCTCCCTTTCCCGCCCCCGGCTATCCCAATGCCGGAAGCGTCACCGTGAAGCGGGCCCCGCGGATGCGGCCGGCCGGATCGGTGCGATTGGCCGCGGCGATCGTTCCGCCGTGCGCCTCGACGATCTGCTTCGAGATGGACAGGCCGAGGCCCGAATGCGCGCCGAACTTCTCGCTCTCCGGCCGTTCGGTGTAGAAACGGTCGAAGATGGCGGAGAGTTTGGCGGGCGGCACGCCGGGGCCGTCGTCTTCGACCGCCGCGTCGATCCGCCCGTTGCGCCGCGCCAGCGTGAGGCGGATCGAGCCGCCGGGCGGCGAGAAGCTTGCGGCGTTTCCGATCAGGTTGCGAAACACCTGCACGAGCCGATCCTCCGTGCCGCGCACCAGGAAGGGCCCGTCGCCCGCGACCGACAGCGTCAGCGGCGGCTTCGCGTCGGCGCCGTCGCCTTCGGCCTCGTGGCGGGTCGCCTCGTGCATCTCGGTCAGCGCGGCCAGCATGCGGGCGAGGTCCACCTCTGCCGATTCCGAGCGTGACAGCTCCGCATCGAGGCGCGAGGCGTCGGAGATGTCCGAGATCAGCCGGTCCAGACGCGCCACATCGTCCTGGATGATGCTCATCAGCCGCTTTTGCTGGTCCGGGTCCTTGATTCGGGCCGCGGTTTCGACGGCGCTTCTCAGCGAGGTCAGCGGGTTCTTGATCTCGTGCGAGACGTCGGCGGCGAAGCGTTCGATCTCGACGAGCCGGCGCTGCAGGGTCTCGGTCATCTCCGCCAGCACCGCGGACAGGTCGCCGATCTCGTCGTCGCGCGCCGAGAAATTCGGCAGCTCCGCACTCTCCCGACCGACGGTGCGGCGCACGCGCTCCGCCGCCTCGGCCAGCTTGTGGATGGGCCGGGCGATGGTGCTGGCGAGATAGAGCGACATCAGCACCGTGATGACCAGTGCGCCGGCGAAGATCATCGCGATGGTGACGCGCACGGCGCCCATCGCCGCCTCAATCTCCTCGCCGGTGCGGGTCAGCATCAAGGCGCCGCGCACCTGGTAGTAGCGCTGCACCGGCAGCGCGACGGTCAGGATCAGGTCGCCGTCGGGCTCGACGCGCACGCGCTCGGCGATGCGGCCTTCCAGCAGCGCGGCGCGGGCCTCCGGGAAGTCCTCCACCGTCGGCTCCAGCGGGTCGCTGTAGAGTTCATAGCGCCTCTCGTCGAGAAGATTGGCGACGCCGCCGACGAAATCGGTCAGCGGGTCGACGAGATCGTCGGCCGCGCCGGGCGGCGGCAGCTCCTCCACCTGCACGACCGCGCCGACGGAGCCGAGCTGGCGCGAATCCGCGACCATCGCGCCGGTCCCGTCGAACAGCCGCGCGCGCACCCGGCTGGGGTCCGAGAGGCGGCGGATCATGTGGCGGGCGGGGACGAGATTGAGCGCCTCGTCGCCGTTCTCCAACACCTCGACCGCGCCCTCGCCGAGCGCGCCCGAGAAAATCTCGCCCTGGGTGCGCAGCGCCTCCAGCTCCTGCGCGATCAGCCCGTCCCGGTAAGGGCCGAGATAGAGCAGCCCGAGGATCGGGATCAGCAGCGCGATCATGTTGACGGTGAGGATGCGCCGGGTCAGCGGCGACCCGCGGCGCATCGGCCGCGCGGCGGCCGCCCGGTCACTCGCCCGGTCACTCGCCCGGTCACTCGCCCAGCCACTCGCGCGGTCGCCCGCCCGATCTGCGGCGGCGTCGGCCGAATCGCTGCGGCCGCGGGGCGCCGTCGCCCCGGACGCGTCGTCCCGGTCGCGCCGCCGTCCCCGACGGACCTGCGCGCGCGCGGGCGCCGCGCCGGAGAGCGGCGCGCGCCCCTCGGCTCGCAGGCGCCCTTCAGCGGGCTCGTCGTCTTTCGGCATGGCCGGTCATCGCCTGTCTTGCGGGCCTTCCGCCCCCTGGTCTCGGCTCGACCGGGGCGGGGCCCGCAGCCCCTCATGCGACGCGCGGCTTACGCTTCCTTGTAGCGATAGCCGACGCCGTAAAGCGTCTCGATCCGATCGAACGCCCCGTCCACCTTACGGAATTTCTTCCGGATGCGCTTGATGTGACTGTCGATGGTGCGGTCGTCGACATAGATGTTCTCGCCATAGGCGGCGTCCATCAACTGATCCCGGTTCTTCACATGGCCCGGCCGCTGGGCCAGCGCCTTGACGATCAGGAACTCGGTGACGGTCAGTTGCACCGGCTCGTCCCGCCAGGTGCACATGTGCCGGTCCGAATCGAGCACCAGATCGCCGCGCACGATGGCCCCGCCGCCGCCCTTGCCGGCCGCCGCGTCGGCCTCGGCCTCGGCGCGCCGCAGCAGGGTGCGGATGCGCTCGATCAGCAGGCGTTGCGAGAAGGGCTTGCGAATGTAGTCGTCCGCGCCCATCCGCAATCCCAAGAGCTCGTCCACCTCGTCGTCCTTGCTGGTCAGGAAGATGACGGGCACGCGGCTCGACTGGCGCAGCTTCTGCAGCAGTTCCATGCCGTCCATGCGCGGCATCTTGATGTCCAAGACGGCGAGATCCACCGGGCGGCTCGTCAGCGCACGCAACGCCGTCTCGCCGTCGGTGTAGGTCGCGACCGCGAATCCCTCGGCCTCCAAGGCCATGGAGACCGAGGTCAGAATATTGCGGTCGTCATCGACGAGCGCGATCGATTGGCCCATGGGACTACCCCTCATAATTCAAGATGCGCAGGCCCGCGCAGCGCCATGAGACGCGTCAAGCATGGCCGCAATGGGGCGAGCCTGTGGCGGCGCGCCGGCCTTCAGCAGGCCGCAAATGGGCGCTCCGCGGCCTTCCGCAGAGTATATGGGGAGGCGCCGCGCGGCGCGCGAGAGGGGGGGCGCGTGCGCTAGGGGCGCCGGTTGGCGGCCTGAACCTCCAGGGCGCGTTCCAGCAAGTCCGCGTACTGCGCGCTGTACCGGCCGGCGGAGCGGTCCATCAACTCCTGCCGGAGGCGATCGATCGCAGTCTGCAGCGCCGCGTCCGGGCCTTCCGCTTCGACCTGCGTCACCAGATCCGCGGCCAGCGTCAAGCGTTTCGCGGCGCTCTGAAGCTGCAGATCGGATTCATCAAGCTGGCGGCCGACCGTCGCGAGCTGATCGGCCGTCCGGTTGAGCGCGGCCTGGGTGCGTTGCATCGCCTCTCGCTGCGCCGTCAGTTCGGCCTGGATGCGCGCCCGCATCGCGTCGTCCATCCGACGGGTCGCGTCGGGCGCGCCCGGATCGCGTGCACCCGGACCGCGCGCGCGGGGGCCGGCTGCGCCCGAGCGCGGGATCTGGCTGTGGGAGCGGCGGCGGGGCTCTCGATCCGGCACACGGCCTCCTTCCGGCGGCGACGGACGGCGGCCCCGCGGCGGCGGGGGGCGGCGGGGGCGCCGACGCGTCGAATGGCATCACGCTAACACGCCGCCGCCCCGCTGTCGCGGTACCGTCGGGCGCCGGCCGCCGGCCCGGCGAGAGCCAGGGCCCGAGCAGGCGTCAGTTGACGTCGCAGGCGCGGTTGATCGCGTTGCTCGCGTTCGTGAAGCCGCGCAGCGAATAGGTGTCCTTGGTGGCCGTGCCGCGCGTCGAAACGCCGCGCACGACCATCTCCAGCCCGGCGCGCATGGCGCGCACGAGCTTGGGGTCGTCTTCGGGCCGGGCGAAGGCGCCCTCGCCGTCGGTGAAGAGCTCGAAGCGCTGATTGCCGATCTCGACGATCACCGGGCTGTCCGGCTTGATCGGATAGCCCATGGCGAAGCTGACTTCGCCGATGCGGTTGTCCGCCGGCCGATGGATCACGAAGCCCCAGATGTCGCCGCGCCGGGTGTAGTTCCCTTCGTCCTTGAGCGGACGGGAGTACATCGAGCACATCTTCGCGCCGTCCTGCATGTAGGTGTGCGCCGTCCAATCCCGGAATTGGCCCAGCACCTCGTCGGCCGCGGCGGCGCCGGAGAGCCCGTGCATGAAGACCGCCGCGGCCGCTGCGGCCAGCAGAGCCGCGCCCGGCCTCCAACCGCGCCGACCGCGCCCGGCGCGCCGCTGTCCGTTTCCGCCGAAGGATCGCATGCTTCGCCTCCGCTATGTTCGCGATAGTTCCCGGTCGTCCACCGGAGGACCCGGACTCTCCGCCGATTCGGGACCTGTTTTCCAGGCCCGAGCGGCTGCTTACGCACTCAGAATGACGAAAAAATGGCCGCCCTGGACGTTGTGCCTCCGGAGCGGCGCGATTCCGACGCGGCTCAGTGATCCGCCCGGCGCGGCGCTGCGTACCGATCACCATGGAATGCCAACCCTCTTGGAGCGCGCCGTTCGGAGCTCGACCGCCATCGTCCGACGCTGTCGTTCGAGGCGCGCTGGGCGAGGTGCGGCGCGCCGGGCGGCGCGGCCGGCTGGACATTCTCGACCATGACGACCCTTGCGCTTGCCGGCTCTGTGCGCAAGATCGGGGGCGCGAGGAAACGGTCGGTTCGTGCTCAAGCGAAGGACGCGAAGCGCCCGTTCAGACGGCTAACCGGCCGCACGACGCCATCGCGGCGCCGTGCGGCGGAGCGCAGGGGACGCAACGCGCGGGCATGAGTGAGAGTGAGGCGGCCGCCCGGCCGGAGCCCGGTCCGGCGGAGCATGCGGTGTGGATGCGGGCGGTGGCGGAAGAACGTTCCCGCGGCGCTTTTGCACGGCTGTTCGCGCACTTCGCCCCGCGCCTGAAGGCGTATCTTATGCGCAGCGGCTCCGACGAGCAGTCGGCGGAGGAGCTGGTGCAGGAGGCGATGATGATCGTCTGGCGGCGCGCGGAGAGCTTCGATCCGAAGCAGGCCTCCGTTGCGACCTGGATGTTCACGATCGCGCGGAACAAGCGGATCGACGGCTACCGGCGCAACAACCGGCCGGAGCTCGATCCCGAGGATCCGGCGCTGACGCCCCAGCCGGAGCCGATGCAGGACGATCAGGTGGGTGTGCGGCAGACCGCCGAAGCGATCCGCGAAGCGATCGCGGCGCTGCCGGAAGAGCAGGCGGAGATGCTGCGCCTCGCCTTTTACGAGGACAAGGCGCACAGCGAGATCGCCGATCAAACGGGATTGCCGCTGGGAACGGTGAAGTCCCGTCTGCGGCTCGCCATCGGGAAGATGCGCGGGCTCGTGGATGACGAGCTGAGATGAGGGCTTAGAGCCATGAGTGCGATAGAGAAGAACAAAACGACGGTCGACGGCGGCGCATGCGGGGCCCCGCCGCCGAATCATCACCTGCCGGACGAGGTGTTGCTGGATTACGCCTCCGGCGCGGCGGACGAAGGGGTTTCGCTGCTGGTGGCGACGCATCTGACGCTGTGTCCGATCTGCCGGGATCGTGCGGCGGAGCTCGACGCGCTCGGGGGTGAGCTCGTCGAGAACCTGCCGCCGGCGGACCTGTCGGATGACGCTTTCGCCAAGCTGCTGGCCCGGCTCGACGAACCGGGATCGGAGCCGGCTGCGGCCGAGCCCGCCCGTAAGGAGCAAGCGACGGATGACGCAACCCTGCCGCGGGTGTTGCAGCGCTATGTCGGCGCCGCGGCGCAGGATATTCCATGGCAGCCGCTGGGCTTGGGCGTCGATCATGTCGATCTGTCGGTCGAAGGCGGCTCGCGCGCGATGCTGTTGCGGGTGCCGGAGGGACGCGCCGTGCCCCAGCACACGCATGAAGGAAACGAGTACGTCCTGGTTCTACAGGGCGGCTTCTCGGACGCGCACGGCCATTTCGTGCGCGGCGACGTGGAAGCGAGCGACGACAGCGTCGACCACCGCCCGGTCGCGGATGGGGGCGAGGACTGCATCTGCCTCGCCGTCACCGACGCGCCGCTCAAGCTCACCAGTCTGGTCGGCCGCGCGCTGAACCGCTTCGCCAAGCTCTGATCCCGCGCGCGGCTCAGCGCCGCGGGCGAATCAGAGAGCGCCTCGCGGGCGCGCCGGGCGCCTGAGGGGTTTGATCGCGCGTCGGCGCCGCGGGATCAAGATCGACCCGCTCCAACCCGATATCGCGCAGCATCCGTTCGTGGAGGCGCGCCAGCCGGTCGGCGCCGCGCAGTGCCCGATCAAGTCGTTTCAAGCCGCCGACCGCGGCGCCGACCGCGCGCCGGAGGCGCTCGCCCAAGGCGGCGAGAACGCGCCCCGTCTCGGCCGATCGGTCGGTTTCCTGCATCGTCATCGCCCTCGCCTTTCCCGGCGCCTCCTGCGTGCGCCGCTCCCTCAGGCTCGCCGGAGGAGGGCTTTGCGACAAACGCCTTTCCCGTCGCGCTGTTGTCAGGAATAGTCACAGGTATGCGGCGCAAACCGATCCCCCTTAACGCCCTGCGCGCCTTCGAGGCGGCCGGCCGGCATGAGAGCTTCACCAAGGCGGCGGAGGAGTTGGGCGTCAGCCACGCCGCGGTCAGCCGCCATGTGACGGGGCTGGAGAAGCGGCTTGAGGCGGCGCTGTTCGAGCGGCGCGGGCGCCATGTCGTCCTGACCCGTAAGGGCGCCCGCCTGTTGCGCGCGGTCACGCCCGCCTTCGCGGCGATTCACGACGCGATCGACGCCGTCGCGCCGCCGGACGGCGCGGCGCTTGCGGTCAGCGCCGAGTCCTTGTTTGCGATGAAGTGGTTGATCCCGCATCTGCGCGACTTCTACGCGGCGCATCCCGGCGTCCGCGTGGAGGTCGAGGCGAGCGGCCGTCTGGTCGATGTGGCGGGCGGGGAGTGCGACGTCGCCATTCGCCACCTCTGGCGGCCGGACGAAGCCCGCGACGGCGACCTGATCTGCCGGTCGCCGGCCTTCCCCGTCGCACGGCCGGATGTGGCGGCGCGCTGCGAGCCGGGGCGGCCCGACGATCTGCTGCAGGCGCCCCTGTTGCGCGACGACGACGGCCAGGCGTGGCGGCGCTGGTTCGCGGCGGTCGGCTGTCCGGAGGCCGCGCCGGAGCCGCCGGTGCGGTTGAGCGGTCTGCTCTCGATCGAGGCGGCGCTCGCCGGCGAGGGGGTGATCCTGGCGACGCCCGAGCTGGTGTCCGCGGAACTCGCCGACGGCCGCCTCGCGCGCATCGGGCGCGCGGAGGCGCCGATCGGCGGCTACGTGCTGCTGATCCACGGCCCCGCGCGCAAGCGCAAGGCGGTGCAGCGCTTCCGACGCTGGTTGCTGGACGCCTTCGCCGAAGGCGCCCGGCGCTAGAGCCCTGGCACGCCCTTGGTCGTCGAGTATTCGAAATGCAGCGCCTCGCCCGGATGGACGAGCGGGTGGATGGCGTGCGCGGCCTGCGCCGCATCCGAAAAGCCCTGCAGGATCAGCTTCAGCTTGCCCGGATAGGTCGCCACGTCGCCGATGGCGAAGATCCCGGCGACCGGCGTTTCGCAGGTGGCGGGGTTGACCGG
Organism: Alphaproteobacteria bacterium; assembly: GCA_024743195.1. Lineage (GTDB taxonomy): Bacteria > Pseudomonadota > Alphaproteobacteria > UBA8366 > Aestuariispiraceae > Marivibrio. The sequence continues at coordinate 93,017 of JANSXE010000002.1, read as the reverse complement.
GATGGTGTGCTTCTCCACCGGGAAGCCCCAGTCCGCGATCGGCCCCAGCTTCGCCGCCAGCCCGAAGAAGGGCAGCAGCACGTCGGCCTCGAGCCGTTTTTCGGTCCCGTCCAGATCCTTGACCAGCACGGCGGCGAGCCTGCCGTCCGCCCCCTCCAGGCCGGCGAGTTGATAGGGGACGATCAGCTCCAGCTTGCCCGTCTCGCGCCAGGCCAGCATGCGCTCGACCGACTCCGGCGCCGCGCGGAACTTGTCGCGCCGGTGCACGACATAGACTTTTTCCGCCACCTCCGGCAGCGACAAGGCCCAGTCGACCGCGCTGTCGCCGCCGCCGGCGATGACGATGCGCTTGCCCCGGAAGTCCTCGCGCCGCTTCACCATGTAGAACACGGACGAGCCCTCGTACGCCGACAACCCCTCCAACGGCGGCCGGTTCGGCCCGAAGGCCCCGCCGCCGGCGGCGATGACGATCGCGGTGCAGGCGATCCGCGCGCCGGCCGAGGTCTCCACCAGGAAGCCGCCGTCCGCCCGGCGCTCGACCGCGACGACCTGCTGGTTCAGGTGGTAGGTCGGGTGGAAGGGCGCGGCCTGCTCCTCCAGCTTCTCGATCAGGGCGGCGCCTTCGATGCGCGGCCAGGCGGGGATGTCGAAGATCGGCTTCTCGGGATAAAGCGCGGTGCACTGACCGCCGATCTCCTCCAGCGAATCGACCACATGGGCGCGAATCTTCAGCATGCCCAGTTCGAAGACCGCGAACAGCCCCACCGGGCCGGCGCCGACGATCACCACGTCGGTCTCTTGAACGGTCTGGTCGCTCATCGCCTGGACGGTCATCTTCTGCTCGGGGCTCCTTGCGCGTCGGCGGGCCGATCCGGCGGCCCGCTTCGCGCTTGGGCCGCCGGATCGGCGATGATAGAACGGCTCCAGGGGCGCGCCGTCAAGCCGGGGCGCGACCTGCCTTCTTCCAATCGCGACGCCGAGCCGACAGGACAAGTCCCGCCCCGATGACCGCACCCGGCCCCTCCGCACAGGACGCGCGCCCCGTCGGCGCCCGGCGATTGGCCCTGCCGGATCCGGCGGCGACGCGCGCCTTGGGCGCGCGGCTGGGCGCGCTTCTGCGCCCGGGCGATTGCGTCGCGCTGTCCGGCGATCTGGGCGCGGGCAAGAGCGAACTGGCCCGGGCGGCGATCCGCGCGCGCCTCGGCGATCCGCGACTGGAAGTTCCGAGCCCGACCTTCACCCTGGTCCAGACCTACGAGGCCGCGGACCTGGAGATCTGGCACGTCGACCTCTATCGGCTGGAGCGGCCGGAGGACGTGTTGGAGCTGGGGGTGGAGGAGGCGCTGGCCGAGGCGGCGCTGCTGGTCGAATGGCCGGACCGGCTCGGCCCCGATCTGCCGGCGGCGCGGCTCGACCTGCGGCTCGAGGCGGGGCCGGGCGACGGCCGCACGGCTCTGATCGGCGATCCCGCCGGCGCCTGGGCGGACCGGCTGGAGACCCTGGCCCCTGGAGCGGACGGGCCGTGAGCGCAGGGACGGAGCGCGACCGCGCGATCGAGGCCTTCCTGGCCGGCGCCGGCTGGGCGGGCGCGACGCGCGCGCCGCTTGCCGACGACGCCTCCTTCCGCCGCTACGAGCGGGTGCGGATGGGGTCGGCGCAGGCCGTCTTGATGGACGCGCCGCCGGGCCATGAGGACGTGCGGCCCTTCCTCGCCGTCGATCGGCTGTTGCGCCGCCTGGGCTTGAGCGCGCCGGAGGTGCTGGCGGAGGACGTCGCGGCCGGGTTGCTGCTGCTGGAGGATTTCGGCGACGCCACCATGACGCGCCTGCTCGCGGCCGGCGAGGCGGAGGAGCCGCTCTACGCGCTCGCCCTCGACGCGCTGATCCATCTGCACCGGCGCTTCGCCGTGCACGACCCGGCGGCGGCCGGCCTCCCGCTCTACGATCAGACGCGGTTTCTGGACGAGGCGGCGCTGTTCGTCGATTGGTGCTGGCCGGCGATCAAGGGCGCGCCCTGCCCGGCGGCGGAGCGGGCGGCCTATCTCGGTCTCGTCGCCAATGCGCTTGAGGCGGCGTCGGGATCCTTCCGCACGCTGGTTCTGCGCGACTTTCACGTCGACAACATCATGCGGCTGCCGGACCGGGAGGGGGTTGCGGCCTGCGGTCTGCTCGACTTCCAGGACGCGGTGATCGGGCCGGCGGCCTACGACCTCGTGTCATTGTTCGAGGACGCCCGGCGCGACGTCGATCCGGCCATGGCCCAGCGCCTGATGGCGCGCTACTTCGCCGCCTTCCCGGGCGTCGACCCGACCGCCTTCGCCGCCGCCTATTCGGCGCTCGGCGCGCAGCGCGCTTTAAAGGTCTTGGGGATTTTCACGCGGCTCGACCGGCGCGACGGCAAGTCCCAGTATCTCCGCCATATCGATCGGCTCTGGCGCTGGCTCGCGCTCGACCTCGCGCATCCGCAGTTGGCCGAGCTTCGCGGCTGGCTGGACGCCGCCTTCCCGCCCGACCTGCGGCGCGCGCCCAAGGCTGCGCCGGGCGCCGGGGTCCCATGATGATCGACCGGGCCATGATCCTCGCCGCCGGCTTCGGCAAGCGCATGCGGCCGCTTACCGAGACCACGCCGAAACCGCTGATCCCCGTCTGCGGCAAGCCGATGCTGGATTGGGCGCTGGAGCGGTTGGCCGCTGAGGGCGTCGCGCGCGTCGTCGTCAACGCGCATCATCTGGCCGGGCGCATCGAGGCGCATCTGGCCGGGCGGGCCGGGGTCGCGGTCTCCCTCGAGCCGGAGATCCTGGAGACCGGCGGCGGGGTCAAGCGGGCGCTGCCGCTGCTGACCGAGGGGGCGCCGGACGCGCCTTTCTTCGTGATCAACGGCGACGCGGTCTGGCTCGACGGGGAGCGCCCGGCGCTGGCGCGGCTCGCCGCGGCCTGGGACGCGGACAGGATGGACGCGCTGCTTCTGCTGCAGCCGACCGCGGCGGCCGACGGCTATGACGGGCCGGGCGACTATCACCGCGCCGCGGACGGCCTGGCGCGGCGGCGCGGGCCGGAGGAGAGGGCGCGCTATCTCTTCGCCGGGATCCAGGTCCTGCATCCGCGGCTGTTCGCCGGGACGCCGGAGGGGCCCTTCTCGCTCAACCGGCTCTACGACGCGGCGGAGGCGGCCGGCCGGCTTGCCGCCCTCGTTCATGACGGCCGCTGGTTCCATGTCGGAACGCCCGAAGCGCTCGCCGCCGCCGAGGCGGAAATCCGGCGGATCGACAGCGGTTCTTAGCGGCGAGGCCTCAGAGCTGCGGCGGCTCGGCGGGGCGCACCGTCTCGCGCCCCGGAACCTCGGCGTGCAGCGCCGCGATCGTGCGGCCGGTGCGCGGGTCGACGAACTCCGCCGCGATCTCCGCCAGCGGGACCAGCACGAAGGCGCGCTCCGCGAGGCGCGGGTGCGGAACGGTCAGCCGGTCGCTCTCCAGCACGCGGTCCGCGTAATAGAGGATGTCGAGATCGATCGCTCGCGGGCCGTTGGGGACGCTGGGCGCGCGCCCCAACTCCGTCTCGATGGCCTTCAGGCGGTCGAGCAGTTCGAAGGGCGTCAGCGTCGTCACCCCGCGCACCGCCATGTTGAGGAAGGCCGGCTGGTCGGCGACGTACATCGGCGGCGTCTCGTAGACGCGCGAGCGCGCGGTCACCGCGACCGCCGGGCGCAGCCGGTCGATCGCGGCGGCCAGCGTCCGGCGCCGGTCGCCCAGATTCCCGCCCAATGCGATCAGAACGTCGGTCATGCGCCTCCGGCCCGGTCGGCCGCCTCCGCCCGCTCCCGGGCGGCGGCGTTCACGATAGCATGCGTCATCCGGGCGACGCGCGCCATCATCCGCACGTCGTGGACGCGCAGCACGTCGACGCCGCGCATCACCGCGACCGCCGTGGTCGCGGCCGTGCCGTCGATCCGCTCCTCGGCCGGGACGTCCAGCACCTTGCCGATGAAGCTCTTGCGGCTGGCGCCCAACAGGACCGGGTGGCCGAGCGCCCGGATGCGGTCCAGCGCGTCGATCAGCACCATGTTCTGCGCGACCGTCTTGCCGAAGCCGACGCCTGGGTCGAGCAGGATGCGCTCCGGCCGGACGCCGGCGGCGACCGCGCGATCGGCCAGCGCCTGCAGCTCCGCCAGGACCTCGGGCAGGAAATCGCCGTAGGCCGGCGCGACGTAACTGCCGCCGAGGCGGCGGTCGATCTCCGCATGGCCGGGCTTGGAGCGGTTGTGCATCAGCACCACCGGACAGTCGCGCGCCGCCGCCAGCGGCGCCATCTCCGGGTCGGCGCGGAAGCCCCAGACGTCGTTGATCCAGTCGGCCCCGGCGTCGAGCGCGGCCGCCGCCGTCTCCGCCTTGAACGTGTCGATCGAGATCGGGACGTCGGGGAAGCGCGCGCGGATCGCGGCGATGGCGGGGACGGTGCGCGCGATTTCCTCGGCGGCGTCGACCGGCGCGGCGCCCGGACGCGTGCTCTCCCCGCCGACGTCGAGGATGTCCGCGCCCTCGGCCAGGAAACGCGCCGCCTGATCGACCGCGGCGGCGACGATGTCGCGTTCGCGCGCAAGCCCGTCGCCGGAGAAAGAGTCCGGCGTCACGTTCAGGATACCCATGATATAGGGACGCGCGCCCCAGACGGGGGCGGGGCGGATCGAGGGGTCCGAGGGCGTGCGGCTCATCGTGCGGGTCCTGGATGATGCGGCCGCCGGGCGGCCGGGATTGTTTGCCCACGGCTCTTTGGCTACTGTTCCGCGCCGGCGGTCGAAGCCGGCTTTGTTATGAACCGGCTTGCCCGGGGGGTTATGAACCGGCTTGCCCGGGGGCGCGCCTCGCCCCCTACATCAGCCGGCCCGAATTTGAAAGGGCGTGCGGCGCTGCGCGCCGGACGGCCGGAACCGGGATCGAGAGAAAGGGGACGCGCCCATGCGCATCGTGTCCGACAGCGCCGCATCCGCCGCAGGCGGGGTGCTGGAGCAGGAGAGTCCCGCGCTGCGCCCCGGCTCCGGGCAGGCTGATCCCGTGCGGACCGAGCCGCTGCGCCGGCCCTCGGCTGCGGACGAACCGCCCGCGGCTCCGGACGCCGCTCCGGAGGCCGCGGACCGAAGCCCCTCGGTCTATCGCATCCTGGTGCGCGATCTCGACATCGCCTGGTCGATCGGGGTCTACGACCATGAGCACGAGGCGGTGCAGCCGATCCGAATCAATCTCGAGCTTGAGGCGCGCGATCTGGCGGACTGGGAGGCGGACGACTACGCCGCCGTCCCCTGCTACGCCCGCATCGCGGAGCGGATCCGCGCGCTCGCGGCCGCCGGTCACGTCCAACTCGTGGAGACGCTCGCCCACCGCATTGCGGCGCTCTGTCTTGAGGACGCCCGCGTGCTGCGCGCGCGCGTCAGGGTCGAGAAGCCGGAAGCGCTCAAGACCGCCGAATCCGTCGGCGTCGAGATCGAGCGCAGCCGAGCCTGACGCGCCGCCGATCTTCGCGGCGGGCCGCCGAATCGCGAATCACTTGGCGGAAAAGGCCCCGCCGGCGGGCGGGAAGGCGCGCCGGCCATGACGGGCAAGGCGCTGCGGCGCCGCGCACAAGAGCCCTTTCTGTTCGTTTTTTCGCGCCCTTTGAACCCATCCTCGGAATCCCGACTCCCTTTCGGACTCAGCCGAGAAACCGCCCGAATCGCCAAGAGTTTCGGCCGTTGCGGGCGCCGACATACCGTATATAGGGTTTCGGACTCATTCACGGTCGGGAGTCCGGGGGCGCGGCCCGGACGGATCGGACGTCATGGCCGAGACGGAACAAGGCGGCGGATCGGCTGGCCGGATCTATTGGATTCAGGGCCGGTCCGGCGTCTATTGGCAGAATCTGGAATGCGATCCGGACGGGCAGACGGCGATCGCGCGCCTGTCCGAACTGGTCGGCGCGGATCGCTATGACGAATTGCGTCTGATCCAGGCCGAGATTTCGCCGATCACCGGGGCCAGCGACTATCTCCATATCGTCACCGTACGCGACGGCCAGGTCCTCGCCCCCAATTTCGACGAATTCGCGACGGACGGTCCCGACCGGATCGTCGAGGCGGCCCCCGACGCCATGCCGCAACTGCTGCTCTGGCCGGAGGACGCGCCGGCGCCCGGCGCCGACCCCGCAGCCCATCAGCCGCGCCTGCCGTTGGACGAGGCGGCGTCGGAGGCTGCGCCCGACCGGTCCGCCGGCCCGCCCGCCGAGCGTCGTCTCGACGACGGCGATTGGGAGGTCGGCGGATGGCGCATCTCCGGTGCGGCCCACGCCGCCTCGACGGCGCCGGGGCAGGGCGATGAGGCGCCGGCGCGCGGCGACCTGACGGTGGATCCGGACGACGCCCCGATCCACCCGCGCCGCCCGCGCGACCGGACCGGCGGCGGCCTGCGGCGGCTGTCCGCGCGGTTGGCCCATCTCGCCGCCGGCGGCGTTGCGGAAAGCCCGGGCGGCCGGATCGCGCTGATGAGCGGCCTGTTCGCCGGTGCGCTGGCGATCGGTCTGTCGATCGCCGCCGTGGCGCCCGAGCGGGCCGCCCAACTCTACGCCGCGGCGTTGCAGGACGTGCGGGCCGTGGCGCCGAAGCCGGGCCTGTCGCAGGCCGTGGCGGCCGGGGATCTGACGGCCGCGATGCGCCGACTGTCCGCCGGCGCCGATCCCAACGCGCAGGATGCGGAAGGCGCGCCGTTGCTGTTGCGCGCGGCGCGCGGCGGCAATCTGCAGATGGTCAGCCTCCTGCTGCAGGCCGGCGCCGATCCCACCCGCCTCGACGGCGACGGGCGCAGCGTGCTGCATCGCGCGGCGGCGGAAGGCCGCGCGCTGGCCTTGCAGCGCATGTTGGACGCCGGCGCGCCGGTCGATCTCGCCGGCGGCGTCTATGGCTGCCTCACCCCGCTGGCCGCCGCGGCGGCGAACGGCAAGGCGCGCGCCGCCACCATCCTGGCCGAGCGCGGCGCGGCGTTGACCCCGCAGCCCGGCTGCCGGGCGGGTCCGATGGAGATCGCCGCCGCGCATCCGCTGGTGCTCGGCCGGCTCGAGGCGGTGCGGGCCGAACGCGAAGGGCTGATCCGGCTGGCGACCGGGCCGCGCCCGCCTCTCGCGGCGACGCAGGCCCCGACGCCCGGGCGCGCCGCGTCGCGCGCGGAGGGGCCGCCGGCTACGGCGGCGAACGCGGTCGCGGACGACGCCGGGGCGCCGCCGCCCATCAGCGGCGCCGACCTGATCGACGCCGGGAGCCCCCAAGCGACGCCGGACGCGCCGCGTCCCGCGACGGCGCAGGCCGAACCGACCCCGCAGGCCGAACCGACCCCGCCGGCCGAACCGCCCGTCGCCGCGGCGCCTGCCGTCCCCGACGCGACGGCGCCCGTGCAGGTCGCCGCCTTGCCCATGGCCGCGGCGAACCCGCCGCCGGCGCGCGTGAAGCCCGCGCCGCCGACGGCCGAGCCGCCGACGGCCGAGCCGACGGTTGCGGCGGTCGATGCGGCGCCGGCCGCCTCCGCGCCAGAACGCGCCCCAGAGGGCGCCCCAGAGGGCGCGGCAGAGCGCGCGGCCGGGCCGCCGCCGCACTCCCCGTCGGCGGCGCCGCCCGCCGGCGATCGGGAGCCCCCGCCGACCGCCGCGCCGACCCCCGTCGTGACGGTCGAGCCGATCGGGGAGCCGCCCCCCGCGCCCTCCCCCGCTCCTTCCGCGGCGCCCATGCAGCCCGCATCCCCCGCAGGCGCGCGCGCCGCCCAAATCGCCTCCGCGATCGACCGCGGCGACGCGGCGCGGGTGACGGCGCTGATCGACGAGGTCTCCGACGAGGCGTTGGCGGCGATGAGCACGGTCGCGGACGATCGCTACGGCTCCGGCGAGCGCGGCCTCGTCGACCATGCGGTGCTGCGCGGGCGCCGTACGATCGCCGACGCGCTGATCGCCCGCGGTCTCGCGCCCACGCCGGCGGCGCTGCACGCCGCCATCATGAATGCGGACCGCCCGGAGCTGGCCGGAACCGTCGATTGGCTGATCGCGCGCGGGGTCGACGTGGACGCCCGGTCGGAGGGGCTGACGCCGCTGATGCGGGCGGCGCTGCGCGGACGGGCGGATCTGGCCGACGCGCTTCTGGGGGCCGGCGCGGACCCCGGCGCCTCGACCGAAGACGGGCGCATCGCCTCCGATTTCGCCCGGCGCGCCGGTCGGCCGACGCTGCAGGAGACGCTGCTGCTCGCCGCGCAGGAGACGCGCTACCGCAGTCTGATGCTCGGCTTCAGTTGGACCGACACGCTGGACGATCTGGCGTCGTCCGTCGAGGTCTGCAAGGACATCGGCGACGACTTCACCGCCTGCAAGCTGAAGAGCGATCCCTGGCTCGACGACGCGGCCGTGGTCGTCGGCCAGTTCGATCGGCGTGCGGGCGGACGCCTGGTCGCGCTGCAGATCGACAGTCGCCCGTTCGGGGACGCCGAGACCGCGCGCCGCCGCTTCGAGCAGGTGGCCGCCGCCATCGAAAGCCGCCTGCCGAGCGATCATGGCGGCTTCACCAATCGCCGGGCGCCGGACGGCCCCGCCTTCTTCCACGCGCTGCGGCCCGAGGTCAATCAGGGCGCCTATTTCGGATATTGGCCGGATCACGATCGCGCCCGGCCGGTCTTCGTGCATCTGAAACTCGCCGGCATCGACGATGCGCGGGGCTTCTACCGCGTGGTGATCGGCAACCCGTTCCGGGCGAGCTGAGTCGCCGGCCCGGCCGCCATTCCGGCGCAAGGCCGCGCGGCGCGCACCGTTATCGCAGCACCTCGTCGAGCGTCGCCGCGAGCATGGCGGCGAAGGCGCGCAGGGCCCGGCCGTCCGCGCCCTCGGGCGCCGGGCGGCGTTGGTAGAGCGCGACCTCCACCGCGGGCAAGGGCGGCATGCCGGCGCTTTCCGGCAGCGGTGCGAGCGGCGGCGGGACCGTGGCGCGGGACAGCACGGTCACGGCGAGCCCGTTCTCGACCACCGCCTGAATGCCGGCCAGGCTGCTTCCCTCATGGACGATCCGATAGCGGCGCCCGGCGCGCTCCAGCGCGGCGACGGCGCCGGCCCGGTAGCGGCAGCCGGGCGGATGGACGGCCAGCGGCGCGGGCGCGCCGTCGGCGCGACCGGCAACCGCCCCTCCGACCCAGACCGTCGGATCGCGCCAGACGCGCAATGCGCGCCCGCCGCCCTGCGCCGGCTTGATCGCCAAGGTGAGATCCAGGCTCTCCGCCTCCCGACGCGCCACCAACCGCTCGGACAGGTCGGCGCGGGTCTCCACCGTCACATTGGGATAGGCGGCGGCGAAGCGGGCCAGGATGCGGGGCAGGTAGGCGATCGCGAAATCGTCCGGCAGGCCGACGCGCAGCCGACCGGACAGGGTCTCCCCGCGCGCCGCCTCCAGGCAAGCCGCCTGCATGCGCAGCAGATCCCGCGCCGGCCCGATCAGCCGCGCCCCCGCCGGCGTCGGCGCCACGGGACGGGACTGCCGGTCGAGCAGCGGCGCGCCCACGGCCGCCTCCAACCGGCGGATCTGCAGGCTGATCGCGGCTTGGGTCCGCCCCAGACTATGCGCGGCGCGCGTGACCCCGCCGCACTCCAACACGGTCAGGAAAGTCCGCAGGAGCTCCGGCGGGAGTGTGTCGCGCATGACGCCTCATAAGAACTCGTTATGAAGATATTTTCTGAATAAATTATCCTTATTTTCGAAGCGTTGCTAGGCTTCCCGCCGTCTTCCTGCGAGCGAAGGACGCCCGACCATGACCGACGCCCTGACCGACGATCTGACCGACATCCTGACCATCGAGAACGGCGCGCCGGCGACGCCGACCTTCAGCGCCGCCGAGATGGCGCGCCGGCGCGATGCGGTGCGCGGCGTCATGGCGGACCGGGGGATCGACGCCGCCTTCTTCACCTCGATCCACATGATCGCCTATCTTTCCGACTTCGTGTATTGCAGCTTCGGGCGCAGCTACGGGCTGGCGCTCACGCCGGAGGCGGCGACGGTGATCGCCGCCAACATCGACGGCGGTCAACCGGGCCGGCGCGCGCGGGCGTCCGGGGCCGGCGCGCTCACCTATACCGATTGGCGGCGCGAGAATTTCGAGGCCGCGGCCACGCGTCTGCTGCCGGCGCGCGGCCGGGTGGGGGTGGAGTTCGATCATCTCCCGATCGATCGGCGTGCGCGGCTGCAGGCGGCGCTGCCGGAGGTCGAGTTCGTCGACGTCGCCGCCGATTGCATGGCGCTGCGCCTGGTCAAGAGCGCGGAGGAGATCGCCCACATCAAGGCGGGCGCCGCGATCGCGGACCTGGGCGGCGCGGCCTGCGTCGCGGCGATCGGCGAGGGCGTCCCGGAGCATGAGGTCGCGCTGGCGTCGACGGGCGCGATGGTGCGCGCCATCGCGGAGCGCTTTCCGACCGTCGAGCTGATGGACAGCTGGACCTGGTTCCAATCGGGGCTGAACACCGACGGCGCGCACAATCCGGTGACCAGCCGCCGGGTGCGCGCGGGCGACATCCTGTCGCTCAACTGCTTCCCGATGATCGCGGGTTACTACACCGCTTTGGAGCGCACGCTGTTCTTCGATCACTGCGACGACGCCTCGCTGAACCTCTGGGCGGTCAATGTCGCAGTGCATGAGCGCGGCCTGTCGCTGATCCGCCCCGGCGCGCGTTGCTGCGACATCGCCGCCGAGCTGAACGAGATCTATCGCGCGCACGGGCTGCTCGGCCGCCGGACCTTCGGCTACGGGCACAGCTTCGGGGTGCTCAGCCACTATTACGGCCGCGAGGCGGGATTGGAGTTGCGCGAGGATGTGGAGACGGTGCTGGCGCCGGGCATGGTGGTCTCGATGGAGCCGATGATCATGATCCCGGAGGGCGAGCCCGGCGCCGGCGGCTATCGCGAGCACGACATTCTGGTGGTGACCGAGGACGGGGCCGAGAACATCACCGGCTTCCCCTACGGCCCCGCCCACAACATCGTCCGCTGAACCGCCGGAGCGTCCGCCTCAGACGAACTCGATGGGGTGGCTGAGATAGCCGCGGAAGCGCGCGCGGCCGCCGCGCACCGGCTCTGCGGACCGGCGGAAGCGCGGCACGCGGTCGAGCAGCCGCCCGATGGCGATGCGCCCCTCCATCCGCGCGAGCGACAGGCCGGCGCAGATATGGGCGCCGCCGCCGAAGGCGAGATGCCGATTCGGGCTGCGCGCCAGGTCGAGCCGGTCCGGATCGGGGAATTGCGCCGGGTCCCGGTTGGCCGCGCCGATGCACAAGGTCACCGGCGCGCCGGCCGGCAGAAGAACGCCGCCGACTTCCGCGTCCTCGACCGCCATGCGGTTGCCGAGCTGGTTCGAGCTCTCGAAGCGCAGGAACTCCTCGACCGCGCTTTCCAGCAGATCGGGTTCGGCGCGCAGCCGCGCCTCTTCGTCGGGATGGTCGATCAGCGCGGCGATCCCGTTGCCGATCAGGTTGGTGGTGGTCTCGTGCCCGGCGTTCAGGAGGAAGATGCAGTTCTGGATCAACTCCTCCTGGCTCAGACGCTCGCCCCCGACCTCGCCGAACACCAGCTTGTTCAGCACCTCGCCTTCCCCCTCGCCCTGACCCTCGCGGGGCGCCGCGCGCCAGCGCGCGATATGCCGGTCCAGATAGTCCGAAAACTCTGCGACGGAGCGGTTGCCCCACGCCTCCGCCTCGGGCGTCAGGACCGGTTCGAGCGCGCCGAGGATGGCGAGCGACCAGTCGCGCAAGGGGCCGCGCTCCGCTACCGGGATCGCCAGCATGTCGCCGATGATTTCGACCGGCAGTCCGGAGGCGTAGTCCGCGATCACGTCCATGCCGCCGTCCGCGACGGCGCGGTCGAGCATCCGGTCGACCATGGCGATGAAGGAGGCCTCCAGCTGCTTCAGGGCGCGCGGCGTGAAGCTGTTCGCGATCAGCTTGCGCACGCGGGTGTGCAGCGGCGGGTCGTTGAAGACCAGCGACCCGGTGTGATGTCGGAAGAGCGGCGTGTCGGTCCCGAACTTCGGCCCGAACTCCGCCTTCTTGTCGGAGCTGAAGCGCGCCGTGTCGCGATAGACCGCCATCAGGTCGGCCCAGCGGGTCAGGAAATAGGAGCCGTCCGGCGCCCGATGCACCGGATCCAGTCGCCGCAGCAGGTGATAGGTCGGGTACGGATCCTCCAGAAAGGCCGGATCGCGGCCGGCGACGCGGATGTCGAAGCCGGCGACGAAGGCTGCGGCCTGCGCGTCGCCCCAGTCTTCGAGCGCCGCGAGATCGTGCGGCGCGGTCTCGATCGGCGCCTCCGTCATGGCTCGTTCTCTCCCCGACTGCTTTTCCTGTTGTTGGTGAAAACTGTGCGGAGACAGTGCGTTGCTGTCAAATCGTTTTGTTTGAAACAACCAAGGTCTCGCCCGTTCATGCGGTCTGTGACAGGCGCGTGAATGCTGAGCGATTGACCGATCCGGTCAGGGCGATAAAGTGGCCGTCTTGCTCGCACGGGGGGAGCCGGGGACCATGGACAGCGCCTATCATTCCGGCGATCGCAAAGGCGACGGCGACGCGCCCGTCGCCGTCGGATCGACGCCGCAGGCGGACATCGAACTCTACGCGATCGGCCTCTATCGGGCGAACGGCGCCGCCGCGGCCTATATGGCGCGGGAGCGCGCCCGGGCCTTCGCGGGCGTCGGCGACCAGGAGGGCGCGGCGGTCTGGGAGGCGGTGGCGCGCTCGGTCCAGCGGATGAGCGCCAAAGCGCCCCAGACCTGAGCCTACGCGCCGCGGGCCGCGGCGATCATCTCGCCCCGGTCGGCGAACTTGCGGCGTACGCGGCCCGGCTCGGCGCGGGCGGTCTCGGCCGCGTCGATGCGGCTCCAGCCCGACCAGTCCACGCTTTCCGCGCCGGCCGTTTCCAGGCGCTCGGCGACCGCCGCGCGGCCCGGCCTGTCGTCGGCGGGCGTCTCGTCGAGCAACCGGTCGGCCACGGCGTGCGCTTCCGCGCGGTTGACGCCGATCGTGCCGCTGGGCCCGCGCTTGGCCCAGCCGACGACGTAGAGGCCGGGCGCGATCCGCCCCTCCTCGTTCGCCAGGCGGCCGCCGTCCGCCGCCACGCCGTCCGGCGTCCGCGTCCGGTAGCCGATGCAGGCGATCACCAGGTCGGCCGGAAGCTCGACCGTCTCATTCGTCGCGACCGTGCGGTCGCCCTCCGAACGGGTGCGGCGGAAGCGCACCGACGCCACGCGCCCGTCCGCGCCGGCGATGCATTCCTCCGGCTGGAGATTGAAGCGCAGCGACAGCGTCAGGCGCTTCGCCTCGACCGGCCGGCCGGCGAGCTCCTTGAGCGCGGCGTAGCCCTGTGGGTTGTCCGTCGCCTCCGGATCCTGCTCGGCGTCCGCCGGATCGATGCGCAGCGACGCCTCGGCGAGGTCGCCGAGCTCCAAGAGCTCCGTCGGGGTGAATTTGAGATGCGCCGCGCCGCGCCGGCCGACGATCGCGATCTCTTCGAGCGGCGCCCCCTGCAGCGCGGACGCGACGTCCGGGGAGAGGTCCGAATCCTCCACCTCCGCCGCCGTCTTGGCGAGCAGCCGGGCCGCGTCGATCGCCACATTGCCGGCGCCGATCACGATCGCGCGCCGCGCCTGCGCCAGATCGCCGCCGCGGTCCGCCGCGTCCGGATGGTCGTTGATCCAGCGGGTGAAGGCGCCGGAGCCGACGACGCCCGGCAGGTCGGCGCCGGGGATGTCGAGCCCCCGATCCTCCGGCGCGCCGACGGCCAGCACCACCGCGTCATAGGCGGCGCGGAGAGCGTCGAGCGTGAGGTCGCGGCCGATCTCGACATTGCCGAAGAAGCGCACCTCCGGCTTCTCCATCGCCTTGGCCATGACGCGCGCGGCCGCCTTGGTGGTCTGATGGTCCGGCGCGACGCCGGCGCGCACCAGACCGAAGGGGGTGGGGAGCCGATCGAAGACGTCGATCTCCACCGCGCCCTTCGCCTTGCGGCCCAAGCGCTCGGCGACATAGCAGCCGGCCGGTCCGCTGCCCACGATCGCGACTTTGAGCATGCTCATGCGCCTTTCTCCGTCTCATGGACGCCGAACGCGCCCATCGGTAAGCGGTCCCGCCCTTCGAGACGGGCGCTGATGCGCCCTCCTCAGGATGAGGCTTGCGCCCACGGACTGGAACCGCAAGACCGCCGCAAGGCGAGGCCCTCCGGCACAGATTGAGACCGCAAGCCCTCATCCTGAGGAGCCGCCGGCAGGCGGCGTCTCGAAGGATGACGCCGCGTCTTCCTCCGGGCGAGGCCTTGGCCGCCAGGGGCGCCAAGCCTCTCCCGCTAAAGGAAGGCCCGGCCGTCTCCTCTCGAAGCGCCGGCCGGGCCTTTGATGCGACGCGTTCAGCCGCCTCAGTGCAGCTTCACGTACTCGTAATCGACCGGCTTGGAATCGATGCCGCGGTCGGGCGGCGCGATCCAGGCGGCCATCTTGCCGGGCTCGATCACCTGCTTCATCAGGCTCTTGACGTAGATCCGGTCGGCTTCGGTCGGCAGCCATTCGGCCTTGTGCGCCTCGAACGCCTCGGCCGAGATCGGATTGCCCTGCGGGTCGGTGTGATGGCCGGCCCAGGGGCCCACCGCGCGGCGGAAGCGGCTGGAGGGCAGCGTGATCTCGAAATCCACGCCGGCCTTCTTGATCAGCCGGTTCCAGCGGGTCACGCCGATCATGCAATCCTTGATGTAGGCCTGCCGGACCATCTCGTTCATCGCATTGCGCGCCGGCACGCTTTCGATCGTCACGCCGACCTCGTTCGCCGGGACGGTCAGGTCGTAGCTCGCGTCCTTGAGGATATGGTCCTCGAAGGTCGCTTCGTCCGGGCGGCCCTTCAGGCCGGCGGCGAAGTAGGTCGCGGCGTTCGACGACTTCTCCGAGCCGAACAGGTCCATGCAGCTCGAGAACCAGAAGTTCACGTAGCGCTGCAGCAGCGGCAGGTCGATCGCGCCCGCCTTGCGGATGGCCTGCGGATCGTCGGTGTTCAGCTCCTTCATGACCTCCAGCGCGCGCTTGATGATGCGCCCGATTCCGGTCTCGCCGACGAACATGTGGTGCGCCTCCTCGGTCAGCATGAACTGACAGGTGCGCGCCAGCGGGTCGAAGGAGCTCTCGGCCAGCGACTTCAACTGATACTTGCCGTCACGGTCGGTGAAGTAGGTGAACATGAAGAAGCTGAGCCAGTCGTCGATCGGCTCGTTGAAGGTGCCGAGGATGCGCGGATTGTCCGGATCGCCGGAATGGCGATGCAGCAACTCCTCGGCCTCTTCGCGGCCCTGCCGGCCGAAATAGGCGTGCAGCAGATAGACCATCGCCCAGAGGTGACGGCCCTCCTCGACATTGACCTGGAACAGGTTGCGCAGGTCGTAGAGCGACGGGCAGGTCTGGCCCAGCAGGCGCTGCTGCTCGACCGAGGCCGGCTCGGTGTCGCCCTGGGTCACGATCAGATTGCGCAGCGCGGCGCGGTGCTCGCCCGGCACCTCCTGCCAGACCGGCTTGCCGTACTCGTCGCCGAAGCCGATCGTGCGGTCCTTCTCCTGGTCGGCCAGGAAGATGCCCCAGCGATAGTCCGGCATCTTGACGTGTCCGAAGGTCGCCCAGCCCTTGGCGTCGACCGAGGTGGCCGTGCGCAGATAGACGTCGGAGGCCTGAAAGCCCTCCGGCCCCAGCGACTTCCACCAGTCGAGGAAGTGGGGCTGCCAATGCTCCAAGGCGCGCTGCAGCGCCCGATCGGTGGAGAGATTGACGTTGTTGGGGATGCGTTCCTGATAGTTGATCGCCATAGCGCTTACACCCTTTTCCAGTCGAAGTCGGCTTTCGAGCCGGAGCCGAACAGTTTCAACGCGCCTTTTTCCCCCACCGCGTTGGGTCGAATGAAGATCCAGTTCTGCCAGGCGCTCAGCCGGCCGAAGACCCGCGTCAGCATGGTCTCCTTGGTCGGGAAGCGAAGGTTCGCCTCCATGCCGGTCAAGGCGTCGGGCGACAGGCTCGCGCGTTCCTCCGTCGCGATCCGTATCTCGTCCTGCCAATCCAGATCGTCGGGAATGAAGGTGACGAGGCCGGCTTCCTCCGCCGCCTCGGCCTTCATCGTCTCGCCCGTGCGGGCTTCGAGATCGGCCAGCCTGTCCGCGTCGTCATAGAAGCGCGAGGCGAGCCGCGTGCGCTCGTCGACGCCCTGAAGCGGGCCGAAATTCATGGCGCTCAGCGCAACCGCCGGCGCCGCGTCGGGGTCGTCCGGCAGGTCCAGCATGTAGCTGCGGTCGGCCGCCAGCGCGATCTCGAACAGCGTCCCCGCGAAGCAGGAGCCCTCGTCGATCAGCGCGAACAGCGAGCGCGAGGTGACGTCGAGCCGTTGCAGCGTGCGCCGCAGCAAGCCGACCGTCTCGCGCACGAACCAGTCGCTGTCCTTGTGCGCCGTCAGGGCGGCGTCGTAGGCCAGCACCTTTTCCGCGTCGCCTTCGGTCTTCAGATGCCAGACGCCGAAGCCCTCGTGATTGGTGCGCAGCATGAGGATCGCGTCCTCCAGCTCGCGCGCCATCTGCAAGGGCCAGAAGCCCATGCCCCGGGCGCGGATCGCATCCGCGTCGGCGGGCGGCGCGTCGGCCGGCCCCTTGACGGTGAGCGTCACGACCCGCGCGGCCTCGTCCAGCGTCACGTCGACGAAGGGATAGCTATAGCCGTCGTCGCGGATGGTGCGCGCGACGCGCGTCAGCGCGACGCCCTCGGCGGCGTCCGGGCGGATGCTGGTCGCGGCCAGCGCCTTGGCGCGGGCCCGAACCTTCTCCTCGAAGCCCTGCTTGGGCGCCAGATCGTCGACCAGACGCCATTCCTTCGCCTTGCGGCCGCGCACGCCCTCCTCGGAGGTGCAGAAGACGTCGGCCAGATCGCGGCGCACCTTGCGCTTGTCGGTGACGCGCGTGAGGCCGCCGGTGCCCGGCAGCACGCCCAGGAGCGGCACCTCCGGCAGGCTGACCGCGCTGGAGCGGTCGTCGATCAGCACGATCTCGTCGCAGGCCAGCGCCAGTTCGTAGCCGCCGCCCGCGGTCGTGCCGTTGCACGCGGCGAGGAACTTCAGACCCGAATGTTTGGAGCTGTCCTCCATGCCGTTGCGGGTCTCGTTCGTGAACTTGCAGAAATTCACCTTCCAGCCATGGGTCGACTGACCCAGCATGTAGATGTTCGCCCCGGCGCAGAACATGCGGTCCAGGCCCGAAGTCAGCACCGCCGCCTTGACCGAGGGATGCTCGAACCGGATGCGGTTCAGCGCGTCGTTCAGCTCGATGTCGACGCCGAGGTCGTAGGAATTGAGCTTCAGCGTGTAGCCGGGGCGGATGCCGCCGTCCTCGTCGACTTTCAGCGTCAGCGTCGCAATCTCGCCGTCCACCGCGTAGGACCAATGGCGGTACTCCGACGGATCGCGGTCATAGGTGACGAGGTTCGGGGTCTGCGGCCCCTCTGCCTTGGCGGTCTGCGTTTCGGCGGCTTCAGCGGTCATTCCCTATCCCTTTCTCCGACCCGCTCTTGCGGCGGGTCGGCCGCTTGCGCGTCCAGCAGAAGACGGCGCGGCCGGCCGGCCTCGAATCCCGAGCAGGCGGCGGGGCGCCGCGTCTCGCCCTGCTTCCGGGCGCGCGTCACGTCGATAACATGCACTATAGTGCATAGTTCGGGGTCGTGCAAGGAATTATGATGCGTGTTGTCGGGACGCTCAGGCCGCGTCCGCCTCACCGAGAAAGGGCCTGACGGCCTCGACCAGGGCGGCCAGGCTCTCCTCCACCGTTTGGCCGGCGGTGTCGACGACCGCGTCGGCGCGGCGGTAGCTGGGCTCGCGGGCGCGCAGGATCGCCTTCAGATCGTCCATCGCCTCGTCGTTGCGGGCCATGGGGCGCAGGTCGCCCTGTTCGATGACGCGGCTCATATGCTCTTCGGGGCTGGCCTTGATCCAGACCGTCCAGCAATGCTCCAGCAGATGGCCGAAGGTCGCGGATTCGGAGACGATGCCGCCGCCGGTGGAGAGCACGAGGCGCTCATGGCCGGTCAGCACGCTTTCCAGCGCGCGCCGCTCGTAGCGGCGCAGCGCCGGCTGGCCGTTCAGCGCCAGGATCTCCCCGATGCTGCCGCCGTAATCGCGCTCCACGATGCGGTTCAACTCGACGAAAGGCAGGTCGAGGCGCTCCGCCAGCAGCCGCCCGAGCGTCGACTTGCCCGCGCCGCGCAGCCCGATCAGCGCGATCCGCGCGCGCTTGTCGGGGCCGCCGACGCCCGCGAGCTGGCGTTCGACCGCGGCGCGGACGGCGGGTAGGCGGCTCGCCTCCACCCCGCCCAGCAGATCCAGGATCGCGGCGATCTCGCCGCTGTCGGCGCGCGCGCCGGCGACCAGGTCGGCCAGCGGATAGTCGACCGCCCGCGCGATCTGGCGCAACACGGCGATCGAGGGGTTGCCGGCGCCGCTTTCGAGCTGGGCCAGATAGCGTTCCGAGACGCCGGAGTCGCGGGCGAGGATGCGGCGCGCCATGCCGCGCTTGGCGCGGGCCTCACGCACGCGCTCGCCGAGCTGCGCCAGATAGGCGGCGAGCTCCGGATCCTCCTCGTCCTTGCCGCGTCGTTCGCTCACCCCGACCGCCTCCGCCCCTGTCCTTTCCCTTGCCCGCGCCCGTGTCCTTTGGGGCGCGATGCGGCGGCCGCGCCGTCGCATCTGCAGTATGATGCTTTTCTTGAAAAACAGTATGCACTATATTGCCGGCCTCCGAAAGACGAGGCGCGCGGTGTGCGGACGGACGTCCGCGCGGCCGGGCGCGGCACCAGGCGGAGACGGGGTTGGATGGCGGACAGCGTTAAGATTTTGGTCGGCACCATGACGGGCACGGCCGAGCTTGTGGCGGACGAGATCGCGGAGGTCCTGACCGACAAGGGCATGGCGGCGGAGATCGAACTGATGGACGATCTCGACGCCGGCGTCTTCGCGGACGGCGGAGCCTTCATCATCTGCACCTCGACCTACGGGCAGGGCGATGTGCCGGACAATGCGCACGCCTTCCTCGAATCCTTGAAGGAGAAGAAGCCGGATCTCGCGGCCGTGCGCTACGGGGTCTTCGCGCTGGGCGACATGACCTATGCGCAGACCTTCTGTTTCGGCGGGCGGCAGTTCGACGAGACCTTGCAGGAATTGGGCGCCCGTCGCGTCGGCGCGGTGATGAACCACAACGCCGCCTCCGGCTCGCTGCCGGAGGACGAAGCCGCGGACTGGGCCGCCGGCTGGTACGAGGCGCTGACCGAAGCCGCCTGACGGCGGCGCAAGCCGCGCGCAAGGGCGCGCGCCAAAACCCCTACTGTGAAAAAGCCCATCGACGCGAAGGGGCTTCACGGATGAAGATCGACCGGATGCGGGAGGAGACGACGCGATGACGGTGGAGACGCTGAAACGCCATGTGGTCGCGGTCACGGAGCGCGTTGCGGGCAAGCCGCTGGACGAGGCCCTGGACCGCTTCCTGAACGAGACCTTTCCGCCGGAGAGCGAGACCTTTCAAGGTCTCGCCGCCGCCTGCCGCGCCGGCATGGAGGAAGGCTGGCTGGGCGAGCGGGAGCATGGCGGCATCCGGTTCGGCCGGCCGATCAAGCCGTCGGAGGAGACGGCCGGCTTCTCCGTCGACGTCGTGCGCTACAAGGACCTCGCCGGCCCGCATCACGCCCATCCGAAGGGCGAGATCGATCTGATTCTGCCGATCGACCCGGACGCCGAATTCGACGGGCGCGGCGAGGGCTGGCTGGTCTACGCCCCCGGCACCGCGCATCATCCGACGATCAGCGGCGGCGAGGCGATCGTGCTCTATCTCCTGCCGGACGGCGAGATCGCCTTCACCAAGCGCTGAGCCGGCAGCCGACGTCGTTCGACGCAGCCGCCCGAGCCAAGAGGCGGCGCATCCAACAGGAGGACCCGCCCCATGGCGCCCAAAACCCCGCTCGCCGGCGCGCGCTACAACGCGGCCGAGGATCTGATCGGCCGCAATCTCGCCGCCGGCCGCGGCGACAAGCCCGCCTTCATCGACAAGGACGGCCCGCACAGCTACGCCGAGCTCGACGCCCGCGCCAACCGGGTCGCGAACCTGCTGACCGCCCGCGGCGTGCGGATCGACGAGCGCGTCCTGATGTGCATGACCGACACGATCGACTTTCCGGCGGTCTTCCTGGGCGCGATCAAGGCGGGGATCGTCCCGATCCCGGTCAACACGCGCCTGACGCCGAAGGACTACGCCTTCATGCTCGCGGACAGCCGGGCGCGGGCGCTGGTGGTTTCCGAGGCGCTGCTGCCGCAGTTCCTCGACCATATCGGGGAGCATCCCTATCTGGAGACGGTGATCGTCGCCGGAGCCGACGGGCGGGGCTACGCGCTGCTTTCCGACGCGCTGGCCGACCAGCCGGAGCGCTTCGAGACCGCGCCGACCCGGGCGGACGACATCTGCTTCTGGCTCTACACCTCCGGCACGACCGGCAAGCCGAAGGGGGCGGTGCACCTGCACTCGCATCTCGCGAAGACGGCCGAGCTCTACGCTATCCCCGTCCTCGGGATCCGCGAGGACGACGTGGTGTTCTCGGCCGCGAAGCTGTTCTTCGCCTATGGCCTGGGCAACGGGCTGACCTTTCCGATGGCGGTCGGGGCAACGACCGTCCTGCTGGAAGGGCCGCCGGAGCCGAAGGCGGTCGCGGAGGTTCTGAAGACGCAGGATGTCACGATCTTCTACGGCGTGCCCACCCTCTATGGCATGCTGCTGGCGAGCGGGGAGCTGCCCGCGCCCGGCGCACACAAGATGCGCGCGGCGACGTCGGCCGGCGAAGCGCTGCCGGCCGAGCTGTTCCGCCGCTTCAAGGAGACGACGGGCGTCGAGATCCTGGACGGGCTCGGCTCGACGGAAATGCTGCACATCTTCCTGTCCAACCGGCCCGACGACATCCGCCCCGGGACCTCGGGCAAGCCGGTTCCGGGCTACGACCTGCGCCTCGTGGACGACGACGGCCGGGTGATCGAGGAGGCGGACGCGCTCGGCATGCTGGAGGTCAACGGCCCGACCAGCGCGATCCTGTATTGGGGCCAGCGCGACAAGAGCCGCGAGACCTTCTGCGGCCCCTGGACGCGCACTGGCGACAAGTACGTGCGCGACGCCGACGGCTACTACACCCACGCCGGGCGCGCCGACGACATGATGAAGGTCGGCGGCATCTACGTCTCCCCGGTCGAGGTGGAGAGCGCCATCCTGCAGCATGCGGCGGTGCTCGAATGCGCCGTGGTCGGCCATCCGGACAAGGACGATCTGATCAAGCCCAAGGCCTTCATCGTGCTGCGCACGGAGATCGCGGCGAGCGACGCGCTGGCCGACGAGATCAAGGGCTTCGTGAAGGAGACGCTCGCCGGCTACAAGTACCCGCGCTGGGTCGAGTTCGCGGACGAGCTGCCGAAGACCGCGACCGGCAAGATCCAGCGCTTCAAGCTGCGCGCGACGGGCGGGGCGTGAGCGCGATTATGGCCCCGGACGGCGTGCGCGAGCCCGACCGCTTCTTCCAGACCGCCGCCGGCCGGCGGCTGGAGTGCGTGCGTCATCGCCCGGCCGCGCCGGCGGCGGGCGCGCCGCCGGTGGTCCTGCTGCACGAAGGGCTGGGCTCCGTCGCGATGTGGAAGGATTTCCCGGCGGCGCTGGCCGAGGCGGCGGGCGCGGAGGTGCTGGTCTATTCCCGCTACGGCTACGGCCGGTCCGAGCCGTTGCAGGCGCCCTTCGGGACCGACTACATGCATCGCGAGGCGCTGGAGAGCCTGCCGGCGCTGCTGGATGCGCTGGAGATCGAGCGGCCGGTGCTGTTCGGCCATTCCGACGGCGCCTCGATCGCGCTGATCCACGCCGGCGCGGCGCAACGCCCGGTCGCCGGGCTGATCGTCGAGGCCCCGCACGTCTTCGTCGAGGACCTGACGATCGCCTCGATCGAGGAGGCGAAGCAGGTCTTCGAGACGACGGATCTGGCCCGGCGGCTGGCCAAGTATCACGACGACGCCGACCGCAGTTTTCGCGGCTGGAACGACATCTGGTTGCATCCGGACTTCCGGACCTGGAATATCGAGCGGTGTCTGCCCGGGATCGCGGCGCCCGTGCTGGCGATCCAGGGGGCGGACGACGAGTACGGCACGCTGGCCCAGATCGACGCGATCCAAGCCGGCGTCGCCGGCCCGGTCGAGCGTCTGGTGCTGGAACGCTGCAAGCATTCCCCGCACCGCGACCGTCGCGAGGCGGTTCTCGAGGCGAGCGCGCGCTTCATCGCGGCCCTGCGATGAGGCGCGCGGTCGCGAGTCCTACGGAAAGCAGCATTGCGTGACCGACCGCAAGAGCCTGGACTACCCCTATGACGCTGCGCCCGGCCCGGCGGAAATGATCCAAGTCGCCGACGGCGTGCATTGGCTGCGCATGCCGATCCCGCTCGATCTCGACCACATCAATCTCTGGCTGATGGAAGACGAGGACGAGGCCGGGGCGCCGACCTGGACGATCGTCGACAGCGGTTTCGGCCACAAGGAGACGCAAGCGCTCTGGCGACGCCTGTTCGACGGCCCGGCGGCCGGCCGGCGCCCGCACCGGCTGATCTGCACCCATTACCATCCGGACCATTTCGGGCTGGCCGGCTGGCTCGCCCGGGAATTCGGCGTCACCGTGGAGATGACCGAGGGCGAATGGGTCGTCGGCGCGCTGTTGCAGCGCATCGACCATGAGACCGCGGCCGCGGCGCAGGATTCCTTCTTCCGCCGTCACGGCATGGAGGCGGGGCTGCGCGAGCGCCTCGCCGCCTTCGGCAACGAGTACCAGCGCCGCGTTGTGACCCCGCCGGACCGGCACCGCCGCATCCGCGACGGCCAGACGCTGACGATCGGCGGCCGGCGCTGGGAGGTGCTGACGGTGGAAGGCCATGCGGTCGAGCACGCCTGCCTTCTGTGCCGGGAGCTCGATCTGCTGATCTGCGGCGACCAGCTGCTGCCGAAGATCACGCCGAACATCTCGGTCTATTGGTTCAAGGACGGCGGCCGTCCCTTGGCGGAGTATTACGAGAGCCTGGACAAGCTCGAAGCCGCCGTGCCCGGCGAGGCGCTGGTGCTGCCTTCGCACAAGCTGCCCTATCGCGGCGTTCAGACCCGCATCGACCAGCTTCGCGCGCATCATGTCGAGCGGCTCGACGCCCTGCTGCAGGGGATGAGCCGCACGACGCCGATGACCGGCTTCGCGCTGCTGCCGGCCATGTTCCCGCGCAAGCTGGACGACATGCATATGATGTTCGCGCTGGGCGAGGTTCTGGCGCATCTGGAGCATCTGGCCGACGCCGGTCGCGCCGAGGCCGCGCTCGACGCCGACGGCGTGCAGCGCTGGCGGCTGGTCTGAGCGGTTCATTTCGGCGTTCTGGGAAAAAATCGTGACCGGCCGATACATAGACGACTTCACGGTGGGGGAGCGCTTCACGACCCGCAGCGCCGCCCTGGACGAAGCGACCGTCATCGCCTTCGCCCGGGACTACGACCCGCAGCCGATCCATATCGACCCGGCCTTCGCCGCGACGCACGGCCCCTTCGGCCGGGTGATCGCGAGCGGATTCCAGACCGTCGCCTTCTCCTTCAAGCTCTATCTGGAGTTCGGCCATTTCGAGGGCACCGGGCTCGCCGGCCCCGGCATGGACGAGATCCGCTGGTTGAAGCCGGTCTTCCCCGACGACCCGCTGACCAGCCAGGTGGAGGTTCTCGAAGCGCGCCCGTCCAAGAGCAAGCCGGATCGGGGGCTTCTGCGCCTCGGCTTCACGGTGGTGAATGGGGCCGGCGAGACCGTGCTCACCTACAGCTCCATGACGATGCTGAAGCGCCGGCCCGGCGCCGCCTGAGCCGGCGGCCCCTTGCGCTCGGCCGGCGGGCTGGACAAGCCGGCGGCGGAGGCGTAAGCGCTCAGGCGTCATGCCCGACAGTTCTTCCAGTTCTTCAACCGGCGCCGAGCCCGCTGACGCCCCCTCCTTGCGGCACGCGCCCCTGGGCTTCGCCGGCTTCGTCGCGCTGATCGCGGCGCTCATGGCGCTCAACGCGTTGGCGATCGACGTCATGTTGCCGGGCCTGCCGGCCATCGGCGCGGCCTTCGCCTTGAGCGACCCGAATCAGGCCCAGACCGTGATTTCCGCCTATCTGGCGGGCTTCGGGATCGGCCAGCTGCTGACGGGCGTGCTGGCCGACCGATACGGCCGCCGGCCGGTGTTGCTGACGGGGCTCGTGCTCTACGCGCTCGCCGCGTTCGCCTGCGTCGCGGCGCCCAGCATGGAGATGCTGCTGGCCGCGCGCTTCGCGCAGGGTTTGGGCAGCGCCGCGCCGCGGGTCGTGGCCGTCGCCGCGGTGCGCGACTGCTATGGCGGCCGGCGCATGGCGCGCGTCATGTCGCTGGTCATGATGGTCTTCATGGCGGTGCCCGTTCTGGCGCCGTCCTTGGGGCAGATCATCCTGCTGCTGGCGCCCTGGCGGGCGGTGTTCGGGCTGTTGGCGCTCTATGGCGTGGTGATGCTCTGGCTCTGCTGGCGGCTGCTGCCGGAGACGCTGCATCCGGAGTTCCGCCGTCCGATCCGGCTCGACGCGATCGTCGAAGCGCTCGGCTCGATGACCGGGTCGCGTCAGACGATGGGCTACATGCTGGCGGCGGGCGCCTTCCTCGGCGCGCTGTTCGGCTTCATCAATTCGGCCCAGCAGGCGCTGGGCGAGGTGTTGGGGCTGGGCGAATGGTTCCCGGCGGTCTTCGCGGTCGCGGCCAGTTCGATCGCGCTCGCCTCCTTCGTCAACGCCCGGCTGGTCGAGCGGCTGGGCATGCGCGTTCTCAGCCACGGCGCGACGATCGCCTATCTGGCGCTCGCGCTCGCGATGATCGCGCTGGAGCGGGCGGGGCTGCTGGGGCTCTGGGTCTTCCTGCCGCTGCTGACGCTGTCGACGCTGCTGGTCGGGCTGGTCTTCCCGAACTTCAACGCGCTGGCGATGGAGCCGCAGGCGCATGTGGCGGGCGTCGCCTCCTCGGTGATCGGGGCGGTGACGATCCTGATCGGCGCCGGCGGCGGCTATCTGGTCGGGCAGGCCTTCGACGGCACGCTGCTGCCGCTCGCGGTCGGCTTCGCGGTCTTCGCCGCCGCCACGCTCGCCGTGCTGTTCTGGGCCGAGCGGGGACGGCTGCTGCGCCCCTCGCCGCCTGAGGCGATCCGTTAGCCGCGTCTCCGGCGCTGCGCCGTGCATTTTGATGCGCGCTTCATGCTCTGATAGGCTGTCCGCGAGAGGGGCTTGCCGAAGGCCGCCGTCTGTCGAGAGCGGACGCGGCGGCGGCGATGCGGGTGTGCGCCATGTCTCCACGCTTGAGTTTCGTGCGATCCGGTTGGCGGGGACGCCTCGCCGGCCCTGAGGGCGTCGTGCTTCTATATCTTCTTTTGGGCGGGCTTTGGATCGCGCTCAGCGACTGGGCGCTCGACGGCGGGGCGGCGTCTTCTTCTGTGCAGACCGTCAAGGGACTGGCCTTCGTTCTGGTGACGGGCTGCGCCTTGTACGCGCTGTTGTGGATCGGAGAGCGGCGCGAGCGCACCCTGCTCGCCCGGCTACGCGAGACTGCGGACGCCACCCGCGACGGCTTCTGGCATTGGGATCTGACCCGCGACGCCTTCTCCGTGACCGAGGGCGGCGACAAGGATCTCGGTTGGGACGCCGCGCAGTCGATTCACGACCGCGCCAGTTGGCGCGCGGTCGTCCACCCGGACGACTGGCCCGCCGTCGAAGCCGCGCTCGCGCCCGCGCTCGCCGGAGAGAGCGACCATTTCGCGGTCGATCATCGGGTGCGGGCCTTGGACGGGGGCTGGATCTGGTATCGGCTCAAGGGGCGCGTTGCGGAGGGGGAGCCTGGGCGCGCCCCGCGGGAGCTTGCCGGCACCTACTACAATGTCGACCAATTGAAGCGCACCGAGGCCGCCCTGCGGCGCGCCAACCGGGCCTTGGAGGCGGTGGCGCGCGTCAACCGCGCGCGGTCGAGCGTGCGCGACGCCGACGGGCTGTTCGCGGCCGTCTGCGAGAAGTTGGCCGACACCATGGACAGCCCCTTCGTCTGGATCGGGGCGGTGGTGGAGGCTCCCGTGAAGCGCCTTTGGCCCATCGCGTCCGGCGGACCCGCGCGGCGCCGCTTCCTGGGCCTGTCGGCCGGCCGGGGCTGGGGCCTAGACGGCGACGCGCCGGCGGGCCGAGCGCTGCGCGACGGGGCGCTTCAGATGGTGCAGGACTTGCGGGCTCAACCCGCCCGATCCGACTGGGCGAAGGCGCTGGCGGCGGCCGGCGTCCGCGCGTCGATCACGATCCCGTTCGACCCGGTCCGCGAGACCGGCATGCGCTACGTCTTGCAGATCACGGCCCCTGAAGCCGAAGCCTTCACGTCCGCGGAAGCGGACACATACCGGGCGCTGGCGGCGGACCTCGGGCGCGCGCTGGAGGCGTTCGAGACCGCCAGCGATTACGAGCGACGGCTCAAGCGCGCCCTTCATGGGGCGGTCGAGGCGCTCGCCGTGACGGTCGAGAAGCGGGATCCCTACACCGCGGGTCATCAAAGCCGGGTGGCGGAGCTGGCGGCCGCCATCGCACGGGAGATGCGTCTGTCGGAAGACCGGATCGAGGCGATCCGGCTCGGCGGCTCGATGCACGACATCGGAAAGATCGGCGTGCCGTCGGAAATCCTGAGCAAGCCCGGCCGCCTGGACGAACACGAGATGGCGCTTGTCAAACGCCATCCGAGGGTGGGCTACGACATCGTCAAACCGATCGATTTCGGGTGGCCGATCGCCGATATCGTCCATCAGCATCACGAACGCATCGATGGCGGCGGCTATCCACAGGGGTTGAAAGGCGATCGGATTGCGCTTGAGGCCCGGATCGTCGCGGTGGCGGATGTCGTCGAATCGATGGCCACGCACCGCCCCTACCGGGCGGCCCGCCCGATGCAGGACGTCGAGCAGGAGCTGATCGACGGTCGGGGCGCGAAGTACGACAAGGCGGTCGTCGACGCCGCGCGCGCCATTCTGGCGCGGACGGCGATCGAACCGGGCGTCGGCGTCCCGATCTCAGCCGCAAGCAACGGCGACTGACGCCGGCGCCTCGACTCAGGCGCGCGCCGCGCACTCGGCGCACAGCCCGCGCACCTCAAGCGTCATCGAGCGGATCTGGAAGGCGTCGCGGGCGGCGAGGCGCTTGAGCCGGTCGATCAGGCCCGCGTCCGTCATCTCGCCGACCTTGCCGCAGGCCTCGCAGATCGAGAAGGCCGCCATCTCGTGCCCCTCATGCGCCGGATCGCAGCAGGCGACGAAGGCGTTCAGGCTTTCCAGCCGGTGCACCAGCCCGCGCTCGGTCAGCTTGTCGAGCGCGCGATAGATCTGCTGCGGCGCGCGCAGGCCGGCCGCGCGGAGATCGTCGAGGATGGCGTAGGCGCTGAGCGGCCCGCCGGCGCGGGTCAGCGCCGCATACACGAGCGCCTGATTGCGCGTCAGGTCGGCGGGCGCGTCCGGCGCGCTCATTCTCCGCCCCCCGTGGCGCCGCCCCCCGCCGCGGCGCGTTCGCGCCGGCGCGCCGCCCCGACGCCCATCGGGATCAGGCTCGCCAGGAACAATGCGAAGGCGGCGACCACGATCGACGGCCCGGAAGGCGCGTCCCACGCCAAGGAGCCGAACAGCCCCAGCGTCACCGACAAGGCCCCCGCCCCGGCGGCGAACAGCGCCATCTGCTCCGGCGTGGCGGCGAGGCGGCGCACGGTCGCCGCCGGGATGATCAGCAGCGCCGTCACCAGAAGCGCGCCGACGAGCTTGAGCGCGATCGCGACGACCGCGGCGATCAGCAGCATGAAGAGGATTTCGACCCGCCCGGGATTGAGCCCCTCCGCCTGCGCCAGCTCCCGGCTGACGGTGGCCGCGAAGAGCGGCCGCCAGATCCGGATCAGAACCGCGAGCACCACCGCGCCGCCGGCGTAGATCACCCCTACCTGCGTCCAGGACACCGCCAGGATGTCGCCGAACAGGAAGCCCAGCAGATCGACCCGCACCCAGGTCATGAAGGCCAGCGCGACCAGCCCGACCGCCAACGTCGAATGGGCGAGCAAGCCCAGCACCGCATCGGACGACAGCCCGCCGCGCCGCTGCAGCCCCAGCATTGCGAGCGCCACCAGACCCGCGACCGCGAAGACCCCGAGGGTCACGTCGATCTCGATCAGCAACGCCAGCGCCACGCCGAGCAGCGCGGCGTGCGACAGCGTGTCGCCGAAATAGGCCAGCCGCCGCCAGACGACGAAGCAGCCGAGCGGCGCGGCCACCAGCGCGACGCCGATCCCCGCCGCCAGCGCGCGCAGGAAGAACTCGTCAAGCATCGCCGTCCGCCGTCCGGTCGGCGCCCGCCGGATTGGCGCGCGCCGGATGTGCGGGGGCGGCGCCATGGTCGTGACCGCAGGACTCGGCGATGGATCCGTCCGCGAACCGCACCCGGCCGTCCAGCAGATGGGTGTGGTCGTGGGCGTGCTCGTAGACCGCCAGCGCCGAGGCGGCGCGCCGGCCGAACAGTTCGCGATAGGCCGGACTTTCGGCGACCGCGTGCGGCGTCCCCTCGCAGCAGATATGCCCGTTCAGGCAGACGACCCGGTCGGTCGCCGCCATCACCACGTGCAGATCGTGGCTGATCAGCAGGATGCCGCAGTCCAACTCGTCGCGCAGCCCGGCGATCAATTCATAAAGAGCGAGTTCGCCGGTGAAGTCGACGCCCTGCACCGGCTCGTCCAGCACCAGGAGGTCGGGCTTGCGCGCGATCGCCCGGGCCAGCAGCGCGCGCTGGAACTCCCCGCCCGAGAGCGCCTGCACCGAGGCCGCGGCCAGATGCGCGACGCCCACCCGCTCCAGCGCGGCGCGCACCGCGCGATCGTCCAGCGGCCCCGTCAGCCGCATCAGACGCGCGACCGTCAGCGGCGTGGTCCATTCGATATGCAGGCGCTGCGGCACGTAGCCGACCCGCACGCCGGAGGTCAGCCCGGCCGCCCCTTCGTCCGGCTTGAGCACGCCGAGCGCCAGCTTCGCCGTGGTCGACTTGCCGGAGCCGTTCGGGCCGATCAGCGTCACGATCTCGCCGCGCGCGACCGTCAGGTCGACGCCGCGCACCAGCCATCGCCCGCCGCGCTGCAGGCCGGCGCCGGTCAGCCGCAACAGCGGCGCCGCCTCGGCGGCGGCCGACGGCCGGCCGCCGGCGTGAGGGGACGGCGCGTCGTCCGACGGGGCGTCGGCGATGCGCGCGTCCCCAGGACGCGGCGGGTCGGTCGGGGCGAGGGCGGGTGCGTTCGTCATTGCGCCTCTCTATGGCACACGTTATATCATCACGCAATCGACGTGATGTAATAACATCACATCGCCGAAATCGGGGCCGGTGCAGCGGGCCTCCAAAGGATGTCGCGACGAACGCCGCGGAGAATGGGGCGGAGAATGGGGCGGAGAATGGGGCGAGGAATGGGACAAAGGATGGGATCACGGATGACGGGACGATTTCGGGCGGCGCCGAAGGCGGCCGCGCATCTCCTGGCGGCGGGCGCGCTGGCCGCGACGCTGGGGACGACCTTGGGGGCCAGTCCGGCTCTGTCCGAGGCGCCGACGGTGCTGGTTTCGATCAAGCCGATCCACGCGCTGGTCTCCGGCGTGATGGAGGGCGTCGGGAAGCCGGATCTGCTGCTGGAGGGGGCGGCCTCCCCGCACAGCTACAGCCTGCGCCCGTCGCAGGCGCGGGCCTTGACGCAGGCCGACCTGATCTTCTGGGTCGGCGGCGGGCTAGAGCCGTTCCTGGAAGGGCCGCTGCAGACGCTCGGCGCCGACGCGCGGCGCGTCGCGCTGATCGAGGCCGCCGGCGTCGAGGTCCTGCCCTTCCGCGAAGGCGGCGCCTTCGAAGCGCACGCGCATGCGCATGGGAACGGTCAAGACCACGGCGACAAGCACGCTCAGGATCACGGTCACGACCACGACCACGACCACGACCATGGTGACGAGCATGACAACGACCATGACCATGGCCACAGCGACGAGCATGACCACGGTCATGACGACGCGCACGCCCATGACGAGGAGCACGGCCACGACCACTCCGGCGGCGATCCGCATATCTGGCTCGATCCGACGAACGCCCAGGCGATCGTGCGCGCCGTCGCCGACGCGCTGGCGGCCGTCGATCCGCCGAACGCCGCGCGGTATCGCGAGAATGCGGCCGCCGCCGTCGCGTCGCTCGACGCGCTCGACGCGGAGCTTTCGGATCGCCTCGCCCCGGCCGTGGACAAGCCCTTCATCGTGTTCCACGACGCCTACCGCTATCTGGAGGAGCGCTATGGCTTGACCGCGGCCGGCGCGATCACGGTCAATCCGGAGGTCGCCCCCGGCGCGGCGCGGGTGGCGGAGATGCGCGAGACCGTGGCCCGTCTTGGCGCCGTCTGCCTGTTCGCCGAGCCGCAGTTCGAACCGCGCATCGTCGCCGTAGTCGCCGAGGGGACCGAGGCGCGCACCGGCGTGCTGGATCCCCTGGGCGCGGAAATCCCGGCGGGTCCGGGACACTACGCGGCGTTGATGCGCGCCATGGCCCGGTCCTTCACCGATTGCCTGGCGCCAAGCGGCTGAGGCGCGCGCCCTTACCTCTTGGCGTCGGGGCCGGTGTAGAAGTCCGGCCAATGGTCGCGGACGACCGGGCTGTCGGAACTGAGCGCGTGGCAACTGTCGATCTGACGCGGTTTGCGCTTCGGGCGGTCGAACGGCTCGTCCTCCGGCAGCCCGGCGTCGCGCCGCGCCTGGGTGCGCGACGCATAGAGCGTCTGATAGGCCACGGTGGCCATCGGGAAGAGCAGTTCCGTCAGATGGGTGCAGCCGTGCCGGCCGCCCAGGCGCTCCCGCACCGCCTTGCGGAAGCCGGGGCCGATCACGACGCCGATCAGGCACTCGTAGGAGGGGGCGATCGCTCCGCAGACGCCGAAGGGACCGTGGTCCGTCACCGCCTCGACCCCCTGGATCGTGAAGGCGTCGTCGAGCGTCAGGCGGATCGACATCTCGTGCACCGGCTCGCCGGCCTTCACCTCGCCCCGGTCCCGGTTCGAGAAATCGTAGGTCTTCACGTCCGTCATGTGGCCTTCGATGTCCCACAGCCCGTCGTCGCGGTGGTAGCCGTGGCACTCGACCTTGCGCGTATGGTAGCGGCGGCGGCTGACGGGCGGGGAAAGCGGCATGGGCGGACCCTCTCGAACAACGGGAATGACGGGGCGCGGCGGCGCGGCGACGGCGCTCAGCCGTCCTGGTCCTCCGCCGCCGCGTCGGCGTCGCCGGGCTGTGGCGGCGTGACCTTCAGGAGCGTGATCTGATTGCGCTGCCGGCGCATCACTTCGAAGCGGAAGCCGTAGAAGCGGAAGATCTGACCCGGATCGGGGATCAGCCGCGCCTCGTGTAGCACGAGGCCGGCGATCGTCGCCGCATCGTCGTCCGGCAGGGACCAGTCGAACTCGCGCGCCAGCGAGCGCAGGGTGACCGAGCCGTCGACCAGATAGGAGCCGTCGCTCTGCGCCCGGACGCCGGGCACCGCGATGTCGGTCTCGTCGTGGATCGCGCCGACGATCTCCTCCAGGATGTCCTCCAGCGTGACGATGCCCATGAAGGCGCCGTACTCGTCGACCACGATCGCGAAATGCTCCCGCCGTTCGCGGAACGCCTGCAACTGGTCGAGCAGCGTCGTCGAATCGGGGATGAACCAGGGCGCCGTCGCGAGCTTGCCGAGGTCGAGCCCTTCGAGCCCGGCGACGGCCGCCGCTTCGCTCGCGCCCTCCGCGTGCGGTTCGCCGCCGGCGCGCGCCTCCTGCGCCTTCTGACGCGCGCGCACCTCGCGCAGCAGCGCCTTGGCGTGCAACACGCCGACGATGTTGTCCGGATCGTCGCGGTAGACGGGAATGCGGGTGAAGGGGCTGCCGAGCGCGGCGTCGATGGTCTCCGCGACCGGATCGCCCAGGTCGATCATCGCCACCTTTCGGCGGTGGGTCATGATGTCCGCGACTTCGACGTCGTCGAGGTCGAGGATCGACTTCAGCATCACCCGCTCGTGGCGGATGTCGGGATCCTCGCCCTCATGCAGGTCGATGACGCCGCGCAGCTCCTCCTCGCGCCCTTCGCCGTCCAGCTCGGCCGAAAGATCGACGCCGAAAGGCTTCATGGTCGTGCGCACGATGAGCTGCACCGCATGGGTCACCGGCGCGAACAGCCAGACCACCACGCGGATCGCCGGCGCGACCCGCACCGCCATGCGGTCTGTGTGGGTCAGCGCATAGGTCTTCGGCAGCACCTCCGCGAAGATCAGCACCAGGAGCGTCATGCCCAGCGTGGCGTAGGCCACGCCCGCATCGCCGAAAATCGCCACCAGCACCGTGGTCGCCAACGCCGAGGCCAGGATGTTGACCATGTTGTTGCCGAGCAGGATGGCCCCGATCAGCCGGTCCTTGCGCTCGAGCAGCGCCAGCACGCGCGCGGCGCGTTTGTCGCCCTGCTTGGCGAGCTGGTGCATGCGCGCCTTCGAGGCGCCGGTCAGCGCCGTCTCCGAGCCTGAAAAGAAGCCGGAGAAGACCAGCAGCACCAGGATGGCGCCGCCGACGATCACCAGGTCGCCGTGCATGTCCCACCAGGTCATTCCGAAACCGCCTCGTCCAACACGGCCGCGAGGTCGCCGCGCGCGACGTCCTGGGTGATGAAGCTCTTCCCGATCCCGCGGGCCAGGATGAAGGTCAGCTTGCCGTCCGCCACCTTCTTGTCGGCGCCCATGCGTCGGATCAGGTCGTCGACCTCCCAATCGACGCCGCGGATCTGGGTCGGCCGCGTCGGCAGCCCGACCGCGTCGAGATGCGCGACCAGCCGGTCGGCGTCCTGCCCGGGGCACAGGCCCAGGCGGACCGACAGGCGGAAGGCCAGCGCCATGCCGATCGCCACCGCCTCGCCATGCCGCAAGGCGTCGGAATAGCCGGCCGCCCCCTCCAGCGCATGGCCGAAGGTGTGGCCGAGATTGAGCAGAGCGCGCACGCCGCCCTCGCGTTCGTCGGCGGCCACGATGCGCGCCTTGGCCGCACAGCAATGGGCGATCGCGCGGGCCCGCAGCGCCGCGTCGCCGTCCGCCAGGGCGGCGCCGTTCGCCTCCAGCCAATGGAAGAATTTCGCATCGTCGATGGCGGCGTACTTCACCACTTCCGCGTAGCCGGCCAGCAGCTCGCGGCGCGGCAGCGTCTCCAGGACCGCGACGTCGGCCAGCACCAGGCGGGGTTGATGGAAGGCGCCGACCAGATTCTTGCCGGCCTCGACGTTGATCCCGGTCTTGCCGCCGACGGAGCTGTCGACCTGGGCCAGCAGCGTCGTCGGGATCTGCACGAAGTCGATCCCGCGCAGGGCGATCGCGGCCGCGAAACCCACCAGATCGCCGATCACCCCGCCGCCCAGCGCGACCAGCAGCGTGCGGCGCTCGATCCCGATCTCGAACAGCCGGTCCATCAGGCCGCTCAACGCCTCGAAGCTCTTCGTCTCCTCGCCCGGCGGCATGACGATCGCGTCGCCGCCCACGCCCGCCGCCGCCAGCGAGGCGGCCAGCGTATCGAGATGGAGGTCGCCGGCCGTCTCGTCGCTGACGACGACGACCCGCCGACCGCCGGCCAGGGGCTTGATCGCCTCACCTGCGCCGGCGAGCAGGCCCTCGCCCACCCGGATGTCGTAGCTGCGCGCGCCCAGCTCGACCCGGACGGTCTGGATGTCGTGGTCGCTTGCCGGGGTCGGCGGCGGCTCATCGGATCGGCTCATGACGCCCTTTCATCCTCGATCGGACCCTCCGGCAGCGCGGCGTCGGACAGCGCGTCCAGCACCTTGGCGGCCATCGCCTCCTTGGTCTGCTCACCGCTGTCGACGGTCACGTCGGCCTCGGCGTAGACGGGTTCGCGCTCGCTCATCAGGCGGCGAAGGGTTCCCTGCGGATCGTCCGTCTTCAGCAGCGGCCGGTGGCCGCGCTTCGAAACCCGCTTCCAAAGCGTGTCGAAGTCGGCCTTCAGCCAGACGGTCACCGCGCGCTCTTTGAGGAGCGCGCGGGTTTCCTCATTCATATAGGCGCCGCCGCCGGTCGCGAGTATACAGGGTCTCCCCTCCAACAGGCGCGCGATCACGCGGCGCTCTCCGTCGCGAAAATGGGCCTCGCCATGTTCGGCGAAGATTTCCGGAATGCTGCAGCCCGCGGCGAGCTCGATCTCCTTGTCCGCATCGACGAAGGGCGCCCTCAGACGACGGGCCAACTGCCGGCCGATCGCCGATTTGCCGGCCCCCATCATGCCGATCAGCGCGATCGTGCGGCGCAGGGTGGGTCGGTGTCGGGACGCCATGGCGAAGGCTCTGTCGATCCTCATCGTGCGCGGCCGGGCCTCATCGTGCGCGGCTGGGCCTCATCGTGTGCGGTCGGGGCGCGTCGCGGGTCGCGGCGGCCGAGTCCCGCACGCCGCGCCCTATTCTCACTTTCAAGCGGGTCGCAGAATTGCCATAGTCCCGGCGTAGCGTAAAGCGTTCCCGGCGTCCGCCGATCCGGCCGTCGCCGGCGTCGCGCCGGGGCTTCAAGCATTCCGCAAGCAAGACGTTCAAGCGAATCGAGTGTGAGAGAGTATGGGCAAGCTTCTGGCGGCGATTTTCGGGCTGATCCTGCTGCTTGTGGTCGGCGGCGGGGTCTATCTGGCGACCTTCGACATCCCGGCCCCGACCCAGACGGTCGAGAAGACGCTGGATGACGACCGCTTCCCCCGCTGATCGACGGCTGCGCCGTCGCGCCGCCGCGCGCGCGGCGGCCGCGTTCGCCGCGGTCTGGGTCTGGATGGCGGCGGGCGCCGCGCCCGCGGTTGCGCAGACCCCCGCCGGCCAAACCGACGCAGAGCAAACCGACGCAGAGCAAACGGACGCCGGGCGATCCGACCCCGGGCGATCCAACGCCGGCCAAAGCGCCCCCGTTCGCCTCTTCCCCGGCCTTGACGGCGCCCCGGCGCCGCAACCCGATGCGGCCCCCGCGCCGCCGTCCTCCGGCGTCATCGGCAGCGGCCCGGAAGCGGTGGAAGTCGCGCCGCTGACCGCGCCGGCGGCCGACGCGGTCGGGCTGATCGACAGCGCGAGCGGCGGTCTGCCGGCCGACATGTGGACCGGCGCGCCGCGCCTGCGCGTTCATCAGGGGCTGCTGGGCCTGCCGACGCAGAGCCGCACGCTGGCGGGCCGCACGCTGGCGATCCGCTTTCTGACCAGCGCGGCGCCGGCGCCGGGCGACGCCGCCGACCCGCCGGCCGGCGACATCCTGGCGGCGCGCATCGACGCGCTCGTCGCCCTGGGCGCGCTGCAGGCTGCGACCGGCCTCGCAGAGATCAGCTCTCGCGGCGGCCAGGGGCCCCTGGAGACGCCGGCGCTGACCCGCGCGCGGGCCGAGGCGCATCTGGCGGCCGGCGCGCTGCCGGCGGCCTGCACGGACGCCAGGCCGATGAGCCAGCGGTCCGACGCCCCCTTCTGGCAGAAGCTGCTGATCGCCTGCCAGGCTGCGGCGGGCCAGACGGGCGAGGCGGAATTCGGCCTCGGCCTGCTGGTCGAGATGGGGGTCGACGATCCGCTGTTCCTGACGATCGCCGATGCGATGATCGCGGGCCGCGCGCCCGATCTCTCGGCCAGCGACCCCGGCGCCTTCACCGCCCTGACGTCGGCGATGGCGCGCGCGCTCGGCGCGCAGCCGCCGGCCGCCGTCGCGATGCAGGGGTCGGCGCCGGCCGTCGCCGCCCTGGCCGCAACGGCGCCGCAGGCCCTCGCGCTCGCCGAGGCCGCCGCCTGGCGCGGCGCGCTCGACCCGGCGCGGCTCGCCGAACTCTACGCCGGGGCGGATTTCGACAAAGCGCAACTCGACAGCCCCTTGAGCGCCGCTGACGCGCTCGACGGAGCGCGGGCGCGGGCGCTGCTGTATCAATCCCTGTCGATCCAGACCGTGCCGGCGGCGAAGGCGGAGCTGTTGACGGCGGCCTTCCGGACCGCAGCGCGCGACGGGCTCTACCCGCTCGCGGCGGCGGTTTTCGCGGATCATCTGGCGCAGGTTCCGCCGGAGACCGGCCTGTCCTTCTTCGCGGAGACCGCCGCGCGGGCGCTCTACGCCGCCGGCTCGATGCGGGCGGCCGAGCGGTGGCGCCGCCTCATCGAGGCCCGGGCGATGGGGGAGACCGCCGATGCGGGCGCCGCGTCGGGCCCGATGACGGCCGCCGGCGAGCGGCTCTGGGCGCTGGGCCGGCTCGCCGGGACGATCCCGATGGAGGAGGGCGGCGCCGGCCGGCTCGCCGCCTGGGAGCGCCGGATCGCGGCGCGTGCGCCGGAGCAGGCGGGCGATCTGATGCTGCGGGTCTTGTTGCCGCTCGCGGCGCTGGAGCCGGCCGACGACAGCCTGACCGACGCCTTGTTCCGGCGCGCCCGGGCCGGCGATCTGGTCGAGGCGACGACCGCCAATCCGGCCGCCGGCGCGCTGATGGGCCGCGCCGCCGCAGAGGGCCGCGTCGGCGAGACGGTCCTGTTCGCACTCTATCGCCTGGGCGGGCTGCCGGCGGCCGATATGGAGCCGACCTCGCTCGCCGAGATCGCGGCGGCGCTGGCCGCGGTCGGGTTGGA
This sequence comes from Alphaproteobacteria bacterium, assembly GCA_024743195.1. Classification (GTDB taxonomy): domain Bacteria; phylum Pseudomonadota; class Alphaproteobacteria; order UBA8366; family Aestuariispiraceae; genus Marivibrio. The sequence goes on along the minus strand of JANSXE010000002.1, from coordinate 56,209 downwards.
GGCGGAAGGCCGGCGGCTGGCGCTGGAATCGGCCGTCGCGGCCGGCCTGTAGCCGCCGCAGCGGGCCGAGCGACCCGATGAGCCGCCATCTCGACCCCTTCCTGGAGATGATGACCGCCGAGCGCGGGGCGGCGGCCAACACGCGCGCCGCCTACCGGCGCGATCTGGCAGACTATTGCGGCTTCCTGTCGGCGCGCGGCGAGGGGCCGGAGCGCGCGCCGTCCGATGCGATCTCCGCTTATCTCTCGCATCTCGCCGCCGCGGGCGCCAAGGCGACGACGGCGGCGCGCCGGCTGTCGGCCATCCGCCAGTTCCACCGCTTCCTGCAGGCCGAAGGCGTGCGGCCGGACGATCCGACCGCGGTCGTCGACGCGCCCAAGCGCGGCCGGCCGCTGCCGAAGATCCTGAGCGAGGCGGAGGTGGACCGGTTGCTCGAGGCGGCCCGCGCCGGGACCTCCGCCGCGACGGAGGCCGACCGGCTGCGGCTCGCCTGCCTCCTCGAACTGCTCTACGCCACGGGGCTGCGGGTGAGCGAACTGGTCGGGCTGCCGCTCGCCGCGGTGCGCCGGGAGGAGCCCTTCCTGATGGTCCGCGGCAAGGGCGGCAAGGAGCGGCTCGTGCCGCTCAGCGAGCCGGCGCGCCGGGCGCTTTCCGCCTATCGCGCGGCGCGCGCCGCGCATCTGCCGGGGAAAAGCGAGTCGCCCTTTCTCTTCCCCAGCCGGTCGGCCGACGGGCGGCTGACGCGCCAGCGTTTCGGGCAGATGCTGAAGGCGCTGGCGGTCGAGGCCGGCCTCGACCCGGACCGGGTCAGCCCGCACGTGCTGCGCCACGCCTTCGCCAGCCATCTGCTGGCCAACGGCGCGGACCTGCGCGCGGTGCAGAAGATGCTGGGTCACGCCGACATCTCGACGACGCAGATCTACACCCATGTCCTGAACGACCGGCTGAAACGGCTGGTGGCGGAGAAGCATCCGCTGGCGCGCGGGCGTTGACGGGGCGCCGCTGTCGGTAGTATCCGCTTTCCAACAAACGGAAGAATTTCCGTCAATCGGGCGCCCGCCGTCCAGCAGGGAGCGAGACCCATGAGCTTCAAGATCGTCGAGCAGGCCGAGGCGCGCCTGAACCGCAGCGAACTGGCCGTCCCTGGCAGTCGGCCGGAGATGTTCGAGAAGGCGGCGCAGTCCGACGTCGACGTGATCTTCCTCGATTGCGAGGATGCGGTCGCGCCCGACGACAAGGAGCAGGCGCGCCGCAACATCATCCAGGCCCTGAACGAGATCGACTGGGGGACGAAGACCCTGTCGGTTCGCATCAACGGCCTCGACACCCACTACATGTACCGCGACGTCGTCGACATCCTGGAGCAGGGGGGCGAGCGGCTCGACCTCATCATGATCCCCAAGGTCGGCACGGCGGCCGACGTCTACGCCGTCGACATGCTGGTCACCCAGATCGAGGCCGCGACCAAGCGAAAGAAGCGCATCGGCTTCGAGCACATCATCGAGACCGCGCTCGGCATGGCCAATGTGGACGCAATCGCCGCCGCCAGCCCGCGCAACGAATCGCTGCATTTCGGGGTGGCGGATTACGCCGCCTCGACCAAGGCGCGGACCACGGTGATCGGCGGGCCGCACCCGAACTACGGCGTGCTGACCGACAGGGACGAAGCGGATCCGGACGCGCCGCGCGCCTATCACTGGGGCGACATGTGGCACTACGCCATCAGCCGCATGGTGGTGGCCGCCCGCGCCAACGGCCTGCGGCCGATCGACGGACCGTTCGGCGACTTCTCCGACCCCGACGGCTACCGCGCCCAGGCGAACCGCGCCGGCGTGCTGGGCTGCGAGGGCAAGTGGGCGATCCACCCGAGCCAGATCGCGCTCGCCAACGAGCTGTTCTCGCCGTCCGACGCTGAGGTCACCAAGGCGCGGCGCATCCTGGAGGCGATGGAGCAGGCCCAGCGCGAGGGCAAGGGCGCGGTCTCGCTCGACGGCCGCCTGATCGACCTCGCCTCGATCCGCCAGGCCGAGAACCTGGTCCAGAAAGCCGACGCCATCGCCGGGAAGTAGCCGCCCGGGGCCGGCCGCGCGGGCGATTTGCAAGCCCGCCCGCCTGTGCTAACACGCGCGAGCGGCGAGGCCGGACGCTTCAGAGCGCCCCTCGCCCGCCGACCGCCGGCCCCCGGCTTCCGCCGGGGCGCAGGGGCGTGCGGCCTTGGGGACGGAGCGCCGATGCGGAACTTCCTGGATTTCGAACAGCCTATCGCCGAACTCGAGGGCAAGATCGAGGAGTTGCGGCATCTCGGGGACGACGGCGAGGTCAACATCGCCGACGAGGTGGCGCGCCTGCAGGGCAAGGCGGACCGGCTGCTGCGCCAAGCCTATCAGAAGCTGACCCCCTGGCAGAAGGTGCAGGTCGCGCGTCATCCGCAGCGCCCGCACTACATCGATTACGTCGCCCGGCTGATCACCGACTACACGCCGCTGGCCGGCGACCGGGCCTATGCGGACGACAAGGCGATCCTGGGCGGGCTCGGTCGCTTCAACGGGCGCACCGTCATGGTGCTGGGGCACGAGAAGGGCGGCGACACCCAGGCGCGCGTCGCGCACAATTTCGGCATGGCCCGGCCGGAAGGCTATCGCAAGGCGATGCGGCTGATGGACATGGCGGACCGTTTCGGCCTGCCGGTGATCAGTCTGGTCGACACGCCCGGCGCCTATCCCGGCGTCGGCGCGGAGGAGCGCGGCCAGGCCGAGGCCATCGCGCGGTCCATCGAGAAATGCCTGGGACTCTCCGTCCCGATGGTCTCCGTCGTGATCGGCGAAGGCGGCTCGGGCGGCGCGATCGCGCTGGCCGCCGCCGACCGGGTCCTGATGCTGGAGCATTCGGTCTATTCCGTCATCTCGCCGGAGGGCTGCGCCTCGATCCTCTGGCGCAGCGCGGATCAGGCGCAGACGGCCGCGGAGGCGCTGCGCCTCACCGCCCAGGATCTGGAGAAGCTGGGCGTCGTCGACGCCGTCGTGCCGGAGCCGATCGGCGGCGCCCATCGCCTGCCGGAAGAGACGATCGACGCGGTCGGCCGTGCGATCGAAGAGCGCCTTGCCCCGCTGACGGCGAAGGACGGCCCGACGCTGCGCAAGGAGCGCCGCGAGAAGTTCCTCGCCATGGGCCGCGACGCGCAGCTCTGACGCGCCCCCGTCCTTCGAGACGCCGCCTGACGGCGGCTCCTCAGAATGAGGGCTAACCATCTGTTTCTAAGACACAAACGCCTCACCCTGAGGACGGCGCGCGAGCGCCCGTCTCGAAGGGCGGGTCCGTCAGCGGCGTAGCGCGCCCAATGGCTGCTCAGGATGAGGGCTCGACGCCGCCTGCCGGCGGCTCCCCAGGATAGGGGCTCAGCGTCCCGTGGAGCGGCGCCTCCGTCCTCCCGGTCGCAGCTCAGCGGAGAGCCCGGATCTATGGTCGGCTCCCGGCGCGGCTCTCTTCCTCGCGGCTGCCGCCACCGCCTTCCCTTGCGGGAGGCGGATCGGAGCCGTGATGTGAGACGACGCGTCACCTGACCGACCCCAACCCCCGCCGGGCGTCCCGCGGGGGTTTTTCATGATCCGCCGCCGCGCGCCGTCCGGCCCGATCTCGAAAGGACGGACCGATGGACGATCTCGACCACCGCGCGCTGGCCCGGCGCCCTCGCGGCTTTTGCAAATCGGCGCGCGCTGGCGCAAGCTGTCGCCGGTTCGACGGTTTCGCGGAGGAACGCCGCCCATGTCTGACGACGGCTCGGAGACCGCGCGCTACGCCGCGGGCATGGCCGTGCGCCGGCGCGTCCTGGGCGACGCCCATGTCGACCGGGCGGAGGCCGCCAAGAGCGACTTCGACGCGGACTTCCAGCGCTTCATCACCGAGGGCGCCTGGGGCTCGGTCTGGGCGCGGCCCGGCTTGACGCCGCGGGAGCGCTCGCTGGTCACCGTCGCGCTGCTGGCGGCGCTCGGGCATGACGAGGAGCTGGCGATGCACGCCCGCGCGACGCGCAACACGGGCGCGAGCGCGGACGACCTCAAGGAGGCGCTGCTGCACGTCGCGGTCTATGCCGGCGTTCCGGCCGCCAACAAGGCCTTCCGCACCGTCAAGGCGGCGCTGGCGGCCATGGAGCAGGAGGACGAGACGAGCCGATGAGCGCAGACGATCCTCGCGCGCCGATCGCCGGCGGCTACATCGCCCGCGACCGCGCCTGGCACCCGCCGGCCTACGCGCCGGCCTACAAATCGAGCCAACTGCGCGCGCCGCAGCGCCCTTTGATCGCCCATGATGCGACCTTGTCGGAGATGACCGGCCCGGTCTTCGGCCAGGATGCGCTGGGCCCGCTGGACCACGACCTGATCCGCAACGCCGCCCGGGACGGCGATCCGATCGGCCCGCGCATCCTGGTGCACGGCCGGGTGGCGGACGAGATCGGACGGCCGGTCGCGGGCGCGCTGATCGAGATCTGGCAGGCCAACGCCGGCGGGCGCTATCGCCATGTGACGGAGAAGTACATCGCCCCGCTCGACCCGAATTTCGGCGGCTGCGGGCGCACCGTGACCGACGCGGACGGGCGCTATTGCTTCCGCACCATCCAGCCGGGCGCCTATCCCTGGCCGAACGGGCCGAACGACTGGCGGCCGGCGCATATCCACTTCTCCCTCTTCGGGCGCGCCTTCGCGCAACGGCTGGTGACCCAGATGTATTTCGAGGGGGACCCGCTGATCCCCCACTGTCCGATCCTGAACGCGATCGCCGATCCCGCGGCGGTGGAACGGCTGGTGGCGCCCCTGGACCGCAATGCGGCGATGCCGATGGACGCGCTCGCCTACCGCTTCGACATGGTGCTGCGCGGGCGCCGCCAGACGCCGTTCGAAAACCGCCTCGACGGCGCGTGAGGGGAGCCGAGCCCATGCCGCAGGACCTCTGCTACTTGAAGGAAACGCCCTCCCAGACCGCGGGGCCCTATGTCCATATCGGCCTGGCGCCCAGCCGCGCCGGCCTCGACGGGCCGTTTCCCGATCCCGGCCGCGTGATCGCCGGGCCGCAGGCGAAGGGCGAGCGCATCGCGATCGAAGGCGTGATCCGCGACGCCCAGGGCGGGCTCGTGCGCGACGCGGTGGTGGAGCTCTGGCAGGCCGACGCCGGCGGCGTCTACAACAGCCCGGAGGACGCGCGCGCGGCGCAGGCCGACCCGCAGGTTGCGGGCTGGGGCCGCAGCGCGACCGACTTCGAGACCGGCCTTTATCGGTTCGAGACGGTGAAGCCAGGCCCGACGCCCGGTCCGCGCGTGGGCGGCAAGCCGAGCCGCATGGCCCCGCACGCGCTGATCTGGATCATCGCCCGGGGGATCAATGTCGGGCTCTTGACGCGCCTCTATTTCTCCGACGAGGCGGCGGCCAACGCGGACGACCCGATCCTCGCCCGGATCGAGCATGCGGACCGGCGCGAGACCCTGATCGCCGCCCGGGCGGAGCCCGAGGGCGGGCCGCCCGTCTATCGCTTCGACATCCGGCTCTCCGGACTGGACGAAACCGTCTTCTTCGACGCCTGATCCCGGGTCCCGCGCCATGTCGACGCTCGACGCCCTGCTGCCCGCCTATCTGAGCGATTTGCTGGGCGATGCGGAAATCGCGGCCGAGATCGACGGGCTGGCCCAGCTCGCCGCCATGCTGCGGGTCGAAGCGGCGCTGGCCGCCGCCCAGGCCGAGGTGGGCGCGTTGCCGGCGCAGGCGGCTCGCGCGATCGAAGCGGCGGCGGCGCGGCTGGCGGCGCGGATCGACCCCGCGGATCTGGCCGAGGCGACGGCGCGCGACGGGGTCCCGGTTCCCGCGCTGGTCGCCTTGCTGCGGGAGGAGGCGGGCGCGGCGGCCCCCGCCGTTCATTCCGGCGCCACCAGTCAGGACGTGGTCGACACCGCCTGGGCGCTCTGCCTGAAGCCAGCGCTCGCGATCCTCGACGGGCGGTTGCTGCGGATTGGCGACGCGCTCGCGGCGCTCGCCGCCGCCCACAAGGCGACGCCGATGGCGGCGCGCACCCGCACGCAGCAGGCGGTCCCGACCCGCTTCGGGCTGGCCGCCGCGCAATGGTTCGCGCCCTTCGCGGCGCATCGCGCGGCGCTGCGCGATGCGGGCGCGCGGGCCTGCATCCTGTCCCTCGGCGGGGCGGCGGGGACGCAGGCCGCGTTCGGCCCCACGGCGCGTGCGGTCGAGGAGGCGATGGCGCGCCGGCTCGATCTCGGCGTCGCCGAACTGCCTTGGCACAGCCGGCGCGAGGGGGGGCTGGCGCTCGGCGCGGCGCTCGCCGGCGCGGCGGCGAGTTGCGGCAAGATCGCCCAGGATTTGCTGCTGTTGGCCCGGACGGAGGTCGGCGAGGTCGGCTTCACGGACGCCGGCGGCTCCTCCGCCATGCCGCACAAGGCGAATCCCGTCGCGGCGGAGGCGGCGCTGGCGTTGGCCCGCCATGCCGGCGCGCTGCAGGCGGCGCTGCATCAGGCGGCCATGCCGGCGGACGCGCGCGACGGCGCCGCCTGGGCGCAGGAGTGGCTGGCCTTCGCGCCGCTGCTGCTCGCCGTCGGCGCCTGCCTCGCCCGGACCGAGCGCATGCTGGAGACGCTGGAGGTTCGGCCCGCGCGCATGCGCGCCAATCTCGTCGCCTTCGGAAGCCCGACGCTGGCGGAGGCGGCGGGGCGCGCGCTCGCCGCGACGATGGCGCCGGATTCGGCCGACGCCCTGCTGCGCCGCGCGCTCGCCGAAGCGGCGGCCTCCGGCGACGCGCTGAGCGTCGTCCTGAAGCGCCTCGCCCCGGAGGCTGCGGCCGCCGCCGTCGACTGGGCGGCGCTCGACGATCCGGTCGGTCAGGCGGGGGAGGCCGACGCGATGATCGCGCGCGCCCTTGCCGCCTGGGCCGCCAGCCGCTAGCAAAGGGCCGACCGCCGGCGGCGCAGGCCGACGCCGGCGCCCGATCGAGGAGACGCCCCATGACCACCCCCGCCATCATCACGGTCGCCATCACCGGCTCGGTGCCGAAGAAGGAGAACAACCCGGCGGTGCCGATCACGGTGGCGGAGCAGATCGAGAGCACCCAGGCCGCCTTCGAGGCCGGCGCGACGCTGGCGCATTGCCATGTGCGCAACGACGACGGCTCAACCACCTCCGATCCGGACAAGTTCGCCGCGCTGCTGGACGGCCTGCGACGGCACTGCCCGGGCATGATCGTCCAGTTCTCGACCGGCGGCCGCTCCGGCAAGGGGGCGGAGCGCGGCGGCATGATCGCGCTCAAGCCCGACATGGCCTCGCTCGCCACCGGCTCCTGCAACTTCCCGACCCGGGTCTACGACAACAGCCCCGACCTGATCGACAGCCTGGCCGCCCAGATGCTGGAGCACGGGGTGAAGCCGGAGGTGGAGGCCTTCGACCTCTCCATGATCTTCTCCGCCGTCGCGATGGAGAAGGCCGGCAAGATCAAGGGCCCGCTGCACGTGCAGTTCGTGATGGGCGTGAAGAACGCCATGCCGGTCGACCGGCCGAGCTTCGACTTCTACGTCGACACGCTCAATCGCCTCGCCCCCGACGCCACCTGGACCGGCGCCGGCATCGGCCGGCATCAGAAGACGCTGGTCGAATGGTCGCTGGAGCGCGGCGGCCACGTCCGCACCGGGCTGGAGGACAATATCCGCCTCGATAAGGACACGCTCGCCCCCTCCAACGCCGCGCTGGTCGAGCAGGCGGCCGCGCTCTGCCCCCGATACGACCGCCACCCCGCCAGCGTCGCGGAGGCGCGCCGCCTCCTGGGATTGGAGCTGGCGGCGGCCGCCTAAGGCGATCCGCCGCCAGGCGCCGTCGCCGCGACGGCGCGCCGGCACTCTTCGCGCAGCCAATCCGCAACCGCCCGCACCTGCGGGCGCGCGCCGGCGCCGGGACGCAGGGCCAGCCAGTAGGCGAAGCGATCCTGGATCGCGATATCGAACAGGGGGCGCAGCCGGCCGGCCGCGACGTCGCCGTGCGCCAGCAACCCGCGCGCCAGCGCCACCCCGTCGCCGCGCGTCGCCAGATCGAGGGCGAGCCCCGCATCCTCCACCGTCGGCCCGGCCGGCCGCAGGCCGGCGACGCCCGCCGCCTCGAACCAGGGCTCCCAGGGTTGCCGCGGGTTGCGGATCAGGGTGCAGCTCGCCAGCTCCGCCGGCGTTCGGGGCAGGGCGCCGCCGCGGTAATGCGGCGCGGCGACGGGAAACACCCATTCCTCGGCGACCGGCTCCGCCTCGACGCCCGACCATCCGCCGGCGCCGTAGCGGAAGGCGAGATCGACGCCCTCCAACTCCAGATCCACCAGCCGCGCGGTCGGCGAGAGCCGGAGGTCCAGCCCCGGCGTCCGCGCATAGAGCGTGGCCAGCCGAGGGACCAGCCAACGCTGCGCCAGCGCCGGCGTCACGGTGACGGTCACGGCGCCGCCCGCCTCGCCCCGCGCGGCGGCGATGGCGTCGCGCAACTCCTCCAGAGCCGGCGCGACACGGCGGGCCAACGCCTCGCCGGCCGGGGTCGGCGCGGCGCCGCGGCGGTGGCGGGTGAAGAGCTTGGCCCCGACCAGATGCTCGAGCTGCGCCACATGATGGCTGACGGCGCCGTGCGACAGGCCCAACGCCTCGCCCGCCTTCTGGAAGCCGCCGCACCGCACGGCGGCGACGACGGCGCGCAGGGCCTGTATCGGGGGCAGCCACTCGCTCATCTGCTGTCAATTCCATTGATATCTGAGGTCAATCGATATCGCGATACGTCACTTCAGGCAATCGCTAGAGTGCCGCTATCGAGAGACAGCCATCGAAACGACTGACGGCAATAGCCATCCATCGCATCGCAAGGAGTCGCCATGCCGACCGCCGCACACAACGCCGACCGCCCCCCGTTGAAGATCGGCGCGATCTTCATGGCTTCCGGCGGCGTCGGCGAATTGGGCGCCGATTCTTTCGACGGCGCCGAGGCCGCCCGCACGCTCGTCAACGACGCGGGCGGCGTCGATGGTCGGCCGGTCGCGTGGGTGCGGGCCGACGGCGCGACGCCGGCCGCCGCCGCGGAGGCGGCCGAGCGCATGATCCGCGACGACGGCGTGCGCGCGATCGTCGGCTGCTACGGCTCCAACCACACGATCGAGGTCTCGAAGGTCTGCGAAAGGCTGGGCGCCGTGCTCTGGGCGCAGACGGCCTGGACGACGACGCTGTTCGATCATCGGCCGCGCTTCACCTTCCGCAGCAACAACCATGCGGGGATCGTCGAGGCGGCGGCGGTGGACTTCGTGCTCGACCGTGTCGCGCCGCGTCTGGGCAAGGCCGCGGACGCGCTGCGCGTCGCCGTGATCAACGAGGCCAGCGCCTACGGGCTGTCCTGCGGCGAGGAGACGGTGAAGGCGCTGGCGCACCGCGGCGTCGCGCCGGTGCTGACCCGCACCTACGCGGCGGAGTATGACGGGGCGGCGCTCGACTTCGACGCGCTGGTCGCCGAGGTGCGGGCGGCGGCGCCGGACGCGCTTTTCGCCTCCTCCTTCATCCGCGACTCGATCGGGCTCCTGAAGGCGATGCGCCGGGCGGGCTGGCGGCCCCCGGTGATCATGACCTCGTCCGCCGGGTTCGGGCTCTACACGCTCAACCTCGCGGGGCGGGAGACGGAGGGCGTTCTGTCAGCCAATGCGCCGGCCCGCATCAACTCGGCCGCTCTGTCGCCGCACGGACGCGCCCTGCAGGTCGAGTATGTGACGCGCCTCAAGGGGTTGACCGGTCGCGAGCCCTCCGGCTTCAACGCCATGGCCTTCGTCGCGGCCTACTCGCTGCTGGCCGACGTGCTGCCGCGCGCGCGGGCGCCCGACGATCCGGAGGCGATCCGCGAGGCGGCGCTCGCCTGCGACGTGCCCGCCGGGGACTATCCCAACGGTTGGGGATTGAAGTTCGACGCGACCGGGCAGAACACCCGCTGTCCGGCCTCGATCGATCAATGGCGCGGCGGCGGTCTGCACACGATTTGGCCGCCGGAATGGGCCACGACGACGCTGGCCGACACGCCGCTGGCGCCGGTTTGCTCCGGCTCTTTCACCTGATTCGTCCAACGCATTGAAGGAGAGACAGATGACCGATGCGCCGAAGACCGTCGCCTTCAAGGAGCGCCTGAAGGGCAGGCTTCAGCCCACGCCGGGCGGCTCCGTCTATGTCGATCCGGAGGATATGGAATGGACCAAATCCCAGTTCGACAAGATCTGGATGAAGGTGCTGTACCGAAACGACGCCGAAGGCGAGATGACGGTGCTGTTGAAGTGGGAGCCTGGCGCCGTGCTGCCGTTCCACAAACACCCGGAGATCGAGCAGAGCTTCGTGCTCGAAGGCTCCTTCTACGATCACGACGGCGTCTGCCGGGCGGGCCAGTACGTCTACCGCCACCCCGGCTCGATGCACCAGACGCGGTCCGACGAGGGCTGCCTATTGCTCGCCGTCTATCGAAAGCCCAACATCTTCTTCAAATCGGCCGGCTTCGAGGCGGAGAACGCCGACCGCTGATCCGCCGCGCGGGCCGGGCGAGGGCGTCAGGTGCGCCGCCGTCGGGCCGCCTGCAGGGGGCTGGCCGCCGCCCGGGTCGCCTGCAGGGGGCTGGCCGCCCCCCGGGCCGGCGACCGGCAGATCGACGGTGACGCAGGTGCCGCGCCCCGCCTCGCTCTCGATCCTCAAGTCGCCCTCGTGCTCGCGCGCCAACATCTCGACCACCGAGAGGCCGAGCCCGGAGCCGGATCGCGTGACATAGGGATCGAGCCGCACCTGGACGAAGGGCTGGGTGATGGTCGGCAACTCCGCGGCCGGGATGCCGACGCCGTCGTCCTCCACCGTCAGCAGCAGCCGGTTCCCCGCGCGGCGCGCGGCGACGCGGACGGCGCCGCCGATCTCGTTGTACTTGATGGCGTTCGAGATCAGGTTGAGCAGGATCTGCGCGACCGCGCGGCGGTCGGCGACGAGTTGCGGCCCGCCTTCCGCCGCTTCGAAGCAGAGTGTCACCCTCTGCTCGTCGGCGATCGGGCGCAGGTGGCGAACCGCCTCGTCGACGATCTCGTTCACGTCGAGCGCCTCGAAGCTGTATTCGCGCTTGCCGGCTTCGATCTTCGACAGATCGAGAACCTGATCGATCAGGCCGAGCAGATGCTCGCCGCTGGCGTTGATGTCGGCCGTGTACTCCCGGTACTTCTCCGCGCCGAGCGGACCGAACATCTCCATGTTCATCAGTCGGCTGAACCCCAGGATCGCGTTCAGCGGCGTGCGCAGCTCGTGGCTCATGGAGGCGAGGAACTCGGACTTGGCGCGGTTGGCGCGCTCCGCCTCGACCAGCGCCTCGGTGAGGTTCTCGGACACGCTGGTCAGGCGCGCGGTGCGCTCGTCGACCAGACGCTCCAGCTCCTCGCGTTCGATGCGGTCGAACTCGCGCAGCGCGCCGACCACGGCCGCCGCCAGCACGGCGGCCGCGATCGCCCGCAGGACCTGGATCGGAAAGCCCAAAATCTCGCCGACGGCCGGCGCGTTGACGATGCTGGCCGGGAAGAAGTCTCCCGGCCCTCCGGGCAGGGTCAGCAGCCCATAGGCGCCCAAGGCGGCGGCCGCGATCTGGAAGGTCGCCCAGAGGCGATCGTGCGCCTTGACCCGCGGTCCGTCTTTCTCCGTGCGGCGAAAGGCGATCAGGCCCGCCGCCATCAGGAAGGCGCCCGGCGCGCCGGCGACCCATCGCGAGATTTTGTCCGCCGCCTCGAAGCTCGCCCACTCGCCGATCGCCGCGGCGAGGAATCCCGCCCAGACGGCGCCGACGGCGGCGGTCAGCGCGGTGCGCAGGCCGCGGCCGATCGGACGCACCACCGTCATCGCCTCCAAGCCCGCAGCGAGAAGAATCAGGAAGGAGAGCCCGCCCAGCCCGGCCTGCGCGGCGTTGGCCCACAGGGTCGGCGGCAGCGCGCCGGCGATCTCGGCCATGATCAGCCACTCGAGGCAGCCATGCGTCAGCCCGAACAGCCCGAGGAGCCGGAGCGACCGCGCGATCGGCGCCAGGCTCTGCGGGGCCCGCGTGAGCCACAGCAACAGCCCGAGCGTGAAGAACGCCAGTCCATATATGAAGAATAGAGTAACCACGACGCACCCCACCGACATCGCATGCTCGATAGTCGGCGGAAAACGTTAAGAAACGATTTTCGGAACCTGGTAAAATCTCGTGCGAGTACTAGTCGATTTCAGCTGCCTGCAATCTGAAGGCGACGGCTTCAGCCGAAGCCGGCCGCGCGGGGCAACCAGGTCGCGAGTTCGGGGACGAACAGCACCAGGAACAGCCCGGCCGCCATCAGCGCCACATAGGGCGCGGCGCCGGCGATCACCTCCTTGAGCGGCGCGTCGGTGATGCCCTTGATGACGAAGAGGTTCATGCCGACCGGCGGGGTGATCAGCGCCAACTCCAGATTGATCATCAGGAGGATGCCGTACCAGATCGGGTCGACGCCGAGCTGCAGCAGCACCGGATACACGATCGGCGTGGTGATCAGGATGATCGAGATGGTCTCCAGGAACATGCCCAAGAGGAACACCACCGCCATCACCGCCAGCACGAAGGCGAGCGCGCCCACGTCGAGCGCGATCACCATCTCGACCAGTTCCGCCGGCAGCCGGATCAGCGTCACCGCGTGCCCGAACATGGCCGCCGCGGCCAGGATCATGAACAGCATGGCCGTGGTCCGCACCGTCTCGTAGGCGGTCTCCCACAGGTCGCGCAGGCCGAAATTGCGGTAGATCCCGACCCCGACCGCGAGCGCGTAGAGACAGCCGACCGCCGCCGCCTCGGAGGCGGTGAACACCCCCAGATAGATCCCTCCCAGCACGATCGGCGGCATCAGCAGCGCCCAGACCGCGCGCTTGACGGCCGCCAGGCACTCGGTCCAGCCGATCCACGGTTCGCGGGTCTGCTCGCGCCGCCAGGCGGCGTTCGCCATGCAGAACAGCGCGAAGATCAGCGCCATCAGAACGCCCGGGATCATGCCGGCGAGGAAGAGCGCGCCGATCGAGCTTTCCGTGACGATGGCGTAGAGGATCAGCGGCCCGGAGGGCGGGATCAGGATGCCCAGCGTGCCGCCGGCCGCGATCACGCCATAGGCCTCGCGCGCGCGGTAGCCGAAGCGCTTCATATGCGGGATCGCGGTCGAGCCGATGGTCAGCGCGGTCGCCACCGACGAGCCGGAGATCGCCGCGAAGATGGTGCAGGACAGCACGGTGGCCACGCCCAGCCCGCCGTGCACGTGGCGCACCAGCGCGTTCGCGGCCTCGTAGAGATGGTCGACCACCTTGGAGCGGATCATGACATGCGCCATGAAGGCGAACATCGGGATCGCGGTCAGGTGGTTGTTGTTCAGTTTCGCGAAGACGGTGTCGGCGACCGCGTTGACGTGCCCCTCGCTCGCCAGCGTGACGATCAGCGAGCCGAGCCCCAGCGCCGCGAAGATCGGCGCGCCGGTCAGCAACAGCACCAGAAGCCCGCCCAGGATCAGCGCCAACGTCATGCGCGCCCGTCTCCTGTCCCGTCGTCGCCGCCCCCGTCGCCGCCGCGCAAGGCGGCGATCAGCCGCGCCAGCGCCGCCAGCATGACCAAGACGGCGCCGATCACCAGCATCGACTGCGGGACCCATATGGGGGTCGCCAGATAGCCCTCGGAATAGATCCCGAAATCGCGCGCGAAGGTCACGGCCGTCACCGAGCTCTTCAGAAGCGCGCCCATCACCAACAGCACGCAGATCATCCAGAAGGCTCGCATCGCCCTGAGAGGAATACCGGTCAGATTGGCGGTCAGAAGATCGACCCGGATGTGGTCGCCGCGGCGCAGCGCCTCGGCCGCGCCGAACATGACGATGGCGACGACCAGATAGCCGGACAGCTCGTCGATCCACACGACGGGCTGGCCCAGCACGTAGCGCATGAAAACGCTGTAGCCCGTCGCCGCCAGGGAGACGAGCACCGCCAGCGCCGCCACCGAGGCGGCGGCGTAGCAGATCCAGGCGACGGCCCGGTCGAGCGGCCCGGCGCCCGCTTCGCCGGGCGGACCGGGAGGCGGAATCGCCCCCCGGCCCGACCCGCCCTCGGTCGGGGTCAGCATCGAGCGGCGGCCCGTTACTGGTTGATCTTGGCCACCAGATCCAGAACCGTCTCGCCGTCGGCCCCGGTCGACTCGGCGAAGGCCTTGTCGAAGGCGGGGCCCATGATCGCCTCCATCGCGGCCGCCTGGTCGGCGGTGTGGATGCGCACGGTCATGTTCTTGCCCGCGAGCTGGAAGGGCGCGGCGCCCGCGGCCTTCTCGGTCTCCTCGACGGCCCAGACGGCGGCCTTCTCGCCGGCCGCCTGCAGCGCGGCCTTGGCCGCGTCGCTCAAGCCGTCGTACCAGGACGGGTTGACGTAGCCGTGGAAGAAGACGCTGAACAGCGGCGAGGCCACGACATGGTCCTGCACCTCATAGTATTTGCGCGACCAGGCGGCGCTGATGTCGGTCAGGCCGGCGTCGATCACGCCGGTGGAGAGCGCCTGATAGACCTTCGAGCCCGACATCGCCGACGGCGCCGCGCCCAGCGCCATCAAGCCGGCGTCCACCGTCGGGTTGAGGCCGCGGATCTTCACGCCCTCGAAATCCTGGGGCTCCAGCAGCGCGCCGCCCTTCGAGGTGAAGGCGCTCATCCGGGTGGTGAAGAGCCAGGTCACGTTGCGCACGCCCTTTTCGAGGAGCTTGTCCTCCAGGAAGGCCGCCGCTTCGGAGCCCGGCCAATTCGCCAGCGTCTCCAGCGAGGTCACCGCATAGGGGCGCAGCGTGACATTCATGATCGGCAGCGTCTTGCCCCATTGGAAATTCACCGAGAAGGCGCATTCGATGGAGCCCTTGGCGACGGAGACGATGTTCTCCTTCGCGCCGACCAGGCTGTTGGCGCCGAAGATCTGGACGTCGATCTCGCCGTTCGACAGGCTCTCCACCTCGGCCGCCCAGCGGTCGATCACCTGCGCGATGTGGTGGGTCGGGGGCAGCTGGTGGCTGCAGCGCATCTCTTCGGCCGCGGCCGCCGGCGCGGACGCGGCGCCCAGTCCGGCCGCGCCCAGTCCGGCCGCGAGCGCCGCGCCGGCTACAATCGTGCTGAAGCTCTTCTTCATCGGTCGTGTCCTCCCAGGAATGCTGTTCTTGTTGAGAGAAAAGGGGGCGTCAGCCCTCCGTCCGGCCGCGCTTGGCGACCGTCTTGCGCGCATAGTCCTGATACAGGCCCTCCCGCGCGCGCAACCGGTCGAGGCCGACGGCCTCGTTGAACTCGTCGAACGCCATCATGCCGCCGGTGAAGCCGGCGGTGCCGCCGGTCTCCTTCAGGTGGCGCATATAGGCCTGCATGGCGTGGGCGACGGCGTAGGTGGCGCCGACCGGATAGGTCGCGGCCGCGAAGCCGATCTCCTGCAGCGCCTCCAGCGGCAGGGTCGGGGTCAGGCCGCCCTCGATCATGTTGGCGAGGCAGGGGCCGTCGAGCTCCGCGCAGATCCGCCGCATGTCCGCGGCCGATCGCGGCGCCTCGACGAACAGCAGGTCCGCCCCGACCTCGCGATAGAGCGCCATGCGCTCGATCGCGTCGTCGATCCCGTTGACCGCCAGCGCGTCGGTGCGGGCCATGATGACGAGATCGCCGTCGACCCGCGCGTCGAGCGCGGCCTTCAGCTTGCCGACCATCTCCTCCGCCGGGATCACCGCCTTGCCCGCCATGTGGCCGCAGCGCTTCGGGAAGAGCTGGTCCTCGATGAACAGGCCGGCGAGACCCGCGCGCTCGTAGAGGCGCACCGTGCGGGCCGCGTTCGTCATGTTGCCGAAGCCGGTGTCGCCGTCGCCGAAGACCGGGACGTCGACCGCGTCGCACAGGCGGGCGTAGAAATCCGCCATCTCCGTCTGGGAGAGCTGCGAGGTGTCGGGCCGGCCCAAAAGCGTCGCGCTCGCCGCGTAGCCGCCGGCGGTGATCGCCGCAAAGCCGGCCTGCTCGGCGATCCGCGCGCTCAGCGCGTCGTGCACGCCGGGCAGCAGCAGGATCTCCTCGGCTTCGATCAGCCGACGAAACCGGGTCGTGCGGCGTTCGCCGCCTTGGGTTGACGGGTCGGTCACGGCTGTCGGCCTCCTGTTTTCCGACGAATGGGGAAGGCTAACCTTTCCGAGGCCGTGGTGAAAAGCGCCAACCGCCATGGGCGCGGTCCTTGATGGATGGCTATGGCTGAACTTCAGCGGTTCTGTCTTCGATGAACTCACTATCCGCCCAGCGCCCTATGGCTTGGATGCTCCCGTCCGCCGTCCAGAGCACGCCAAGCCCATCCCAATTCGCGCCGATCTCACCCTCGAATCTGTACCCGTCGGAGGCGCGAATCCATACGCCGGGAGCGGGCTTAGAGCCTTCGCGTATGTTCAGATAGGCAATTCTCTGGATGACGTGATCGTCTTCCTTGCGCCACCGAAGCACGCCTACGCCACGCCGCGCGCCGTCCTCGAACTCGCCACGCCAACTCAGCAGATCGTTCGAATTGCCCCTGTTCTCCGAATACTCCAGGACGCCGGCGCCCACGCAACCGCTATCGAACCGGCAGAAGTGAAGATTGCCTCGATCCTCTCCGACGACGGTTTCCGACACGCCGAACCCGAACGCCTTCACCCTCACATTGTTCGGACCATAGCTTCGGACCTGTCCCCAATAATAGTTGTCGGACGAGTCCGACCTGAATCGCCGGTACCCGCCGACGGTCTGACGTTCCGGCAGACTCGATGCGATGCTCTTCGCTTCCCTTGCTTTCGCGCGAACCTCGAGCGCGTCCTCTTCCGCCGTCTTGGCCAATTGCTCCGTGCGCCGCGCCTGAACCGCGATCCGCCGGATATCGTCGGGCAGCAGATCGAGGTCGAACGGCTCGCTCGGCGGGCTCGCCTCAGCAGACGTCAGGTAGCGCGGCAGGACGCTCTGAGCATAGTCCAACCGGGTCACCCGCCAGAGGCCGTCCGCATCGCCCTCGCGACCGACCAGGATCCCTACCACCATGTCATTGAACAAGACGGGCGAGCCGCTCAACCCGCGCGTCAGGCGGGCCCCGCCGGCGGGCGACACGGCGAGATGGGTGTCCGTACGCCGACGGAGGAACACCGGGCTCTGAAGGGCTGCGCCCGTGGAATCCAGGCTGAGGATGTAGCCGACGCCGGCGCCGGAGCGGATCGCCGTTTCCAAGTCGGAGGTCGGCGTGACCGGCGAGCAATCGGGCGGGGCGCGGGACCCGCTAGGCTCCGCCCGGAGCACGGCCAAGTCCACCGAGGGATCGCTTTGCAGGATCGTCGCATCCACGGAGGCGCCGTTCTCGAAAGCGAGCGAGGCCGACCGCGCGGCGTCGACAGCGTGGGCGACGGTCACCAGGTAGCAGCGCGTCGCCCCCCCTCCGCCAAGCCAAGCGCCCTGAGCGCGACCGGCGCCAGCGGCGACCCGCGCCGCCGTAATCACTCCCGGTTCGAACGCCTGCGCGCGCGACGGGACGGCCGAAGCCGACGGGCCCAATGTCGGCTCGGGCGTCGGCAGGCTGAGTTCTGCGCATGCCGTTGTCACAAGGAGCGCAGCGGCCGCCACGGCGAATTGTCCTGCCCGTAAACTCGACATCGACGATCTCCTGCTATCGTTGGCCCGCTGAGTTCCCGTCTTGGCCCGGCGCCTGCGCGTCAGGTGAAGTTCCGGCAGCCGCATGCGGGGCTGGGGACTGCACTGCGCCCCCGCCCTCCGCCTTCAAAGCGATCGCAGCCTCGACCTCGCCGATCGCTTGAAGGATCGCCTCCTCCGTTCGGATCGCCCGGAACAGCGAGACGATGTTGAACAGCATGACGGCAGCGATCGCGACCAACGGCCATTCCGGAACCGCCCGGATTCGCGCCAAGGCTGTCGGCGCCAAGTAGCCCGCGTCAGCCTGCCGTTGCCCAAAGCTCAGGACCGAGGCGATTGCGGCTTCGGTATTGAGCGTGACGTGCAGCGCCCCCTCGATCGACCGCACGATTGCATGCGCCTCAGCCATATCGTCGCGCTCGCGCGTCTTGTGGAAGCTCACGCGGTCACCGGAATGAAGCGACCATTCCTCTGTGTCGAGGCGCGCGCGCTCGAAAGGCCAACCCTTGACATGCACCATGACCCGGCCTTCCAGGAGAATGTGCTGGAGAACGCTGCGCCGGTCCGGCGCCTGACCGAGCGTCATGAAGCCTTGAATGGGAAGATTGAGGCGGGACGCTTGGCTTGCCGGCCACCGCAGCAGCATGAAATGGGGCGCCGCATGCCTGTCGCCGGCCGCGCATTCGATCACGCCAAGGGAACGTCCGTTGTCCGCCAAGACGTCGGCGACGAGCGCGCCTGTCGGATCGAGGGAGAGCGCGACGTCCACGATCGAGTCACTGGCCGCGTGGGTCCTGTCCGCCGTGAACCGCGGCGACTCGCAATCGCGCGGCAGGTCTGGGGTCGCGGCGTCGACGGGCGCGTTGCGCCATTCCAGGAAGCCCGTAGCGGATGTTTGGCGGACTTCCAAGGCGCCGACATGAGCCGTGGCCGTGAAGTGCGCGAGGCGCGGCGCGTAGGCGACCGCCAGGAGAGCGCCGCCGACAAGCAGAACGGCTATGACATTGACCGCCAGATACGGACGTCGCTTGGCGGCGCCAAGGAGGGGTTCAATCGCCTTCACCATAGCCTCTCCCGGGGCGCTGTCCTTACAGGCAGGGCGCCCGCAACGGTGCGTCGATTGCGTCGCCGCGCGTTACGCCCGCCTGCCAAATCAGAGAGACGGCGGCGACGTTGTTGCAAATGTCGGCCACGCGAAACCTGCAGATCACGTTGTAGGCCGTTAGCGCCGAGGTGACGCCTCTGATCGGCTTGCACACCTCGTAACGGTTCAGGTCCAGGTAACTGTGAACCCGCTCGCCAAGGTCCGCTCGTGTAAACAACGAGACGTGAGACACGCTTCGTATACGACCCCACCCGGCGACCAGCATCGGCGAGTCGTCAGGGCAGACGCCCCGATCCGAGGAGGCGCGAACGCGTAGGGCAAGTTCGCGTTCCGAGAGGTTGAGTTCGGACAGATAGTCGCTTTCGAAGACCAGAATCAGTGCGCCCGAATACCCTTCGATTTCGATCGTCGCACCACCGTGGAAGAAACCGTCAATGCTTTGGAAACTCAAGCAAATCGTTCTGTCGGTGGGAAGAAGCCCCATAACGGTGACAATGCCTCGGACCACTGGCCGATCCTCTGTGGAACTCTGAAAGCCTTCGACGATGTCGGTCGCCGAGGCTTCCATAAAATCCGTGAGAGCTTCTCGGTATGGCGGGGAGTTGATCTGAAGTACGGGAGGGTCTGGTGGGTCGCTCCCGTTTGCAGGGGTAAGTCCGGCGGCGAGGAGCCAAGCACACATCATAACGAAGCGGAACCCGCCAATCATGCCCGCGCCTCTCAAGCTCTTCACGAGGATTCCTAGAACCCTTCGGAAACGAAAAACAATCGCAGCCGCCCTTTAGACCATAATGGCCGCATCGGGCGCATCGCCGTGACAACAGTATCGTAAAAGCGGTGCGCGGGGAAACCTGCGCGGTGAGATGGTTCTCGCCCCGCTTGCTATCGCGCCTTCTCTCACCCGCTGATCCAAAGCGCGGCCTGGTAGGCGGTGAAGCCAAGGCTGGTCAGCAGGCCGAAGAGCGGGACCGCAAGCGGGACCCGGAAGCGGCGGGCCGTCGCCTCCTCGCCCGCCGGGCCCTCCGCCGGGCCCTCCGCCGGATCGCCGCGGCGCTTCAGCGCGATCAGCGCGGCGTTCACCAGCGCGAAGACGATCAGCGTGATGAAGGCGGTGATCTCCGCCAGCCGCACGATCGGCAGCGCCAGCGCGAAGAACAGCGAGATCCCGCCCGCGAACAGCGTCGCCAGCGCCGGCGTGCGGGTCGCCCGCCAGACCCGCCCCAAGCGCGCGGGCAGCCAGCCGAGCCGCGCCAGCCCGTAGAAGATGCGCGAGGCCATGATGATCTGGATCAGCGCCCCGTTGGCCACCGCGAAGATGGCGATCAGCGTGATCGGCGCCGGGTTCCAGCCCGACGCGCGCTCATAGACGAGCGCCAGCGGCGCCTGGCTCTCCGCCAGTTCCGCGGGCGCGACCGCCGTCACCGCGACCAGCGCCGTCAGCATGTAAAGCACCGTGGTGGCGGCCAGCGTGATGATGATGGCGCGCGGCATGGTGCGCTCGACGTCGCGCACCTCCTCGGCCACGTTCACCATGTCCTCGAAGCCGATGAAGGCGTAGAAGGCGAGCACGCCCGCGGCCAGAATCGCCGGCGCCGCGGCCGCCGGCGGGGTGAGCGCCGCGGCCATCGCCGCCGGCTTCGCCAAGGCGTCGTCCAGTCCGGTCGCGATCACCAGCGCCAGCGCGCCGACCTCCGCCAGGGTCAGGAGCGCCGCGACGGTCACCGATTCGACGATGCCCCAGATCGCCAGCGCGACCAGCGCCGCGATCAGAAACGCGGTCATCAGCGCCGCCGGCGCCTCGACGAAGACCCCCAGATAGCCGGCGAAGCCCTGCGCGATGGCGGCGGAGGAGACGAGCCCCGCGGCGGCGACCATCAACCCGACGACAAGCGGCAGCCGGTCGATCCGCAGGCCGCGCTGGACATAGACCGCCTCGCCGGCGCTGAAGGGATAGCGGGCGGCCAGCTCCCCGAAGCTGAGCGCCGTCGGCGCCGCCATCAGGGCCGCCGCCAGAAAGGCCAGCGGCGCCTGCGCGCCCGCGATTCCCGCCACCTTGCCGACCAGCACGAAGATGCCGGCCCCGATCGTGGTGCCCAGCCCGTAGAGCGCCAGGAGCGGCAGCGACAGGCTGCGCTTCAGCGTGGGGCCCGGCGCCGCGCCGCCCGGACGCCCCGTCTCGGCCTCCTCCGGCGTCGGAAGCACGGGGCCGATCTTGTCCGGCGGCGGGGTCATGGCGGAGCGCTCCCGAAAAGGACGCACGCGGCCCCTGGCCAGGGCGCGCGCCGGTCCGGGAAGCAAAGCACGGCCGCGCCCCCGCGGTCGAGAGGCGCGCGGGCCGCGAAACGAAACGGCGCGCCCGCCGCGAAACGAAACGGCGCGCCCGCCGAGCCCGTGATCGTCGGGCCGGTGAGCGCGCCGCTCGCTGCGGCTCGGGGCCGCCGCCGCTTACTGAGGCGGCAGGATGACCGCGTCGATGACGTGAATGACGCCGTTCGAGGCCTCGATGTCTGCGGTCGACACCGTCGCCCCATCGACCGTCACGGCGGCCCCGGTCGCGTCGATGGAGACCGCGGCGCCCTGCACCGTCTCGGCCTCGAGCGCCTTCCCGGCGAGATCGCCGCTCATCACCTTGCTGGACAGCACATGGTAGGTCAGCACGGCGACCAGCTGATCCTTGTTCTCCGGCATGAGCAGCGTCTCGACCGTCCCCTCAGGCAGGGCGGCGAAGGCGTCGTCCGTCGGGGCGAAGACGGTGAAGGGGCCGTCGCCGCTCAGCGTGTCGACCAGGTCGGCGGCCTGAAGCGCCGCGACCAGGGTTTCGAAATTCTCGTCGCCGGCCGCGATCTCGACGATCGTCTTGGCGCCGGCGAAGGCCGGCTGGGCCAAGGCCGCCAGCGCAATGCCGGCCGCCGCCGCAACGCCTGCAACCGTGCTCATCATGGATTTCATCCGTCGTCTCTCCTTTGCAAGATCGAGGGACCGCGGCGCCGCAGGATGCGGCGGCCGGGGCCGTTCGCTTTTGGGGAGAGGACCGGTCAACTCCCAGTGTGCATTGTCATCTACGCGCACCTTCTGCGGCCGGATCGACCTCCTGCGTCGATCACGGCGCCCGAGCTAGGGACATTGTCGCGCGGGATCGGCGCGGCCGATGACGCGCCGGACCCGCCGTGGTATCCTCCTACGCGGCGGGATTGACTGGGCAGGATGGGCGGCGGCGCGGTGCGCCGTTTCGTCCAGGAGGGGAAAAATGGGGTGGACTCGACTCGAGATGTCGCTCGACGAGGCGCGCGGCTATTGCAGCGCCTTGCAAGAAGCGTTCGAGGAGGCCTGGGTTGCGGCCGGATCGCCGGTCGAGGCGGCGATGCTGCGCGGCGACCCGGTGTTCGTCGATCCGTCGTTTTACTTCTCGCCGGCCGGTGCGACCTTGATTCGCGAAACGCTGCAGCGTCGCGGCGCCAGCCTGTGCGCCGCGCCGCGCCCCGGCCGCGTCGAAGCGCTGGTCGGCCGCGCCGACGCCGCGCTGGCCGCCGGGTGACCTGGGGTCGGTGGGCGACGCCGCGCCGACCTCTCCGAGACTTGTCGGCTTCAAGACCGAGCCACGAGCGGCGCGACCGGCCGGTCGCGCCTGAGCAACCCCGCGCGGCAGGTGCGCGCTCTTGATTGGTCCCTGAAGGTCACGAGGAGCGGGGCGCGAGAAGTAGAAGGCGTCGCGCTTTGGGAAGATGAAGAGCGGCTCGGCGGTCTTCCGCATGGTCCACCCGTCGCCTGCGGTTCATCAGGAACCCGCTGGACAATCAAGGGGTCGACCGAGGTGGGACGTGGAGAAGTGGCGCTCCCTAGGGGACTCGAACCCCTGTTTCCGCCGTGAGAGGGCGGCGTCCTAGGCCACTAGACGAAGGGAGCCAAGGTCTGACGCGGTCGGGCGGCGACGCCCGCCGCGCTATCGCCGCGCCTTCTAACCAATCCGATCCGGGCGATCAAGCGAATTCGCGGGCGCGCCGCCGACGACGCCGAGGAGCTGGCCCGAGGAGCTGGCCCCAAGAGCTGGCCGGAGGAGCTGGCCCTTGAAGCCATGCGCGAGCCGGCCGATATTCTTCCCGTCAAAAGGGAACGGCGGAGGCGGCGCATGGGGTGGGAGACTATGGATCGCCGGCGCGTCCTGATGGGCGCGGCGGCGCTGGCGGGCTCCGGCTTCCTAGCCGGCGGCGCGGCCGCGGGAGCCGGCGCGGCGCGGGGCCGGGCGCTCATGGTGCTCACCTCGACCGGCGTGGTCCCGGGATCGGACCGGCCTACCGGCCTGTGGTGGAGCGAGTATTCGGAGCCGCTCGCGCTGTTCCTGGAGGCGGGACTGACGGTCGACGTCGCCTCGATCAAGGGCGGCCCGGTTCCGGTCGATCCGCGCAGCGGCGGCGCGGCGCGCGCCAAGCGCGACGCCGACGCCTGGGCCCGCGCCCGCGACAGCCTCCCGATCGAACGGGTGGCGGAGCGCGCCTACGATGCGCTGTTCCTGCCGGGCGGACATGGAACCATGTGGGACTTCCCGGATCATCCGGTTCTGACGCGCCTCGTCGGCGAGGCGGCGGCGCGCGGCGCGCCGGTGGGCTCCGTGTGCCACGGCCCGGCCGGCTTGATCGGCGCCCGCACGCCCGACGGCCGGCCGCTGGTCGCCGGGCGCCGCGTGAACGGCTTCACCAACGACGAGGAGCGCGCCGCCGGCATGGACGCGGTCGTCCCCTTCCTGCTGCAGGACCGGCTGGTCGCGCTCGGCGGTCGGTTCGAGCATGGCGGCGTCTTCCAACGCTTCGCGGTGCGCGACGGCGCGGTGATCTGCGGTCAGAATCCGGCCTCCAGCAAGGCGGCGGCCGGTCTGATGCTGGAGGCGTTGGGCGACGCGCAGGCCGCAGACGGCTGAACGTCCCTCGAGACGCTCTCCCGCCCAGCCGTCGCGTCAGGCGGCGGCGTTCCGAGTGAGCGCGGTCGCCACCGTCACCTGATCGGCGCGCCGATCCCTCGGGTCGGGGAAATCGAGATCGCCGCTGACGATCGTGGCGCCGAGAACGAAGCGGGCCGCGCCCGCGTCGTCGGCGAGCGGCAGGATCAACCGCTCGCCCGGCTGATAGCGATCGCTGTGAACGTAGACGCGGCCCGCGGTGTGCACGATCGCAGGCGCTTCCACGGCCTCCAGATAGCGCGCCCGCACGATCTCATAGCCGGCCGCCGGAATGACGTCCGAAAGATCCAGCCCTTTGATCGAGCGCCCATAGACCCGATTGATATGCTCGCCCGCAAGGCGATAGGCGAAGCGCCGTTCGACCGGATCGTAATCGCAGAGCCAGAGCTTCGGCGCCAATTCCGGAACGGCGAAGGGGTCGAAGGCGCGCCGGGGAGGGATCACCAGATCCGGTCCGCGCAGCGCGAGCCAGACCTCGGCAAGCCGACGCAACGCGGGGGCCTTGACATGGGGGAGCGCCTTCAGATCGATCTCGACGCGCGCCTGCTGACTCATCGTTCGGGCCCCCGGTTCGCCATCGTACTCCCTTCCAGGTCGGCGCCCCCCGGTCAGGCCGCCTTGGTCCGCCGCGCCGTCTCCAGCAAGCGATCGACATGCTCCGCCTTGGTGTTCCAGGCGGTCACGAAGCGGTGGCAGTCCTCCCCCAAGGCGGTCCAGGGATAGAATTGGAAGCCCTCGCCGCGCAGCGCCTCCGCCGCCGCCTTCGGGATATGTGCGAACACCTCGTTCGCCGCAACCGGGGCCGCGAGCGTAACGCCCGGCGTGCGCCCCAACCCTTCGGCCAGCCGCGCCGCCATCGCGTTGGCGGCGCGGGCGTTGCGCAGCCACAGATCGTCCGCCAGATAGCCCTCGAGCTGCGCCGACAGGAAGCGCATCTTCGAGAACAGATGTCCCGCGCGCTTGCGCCGGAAGGCGAAGTCGGCGGCGCGGGCGGGATCGAAGAAGACCGCCGCCTCGGCGGCCAGCGCGCCGTTCTTCGTCGCCCCGAAGCTGAGCGCGTCCACGCCCGCCTTCCAGGTCATTTCCGCCGGCGTGCAGCCGACCGCGGCGAGCGCGTTGGCGAAGCGCGCGCCGTCCATGTGCAGGGTCAGTCCGTGCGCGTGCGCGACCGCGGCGAGCGCCGCGACCTCGTCCGGCGTGTAGACCGCGCCGGCCTCCGTCGCTTGGGTGATCGAGAGGCAGGCCGGCTGCACATGGTGCACGACGCCGGCCCACCCCTGAGCCAGCGCGTCGGCGACCGTCTGCGGCGTCAGCTTCGCCGCCTCGCCCTCAAGCGGGATCAACTTGGCGCCGCCGGTCATGAGCTCCGGCGCGCCGCACTCGTCGACATTGATATGCGCGTCGCGGTGGCAGAAGACGGCGCCGTGGGGCGGCGCCAGGCAGGACAGGATCAGCGCGTTGGCCGCCGTGCCGGTCGCGACGGGAAAGCTCGCAATCGCGTTCGGCGCGCGCTCGAACAGCGCGGCGAGGCGCGCCTCAACGCGCTGCGTCACCGGATCGGCGCCGTAGGGCATGACGGGCTCGTCGTTGACCGCGGCCAGATGCGCCAGGATCTCCGGCGCGCCGCCGGTTACGTTGTCGGAGCAGAAATTCATCGCCGGTCTCCCTCGTCCCTCGGTCGGCCGTCCGCCGACCGCCGACGCCCGCGCCTCACGGCCGCTGCAGGAGCAGTTCGCCGAGCGGCTCGCCGGTCTCGCTGCTCAGGATCAGAATGCGCGCGCCCTGCGGGCCCTGGAGGCGCAGATAGAGCCGATCGCCGTCCGGACGCGTCTCCACGACGCGCTCCCCCGCGGCGAGCGGGACGGCGGCCGGGGCGGCCAGCGGACGCTCCCCCATGCTCTTGTGTGCGCCGGTCGCGATCAAGTACACCAGAGCGACCAGTCCGACGATGAGCAGCACGCCCATGAACACCACCAGCGCCTTCAAGGCCTGCATCGTCGCTCCTTTCCGACGCCGTCGCCCGGCCCCGCCATGAGCCGCGCGGACGGCGGAGACGCTGATTGGCCCGATCAGGCTCCCGACCTCGAGGACGCGCCGACGCGCCGCATCCGCCTCGTCGTCGCGCCGGAGGACGCCGGCGAACGCTGTGATCGATGGTTGGCCGATCGGCTGCCCGAACTGTCCCGAAATCGGCTCAAGAGCCTGATCCTCGAAGGCTTCGTGAGCGCGGACGGCGAAACCGTATCCGAGCCGAAAACCCCGGTCAAACCCGGTTCGGAGGTGCTCGTGACGGTCCCGCCGGCGGCGCCCGCGACGCCGCAGGCGCAGGCGATCCCGCTCGCGGTGGTCTATGAGGATGCGGATCTGATCGTGGTCGACAAGCCGGCCGGCATGGCGGTGCATCCGGCCCCCGGGACACCGGACGGCACCCTCGTCAACGCCCTGCTGCATCATTGCGCGGGCGGGCTGTCGGGGATCGGCGGCGTGGCGCGGCCGGGGATCGTGCATCGGCTCGACAAGGAGACGAGCGGTCTCATCGTCTGCGCCAAGACCGACGCCGCCCATGCGGCGCTCAGCCGCCAGTTCGCCGCGCGCAGCGCCGGGCGGCGCTATCTCGCGGTCTGTTGGGGGCGCCCCGAGCCGCCGGACGGCGGCGTCGACGCGCCGATCGGGCGGGATCCGCGCCAGCGGACCCGCATGGCGATCGTGCGGGGCCGAGCGGGAAAGCCCGCAGTCACGCGCTACGAGGTGCTGCGCCGTCTGGGCCCCGGGGCGTCGCTCCTCGCCTGCAAACTGCAGACGGGCCGGACGCACCAGATCAGGGTCCACATGACCCATATCGGCTGTCCGCTGATCGGCGACCCGGTCTATGGCCGCGCCACGCCGGCGCGACGCGCCCGGCTCTCGCCGGCCGCGCGCGCCGCGGCCGAGGGCTTCGGCCGGCAGGCGCTGCATGCGGCGGCGCTGGACTTCATCCATCCGACGTCGGGCGCGGCGATGCATTTCGACAGCCCCGCGCCGCCCGACATGGCGCGCCTGATCGAGGCCCTGGCGGCGCCCGCCGCCGGGTGACGCGGCCGCAGGGCGCCCCAAGACGGCGCCGCGGCGCCGCAAAAGCGCCATCTTCGCGAGGCCCTATAGGCGTGGGAAGCGACGTTCACGACCCTGGCGCGCTCTTGAAAAAACGGCGCAAAACCCCATTTATCAAGGGTCTATGGGAACGCGTCGGCGGGCCGCCGGCCGCTCGGACGGCGCGCGGCCCAACGATGCGAGGGGAGCACAGTCTTTCATGAGCAACACGATTCGGAACATTCCGACCCTGACGCCGGAGGGCAACCTCCAGCGCTATCTGGACGACATCCGGAAGTTCCCGATGCTCGAACCGGACGAGGAGTACATGCTCGCCAAGAGCTGGCGCGAGCATGACGACCGCGAGGCCGCGCACAAGCTCGTCACGAGCCACCTACGCCTGGTCGCGAAGATCGCCATGGGCTACCGCGGCTACGGCCTGCCGGTGGCGGAGCTGATCTCCGAAGGCAATGTCGGCATGATGCAGGCGGTCAAGCGGTTCGATCCGGACCGCGGCTTCCGGCTCGCGACCTACGCCATGTGGTGGATCCGCGCGGCGATCCAGGAGTACATCCTGCATTCCTGGTCGTTGGTGAAAATGGGCACCACGGCGGCGCAGAAGAAGCTGTTCTTCAATCTGCGCAAGATCAAGGGCCGCCTGCAGGCCTTCGAGGAGGGCGACCTCTCGCCCGAGCATGTGAAGCAGATCGCCGAGGAGTTGGCCGTCCCGGAGCAGGACGTGGTCTCCATGAACCGGCGTCTGGCGGGCGGCGACAATTCGCTGAACGCGCCGCTGCGGGCCGACGGCGAAGGGGAATGGCAGGACTGGCTCGAGGATGACTCGGAAAGCCATGAGAGCGTGATCGCCGATTCCGAGGAACTCTCGATCCGCCGCGACATGCTGCAGGACGCGATGAAAACGCTGAACGACCGGGAGCAGCGCATCCTGACCGAGCGGCGCCTCAAGGACGAGCCGCGCACGCTCGAGGAATTGAGCCAGGAATACAACATCAGCCGGGAGCGCGTCCGCCAGATCGAGGTGCGCGCTTTCGAGAAGCTTCAGAAAGCGATGCGCAATCTGGCGGTCGAACGCCGGCTGCAGAGCGCCTGACCCGCCGGGCACTTGTGCGGACAGGGCGCCTCGGCGGGGGGCCGCGGACTCACCCGGCGCCGCCCCGGCCGGTAAGGGGCCGGCCAGCCGGAGTGTCTGAGAGATCCTCCTCCGGCTCCGGGGCGGCGTCGGCTTCCGGGCGATCGGCGCCCTCGCCGCCGTCCGCTCCGGCGCCCGCCCCGCCGGTCGCACCGCCGGTCGCAGCATGGGCCGGCCCGCCGCGGGATTGCGCGGCGGCGATCTCCGCCTCCAGAGCCTCCAGCCGGTCCAGCGGCGCCGACTTGCGCACTTCCTCGCCCCACTCCTTCTCCAGGCTCTTCTGCTTCTTCGCGAGATCCTTGAGCCGCATCTCCTGCGACAGCGCCAGATAGCCGGAGACGATGGGCGGCAAGGTGAAGTAGATGACCCATCCGAACCCGGCGGACCCGAACATGATCACCCAGTTCACCGGATCGAGCAGCAGTTCGATCGCCCGGTCGATCGACCCGCCGCCGTCCCAGAGATCGAGCACGACCACGAGGCAGCCGGCGAGATTCATCCAGGCCACGGTGCGCGCCGCATAGCGCTGGGGGCGGCGGTCGACCAGATAGGCGACGCCGGTCGGGATCATGCCGGCGGCCAACACGATCACGCTGTCGAAGAACAGCACCACCAGGATGATCGCGATCACGAGCGAGAGCGCCCGAACGCCGCCGCCGCCGGCCTTCTTGCCGCCGCCGGCCGATGCGGCCCCCTTCTTCTTGCCCGTCGGCGCCTTCGCCATCAGAACCACCAGACCACGAAGGTGATGAGCGCCGCCATGGTCGCGCCCAGCGCGGAGAACGTGCTGGAAAGCTGACCGCCGATCTCAGCCGCGAGCAAGGCGCGGTTCTTGATGTCGCGTTTGGCGACGATGGTCTCCTCGACGGAGAGCGCGTACTCCCGCACCGCACCGTCGAAACTGCGCTGGTCGGCCTGAACCTCCGACTGGTCGTCGATCACGTCCAACAGATCGGACAGCCGGCCGCTGCGGGCGGCCTTGCGCAACTTGTCGCGCACCTTGCGCCGACGGTCCCGGCTGTGGAACCGCTCGATCGCGGGCTCCAGAATCTCGGCGGCCAAGGCGCTCAGATGGGGCGTCTCGCCTTTCTTATGGAGATAGTCCTGAATGTTGGCGAGCAGACGGATCTGAGCGATCCGCCCGGCCGGTTCGTCGCCTTCTCGCTCCACGTCGCGCAACTCGCCGCCGCTCGCGCGTTTGAAATGCACGGCGATGTAGGCGGCGACGTCGCGGTCGATCAGGCGGCGCGGCTTCTCGGCGCCTGCGGCGATCAGGGCCGCCAACCGTTCGTAGGCGGGAATCAGATGCTCGACGGTGGCGATGTAGTCGCGTTCGAAGAGCTCCGACCGGCAGGGCAGGTTCTGGTTGATCTCATAGGCCGCGCGCTCGATCCCGAAGCCGAGGCCGGGCTGGTTCATGACCATCCGGCACTTGTCGAGCCGCGTGAGGAAGCGCAGTTGGTTGGGGTCTACGCGCCGTTGCTGTTCGAGCCAGAATTGCCCCAGCCCCATGGAAAGAGCGCTCGCGAACAGATTGCGCGCCGCGCTGTCATGCATGTGCAGGCCGAGGATGGAGGCCAGACCCTCTATGGTCGCCGACAGGTCGCGCAGCCGGATCGGCCCCTCGGGGTCCAGCGCGATCAGGACCCGGGCGATCAGCCGATCCGCATCCCCGCCATCGCCGAGGGCGGCTTTCGCCTCGTTGACCGCCTCGACCCGCTCATCCTCGCTCAAGCCGCGGCGCAGCCACGTGTCGAGCGTGCCGTCGCGGATCGGCGCCAGCGAAGCGTCCCAGTTCTTGTGCATCGCATGGGCGAGTTCGCGCGTCGTGAAATAGTCCCGGCCGGCGAAGGTGAAGCCGCGCGACGCCTTGTTCGGCATCACCTGCTGCTTCGGCGACAGCCGGCGGCCGTTGAGCCAAAGGCTGAGCTCCTCAAGCGTCCAGCGCTCCGTCGGGTCGTCGTTCAGCAGCCCGCGCAGCGGCTCCATCATGGTCAGCGAGATTCGGAGATTCTGCGTCAGCGCCGCATAGGACCCCATCGCCAGCCGGCGCCGCACGACCTCTTCGTCGCTCAGATCCGCAAGCGGCGTCTTGCCGGCCAGCAACGCGATCGTCGTGACCCCGACCGCGTACAAATCGTTTTCGACGCCGCCCTCGCCCCGCCCAGCCGGCGCCGCGAGGGCGCATTCGATGGTTTCGAACACCGCCGGCTGATTCGTGCCCGGTTGGGCGCTGAAGCACTCGCCGATATAGATCTCGCGTTCGTCCGAATCGGCGAAGAACAGATTGTTCGGTCGAATGTTGCGGTGGTGCACGCCGAGCGCGTGCAGATCCTTGAGGATTTCGACCACGGGCGTCAGGAAGATCCGCATCACGGTCTCTTCCGTGACCGCCGCGTTGACGTCCGTCAACGCGGCGAAGACGCGCCGGCCGGCCGGCCGCTCCATCAGGATGACCGGGCAGCGCCGATCCTCGGCCGGCCAATGGACAACGCCCCAATCCACCACCCGCTGCAGCGCGCGATGGTCGATCCGATGCACGGTCGAGACGATGTCCAGTCTGGGCGGGAGTTTCGGGTCGCAGACGAGGGCGTAGAGCTGTCGGTTCGAGTCCCGCCGATGACTGGCCCGCACTGCGACGGCCGGAGGATCGTCGAAATCCGGCAAGGGCTGGTCCGGATGAACCTCGTAGCGATCCTTGATCAGGATCGGCCCGTGACCGCCCGCCTCTTCCCCATCGCCGCCGCTGACCTTGAGCGCCATCGCCACCGCATCCCGACTGCGCCGCCCGGCCAGACTGCGCGTCCGGCCGACCGCTCTCCTTTGCAGGTCCGAGCATACGCGAACCCGCGGCAGGCTAGCACGATTCTTGGGGGCGGCTAGGCCGCCGTCAGCCCTCGAACGGGTCGCGGACGCGGATCGTGTCCTCGCGCTCCGGGCTGGTGGACAGGAGCGCAACCGGGGTGTCGATCAGCTCCTCGATGCGGCGGATGTACTTGATCGCGGTCGCCGGCAGATCGGCCCAGCGCCGCGCTCCGTAGGTGCTCTCCTTCCAGCCGGCCATCGTCTCGTAGATCGGTTCGGCCCGGGCCTGCAGCGCCTGCGAGGCGGGCAGATGGTCGTACCGGCGCCCGTCGATCTCATAGCCGATCCCGATCTTGATCTCGTCCAGCCCGTCGAGCACGTCGAGCTTGGTCAGCGCGATGCCGTCGACCCCGCCGACGCGCATGGCCTGGCGCACCAGGACGGCGTCGAACCAGCCGCAGCGTCGCGCCCGGCCGGTGACGGTTCCGAACTCGCGCCCGCGCTCCCCCAGCAGGCGGCCGACCTCGTTGTCCTGTTCGGTCGGGAAGGGGCCGCTGCCGACGCGGGTCGTATAGGCCTTGGTGATGCCCAGCACATAGCCGATGGATTTCGGCCCGGAGCCGGAGCCGGAAGCCCCTTGCCCCGGCACCGTGTGCGACGAGGTGACGAACGGATAGGTGCCGTGATCGACGTCCAGCATCACGCCCTGCGCGCCTTCGTAGAGGATGCGCTTGCCGGCCCGGCGCGCCTCGTCCAGCACCTGCCAGACGACGCCGGCGTAGGGCAGGATCTTCGGCGCGATCTCCTCCAGGTCGGCGACGAGTTGCTCGGCCGAGACCGGCTCGTCCCCCAGGCCCTTCAGGAGCGCGTTGTGATGAACGAGCAGATCCGCCACCCGCTGACGCAGCATCGCCGGATCGGCCAGATCGCAGACCCGCACGGCGCGCCGGCCGACCTTGTCCTCGTAGGCCGGGCCGATGCCGCGGCCCGTGGTGCCGATCTTGCCGTCGCCGCGGGCCGCCTCGCGCGCCCGGTCGAGCGATCGGTGCACCGGCAGGATGAGGGCCGCATTCTCCGCGATCACCAGGCTCGCCGGATCGATCGACACGCCGTCGGCCCGGATGCGCTCCATCTCCTCGACCAGCGCCCAGGGGTCGATCACCACGCCGTTGCCGATGACGCCCAGCTTGCCCGGCCGAACGACGCCGGAGGGCAGGAGGCTCAGCTTGAAGACTTTCTCGCCGATCACCAGCGTATGGCCGGCGTTGTGACCGCCTTGGAAGCGCACCACGATGTCGGCCCGCTCCGAGAGCCAGTCGACGATCTTGCCCTTGCCTTCGTCGCCCCACTGGGAGCCGATCACCACCACGTTGGTCATGCCGCTTCGTCCTTGCCTGTGAACGGGAGGGAGGCGGGTCCTCGCCTCAGTCTGGCGCTCGATCCCCGAGCGCCCGGGGCTCCCCGTCGGCGCCGGCCTCCGGGTCGAGATAATGGCTGCAGCCCAGGCGGCGCGCCTCGTCGCGCGCGCCGACGCCCGGCTCCAGACCGGCCAGCGTGATCCAGCCGGCGGCGCGCAGACGCGGCCCCGCGGCCGGCGCGATCTCCGCCGGCAGGAAACAGCGGCGCGGCGCGGCCGGCGCCGGCGCGCCGCGCATCACCGAGTCGAGATAAAGCGAGAAGCCGGTCGCCGGCTCGCCCCCGCAGGCGGACCCCGCGCCGGCCGCATAGCGTCCGCCGCGGCCCAACTCGCCGCGCACGCCCTTGGCGAAGAAGGTGAAGCTGAGACCGGTCTGATACTCGAACCCCCGGCGTTCGACCGCATCCACCGTGACCGCCAGATGCGGCGCCGCCCGGGCAAGCTGCGGCAGCACCGCCGCCAATCGGTCGACCTCCGCCGCCGCCTCGTCGGGCAGCCGCAACGCCTTGAGGGCGGCCAGCGCCTCGTCGGCCGGCCCCGACGCGTCGAGCAGGGCGCCGAGCGCGCCCGCCGCCGGTCCCGCCAGGGCGGCGACGGCGGCCGCGTCCCGGCTGTCCAGCGCGGCGCGCGCGGCGCGGCGCGCCGCCTCGTCGAGCTCGAGTTCCACGAACAGGGCCGGCGCCAGCGTCGGCAGCGCGATGTCGACCGACAGATCGACGAGGCCCGCGGCCGCCAGCGCGTTGCCGGCCAGCGCGATCGCCTCGGCGTCGGCGGCCGGCCCGTCCGCGCCGATCAGCTCGCAGCCGGCCTGGGTGACCTGACGTTCCGGGCGGAGCTGCGCGCCGCGCACCCTCAGCGTCTGGCCGGCGTAGCACAGCCTGAGCGGCCGCGCCTGCCGGGCCAGCCGGCTGACCGCGATGCGCGCGACCTGCACGGTCATGTCGGCGCGCACGCCCATCATGCGCTGGCTCACCGGATCCATCAGGCGAAAGGTCTGGGCGGCGACCGCCGCGCCCGGGCCGTCGAGCAGGCTGTCCTCGAACTCGACCAGCGGCGGGTCGACCCGCTGATAGCCTTCGGCTTCGAACGAAGCGATCAGGCCGCGGCGAATCGCGGCTTCCTGCGCCGCCTCGGGCGGCAGCGCGTCGCGCAATCCGTCGGGCAGCAGGGCTTTGGACGCGTCCCCGCGCATGCGTCGTTCCAAACCGTTGGTGAGCGACCGGGAAGGCCGGATTTTTCGCAGGCTGGGTAGCGCGTTTCATCCGGCGGGGCAAGCAGCGCCGCCGCCGCGCCGCTTCGTGCAAGCCGGCGCGTCCCGCGGCCCGGACCGGGGCCGCGGCCGAACGCCCGAACGCCGCGCCGAGGGCTCCGTATCCGGCAAGTCCGAGTAACGCCTATTCGGCCGGCGCGTTCTGCAGCGGTTGGGAGAACAGGCTGGTCGCGCGGGCGCGGGCCTTGCGCGCCCCGTCCTGATCCCCCGCCCCTTGCCGCGCGCGGCCCAGCAGGCGCCAATTCTGCGGGCTGGTCGGCTTCAGCGCCACGCGTTCGTTGATCAGGGCGCGGGCGAGCCGGTAGCGGCCGGCGCGCAGCGCCGCCTCGATCAGGGTGAGCGCGATCACGTCGCGCTGCGCGTGGCTGCCGCCCAGCCTCTGGGTCTGGCAGCGGATCGGCAGCAGGCGCTCGACAGCCTCCTCGTAGCGCCCTTCCGCAAAGGCCTGCTGGGCCCGGCAGAAGGGCAGGCCGACCTCGCGGGTCATCGCCACATTGTCGTCATGGCCGCGCCGAACGTGGCGTTCGGCGGCGGTCAGCACGCGCTCCGCCAAATCGTCGCGCCCGTCGGCGACGAAGGTCATCATCGCATGCACGTCGTTGAAGGCGTACAGGCTGTCGGTGGCGGCCGGCGCCCATTTGTCGGCCAGCTCCGTCCAGCGCACCCCCAGATCGTGGCCATAGAGCCACAGTCGCCAGAGCAGCGCCGCGGAATCGAGCTCCTGATACTTGCCCTCCGCGCCGGGGCCGCCGCGCAGCCGCTCGTCGTAAATCTCCAGCACCCGGTCGATCTCGCCGACGTCCAGATGGAACAACGCCAGATGCCACCACAGGTGATTGGCGAAATTGCCGGCCGCCCAGTCGTCGCGCCGGCTGGTCATCCACCAGATCCCGCCGGCCTGCCGGCCCGTCATTTCATGCACGTGGGCGACCGCGTGAATGGCGTAGGCGTCCTTCGGATTGAGGGCGACGGCGCGCCGACCCATCTCCTCCGCCCGGCCGAAATCCCGGTTCTCCTCCAACCCGAAGGCGTAGAAGCCGAGCACCCAGCCATAGCCCGGCACGCCCTCGTGCCATTCCGGCAGAACGCGCGCGACGCGATCGCGCTGGCTCGCCACATCGCCCAGAAGCACGTCGGAGAGATGCGCGAGCTGCAGCGCCAGCAGATCGCGCGGATGGTCGATCAGCACCCGGTCCCACCGCTCGCAGGCGCGCGTGAAGTCGCCTTCCACCCAGGCGCGAACGGCGGCCATGTGGCCGCGCTCGCGCTCGTTCGCCTTGTCGGCCAGCGCTTCGGCCGCCTCCAGCGCCGCGACCATCGGCTCGTAGATGCGGG
This sequence comes from Alphaproteobacteria bacterium, assembly GCA_024743195.1. Lineage (GTDB taxonomy): Bacteria > Pseudomonadota > Alphaproteobacteria > UBA8366 > Aestuariispiraceae > Marivibrio. Next base: position 21,410 of record JANSXE010000002.1, on the reverse strand, counting down.
TCTCCATCGCCTGGGTCAGCATGCCCGCCTTGAACAGCCAGCCCATGACGAAATCGGGGTCGCGCGCGAGCGCCCGGTCGATCTCGGCGATGGGATCGCCCTGAAAGCCGAGCGCAAGCGCATGCGCGCGCTCCAGCGCTTCCAGATTGGACGGGTCGGCCGTGCTCAGCGGCGCGCCGCGCGGATCCTCGAGCCCCTGCATCGCTTCGCCCCCGCGATTGTCGGCGTCGTCTTCGAACGCGCGTTGAGCTTACTATAGGACGCGCTCCGGCGCGAGGCGCGCCGGATCAAAAAGCGTTCACGCGCCGGTCACGATCCCTTCACGAGCGATCGCGCGCGATCACGCGCTGGGCTTCGAGCATCGAATGGTAGGGCGAGGCGAGGCGCACGAACCCGGTCGCGTAGGCGCCCAGCGAGAAGATCAGCCCGGACGCGAAGACGCCGGTCAGCAGCGGATTGTCGCCCAGGCCGCCGAACATGGCGGTCAGCGTCGGAAGTCCGGAGTCCGCGCTCGCCATCAGGGTCGGCGCGTGCAGCGCGAGCGCGCGTTCGATGTTCAGCGTCAGGGCGCAGAGCAGCGTCGCCTGCGCCAACAGGACGACCGCATAGGCGTCCAGCCGATGGAACAGGAAGATGCCGTGCGGCGTGGAGAACACCATTTCCGCGACCGAGCGCGCGCGGCGCGCCCGCCAGACGATCGCGACGCCGAGCGCGGCGAAGGCCGCCGCATGGCCCCACAGGAAGCCGCGGATCGGGTCCGAGAGCGCGGTCAGATAGGCCCGATAGTCCTGCGCGCAGTCATAGCCGCCGGCGCAGGCCTGGAACGCCTCGATCCGGGCGGCGTGATCGGCCAGCAGCCATTTGAGCCGCACCACCTCGACCGCATAGACGATCAGACAGAGAAGCGTGATCACCGCCACGTGCCGCGCCAGGGTGATCCAGCGCGGCCTCGCCGCCCCGCGGCGCAGCACCGGCCACACGAACGTGCGGCTCCAGACAAGGCAGCGCCGATCGCTCATCAGCCCCAGCAGCGCCACGCCGCCCGCCACCCAAAGCGCGAGCGAGAGCGCGAGATCCGCATAGCGATAGACGCCGCGCGCCGGACCGTCCGGCGCCAGACTGACAGACCTGGCGACCCACCAGTCGAAGGCGAAAGAGGCGACGGCGAAGCTGGCCGCGGCGATCGTCAGGGCCGTCACGGCCCGGTATCGCCAACCGGGCGGCGGCGCGCCGCCGCCGCCGTACCGCCGCCAATGAGCGGGTTCAGGCTCGCGATTGATGATCATGGCGACGACCAGCAGACCGCGAAACGGCGCGCCGGGTCAAGGGTGCGCCGGATTGGGGGCGCGCCGAGTTGAGGGCGGCCCGGCCGGTCAGACGACCTCCCAGACGTGCTCCTCGAAGGCCAGTTCCTTCTCGAACCGCGCGAGATCGCCGGGGGCGAAGTCGCGGATCGACACCACGCCGTATCCGATCGCGCCGGGCAATCCGGTCACGACCACATGCCGCACCCCGCTGTCGTGCATGAGTTGGAAGGCTTCGTAGCCGCGATGGGTCGCCGCGATCGAGACGACCTCCGTCGTCATCACGGCGGCGAGTTGGGTCGCGGCCGGGTCTTTCCCCGCCGCGACGACCCGGCGCAGCAGATCGCGTTCGGTGAAGACGCCCTTCAGGGCGCCGTCGGACAGGACCAGAATGGCGCCCACATTGCGCTCGGCCATCTGCCGGACGGCGTCGAGGACGCTCTGGTCCGGCGGCGCGGCCAGGACCCGCTGGTCGGAGAGGAACTCGGTCAAGGGACGATTCGGCATGGGCGCTTCTCCCGTCTCGAGCGCGCGACGCTGCGCGCAGCCGGAACGCCGTCCGGCGAGGGCGTCCGTCCCATCCACCTTGCGTCCGCCCGCGGCGTCCGGGGCGAATCTCCTGCTTGTCACAGAACTATAACATCACCCGTCCAGCGGGTGAAAGCGCTGCGGGTGAAAGCGCTGCGGCTAAACGCCGCTCAGGACAGCGTCTCGCGCACGAACTCCGCGATCTGCGGCTTGATCTCCTCGCGCCACTTGCGGCCGTTGAAAATGCCGTAATGACCGACGCCCGGCTGCACCAGATGGCGTCGGCGCTCGGCTGGGATCGAGGGGCAGAGGCGGTGCGCCGCCTCGGTCTGGCCCGGGGCGGAGATGTCGTCCAACTCGCCCTCGATCGTCATCAGCGCCGTCTTCTCGACCGCCGCCGTATTGACCAGCCGCCCGTGATGCGTGAAGCCGCCGAGCGGCAGCAGGTGGCGTTTGAAGACCCGGTCCACCGTCTCGATGTAGAAATCCGCCGGCGTGTCCATGACGGCCATGTATTCGTCATAGAAGGCCGCCGTCTTGTCCGCCGAATCGCCGTCGCCGCGGACCAGATGATGGAACATCCGCCAATGCGCGTCGGTGTGGCGGCCTGGATTCATCGCCATGAAGGCGCGCAGCTGCAGGAATCCGGGATAGACCCGCCGGTTGGCGCCGGGATAGCGCGGCGGCACGCGATGGACCGCGTGATGGACGAACCAGTCGATCGACCGGTTCTCCGCCGCGCGGGTGACGAGCGTCGGGTTGGCGCGCGGATCGACCGGGCCGCCCATCAGGATCATGCCGGTCGGCGCGTGCGGCGCATCGTCCTGCGCCAGGAGCGCGCTCGCCGCCAGCACCAGCGGCGCCGGCTGGCACACGGCCATGACGTGATAGGGGTCGGGCGCGGCGACGCCGCCGCCGTCGCGCTCCGCCATGAAGCGCATGAAATCGACGACGTAGTCGATGTAGGTCGCGACGCCGAAGCGTCCCTCGGCCTTCGGCACGAGGCGGGCGTCGATCCAGTCGGTCACGTACACTTCATGGTCGGGCAGCAGGGCCTCGACCGTGCCGCGCAGGAGCGTCGCGTGGTGCCCGGACATCGGCGCGACCAGCAGGATCGCCGGGTCGTTGCGCGTCACCCCGTCGCGCCGGAAGTGCAGCAGATTGCAGAACGGCTTCTCGACGGCGGTCTCGATCGAGATCGGGACGATGTCCCCGTCGATATGGGTCAGCGGCAGGCCCCAAGCGGGCTTCGGCCGTTCGCTCAACAGCCCTTCGACCACTTGGGACGCCGAGGCGACCATCCGACCGAACGGCGTGTAGCTCAGCGGCTGAAAAGGGTTCAGGAAGGCGAGCCGGGTCGCCTCCGCCATCAGCCGGACCGGCGCCATCGCCTGGGCGCGCGCGTCGTGCAGATTGTAGAGCATGCAGTTCCTTCCACCCATTCCTGTCGGGCCGCGCGCCCGGTGCGCCGCGCGACGGCGCCGCTCTCGGACGCCCTGCGCGGCGCCGTTGGCCGGTTCGGCCGGACGACCCCCAATGGGGGGCGATCTGTCGGGCGGTCCTCCCCCCGCCGGCCCGGCGACTGCGCCGGGCGGCGTCTGGACCTTGCGTGCGACGCCGGATTTCCTCCGTTTGTCGGACAAAGGACCGTAGCAGCATTCCGCGGCGCCGAAAAAACTTTTTTCTTCGCTGTATAAGAATTTGAAATGCCTTGATTTTCGGTTTTCGCGCATGCGGCGACGCGCGTCAGTCGACGCGGCTGAGCGCGCGAATCGCGCCGTCTTCCAGACCCCAGACGATCTCCGCATCGCCGTCGCGGTCGAGGTCGACGACCACCAGCGACGCCGCGACCGGGGCCGGGTTCATCAGGCGCGCGGTCTCCGCGAACCCCGCGTCCGTCACGGTGACGACGGCGAGCATTCGGCGGTCCTGCTTGGGCAGCACCAGATCGGGCCGGCCATCCGCGTCCATGTCGTGGATCGCCGCCAGACCCAGCGCCTGCGAGCCGATGGCGTGCGTGGAGTAGCCGGCGACGCGGCGCTCCTCGACCAGGCGGGCGCTGGCGCCGTCCCACGCGTAATGGATCAGGAGTCCGCCGATATGCGGCGTGCGCACGACCGCGATCTCCGGCCGGCCGTCGCCGTCGAAATCGGCGGCGCCGGCCGGATTGAGCCAGCGGTTCTGTCGCCCGATCGGGGCCGCCTCGGCGAGTTCGACCAGCCGGTCCGCGCCCGCCGGCGCGGCGTAGAGCGCCAGCGTCGCGCCGCGGTCCAGATAGGCCTTGATCGCCAGCACCTCCAGCGTCCCGTCGCCGTCGGCGTCGAGGATGCGCGGCTCCAGATCCTCGAAGACCGCGCTTTCGGGCAGCCGGTGGGCGAGGATGCGCCGGTCCGCGAAGGCGACCTGCAGCACAGAGCCCTCGACGGCGTCGCCCAGCACGCCGTGGCCGTATCGGCGCGTCGCGCCCTCGAACCAGGCGGCGTTCGGGGTCGTCGCCGCCGTCGGATCGTCCGGCGCGGGCGGCGCGCCGGGCGCGACCCCGACGCGCCCGTGCGGGATGATCTCCGGCGGCGCCAGCTTGCCCATGAAGGGGGCCGCGCCGGCGTCCGTCAACGCCTCGCCGTCGAAGGCGAGCGCCCGCCAGCCGCCGTCGCGGGTCAGCGCGATCAGACCGCTGGGGCTGTGCGGGCTGGCGCGCAGATCGATCAGCCCGTCGATCCGGCCGAGCGTCTGCGCCGACCAGCCGAAGCCCTGGGCGAGGGCGGGCGGCGCGCGGAGCGCGCCGGCGACCAGCAAGAGAGCGACGAGCAGGAGAGCGGCGAGACAGAAGGCGAGCCGGCGGGTGGTCATCATCATGCCCGCCACGCTAGCGCAGGCGCGCGCGCGCCGCCAATGACCTGTGCGTGAAGGCCCGGCGCTCACGAGACGGTCTTCGCGCCGCAGGCCTCGATGATCTGGGCGATGGCCTCGGCCGCGCCGGCGCCGGAGCGCTGGACCTGAATGAAGAGCCCGCCGGTCAGCAGCGCGTAGGCGCGCATCACCTCGGCCCGGCGCGGGTCGGGCGCCGGCCGGTTGCCGTCGGTCGGGATATAGATCGCCGAGATGCGCACGCCGCGCGCCAGAGCGCGCCCGGCCACCTCGCGGGCGTTGGCGTCGTCCTCCCCCTCGCGATAATGGTCGTCGAAGCCGCCCGGCAGGTTGTCGGTGATCAGCACCAGAATGCGCGAGTGCGCCCGCCAATCGCCGGAAAAGTCGCCGCGCTGCGGGCGCGCGCCGCCGCCGGGCAAGCCTTCGACCGCGGTGCGCAAGGCTTCGTCGGAGGCTTCCGGTCCGCCTTCGCCGCCTTCCGCGCGCAATTGGAAGAGCGCCCGGCGGAAGGCGTGATCGGCCGCCTCCGCCTCGCCCTCCGGCGTCAGGTCGAGATCGACGTCGATATCGTCGCGGAAGGTGATCAGGCCCAACCGATACCGGCCGCGGGAGACGAGGTCGACGAGGTCGAGCAGACGGCGCACCTCGCGCTTCGCCTCGCCGATGGCGCGGCCGATGGAATAGGTCTTGTCGATCGCGAAGACCAGATCGACCGTGCCGCAGCGGGCGCCCGCCTCATCGGCGGCGTCTGCCGCTCGAACCGGGGAGGCCGCGAGCACGGCCAGCGCAAGCGACGCCGCCGCCAGCGGGCCGGCCCAGGCCCGCCCGGCGCCGCCCCTCTCGGGTCGCGCGCTACAAGGCCTCATCGGGGATCGAGCGCAGCATCGCCGCGCCGGCCCGGATCGGGGTCGCGAGCCCGGCGGTCTGCGGCAGCAGGCTCTCGGCGTAGAAGCGCGCGGTGGCCATCTTGGCGTGATAGAAGGCGTGGTCGCTTCCGTCGTCTCCGCCGTTCAGCTTGTCCTCGGCGGCGATCGCGGCGCGCACCATCATGGCGCCGCCGGCCACCAGGCCGAAGAGCTTCAGGTAATAGGCGGCGGCCGCCGCGGCGGCGTCCGGGTCCTCCGCGCCGACCTCCAGAAGATGGCCCGTCGCGGCGTCGAGCGCGTCGACGGCCTGTGCGAACTGCCGGCGGATGATCGCCATATCCTCGCCGCCGCGATCGTTCAGCCGGTTGATCAGCGCGTGCAGCTCCTCGACATATTCGCTCACCGCCTCGCCGCCGTCGCGCAGCAGCTTGCGGCCGATCAGATCGTTCGCCTGGATGCCGTTGGTGCCTTCGTAGATCGGCAGGATCCGGCTGTCGCGGAAATGCTGGGCGACGCCGGTTTCCTCGACGAAGCCCATGCCGCCATGCACCTGCACGGCCATCGAGGTCAGCTCGACGCCCAGATCCGTGAACCAGCCCTTGATCACGGGCGTCAACAAATCGACCCGCCGCTTGGCGTAGGATCGATAGCCGTCCTCGCCATGTCGGTGCGCCATGTCGAGCATGACCATCGCGTCGAGCACCAGCGCGCGCATCGCCTCGGTATAGGAGCGCATGGTCATCAACATGCGGCGCACGTCGGCGTGACGGACGATCGGTGCGGGGCCGTCGCCGTCGGGCCCGCGGCCCTGGCGGCGGTCCTTGGCGAAGGCGCGCGCCTGCTGATAGGCGCGCTCCGAGATCGCGAGGCCCTGCAGCCCGACATTGAGCCGGGCGTTGTTCATCATGGTGAACATGTACTCGAGGCCGCGGTTCTCCTCGCCGACCAGATAGCCGACCGCGCCCGCGTCGTCGCCATAGGCCATCACGCAGGTCGGGCTGCCGTGGATGCCCAGCTTATGCTCCAGCGACACGCAGCGCAGATCGTTGCGCGCGCCCGGCGCGCCGCTCTCGTCCGGCAGGAGCTTCGGGACGATGAAGAGCGAAATGCCCTTCACCCCGGCCGGGGCGTCCTCGCAGCGGGCCAGCACCAGATGGACGATGTTCTCGGCCATGTCGTGCTCGCCGTAGGTGATGTAGATCTTCTGGCCGCGAATCAGGTAATGGCCGTCCTTGCGCTCGGCCCGCGTCTTCACCTGGCTCAGGTCGGAGCCCGCCTGCGGCTCGGTCAGGTTCATCGTCCCCGACCATTCGCCGGAAATCATCCTCGGCAGGTAGAGCGCCTGCTGTTCGGGGCTGCCGTGCGCCTGCAGCGCCTCCACCGCGCCCTGGTTCAAGAGCGGGCAGAGCGCCCAGGCCATGTTCGCGGATTGCCACATCTCCTGCACCGCGGACGCGACCGTCCAGGGCAGCCCCTGGCCGCCATGCTCCGGCTGGAAGGGCACGGCGTTCCAACCGCCCTCGACATAGGCCCGATAGGCCTCCTTGTAGCCGGTCGGGGTGCGCACGACGCCGTTTTCCAGGCGCGAGCGCTCCTGATCGCCGCTCATATTGATCGGCGCCAGCACGTCGCGGGCGAGCTTGCCCGCCTCCTCCAGCACGGCGTCGACGAGGTCGGGCGTCGCCTCCTCGCCGCCGGGCAGGGCCTGAACCTGGGGCAGCAGCCCCAGATCGTTCAGCACGAAGCGCATGTCGGCGATCGGGGCGTTGTAGGGAACCATCGGATGCTGACCTCTTCCTAACCGTCGCCCGTCGCGTCCGGCAGAAGGACGCCCGGGTTCATCAAGCCTTTGGGATCGAGCGCGGCCTTCAGCCGGCGCATGATATCCAGTTCGATCGGGTCCTTGTAGCGCGCCAGTTCGCCGCGCTTGGCGCGGCCGATCCCGTGCTCCGCGCTGATCGAGCCGTGCAGCCGGTCGGTGACGTCGTGAACCGCACGGTGCAGCGCGTCCGCGCGCGCCTTGAAGGCCTCGCCGTCCATCTCCGGCGGCTGGCTCAGATTGTAGTGGATGTTGCCGTCGCCGACATGGCCGAACGGGTAGGGGCGGGTTCCGGGCTGGACCGCCTCGACCGCCTCGGCCGCCTCGCGGATGAAGCGCGGCACCGCGCTGACGGGGACGGAGACGTCATGCTTGATCTGCGCGCCTTCGCGGTTCTGGGCGTCGACGATCGCCTCGCGCAGGAACCAGAGTTGGCCGCGCTGCTCCTCCGACTGGGCGATGACCGCGTCGACCACCCGGCCGTCCTCGAAGGCGCGCTCCAGGAGCCCATGCAGCGCCTCCTCGACCGACGGCTCGCCGGCGAACTCCAACAGCACCGTCCAATCGTAGGTCGCCTCGAAGGGACGCCGCGCGCCCTCGACCAGCCGTTCGGCCCAGTCGAGCGCGAAGCCGGGCATCAGTTCGAAGCTGGAGAGGGTCCCCGCGCTCGCCGCCTTGGCGTCGGCGAGCAGCGTCAGGCACGCGTCCAGATCGCTGAGCGCGACCAGCGCCGTCGCCCGCGCCTTCGGCTTGGGAAACAGCTTCAGGACCGCGGCCGTGATGATCCCCAACGTCCCTTCCGAACCCATGAAGAGATGCTTCAGGTCATAGCCGGTGTTGTTCTTGCGCAGACCGGTCAGGCCGTCCCAGACCCGGCCGTCCGGCAGCACCACCTCCAGCCCCAGCACCAGCTCGCGGGCGTTGCCGTAGCGCAGCACGTTCACGCCGCCCGCGTTCGACGCGAGGTTGCCGCCGATCTGGCAGCTCCCCTCCGCGCCAAGGCTGAGCGGAAACAGGCGGTCGGCGTCGGACGCGGCCTCCTGCAGGCTCTTCAGGATGCAGCCCGCCTCGACCGTCATCGCGTCGTTGGCGGCGTCGATCGCGCGAACGCTGTTCATGCGGGCGAGATTGATCAGCAGCGTCCGTCCCGTGCCGTCCGGGGTCGCGCCGCCGACGCGGCCGGTGTTGCCGCCCTGCGGCACGATCGGAAGGCCGGCCGCATAGGCGGCCGCCAGAACGGCGGACGTCTCCGCCGTACTCGCCGGCTTCGCCATGCCGAGACAGCGCCCGTGATAGACCCCGCGGCTGTCGACCAGCCAGGGCTCCAACTCGGCCGGATCGTCGACCCAGCCGCGCGGACCCAGCGTCTGCTTGATCCGGTCCAGAGCGGCGGCGACGGCCTCGCCGTCCGGGTCGGCGCCCGGGTCGGCGCCCTGGTCGGCGGGGGGCTGCGGCGCGGTGTCGGCGGCGGTCAGGCTCATGGCGGTTCGGGCGTCCGGTCCCTCGATGTGACGACGCGTCTGCAGCGTCATGATCCCCAAAGGCGCTCAGCGGCGCCCGGATGCTGGGTCATTAGGTAGACCGATGGACCGGGACCCGCAAGCGCAGGCGCCCGGCGCCGCTTTCGCCGCGGTCGCGGCGCGGCTAGGCTCGCTTGATGATCCGGCCCTTTCCGATTGTCCTCAGGTCTCTGTCTGCGGCGCTTGTCGCGCTCGCCCTCTCGGCCTGCAGCCTGACGCCCCCGGCCTCGACGCCGACCCCGGCCTCGACGCCGACCCCGGCGCCGGCGCCGACCCCGGCGCTGGATGCGGAGACGATCGCGCGGGACTCCCTGGGTTATCTGGTGCAGGCCGTCGCGGACGGACCGGCGGGCGGGTCGGTCGCCGCCGCCAAGCGCCCGGACGGCCGCTTCATCCCGGCTTCGACGGCGAAGCTCGCGAGCGCGCTCGCGGCGCGGGCCGCGCTGCCGGCGGACCATCGCTTCGCAACGCGGCTGTGCGCCGACGCGCGCCCCGATGCGTCGGGACGGCTCGACGGCGATCTGCGCCTCGTCGGCGGCGGCGACCCGACGCTGGGAATCGACGATCTGTTGGCGCTGGCGGAGGCCGCGCGCGCCGCCGGCCTGCGGCGCGTCGCAGGCCGCTTCCTGCTCGACCCCGGCCCGCAGCCGCCGCTGCCCGCGATCGCCGCCGGGCAGCCGCCGGACGCCGCCTACAATCCTCGGCTTTCGGGGCTGATGGTCGCGGAAGGCGCGCATCGGCTGGAATGGCGCGCCGACGGGCGCGCCTGGTTCGTGCCGGACCACCCGTCGGAGCGACCGGCGGCGCGCCGACTGGCCGCGCTGGAAGACGCGCCGGAGGGCGAGCGCTGGCTGCCGGTCCTGGACCCGACGCGCGCCGCCGGCCGTCTGTTCCGCCAGATGGCCGCCGGCGCCGGTCTGACGCTGCCCGAGCCGGAGAGCGCGCCCGCCCCGTCGGACCCCTGTCCGGTCGAGGTGGCCCGGGTCGAGAGCGCGCCGCGCGACGCCGTGCTGGCCGAAATGCTGGCGACCAGCAGCAACCCGATGGCGGAGCTCGTCGGCCTCGCCGCCGCCCGGGCGCGGGGCGAGACGCCGGCGGGCCTGCGCGCTGCGGCCGCCGGAACCGCCCAGTGGCTGCGCGCCGCCCTGCCCGAGGCGGACTGGCGCGGGCTCGTCCTGCCGAACCATAGCGGGCTGGGGGCGGACGCCCGGATCAGCCCGCGCCAGATGGCCGCCCTCCTTTCGTACGCGTACAAGCTGGAGCAAGGCGGGCGCGCCTTTCCCGCGCTGCTGCCGCTCGCCGGCTGGTCCGGGGGCTTGGCGCGCCGCCTGGACCAACCGGAAACGGCCGTACGCGTTTGGGCCAAAACGGGGGTTATGCATTATGGCGTGGGTCTTGCGGGCTATTTGTACGCCCGAGGCGGGCAAGTGTACGCGTTTGCTTTCTTCGCGACGGATCGCCAGCGTCGCGAGGCGTACAACCGTGTCGCTCTGGACCCCTCGGAGGCGGAGCAGACCGCGGCGCGTCTGTGGGACGCCGCCGCCCGCGCGGCGATCGAGACGCGCCTGATCGAGATCGCGCGCCGGCTTTGAGCCGGCGCCGGGTCATGGAAGCGCCGCGTCGAAGCGGATGCCGGTCACCTCGCCGCGCCAGAAGGGGAAGATCTCGCCTCCGGCGGCGCGGGCGATGGTGAAGCGATGCGGGATCATCATCCCGTCGACCGGGCGGTAGTCGTCCCGCAGCGCCACTTCGCCGGACCCGTGATAGGGCGTGCTCAGATCGCCATCCTCTTCCGCCTCGAACCGCTCCAGCGCGCCGTCCGCCCGAAAGACGGCGACGAGGCTGGCGCTGAGGCCGTCCGCTTCCACGATCGCGCGGGCCCGCACAGCGTCGATCGGCTCCCAGCGCACCGGGCCGCCGGGCGCCAGCGCCATCGGGTAGAGCGGACTTTCCAGCAGCCAGCGGCGCAAGGACGTCCGGTTGAGCGCGGGCGTCTCGCGCTCGTCGACAACGGTCAGGGTGGAGAGGATTTTCGCCTTCATCTCCATCTGGCCGTCGGCGTAGAAGTCGTAGGCGCGCGCCCAGACGCCGGGCGCCACGGGGGTCGTCGCCGCGAAGACCAGGGCGGGGACGCCCACCGCGATCGTCTGGGTCGCGGTCGTCTCCGCGAAGATCTCGGTCCCGGGTCGGCGGAAAAGTCCCCGCATCTCGAGCGCGACGTAGCGCCTGCGATCGGCGCTGTCGCCCAGCGCGAAGCGCAGATAGCGCCGCACCGGCGCCGGCAGAGCCGCGAGGCGCGCTTCGTCATAGGCCGGGGCCGGGACCGCGCGGCCGATTTCGGCGACCTGCGCGGCGAACCGATCGATCGCGGCTTCGGTCCGGTGCGCCTGAACGCCGACCACCGCGCCAAGGGTCGCCAGGACGGCTGCGCTCGCCGCCAGAGCGCGTTTCACGCTTCGCTTCATCGCCGAGTTCCTCTCAGAGTCCGGGCGGTCGTCCGCCGGGGTGCGTTGCGGCCACGAAGGCCATCGCCGTTTCGACGGCGCTCTGCGCCAGCGCGTCGCGGTCCTGGCCCGGGACGGGCGTGCGGCCTTGCAGGATCAGGGTCGCGGCCCCGTGCACGAGCGACCAGAGCGTGAAGGCGACCGACTCCGGCTTGGCGCCGGGCAGATAACCCGCCGCCTGGCACGCCTTGACGCTCGCCGTCAGCAGGTCGAGCGCCCGGCGCCCGAGGTCCTCCTCAAACGGATTGCCGCGGTCTTCGAGCGCCGCTGGCGGGCTGAACATCAGGGTGTAGAGCGCCGGGTGGTCGAGCGCGAAGCGCATGTAGGCGAGACCGCCGCGGCGCAACCGGTCGAAGGCGTCGTCGCCGCGCGTCGCCGCCGCGCGCTTGGCCTCGAAGAGCCGCCGAAAGCCGTCGTCGTGCACCGCACGCAACAGCGCCTCCTTGTTGCGGAAGTGGCTGTAGAGCGCCGGCGCCGTGCAGCCCACCGCCGCCGCGATGCGCGCCATGGTGACGCTCGCGACAGGTTCTCGCTCCAGCAACGCGATGCAGGCCTGCACGGCATCGCCCGCGATGTCCTTGGCCTCGCTCTTGAGGGGGCGCGCCATGTCCGGTCTCCTAACTGAACGTCATTAAATTAATAATATTAAATTATAGCGCAAGCGATTTTTCGGACGAGGCGCGCCGGCGACCGCTTGGCGCGTCGGGTCAGTTGCGCCAGGCGTTGGGCCGGCCGTCCAGGAGGCGCGCGAACGCCTCCGGCGGCAGGCTGTCGGCGGCGTCCAGGAGGGCGGCGTGCAAGTGCTCCTGCACGCCCTGGGTCGCGCCGCGCATCCGCGAGAGCGCGCCGTCCAGCGCCGCCCTGTCGAGGCGTCCGTCGCGCTCCGCCCTGCGAACGATATCGCCCAGAGAATCGCGCGCGGCGCGCGCCTCCAGGAAAGCGGCCTGCAGCGGCGCGCCGTGCGCCTGATACAGCGCCGCGAGCGCCGGATCGTCGGGCGGGCCGTTCAAAAGGGCGCGCATCATGCCCCGCGGCGCCTGGAAGCCGCGCGCCCGGTCGTCATAGCGATGCTCCCCGCGGGATTCGTACCAGTGGCTCGCGTGATGGCCCATGCCCCAGTGCCGCGGGCCCATCATCCCCGTCCAATGCAACGCGCCGGCGATCAGCCAGGCGAGGACGAAGGCGTTCAGCGTCAGCGACCCGATCAGCAGCCAGCGGCGGCCGCGGCCAGGCGGGCGGCTGGGGGGGCGGTCGGGCGGCGCCGCGCCGCCGCCCGCCGGGTCGGGGGAGGGGGTGTCGGTCGGATCGCTCATCGCACGGTCTCCTGTCCATCCGCAGCGGCTGGGCCATAGAGGAAAAGCGTGAAATCGGCGCGCAATGCGGCTTCGGCGGTTTCCGCCTGCGTCGGCTGGGCCGCCTCTCCGAAGGGCGTCGCCGGCGGCGCGCCGAGCCCGACGACGAAGCCGACCAGCAGGGCCGCCGCAACGGCGCCGGCGGGTTGCCAGAGCGCATCCGGCCAATCGAGAAGACGGCGCAGGCGACCGAGCCAACCGGGCCGCGCCCCGCGCCTCATCGCGGCCAAGGTCCGGGGCGACAGCGTCGGCGCGGCGGCGCGGGCGGTCGCGAGCGCTTGGTCGAGCGCCGCCGCCTCGGCGAGGAGCGGCGCCGCCGCCTCCCGGTCGGCCTGAACGAACGCCGCCGCCGCGGCCCGCTCCGAGGCCGGCCAGCGCGCCGGGTCGGCGCCATAGGCCGCCGTCAGACGTTCGAACCGCGCCTCCGTCATCGGCGCCGCCGCGTCCGCCGCGTGGGCTTCGGGTCCATCCGTCATCATCGCGTCACCTTCCCTTGCCTGTCACAGATCGTCCCGGCGCTCGGCCAAGAGCGCGCGCAGCTTGCGCCGCCCGCGCGCCAACAGACTTTCCAGCGCCTCCTCGCCGATGGCCATAGCCTCGGCCGCCTGACGCCCGGTGAAGTCCTGAAAGTGAACCAGCAGGATCGCGCTCTTCTGCCGCTCCGGCAGGAGGTCGAGCGCGGCCTGGACCGTCTCCGCCGTCTCCCGCGCGGCCCAGCGCGCCTCCGCGCTGGGCGCCGGATCCGGGGCGCCGTCCACCGTCTCGGTCGGCGCATCGACCAGCCGCCCGAGCCGCCGCATCCGGTCGATGCAGAGATTGCGCGCCGTGCGGAAGAGCCAGGCCTCGACCGGCCCTTTCGGCGGGCTGACGTCGTAGGCGCGCCAGAGCCGCGCGAAGCTCTCCTGGGTCACGTCTTCCGCCTCCGCCCGGTCGCCCAGCAGCCGGACCGCGAAGCCGAACACCCGGCCCGCCAACCGCTCGACCAACCCAGCATAGGCCGCGGCGTCGCCGTCCGCGGCCGCCGCCGACAGCGCCCGCAAGCCGGCGGCCGCCGCCGACGCCGCCTCGGCCGGGGCCTGTGCGGCCGCCGGCCGGGCGAAAGGCCGGTCCGGAGCGTCGTCGGGGGGCATGCCGCCTCCTGGGGACTGGATCGCCCCGCCGCCGCGGGCGGCGCCGTCCGGAACGGCGCTCCGGCGGCGCCGCGCCGCGGCGGCGGTCAGCGCGGCTCGGCTCAGCGCGGCGCTTCGTCCGCGTCCAGCCGGCCGTCGCCATTGCGGTCGAGCCACTCGAACATGCGTCGGGTCATCTGCTCCACCTCGCCCGGCTCCAGCACGCCGTCGCCGTTCTGGTCGAAGCGATGCAGCCCGCGCGGGCCGCCGGCGGAGCCGGGGGCCATGGCGCCGCCCATCATGCCCGGGCCCATCATGCCGCCGCCCATTTGGCCGCCGCCCATCATGCCGCCGCCCATTTGGCCGCCCATCATACCCGACCGAGCGCCGCCGGGCTGCATCATGGCGCCCCGGCCCGGCCCCATGGCCTCGAACTCCTCGCGGCTCAGCGTCCCGTCGCCGTCGGCGTCCAACCGGTCGAAGCGCCGCGCCTGCATGGCCTCACGCATCTCGTCCGGCGTGACACGGCCGTCCCCGTCCGTATCCGCGCTCTCGAGGCGCGCCGTGTGGTAGGCCGTCATCTCCTCGCGGCTGACCGCGCCGTCGCCGTCCGCATCGGCCTCAGCCATCATGCGCGCGAAGCCGGGATGCTCCCCGCCCATGGCGCCTGGCCGCATCATGCCGGAGCCCATTCGCCCCATCATGGCACCGCCCATCATGCCCGGGCCCATCATGCCCGGGCCCATCTGGCCGCCCATCATGCCGGGCCCCATTTGGCCGCCCATTTGGCCGCCCATCATCGGACAGCCCATTTGGCCCATCTTGCCCATCTGGCCGGATTTCGCGCCGCCGTGATGGCCGCCCTGGTAACCGCCTTGGTAACCGCCCTGATAGCCGCCCTGATAGCCGCCCTGATAGCCGCTGGGCTGATGGGCCAGGGCGGCGTCGGAGAGGCCGATCGCGCCCGCCAGGCCGAGCCCGGCGATCAGCAGTTTCGCGCCGCGTTTCTTGATCGTCTGTCGCATGGGATGCGCTCCTCGCATTCGAAGGGTTGCGGTGTGGACTGTCGTCCTCCCCCACTGACCTAGACGCAGGCGCCCCGACCTTCCGTCGCGGCGCCGCGCAAAGAATCAGCGCCGCGCCTCGCCCCGCCCCTCACCCGCGCGGCGCGGCGGCGCGGCGCAGGCGGTCGTTGATCGCGCGGCCGAGACCGGTCTCCGGGATCGGAGCGACGGCGATGCGCCGGAAGCGGGACGGATCGTCCAAGGCGTGCAACAGGCTGAAGAGGGACGCCGCCGCCTCGCGCAGATCGCCCGTCTGGCTCAGGCTCGCCGCGGCGCCTTCGGGATGGACCGCGCCGAAGGCGAGGAAGGCTTCCCCCGGCGCGACGTCGCGGGCCTCCAACCGGATCGGCAGGCCGGGGGCGTAGTGGCTCTCCAGCATGCCCGGCGCCGACGGGGCGTCTCCGACCGGGCCGTCCAGGCGGGCGAGCGGGCGGCCGAGAACCTCCTCGATCTCCTCCGCCGTCACGCCGCCGGGGCGCAGCAGCGTCGGCGTCTCGCCGCTCACATCGACGATCGCGCTCTCCAGGCCGATCTGGCAGGCGCCGCCGTCCAGGATCAGATCGACCGCCTCGCCCAGCGAGTCGCGCACATGGGCGGCCGTCACCGGGCTCAGCTTGCCGGAGGCGTTGGCGCTCGGCGCCGCCACCGGGGCGCCGACGGCCCGCAGCAGCCGCTGCGCCGCCGGATGCGCCGGCGCGCGCAGCGCCGCAGTCGGCAAGCCCGCGCAGGCCAGCAGCGAAAGGGCGCTGTCCGCCCGGCGCGGCAGCACGAGGGTCAGGGCGCCGGGCCAGAAGGCGTCGATCAGGCGCGCCCCGTCCGGCGTGATTTCGGCGACCGCCTCCGCCTCCTCCCGGCCCGGAAGATGGGCGATCAGCGGATTGAAGCGCGGCCGGCCCTTGGCCTCGAAGATGCGCGCCACCGCGCGGTCGTCCGTCGCCAGCGCGCCCAGCCCGTAGACCGTCTCCGTCGGGAAGGCCACCAGCCCTCCGGCGCGCAGGATCCGCACCGCCTCGGCGAGCGCGTCGGGATCGTCTATCGGGCGGATGCGGGGCATGACGCGGCGGTTATGCCCAGGCGCGGCGCGCGCGGCAAGGGCGGCGGCGGCGGGCGCGCGCGATCTCGCAGTTGCGAAAGGCTTTCGCACCTGCAAAGCTGCGCTTTCTCCGGCGATGGGAGCGGCGCGATGGCGGCGACGATCTTTACGGTGGCGCAGCAGAAGGGCGGCGCCGGCAAATCCACCCTGGCGGCCCATCTGGCCGTGGCCTGGGCCTTGAAGCGCAAGCGCGTGGCGCTGGTCGATATCGACCCGCAATCGACGCTTGCCGCCTGGTTTGCGGCCCGCGCCGCGCATCTGGGGCCCGAGGCCGTCGGCCTGCGCTTCGAGAACGTGACCGGCTGGCGCGCCGCGAAGGCCGTGGAGCAACTGGCGCGCGAAAGCGACATGGTCGTGGTCGACAGCCCGCCGCACGCCGAGACCGAAGCGCGCGTCGCGGTCCGCGCCGCCGATCTGGTGGTGATCCCGACGCAGCCCAGCCCGCTCGACGTCTGGGCGACGCTGCCGACGCTGCAGCTCGCGGCGAAGGAGAAGCGGCCCTCGGTGCTGGTGCTGAACCGGGTGCCGCCGCGCGCGCTCCTGACCGAGCGAATGGCCGAGGCGCTCGCCGGCTACGAGGCGGAGATCGCCAAGGCGCGCCTGGGCGCGCGCGTCGCCTTCGCGGAGAGCATGGCCGACGGGCTGACCGCGCCGGAAACCAAGCCGTCGAGCCAGGCCGCGAAGGAGATTCGCGCGCTCGCCCAGGAACTGCTGCGCAAGGTCTGAGGCGCGGCCTCGCGCTTTGCGCGCGGCCGCCGTTCGGGCTAGGCTGGCGGCGAACCGTCCCGCAACCGCTTCCGCCACGCCGCCCGCCGCGCCCCCGGCGTCCGGGCGCATCGGATAAGGGGCCGCCCACGCTTTGACCGTCTTGGCCGGTGACGCGGCGTCGCTGCAGATGCTCCTCGTCTTCGCGCTAATCGCGGGGACGCTGGTTCTCTACGCCACCGAGAGGCTGCCGTTGGAGGTCACGTCGCTGGGCGTGATCTGCGCGCTTCTCGCGCTGTTCCGCATCGCCCCGGTCGAGGGGCCGGGCGGCGCGGATCTGCTGAGCCCGTCCGTGCTGCTGGGCGGGTTCGCCAATCCGGCGCTGCTGACCGTGCTGGCGCTTCTGGTGCTGGGCGAGGGGCTGAGCCGCACCGGCGCGCTGGATCGCGTGTCGGCGGCGGTGCACCGGCTGTCGCGCGGCTCCATGCTGTTCTCCTTCGCGGTCGCCATGCTGCTGGTCGCCGGGACGAGCGCGGTGCTGAACAACATCCCGGTCGTCGTGATCTTCATTCCGATCCTGCACGCGCTGGCGGCGCGCAACGACCGGGCGGCGGGTCAATACATGATGCCGCTCAGCTTCGCCGCGATCCTGGGCGGCATGACGACGCTGATCGGCTCGTCGACCAACCTGCTGGTCTCCAGCGCGTTGGTGGAGCTCGGCGAACCCGGCTTCGACTTCTTCAGCTTCACCGTCCCCGGGCTGGCCGTGGCGGCGGCCGGGCTCGTCTATGTGGTCTTCCTCTTGCCGCGCCTGTTGCCGGCGCGCGACGCGGGCCCGTCCGGCCTGCCCGCCGGCGCGGCGAAGCAGTTCAAGGCCCAGCTTTCGGTCGAGGCCGGCGGACGCTTCGACGGCATGCGGCCGGTCAGCGGCTTCTTCCCGGACCTGCCGGGCGTCACCGTGCTGGCCGTGGAGCGCGCCGGGGACAGCCTGTTCCCGCCCTATGACGAGGCGCTGGCGCTGCGGCCCGGCGACGTGCTGGTCATCGCCGCGACGCGCGACCGATTGACCGACCTCTTCAAGACGACGCCCGACAGCCTGCATCCGGAGCCGGGCCCGGAAGCCGCGGGCGTCCAGGCGCTGGCCGAAGCGATGGTGCCGCCGAAATCGCGCCTCGTCGGGGTGACGCTGGAGCGCGCGGGCTTCCGCGCCCGCCACGGCTGCGGCGTGCTGGGGGTGGAGCGCCGCAGCCGCATGCTGCGCCGCCGGCCCACGGAGCTCCCGTTGGAGGCCGGCGACGTGCTGCTGATCCAGGGCCGGCGCGAAGACATCGAAGGCCTGCGCGGGAGCCAGGACGTGGTGCTGATGGAATGGTCGGCCGAGACGCTGCCGCAGCGCCATCTGGCGCGCCGAGCCGGCCTGATCTTCGCGGCCGTGGTCGGCGCCGCGGCCAGCGGCCTGGTCCCGACGGAGATCGCCGCGCTGAGCGGCGCGACCGTGATGATCGCCGCCGGGGTCATCGGCCTGGACGAGGCGGTGCAGGCCATCGACCGCAAGATCATCCTGCTGATCGCGGCGGCCTTGGCGCTGGGCGCGGCGATGCAGCATACGGGGGGCGCCGACTTCCTGGCCCGCGCCATGCTGGAGGCCGTGGAGGGCGCGTCGGTTCCCGTGGTGCTTTCCAGCTTCTTCCTGCTGGTGGCGGTGCTGGCGAACATCCTGTCCACCAAGGCGACGGCGGTGCTGTTCACCCCGATCGCGGCCGCCGTCGCCCATCACGTCGACGCGCCGGTGGAGGCTTTCGCCGTCGCCGTCGTGTTCGCCGCCAACTGCTCCTTCGCCAGCCCGGTCGGCTATCAGACCAATCTGTTGGTGATGGCGCCGGGCGGCTACCGCTTCCTGGACTTCGTGAAGGCCGGGACGCCGCTGCTGCTGATCTGCTGGCTGGCCTTCAGCCTCGTCGCGCCGATCTGGTTCGATCTGTGACGGCGAGTGGACTTCCGCGCGACCGGCCCCACCTCTAGCGCTATGGGACAGACCCCGATGACGACAGACCCAACCCGCTCCGCCGATCCGATCGAAGCCGAGATCGCGGGCGGCGGCGTGCTGACCCCGCCCTGGACCGAGCGGCCCGACGGCGGCCCGCGCCGGGTCGGCGTGGAGATCGAATGCGTCGCGTTGGACGTACGCCGGGCGGCCGATCTGGTGCAGGCGCGCTTCGGCGGCGCGCTGGAGGAGCGCGACCCGTACCGTTTCGCCTTGCGCGGCGCGCGCCACGGCGATTTCACCATCGAACTGGACACCCAATACGCCCACCCCGCAAAATTCTGGGACGAGGTCGAGGTCGAGGAGGATTGGCTGAAGGAGCTGGTGTCGTTCCTGCGCGAGGTCGACGCCGGCGCCAGCCGGGTGATCGGCCAGATCAGCGAGGACTTCGTGCCGATGGAGATCGTCAGCCCGCCGATCCCCTGGTCGGCGCTCGACGAGATGACGCCGCTCTACCACTCGATCCGCGAGGCGGGGGCGAGCGGCACGGACGAAGGCGCGCTCTACGCCTTCGGCCTGCATCTCAATCCGGAGGTCGCGAGCCTGGAGGCGGGGTGGCTGACGGACGTGCTGCGCGCCTACATTCTGTTGAGCGCCTGGCTGCGCCGGTCGATCGACGTCGACCTGATGCGCCGTCTGCTGCCCTATGTGGACCCGTTCCCGAAGAACTACGCGCTGCAGGTCGTCGACCCGGACTACCGGCCCGACCAGACGCTGCTGATCGACGACTATCTGGCGGAGAACCCGACGCGCAATCGCGAACTCGACATGCTGCCGATCTTCGCCGAACTGGACGGCCCGCGGGTGCGCCGCGCGGTGGACGACGACCGGATCAAGCCGCGCCCGGCCTTCCACTACCGGCTGCCGAATACGCGCTTCACCGGGACGGAGGACGGCCCGGTCTCCGAATGGAACCGCTGGGTGCTGGTGGAGCGGCTGGCCGCCGACCGCGCGCTCGCCGCCGAGATGGCGGCCGCGTTCCTGGACCATTACGATTCGCTGATCCCCGGCGATTGGGGCGCGCAGGATTGGGCGCAGAAGTCCGACCCTTTCGTGCGCCGCCTGATCGGCTAGACGCGGGTCCGCCATGTTCCCCTTCGGCAAGCGCGTGCGGCCGCTGATCGGCGTGACCGGCTCCCGCCGGGGCAGTTGGACCGCCTGGTGCTTCCATAAGCTCGCGATCTGGCGGGCCGGCGGGCGCGCCGTGCGCCTGACGCCGCGCCGGCTGCCGACGCTGGAGACGGTGGCGGCCAAGCTCGACGGGCTGATCGTCGGCGGCGGCGACGACATCGGGCCGGGCCTCTATGGCGGCGAGATCGAGCCGGAGGTGCGCCTCGACCCGGAGCGCGACGAATTGGAGTTGGCGCTGCTCGACCGCTTCGCGCCGACCGGCCGGCCGGTGCTGGGCGTCTGCCGGGGGGCGCAGATGATCAACGCCCATCTCGGCGGCACGCTGGTCGCGGACATCCACGAGGCCTATGACGGCGTGCCGCGGATGCGCACGCCGCTGCCCGCGAAGCATGTCAGCGTCGAGCCCGACAGCCGCCTGCGCGCGCTCCTGGGACGCGACGTCTGCAAGGTGAACAGCCTGCACCGCCAGGCGGTCGACGCGCTGGGCGGCGGCTTGCGGATCGTCGGCCGCGACACCTGGGGCGTCGTCCAGGCGATCGAGGGGATCGGCGACCGCTTCCTGATCGGCGTTCAGTGGCACCCGGAATTCCTGGTCTTCACCCCGGCCCAACAGCGCCTCTACCGCGGCCTGATCGCCGCCAGCGCCGCCGAAACCACCGGCGCCGAGCCGGAGGATCTGGAGCCGCCGGGAGACGCCGCGGATGGCTCGTCGCGTTCGGGCGGCTGACGCCCGGTCCCGCGCCGGCCTTCATGCCCCCTCAATCCGCCGCCCGATCGCTGGCGGCCTCCAGCCGCCGGTCCACCGTCAGGGCCTCTTCCAGTCTGTCTTCCCCATCCAGCAGGCCGCGGTTCCGCAAGGCCGCCACGACCCCGTCATGGACCGCGCCCGCCGAGTCGACGTCGCCGAGATCAAGCAGGAGGCGCGCGATGAAGCTGCGCGTCGCGAGCGTATCCGGATGGTCGGCGCCCTTTACTCGTTCCTGGTCGGTCAGCAGGACGCGGGCGTCCTCCAGGGCCTCGCCGGCGGCCCCGGTGTTCAGCAGGCAGGCGGCGATCAGGGAGCGCGTCGTGAGCGTGTGCGGATGGTCGGCGCCCTGGACCCGTTCCTGGTCGGTCAGCAGGGCGCGGGCGTCCTCCAGGGCCGCGCCGGCGGCCCCGGTCCTCCGCAGGCAGTCGGCGATCAGGAAACGCGTCGTGAGCGTGTTCGGATGGTCGGCGCCCAGAACCCGTTCTCGGTCGGTCAGCAGGGCGCGGGCGTCCTCCAGGGCCTCGCCGGCGGCCCCGGTGTTCAGCAGGCAGTCGGCGATCAGGTACCGCGTCGCGAGCGTGTGCGGATGGTCGGCGCCCTGGACCCGTTCTCGGTCGGTCAGCAGGGCGCGGGCGACCTCCAGGGCCTCGCCGGCGGCCCCGGTGTTCAGCAGGCAGTCGGCGATGGAGAACCGGAAAGCCAAGCTGACCGGGTCGTCCGGACCGAAGACCGCGTTCCAGGGCTTGCGGTCGGGC
>JANSXE010000027.1 GCA_024743195.1 Alphaproteobacteria bacterium | reverse complement strand
TACCCGCCGTTTCAAAATTTCAATTGCCCGATTTGAAAATCAGTTTTCGATTTCAGGACAATTACCCGATTCTGAGTTTTCATTTTTGAGGCGGGACAATTCATATTTTCAATTCCATAGAATACCAATTCTCATGCGGTACCCCATAACGGCCCGGCTAGCCGCAGTACGCAGCAAAGCGGAGTATTGTCGGCTAGCCTGTGTTGTGTCTCGTTTTATTTTAACTTATGAATTAGTCTATCTAGAATCTTTCTGTTAAAGTTATTTACATACTCGTTATTACCAATTAGTTTTACGATTTGAGGTGAAACTAAGTAGTAAATCCGAATAAAAGCCCTTCCAAATAGCTTTTTTTTCAATACTTCGTCTCTGTACTTTCTTAATGTTAAAACTTCTGGACTCGCATATGAACC
The DNA here is from genome assembly GCA_024743195.1 of Alphaproteobacteria bacterium. Taxonomy (GTDB): domain Bacteria; phylum Pseudomonadota; class Alphaproteobacteria; order UBA8366; family Aestuariispiraceae; genus Marivibrio. The sequence continues at coordinate 1,521 of JANSXE010000027.1, read as the reverse complement.
ATAACAGGCTGTTGCAATGTAGCATCCTTCCTTTTCAGTATTTCCAAGTTTAGCACGAATAGACTTTATTCTATTCAGAACCCTTTGATCTTTCTGAATATCTTCATTATCAAACTCTAATAAATCTAGTATGTCTTCTTGCCAAGTGCTTGGACTATTTTTAGAACCTACCTTTATATCATCCTTTGAATTCAAAAGAAATGTTTCAATGTTATTATGAACCTTATCCTCAATTTTTTCAGCCTTCTCTTTTTCTACATCATTTCGAGCCATTAATCTCATTTTCTGATTTATGTAAATAGCACCAGTAATCTGGACTAAAACAGTCTGGAAATTTCCACTAATATTACCTGATAGAGGTAATACCATTTCTTCTATTTCATCAAAAATTTGCAGTTTAAGATCAGTTTCTAAATTAGATGACCATGTTTTAAAATCAGGATGATCTTTGGGAATGAAACTTTTATTAAGCATTTGCCAATAGGCTACTTTATCAACATTTCCTATACCAGAAACTTTTAGATTTCTGTTTAGCTCTTTCATGGTACTTAAAAAATCCATATTTGTTTTTGTTTTAGTTTTTGACAATTTGAATTCCATGTACTTTATCACTAAAGCCTCATACTCAAGTAATAAAATTTTATTATTTTCAGGACTATTCCAATCGATAAAGTCACTTAGACAATATAATCGGAATCTAGACTTCCATTTATCCTTTTCAGAAAAGTTTCTTGACTTAAAAGAGTATTTTTCAAGTAAATCATCTTGATTAATTGTGACAAACTCCTCTAGTATTTCATCTAATGGATTTACATTTGATTCAATTAACTCTTTTAATGACCTTGATCTAGCAGTTAAAAAGAAATTGATTTCTTTTTCTATTGAAACATACTTTGGTCTCTGTGTAGATAATCCTTCAAACTCGACTAAAGCACTTGCTCTGTAAGAATTTCTATCAACTATCCAGTTTTTTAAGTATAATTCATTTAGCTTTTGATTGATTGTCTTTAATTTACCTCTGTTAATTATTCCTTTTACATAATCAGGTAAACTCTCTTCACTTATTCCTAAAGTGCTTTGTTTATATCTTTCGCTAAAATCTAAATTCTGAAAATAGAAAAAATCGTATTCCTTTCTTATTTCAGCATTCGACAGAACTTCGTAAGCTTCATTTATTAATTTGAATTTTTCTTCAGATATTTTAGAATTTCTGTTCCTATCCGGATGAAACTTTTGTGCTGCTTTTCTGTAAGCACTTTTTATAACAACTTGAGTTGCTTGATAATTTATCCCTAATATTTGATAATAGTCTATCATTAATTAGTATTATAATGAGACATAACGGCCCGGCTACGCGCAGGCTGGGATTCTAAAATTAATCTTTTCATCCGATTTCACCAATACTAGCGCAGGCAGCAAAAGGCGATGATGGCGAAGCCTGGCTTTTGATGCCTGCAGCGGGATTTCATTCCTCATTTTCAATCGTAGATTTTTACCCAGCTTGTGTGTAGCCATTGTTAT
>JANSXE010000026.1 GCA_024743195.1 Alphaproteobacteria bacterium | reverse complement strand
AACGGCCCGGCTACGTGCCGTGCCGGATTCTAAATTTACCATTTTCGTTCCATTTCACAAATGCTAGCGCAGCGGGTTTTCCATCTCCATTTTCCTCTCGAAGATTTTTACCGGCATGGCATGTAGCCATTGTTGGGCGCTTCCATTTTTTTCTTCGTTAGACCTATGAAAAGCGACCGTTTTACCGGTTCTGGATACTTCAAAAGGGCCGTTTTTGCTGATTTTTCAATCTTCTTGAACCGATTCCCTAATTCCGATGATCCCAAATTGATCTTGAAAACTGATTCCAATTTACCGGTTTTGATTCCCGATCTCGAAGACCAATCTCCCAAATTGGACCAAATTCTTGATCTCCAGTCTTCAATTTGATCCAGCTCAATTTCAGTTTTTCAGGTTGATCTCCAATTCAAGTTGACCGATTCAATCTACTGATTTTCAATCTCCAACAATTCAACTTGATTCACGAATACTCGATTCAATTTGATCAGATTCTTATTCGGTGAAAGATTCAAATTTCTTGACCTTGTCCCCTATTCAATTCGACGGTTTACGCAAATTCTTATTTTCCGTATTGAGGCCCTAAACGCAAACTCTCTCCAAAAAACTCGATTTCCTTTTTCGACGATAGGGAGCGGATATTGTTAAGGGTTTCAATTATTCGGGGAAACGGATTACCTGATAGAAATACTGATTTTCTATTTTTCTGCCTGCCTAATTAGGCTATACATTCAATTGACCGTAACCAATAAAACTCGGGGTTCAAAACCAATTATTTTGGATTATTAAAGGCAGGCTTAATTTCTAATCGTTTGTTTATCAGATTTTTATCCCCAAAATGGAGTGCGCCCAACGGCCCGGCTACACGCAGGCTGGGATTCTAAAATTACTCTTTTCGTTCGATTTCACCAATACTAGCGCAGGCAGCAAAAGACCAAATTGGCGAAGCCTGGCTTTTGCTGACTGCAGCGGAATTTCTTTCCTGATTTTTCAATCGTAGATTTTTACCCAGCTTGTGTGTAGCCATTGTTGCCTGCTGTTTTTCTTATTTGTCACTTAAATATGATCTAATAATTTTCAAGCATACCTTCTTCATGAATATATTTATTTCCACTATATCATTGACATCAAATAGTTTATAGCTAGAAGGCTCCCTGTAATTACTTTTTGCATGGGCTATTTCATTTCGAATAGTACTAATTGAATCAGCTAGTTTTTTGATAATGTCCCCTTCTTTTGAAGAACCTATCCGTTCAAACGAATGACAATTTTCGTTGTGCAGTATCTTTTTTCTTGTTTTTATCGGAAGGATATCAATTAAGCTTTTAAAATCTAATTCTGCTATGACTATTTTTGGTAACTCTCGATCATAATTCTTACGCTTCTTGTTTGAATAAAAAACATCAACCACTTTTCTAACCAAATCATCTAAGTTATCATCTATCTTTCTGTCAGAAAGAATACTAACCAGTTCATTAGCTTCATTTCTCTTTAGAAGATATACACCTATGTTTTCTATAACCTTATAAAACTCTAAAAACTGGATACTATTTCCTTTTAGCTTCAAAGCAGAAATAAATAAACCAATAACTCTATCATATTTTGCCGATATTTCAGGCTTAAACCTATTGAAGTTGAATTCATTTTTTATTTCACTATTACTCCAAGGAATTATTTCAAGTCCTGTTTCTTCTAGAACCTCATATAAGTAGACATAAAACAATTCCTCTTCTTTTTTAAAATCACGCCCTTTAGAACTATCGCATTCAACCACAACATATGATTCAAAATCAAAAATAACATGATGCTTTGAATCATATTCACCTTGACTGATTTTTATAAATTTGGTATATATACTATCAAATTCGATACTAACCTTATAATCATTCCAATACTTAGACAGGTTGTCTTTCAATACAATTTGATGAATATCTTTTTCATCGAATAAATCATCAAATCTAGAGGTTACAAAGCCTGAGGAGTATAAAAATTCTACTTGAAAAAAGCGCTTAGATTTTGTAGAATAGGAATTATTAAAAGGCCCTTTAAAATCCTTTAGTTCTTCAATTAGATTTAAAAAGTCGCCCTCACTTAAATTCGTACTCCCGATTCCCGGAAAACTAAACTCTATAAGTTTTTTATACTTTTTAGAAATACTTAAATAACTCCTGTCATCAAAGTATTCTCCATAATTCTTGAAAATATATTCTATTCCTTCTTCTACCAATTTTCCGTAGTCCTTCATATATTTTTAATTATTTGAATAGCAGGCAACGGCCCGGCTACGCGCAGGCTGGGATTCTAAAATTAATCTTTTCGTTCGATTTCACCAATACTAGCGCAGCCAGCAAAAGGCGAATCTGGCGCAGCCTGGCTTTTGCTGGATGCAGCGGACTTCTTTTCCTGATTTTTCAATCGTAGATTTTTACCCAGCTTGTGTGTAGCCATTGTTATGGGTTGCCGCTTTATTCTTTTCACCATTTCAAAAAAGGGCCCATTTCAAATTCTGGACCAACCAAAAGGCGGCTGTTCAATTCTCTTCAACTGATTTTAATTTACTGGTTTTCAGTTGATTCAAATTCGGGATTCTGATTCTTCAATTTGATCGTT
>JANSXE010000024.1 GCA_024743195.1 Alphaproteobacteria bacterium | reverse complement strand
TGAAGCCTTCCATTATCGCGAACTGCTGCGCCGCGAGCCGCGCCTGCGCGCGGAGCGCGCCGCGCCGTCGGACGCGCTGCTGTTTCGCGTCATCGCGCTCAACAGCGACCGCACGGAACCGCCCGAGGCGGCGTGGGCGGAGCTGGCCGAGCGCTTCGCCCCCGAAGACCCGCCGGCGGGGGCGAAACAGGCGCTGGCCGATGAACTCGCGCGGCCCGTGAGCGACAGCATGGCCGCCTTGTTGGCCGACGCGCGCGACGAGCCGCTGCTTCAGGGCGTGGCCGTCCGACGCTGCTTCTATATGGGCATGAACCGGCTCTTCTCCCCGGCGGTGCGGCTCGACTGCGCCCGTCTCGGCTATCGGGTTGCCGAGCGAACGCCTTTCGCCGACGCCTGGGGTGATTTGCGCCTCGCCGCAAATGCGGCGGTCAACGTCCTCGGCTCCCAAGGGTACGGACCGGCTCTCCTGTTCGGCGCCGAGCGCCACCTTCAGGCGCGCGGGATGAAGCCGCTGCGCTGGGCCTTCGAGTGGCTGCTGCTGGCCGAGCGCGCCGGGGCGGAGACCGAGCCGCTGATGAGCCACGTCACGGGGCGGCTCGACCCGCGGGAGATCGAGGCCGCCACGCTCAATGTCAGGACCCTCGGCATCCCGCCGCCGCTGCGCTGATCGGCATTCTCGCTCTTTCAGCTAAGTATTCCTCGATGGATCATATTCGCAACCCGCATTGATGCGCGCCGTGTCGGCCTCGCCGACGAGTATCCTGAGGCGCTCCAACTCCTCATTCTGCAGCGGTATGATCTTGTCGTCGTGAAGCGTTCGGGCGCGCTCGCCCAGGCTGTTGTATCGATAGACGAGCATCAGGATTTCCGCGCCTTCCAGCAGCATGTCTCCGACCGGGCTGACGGTGTTTCGAAGGCTGTCGAGCACCCGCCCCGCCCGGCCGCCGACGGCGGACCGGCCGCGCGACGGCAAGCGTCGGAAGATCAACCCGACGCCCAACTCCGCCGCCTTCCGCTTCAATTCGGCTTCCACCGTGTCGCGTTGCGCGTTCAACTCAAAGAACTCTTCCCAAAGAGCCTCGAGGCGCTCTTCCGCCTCCCGCACCGCCTCCTTGGCGCGGCGCAGGGCGGCCCAGAGCTCGATGCAGAGTTGCTCGGACGGCGTCGGCGGGTCCTCGGGGGGCGGCTCCTCGTCCTCCTCGGGCGGGTCGTCGGGCGGAGGGTCGTCTTGCGGCGGCTTCTCGTCCTCCTCGGGCGGGTCCTCCTCACGCGTGAGGGGCGTTCGCTCGGCGCGCAGGCGGTGGAGCTCGCGGTCGACCAGCGGGCGGGCGACGCTCTCCAGCGCGGTTCCGGCGAGGCGCAGCACGTGCAGGCGGCCGGTTCGGCTCTGCATCAGGGCGGCGAAGTCGTCGGCGGCGGCCGCCCGGCGGTCGCGCTCCGCTTCGGTGAAGACGGCGAGCCGGTCGTCGAGGGTCTCGCCCGCCTCCGGCCGCCCCTGCTCCGCCAGCCGGCGCCGGCGGCGGCGGATGTTGTCCAGCGCCCGGTCGGTCGGGCCGCCGGGGCGCGCGAAGCCGTCGGCTGTGCGGCCGCGGCGCGCCTGGAAACGCTTGAGGCCGTCCGCCAATCCGGCGGGGCCGGGATCGGCGGGCGCGGGCTCGCCCGCCTCTTTGAGCGCGCGGCGGGCGCGGGACAGGTCGTCCGGGCGGTTCGCCGCCCCGGTTTCGGACGCGGCCCCGGGCGCGGCGGCGGATTCATCCGCGGGCCGCAGCGCGTCGCGGAGGGGCTTGGAGGGCGAATAGGGCGCCGGCGCGTCGGGGACCGCGCCGACGG
>JANSXE010000025.1 GCA_024743195.1 Alphaproteobacteria bacterium | reverse complement strand
TTCCGTCCGCGTTCAGCGTGAAGCCTGGCACGGTCGCGGTCGTGCTGAAGCTCTGCGTGTCGCCGCTGTCGACGTCGCTCGCCTGCATCCGCCCGTGCAGAACGGCGCCGTCCTCCGTCACGCTTTGGCTTTGGGCCTGCAGGACGGGGGCGTCGTTCGTCCCTTCGATGGTCACCGTGATCGTGTGACGTGACCCGTCCGCGCTGATCGCCGAAACGGAATCGGCGATCCGTTCGTGCGGCTTCAGCTGCTGGACGGCCGGCTGGCTGTTGTCGACCTCGTAGGTCCAGACGCCGTCCACGTCGATCGCGAACGTCCCGTAGCCTTGATCGCCCGGGAAGCCCTGAAACGGCGTGAAACGCGCTTCACCGGCGTCGACGTCCTGGATCGTCAGCCTGCCGGAGGCGGCGAGGCGGCCGCCGGTCGCCGCGACATCCTCCGACAGGGTCGCGGTGTTCACCCCGCCGATCACGGGCGCATCGTTTGCGCCGACGATCGTCACCTCGATGACCTGCGGCGTGCCGTCGACGCTGCCCACCATGATCCGCTCCACCAGCGGGTCGCCGGCGCCCAGCGCCTGCACCGCCGGGTTCCCGTTGTCGACCCGGTACGTCCAGCCGCCGTCCGCCGAAAGCGTGAAATGGCCGTACTTCAGATCCTGATCGACCGGTTGGAAAGCGGCCTGATGGGCGTCGGGGTCCGCTATCGTCAGACGATGCGCGATGGTCCCGGGCTGATCTTCCTGAACCAGCGCCTGGCGGGTCCCTGCGATGATGGCCGGCTGGTTCGAGCCGACGATTCGGACGGTGATGTCGTGACTCGTTCCGTCGGCTGTCCGCACGGTGAAGGTCTCTTCCAAATGTCCGCCTTGCGGCATTTGGGTGAAGGCCTTCTGATTGGCGTCGGCGCTGTAGGTCCATGTTCCGTCGGCCGATATCGCCAGGGTTCCATAGTGTCCACTCAGGACCTGACCCGCGAAATGGCTCTCGCCCGAATCGAGATCGAGCACGGCCAGCGATCCGCTCGCCGTGGCATGGCCGTTCGTCGCCCCGGAGACGGCCGCGACGCTATGGTCGAGGCCCGCGACGATCGGGACGTCGTTGGTCCCGGTCACGGTGATCTGCACGATTTGCTGATCGCTGGCGCCATGCGCGTCGCGCACCGTCACCGGAATGCTGAGAACCTGCTGTTCGCCCGCATAAAGATGGTCGTAGGCCGAGACGGTCGGATCGAACCTGTAGGATCCGTCTGGCGCGATCGTGAAGCCGGGGACGCTCTGCGCCGCGCCGAAGGTCAGGACGTCGCCGTCGTCGACGTCGGTTGCAACAAATCGGCCGTGAACGGCGCCTGCCCCTTCATCCACTGTCTGGGGCGGTGCAACAGACAGCATCGGGGCGTCGTTGGTTCCGACGACGGCGATCTCCATCACCTGCGTATCGGACGCGCCCTGACGGTCGGTCACCGTCACCGGAACCGACATCACCAGCTTGTCGTCGAAGGCGAGATGGTCGAACGCCGGATCGCCGGCGTCGAACCGGAAGGCGCCGTCCGGGCTCAAACTCATCCCCGGGACCGGTTGGGTGAGCCCGTAGGTCAGGCTGTCGCCGGCGTCGACGTCTTGTGCGGTGAAGCGCCCCCGATAGACAGGCGCGCCCTCAAGCAGCGATTGCGGGGGCGTAAGCGAGAGCGTCGGCCCGTCGTTGGAGCCGGTCACGGTGATTTCAAGCGCCTTGGTGTCGCTCAATCCGGTGGAGTCCGTCACCGTGACGGGAATGGACACGATCTGACGCGCATTGGGGCCGAGTGCGTCGTAGGCCGGGACGCTCGGATCGAACGTGTAGCTTCCGTCGCTGTGCAGCGTGAAACCCGGGATCGGGGTGTGGCTGGAGAACGTCAACTGATCGCCTGCGTCCGCGTCGAGAGCGATCATCCGTCCTGAGATCCGCCGTCCCCCCTCGGTCAGGGTCTGCGCCTCGGCAACGAGGACGGGGGCGTCCGCGGCGCCATGCACCGTGAAGACCATCTGATGCGGGGTGCCGTCGACGGAATGGACGGTTATCGTCTCGCGAACGGCGTCGCCGGCTTGCAGGCTCTGCACGCTGGCGAGGCTGTTGCCGAGCTGGTAGCGCCACAGGCCGTCGCCGTCGATTTCGAAGACGCCGTAGACGCCTGTCGTCGTTCCGGCCTGAAAGCGACTTTCCCCCGGATCGGCGTCGGCGACCACCAGTAGGCCGGTCACGCTGTCCACCGCGCCGTCTTCGGTCAGATCTGCCGGGCTCAACCCGGCGATATGGGCCGGGGTGTTGGCTGTCTCCGCGCCAGCTCCTCCTCCGCCGCCGCCGGATCGTATAGGGGCCGACGGCGCGTCGGCTTCTCCCATCATGGACGGGGGGGCTTCGACGGGGGCCGCCGCCGCGGGCGTGCGCGCCCCGCCGCTGATGGCGGCTGCGCTTGCGGAGGGCGCGGCTCCTCTACTGTGCTCGGCTGCGGCGTGCGGAGTCGCGTCGTCCAGCGCGGTTCCGGATCCATCGTCGCCCGAAACGCCGGGCCGGAGGCCAGACGGATCGTCGCCCGCGCCTATCGCGCGCGACGAGACGGCCTCCTCGCCTCCGTCTTCAGCCGCACGCGCGGTCTGGTCGGCGGTTCCGGAGGCTGGACGAGGCGCCCGCGCCTTGTCCGGCGATAGGCCGACCTCCCAAGCCGTCGCGCCGTCCCCGCCTTCAACCGCGTCATCGTGACGGCCCAGCGGATCGTTCTTGGCCTTGAGCGATTTCGCCAACGCCTCATCGACGTCGGGCGTTTGCTTCGGATCTTCCTTCTTGGCCATAGCGACCCTCTCACTCGCTCGGGCTCGTCAGCGCTCGTGAAACGCGGTGTCGCTGGCGAGGAAAAGCGGTTTGAGCAGATACTGCATCACCGTCTTTCGACCGGTGGCGATATCCGCTTCGCCCGTCATGCCCGGCATCAGGCGATGCTCTTGTGAGCCGACGTACGGCTTCGCAAGGGCGATCTCCACCTCGTAGAAGGGGGCGCCGTCCCGCTCGCGTTTCGTCGACGTCGGCGCCACGAAGCGCACCGTGCCGTCGACGACGCCGAAGCGGGCCGAATCGAAGCTGTCTATCTTTACCATCGCCGCTTGCCCCTCGCGGACGAATCCGATGTCGCGCGGGGGCACCATAACCGCCATCACGACCTCTTCGCGCGTCGGCACGATGCGTGCGACCACCCCTCCGGGCGCAACGACCGCGCCTTCGCGCGTCTCGGGCAAGTCCATGACGATTCCGTCTACCGTGGCCGTGAGTTCGATGCGGCCGCGCCGCTCCTGCAGGGCGGTCATCTCAGCGGACAGCTCTTCAATCTGCTCCGTCACCTCGCTCATATCCTGACTGAGAGTCGTGCGGAACTCCGACGTCAGTTGGATGAGCTCCTGGTTCAAGCCGGCGATCTCGGACTCCGCTGACGAGGCGCGTGAGAGAGCATCCGCCCGTCTCTCCTCCAGCGCCACGACCTGCTGGCGGACCTCGCTCAGCCTGTTCAGAGGCACGACGCCGCGATCAACGCCTTCCTGCAGCCTGTCCAGTCGGTTCTGGGCCTCGACCGCCTCCTGGGCGATCAACCGGGCCTGTTCGCGCGCGCCGGCGAGCGTCGTCTCCCGGGCGGAAATCTCCGAACGCTTCGCTTCCAGGCCGGCCTGAAGGCCCGCCAGCCGGCTTTGATAGGCGTCCGACGCCTGCTCGACCAAATCCGGAAAGCGCTCTTCATAGGGGGAGAAATCCGGGTCGCGCTCGTCGATCAGCGCCTCCATCGTCTCCCGTTGGATCGAGAGCGCGTTGCTCTTGACGTCGCGCTGGGCGATCAGGGACTCAATGTCGGCGGCGACGAATTCCGCGACCACGTCCCCTTCTCTTACGGCCGCGCCTTCCTCGACATAGAGCCGTACGATCGTTCCGCCTTCTTCGCTTTGGAGCGTCTGGATGTTGCCGGCGGGTTGCACTTCGCCGCGTGCACGGGCCAACTCGTCGACCTCAGCGACGATGGCCCAACCGATCAAGCCGGCCACGAGCAGCACAATCGCCGCCAGCGTCAGCCGCAATTGCCGGCTTTGTCCGCCGTCCGTCAGCAAAGATCCCAGATCCTCGTATCGTTGGCGGTCGCCGGCCGTGATCGTGACGATGTCGGGGGGACTGCGGTCGGTCATGCCCCTTGGCTCCTCTCAGCGTGCAAGTCCTGCGCACTCGCGTCCGCGGGCGCGGCGACCGGACCGAAATGCGCCAACGCGCCGCGATCGAGAACCGCGATCATGTCGGCCAGCCGGATGAGCTCCGGACGGTGGGTCGCAAGAATGATGGTGCTCTGGCCGCGCAACTCTTCGATCAACCGGATCAAGTAGGGGTCCAATGCCGGATCTTTGTTCGCCAAAGGATCGTCCATGATAATCAGCGGCGGATCGCCCAACAGCGTGGCGGCGAGACGCACGATCGCGCGGCCGCGCAGCGCCGAGCGGTCTTCGCGCGCAGGCGATATGCTAATCTTGAACGCGTCAGCCGCTGAGGATGCGCCGAAATAGCGCCACCAATGCTCGCCGGCGACGCGCTCAAGCGCGCGACAGATTTCCTCATCCGTGCTCTCAGGACGTCGAAGCCGCATCGATTGCGGCAGCGAGATGGGAACGCCTGGCGTCTTCTGCGGCGTGTAGCCGTGCCACGCGCGATAGTCGGTGGGGTCGAACTGCCGGACGTCCCGTCCGCCGACCAGAAGCGTTCCGCTTTGGGGCGTTCGAGCGCCGCACAAAACCTCCAGGAGGGTGGTCTTGCCCGAGCCGTTCGGGCCGACGACGGCGACGACTTGGCCGGGCTCCGCGCGAAAACTCACGCCGTTGAGGGCCGGTTCGTGATCGGACGCATAGCGGTAGAAGAGGCGGTCCGCCTCCACGGACGGCGTCAGGTCCGAGACCGGAGAGATCAGTTTGGGATTCGAAGCCTCCCCTTCGCTCAGCAACAAACGGCGAAGCTGCTCTCCCGCATCGCGGAGCTGGCGCATGCGGACTTGGGTCGAGAACATGCGCTGCGCCGGAGCCGTGATCCGCCAGATGAGCATCATTGCGGCGATAAGGCCGCCGGCGCTCATCCCGCCCGACAAGACCAGCGCGATGCCTGTTCCCATCGTTGCGAGAACGGTGAAGGACGAGATCGTCTGACCGATTGCGTTCGCCAGGCCGGTCGCCTCCGCAAAGCGCCGGTTCGCATGGACGGAGTGCGCCACCATCTCCCGCACCTGTCGTCGCCAGAAGGCGGATCCACGGACGCCGCGCAAGGCGCGCAATCGCTGGCCGACCAAGCCGCTCAGCTCCGTCAGACGTCTGTTGGCGCGACCCGCGTCCTGAGAGCGCCCGCGGACCAGCTTCGAGACGGGCCAGGCCGCGAGGGCGAAGATCGACAGACCCAAAATCGGCACGACGGCGATCCAGCCGCCAATAAACGCCAGGGTGATGACGAACAGAATCACGAAGGGGAAGTCCGCGCCGACAGCCCCGCCTGAAGCGCCGAACCATTGCCGGACGCCCTCGAGAGAGCGCAAGCGCGTCAGATTGTTCTCAACCCCCAGCCGCGTGGACACCTCCACCGGAAAGGATATCGTCTTGCGAAGCGCGATATCGCTGATCTGCACGCCGGCCCAGGCCGACAGCCTGGCGGTCAACGTCGCGCGAGCCAATCGCAGAAACCACGCGCCGAGAACGGCGATCAGGGCCCCGGCCAAGACGCCCCAAAGCGACGTTACGGCGGCGCTGGGGATGACCTTGTTGTAGACGAACATCGCGAACAGCGATGCGGCGAGGGTGAGCAGGTTGATGACCAGGCTCACCAAGAGAACGCCGCCGATCTCGCGGCGTGCGTTGAAATAGAGGCGATCCAGCCAGCCCGCCAACGGCGCCTGCACAGGTTGATGATCGAGTCGCCGCGAAATCAGGTAAATCTGCGCCGAAGGAGGCGGGGCCGGTTTCCTGTGAGCTTCGGATCCATCATGCCACCAGAGGCTGTCTTCGAACCGGCCCAGGAAGACGAACGGCTCGGATCCGAACATAACAAGCGATCCAGCCGAGACCCCGCACATCTCCGCGCTCCCGTCCCCCAGGACCGCACCCAGCGTCGCGCGCTTTACGTCAAAGCCTAGTTCTTCCGCCAGGGAGAAGAAGTCCGCGCTGTCGAAACCGTCTTCGGCGGGCGGCAAGCCAGCCAATAGGCGTCTGGGCGAGCCGAACCAATCCAGCGCGACCAGCATCGGAGCCAACCGCCTGGCCCAGGCGGACGCACTCAGCCGCTCAGGACCGACGATACGGTTGATGGCCTCTATGCGTTCGGGTTCGCTTGCAATGGTTCGAGACGCGGTGCGGGAGGCGTCAGGCATGCGACTCCTCCTCGGCTTCCAGAAACAGCGTCCGGTCGCAAACCGAGACCAAGGGTTCCTTGAAACTCGCAAGCAGAATCGTCGTTTCGCCCCGAAGCTCGGCCAGGACCGTCGCCAAACGATCCAGGCCGTCGAGATCGAGGCCGCTGGCGGCGTGATCGAGCAGCAGAAGCTTCGGACGCCGCACAAGCGCCCGGATAAGGGCGATCCGCTGGTAGATCCCTTCATCCAGATGTTCGGCGTTGTCCGGCCCGACTTCGGTCAGGACGCCATGCCTGAGCCGATCGAGATGCGGCTGCAGGCCAAGGGCCTCGCACAGCGGCGCGACGTCGATATTGTAGCGTGGATCGTAGAGGGTCAGGTTGTTCAGGATGGACCCCGGCACAAGCGCGAGATGGGACGAGACGAGGATGACCGCATCGCGATACGCGTCGGGGTCGAAGGACGTCACATCCCGGCCGTCGACTTGGATGCTGAACTCCGGGTCGGCGCTTACGCCCGCGACCGCCGTCAGAAGACGCGACGCCAGAGGCGTGTCGGGTGTATCGATGTGGACGATTTCGCCTGCGGCGATCGATATCCGTTCCGGAAGCAGGCCCGGGGCCTCGATCCGCACAGCGCCGGTTTCGACGGCTGGGCCATCGGGCGCAGTCTCGCGGGTGAATATCGGCGCCTCGGGGACCGTCAGGACGGTTCGGATCCTCTCCTCCGCGGAACGGACGCGCCCGATCTGAGACCAGTGGCTGAGACTGCCGACCGCGGGGCCGATGGACCGCCCCGCCAGCATGGTGCAGGCCGCCAGAGCGCCCGTCGTCATCGCTCCGTCGATGACTTCGAGCGCGCCGAAGGCGACGACCAGAACGGTGGCGAGTTGGCCGACCGTCGACGCCGTCTCCCGGATCCAGCCGAGTTTGGCCTCCAAATCGGCCGATCTCGACATGAAGCGCCTGTTGATGCGCCGCCAGAGCGCGGCGAGGGATTCCTCCGCCCCGACGCATTTGAGATACTCCAGCGCCGCGAAGAGCGACCAGCTGAAGAATTGCCGCTCTTGTGCGGCGCGTTCGGTTTCTTGCGCGGCGCGTGACACCCGCACGCCGACGATCACCGCCAATCCGAAGACGCAGGCGAACAGGCCCAGCGGAATGAGCGCCAGCCAGCCCGCCAGATAGGCGATCAACGCAATATACAGCGCGGCGAACGGCAATTCGTAGACCGCCGTCCCAGCCTGTCCCGCCCAGAAATCCCGGACTTGTCCGACCGCCCGGAACGCCTCCGCGATCGTTGTGGGGCCGTGTCGCTCGAGTTCGTGAACATCGGCCCGCTCCACCCGGTCGAGCAGCGCCATCGTCGTGCGCGCTTCATAACGCCCGGCCGCCGAGGCGAGAAGCGTGGACCGCCCGTAGCGCAGAACGGCTTCCAGGCACACGGCCACGCCGACCCCGAGCACCAGATAGGCGGCGGTTCCAAACGACTGGGCGGGAAGGATGCGGTCGTAGATCTGTAGAAGGGATAAGGGCAAAGCGAGCGCGAGCAGGTGAATGACGAGCGTCAGCACCACGATGTCGCTTCGCCAGCTAACAGCCTTCATCGCCCCCCCCAACGCCCTTCGGCGCCCCCTGACCGGCTGACGTTCCGCGCCGTCTGCCGGATAGCCGGTCTTGAACCGACGCGACCTGCGCCGCCTCGAAGCCCCGCCGTCCCGCAAAAATTAGACCCCGGATCGACGACCGCGTAAACCTCATAGAGCCCCTTCAGGACTAAGGGAACAGGCCGCGAGGGCGTCGTCGCACCTATAACGAAGGGTCTTCGTCGGCTGCGCCTATTGCGGGTGACCTACGACCCGTTTTCTCCTCCAGCTTGAGGGAGCGTCCGTGACCCGGGAGGAGACGGATTTCAGGACGATCGTCAGCGACGGTGGGACCGGGCTCATCAGCATGGCCATGCTGCGCTGGAGCCAGGAACGATCCGTCGAGTGGCGCTACATCGCCCCCGGCAAGCCGAAACGAGACGCTGTTCGCCGCGCTCCCACACGCACGAGCCGTGCTCCGCGCCCCGAAGGAGGACTGCAACACGGTCCGACCGCATTCGAGCCTGGGCGGGCGCACGCCCGCCGAGATCGCCGCGCACGCGCGTCCGGGGCGCGCCTCGGACACGCCTTTCATCCCTTCATCAACGAGCCGTCAAACGATGCCCGGGCGCTGCACATGAACGGAGGGAAGTCGGGTCTCGGGTCACTTCCCATGCTGGCGAGGAGGGGCCGGTTCTCTTCACCCGCTCCAGCCCCTTGGCCGCTTCGGCAGACACTCCGCACGGCTGGGTGACAACCCTGTGTCCGGACTCGGGGCCCTCCCGTCCGGCAACGCCCAGCCGGAACCCGCTGAGCGTCGGCTCGGGCTCGCGGCGGCGGGGGCTTGGATCAGGCGTCGGGCCGCCTCGTCCGGTCGTCCAGCGCATGGCCGCCGGCCGGCCCGCGCGCCGGCTGCGCCAGCATCCGGTCGAGCCAGAGGTCGCGGGGCGTGCGGAACTGCTCGATGCCGATCGTCATCCCCTCATGACCCTTCGCGGGTTGGGCGCGATAGGTCCCCAGCAACCGGTCCCACCAGGGCAGATTGAAGCCATAGTTCGAATTGGTCTCCACCGGATCGATCGAATGGTGGACGCGGTGCATGTCCGGGGTCACGACGACGAGCCGCAGCAGGCGGTCGACCGCCGTCGGAATCCGGACGTTCGAATGGTTGAACATCGCCGTCGCGTTCAGCAGCACTTCGAAGATCAGCACGGCGATCGCCGGCGGACCCAGGGCCGCGACCGCGGCGAGCTTGAGCGCCATCGACAGCAGAATCTCGACCGGATGGAAGCGCAGGCCCGTGGTCACGTCGAATTCGAGATCCGCATGATGCATCCGGTGCAGCCGCCACAGCGCCGGCACCGCGTGGAACATCACATGCTGCAGATAGATGATCAGATCGAGGATCAGGACCGAGAGGACGATCGCGACCCAGATCGGAACGTCGAGCGCGTTGAACAGGCCCCAGCCGCGCTCCTCGGCCGTCAGCGCGAGCCCCACCGCCAGCATTGGGAAGGCGAGCCGCAGGGCGAGCGTGTTGAGGACGACGATCCCCAGATTGTTCGGCCAGCGCACCCGGCGCGGGATCGCCTGCGGCCGGCGCGGCGCCAGCACCTCCCACAACGCCATCGCCGCCAGAACGCCGAGGAAGACGGCGAGGCGCAAATCGGATTCGGCGGCGAGCAGGGCGTCGATCATAGGGCTCCGGACGCGCAGGCGTTTTCGGGCGGGGTTCACAAAGGACGGCGCAAGCGCCGCCGCGCCCTCCCGCGCGCCAATGAGCTAATGTGATGGCGCGCCCCAGGCAACCGGGCAAGTCCCAAGCGCCTCTTTTCGTCCTCGGCCAGGGGATCGGGCGGACAAAAAAAGAGCGGCGGCGGGACGCTCGGCGGCGGACCGTACGGGGGATTGGGGGGCGGTCCGCCGGGACGCCGAGACGTCGCCGCCGCCGTCAGCATCCATCGATCGGACGCTTCAAGGGGTGATGTGACGCGTCGAGAGGATGCCGCAGCCGACGCCGTCGATCCGGCGCCGAGCCGTGACGATTGCGTGACGATTCCGAGACTCCTGTCCCGGCCGGCTCCCGCCTGGCCCTCTCCCGCCTCGCCCTCTCCCGCCTCGCCCTCCGGGGCGGTCCTCAATGCAGCCGGAAGACCCCGTCGACCGCGCGCGCCTCCGCCGGGCTGACGATCTCCGCGCGCGCCAGATGGACGGAGTGCAGCCGGCCCTCGATGTTCTTCTCCCAATAGTCCAGGAACCGTTTCAGGCGCGGATAGTGGGGGGCGACGTCGAGATGCTGCCAGATGAATTTCTGCAACAGATCCGGATAGTCCGGCAGATGGTAGATGATTTCGGCCGTCGCCAGCCGATAGCCTTTGACCTGCATCTCGAAGGTTCGGTCGACCGTCCCGGTCATCGATCAGCCTCCATGGTCTGGTTTCACCGTTGCTTTTTGCCTGAAGTGTGCGGCGCTGTCTGTTGCGCCGCAACAAAAAAGTGTGCCTTTTCATATTGTTAGCAGCATTGTTGGGCGGCTGCTGACAGCGCCGCTCAAAGCTCTTGAAAGCCGGTCGGGCTTCGCTTATCTACCGATCGCTTAGCACTCATCCAGGGGGAGTGCTAACGCCGGCGGCGCCGCGATGCGCGGCTCGCCGCAAGCCCTTGGGCAACCTTTGTCTACGGAATAGAGGAGGTTACGGAGATGGCGTTTCGGCCGTTGCACGATCGTGTGCTGGTTCGTCGCATCGAGGAGGATCAGACCACGGCCGGTGGGATCATCATTCCCGACACCGCGAAGGAGAAGCCGATGCAGGGCGAGGTGCTCGCCGTCGGCAAGGGGGTGACGCTGGAGGACGGCTCGGTCCGCGCGCTCGACGTCCAGGCCGGCGACCGCATCCTGTTCGGAAAGTGGTCCGGTACGGAGGTCAAGATGGACGGCGAAGAGCTGCTCATCATGAAGGAGTCGGACATCCTCGGGATCGTCGAGGAGGCGAAGGCCGCGAAGAAAGCCGCCTGACCGACGATCCTTCCTGGGAACAAACCCCCAACAAACCACTTGCTCATGACTGAGGAGTGACCAAAACATGGCTGCGAAAGACGTCAAATTCTCGTCGGAAGCCCGCAACAAGATGCTGCGCGGCGTCGACATCCTCGCCGATGCGGTGAAGGTCACGCTGGGTCCCAAGGGCCGCAACGTCGTGATCGACAAGAGCTTCGGCGCGCCGCGGATCACCAAGGACGGCGTGACCGTCGCCAAGGAGATCGAGCTCAAGGACAAGTTCGAGAACATGGGCGCGCAGATGCTGCGCGAGGTGGCCTCG
>JANSXE010000018.1 GCA_024743195.1 Alphaproteobacteria bacterium | reverse complement strand
TCACGCGCTCCTCGAGACCATAAGCCCCGAACAGCGAAGACCCGACATTCGTCCTAAGCTCTCAAGTCCCAAACCGACGTAAAGCCGGCCCGGAACCCAAGCGCTAAAGTTTGGTACGCGTCAAAGACACGCGGACGCAAAACGACGAACATCGACAATCCCCGCTCCCCGAAACCCCGGAACCAGCCGAAGCCAATCCCAAAATCCCAAAGCAGCGCCTGCGACCAACCGAACAGCCTAAACCGCCGATCAACCCCAGAAAAAGACCGCCAGACGAACGCCGCCGCCCGCATATCCCTTCCAATACTTCACTTGTACAATAAAGAGGTCGGCGCTTTCAGCCGCCGCGGTCGGGACGCTGTCCCGTCCGGACGACCCGTCGGGCCGACCCTCTCGCAACCGGCGGGGCGTCGCGCCTCGTCGCTTGCGGAGGCGGCTTATACGCACGGGCCTTTCGGGTGTCAAACCCTTTGTGACGAATTTCTTGCGCAGGCCGCCCATATCCAGGCGCAACCCTTTGCGCATTTGTCCAGCCGGTCCGAATCTGCTACGCATTCAATGCGTTCGACTGGATGGGAGAGCGTCGGGCGGAGGCGGACACCGCCTTCCTCGCGAGATTTCTACACGAAACGGGCGGGCGATCGCCTTTGCCCGACCGATGTTGATTCGGGGTGTGGTGCGCGTGGGCCGCATCCCCCGAAACGGCCGGATGCGACAAGCGCCTTAGATGGAGACGAGCAGCGTGAGCTTCGACAGACCCTCCGGTTCGACCGGGATCCAGTTCGCCGGCCTGCAAGCGCGCAGCGCAGGGCGCGCCGTTCGCCGGGCCGGCGCGGCCGCCGTCGGCCTTCTCGGGCTCGCCGCGGGCATCTTCTTCCTGGCCCCGAGCGCCGGCCCCGACTTGCTGCCGCAGCCCGGCGTGGACAGCGCCTACGCCGAACCGGCGCCCGAGCGCGACGCATCGGCCGCCCCGCAATCCCCGGCCGCGCAGCGTCCGCAGTTGGCCGCGCTGTCCGACGCGGCGAGCAACGAGGCGCTGCTGACCGAGCCCTATCGCGTGACGCTGACCGTCGCGCGCGGCGACACGCTGATGGCGATGCTCACGGACGCCGGGCTGGACCGGCCGCAGGCGCACCGAGCGATCCAGGCGCTGGCCGACGTGTACAGCCCGCGCAAGCTGAAGCCCGGTCACTCCTTCGATCTGACGCTGGCGCCGGCGGTCGGGGACCGGCCGGCGACGCTGCAGGAATTGCTGTTCGAGCCGGACGCGGCGCGCCGGGTCGTCGTCGCCCGCGAAAACGGAGCGGACGGACCGCGCTTCACGGCGAGCGCGATCGACCGGCCGTTGACGACGCGTCTTGCGCGCGCGGGCGGATCGATCGAGAGTTCGCTCTATGTCGCGGCCCTGGACGCGGGCGTGCCGAGCACCGTGCTCGGCGACATGATCACCATCTTCTCCTTCGACATCGATTTCCAACGGGAGATCCAGCCCGGCGACCGCTTCTCGCTGCTGTTCGAGGAGAAGCGGGACGAGGACGGGGCCTTCGTCGGCTCCGGCGACGTGCTGATCGCCGAGATGACGGTGGGCGGCAAGCAACGCCGCTACTACCGGTTTGAGGATTCCGACGGCTTCGTCGACTATTTCGACGGCGAGGGACGCTCGGTCCGCAAGGCGCTGCTGCGCACCCCGGTCGACGGCGCGCGCATCTCCTCGCGCTTCGGCAAACGCAAGCACCCGATTCTTGGCTACACCAAGATGCACAAGGGCATGGACTTCGCCGCCCCGACCGGCACGCCGATCTACGCCGCCGGCGACGGCGTCGTCGAGGTGGCGGGCTGGAACGGCGGCTTCGGCAAATACATCCGCATCCGCCACAACAGCACCTACAAGACCGCCTACGCCCATCTGTCGCGCATCGACGGGCGGATGAAGCCGGGCGCCAAAGTGCGCCAGCGTCAGATCATCGGCTATGTCGGCACGACCGGCCGCTCCACCGGCCCGCACCTGCATTACGAGGTGCACAAGGCCGGCCGGGCGGTGAACCCGCAGGGCGTCAAGCTGCCGACCGGCAAGGTGCTGGCGGGCGCCGACCTGACGCGCTTCCAGGCCGCCATGGGCGAGGTGGAGACGCTCTACGCCCAGGCCGAGCCGCTGAGCGGCGTCGTCGTCGCGGCGGAGGACGGCGGCTCCTGCACGGCGCCCGCGGTCGCGACCTGCTGACGCCCGGCCCTCCCTTTCGGCCAAGCGCCGGCGCTCAAAGCCGCGCAATCTCCGCCAGCGCCATGCGCTTGTAGGCGGCGACCAGCGCGTCCGCCGTCGCCCGATCCTCGGCCAGCGCGAGACGCATGGTGGTCTCCCCGAACTGCATGATCAGATAGGCGGCGACGAAGAGCGTCTCGCGGTCCGCCGCCGGCTTGACCCGCGCCAGCGCGTCGGCCAGCAGCGCGCCGGTGCGTCGGCCGTCCTCGCGCTCCAGCGCCTGCAACGCCTTGTCGGCCAATGCGCCGGAGCGGATGTCGCGGATCACCGGTTCGGCCCGGAAGATCGCATAATACTCCTCGATCAGGTCATCGAACGCGGCCGCCAACTCCTCCGGCGTACGGACCGGGGCCAGCGCCTCCTCGATGCAGCGCCGACACTCGGCGAAACTGCGGTCCGCCAAGGCGTGCATCAGCGCGCTCTTGTCCGGGAAGTACTGATAGAGCGAGCCGATCGGGACGCCGGCGCGCTCGGCCACCGCGTTCATCTTGAGGGCGTCGGCCCCCGTCTCGGCGATCAGCCCCTCCGCGGCGGCGAGCAGCCGGTCGACGCGCTCTCGACTGCGCTGCTGGCGGGGCACGCGCCGCATCGGCGGACGCTCCGTCTCTTCAGTCGTCGTCTTGGCCGGGGTCGTCATGTGGTCTCCTAAAAACGCGAGCGATGCTCACTTTCCGATTGACTCCGATAATATGAGGATTTATCAGATTACACAAATATGAGGATTCATCACATTAAAGGAGACTCCCCATGACGCAGCAAGACGGGCCGATCCTGGTCCTGGGCGCGACCGGCAAGACGGGCCGGCGCGTCGTCGAGCGGCTCCGCGCGCGGGGCCTGGCGGTGCGGCCGGGCGCGCGCGGCGCGACGCCGGCCTTCGACTGGACCGATCCGGCGAGTTGGGCGCCGGCGCTGGCCGGGGCCCGCGCGGTCTATATCGCCTACCACCCGGACCTCGCCGTCCCCGGCGCGCCGGAGACGGTGCGGCGTTTCGCCGACCTGGCGCTGGCCGCGGGCGCGCGGCGGCTCGTGCTGCTGTCCGGCCGCGGCGAGGAGGAGGCCGAGCGCGCCGAGTCCCTCCTGGCGGCGAGCGGCGCGGACTGGACCATCCTGCGCGCGAGCTGGTTCGCGCAGAACTTCTCCGAGAGCTTCTTGGCCGACGCCGTCCGCGCGGGCGAGATCGCCCTGCCGGTCGGCGACGCAGCCGAGCCTTTCATCGACGCCGACGACATCGCAGACGTCGCCGCGGCGGCCCTGAGCGAGCCCGGCCACATCGGTCGGCTCTACGAACTGACGGGCCCGCGCCTGCTGACGTTCGACGAGGCGACGCAGGAGATCGCCGACGCGACGGGTCGTGCGATCCGTTTCACCCGGCCCACGCCGGCGGCCTACCGCGCGGCGCTCGCGCAGGCGGGGACGCCGAACGATCTGGCGGAGCTGCTGATCTATCTCTTCACCACGGTCCTGGACGGGCGCAACGCCCGCACCGCCGACGGGGTCGCGCAGGCGCTGGGACGCCCCGCCCGCGACTTCCGCGACTACGCGCGCCGCGCCGCGGCCGCCGGCGCCTGGGAGGCGGCGGCGTGAGCGGGGCGTTGATCGGAGCCGCGATCGACGCGCTCGCTGTCGCGACGGCGCTGGGCGCGGCCCTGGTGGCGGGCGTTTTCTTCGCCTTCTCCAGCTTCGTGATGGCGGCGCTCGGCCGGCTGCCGGCGCCGGCCGGCATCGCGGCGATGCAGGCGATCAACGTCACCGTGCTCCGTTTCAGCTTCCTGGGGCTGTTCCTGGGAACGGCGGTCGGCGCGGCGGCCCTGGTGCTGGCGAGCGCGCTGCGCGCGGAGGAGCCGCTGCTCGCCGCGGGCGGGGCGCTTTACCTGCTCGGCTGTTTCCTGGTGACGGGGACGCGCAACGTGCCGCTCAACAAGGCGCTGGCGCTGGCCGCGCCGGACAGCGCGGAGGGCGCGGCCCTCTGGGCTCGCTACCTGCGCGACTGGACGCGCTGGAACCATCTGCGCACGGCGGCCGCGCTTGTCGCCGCGGCGCTGATCCTCGGCGCCCTGATCTAACGCGCCGCGGCGAGCCGCAGCCCGAACAGCACAAAGAGCCCGCCGGCGAACGCCAGCACGGCGCGCTCGCAGCGCCCATAGAGCCGCCGCGCCGGCCCGCTCGACAGGGCGAGGGCGACGATCAGATACCAGACCAGCGAGACGCCGGCGATGGTCGCGACCGTCGCCGCGCCCAGGGCGACGCTCGGATCCGCCGGCAGCATGGCGGCGAAGACGCTGGCGGTGAAGATCGCGGTTTTCGGGTTCGCAAGGTTCGTCATGAGCCCGCGCGCCCAGGCGGCCGCCAAGCCGCCCTCGCGCGCGGATGCGCCGGCTGCAACGCCCGCGACCGGAGGCGCGGAACGGCGCGCCGCCCAGAGAAGGCGCAGGCCGAGATAGACCAGATAGCCGCCGCCGGCGAGCTTCAGCGCCGCGAAAAGCCAGGGCGCGAGCGCGAACAGCGCGCTGATTCCGAAGAAGCCGGCTGCGCCCCAGATCACCGTGCCGCAGGCGATCCCCAGGACGGTCGCAAGCCCGCGCCGGCGCGACCCGGCGGCCGAGGCGTGCGCGATGACCAGGAAGTCCGGTCCCGGCGCGACGGCGGCGGCGCCCCACACCAGGGCGATGGCGATCAATGGCTCCATGGTCACCTCTCCATCGGGTTCGGCGCGCGCGCCATCACAGCGGCCAGATCCAGACGATCATCGGGACGGCCACCAGGACGATGACGATCTCCAAGGGCAGCCCGACCCGCCAATAGTCCCCGAAGCGATAGCCGCCCGGCCCCATCACCAGCGCGTTGTTCTGGTGGCCGATCGGCGTGAGGAAGGCGGAGGACGCGCCGACCGCCACCGCCATCAGGAAGGCGTCCGGCGCCGCGCCCAGATCGTTCGCCGCCGTAATTGCGATTGGCGCCATGACGACCGCGGTCGCCGCATTGTTGAGGACGTCGGACAGCGTCATCGTCACGATCAGAAGGATCGCGATCAGCACCCAGGGCGGGAAACCGTCGGTCAGCGCGATCAGCCCGCCCGCGAGCAACTCCGTCGCGCCGGTCGAATCCATCGCGCGGCCGACCGGAATCAGGGCGCCCAGAAGCACGATCACGGGCCATTCGATCCCCTGATAGAGCTCGCGCGGGCTCAGGACTCCCGCCAGCACCACCCCCAGGACGGCGAGCGAGAAGGCGATCGTGATCGGCAGGAGCCCGACCGCGGCCGCCGCCACCGCCGCGCCGAACAGGATGAGCGCCAAATAGCTCTTAGAGCGCCGCCCCATGCTCAGCGACCGCTCGGCCAGCGGCAGGCCGCCGAGCCGCGCGATCACGTCCGGCAGATCGCGCTGCAGCCCCTGCAGCAGCAGCACGTCGCCGGCCCGCAAACGGAAGTTGCGCAAGCGCCCCCGATAGGGCCGCCCCTGACGCGACACGCCGAGGAGCGTCACCCCGTAGCGCGGGCCGAACCGCATCTGCTCGACCGTCCGCCCCTCAACTCGCGCGCCGGGGCTGACGACGGCCTCCATGATCGCAGCGTTGTCGCGGGTCAGGTCCTCCGTCGTCTGGTTGGCGCCGCCGGCCACCTCCAGCCCGAACTTCGCCACGAAGCGGTCGATCTCTTCCGCGGATCCCTGAATCGCGAGCACGTCCACCGCCTGCAACGCTTCGCCGCGGGGGACCGTCGGATAGCGCCGGCCGCGGCGAATCAGGGCGACGACCTCAACGTCGATATCCTCCGCGGCCTCCTCGATCTCGGCGATCGTCTTGTCGTACGCGGCGCTTTCCTTCGGGACGCGCACCTCGCTCAGATAGCTTTCGATCTGGAACAGGTCGCCGGCCTCTCCCGGCCCGTCCTCGCCGCCGGGGACGAGCCGCCAGCCGACCAGCACCAGATAGACGAGCCCCGCCAGCATCACCACGCCGCCCACCGGCGCGAAGTCGAACATCTTGAAGCCGTCGCCCAAGGCGTCCTGGCGGAAGCCGCTGACCAGGATGTTGGGCGGCGTGCCGATCAGCGTGACCAGCCCGCCCAGGATCGAGGCGAAGGCCAGCGGCATGAGCACCGGCTTCGCCGGCCGGCCGGCCTTGCGCGCGGACTGGACGGCGACCGGCATCAGGAGGGCGAGCGCGCCCACATTGTTCATGAAGCCGGACAGCAGGGCGGCGACGCCGGACAGGCTGGCCACATGCTGCGGAACCGTCGCCGCCCCGCGCTGCACGAGGCGCGCCAGCCCGTCGATCGCCCCCGAAACCGACAGCGCGCGCGACAGCACCAGGACCAGCGCGACCGTGATGACGGCGGGATGGCCGAAGCCCTCGAACGCGGCGTCGGCCGGGGTCAGACCCAGCAGCACCGCGGCCAGCAGCCCCGCAATGGCGACCAGATCATAGCGCCAGCGCCCCCAGGCGAAGAGCGTCAGCAGCGCTGCGAGCAGCGCCAGGATCAAGCCCTGATCGAGCGTCATGACCGTCCCGCCCGGCCGGGGGCGCTCCGCCGCGACCCGCCCGGCCCGGGCGGCCCGGGCGGCCCGGGCGGGCCGGGCGCGCGGTCAGTCGAGCGCGCCCAGCGCGTCATGGAATGCGTCCACCGCGGCCCGGCCGAGCAACCGGCAGCGCGCCGGCGACCAGCCGCATTGCGGGTCCGGCGCCTCCGCATTGTCTTTGAAGGGCATCTCCAGCGTCATGGCGAGCGCCCCGAAGCGATCCGTCAGTTGCTTGGTGGAGGTCGACAGAACGGTCGAGGAGTTCGGCTTCGCCTTCGGGTAGCCGTGGACCCGCTGGAAATCGGGATTGGCGCGCTCCAGCGCGCGCTCGAACCGGTCGAGCAGGCCCGCGAGACGCTCGTCGAAACCCGGCACGCCCTCTCCGCCGGCGATGAAGTTATAGGGCAGGGCTTCGTCGCCGTGCACGTCGAGACAGATGTCGAGGCCGGTCGAGTCCATGCGGCTCAGCACGTGAAAGACCTCGGGGCTTCGCTCCAGGCTGGCCTTGTCCCATTCGCGGTTGAGATTGGCGCCGACCGCATTGGTGCGCAGATGGCCGCGCCGGCTTCCGTCCGGGTTCATGTTCGGCACGACGTAGCAGACGGCGCGCGCGAGCAGCGCGCGGCTGACCGGATCGTCCGGATCGAGCAGCCGGGGCAGGAAGCCCTCCATCCACCATTCCGCCTGCGTCTCGCCCGGATGCTGGCGCGCGATGGCCCAGAAGACTTTCTTGCCCGCCCCCGGCTCGCCGATGGTCAGCAGATCCATGTCCTCGCCGTCGAGCGTGCGGCCCAGAACCTCGTGCCGGCAGCCGGGGCGGCGCTGGCAGGCGGCGATCAGATCGTGGTGCCGCTCGCGGCTGTACGGCGCGAAATAGGCGAACCAGACCGCATCCGCCTCCGCCTGCAGGCGGATCGTCAGGCGGCCGTCCGCATAGTCCGTGTCGCAGCGGAACCAGACCTCCCGATCATAGGAGGCGCAGGCCCGATAATCCTCCCACCCCTTCGGATAGGAGGCGTCGCCCGCATTCTCGATCACCAGTTCCAGGCTCTGGCCGCGCACGCCGCTGGCGCGGAAATGGAACCATTGGAAGAATCCCTCCTCGCCCGGGTCGGGCCGGATCGCCAGGCGCGCGGTCGCGCCGTCGACGGCGCGCACCTCGATATTGCCGGAATCGAACGCGTCGGAAATCTGCATGGCGTGTGGCGACCCTCTTTTTCACTCGTAACGCGCGATACGCTTCGGTGACGGTACAAGCGGGGCGGCGCACCCTCAAGCGCCGCGGTGCGGCATGGGCTGCGCCGCCGGCGCCAGCCGCCCGCGGCCATCGCGTCACTGCATGCCGGACATGGAAAAAATTCGTTGTTGCGCGACGTCGGCGGCGGGCATAAGGCGCGCGACGCGCAGGCTCGGCTGCGGGGCGGGAGTGTGACGCATGATGGCGGCGGTTGGATCGGCCTGGGCCCTGTTCTTCGGCTTGGCCCTGATCATGATCGGGAACGGGCTGCAGGGCGCGCTGCTGGGCGTGCGCGCGGAGCTCGAAGGGTTCGGCGGCTCGGTCACCGGCCTCATCATGACCGGCTATTTCGTCGGCTTCCTGCTCGGCTCGCGCGTCGTGCCGCTTCTGATCGCGCGGGTGGGGCATGTGCGGACCTTCGCCGCCTTGGCCTCGCTCACCTCGATCTCGATCCTGATCCATCCGAGCTTCGTCGACCCCTCGGTCTGGACCGCGATGCGCTTCCTGACGGGCCTCGGCTACGCCGGCCTCTACATCGTGTGCGAAAGCTGGCTGAACGATCGCGCGACCAACGAGACGCGCGGCCAGCTTCTGGCCGCCTACATGATCGTGATGCTGGGCGGGGCCGCCCTTGGCTCCCTGCTGCTGGGCGCGGCCGATCCTTTGGCCTTCTCGCCCTTCATCCTGATTTCCGTGCTGATGTCCTTCGCGGTGATTCCGATCCTGCTGTCCGCAGCGCCGGCCCCGGTGGTGGACCAGCCGGAGAACATGTCGCTGAAGCGGCTCTATCAGGCGTCCCCGCTGGGCGTCGTCGGCGCCTTTCTGGTGGGGGCGACGCAGGGGCTGTTTTTCGGCATGGGGGCGGTCTTCGCGACGCGCGCAGGCCTGACCGTCGGCGAGACCTCGATCTTCATGATGAGCGCCTTCATCGGCGGCATGCTGCTGACTTGGCCGATCGGCCGGCTCTCCGACATCTTAGACCGCCGTCTGGTGCTGACCGTCACCACCTTCTGCGCGGCGCTCGCCGCCGCCGCGGGGGCGCTGGCCACCGGCCAACTCGGCTGGCTTCTGTTCGCGGCGATGGCGCTGTTCGGGGGCTTCAACCAGCCGCTCTACTCGCTGTGCATCGCGCACACCAACGACTTCCTGACGCCGAAGCAGATGGTGCGCGCGTCGGGAACGCTGGTGATGATGATCGGGCTCGGCTCCATCGCCGGACCGATGATCGCCGCGGTCGCGATGGATTGGGTCGGGCCCTGGGGATACTTCTGGGCGCTGGCGGCGCTGCAGACGCTGCTCGGGCTGTTCGCGCTCTACCGCATCACGCGCCGGGCCGCGCGACCGCTGGAGGAGCAGGGCGCCTATGTGGCGGTGCCCGCCGCGTCGACCCCGGTCACCGCGTCGCTCAACCCCGAGATAGACTGGCCGGAGCCGGATGCGGCGGCGGAACCCGTCTCGGACGATCTGCCCGAGCCGCCGCTGGCGCCCGACGAGCGCGCGCCGGACGCGATCGACCCCGAGGACCCAGGGGACGACCGGGCCGACACGCCGCTCAAGGCGTGATCCGCGCGCCGGGGCGTGCTATCGCTCGCGCCATGACGGAAGACTATCCAGATTTCGATCCCGCGGCCGTGCGCGACGCGCTCGAGGCGCGCCGCGACGCGGTGCGCGCCCTTGGACAGGTCAGCGCCGAGAGCCGCCGGCCCGTCACCCTCGACCAGCAGAGCGTCGGGCGGCTGTCGCGCATGGACGCGCTGCAAGGCCAGGAGATGGCGCTGGCCCAGAACCGGCGCCGCGACGCCGAGCTGGCCCGGATCAAGGCGGCGCTCGAACGGTTGGAGGCCGGCGACTACGGCTATTGCGTCGTCTGCGACGAGCCGATCGGCGCCCGGCGTCTGCAGGCCGATCCCGCAATTCCAACCTGTGTCGATTGCGCCGCCGACGCTGGACGGACCGGATAGACGGGGGATGGCGGACGCCCCGACGGCCCAAGCCGGCGCGCCGGCCGGTTTCCTACGCGCCGACCCCAAGCTCTTGGGCTTCGGGCTCTCCGCCGCCTTCGCCAGCAGTTTCGGCCAGACCTATTTCATCGCGCTGTCGGGCGGCGAGATCCGCGCCGCCTTCGAGCTGTCGCACGGCGGTTTCGGCGCGCTCTATTCCCTGGCGACGCTTGCGAGCGCCGGCGCGCTGATCTGGACCGGCAAGCTGATCGACAAGCTGGACCTGCGGCTGTGGACGGCCGCCATCGTTTTCGGACTGGCCGCCGCCTGCGCGCTGATGAGCCGCGCGGAGAGCCTGCTCCTGCTCGGGCTCGCGCTCTTCATGCTGCGCCACTTCGGACAAGGGTTGCTCAGCCACACGGGCGCGACCAGCCTGGCGCGCTACTTCACGGCGGGCCGGGGACGGGCGGTCGGGATCGGCGGGCTCGGCTACCCGCTGGGGGAGGCGGTGTTCCCGCTGGCCGCGGTCGCCGTCATGGCCTGGGCCGGCTGGCGGGAGATGTGGCTCCTATGCGCGGCGGTCATGCTGGTCGGCTTCCTGCCGGCGCAGCTTGCGTTGCTGGGCGGCCACGGCGCGCGCCAGCGCCGCTTTCTGGAGCGCATGGCCGCGGAGGAGCGGGCCGACGCCGCAGCGGGCGGCGACGGGCGCAACCGGGCCGGCGGCTCCTGGACCCGGGCGCAGGTGCTGCGCGACCCGCGCTTCTATCTGGTGCTGCCGGCGGTGCTGGCGCCCAGTTTCATCATCACCGGAATCTTCTTCCACCAGGTTCATCTGGTCGCGGTGAAGGGGTGGTCCATGACCGCCTATTCCGCCGCCTTCGTCGCCTATGCGGCCGCGACGGCGCCGGCGGGGCTCGCCTACGGCGCGCTGATCGACCGGATCGGGGCGGCGCGGTCGCTGCCCTACTTCCTGCCGCCCATGGCCGTGGCCTGCGTGCTTCTGGCGCTGGGCGAGCATTGGCTGACCATCTGGCTCTTCATGGCGGTCGCCGGGGCCAACGCCGGCATGACGCAGACGCTGAGCTCCGCGCTCTGGGCGGAGGTCTACGGCGTGCGCCATCTGGGGGCGATCCGCGCGCTGACCACGGCCTTGATGGTGTTCAGCACGGCGGCCTCGCCGGCGGCGCTCGGGCTGTTGATCGACGCGGGCGTGACGATGCGCACGATCCTGTTGCTGTGCGCCGGCTATGCGATCCTGGGGGTCGGCCTTTCAATCCTCGGACGGGGGCGTTACGCTCGCGCCGCCTGAGACAATCACCGCCAACAACGACAGGAGCGCCCCTTATGCTGATCTGTTTTCACCTCGTCGACGCGCCGGGCATGGTCGAGAAGCGCATGGAGCTGCGCCCGCAGCACCGCGACTATCTGGCGACCAAGAAGGACGACATCTTCTGCGCCGGGCCGCTGATCGCCGACGATGGAGAGACGCCGATCGGCAGCCTGATGGTCATCGACTTCCCCAGCGTCGAGGCCGCGCGCGCCTGGATTTCGGAAGAGCCCTTCACCAAGGCGGGCGTCTACGACATGCAGAAGATCACGATGTATCAGGACATCTTCCCGCGCGGCCCGAACGTGGCCGAGCAGGCGGCCTGACGGACCGGGAGGGCCGACGCGAGATGGCGCGAAGCTACTGGCTGATGAAGTCCGAGCCGGGAACCTGGTCGTGGGACGACCAGGTCGCCAAAGGGGACGAGGGCGAGGGCTGGGACGGCGTGCGCAACTACCAGGCCTCCAACAATATGAAGGCCATGAAGGTCGGCGACCGCGCCTTCTTCTATCACTCGGTCAATGAGAAGCGCGTCGTCGGGATCGTCGAGGTGATCGAGGAGTACCACCCCGACCCGACCGACGCCTCCGGCCGCTTCGGCATGGTGACCGTGAAGGCGGTCGAGGCCGTTCCCGACCCCGTGACGCTGGCCGACATCAAGGCGGAGCCGGACCTCGCCGACTTGCCGCTGATCCGCCAGTCGCGCCTGTCGGTCATGCCGATCCCGGAACCCGCCTGGAAGAAGATCTGCAAGATGGGCGGGCTCTGACGGTGCGCCGCCCGAGGGAGCGTCGTCGGACATGCGGAGCGCCCGGCTGATCCAGATCGTGCAATGCCACGCCGAGGGCGAGGTCGGCGACGTGATCGTCGGCGGCGTCGCGCCGCTTCCCGGCGACACGATCTGGGAGCAGTCCCGATTCGTCGCCGAGGACGGGGCCTTGCGCGCCTTCGTTCTGAACGAGCCGCGCGGCGGCGTCTTCCGCCATGTCAATCTGCTGGTCCCGCCGGTTGACCCGCGCGCCGACGCGGGCTGGATCATCATGGAGCCGGAGGACACGCCGCCGATGTCCGGCTCCAACGCGATCTGCGTCGCCACCGTGCTGGTGGAAACCGGGCGCGTCCCGGTCGCGGAGCCGGAAACCCTTGTCACCCTGGAGGCGCCGGGCGGTCTGGTGGAGGCCCGCGTCGCCTGCCGCGAGGGCCGGGCGGAGCGCGTCACGCTGGCCAACGTGCCCTCCTTCGCCGCCGCCCTGGACGCGCCCTTGGAGGTGGCGGGGCTCGGGACGATCGCGGTCGACATCGCCTATGGCGGGGACAGTTTCGTGATCGCGGACGCCGCCGCGCTCGGCTTCGCCATCGCCCCCGACGAGGCGCGCGAGCTGGCGGAGATCGGCGTCCGGATCACGGCGGCGGCGAACGAGCAGATCGGCTTCCGGCATCCGGACCCGCCCGGCTGGGATCATATCTCCTTCTGTCAGATCGCCGCGCCGCTCGAGACGGCGGACGGGGTGAAGACCGCGCGCAGCGCGGTCGCGATCCGGCCGGGGAAGATCGACCGTTCGCCGACCGGCACCGGCTGTTCGGCCCGGATGGCGACGCTGCACGCGCGCGGCCTCTTGGCGGTGGGCGAGCGCTTCATCGGCCGCTCGATCCTGGAGTCCCGGTTCGCGTGCCGGATTCTGGGAACTGCGACGCTGGGCGACGGAACGCCGGCCGTGCGCCCGGAAATCTCCGGCCGCGCCTGGATTACAGGCATGGCGGAATTGCGTCTGGACCCCGCGGACCCCTGGCCCGGCGGCTACCGGCTCTCCGACACCTGGCCGCGGCTCACGCCGCCGACGCTAGAAAGGCCTGGGTGACGTCCTGCGCCGTCGCGGGGTGGACCGACCGGGCCGTTCGCTCCCCGCCGGGCAACGGCCAGACCCCGATCAACAGATCCGACGAGGCCGGCGCGTCGGGATCGAGCCCCAGCGGCAGAACCAGCGTGAAGAGGGCGCGCGGCCGGCCGTCCAGCGCCTTGAACCAGGCCCGGAAAGCGAGCGGGCGCTGAGCGCGCGCCGCCCCGGTCAGGCGATCGAAGATCAGCCGGTTCGCCGGATCGACCCGCAGCGGATCGCTGGCGAGGGCCCCCGGCTTCAGGCGCGGCGCGGCCGCGTGCAGAGCGGCGCCGATCAGCTCGTAGCGCACATCCGCGCCGCCGTCGAGCACGCGCGCCAGGCTGGCGTGCGGCAGCAGCGGCGCGCCGATCGCCAAGGGCGACAGCGCCTTGCGCGGCTTCGTGCCGACAAGCGAGCCCCAATAGCGATAGAGCCGGCGCGCCGGCTCATAGTAGGGCGTCCCAAAGTCCGACGCCGCGCGGGTGTCGAGCGCCTTGCACATGGCCTCGGTGGGATAGCGCGGAGCGCGCTCCCTCCGGCGCGCAACGGTCGGACTTTTTGCACAAATTTATCAATCGTAGAACCCCTTTCGTCGGCGCCACCATGCCGATAGCCCGCTCTCCTACCGCTGGTATTGAGCGGGCGGCCCTTACTCCGGAGAGCGCCAGTCCGCAGCCACGAGCAGGTGCGAGACGGCGTCCGTCTCGTCGAAGAGGGGCAAGGCCACCGCCAGCGCGTAATGGACCACCTGTCCACGGCTGCGATAGCTGAAGCGCACATAGGTCGGGGCCGTCGCGTCGACCGCGGCGTCCAGGAAGGCGGCCAGGGCTTCGGCGTCCGGGCTCTCGCGCGCAACCTCGGACAGGGTGCGACCGGTCAGATCGCCGCCGTATTCGGACTCATGGCGGGAGCCGAACAGCCGAAAGCGAAAATCGCGCGGACCGCCCGGTCGATCCTGCGCCAGCACGTCGATCAATACGAGATGCGGCAGCAACGCCGCGCCGAAGCGCAACGGGTCGACGTCATGACGCGTCGGACGCGCGCCCGGCTCGAGATCCGCCTGAAGGTCCGCCCAGATATCGGCGACCCGGCAGGCGACGGCGAAGTCCGGGTCGGCCCACGCCTCGCTCTCGCCGACCAGCGCAACGCCTTCGTTCCGGCCCTCAACGCCTCCGGACGATAGCATGAGCTCGATCATCGCAGCGCTTCCTCGATTGAGCGCGCTTTTGGGTGGCTGCGCGCTTCCGGCTGGAAGCTTGCGGCAAAGCGCCGCGGCGAGCAACCGCCCGAAGCGTCGCGCGCCCACGCCCCTGGCCGCGGCGCGGCGTGCGCCCGTGCATCGCCTTCACGGAGGCCCTGTATGAGCACCGTTTGCGTTCCTTCGCGTGAGCGCCCTTCCCAACGCGGAGCTAGCATAGCAACCGGACGGCGGCCATTGGAACCGTCTGCAATTTTCGCCGAATGCGCGACGCCTCGGTCAACGCGCGCTCAGGCGGTCGCGCACGCCTCCACGCGGTTGCGGCCGGCGTTCTTGGCCCGATAGAGGGCGGCGTCCGCCTGGGCGACCAAGACCTCGGCGTCGTCGCCGGGCCCGCCGAGCGTCGCCACCCCGAAACTGGCCGTGACGGGACAGGGCGCGCCGGCGTCGGACCGGATCTCCAACGCCTCGATGGCCTGACGGCACCGCTCCGCGACGGTCGCCGCGGCGGAAAGATCGCATTCCGGCAGCAGGATCGCGAACTCCTCCCCGCCCCAGCGGCCGATCGTCTGGGTCGCCCGCAGCACGTCCGCGCAGGCTGCGCTGACCGCCTGGATCACCCGGTCGCCGGTCGGATGGCCGAAGGAATCGTTGATCGCCTTGAAGCGGTCGATGTCGAACAGCGCGACCGCCATGGGCCGGTCGTGCCGCCGGGCGCGCGAGATCTCCGCCTCCGCGCCGTCGCGCCAGGCCCGACGCGTCAGGACGCCGGTCAGAAGGTCGCTGGAGGCGGCGAGGCGCAGCTCCAGTTCTTCCACCACCAAGTTCGCGAAGTTCGACAGGATCGCGATCTCGCTGTCGGGGAAGGCACGCGGCTTCACGTCGATGGCGCACAGGCTGCCGACATTGTATCCCTCGGGCGTCTGCAACGGCGCGCCGGCGTAGCTGCGGATATGCGGCGCGCCGGTGACCAGCGGGTTCGCGGCGAACCGCGGGTCCTGCTGCGCGTCCTGCACGATCATGGGCTCCGGTGTCTGGATCGCGTGGGTGCAGAAAGAGATGTCCCGCCGCGTCTCGCAGACCTCGAGCCCCCGGCTCGCCTTGAACCATTGGCGGTCGGAATCGACCAGGCTCACCGCGCAGATCGGCACGTTCAGAATCTGCTCGACCAGACCGACGATCTTCTCGAACGGTTTCTCGGTCTCGGTGTCGAGGACGCGATAGCGGCGCAGGGCGCGGATGCGCGCCTCTTCGTCCGTCAGCTTCTCGTCAGCGATCATGGTTCGCCTCCTTCAGCGCGAGAATCGCCGCGATCAGTTCCTCCTTGTAGGAGGCGAAGGCGGTCTCGACGCTCGTCACCACCATGTCCTTCTCGCACCCCGCCGCCAGCAGCGAGGCCGCGAGCGACGCCAGGTGGCTTTGGTGACGGGCGATCGATTCCTGCAGCGCAGGCGGAACGTCCATCTGCTGCAACGGCTCGACCGCCTGCGCGGCCAAGCGGAGAGGATCTTCGTCCATCCAGCGCTTCCTCCAGGGTTCGATACGCAATCCTAAGTCGCATAAGTTAACAAAGTGGAAACTGCGAACGAGCATCGGACGCGACGGCGGCGCGCCCTCAGAAGTAGCGCGCGATCGGGCAGTCGGGCATCAGGCTCTCGGGCGTCTGCTTCAATTCGATGCGCATATGGAAGGACAGGACATGCTCCAGCCGATCGCCCTCGCCCAGCGGCAGGTCGAGACCCATGACCTTGATGTGAGAGCGATCATGCTGATCGAGATACCCGTGCGAGAGGCCGATAAACGGCGCTCGCTCCATCTCCTGGAAATAGGCCAGTTCGACCAATCGCCAGAGTTCGGGATTGTTCGATTCCGATCCCAGCGTCTTGTTCGTGTAGTCGACGCCCCACCACGCGCTCAGCGTCACGCCCCACAGCACGAAGCGCAAATCGAACGGCTCCCGCTCGACGCGCGCGATGAAGATGCGGCCCAGCCACGGCTTGAAGTCGACGACGTCGAAAGCCCCGCGGCCGGGCAGAAGGCGGCCGTCCGGAATGCGGCCCCGCCAGAGATCGACGACCGGCGCGAAGGGGCCGAAGCGCTCCGCCGCCGCACCGATCGGGCACACGCCATAGCGCCAATTGAGCAACTCGCGAGCGTCCAAGGTCATTGCCGGCCTTTACCCTGATGTCGTGATCGCGCCGGGAGTCGGCGGCCGGCGTGACGTCGCACGGAGGCGCTCCGCGACGTCGGGGCGTCGTCGCTGACGCACCGGTGAGAGCGATTGGCGGAGTGTCCGTCGCATGCGTAAAAATTCTCTTAAGAGAGACAAAGAATTAGGTTTGAGTTCAATAGCTTGCGGCTCACAACCCATCGGCGAAACAGAACCGCCCGACGGGCCGCCGTCGGCGCCCCCCCGCTCAGGTCCCGCGCCTGAAACGGCTCACTGCGCGGTTTCGATCGGCGCAGCCGTCGGCTGCGAGAGGCTGGGCGGCTCCGGCGGCGGCGTCCCCGCCAAGGCCGGCGGGTCGCTCCCCAGGCCAGGCAGCGCGGCGAGACAGGCGTCGACGACGGCCGCGAATCAGATCGTCCGGCAGGCCATGGGGACAGCCCTTACAGACCGGCCGACCGCCGGAACAAGCGCGGGCGGAGCCGTCGGCCCCGCCCGTGCTGTCAGCCTCGCCTATGGGAGCGCCGTCATGCGTCCTTCCGGTTCTGCCGGTTTTCGATCAGATCCTCGACGACGGCCGGATCGGCCAGGGTCGAGGTGTCGCCCAGGCTGCCGTAATCGTCTTCGGCGATCTTGCGCAGGATCCGGCGCATGATCTTGCCCGACCGGGTCTTGGGCAGGCCGGGCGCCCACTGGATCCAGTCCGGGCTGGCGATCGGGCCGATATCCTTGCGCACCCATTGGACCAGCTCCTTCTTGAGGGCGTCCGAGGGCTCCTCGCCGACATTCAGGGTGACATAGGCGTAGATGCCCTGGCCCTTCAGGTCGTGCGGCGCGCCGACCACGGCGGCCTCCGCCACCTGATGATGGCCGACGAGGCTGCTTTCCACCTCCGCCGTGCCCATGCGGTGGCCGGAGACGTTGATCACGTCGTCGACGCGTCCGGTGATCCAGTAATAGCCGTCCTCGTCCCGGCGGCAGCCGTCGCCGGTGAAGTACTTGCCCTTGTAGGTCATGAAGTAGGTCTGCTCGAAGCGCTCATGGTCGCCATAGACCGTGCGCATCTGGCCGGGCCAGCTTTCGACCATGCAGAGATTGCCTTCGGCCGCGCCCTCGATCGGGTTTCCTTCATTGTCGACGATCTGCGGCTGCACGCCGAAGAAGGGCCGCGTCGCCGAGCCGGGCTTGAGGTCCGTCGCCCCCGGCAGCGGGGTGATCAGGATGCCGCCGGTTTCCGTCTGCCACCAGGTGTCGACGATCGGGCAGCGCTCCTCGCCGACGACCTCGTAATACCAGCGCCAGGCTTCCGGATTGATCGGCTCGCCGACCGAGCCGAGGATGCGCAGGCTCGACCGGTCGGTCTTCTTCACCGGATCGTCGCCCTCGCGCATCAGGGCGCGGATGGCGGTCGGCGCGGTGTAGTAGATGTTGACCTTGTGCTTGTCGATCACCTGCCAATGCCGCGAGGCGTCGGGATAGGTGGGCACGCCCTCGAACATCAGCGTCACGGCCCCGTTGGAGAGCGGTCCGTAGACGATGTAGCTGTGGCCCGTGACCCAGCCGACGTCCGCGGTGCACCAATAGATGTCCCCGTCGTGATAGTCGAAGACGTACTGATGCGTCATCGAGGCGTAGACCAGATAGCCGCCGGTGGTGTGCAGCACGCCCTTCGGCTTTCCGGTGGACCCGGAGGTGTAAAGGATGAAAAGCGGATCCTCCGCATTCATCTCCTCGCACGGGCAGTCCGGGTCGGTCGCCGCGACGGCCTCGTGATACCAGACGTCGCGGCCTTCGGACCAATCGATCGCCCCGCCGGTGCGCTTGACCACGAGGACCGTGTCGACGGACGGGCAGCTCTCCAGCGCCTTGTCGGTGTTCGCCTTGAGCGGCACCTTGCGGCCGCCGCGCAGCCCCTCGTCCGCGGTGATCACCACGGTGCATTCGGAATCCTGGATGCGGCCGGCGAGCGCGTCCGGCGAGAACCCGCCGAAGACGATCGAATGGACCGCGCCGATGCGCGCGCAGGCCAGCATGGCGTAAGCGGCTTCGGGGATCATCGGCATGTAGATGCAGACCCGGTCGCCCTTCTTCACGCCGCGCGCCTTCAGGGCGTTGGCCAGCCGGCAGACGGCTTCGTGCAGTTCCTTGTAGGTGATGCTGGCGTCTTCCGTCGGCTCGTCGCCTTCCCAGATGATGGCCACCTGGTCGCCGCGCTTCTCCAGATGCCGGTCGACGCAGTTGTAGCAGGCGTTCAGCGCGCCGTCGTAGAACCACTTGATGGACACGCCCGGCGCCGTGAAGTTCACGTCCTTCACCTTGGTGAAGGGCTTGATCCAATCGACGCGCTTGCCGTGCTCGGCCCAGAAGCCGTCCGGATCCTCCACAGACTGCTTGTACATCTTCAGATAGGTGTCGTTGTCGATCCACGCAGACTGCGCGATCTCCTTCGACACCGGATAGACGTGCACTTCGGACATGGGCCCCTTTCCCCTCTGTTCCGTTGTCGCGCCCCGCCTCGCGATGCGGACGGACGCTCAGGGTACGGCGCCGCCGCGGCGCCGCCCTTGTTCATCGCGCATGTTGCCCAACTCCAGGCCGCGCTTCAACCGAGGCGATGGGCGTCAATCCGCTGTAAAATTGCGGTCATTAACCCTTTGCTAACCGCTGCGCGGTACAGATCGGTCAACGCGGGATCGTCGGCTCGGAGCGCCGCCCCGCCGACTCCAACCCGAGGACAGACACAGCATGGCCCCCAACGCCATTGCGCCGACCGGGCGCGCGCGGACGTTCGGCGAGAGCGAGATCATCGTCTCGAAGACCGACCTGCGCGGGCGCATCCGATACGCGAACGACGTTTTCCTGCGGCTCTCCGACTATGCGGAGGCGGAGGTGCTGGGCCGGCCGCATTCGATCATACGCCACCCGGACATGCCCCGGGCGGTCTTCAAGCTGCTCTGGGAGCGCCTGAAGGCCGGGTCCGAGATCTTCGCCTACGTCAAGAACATGGCGCGCAACGGCGACCATTACTGGGTTCTGGCGCATGTGACGCCGACCCGGGGGCCGACCGGCGAGATCGTCGGCTACCACTCGAACCGTCGCGCGCCGCGCGCGGACGCGCTCGCCCAGATTGAGCCGCTCTACGCCAGGCTTCGCGCGCGGGAAACCGGCGCGCGCAACGCCAAGGACGGCTTGGCCGCGAGCGACCGGCTGCTGCGAGAGGTCGTCGCCGAGACGGGCCTGACCTACGAGCGGTTCATCTTCACCGTCTGAGGGACGCCGCCATGGCCAAGTACGCGGTTAAGCCGTCCGGACGCGAGGTCTTCTTCGAGCCGACGCGCTTCATCGTCTCGAAGACCGATCTCAAGGGCCGCATCACCTACGCCAACGACGTCTTCCTGCAGGTGGCCGGCTTTCGCGAGGACGAACTTCTGGGCGCGCCCCATTCGATCGTCCGCCACCCGGACATGCCGCGCGCGGCGTTCAAGCTGCTCTGGGACGAGGTGACGGCCGGCCGGGAGGTCTTCGCCTATGTCAAGAACATGACCAAGTCCGGCGACCATTACTGGGTCTTCGCCCATGTCACGCCGACCTACGACGCCTCCGGCGCGACCGTCGGTTATCATTCGAACCGCCGGGCGCCGCGCCGGGAGGCGGTCGAGAAAATCGAGCCGATTTACGCCGCCCTGCGCGCCGAAGAAGCCCGCCATGCGAACGCCCGCGACGGCATGGCGGCGGCGGGGGCTCTGTTGTCAAAGACCGTCGCGGAGTCGGGTATGGCCTATGAAGAACTGGTTCTCGCGCTTTAGCCGCCGCGCCGCCGGCGCGTCCGGCGCCAACGGGCGGTCTCTCGAAGAGGAAATCGCGCGCACCGCCGAGATTTGCCGCCGCGCCGCCGCCGGCGACATGGAGGCGCGCGTCATCGGCGTCACGCCGGACGGCCCCGCGACGGACCTGCAGCATGCGCTCAACCAACTCTTGGACGTGGTCGACGCCTTCACGCGCGAATCGGAAGCCTCCCTGAAACATGTGGCGGACGGGAAGTTCTTCCGCCGCATCCTGCTGGACGGGCTGCAGGGCGAGTTCCGGCGCTCGGCGGAGGCCAGCAACGAGGCCGTGGCCTACATGCAGTCCCGCGACGCGCGGGTGACGGAGATGGCCGCGACCTTCGAGAACTCCGTCCTCGGGGTGGTCGACGCCGTCGCCTCGGCGGCCGCACAGATCGAGGGCGCGGCGGGCGGCATGCGCGGTCAGGCGACCGACGTCTCGCACCGGGCGGAGCAGGTCCGAGACTCCATGGGCTCGGCCAGCGCCAATGTGGAGACGGTCGCCGCGGCGGCCGAAGAGTTGGCGGCCTCCACCCAGGAGATCGGCCAGTCCGCCTCGCGCTCGACCGAGGTCGCGGACAAGGCCGTCGCCGCCGCCGCGGACGCCGACGGCAAGGTGGAGCAGATGGCGGAGGCCGCCAGCCATATCGGCAAGGTGATCGACCTCATCCGCGACATCGCGGACCAGACCAACCTGTTGGCGCTCAACGCGACCATCGAGGCCGCCCGCGCCGGCGAGGCCGGCAAGGGCTTCGCCGTCGTCGCCGGCGAGGTGAAGAGCCTCGCCAACCAGACCGCGAAAGCCACCGAGGACATCACCCGGCAGGTCGAGGGGATGCGGGGCGCGACGCAGGAAGCCGTCTCCGCGATCCAGACCATCGGCGACATCATCGACGAGACGCAGCAGATCGCCGGCGGGATTTCCGCCGCCGTGGAGGAGCAGAACGCGGCCACCCAGGAGATCGCCCGCAACGTCCACGAGGCCGCCGACAGCACGCGCGCGGCGACGGACACGATCGGCGGCGTCACCGAGGCCGCCCAGGAAACGGGCCGGTCGGCCGGCGACCTGCTCGACGCCGCCGGCGACCTTGCCCGCCAGGCCGAATCGCTGCGCGACGCGGTCGGACGCTTCCTCACCACGATGCGACAGGGCTAGCGCCGGCGGCCGCCTGGACGCTTGTCCCGACGCGCGCATGCGCTAGGCTCGCCGCCGCCGGGCGAGGAATGCGCCCGGCGGCGATGCGAGGAGAGCCCGGTGCAGGCGGCGCCCCGTTCCGATGAGACGCGAAGCGGCGGCCGGTCGGTCGACGCGCCGGTCTGGAGTCTCGCCGCCGCCCAGACGATCATCTGGGCCGGCGTCTATTACATGTTTCCCGCAATGCTGTTGCGGTTCGAGACGGCGACCGGCTGGAGCAAGACCGAACTGACGGCCGCCTTTACGCTCGCGATCGCGGTCTCCGCCGTCGCCTCGCCATTGGCGGGGCGGCTGATCGACCGCGGGCGCGGGGCGGCGTTGCTGGCCGGCTGCGCCGCGGCCGGCGGCCTTCTGGTCGCCGCTCTGGCGCTGGCGGAGAGCTATTGGGTCTTCACGCTGATCTGGCTGCTGTTGGGCCTCGTGATGGCGGGCGGGCTCTACATCCCCTGCTTCTCGATGGTGACGCGGGCGCGGGGCGCGGCGGCGCGGGGCGCGATCACGCGGATCACGCTGATCGCCGGCCTGGCCGGCACCCTGTCCTTTCCCAGCGCGCATTGGCTGTCGGAGACGATCGGCTGGCGCGAAACGCTGGTGGTCTTCGGGGCCGCCGTGCTGCTGATCGCGGCGCCGCTCGCCTGGTTCGGCGCACGCCGGCTGGAGCGGGAGCACGCCGCGCATCATGGCCGGCGAGAAGAGGCCCGTTCAGGACCGAGCGCGGGCGCGCGCCGCCGTCTGGCGGGGGAGCCCGTCTTCTGGCTGCTGGCGGCGGCCTTCGCCAGCCTGGCGCTGGTCCACGGGGTCGCGATCAATCATCTGCTGCCGATCCTGGACGAGCGCGGAGTGGCGCCGGCGCTCGCCGTGCTGACCGCCTCGGCGATCGGGCCCATGCAGGTCGCCGGACGGCTTCTCATGCTGGCGGTGGAGCGGCGGGTCAGCAGCCGGACGATCACCGCGGCCTGTTTCCTGGCCCTCATCGGGGCGATGGCGGCGCTGCTGGGCGCCGCCGCCTCGCCGCTGATGCTGATCCCCTTCGCCGCGCTGCTGGGGGCCGGCGCCGGCGTCACCAGCATCATGAAGCCGGTGATCACCCGCGACCTCCTGGGCGAAGCCGATTTCGGCGCGGTGTCCGGCGCGTTGGGGACGGCCTTCCTCGGGGCCTTCGCGCTCGCGCCTTTCGCGGGATCGCTGCTCTGGACGGTCGGCGGCTACGGGTTCGCGCTGTCCGTGCTGATCGGCGCCGGCGCGCTCGGCCTCGCCGCCTTCCTGTTCGCGGCGCGCCGCGCCTCACAGGGCGCCGCATCGGGCTGAGCGGCGGCGCGAGCGGTCAATCCGCGTCCTGGATGGCGTCGGCGAGCCGGCGGACATTGACCCGGGCGGACAGCCCTTCCTCCAGCGCAAGTTCGAAGGAATCCCGCATCTCTGCCAGCGCCTGACCGCACAGCGCGAGCTGTTCGGCCGCCGCGCCGCCGCGCTTGTCGGCGGGCAGGCTGGAGAGCTTCTGCTCGACCGCCTCATGGGCGCGCATCAGCCCCTCGATCCTGGCTTGGCCGTCCTCGTCGGAGATCGCGATCGTCCGCTCGGTCGAGAGCTCCCCCGCCATCGCGACCAGCGCATTGCGCACCGCAAGTTGCCGCTTCGCGTCGAGGTTTCCGGCCACCAGCCGCAGGATCGCGGGGATGTTGTTCAGCAGGATCGATTCAACCCGTTCCGACATGCAAACGTCCTCTTGCTGCTGTAACGCGGCGCCGCGGCGATTTATGGTTGGCCGGTCTAGCCCGTCGGGCCGCCGCTCGCAAGGGGCCCCAGGGCGCGGCGGGGACCTTGGCGCGGCGGGGACCTTGGCGCGGCGATCACGGGTGTCGGTCCCGTCGCGCCCCTGGCGCCGCCGGCGGAAGCGGCTTATTGGTGTGACCATAACCTTGGTGTGACCGCAACCGACGTCGATTGCTGGCGATGAGGGGGACTGCGTCCGTGAGCCAATCCGCCCAACCGGCCGCCGCGCCCTGGCGCACGCCCTTGATCGTGCTGCTGGCGGGATGCCTGATCTCGCTCGTCGGATTTGGCGTGCGCTCCGCCTTCGGGCTTTTCCTGGAGCCCATGACGCTCGCCCAGGGGTGGAGCCGCGAAACCTTCGCGCTCGCCATGGCGCTGCAAAACCTGTTCTGGGGTCTGGGCTTGCCGGCGGCGGGGGCGCTGGCCGACCGCTACGGCGCGCCGCGCGTGCTGGCGCTTGGCGCGCTGGTCTATATGGCCGGGATCTTCGGGATGGCGGCGTCGGACAGCGGCCTCATGCTGCAACTCACCGGCGGCGTGCTGACGGGCCTGGGCGTCGCCTTCACCGCCTTCTCGCTGGCGCTTGCGGCGATGGCGCGGGCGGTGGGGCCGGAGCGGCGCTCGCTGGCGCTCGGCCTCGGCACGGCGGCCGGCTCGCTCGGCCAGGTGCTGTTCTCGCCGCTGGGTCAGGGGCTGATCGAGGCGCTGGGCTGGCAGGACGCGCTGCTCATCCTGGGCGCGGCGACGCTGGTCATCATCCCGCTCGCCTTCATCCTGCCCGGCGTCACGAAGCAGGAGGGCGAGCCGCTGGAGGATCTGGGCCTCGCCGCGGCCGTCAAGGAGGCGGCGGCGCATCGGGGCTATGTGCTGCTGACCGTCGGCTTTTTCGTCTGCGGCTTCCACGTCGCCTTCATCACGGTGCATTTCCCGGCCTATATCGGCGACCTGGGGCTCGATCCGGCGATCGGCGCCTACGCGTTGGCGCTGATCGGGCTGTTCAACATCGCAGGCTCCTTCGCCAGCGGCGCCTACGGGCAGCGCTGGTCGAAGCGCTCGGGCCTCGCCGGCATCTATTTCCTGCGGGCGATCGCGATCACGGCCCTGCTGCTGGCCCCGAAGACCGAGACGACGATCCTCCTGTTCGCCGCGGCGATGGGGATCCTGTGGCTCTCCACCGTGCCGCTGACGACCGGGATCGTGGCCCAGGTGTTCGGCGTGCGCTACATGGCGACGCTGTTCGGGATCGTCTTCCTGAGCCACCAGCTCGGCAGCTTCTCCGGCGTGTGGCTGGGCGGCTATCTCTACGATACGGTCGGCAGCTACGATGCGGTCTGGTGGGCGGGGGTCGTCCTCGGCCTGCTCGCCGCGCTGATCCACCTGCCGATCGACGAGCGCCCGCTCCAGCGTCAGGCGAAACCGGCGTGAGCCCTCACGAATCCGGCGCCGCGGCCCGTCCCGTGAGTTGGGGCGCCGGCATGGGCAGCAGGCGCGGCCGCCTCGCGCGCTCCCGGCGCGCAGGCGTGGCGGCGTAGATCCGCTTCTGCGCCTCGATCAGCAGCACGCCCCCGAAATTCGCGAACCAGCGCCCGCCGACGCGCTCCCAGGCGGGGGCGCTGTGCAGCAGCATCGGCCAGCGCACCGGCGGGATGTAGAGCGCGCGCGCCGCCTGCGTCGGATCGAACTGGGCGTCGCGCAGCAGGCGCTGAACCTGGGCGCGACTGAAGGGCTTGCCGTGGCCGAAGGGGGTTCGCTCGCTGCGCGCCCAGACCCCGCGCCGCGCCGGCACGACGGTCAGCAGGCGCCCGGCCCCGTTCAGCACGCGCCAGCATTCGCGCATCATCAGGCGCAGATGCTCGGTGTTTTCGGCCGCATGGACCAGCAGCAGCCGGTCCACCGACATGTCCGGGAAGGGCAGCGCCGTCTCGTCCGACAGGGCGGCGCGGTTCGGCGCTTCGCGCGGCCAGCGGGTGACGCCCTGATAGGCCGGCATGACGGCGACGACCCGCTCCGCCTCGCCGTCGAACTGCTTGAGATAGGGCGTGGCGTAGCCGAGCCCGACCACCACGTCGCCCGTGACGTTCGGCCACATCCGGCGCACGCCGAGTCGGATCATCTGCCGCGCGGTCTTGCCCAGCGCGCTGCGATAGAAATCGTTCAGGTCGACGACGTCGGTCCACATGGCGCGCACTATAGCAAAGCGGCGCGCGGCGCGCCCGCCCCTTCAACGCGCGGCGCAAGACATTAGGTGGGGGGTGACGGGGCGCGCCGAGCGCCCGTTCGCGAACCGCCCGGACCGATCCGGTCGGTTCCCCTTGGAAGCGTTGGACGACAGGAGAGATGTTGATGGCTTTCCCCCCGAAGACGACCGGCGCCGCGGCCGCCGCGGCCCTGGCGATCGCCGGCCTGGCCCTCGGCGCAGGCCTGCAGCCCGCCGTCGCGCAGTCGGCGTCCGGCCAGACCGCAGCCGGCCAGACCGCGGCCGGCCAGACCGCGGCCGGCGCCTCGCAAGCGGCCGTCGCTGAGGTCGCGCCGGAGAAGCGCCGCAAGATCGAGCGGATTCTGGACCTCACGCGCGTCGACCGGACGGTCGAGGCGATGGCGCCCCTGGCCGCTCAGCAGACGGCGAAGATGCTGGACCAGAACGCGCCCGGCATGTCGGAGACCGAGCGCGAATCGCTGATGCAGACCGCCAGCAACGCCTTCCGCGCCGGACGCGACGAGCTGGCGCAGGCGCTGGTTCCGGTCTACGCCAAGACCTTCTCAGTCGAGGAATTGGACCATATGCTCGCCTTCTATGATTCGCCCACCGGGCAGTCGATCGCCGACAAGCTGCCTCGCGCCGTCGGCGCCGCCCAGCAGATCACGCGGGCCTGGAGCCAGGGCGTCGCCCGTCAGGCGATGCAGCAGGTGAAGCAGGAAGCCTCTGACCTCGGCTACAGCCTCTAGGCCGCGCCGAGGCGCCGACGCGGCGGCGGGATTTTCGCTTCCCGCCGCCGCGCGTCTGCGCTTCAATGCAGGCCCGCCGCCGACGCCGAAACCGTCGAAAGAGAACCCATGAGTCTCGACATCCGCCAGATCCCCGTGTTGAACGACAACTACGTCTATCTCGTCCGCGAGGAAGAGAGCGGGGCCGTCGCCGTCGTCGACCCGGCCGTCGCGGAGCCGGTGTTGGCGGAGGCCGAGCGGCTGGGCTGGCGGATCACGCATATCCTGAACACCCACCATCACGGCGACCATGTCGGCGGCAATCTGGACATCCAGCGCGCCACGGGCTGCACCATCGTCGGCCCGCGCGCCGACCGCGCCCGCATTCCCGGCATCCAGGTGGCGGTCGGCGACGGCGATGCGTACGATTTCGGCGCCGCGACAGCGCGCGTCTTCGACGTTCCCGGGCACACGAGCGGCCATATCGCCTATTGGTTCGAGGAGGACGACGCGCTGTTCTGCGGCGATACGTTGTTCGCGCTCGGCTGCGGACGCCTGTTCGAAGGCACGCCGGCGCAGATGTGGGCGAGCCTCTCCAAGCTGCGCGCGTTGCCGGACGCCGTCCGGGTCTATTGCGCGCACGAGTACACCCAGGCCAACGCCCGCTTCGCCTTGAGCCTGGGCGAGGAGAACCCGGATCTCGCCGCCCGCGCGCGCGAGATCGACGCGGCCCGCGCCCGCGGCGAGCCGACCGTGCCCTCGCTCCTGGGCGCGGAGAAGCGC
This sequence comes from Alphaproteobacteria bacterium, assembly GCA_024743195.1. Classification (GTDB taxonomy): domain Bacteria; phylum Pseudomonadota; class Alphaproteobacteria; order UBA8366; family Aestuariispiraceae; genus Marivibrio. Next base: position 27,529 of record JANSXE010000018.1, on the reverse strand, counting down.
ACCAACCCCTTCCTGCGCGCCGACGATGGGGGCCTCGCCGCCGCCGTCGGCCTCGCCGCGGCGCCGCCCGTCCAGGTCTTCGCAGAAGTGCGCCGACGCAAGGATTCCTTCTGAGTCGCCGCTTACGTCACCGGGCGCGCCCGCGCGCCGCAACCGAAAGAGACCGCCCGTGAAGCTCTATCACAGCCCGACCTCCCCCTATGTCCGCAAGGTTCTGATGACCGCCATCGAGCGCGGCCTGGACGACCGGATCGAACGGATCACCGTCAACGGCTTCGGCGAGGAGCATCGCGGGGCCAACCCGCTCGGCAAGGTGCCGGCCCTGGTCCCGGACGGCGGCGGCCCGGCGCTCTTCGATTCGCTGGTGATCTGCGACTATCTGGACGGGCTCGCCCGGCCGGACGGGCGGCTGATCCCGGCCGAGGAGCCGGCGCGCAGCCGGACCTTGCGCGCGCACGCGCTGGGCCAGGGCATCACGGACGCCGCGCTGCTGCTGCAGCAGCAGAAGCTGCGCAATCAGAAGCTCGATACGCCTCTGCCGGAGGATTGGTGGATCGAGCGCCAACGCACCGCCGTCCGCGCCGCCTGCGACGATCTGGAGCGGGACCCGACGCCGCTGGAGGGGCCGCTCGATCTCGGCCAGATCTCGGTCGCGACGGCGCTCGGCTATCTCGACTTCCGCTTTCCCGATCTCGCCTGGCGCGAGGGGCGGCCCAAGCTGGCGGCCTGGTACGAGGCCTTCGCGCAGCGTCCGTCCTTCGCCCGGACCGCCCCGCCCGAGGGGTGAGCGCAGAGATGGCCGCCCGCACGGTGACCGACCCCGACGCGCGGCGCATCGTCGAGCGCCTGGACCTCGCCCCCCATCCGGAAGGCGGCTGGTATCGCGAGACCTATCGCCACGTTCCGGGCGACGGATCGCGCGGGGCGATGACCGCGATCTACTATCTGCTGGAGGCCGGCGACCTGTCGGCCTGGCATCGGGTAACCGACGCGGACGAGATCTGGCACTGGCATGCGGGCGGGCCCCTGGCCCTGACCCTCTCGCCGGACGGCCATGACGCGCAGGCGCACCGCCTGGGCCCGGACCTCACGGCCGGCGAAGCGCCTCAGCTCCTGGTTCCCAAGGGCTGGTGGCAGACGGCCGAGAGCCTCGGCCGTTGGACGCTGGTCGGCTGCACGGTCGCGCCCGCCTTCGACTTCGCGGGCTTCGAGATGGCGCCGCCGGACTGGCGGCCGACACCGCGCCCGCCGCGCGGCGGCTGAGGAGGGCGGAGCGCGTGGCCGCGGATCCGAAGCTGGCCGCGATCGCCGCCGCGCTCGTCCCGCACGGCCTGATCCTGCGCGGCGGCTTCCATCCCGACGCCGACGACGGGATCGAGGCCGGGACTCTGCTGCTCATCGGGAACGCCGGGCCCGCCCTGTGGCGCGCCTTCGAAGCGTACGCGTACGAGGCGGAGCCGCACCCGCTGGACCGCTGGACGACCCGGACCGTCGACCCGATCGCCGCCGCCTTCGGGGCGCAGGCGCTCTACCCGTTCGGCGGGCCGCCCCACCATCCTTTCCAGCGTTGGGCGCGGCGGGCGGAGGCGGCGCACCCCTCGCCGCTCGGTTTGCTGATTCACCCGGATTACGGCCTCTGGCACGCCTATCGCGCCGCGCTGCTGCTGCCGGAGCGATTGGCGCTCCCGGCGCCAGACGGTCGGCCGAGCCCCTGCGAGACCTGCGCCGACAAACCCTGCCTGACGACCTGTCCAGTCGGCGCCTTCACAGTCGCGCACGGCTACGACGTCCCCGCCTGCACCGCCCATATCCGAAGCCCGCAAGGGCGGGACTGCCAGGATCAAGGCTGCCGCGCGCGGCGCGCCTGCCCCGTCGGCAAAGCGTACGCGTACGACCCGCGCCAAGCCGCCTTCCACATGGCCGCCTTCGATCGCGCCCGGGGTTAGAGCAGCGCCGTCACGCGCGCCTGCAGGACCGGCAACACCTCCGCGTCGAACCAAGGGTTCTGTTTCTGCCAGTGGGTGGTGCGCCAGCTCGGGTGCGGCAGCGGCAGGACGCCGCGCCCCAGATGGGTGCGGAAGGCGCGCACGCGCTCGGTCATGCTGTCGCGCCCGCCGAGATAGCGCGTCTGCGCATAGCCGCCGATCAGCAGCGTGAGGCGCAGGGCCGGGAGATGCTGCAACAGCGGGTCATGCCAGGTCGGCGCGCATTCGGGCCTCGGCGGCCTGTCGCCGCCCTTCGGGTCGCGGCCCGGGTAGCAGAACCCCATGGGCACGATGGCGATGCGGGTCTCGTCGTAGAAGGTCTCGGGATCGACCGCCATCCAGGCGCGCAGACGCTCGCCGCTGCGGTCGTTCCAAGGGATTCCGGTCTCGTGCACCTTCGTCCCCGGCGCCTGGCCGACGATCAGCAGGCGCGCCGTCGGCGCGGCGCGCAGCACGGGCCGCGGGCCCAGCGGCAGGTGCTCTTCGCACAGCCGGCAGGCGCGCACCTGGGCGAGCAGCGCGTCGAGAGCGCTCATCCGCGCCCGGCCAGGAGGCGCTCGACCAGGGCCGGCACGGTGACGCTCGCCGGCCCTTCCAGCGTTCGGTCGAACAGCCCGGAATTGTCCGTGCCCTCCAAATTCATCTCGAGGCGCAGCGGACAGCCGTAATCGAGCGCCGTCTTCACGAAACCCGCCGCCGGATAGACGGTGGCCGAGGTTCCGATGGCGACGAAGAGCGCGGCCGTGCGCAGGGCCGCGTCGATTTCCTCCATCGCGAAGGGCGTTTCGCCGAACCAGACCACATGCGGGCGCATCGCGCCCGACCGACTGCAGGCGGGGCATTCGGTCTCGACGAAGGCGTCGGCGCGCCAGTCCTGCACCGCCTCGCAGGCGCCGCAGCGCAGCTTCAAGAGCTCGCCATGCATGTGGAGCAACCGCTCCGCCCCGCCGCGCTCATGCAGGTCGTCGATATTCTGGGTGACGGTCAGCACCGGATGCGGCCAGCCGCGCTCCAGCGCCGCGATCGCCCGATGCGCCGGGTTGGGCTGGATCTCCGGCTTCTGCAGCTCGCGGCGCCGGTGGTTGTAGAAATCGTGCACCTGGACCGGATCGCGCGCGAAGCCCTGCGGGGTCGCCACCTCCTCCAGATCGTACCGGCTCCAGATCCCGCCGGCGTCGCGGAAAGTGTCGAGACCCGATTCCTTGGAAATCCCGGCGCCGGTCAGGATCACGATCGGACCGTCGACCCGCTCCAGCTCCAGCCCCAGCCCGTCCCATTCGATCGCCTCAGCCACCCGCACGCCTCCGTCGCTTGCCCGATCCGCCGGCGGGCGACATGGTAGCCTCCATCCCAAGCGGCTGCAAAAAGGGAGCGCGCGCCATGTCGGCCCCGGACCTAAGAATCCTGTTCGTCTGCACCGGGAACATCTGCCGGTCTCCGTCGGCGGAGGGGGTGTTCCGGCACATGCTGGCCGCCGAAGGTCTGAGCGACCGCATCGCCGCCGACAGTTGCGGCATGGCCGGCTATCACGTGGGCGAGCCGCCGACCCGTGCGGCGCAGCGCGCGGCGGCGGCGCGCGGCTACGATCTCTCCGCCCTGCGCGCCCGGCGTTTCGAGCGCCCGGACGTCGCGCGCTTCGACCTGCTGCTCGCGATGGACGCCGGCCATCACGCGCAGCTTCTGCGCGCCGCGCCGGGGGCGGCGGGCGAGCGCATCGCGCTCTTCCTCGACGCCGCGCCGGAGGTGGGGCGCGCGGACGTGCCCGATCCCTATTACGGCGGCGCCGACGAGTACGAATACGCCCTCGATCTGATCGAAGCGGGCTGCCGCGGCTGGATCGGCCGCCTGCGCGACCGGCTGGGGAGCGGATGACCGCCGGCCTCGCCGCGGCGATCGACGCAGCGCTGGGCCTGCGCCCGACGGCGCTGCGCCCGCTCGGCGGCGGCGCTGCGGGATCGGTCGTCGCGGTCGATCTGCCGGACGGCCGGCGATTGATCGCGAAGACCGCCGGCGCAGGCGGCAAGCTCGACCTCGAAGGCTGGATGCTCGCCTATCTCGCGGAGAAGAGCGCGCTCCCGGTTCCGGGCGTGCATCACGCGGCGCCGGACCTGCTGATCCTGGACCGAATCGAGGGCGGCGGCCCGATCGACGCGGCGGCGGAAGCGCACGCCGCCGATCTGATCGCCGCCCTGCACGCGGTCTCCGCCCCCGACTTCGGGCTGGCGCGCGACACGCTGATCGGGCCGCTCGACCAGCCGAACGGGCGGCTGGCGCACTGGACCGACTTCTATGCGGCGCGCCGGCTCATCCCCTTCGGCCGGTCGGCGCTGGCGGCCGGGGGGATCGACGCATCGGCGATGGACCGGATCGAGCGGCTGGCGGCGCGCCTTCCGGAGCTGATCGAGGAGCCCGCCCATCCGAGCCTGATCCATGGCGACCTGTGGGGCGGCAACGTGATCGCGGCGCGCGGCCGCATCACGGGCTTCATCGATCCGGCGATCCATTACGCGCATGCGGAGGTCGAGCTCGCCTTCACCACGCTGTTCGGAACCTTCGGAGAGCGCTTCTTCGCCCGCTACGCCGAGCATCGACCGATCGCGCCCGGCTTCTTCGAGGCGCGGCGGGATCTCTACCTGCTCTACCCGCTGCTGGTGCATGCGACCCTGTTCGGCGCGGGCTACGGCCGCCGTGCGGACGCCATCGCGCGCCGTTTCGTCGGCTGAGCGGGCGTCAGTCCCAGCCGCTTTCGACGACCAGGCGCAGCGGATAGTCCGCCTCGGCCTCGTAGATCGGACCGTTGGAGCTCAGGAAGCTGGAATAGAGCGTGAAGCGGTCGGCGTCGAAACGCCGCGGCTCGCCCAGCCGGCGCTCGCGGATGTAGCGCTCCACGTCGCTCAGCAGGGTCTGCTTCAGCCGGCCGAGCGTGATGTGGGGGCAGAATTTGCGGCTCTCCGGCTTCAGGCCGGCCCGCACGACCGCGGATTCGATCTTGCGCTGCAGGTGCGAGAGCGCGTCGGTCTTGCGCACCTTGACGATCAGGCTGGAGGGGCGCTGCTTGGCGCCGAACCAGTCGAAGCCCTCCAGCGCGATCTCCTGTTCCGGCGCGTCGATCCGCGCGAGCGCGTCATGCACGTCGTGGCCGAGGTCGTGGTCGACCTCCCCGATGAAACGCAGCGTGATGTGGAAATTCTCCGGCGGGACCCAGCGCGCCCCGGGCAAACCGTTGCAGAGCAGTGCGAGGTTGTCCCGGATCGCCTCCGGGACCGGCAGCGCGACGAACAGACGAACCATGGGCGCGCTCCTAAGCTTCGGGGCCGCCGGCCGGCGCCGACCAAACGACGGGCGGCTCTGCCCCCCTTGTGACCCGATTCTTCAATAGCCGATAGGGGTTTCCGCGTGGACCGCCTCGATTTCTTCCAACAGCTCCGCGGGCAGGACCGTTTCGGCGGAGGAGAGCGCGGCGTCGAGCTGATCGAGCGTCCGCGCGCCGATGATGTTCGACGTCAGGAACGGCTGGCGATTGACGAAGGCGTTGGCCATCACGGCGGGGTCCAGGCCGTGCTTGCGGGCCAGGGCGGCGTATTTCGCGGTCTCGCCCCGCGCGCGCTCGCTCAGATAGCGCGGGAAGTACTTGCCGAAGAGCGCCATGCGCGAGCCCTCCGGCATGCCGCCGTCGAGGTATTTTCCGGACAGAACTCCCATCGCCAGCGGCGAGTAGGCGAGCAGCCCCACATCCTCGCGGATCGCGGCCTCGGCGCAGCCGACCTCGAAGGTGCGATTCAGCAGATTATAGGGGTTCTGGACCGACACGACGCGCGGCAACCCCTCGCGCTCCGCCAACCGCACGAACTCCATCATCCCCCAGGGCGTCTCGTTCGAGAGCCCGATATGGCGGACCTTGCCGCTGCGCACGAGGTCGTCGAGCGCGCGCAGCGTCTCCTCGATCGGAACCGGATCGTCTTCCGGGTCGTGCTCGTATCCGAGCTGGCCGAAATAATTGGTCTTCCGCTCCGGCCAGTGCAGTTGGTAGAGGTCGATATAGTCGGTCTGCAGGCGCTTCAGGCTGCCCTCGACGGCCTCCAGGATCGACGGACGGTCGAGCCGGGTCTCCCCGTCGTTCAGATGCGGGCGCAGCCAGGGCAGGCGCTTGGCGCGCCCCGCGACCTTGCTGGCGATCACCAGATCGCCGCGCTTGGCCTTGTTGGCGGCGAGCCAGGTTCCCAGGATCTCCTCAGTCCGGCCGGCGGTTTCGGCTCGGGGCGGCACGGCGTACATCTCCGCGGTGTCGAGGAAGTTCACCCCGCGCTCCAGCGCGCGGTCGATCTGGGCGTGACCCTCGGCCTCGCTGTTCTGCTCGCCCCAGGTCATGGTGCCGAGGCAGAGGACGCTGACCTCGATGTCGGTGCGGCCGAGACGGCGCGTCTCCATGGCGCGAACTCCTTGTGTCGACTGGCGGATGAGAGGGATCGGGGGCCGGTTCGCGGATCAGATGAACAGGGTCAGCACCCCGGTGTAGCCGTAGAGCCGGTCGTGGCTGATCTCGCCGTTGGCGAAGAAGCCGACCAGGGGGATCGGACCGAAGGCCTCGGTGATCATCCGGTGCTCAAGGTCCGGCTCTTCGAACTGGTGCGGCCCGCGCGCCGCGCAGGAGACATAAAGACCGCCGCGCACCGGGCGCCCCCCGACGCGGCGCTTCAGGTCGGCCAGCATGGCGCGCATATCGTCGACCGCGGCCTGCCGGTCCCGGCGGCAGAAAATCAACCGGTCCGCCTCCGTCACCGCCTGCCCGATGGCCAGCGCCCCGTGCGTCACGTCGATGCCGGTCAGGGGCCGGACCATGTAGTCGCGTCGGTCCGAATTCGGCGTCGGCAAGGCGGCGAAGATGTAGCCGGCGCAGCGCCTCAGGTCGCTGGCCAGCGGCTCTCCGAGATCGCGCTTGAAGACTTCCAGCGCCGGGCGGTCGTCGAGTTCCAGCACCACCGGCCCTTCGGCGCGGGTCACCTGATGGGCCGGGCCGATCGGGCTGCAGCCCTGGGTCAGCGCGGTCTGCACCGGCGTGCGGTCGGGCGCGATCATGACGCCGCTCAGGCCGCCGCCGGTCGGCCCGTCGGCGAGTTGCGCGCCGATCCCGCTGGCGCAGGCCAGCCCGCCGACCAGATAGCCGTCCGTCTCCTCCGCCAGATCGCGGATCAGGCCCGGCGTGAACTGGTTGCCGGCGTCGGCGTGCGTGACGATCAGGGGCGGCGCCGTGACGTCGAGCCAGTCGGCGTGGGTGCGGCTGACCGGGTCGGTCTCCTCCGTCACCCCGTCGAAAATGCGGAAGGCCTCCTCCGGCAGGGGCAGCGCCATGGCGGCGATCGCCGGCTCCTCCACCGTCTCGACGCCGGTTGCGATCACGCCGTAGCCGACGGTTCCGATCCAATGCGGCACGCCGGTCGATTGACGCAGCAGCACCTCGATCTCGCGCAGATTCTGCGCGAAGGGCGGGGTGACGTAGACGATCCCGAGCCGGTAGCTTTGGTCCAGCACGCCGAACTGGCGGATCACCTCGCCGGCCGCCGCCTGCCAGCCGGGCGCTGCGGCGTAGGCCGAGCGGAAGGGCGCGTCGGAATAGCTGTCGGCGCCGGCGCTCATCCCTCCGCCGCCTCCATGCGATCCGCCGCCTCGTTCGCGCGGTCGAGCGCCTGGAGCACGGTCGGGAGGATGCGCTCGACGACCACCTCGACGCCTTCAGCGTTCGGGTGCATCCCGTCCCCGAGATTGAGCGACGGCTCCGCCGCCACGCCGTCCAGGAAGAACGGATAGAAGGTGACGTCGTACTCCGCCGCGAGACGCGGGAAGACGGCGTTGAAGGCTTCGCCGTAGTCGCGGCCCAGATTGGGCGGCGCCAGCATGCCGGCGAGCAGCACATGCGCGCCGGCCGCCTGCGCCTCCTCGATGATGGCGGCGAGATTCGCATGCGTCTGCGCCGGGTCGAGCGCGCGCAGCCCGTCATTCGAACCGAGTTCCAGCAGCACGAGGTCCGGATTCTCCGTCAGCAGCCAGCCGACCCGCGAGCGCCCGCCCTTGGAAGTGTCGCCGGAGACGCCGGCGTTGATCACGCGGGCGGGTCGCCCCGCCTCGGCCAGCGCCTGTTCCAGCACCGCCGGGAAGCTGTCCTTCTGCGCCAGGCCGTAGCCGGCCGTCAGGCTGTCGCCCAAGGCCAGGATGACGGGGCGATCGGACGCCGCCTGGGCGGGCCCGGCAGCCGCAACCAGTCCAAGAAGCAGCGCGAGCGCCGCGGCAAGGCGCGCGACGCCGTTGAAAAGCCCGCGTCCCGCGCCATATCGCACGAGACCGGACCGCACGGCCCGCCGGGCGGTCGGCCCATCGCCGCGCGGCGCGGCCAAGGCCAGTGAAGGACCGAACATGCCCTCTTCCCTGTCGCAGCTAGAAACCGAAAAGGCCCGTCAGAGCCGGATGATCGCGCTCGACGACGTGCATCTAAGACTGGGGTCGGGGGCCGGCGAGGTCAACATTCTGCGCGGGATCGACCTGACGGTCGAGCGCGGCGAGACGGTCAGCGTCGTCGGGCCCTCCGGCTCCGGCAAGACCTCGATGATCATGGTGATCGCGGGGCTGGAGCGCGCGACCGAGGGCGAGGTGCGGGTCGGCGACCGCGTCTTCGGGAGCCTGAGCGAGGATCAGCTGGCGCTGTTCCGGCGCGACCATGTCGGCATCGTCTTCCAGAGCTTCCATCTGGTGCCGACCATGACGGCGCTGGAGAACGTCGCGATCCCGCTGGAGCTGGCGGGCCGGCGCGACGCCTTCGACCGCGCGGCGGCGATGCTGGAGGCGGTCGGCCTCGGCCATCGCACGACGCACTATCCGGGCCAGCTTTCCGGCGGGGAGCAGCAGCGCACCGCGCTCGCCCGCGCCTTCGCGCCGGCGCCCGATCTGATCCTGGCGGACGAGCCGACCGGCAATCTCGACGGCGAGACGGGCCGGCAGATCATCGAGTTGATGTTCAAGCTCTCGGACGAGCACGACACCACGCTGATGCTGATCACCCACGACACGGGCCTCGCCGCGCGATGCGACCGGGTGATCCATATGGCGGACGGCCAAATCACCGAAGATCGCCGCGGCGACGGCGCGCAGGCCGCGCCGAAGACCGCAAGCGCGGGCTGAGTCGGGACGATGGCGGACGCTTCCGACACGACGGCAAGTCCGGCGCTCCTGCCGCTCGCCTGGCGCATTGCGCGCCGCGAGTTGCGCGGCGGGCTGAAGGGCTTTCGCGTTTTCCTGGCCTGTCTGGCGCTGGGCGTGGCGGCGATCGCCGCCGTCGGCTCCGTCGCCTCCGGCATTGAGGAGGGGCTGCGCCAGGACGCCAAGATCCTGCTTGGCGGAGACGTGGACCTGCGCCTCACCCATCAGGCGGCGAGCGCCGAGCAACGCGCCTGGCTGGAGGCGGAGAGCGAGCGGGTCTCCCACATCGTCCGGCTGCGCGCCATGGCGATCACCGCCGACGGCGAGGACCGTCGTCTGGTTGAACTGAAGGCGGTCGACGACGCCTACCCGCTCTATGGCGAGTTGGCGCTGCGCGAGGGCGGAAACGTGCAAGAGGCGCTTGCCCCGCGCGACGGCCTGCCGGGCGCGGTGGTCGCGCCCAATCTGGCGGAGCGCTTCGGCCTCGCCGTCGGCGACCGCTTCCGCGTGGGCGAGCAGAGCTTCCGGCTGGCCGGCGTGATCGCGGACGAGCCCGACGGCGGCACCCAGGCCTTCAATCTGGGCCCGCGGGTGATGATCGCGACCGAGGCGCTGGCGGACACGGGCCTCGTCCAGACCGGCAGCCTGATCCGCTACTACTATCGCGTCGCCCTGGCCCCCGAGCAACCGGTGGAGGGCTGGATCGCCGCGCTGAAGGAGCGCTTCCCGAACGCAGGCTGGCGCATCCGGGCGCTCGACAACGCGGCGCCGAACATCCAGCGCTTCGTCGACCGGGTCGGGCTGTTCCTGACGCTGGTCGGGCTGACGGCGCTGCTGGTCGGCGGCGTCGGCGTCGGCAATGCGGTGCGCGCCTTCCTGGGCCAGCGCACGGGCACGATCGCGACGCTGAAATGCATCGGGGCGCCGGCGCGCATGATCTTCGCCGTCTATCTGATCCAGGTCGGGCTGTTGGCGCTGGTCGGCATCGCGATCGGCCTGCTGATCGGGATGGGCGGACCGTTGGCGGCGGCGCCGCTGCTCGCAGACCGGCTGCCGGTGGAGGCGCGGCTCGGCTTCTATTGGGAACCGCTGCTGATCGCCGTCGGCTTCGGCCTGCTGGTGACGCTCGTCTTCTCGCTCTATCCGCTGGCGCAGGCCTGCAGCGTGCCGGCGGCGACGCTGTTCCGCGACCTGTTGACGCCGATCACGAAGCGGCCGGGCAAGCGGGTGCTGGCGATGATCGGCCTCGGCGCGGCCGGCCTCGCCGCGCTGGCCTTGGCGACCGCGGACGACCCGCGCATCGCCGCGGGCTTCGTCGCCGGCGCGGTCGCCACGCTGATCGCCTTCCGGCTGGCCGCGGCGGCGGTGATGAAGGCGGCGGCCGCCCTGCCCCGGCCCAAGGGCGTGCGGGTCGGGCTGGCGCTCGCCAACCTGCACCGGCCGGGCGCGCCGACGGGCAGCGTGGTCGTCTCGCTGGGCCTTGGCCTGACCGTGCTGGCGGCGGTCGCGCTGATCGAGGCGAACCTGAACGCGCAGGTTAACGAGACCCTGCGCGGCGAGGCGCCCGGCTATTATTTCATCGACATCCAGCCGGACCAGATCGAGCCCTTCATGGCGCTCGTGCAGGGCGCGGAGGGCGTGCGCGACGTGCAATCGACCCCGATGCTGCGCGGGCGCATCACGGCGATGGACGGCGTTTCCGTCGACGACATCGAGGCGCCGCCGGACGAAGCTTGGATCCTGCGCGGCGACCGGGGGATCACCTGGGCGCGCGAGGCGCCGAGCGAGGGCAGCGAGATCGTCGAGGGCTCCTGGTGGCCGGCCGACTATTCCGGTCCGCCGCTCGTCAGCTTCGACGCGGAGGCCGCGCGCGCCTTCGGGCTCGGCCCCGGCGACACGCTGACGGTCAACGTGCTGGGGCGCGAGATCGAGGCGGAGATCGCCAATCTGCGCGAGATCGATTGGACCAGCCTCGGCATCAACTTCGTCATGGTCTTCTCGCCCGGGCTGATGGAGCAGGCGCCGCAGAGCTACATCGCCACCGCCTATCTGCCGCCGGAGCAGGAGCTGGCGCTGGAGAAGGCGGTCGTCGACCGCTTCCCCAACGTCTCCGCGATCCGCGTCAAGGAGGTGCTGGAGAACGTCAACCAGATCCTGAGCAATCTGGGCGTCGCCGTGCGCATCATCGCGGGCGTGGCGATCGCGGCGGGCGTTCTGGTGCTCGCCGGCGCGCTGGCGGCCGGGCATGAGCGGCGGATCTATGACAGCGTGGTGCTGAAGGTGCTGGGCGCGACCCGGCGCGACGTAATCTCCGCCTTCACCATAGAGTACGGGCTGATGGGCCTGATCACCGCCCTGATCGCCGGCGGCGTCGGGGCCGCCGCGGCCTATGTGGTGGTCGCCCAGATCATGGGCGCGCCCTGGGTCTTCGCGCCCGAGGCGCTGGCCGCCACCGTGCTGGTCGCGCTGGCGGTCACGATCGGCTGCGGCTTGATCGGAACCTGGGTCGCGCTCGGCCGGAAGGCGGCGCCGCTGCTGCGCAACGAATAGGCGCGCAAAAGCGTCGCGGCGCGCCGATTCCGCAACCGGTTTCCGTTGAAAACGGCTCGCAGTCTGCCAATATACCGCCCGGGTAAGTCCGTCCGGATCATCGGGCGGCGGCCCGGGAAACGGGTTTGACAGAGGCTTTGGGAAAGAAGGGGCGAAAAGACGATGGCGCTTGAACCCAATCGCAACTACGCCGCGACGGCGGGCGCACGCGTTGGCGCGGAGGTCGATGAGGGCCTGCGCGCCTACATGCTGCGCGTTTACAACTACATGGCGCTCGGCGTCGCCGGCACCGGCGTGGTCACGCTGTTCATGGCGGCCAATCCGGCGATCATGCAGGCGATCGCTCTGGGTCCGATGAAGTGGGTCGTGTTCCTCGGCGTGCTCGGCATGGGCTTCATGTCGCCGAAGATCATCACGATGAAGAGCACCGTGGCGGCTCAGGCCTTCTACTGGGTCTACTGCGCGCTCTGGGGCGTGATGATCTCGCCGATGATCTATTTCTTCCTGCAGACTCCGGGCGGCGTGATGGACATCGCGCGCGCCTTTTTCATCACCGCCGGCATGTTCGCGGGCATGAGCGCGCTGGGCTATGTGACGAAGAAGGATCTCAGCGGTCTCGGCCGGTTCTTCATGATGGCGATCATCGGCATCCTGATCGCGATGCTGATCAACGTCTTCTTCGTGGAGAGCACCGGCTTCTCGCTGATCCTGTCGATCGGCGTGGTGCTGCTGTTCGCAGGTCTGACCGCCTACGAAACGCAGATGATCAAGAACATGTATGCGGAGCATTACGGCCAGGACGCGGTGGCGAAGATGGCGATCTTCGGCGCGCTGCTGCTCTACGGCAGCTTCGTGACCATGTTCATCCACATCCTGAACATCCTCGCGATCATGCGCGGCGAGTGAGCCGACGCGCGATCCGAGAGGGTCGAAAAGGAACCGCCCGGCGGAGCGATCCGCCGGGCGGTTTCTCGTTTCAGCCCATGGCGCCGCGCCAGACCGGGCGGCGGCGGGCCGGCTCAAAGCGCCCGACTCAGAGAGCCTCGAGGATCGCCTCGGCGGAGGAGACCTCGAACGCGCCCGGCTCCTCGATCGCGACGTGGGTGACGGTCCCGTCCTCGACGATCAGCGCGAAGCGCTGACCGCGCACGCCCAGGCCGGCCTCGACCAGGTCGAGCTCGAGGCCGAGCGCCTCGGTGAACTTGGCCGAGCCGTCGGCCAGCATGTCGACCTTGCCGTCGGCGCCCTGGCTCTCGCCCCAGGCGCCCATGACGAAAGCGTCGTTGACCGCGAGGCAGGCGACCGCGTCCACACCCTTGGCCTTGATCGCGTCGACATGCTGGATGAAGCCCGGCAGGTGCTTGGCCGAACAGGTCGGCGTGAAAGCGCCGGGAACGGAGAAAAGCACGACCTTGCGGCCGCCGAAATAGCTCGTGGGATCGACCGGCTCCGGCCCGTCGCCCCCCATCTTCTTCAGCGGAACGGACGGAATCTTGTCGCCTACCTTGATGGCCATCGCTGGCTCCCTTCTTCCCAATCTGGTTCGTTGCCTCGAGCGTCCGCGCGGACGCGGCGCGCCGCATAATGTGGCGGGCCGTCGGGGAATGTCCAGACGCGGCGGGACTGCGGCGACGCCCGCGGCGCCTCAGCGGCGGGCGAGCGCCGGATCGCCGGCGGCCTCGGCGGCGGCGTCGAGCACCGCCGCCTCGCTCAGAAGCTCCGGCAGGACGACGCCGCCCGGCGCGTCGGGCCCGTAGACGATGTTGAACGGGATGCCGTAGCGGCCGTAGCCGGCCAGATAGTCAGCGATGGTCTTGTCGGGACGCGTCCAGTCGGCCTGCATCGCCACCACGTCCGCCCGGGCCAACCAGTCGGCGACCCGTCCGCGCTCCATCACCGTCTTCTTGTTCCATTGGCAGGTGACGCACCAATCGGCGGTGACGTCGACGAAGACCGTGCGGCCCGCCGCCACATGGGCGGCGATCGCCGGGATGTCGAAGGCGACCCAGTCGATCGCCGCGGCCGCCGCGGCCCCGTCGGCCGACGGCGAGCCGGCCGTCCGATCTTGGATTGCGAGCCCGCGATCAACGGTCAGCGGATAGATCACGGTCAGAAAGGCCAGCAGGGCGGAGAGCGGCCAGGCGAAGCGCGCCAGCTTGGCGTCCTGCACCTTGCGCGCCGCCAGCACCCCGCCAGCGAGCCCGGCCATCATGCCGACCGCCAGCGTCGCCTCGGTCCCGAGCGTGACCTGCAGCACCGTCAGCAGCCAGATCGCGGTGCCGATCAGGGCCAGCGCCAGCACCCGCTTGAGCCAGACCATCCACGGGCCCGGCTTGGGCAGCAGGCGCGCCGTCTGCGGGAAGGCGGCGACGGCGAGATAGGGCGTCGCCAAGCCGAGGCCCAGCATCAGGAAAACCGCGAGGATCTCCCCCGGCCCGCGGCTCAGCGCGAAGCCGACGGCGGAGCCCAGGAACGGGGCCGAGCACGGCGTCGCCAGCAGCGTCGCGAAGGCGCCGGTCATGAAGTCGCCGACATAGCCGCTCTTCCCGCCGACCGCCGCCGCCCGTTCGCCGACGAAGCCCGGCAGGCCGAATTCGAACAGCCCGAGCAGGTTGCAGGTGAACAGCACCAGAAGCGCGATCATGAAGGCGAGGAAGACCGGCTGCTGGAACTGCACGCCCCAGCCCACCGACAGCCCCGCCGCCTTGACCGCGATCGCCGCCGCGGCCAGCGCCAGGAAGGAGACCAGAATGCCCGCCGAGGAGGCGAGGAAGCCGAGCCGGATATGCCCCCGATCCGCCCCCGACTTTCGCACCACGCCCATCAGCTTGAGCGAGAGCACCGGCAGCACGCAGGGCATCAGGTTGAGGATCAGGCCGCCCAGCAGCGCGAACAGCAGGATCAAGGCCAGCGACGGCCCATCCCCCGTCGCCGCTGCGGCGTCGGCGGGCGCGCCGGGGGCCGCGAACAGGCCCGTCTCGCCCGGCGCCGGCGCTGGCGCCGGCTGGACCGGCAGGCTGGCCTCGACCGCGCGCGGGCCGTCGATCAGGGTGAAGGTGACCGGCGCGGCGGCCAGATCCTGGACGCTCGCCCCGCCGCCCGTCACGGTGAAGCGGGCGCTGCGGGCGTCGCCCGACAGCCGCACCTGCGCCTTGTCGAACCAGGTTCCGACGGGTCCCTCCACCAGGAGCTCCATCACCGCGTCGTCGAACGGCTCCACCGTCGCGGCGGCGACCTCGAGCTGCAGGCCGCGATCGCCGGCCGCCTCGACATGGACCGACTGCACCGCCAACCCGCCCGGCGTCGCCGCGGCCGAGGGTTCGATCTGGCGGACCGGCACGGCCGCGCGATGCCGGTCGATCAGATAGGCGGGCGGCGCGCCGGCCGCCGGCCCGTCGGCGAGGTCGATCGCCACCGGGGCGTCATAGGGAATGCAGATCTCTTCGCAGGTCAGATAGCTGACGACCCCGGCGAGGCGCACCGGCTCCCCGGGCCGGTCGGGCGTCACGGTCAGCGGCAGCACCACCTCGTCGCTGTAACCCAGCGTCTCCATGTCGAAGATGGTGAAGCGCTTCGGGGCCGGCCAGGCGATGTCGACCGCCGCGACGTTCTCGGACCAGCGCCAGTCGGGCTGCGGCGCGTAGCCGGCGTCGCCGGGCGTGCGCCAATAGATCTTCCAGCCCGGCTGCAGCTGGAACTCGAGGCCGAGGGTCAGCGCCTCCCGGTCGCCCACGGCCTCGACGGCCGAAATCAGCCGCACCGAGCCCTGGTCGGTGTCGAACCAGGGGCCGGCCCCGTTCAGCGTCGGCCCCTCGGGCGGCGCCGGCTCCGCCAGCCCGGCGGGCGCCGGCGGCGGGTTCGCCAACGGAGCGCTGGATTGCGGGGCGCCGGATTGCGGGGCGCCGGATTGCGGGGCGTTCGATTGGGCGGAGGCGTCCTCGGGCGCAACGGCGCCGGCCAGCGCCAGAAGCGCTGCGGCCGCGATCCTGCTCACCCATCTGGACATAGCGTCATTCACACGTATGAGGCCGGACAATTCAAGCGGTCCTTTTCCGCCCGAACCCCCGTCTATATAGGGTGCGCGCGACATCGGCGCGCCTCACAATGCCGTCAGCGCAGGTGCGACCTCGGGTCGCGCCGCGCCGGCCGGTGCGACCGGCGCCCGCGATCCAACTGGAAAGCGGCCGACGGATGCTGCTAGAGTCCGAGCCGAGGATTAAGCGCCCCCGTGAGCGACCAGGATCATCATGACCCGCGCGACCCGCCGACATTCGGGCTATCTGACCGGCCAGCTCCTGGTGGCCATGCCGGGCATGAGCGATCCGCGCTTCCAGCGCACGGTCATCTATCTGTGCCTGCACAACGCCGAGGGGGCGATGGGGCTGGTGATCAACCGGTTGGTGGAGTCGCTGACCTTCGACGAGTTGCTGGAGCAGCTTGATCTCGGCCATTCGCACTCGCGCGACGAGATCCGCGTCCATTTCGGCGGCCCGGTGGAGAGCGGGCGAGGCTTCGTGCTGCATTCGACGGAGTATCTGCAGGACGCGACCGTCGACATGGAGAACGGCATCGGCCTCACCGCCACCATCGACATCCTGCGCGACATCGCCCGCGGGGACGGACCGGAGGCGCAGCTCCTGGCGCTCGGTTACGCGGGCTGGGGGCCCGGCCAGCTCGACGAGGAAATCCAGGAGAACGCCTGGCTGCACGTCCCGGCCGACCCGTCGATCGTCTTCAGCGAGCGGCTCGACGAGAAATGGGATCAGGCGATCGCGCGCCTCGGCTTCGACCCGTCGCTCCTGTCCTCCGAAGCCGGACGCGCGTGACGGCGCGCTATCGCCGCCGCGCGCCCTCCTCCGCCGCGTCCTCGTCCTCATCCTCCTTGGCGCCCAGCGCCTGACGGACGATCAGGTCCTGCAGCCGCTCGAAAGTGTCCGGCGCGACCTCGGTGAAGGCGACGCAGTAGACCATGCCCTCCTCGTCCTGACCGACGACCTTGGCCGGCACATCGAAGGGCTCCTCGCCCGGCGGGGCGATGTGCGCGACGACGGCGTCGCCGATCTCGAGCGTGCCGCCCTCGTCCACGTAGAAGCCGCAGCCGCCGAGGCTGAGATCGGTGATGCGGCCCTTGTGATCGCTGATTTCGGCGGGGAGACGCAGGGCGACGCGGCGCTCCTTGCGGCGCTCGCCTCCTTTGATGATGCGAACCAAACGGCTGAAGAACATGGCCGGCGTCGGCTTTCCTGTTTAATCATCCGACGGTCCGCCGCGGCCTCCGGCCAGCGACGGCGCGCCAACGCCCCACCCTCTATGCGGGATGCGAGAACCATGCCACGCGGACCACGCGCTGGCCAGCGGGAAGCGCCGCGGATCATCCGCCGGAAATGCTTGCAAAGCCGTTAACGATCCGACGTCGCCAGACCGCTCTCGCCATCGGCAAACCCTCGGTTGACATGCACGAAATGGGTGCAAAACTGACCGGGTGACCGCGTGTTGGGACTGGGCATGTCGAGGAAGTATCTCACCTACCCGCTCAATCCGAGCGGCGCAGTCTACTCGATCCAGAACCTCTATTTGGCCCTGATGCGCCAAGCCGGCGCGCTGGGTGAGGAAACGCTGGCGCGATGGCGCGCATTGGAGACCGTTCTCGAAACCCTTTCGATCGGCGCGGCGACCTATCGCGACACGCCGGTCTCGCGCCTGGAACAGCCGCTGAAGGACGCCCTGGCGGCGGAAGGCGTTCTTGCCGACGAGTCGCTGCGTCTCCGCGTCTATCTACCGCTTCCTGTGGAGGTGAGAGACGGGCGGCCCGCCGTCGTTCAGCCTTTTTCCGTCCGGATAGATCCCTATGCGGCCGTCTATTTCTTCGAGGGCGGAAGCGATCCCGCCCTGGTGCTGGCCGCGGTCTTCGGCCCCCCCTATCAGACCGGGGACGGCTACCGCCGGATCGTCGATGCGCTGCAGTCCCTGGAACTCCCCGAAGAGATCGGGGAGCATGTGCGGAGTTTCAGCAAGCATGCCGGCGAAGCCTAGGCGCCCGCCCGCCTTCATTGCGGGCGGGCGGTCGAAACGCTATATGTGTCGGGTAGGGAGATCGTCCGATGAGCAATAAATTCATGAAGGTCGGTCCCGACGCAGCGTCCCTTCAGTCCGCCAAGGGGCGCGTCAAGCGTCCGGCCGTTAGACTTCGGGAAGCGCCCGGCCACACCGACGCGGACTTGGTTCAGCGCGTCTCGGACGAGGACGGGGCGGACGCCGCCGGCCGGCTTCAAGAAACGCGCGAGGCGGCGGCGCGGGTGAACCGGCGGGTGCTCGCCGCCTTGGCCGGCGGCTGAGCGCAGGCCGTGCAGGGCCCGCACGGCGCGCCGCGATGAGCCCGGAGAAGACCGCTCCGGCAGCCCAGCGCCCGGCAACAGGCTGGGGTAAACTCCTCGCGACGCTCTTTCGCAACCTCTCCCGGCGTTTCTGGTTTCCGGCGTTGGCGACATTGGCTCTGTGCGGCGCATGGGTGGCCTCGGCCGGTCTGCCGCTCACGGAAGACAGCGGCCGGTTCCTCACCCTGTGCGCCGTTCTGCTCGGCGCCTACGGCAGCCTGCTGCTTGTTGTTCCCGCCCTCGCGCAGTTCCTCGGCCAACAGCAGAAGGCGAAAGACCTGCTCTCGGAGCGCAGTCCGACGCAAGAGAACCCCGCCATCGTCAAGTCGCCGGAGCAGGACCTCACCGATCCGACCAATCTGTACAGATTGATCGTTGATCTCGAGAACGCGCTGCGCCTTTCGGGCGAAACCGTGCGTCTCTATCGCGAGGGGCTGCTGCTGGTTCTGTTGTCGTTCTTGCTTCAAGCCGTGCCGCCGGGCTTCGCGCTCGTCGGTCTATAGCCTCGACGCGCGACGCGTTCCCCTTTTCAAGCGCCCGCACCTTCGCCAGAGTGCGCCCAGCACGTCGGCGGAAAGAAGCGGGGATCGTCATGAGAAGCCATGTCCGGGTTTGCGTCATCGGCGGCGGAGTCGTCGGGTGCAGCGTGCTGTATCACCTGACGAAGCTGGGCTGGACCGACGTCCAACTGATCGAGCGCTCGGAGCTGACCAGCGGATCGACCTGGCACGCCGCCGGCGGCTTCCACACCCTGAACGCCGACACCAACATGGCGGCCCTGCAGGGCTACACCATCACGCTCTATCGCGAGCTGGAGGAACTCTCCGGCCAGTCCTGCGGCCTGCATCATGTCGGCGGAATCACCATCGCGACCGACCGTGATCGGCTGGATTTCCTCAAGGCGGAGCGGGCGAAGCATCGCTATATGGGCCTCGAGACCGAGATCGTCGGGCCGGAGGAGATCGCCAAGCTCTCCCCGATCACCAACACGGAGGGCGTGCTGGGCGCGCTCTACGATCCGCTGGACGGGCATCTCGACCCGTCCGGCACGACCCACGCCTACGCCAAGGCGGCCCGCGCCGCCGGGGCCGAGATCGTGCTGCGCAATCCGGTCCTCGCGCTCAAACCGACGGGCGACGGCGCCTGGGACGTCGTCACCGAACAGGGGACCGTGCGGGCCGAGCATGTGGTGAACGCCGCCGGCCTGTGGGCGCGCGAGGTCGGCGAGATGGCGGGCGTCGCCCTGCCGCTGCACCCGATGGAGCACCAGTATCTCGTCACCGGCGACATCCCGGAGGTCTATGAGCGCGCCGAGGAGCTGCCGCACGTCATGGACCCGGCCGGCGAGACCTATCTGCGCCAGGAGGGGCGCGGCCTCGTGCTCGGCGTCTACGAGCAGGCGGCCGTCCCCTGGGCCGTCGACGGCACCCGCTGGGACTTCGGACATGAGCTGCTGGCGGAGGATCTCGACCGCATCGCCGAGCCGCTGGAAGCCGCCTACCGGCGCTATCCCTGCCTGGAGCGCGCCGGGGTCAAAAGCGTCATCAACGGCCCCTTCACCTTCGCGCCGGACGGCAACCCGCTGGTCGGACCGGTTCCCGGGCTGCCGGGCTTCTGGTCCGCCTGCGCCGTGATGGCCGGGTTCAGCCAGGGCGGCGGCGTGGGCCTGACGCTCGCCGAATGGATGGTCGAGGGCGAGCCCTCGCGCGACGTCTTCGCGATGGACGTGGCGCGCTTCGGGGACCACTGCACGCGCGACTACACGCGCCGCACCGTGGTGCAGAATTACCAGCGACGCTTCGCCGTCAGCTATCCGAACGAGGAGCTTCCGGCCGGCCGGCCCTTGAAGACGACCCCGGCCTACGGGGTCTGGAAGGCGATGAACGGGGTGTTCGGGCACGGCTACGGGCTGGAGCATCTGAACTATATCGCACCGCCCGGCGAGGCGCCTTTCGAGGTCCCGTCCTTCCGCCGCTCCAACGCCTTCGAGACGGTCGGCGCCGAGTGCCGCGCCGTGCGGGACGGCGTCGGAATCAATGAAATCCACAACTTCGGGAAATACGAAGTGACGGGATCGGAGGCCGAAAGCTTCCTCAACCGCGTGATGGGAAACCGCGCGCCGGAGCCGGGCCGCATCCGCCTCACCCCAATGCTGAGCCCCAAGGGAAAGCTGATCGGCGACTTCACCATGGCCTGCGTCGAAGAGGGGCGCTATCGCCTGACCGCCAGCTACGCCGCCCAGGCCTTCCACATGCGCTGGTTCGAGGCGCATCTGCCCGATCGCGGCGTCGCGATCCGAAACGTGTCCGACGCGCAGATCGGTTTCCAGATCGCAGGCCCCGCCGCTCGGGCCCTGCTGGCGCGCGTCACCCGCGCCGACGTCTCGAACCAGGCGCTGCCCTTCCTGACCCTGATGCGGGCGGAGGTCGGCGGCGTCCCGGCGCTGGTGCAGCGGGTCAGTTACACAGGCGACCTCGGCTATGAGATCTATGTCGACTGGCGCCATCAGATCGCGCTCTACGAGGCGCTGACGGCGGCGGGCGGCGATCTGGGGCTGCGGCCTTTCGGCATGCGGGCGATGATGTCGCTCCGATTGGAGAAGAGCTTCGGCGCCTGGCTGCGGGAGTACCGACCCGACTTCACCGCCGCGGAGACCGGACTCGACCGCTTCATCCGTTTCGACAAGAACGATTTCATCGGCCGCGACGCCGCCGCCGCAGAGCGCGACGCGCCGCCGAAGAGGCGGCTTTGCGCCTTTACGGTGGAGGCGGACGACGCCGACGTCGTCGCCGACGAGCCGATCTTCGACGGCGAGACGGTGATCGGCTTCTGCACCTCGGGCGGCTATGCGCACCATGCGGACCGGTCCGTCGCGCTCGGCATGATCCCGCGCGACCGCGCGGCGCCCGGCGCGCGCTTCGCCATCGAGATCCTGGGCGAGCGCCGCCCGGCGACCCTGATCGCGGAGCCGCTCTTCGATCCCAAGGCGGAGCGGATGCGGGGGTGAGGACCGGGGGCGACGTCTTCGTCCTTCGAGACGCCGCCTGACGGCGGCTCCTCAGGACGAGGGCGATCGTTTCCCGCCCAAACAAAGCGGAAGGCCCCGCCCTGAGGAGGGCGCGACCGCGCCCGTCTTGAAGGGTGGGGCTGCGGGCGCAGACCGGAGCGGACGCGGCCGCGCCTCAGTCCGGCGCGACCCCCGCCAGATCGTAGCCCATCCGCCAGAAGCGGATTTCGAGGCGCGTCGCCTCGCGGAAGGTGCGGGCGAGGTCGGCGCGGCGCTCGGCGTTCGGCGTCTCGCGTGCGGCGAGCGCGTCGATATAGGCGCGCTCCTCCGCGGCGGCGTCGCGATACTCCGCGCTCGAATACATCTCGACCCAGGGGGTGTAGGGGTTGCCGTCGCGCTTCAGCCAGGGCTGCTGCAGGAGCCACTCCGCGATTTCGGCATAGCCCAGCATGCAGGGCGCCAGCGCCACATGCAGGTCGAGCAGCGTCCCGGCCATCCCGCGCTCCAACACATAGCGCGTGTAGGCGATGCAGGCGTCGGCCTCCGGCGCTAAGCGGATGGCGGCTTCGTCCAATCCCCAGCCTTTGCAGTAGTCGATATGCAGGCCGAGCTCGACATCCAGGATCGCCGCCATGCCGGCCTTGGCGCGCTTCAGATCCTCGATCCCCGCGGCCTTGTAACCGGCCAGCGCATAGGCCCGCGCGAAGTGGATCAGGAAGTGATAGTCCTGGATCAGATACTGCCGGAAGACCTCCTCCGGCAGCTCGCCGGTCCCGAGCCCGCGCACGAAATCGTGCTGGGTGTACGCGCGCCAATCCTCCGCGCAGCCCTGTTTCAGCTCCTCGAAAAGCGTCATCGTCACGGCTCCAGATCGACGGCGTAGGTCTCGACCGGCGGCGGGTCCTGGATCAGCCCGGCCTCCTCAAGGAAGACGGCGAAGCGCCGGTAGCGCCCGACGTCCAGCGCCGCGGGTCGGAGCGCGAAACGCGGCAGGGTGTCGGCCCAGGCGCGGCGGTTCAATTCGTCGTCGAGCTCGGGGTCGGTCCCGATGAACATCTCCCAGCTCTCCTGCGGGTGGTTGAGGAGATAGGTGGTCGCCTCTTCCACCGCGCGCAGGAAGGCCGTGAAGCGCGGGTCGTCCAGCCGGTCGCGATGGGCGACGTAGATCAATTGGTCGATCACCGGCACGCCGTGCTCCTCCGGGTAGAAGGCGCGGCCCGGATGGCCGACGATATCCATCTGGTTCAGTTCGAAATTTCGGTAGGCGCCGATCACCGCATCCACCTGGCCGGAGATCAGCGAGGGCGAGAGCGAGAAGTTCACATTGACGAGGTCCACGTCGTCGAGGCTGAGGCCGGCGCTCCGCAGCATGGTTCCGAGCACCGCCTCCTCCGTGCCGCTGACCGAGAAGCCCACCTTGCGGCCCTTCAGGTCGGCGAGGCTCCGGACCGGCCCGTCCGCCAGCACCACCAGCGTATTCAGCGGCGTCGCCACCAGCGTGCCGATGCGGGCGAGCGGCAGGCCTGCCGCCGTCTGCAGATGCAATTGCGGCTGATAGCTGACGGCCAGGTCCGCGCGGCCGGCCGCGACCAGCTTCGGCGGGTCGTTCGGATCGGCGGGCTGGATCATCTCGACCTCGAGCCCGTGCTTGGCGAAGAACCCCGCCTCCTCCGCCACGATCAGGGGCGCATGGTCGGGGTTCACAAACCAGTCGAGCAGCAGGGTCAGTTTTTCCTGAGCCGACGCCCCTTTCAGCGGCGCGGCCAGGGCCAAGATCAGGGCGAAGAGGAGGGGGACAGAACGCACGGTATTTTCTCCCAATTGGCGGGTTGGCGCGGACTCAGGCTTCGGGCCGCCAGCGCGTCAGGCGCCGGACGCCCCGGTCGACGGCGAAGAACAGGATGAGCGAGAGAACCGCCAGCACGGCGAGCGCCGCGAAGACGGTCGAGACCTGCATGCGGGCGTTGGCGTGCAGCATCAGATAGCCGAGCCCGGCCGACGAGCCGACCCATTCCCCCACCACCGCGCCGATCGGCGCCACGGCGGCGGCGACCCGCAGGCCCGACCCGAAGGCCGGCAAGGCGGCCGGCAGCCGCAGCCGCCAGAGCGTCGAGAGCTTCGAGGCCCCCATGGTCCGGGCGAGGTCGAGCCAGCCCAGCTCCGTCCGGCGCAGCCCGTCATAGAAGGCCGAGGTGACGGGGAAATAGATGATCAGCGTCGCCATCGCGACCTTGCTGGCCATGCCGTAGCCGAACCAGAGCGTCAGCAGGGGCGCCAGCGCGAAGACCGGCAGCGCCTGGCTGACCACCAGCACCGGCATCAGCCAGCGCCGCGCCGGCCGGAAGGCGCTCAAGGTCAGAGCGCTGGCCCCGCCGAACAGCGTCCCGAGCAGCAGGCCGAGCAGGATCTCGGCGCCGGTGATCGCCGCGTGATAGGCGAGCAGCCCAGCCTTGTCCGCGAGCACGCCCGCCACCGCGACCGGGCCCGGCAGGATGAAGGGCGGCGCGCCCGTGAGCCACACCGCGGCCTGCCAGAGGGCCAGCAGACCGGCGGCGACGATCAGCGGGCGCAACAGGTCGAGCGCGCTCATTCCGCCGCCTCCAGCGCCTGGGGGGCCGGCGCCTCGCCGCCCGCCAACCGCTCCAGCAGCGCGCCGTGCAGACGGGCGATCTCGGCCGCGTCGGTCGCGCGCGGCGGCGCGCCCGCGGGATCGAGCGCCGGATCGGCCAGCCGCGCCGGCGCGCCGGTCAGCACCTCGATCCGGTCGCCGACGCGCAGCGCCTCCAGGGGATCGTGCGTCACCAGCAGCACCGTGCGCCCCGCCAGAAGCTCCACCGCCTGCGCCTGCAGCCGGTGCCGGGTCAAGGCGTCGAGGGCGGAAAAGGGCTCGTCCATCAGCACCACCGGCCGGTCCTCGATCAGGGTGCGGGCGAGCGCCACGCGCTGGCGCATGCCGCCGGACAACTCGCCCGGCAGCGCCTGCGCCCGGTCGGCGAGACCCACACGCTCCAGGAGCGCCATCGCGCGCGCGCGCAAGGCGGCCTTGCGGGGGCCGCGCATCTCCCCGCGCAGGCGCGGACCCAGCAGCACGTTGTCGAGCGCGCTGGCCCAGGGCGCCAGCAGATCGCGCTGCGCCATGTAGGCGATGCGGCCCGCCAGCGGCCGACCGTCGTCCGCCAGCACCCGGCCGGCGACCGCCGCGCCCTCGCTCGGCAAGCCGGCGGCGAGGCGCAGCAGGCTCGTCTTGCCCACCCCGCTCGGCCCCAGGAGGCAGGTCCAGCGCCCGGCCGGGACCGTCATGTCGAGACGGTCGAAGACCGTCGCCGCCTCATAGCGCAGCGTCGCCCCCTCGATCCGCAGGCCGGGGGCGGGGCTCGGCGCTGGGACCGGCGCGGCGTCGCTCATCGCTGCCAGAATCCGTGGAAATGGTGGACGGGGCCATGGCCGCTTCCGATCTCCAGCGTATCGGCCATGGCGATCGCGTTGGCGAGATAGGCCTTGGCCTGCTTCACCGCGTCCGGCAGCTCCTGCCCCTTGGCGAGGCCGGCGGCGATCGCGGCGGATAGCGTGCAGCCCGTGCCGTGGGTGTTCTTGGTCGGCACGCGCCGGCCGGGCAGCCATTCGCTCGTCCCCTCCGCCGTGACCAGCAGGTCGGAGGCCGCGTCGCCCGCCAGATGACCGCCCTTCAAGAGCACCGCCCGGGGGCCGAGCGCCAGGAGCTTCGCCCCCGCCTCGGCCATCTGGTCGGGGTCGGTGATCGGGGCGTCGGACTTCAACAGCGCGCCGGCCTCCGGCAGGTTGGGCGTGATGATGTCGGCCATCGGGACGAGATGGTCGCGCAAGGCCTTCATCGCGTTCTTGGCGAGGAGCGCATCGCCGCTCTTCGCGATCATCACCGGGTCGAGCACGACCCAGGCCGGCTTGTAGCGCTTCAGGTCGAGGCGCACGGCCTCGATCACGTCGGCGCGCCCCAGCATGCCGATCTTGACCGCGCCGACCGGGATGTCGTCGAAGACGGACTGCATCTGCTTGCGCACGAAGGCGGGCGAGACGTCGAACACCCCCTGCACGCCGCGCGTGTTCTGCGCCGTCAGCGCCGTGATCACGCTGCAGCCATAGACGCCGAGCGCGGAGAAGGTCTTCAGATCCGCCTGGATCCCGGCGCCGCCGCCGGAATCGGAGCCGGCGACGGTCAGCGCGATGGGGGTGCTCATGCCTTGATCTCTTTTCTCTGTTCTGGGAAAGGCGCGCGGCGCCGCGTGGCGTCGGCAACCAAGGCGGCGAGGCGGCGCGCCGCGGCGCGCGGGTCGTCGGCCCCGGCGATCGCGCCGACCAGCGCGATCCCGTCCGCCCCGGCGGCGATCACGCTACCGGCGTTGGCCGCATCGATCCCCGCGATGGCGCTGATCGGCAGGCCGGGCGCGCGGGCGCGGATCAGCGCGATCCGGTCGGCCAGCCCATCGAGCCCGATCGGCGGCTCGGGATTACGCTTGCTGCGGGTTTCGAACACCCCGCCGACGGAGGCGTAGTCGACGATCTCGGGATCGACCGCCTGCGCCTCCGCGCGCGTCTTCACCGTGACCCCCAGCAGGCGGTCCGGCCCGATCAGCCGGCGCGCGTCGGCGGCGGCCATGTCCTCGCGGCCCAGATGCACGCCGTCGGCCGCCGCCGCCAGCGCGACGTCGACCCGGTCGTTGACGATCAGGGGGACGCCGGTTCCGGCCAGCGCGCGCTTGAGCGCCCGCGCCTCCTCGATCATCGCCGCCGTACCGGAGCTCTTGTCGCGAAGCTGCACGAGGCTCGCGCCGCCGGCCGCGGCCTCCGCCGCCAGCCAGGCGGGCTCGCGCCCGGCGCAGTGCGCCGGCCCCAGAATGAAATAGAGGGAGAGGTCGACCGGGTTCAGCCGTCGCATGCGATCCGCCCCCGCTCCAGGATCGTCTGCGGCGTCAGCGCGTAGAGCGCGTCGAGGAGCGCCGGCTGGAAGCTCCCCGGTCCGCGCGCCTCCGCCCCGGCGATCTCGCTCGCCACGCCGAGCGCCAGCGTCGCCGCCAACGCCGCCTGCAGCGGATCGCGCTCGACCGCCAGGACAGCGCCCATCAGCGCGCCCAGCAGACAGCCGGAGCCGGTGATCCGCGGCGCCAACGCATGCCCGTTGAAGACCCGCACCGCGGCGCCGTCGCGGCTCAGCCGATCCGCACGCCCGCTGACCGCCAGCGCGCCGGCGAAGGCGGGGGCGTCGGCGCCGTCGAACAGGCTCGCGCGCTCATCCTCGTTGACCCGCAGGATCGCCGGCTTCCAACGCAGCAGGCGCAGCGCCTCCGCCCGGCGCACCGGCGCCCGGTCCACCATCACCGGGTCCAGCACCCAGGGGGCGCCCGCCTCGCGCGCGGCGGCGACGGCGGCGTCGATCGCGTCGCTGCGCCGGGCGTCGGGCGTGCCCAGATTGACCGCCAGCGCGTCGGCGCCCGCGGTGAAGGCCGCGGCCTCGCCCGGATCGTCGGTCAGGGACGGCGTCGCGCCCAGGGCCAGCAGGCCGTTCGCGCTCAGGGACGCCGCGGCCATGTTGGTCAGGCAATGGACGCGCGGCGCGCGGGCCCGCACCCGCGCCACCGCCTCCGCGGCCGCGCTCAGCCGCTCGGCCGCGCCGGGGCCGGCCGGCCGCGCCCCGGCGGCCGGGGGGGGGGCCGGGGTGGGGGCCGGGGTGGGGGGCAGCGTCTCGACATCGTCCTGCATGGTCGCCGCGCCTCCGCTGCGCTCGGCTCGTCCGGCGCGTCGGAACGGCTCTTGGGGCGGGAAGCCCGTCCGGATTCTTGCTGGGAAGAATGGGCGGAGCTCCGTTCCCTACGCCGGTCCTAGCCGGATCAGGTTCCACGGGTCGGCGCGGGGTCGCGCGCCTCTCAGCCCCTGCCTGGGGCGCCCCGACGAGAGTTCTACCCTCCCAACGTAACCGCTCCGCGCACTTTTGCAAGGGGCGCCCGTCAGCGACCGCCGGGGGCGGAAGCCGCCCGCTCCCATGCCAGCGCGGCGCGCCCCAAGGCGCGCCCCACCCCACCCCTCCCCCATGAAGGGGGAGGGAGAAGACGGGCGCCGCCCCCAGAACCATTCCGTCGGCGACCGACTAAGCGGCAGGGGATAGGGACTTTCATCCTATTTTTCACTCGATAGAACAAATTGACATTTTCTATTTGTTCGATATATATTTTCTTTTAAGTGATCTACAGCTTATTCGCTCCATTCTTGATCATAGAAGGAGCCCGATCCCAGTGACCCTCTTCTCATCCAAAGCCTTCGGCGGCGGCGATCCGCTGGAGGTCGTCGAGCGCCGGCGGCGCTCGCCGCTCGGCCTCTCGGCCGCCGTCGGCGCGGTCCCCGACGCGCCGGCGCCCTATTCGCCCTCCAAGCCCCTCCGCGACGCGCTGCGGCCC
>JANSXE010000031.1 GCA_024743195.1 Alphaproteobacteria bacterium | reverse complement strand
TCCTCGCCCTTGGGGCTCTCATGTGCGGCAATGCTACGGGCTGCCCACCAACCCGCCCTGCAGCCAACACAGGGCTACACACAATGGGGGTAAAATCATAGAAAAGAAAACTGGTGAATAAAATCCGCACAGTCAGCAAAAGCCAGGCTTCGCCAATTTGGTCTTTTGCTGCCTGCGCTGGTATTGGTGAAATCGAACGAAAAGAGTAATTTTAGAATCCCAGCCTGCGCGTAGCCGGGCCGTTAGGCACCATAAACTACTAACTAATTGAAAACTAATAACGCATGAAAATAGAAATGGGTGAATCGATAATGGTTTCATGGTTAAAACACGTTAAGAATTGTCAAATTATTCAATCTAATTGGAAACCATCTGTAAAGACATGGGAATCTTATCAAGAAGAAGAAGTTGATAGGGTTTTTAACTCCTTGAAAGAATTGTTTTTGGAGAAATACTCAATGAACGTTTTCAATGAAAAAACTTCAATTAGCCAAGTTATTCAACAAGGTGAAATCGATATTCTTGGAATAGAAATCCGGCAATTAAAAATTGAAAAAATATACGCAATCGATATTGCCTTTCATGAAAATGGACTTTCCTATGGAGATAAGAATACAACTGTATCTAGAGTTGTAAAAAAGATAATAAGAACAGCAATTACGCTAATGTCGTTTTTTGAGACAAATGACGGAGAAATAATATTTGCCTCTCCTAAGATAAATAAATCTGTTCTTGAGTTACTGAATCCTTGTGTCGACGAGTTAAATCACTTCTTTCAGAAAGAAAAGATATTAAATTTTAACTGTAGGGTTATTTCCAATCATGAGTTCAAATCGAAAATATTTGATCTTGTAAATGATGTTTCTAGTTCAGTCTCTGACACAAGTGAACTATATTTAAGAGGGCTACAATTGACAAAATTGTTGAACAATACGAAAAAGAAAAAATCGGAATTGAATGGTGGATTTAAGAGTGAAAAAAGCTTATTGAAGGCAATAGGAGAGAGGGAATCGGAAATGAAAATGGGAGTTTTGGTAAGGAGTACTTTTAAAGATTTATCTGAAAACAACATACTGAACGATGAAATAGTCAAATCTTTACAAGACCCAGTTTACAGCAAAGAAGTACTGAATAATAATTACCCGGTATTGAAGGAGGTTCAGAATATCGAAAAAATGGAAGAAGAAAGAAAGATAAATGGATATTTTAGATACTATTCTGATCCGTTGAGAATTAACAATAAGAACTACCTGCTGTCAAATAATTGGTATGAGTCGAACCGCGAGAGTTTTTTAGAATGGTTAATTGGAATAAGAGAAACTTACGGTGCCTAACACAGGCTAGCCGACAATACTCCGCTGCGCTACGTACTGCGGCTAGCCGGGCCGTTCACAGACAATCGCGCAACAGAAAACAGTATCTGTAAGAATTTGAAAGAATGATTCTCCCCGCCTAAAAAAGGGTAAATACCTGATTGTCAATATTTAGAAAATGGGGTTGAATTGGTTAGTCCATTGGAGAATTGGTCTGTTAAGGCGGGGCAAATGGGATTTCTACAGTTTTATAGTTGGTTTAGGAGAATCGTGACAGCCCGAATTGAAGATTAGATCAAGCGTTACCGCGGCCCCGTTGAATGGAAAATAAAACGGTATCAGGAAAAGAGTACCCGTCCAGGGGGCTTATGAAAATCAGACGGTAAATGAAAATCAATGAGCAAATAAGGTTTCATGCCCGAATAAGATTGAATCTTGAGGGTTCGCAGGTGCATTGAATAGATTTAGCGGCAAAATAATTGAGCACAACACCACAACATAACACACGCCAAGCCATGAACTGTAATTCGGGACACGGCAACGCGACACGGCATGACGTAGGACAGCACAGCACGGCTTGACACATAACACGAGG
>JANSXE010000014.1 GCA_024743195.1 Alphaproteobacteria bacterium | reverse complement strand
TCGGCCGCGCCGGCGCGGCGGTCGGACCGACGCAGGCCGTCCGGCGCTTCCAGGGCGGCCTGAACCGGCTGAGCGCGGCGCTGACGGCGGCGGAGCCGGCCCGGCCGTCGCGCGCGTCCGCGCCGTCCCGCACGGGGCGCGAGCCCGGCGCCGCCTTCTATGAGGAGGCCGCCACCCGCGCCCGACCGAGGATCGGCCGCCTGAAAGAGGACGGGATCTTCGGGCCGAAGACGGCGAAGGCGACCCGCGCCGCGCTGACCCGCGCGGGCCGCGCCCCGGTCGAACGCGCCGCCGCGGGCGCCGCCCCCGGCTCGGACCCCGGCGACGCCGACAGCGCCGCAAAGCCCGCCCGCCCGTCGGCCTTCGGCCCCGCGCCGCTGGCCGAGGACGCCGACGACCGGCGCGTGATCTCCGTGCTGGAGGACTGAGCCGGCCCGCCAAGCGCCGCTTCCCGTTGTCCCGGACGGCCGTCAGGCCGATCCGGGACGCGGGGCGCGGCAAGCGCCAAGCCTCAGCGACCCGCCCTGGCTCCCGGCTCTCCGCTCCGCTCCGGCCGGGACGACGGGGACGCGGGCTCCTGGCGGACTGCTTGACGGCGGATGGCCGAGCGGGCCCGCGCCGGCGGCCCGCTACTCCTCCTCGCCGCGCTCCCGGGCGGCGAGATAGTCGTCGGTGGTGCGGGGCTTGGGGCGCTCGCCCATGCGGAAGGCTTCGTCCCCGCCGGCGTCGAAGACGGCCTGGATTCGGCAGTCCTCGCACATCTTCAGCTTCTGAACCGCGTCCCCCTTGAACATCCAGTGCTTGTCGCCGAGCCGCTCCAGCATCTTCTCGATCGTGCTCTTGGCGGCGAAGGGCTTGCCGCAGGAGACGCACTCGAACGGCTCCTCCTCCTTGATCAGCTGGGGCGCGGCCGCCTCGGGCAGGAAGTTGTAGCGCGGCTCCAGCGTGATGACCTTCTCTGGACAGGTGTTCTTGCACAGCCCGCATTGGACGCAGGCGTCCTCGGTGAAGGAGAGCTGCGGGCGCTCCGGATTGTCGGAGAGCGCGCCGGTCGGGCAGGCCCCGACGCAGGCGAGGCAGAGCGTGCAGCCCTCCACATCCACCGCGACGCGCCCGAAGGCGGCGCCCTTGGGAAGGGCGGCCGCGTCGACGGGCTGCGGCGCCTGGGCGTGCAGATGGGCGGCGGCCATGCGCAGGTTGGTGCGTTTCTGCGCCTGCGGGGCGAAGCCGGCGGGCTCGGGCGCCGACAGCTTGCGCTTGGCGGCGGGGCTGTCATAGAGCGCGGCTTCCAGCGCGTCGGGATCCTCCTCCACCAGCACCTCGACGAGGCCGCTCTCATAGCCGAGGCTTGCCACCAGCGTCTCGGCCAGCGCGGTCTGCTGGGCGAGACCGTCGAGCTCCTGGCGCTTTGCGGGGTGGACGAGCACGACCGCCCGGTGGGCGCCGAGCGCGATCGCGGAGATCAGCAGTTCGGCGTTGAGCTGCGTCGCCTCATTCACCGGGACCGGCAGCACAGACGCGGGCAGGCCGCGCCCGAAGCGGGCCGAGGCCTCGATCGTCTCGAAGCTGCGGCCTTGCGCATAGAACAGGAGCGTGGGGCGCGCGCCGCCGGCCTGCGCGAAACTCTTGAGCAGCGTGCGCACCCGGGTCAGCAGCGTCTGGTCGTCGGGATAGGCGTAGGAGGCGGCCTCCGTCGGGCAGACGCTGTTGCAGGCGCCGCAGCCGCCGCACAGATAGGGGTCGATCGCGACCGAATCGCCGTCCGGCTGGATCGCGGCTGCCGGGCAGACGTCGAGGCAGCGCGTGCAGCCGGTGATGCGCGCGCGGCTGTGGGCGCACACGTCGGCGTTGAAGGCGACATAGCGCGGCTTCTCGAACGTCCCCACCAGATCGGTCGCCTGCAGGATCGCCTTCTGCACGGCGACCGGGTCGGCCGGGTCGGCGCGCAGATAGCCGTCGCGCTTCTCATGCGCGGGGAAGAGCGGCGCCGCGCCGGTCAGATCCAGAATGACGTCGCAGCGGCTGGCGGCCTGATCCGCGGGCCGGCCCCAAGCGAGTTCCCCGCGCGAGGCGGGGTCGAGCGGCGCGAAGCGGTCCACCGCGATTTCGAAGGCGCCGAGATGGCCGCTGGCCCCGGCGATGCGCCCGCGCGCGACCATCAGATCCATCACGCCGAGCGGCAGCACGTCCTCCGGGTCGGTGAACAGCAGCGAGACGCTGAGCCGCCCGTCGAGCTGGCGCGCGGCGTCCACCGCGGTCTGGCCGGCGCCGTAGATCAGGCAGACGCCGCTCGATTCCATCGCGACCGTCGACACGTCGGGCCGATCGAGCGCGGCCTCCGTCAGCAGGGCCGCGATCTTCGGCCCGGCCTTGCCGGCTTCCCGGCTCCAGCCGGCGTGCTCGCGGATGTTGGCGAAGGCGGGCGCGCGCGCCGGCTCGATCTCCGCGTCGGCCAGCGCCTCCTCGAAGGCGACGCGCTCCTGGGTGCAGGCGACGACGACGCCGGCGCCCGCCTGATCGGCGCTGGCTACGCCGCGCGCGAAGCGCTCCAACTCGCGGCGGCAGAGATTGCGGTGCACCGCGGGCGCGTCCGCCGCCTGGAGGCCGCAGCCCTTGGCCAGCGCCTCGCCGTCGAGCGGCATCGTTCCCTCGCAGTCGCAGATCAGAATCTCTTTGTCGTTAAGCTTCATCGCGCTTTCGTCTCCTCTCCCGGCGCCGGCGGGTCAGGCCTTGCCGATCAGACGCTTGAAGGCGCGCCATTCGACGAACCCGTGAACGCCCGGCGACAGACCGTCGGCCCGGCGCACCTTCTGCTTGGGATTGAGCGCGATCGCCTCGTAACTGGCGGCGTTCGGATGATCGAAGGCGGTGCGCACCGCCGCCGCTTCGGTCTCGGCGGCGACGATCATCACCACCGACGGCTTGCCGTCCGTCTGCGGATAGCAGTCGAGCGCGAAGAGCCGCATCACGTCCATGGCGTCCACCCCAGGGTCCGCGCGGCCTCGCCCAGTCCGGGCCCAGTCCGCGCCCGGCCGTCGCGCGGCCGGTTCTTTTCGTTGCACGCCTCTAAACAAACCCGTTGCGCGGCGGCTTGGCAACAGAAGAGTGGTGTTACCAATGCCGGCTGCGGAGGCGCCTGCGCCGCCGCGCGCTTCGGTTTGACCCGCGTCGACGCATGGTGTTCCACTCGCTTGCCGAAACGGGAGCGTCCAAGGAGGACCGACACCATGCGCGCCGACGTGAGCCCGGCGATAGAACGGGCGTCGCTGACCATCGATCCGGAGCGGGCGGGCGTCCAGCACGGCTGGATCAGCGTGCCGCATTCGCACGACGACAGCGCCTGGGGCGCGGTGCGCGTTCCGATCGCCTGCATCAAGAATGGAAGCGGACCGACCGTTCTGTTCGTCGCCGGCAATCACGGCGACGAGTATGAAGGGCAGATCGCGGTGCACAAGCTGGTGCGGGAGTTGGCGGCGGATCCGGGTCGGCTGTCGGGCCGGGTTCTGGCGGCGCCCGCGCTTAACGCCCCGGCCGTGTCGGTCGGGCGGCGCACCTCGCCGATCGACGGCGGCAACATGAACCGCTGCTTCCCGGGCGACCGTCTGGGCGGCGTGACGGCCATGATCGCCGACTTCCTCTATCGGCGCCTTCTGCCGCTGGCCGATGCGGTTGTGGACATCCATTCCGGCGGCCGGACGCTCAGCTTCCTGCCTTTCGCCGCGGTGCACGATCTGCCGGACGCCGACCAGTTCGCGCGCAGCCTGGCGGCGATGAGGGCCTTCGGCGCCCCCTACGGCCTGATCATGACGGAGCTGGACAGCGCCGGCATGTTGGACACGGCGGTCGAGGAGATGGGAAAAATCTTCATCACCACCGAACTGGCCGGCGGCGGAACCGCCAGCGCCGAGACCGTGGCGATCGCCGACCGCGGCGTGCGCAATGTGTTGAAGCATTTCGGGATGCTGGACGGCCCCCTGGAGCGGACGCGCGAGCCGACGCTTCTCGACATGCCGGACGGCGGGGTCCATGTCGCCGACGATCCGGGGCTGTTCGAGATCGTCGCGGACCTGGGTCAACGGGTGAGCGCCGGCGACCTGCTGGCGCGCAT
The DNA here is from genome assembly GCA_024743195.1 of Alphaproteobacteria bacterium. Classification (GTDB taxonomy): domain Bacteria; phylum Pseudomonadota; class Alphaproteobacteria; order UBA8366; family Aestuariispiraceae; genus Marivibrio. The sequence goes on along the minus strand of JANSXE010000014.1, from coordinate 97,633 downwards.
CTACCCGCTTCACCGCACCGATCGGCCGGCGCAGGAGGTGCGCGCGCAAGTCGACGGTATCGTCCTGCAGCGGCATTTCCCGGGCCTGATCAAGGAGGGCGACTGTCTCGCCATTCTGGCGGAGGAGCGGCCAGCCCTTTGACGAACCGCCGCCTCAGCGCCCGATGGACTTCGAGAACAGGTTGATCACGACGACGCCCAGGATGATCAGGCCCAGTCCGACGACGGCGGGCGCGTCCAGGCGCTGATCGAACAGGATCCACGCCGCGGCCGCGATCAGCACGATGCCGAAGGCGGACCAGATGCCATAGGCGATCCCGGCGGGGATCACTTGCATCGCGCGGGCGAGAAACAGGAAGGCGACGGCGTAGGCGGCGACCGCGATCACCGTCGGCGTCAGTTTCGAGAAGGCGTCGGACGCCTTCAGCGCGGTGGTGCCGATCACCTCGAAGACGATTGCGATCGCAAGATAGAGATAGGGGACGGCGAGGCTCATGGCGGCGGCTCCTGGTCGGGGAGTTCCTGGCCCGGCGACTCTTGTTCCGGCGACTTTTGATCCGGGGACGCTTGATCCGGCGGCGGGACGTCTGTCAGTCGCTCCAGACGCTGGACCACCGCGGTTCGGACGGCCGGATCGATCGCATAGAGGCCCAGCATGTCGGCCAGCCACAAGCCGTCGCTGGCCAGCCGGCAGATCAACAGCGCCGTCGGATCGGCCGCGCCGTCGGATCGATCGAGCCGCACCTGCTCCGCCGCCCAGTCGCGCCAGGACGAACGGGCTTCCGGCTCCGCGATCTCGGCCATCAGCAGACCGCGCCAGAGCTCCATGTCGGACGGCTCGCCGATCATCGCCGCCGTGGCGCGCAGATAGGCGCGGGCGGCCGCGCCGCGGGGCTCCGGGCCGCGGGAGTCGGACGCGGCGACGCGCGCCGCGAAACGGTTCATCAAATCCTCCGACAAGGCTTCGAACAGCGCCTGTTTGCCGGGGAAGTGATGCAACAGCCCCCCCTTGCTGACGCCCGCGGCGCGGGCCACCGCGTCCAGCGTTGCGGCCTGGGGCCCGCGCTCGACCATCAGCCGCGCCGCGGCGCGCAAAAGCGCCGCGCGCACCTCTTCGGGCTGTTTCTTGCGGTGGTGTGCGGTCGCCATCCTCAAAACATACCATCCGGATGGTATGTTTCAAAGCCGGATCGGAGGGCGGGCGGGCTGGCGCTTTCGTTCCGGCTGCAGGGCTGCGCCGCGACCCGCGCGCTCAGCTCAGCGAGCGGCCGCCGAAATAGGCCGCGGCGAAGGCCAGACCGCCAAGGAGAACCGCAACGCCGATCAGCACCCCAAGGCTGATCCCAGACCGCTTCTGCGGCGCAGGGCCGGCGTTTTCGGCCCGGTCGATCTCGCGCTGGACGGCGGCGATCTTGCTCTCCAACTGTTGGGCGGCGTCGTCCTTGTGATTCGGCAAAGAGCGATGCATCGCTTGCAGCCGCTCGAGTTCCAACCGGGCTTCCTTCGCCGATCGCGCCATACTGTCCCCTCCCCATTCCTTCCCCCGGGAAGGCCTAGGCGGGAACTTAGCACGCGGAGCCGAGGCGGCCACCCCGGAGATGGCGCGCGGGCCGATCACCGACATGTCTTCGTTTCGTCACGGAACCGTAAAACCGCTCGGCTAAGCAGGGTCGACCAGCGTGCTGGCGCGCGCCGGCGCAATGCCGGCGCTGCGGCGCGCCGGCAAAGCATTGTCCCCGCAGACGAGGCGCTTTCATGCTCGACTTCCGGTCCGTCACCAAGCGCTTCGGCTCCGTCACGGCGGTCGATCGCGTGACGTTCTCCGTGCCGACAGGGCAGATGCTGGGGATCATCGGCCGGTCCGGCGCCGGCAAGTCGACGCTCCTCAAGATGACGAACCGGCTGAGCGCCCCCAGCAACGGCGAGATTTCCTGGGACGGGCGCTCGGTCAGCGCCCTCAAGGGCCGAGACCTGCTGGCGTGGCGCGCCGAGTGCGCGATGATCTTCCAGCAGTTCAACCTCGTGCCGCGCCTCGACGTGCTGACCAACGTCATGCTCGGGCGCCTCAACGGCATGGGGACGGTCAAGAGCCTGTTCAAGCTGTTCTCGGAAGCGGATCGCCGCGCGGCGCTGGTCGCGCTCGACCGGCTCGACATCGCTCAGACGGCGCTGCAACAGGCCGGCACCCTGTCCGGCGGCCAGCAGCAGCGCGTCGCGATCGCTCGCGCGCTCGTCCAGCAGCCGAAGATCATTCTGGCGGACGAGCCGATCGCCTCGCTCGATCCGCTCAACGCCAAGCTCGTGATGGACGCGCTGAAGCGCATCAATCGCGAGGAGGGCATCACCGTCATCAGCAATCTGCACACGCTCGACACCGCGCGTCAGTATTGCGAGCGCATCGTCGGCATGAGCCAGGGCGCCGTCGTCTTCGAAGGCGGCCCGGACGACCTGACCACCGACGCCGCCCGCGCGATCTACGGCGCGGGCGAAGAGTTCGACGAGGCCGCGACGTCGACCAGCATCGACGGTCGGCCTTCGCCCGAAGCCCCTGCGGAGCCGGCGCGCGAGACGCCCAAGGTGGTCGGGCTTTAGGAACCCGGTCGCCGGCGGGCCGTCCGACACGGCGTCCGCGGACAACGAGAAGAAACAACGGTCGATGCCCCGACGGAGCCGAGGGGAACGCCGCCGGAAAGCGCGGCCGGCTCCAACCCGAACCGGAAACCATCCGCTGCAACCTGAACCTTAGGGCAAAGAGGGTAAAGACATGAGCACCATCCGCACCGCCGCGGCCGCCGCCGCGGTCGCCGCCGTCGCCATGAGCGCGGCCGTCGCGACGCCGGCCGCCGCGCAAGGCATTGAAGAGTTCCGCATCGGCATCCTGGGGGGTGAGAACGCCAACGACCGCCTGCGCTCCAACGAGTGCGTGCGGGCGAAGACCGAGGAGTTGCTGGGCGTCGAGACTAAGCTGTTCGCGCCGGCCGACTACAACGGCGTCATCGAGGGGCTGCTGGGCGGCACCATCGACCTCGCCTGGCTGGGCGCCTCCGGCTACGCGGCCGTTTATCTCGAGAACCCGGACGTCGTCGAGCCGGTGCTGGTGAAGATCAACACCGACGGCAGCTACGGCTACCACTCGATCGGTTTCGCCCGCGCCGAGAGCGGCGTCACCAGCCTCGAGGACATGGAAGGCAAGACCTTCGCCTTCGGCGATCCGAACTCGACCTCCGGCTACCTGATCCCGTCCGTCGAAATCCCGGAGATGGGCTACAGCATGGAGCCGGGCGACTATTTCGGCGACGTCGTCTTCGCCGGCGGTCATGAGCAGACCATCGTCGGCGTCTACAACGGCGACTACGATGCGGGCGTGAGCTGGGCCGACGGCCTCGGCGCCTGGGAGGACGGCTACAACAGCGGGGCCTTCCGCAAGGCGGTCGACAGCGGCCTCGTCGACATGACGGAGATGGTCGAGATCTGGCGCTCCAAAGTCATTCCGGAAGGCCCGATCGTGCTGCGCAAGGACCTCCCCAGCGACGTCAAGTTGAAGATGGTCGGCATGCTGGCGAGCCTGGAGTCGATGGACCCCGAGTGCGCCTACGGCTTCATGGCCGGCGAAATCAAGGGCATCGCCCCGATCGACCACAGCGCCTATGTCAGCGTGATCGAGGCCCGCAAGGCCAAGATCGGCAACTGATCCGGCGTTCGACGTGACGGCCGGCGCCGGGGAGACCCGGCGCCGGCCGCATGCGGACGGACCCGAGCTTTTCCCACCGGACCGGCCAGACCCCATGAGCACGACGATCGATCACCTCGAAAAGGCTTTCAGCGACGCCGAGCGCAAGCGCCGGCTCTACACCGCCCTCTTCCTGGGCGCGACGGTGTTCGTCATGGCCGGCGGCTTCACGATCGCCGAGGACATGAACTCGGGCGGCTTCATCGACGGGCTGTCCCAGTTCCTGGACTATCCGTCCGACATCGTCGTGGAGAGTTTCGAAGAAGGGTGGACTTGGTGGCCGATGCTGCTCGAGTTCGCCCCGGCGCTGATCGAGACGATCAACATGGCCGCTGTGGGCACCATTCTGGGCGGCGTCTTCGCCCTGGTGCTGGCTTTCTGCTCCACCCGGGGCCTCGGCGTCTGGCCGCCGCTGGTGCCGATCTGCCGGCGGATGATGGACGGCGCGCGCGCCTTCCCCGAACTGATTCTCGCGCTCTTCCTGATCTTCATACTGGGCGCCAGCCCGGTGCCGGCGATCATCGCCGTCGCCTTTCATACGGCGGGCGCGCTCGGCAAGCTGTTTTCCGAAGTCAACGAGAACATCGATCGCGGGCCGCTCGAAGGACTGACGGCGACCGGGGCGACCTGGTTCCAGCGCATGCGCTTCGGCGTGCTGCCGCAGGTTCTGCCGAACTACACGAGCTATCTGCTGCTGCGCTTCGAGATCAACATCCGCGCCTCCGCGATCCTCGGCTTCGTCGGGGCCGGCGGCATCGGCGCGGAACTGCGCAAGGCGATCGGCTGGAGCCAGGGCGCGGAGACCGCCGCCCTCTTCATGCTGCTGTTCGCGGCAATCGTCGCGATCGACCAGGCCTCGTCCTATCTGCGCCGCCGCGTCACCGGCGACGCCGCCTTCCAGACGGCCTGATCGGGAGGCCCGCGCCATGACCACCACGTCCTCCGCCGCCGCCCAATCCGCCCAGGCAGCCCAGGCCGCCCGCCTCTCGGACAGCGACATCGACGCCCGCTTCGCAGACGTCATGCGCGCCTCGCGCCGCCAGCGCTTCTGGCCGATCGGCCTGGCGATCGGGACGGTCCTCTATCTGATCTACGCCTGGATCGCCTTCGACATGACGTCGCTGGTGCAGCAGTCGCGCATGGACCGCGCGGCGATCCTGGCGCTCGACTCCTTCGCCTACAAGGTGCACGTGACCAAGGATCTGCGCGGCGACGGCGCGGTCAGCCTCAGCATCGAAGGCGCGCGTCAGGGCGGCTTCGACGAGGATCCGAGCTGGGTCCAGCGCCGGGGCGACGCGGTCGAAGTGGACCTCGGCGACGGCTATCGCGTGACGCTGCAGGACGCCTCGCTGACGCTGCTCGCGCCGGGGCTCGAGCCCATCCGGGCGCGCGTCGGAGAGGACGGCGCCGTCAGCATGACCGGCCCGCAGCCGGAGTGGCTGAAAGTCAACGAGCGCCGCTTCGAGGCGCGCCCCGAGCTCTTCAAGCGGGTGCGGATGACGCGCACCCGGATCGAGGTGCACCGCTACTTCTACGGCTGGGAGAACTTCTGGTTCGACTACTCAAGCCCCTTCTACGGCATGAGCCTGATGCAGGCCTGGTCCTACGCGGGCGATGCGCCGCAGATCGAAGAGGGCGCATCGAACAGAGCGCTGCTGCTGGAGAACATCTGGCGGAACCAGGAATGGCAGCATGGCGAGGTCTTCAAGGCGCTGCTCGAGACCATCCTGATGGCGTTGTTGGGCACGATGGTGGCGTCGCTGGTCGGGCTGCCGCTCGCCTTCGCGGCGGCGTCCAACTTCAACCGGCTGACGCTCGTGCGGATCGCCATCCGGCGCGTCTTCGACTTTCTGCGCGGCATCGACAATCTGATCTGGTCGCTGATCTTCATCCGCGCCTTCGGGCTCGGACCGCTGACCGGGATCATGGCGATCGCCTTCACCGACACCGGCACGCTGGGCAAGCTCTATTCCGAGGCGCTGGAGAACATCGACGGCAGGCAGGTCGACGGGGTCAAGTCCACCGGCGCCTCGTCCCTGCAGCGCTACCGCTTCGGGGTGATCCCGCAGATCCTGCCGGTCTTCATTGCGCAATCCCTGTATTACCTGGAGTCGAACACGCGATCGGCGACGGTGATCGGCGCGTTGGGCGCCGGCGGCATCGGCCTGAAGCTGGTCGAGACACTGCGCACCGGCCAGGATTGGGAGAACACCTTCTACATCATCCTGCTGACGCTCGCCGTCGTGATCGCGATGGACATCTTCTCCGGCTGGCTGCGCCGCAAGCTGATCAAGGAGGGGTGAGGCGCGAGGCCTCTTCACGGTGAAGGAGCTTCCGCTTGTACTCATGACATGACCCGTCATCCTGAGGTGCCGCCGACAGGCGGCGTCTCGAAGGATGCGGGGCGCTTGCCGGCCGCGCCGACCCATCGAGATGGGCGCTGACGCGCCCTCCTCAGGGTGAGGAGGGCTCAATTGCCCCTCAAAAATCGGGGACACAAGAAATCTGGGACACAACAGTTTTTGCGCCCGCGTCCGCGCGGCGACGCTTCACACCCCCAGATGCCGGTGCAGGAAGTCAGCGTCGGCCATCAGGGCCTCGCCGTCGCCTTCGAAGACGATCTCGCCCTTCACCAGAAGCAGGTGGCGGTCGCAGATCTCGACCAGCCGCTTGACGTTCTTGTCGACGACGAGGCAGGCGATGCCCGCCCGTTTGATCTCGCCCAGCACGCGCCAGATCTCCTCGCGGATCAGCGGGGCCAGACCCTCCGTCGCCTCGTCGAGCAGCAGCACGTCCGGGTTGGTCATCAGCGCGCGGCCGATGGTCAGCATCTGCTGCTCGCCGCCGGAGAGGTTGTTGCCCCAGTTGTCGATCCGCTCCGCGAGACGCGGGAAGAGCTCGAGCACACGCTCCAGATCCCAATCGCGGCGCCCGTCGCGTCCTGGCCGCGCCGCCACAACAAGATTCTCGCGCACGGTCAGATTCGGAAAAATGCCGCGGCCTTCCGGAACGTAGGCCAGCCCCTCGGTCGCGCTGCGATAGCTGGGCCGCCCGTTGGCGCGCGCGCCGAAATGGGTCACCTCGCCGCCGCTCGGGCGGACGACGCCCATCGCGGTGCGCAAGGTCGTCGACTTGCCCATGCCGTTGCGGCCCATCAGGCTGACGCACTCGCCCCGGCCCAGGCGGAAGCTCACCCCGCGCAGGATGTGACTCGCGCCGTAATGCGTGTGCACGTCCTGGAAGGCGAGGGCCGCATCGGCCGTCCGCTGGTCCAGTTTCTCGGCGACGCCGGTTTCCGCCATCACGCAGCTCCCTGTCCCTATTCCGCCGTCCCTCAGATCGTCTCGTCGCCGAGATAGGCTTCGCGCACGGTCTCGTTGGCGCGGATCTGATCCGGGGCGCCGGTCGCCAGCACCTCGCCGTTCACCATGACGGTGAGCTGGTCGGCGACCGCGAAGACGGCGTCCATATCGTGCTCGATCAGCACCACGCAGTGGGTCGCCTTCAGGGTGTGGATGAGCTGGATGATGTTCTCCGTCTCCTCCGGCCCCATGCCCGCCAGCGGCTCGTCGAGCAGCAGCACCTCCGGCTCCGTGGCGAGCAGCATGGCGACCTCGAGCTGACGCTGTTCGCCGTGGCTGACATTGGCGGCGACGTCGTGCGCGCGCTTCGTCAGGCCCGCAAGCTCGATCGCCCGATCGGCGCGCGCCGCCACGTCCTTGCGCGCCGAGGCCGGCCGGAAGAACCGCATCGAAGAGCGCATGCGCGACTGCGCCGCCAGCCACACGTTCCGATAGCAGGTGAATTCCGGAAAGATGTTGGTGCGCTGGTAGCTGCGCCCGAGCCCGAGTTGCGAAATCCGATGCGGCGGCATGGCCGTGATGTCCTGGCCGCGATAGGCGATGCGCCCGGAGCTGGGCGGCAGATCGCCGGACAGGAGGTTGATCAGCGTCGTCTTGCCGGCGCCGTTCGGGCCGATGACCACGTCCACCTGACCGGTGAAGAAGTCGAGCGTGACGCTCTTCACCGCATGCAGGCCGCCGAAGCTCTTGCTGACGGCCTCGGTGCGCAGAACGGCCTCGCTCACGACTTGTCTCCCGCAGTCTCGTCTTCGGGCGTCGGCGCAGGCGGCTTGCCCGCCCCGGCGAGCGTTCCGACCAGCCCATTCTTCAACAGCAGCACCACCGCGATGACGAAGACGCCTATGACGATCTGGAAATTCTCCGCCAGCGGCCCGACCAGCGCCCGCTCCTTCGCAAGCTCCTCGACGCCGAGGAAGGCCACCGCGCCGACGATCGGCCCCAGAAGCGTGCCCATGCCCCCCAGGATCACCATGACGAGGCCGACGCCGCTTTCGTGCCACCCCAGAAGCTCGGGCGCCACATAGCCGTCGATGCAGGCGAAAATGAAGCCGGCCAGGCCCGCCACCGTCGCCGAGATCACGAAGCTCACCAGCTTGTAGCGATAGGTGTCGTAGCCGAGCGCGCGCATGCGGTGCTCGTTCACCTTGATGCCCTGGATCACCTGCCCGAAGGGCGAGCGCAGAAGCACCACGAGCAGGGCGTAGACGGCCAGCATGGCGGCGATGGAGAACCAGAGCAGGGTCTCGCGGCTTTCGAAATCGAGCAGCACCGTCTGTCCGAGCGCCAGCACCGGCTTCACCCAGATATAGGCGCCGTCGCTGCCGCCGGCGATCTGGCTGTCGTGGAAGAAGTAGAACAGCATCTGCGCGAAGGCGAGCGTCACCATGATGAAGTAGATGCCGCTTGTCCGCACCACCAGCGCGCCGATCAGCGCGCCCGCGGCCGCCGTAACGCCCAGCACCACCGGCAGGGCGACGAGCAGGTTCGCCGCCTCGTACTCCGGCGAGAAGATCTGCAGGCTGTAGGCCGCGATCCCGAAGAAGGCGGCGTGGCCGAAGCTCACCAGACCGGTATAGCCGAGCAGCAGGTCGAGGCTCATCGCGAAGATCGCGAAGACCACCATGCGGGTCGCGACCTTGATCGCGTAGGTCTCGCCATAGACCGGCGCGAGGGCCAGGCCGATCACGACGGCGGCCAGCACCAAAAGCGCGGAAAGACGGGGAATCGTCACCATATCGGGCTCTCCTGAAACGCGCCGGGCGTCACTGGGCGCGGCCGTAGAGGCCCGCGGGCCGCCACAGCAGGATCGCCGCCATCAGCGCGTAGATGGTGACGGAGGTCAGGTTGTCGACGCTGAGGCCGCTCACCAGCTCGATATGGTCCATGCTGCGCAGGATAGTGGAGCCCAGGCTGTCGAACAGCCCGATCATCAGAGCGCCGACGAACGCGCCCTTGATCGACCCGATGCCGCCGATCACGACCACGACGAAGCTGATGATCAGCACCTGCTCGCCGATCCCGGGATAGACCGAGCGCTCCGGCGCGGCCAGCAGCCCGGCCAGCGCGGCCATCGTCACCCCGATCGAGAAGACGGTGGCGAACAGCACCTTGGTGTTGATCCCGAGCGCCTGGATCATCTCCGGATTGGAGGAGCCGGCCCGGATGCGCATGCCGAGCCGGGTCTTCTGCACGACCCAGTACATCACGCCGGCCAGCGCCAGACAGACGACCCCGAGAAAGAGATTGTAGGCGGGATAGGACTGAACGTCGGTGAGCGGAATCGAGAACTCCAGAAACTCCGGCTTGGCGACGCTGTGCGGGTCGTCGCCCCAGATGATCGACTGCACCTCGTTGAAGATCAGGATCAGCCCGAAGGTCAGCAACACCTGCTGCAGATGATCGCGGTGATAGAGATGGACGATGAACAGCCGCTCCACCACCAGCCCCAGCAGCGCGGCCAAGGGCGCGCCCAGCAGCACGGCCCAAAAGATGTGGCCTGTCCAAGCGGTCAGCGAATAGGCCAGATAGGCGCCGATCATATAGAATGAGCCGTGCGCCAGATTGATGACGCCCATGATGCCGAAGACGATCGTCAGGCCGCTTGCGATCAAGAACAGCAAGAGCCCGTACTGAACGCCGTTCAGCGCCTGGATGAGAAGCAGTGTCAGATCCATCCCAACCGCACTTCGTGACTGCGCCGCGACCGACGCCGAGACGCCGCCGCGATCCCGCTCGTTGTCTTTGGCCGCCGCCCTCGCGGCGTCGCCCCTCTAAAAACCCGGCCGGCCCCGCATAATGGGGCGCCGGCCGGGTTTGTAGAGGGGGACGGGGCCGGCTCGGCGGGTCTGACGCCGGCCCCGTCCCTGTAAGCTGGGCGTCAGCCCATCCGGCAGCCCTTGGCCGGATCCGCCAGCGCCTCGACGGCGATGCGCTCCACCGTATTGACCCCGTTCACCACCTTGCGCAGGTAGAAGTTCTGCACGGGGTTATGGGCCGGTGAGAGGCTGAGCGGCCCGCGCGGGCTGTCGATGGTCGCGCCGGCCATGGCGGCGATCATATCGTCCTTCGCGCCCACGTCGCCGTCGACGGCTTCGAGGCCGATGCGGATCAGCTCCGCCGTGTCGTAGCCCTGAACGCCGTAGACGTCCGCTTCCTTGCCCCACATTTCCTTGTAGTTCCGGCGGAAGATCTTGTTGACCTCATTGTCCAGCGTATCGGCGTAGTGCAGCGTCGTGCGCAGCCCCTCTGCGGCCTCGCCCTGCGCCTCGGTCACGCCTTCCGTCAGGAAGCCCGCGCCGGTCAGTTCGATGCCGGAGTCCTTCAGGCCGGCCGCCGCCCAGTCCTTGACGAACTTCACCGCGCCGCCGCCGGCGAAGAAGGTGTAGACCGCATCCGGCTTCAGGGCCGCGATCTCGGAGAGGACCGACTGGAACTCGACATCCGGGAAGGGGACGCCGATCTCCTTGACGATTTCGCCGTCGCCCCCGGTCTCCTTGAGGCCGTCGGCGTAGCCGTCCTTGAAGCCTTGGGCGGACTGCTGGCCCGCGCCGTAATTCCAATAGCACAGGGCGACGCGCTTCTTGCCTTCCTCGGCCAGCACCCGCCCCATCGGATAGCCCGGCTGCCAGTTCGAGAAGGACGCGCGGAAGATGTTCGGCGCACAGAGCGGCCCGGTGATCTGGTCCGCGCCGGCGTTCGGGATCACCGTGATGACGCCCTCTTCGCGCGCGATCTTCGCCATCGCCATGGCGACGCCGGAATGCACAGGCCCGACCAGGACGTCCACTTTCTCGCTGTTGACCAGCTTGGAGGTGTTCTCCGTCGCCTTCGGCGGGGCCGCCTCGGAATCGAGCTTGACCAGTTCGATCTCACGACCGCCCATCATATCCTTCGCCTGGGCGAACCGCATCACCATGGCGTTGGTGATCGCTTCGCCGATCCGCGCGAACGTGCCGCTATAGGGCAGCAGCAGGCCGACGCGGACCTTCGCCGGTTGGGCGATGGCGAACTTGGTCGGCGCGAAGCCGGCGATGGCGCCGGCGCCTGCCGCAGCGCCCATAAGGCCTAGTGCTCCACGGCGGGAATAGCTCTTTCTCGTGCTCACGTGCGTTTCTCCCAGACGTTGCGGCCGGCGGTCGTTTCGGACTCGTCTCAGCCTATTCCACGAAACCATTGTGACGACGCGGCGCGCAGCCTAGCACGCCGTACAAGACCTGCAATGGACGCTCCCTAACAGCGCCGCGCCCGGCTGACGCCGTAAGAGAGCCAATCACTTATCCGCAGACTCTGCAATATAGTGCATATGATGGGCCATGTGTCTAATCGAGATTGCTTCAAGCTGCACCAATTGCGCCTCGTCGACGTCGGAAACGCTCTCGGCCGCGCGCCAGAGATCGGCGTGAAGCCCTTCCAAGCGCTGCGCCAACTCGCTCCAGTCAACCATTCTCAGACACTCCCCACTCAACGCCCCTTGAAGGAGGGCGCGCGTTTTTCGACGAATGCGGCGCGCCCCTCCGCATGATCTTCGGTCAGTTTCAGAACGCTTTGGCCAAGGCGTTCGAAGTTTCTTCCGGTTTCGATGTCGACGTTCATGCACTGATTGATCACAAGCTTGGCCGTTCCGAGCGCGAGAGGGGCCTTTGCCGCGAGCTTCTCGGCGAACGCCAAGGCCGTGGGCAACAGGTCTTCCTGTGCATGCACTTCATCGACCAGGCCAAGTCCAAGAGCGTCGGCCGCTGAGATCATCTCTCCCGTCATCACAAGCCGTTTTGTTCGCGCGGGTCCGACAAGCTTCACCAGACGCGAAATCCCGCCGGATCCCGGGATCAACCCGACATTGTTTTCCGGCAGGCCGAGCTTGGCCGCGTCCGCCGCGAACCGAAAGTCGCAGGACAATGCGAGTTCGAGCCCGCCGCCCGCCGCCACACCGTTGACGGCGGCGATTACCGGAACCTCCATCTGTTCGATGTCGTCGAAGATGTTGTGAAAGAGTCTGACATGCCGACGAAATCCCTTCGGCCCCAGGGCCGTCAGGTCCCCCATGCCCCGGACGTCTTCGCCTGCCGCGAATGCGCGACCCGTCCCGGTGACAATCAGCACCCGAAGATCGGGATCCTCGACGCAAGACCGCACCGCGTCCCGCATTTCTGCGCGCATCTGAACATTCCAGGCGTTCAGCGAATCGGGCCTGTTCAGCCGCATGATCGCGATCGCGTCGCGCCGGTCGAACGCGATGAACTCGTAGCTCTCGGACGCCGTCATACCGCACCTTCGGCGAGCCGCGCCGGCGCGAGTTCAGGGATGAACTCGACATCTGAACCGAGGTTCCAGAGCGCCCAATGGAGGCATTGATCAGCGTCGCCCAGGATCGTTTCGATCATGGGGTTCGAGGCCCCGATGGCCGCCTGCTCGATCAGCCGCCGCGCAGTTTGGATGCACTCTATGCGTTCCTGATCCGTCATCTTGTCCTCACTCCCTTAGCGATCCAGGAGCCGGCGGAACTCCGCCGGCCGATGGTCGAAAATCCTGCGCGTCTTGAGATCGTATCGCGGCAGCGACCCCGAACCGACGGCGACCACGCCGATCCGGACCTTGAGCGCCTGGTGAAGGCGCTTTGCGACGAGCGCGGACAGGCTCTCGTCCGCATCGACGCCCGGCTGGGGCTCGAACCGGACCTCCATCTCCTCCCGCCCGTTTTGATGCGTGAGATGGAGCTCATAGCTGCTGCTGACGGCGTCTATGTCGCCCAGAACCTGCTCGACGGCGGTCTGATAGACGTTGGTTCCGCGCAGCGTGACCATGAAATCAGTGCGCCCCAGGACCGCCCCCTCGAACTTCACCCATGTTCGACCCGAGGGACAGCTAAGGCGCGGACGCACCAGATCATGGGTGCGATAGTTGAGAAGCGGTTGGGCGCTGTTGGAATAGCTGGTTATGATGTTCTCGCCGATCTCTCCTTCGGCCGCTTCCTTGCCGGTTTCCGGGTTCATAACCCAGCTAAAGACCGCCATTTCATCCACATGCACCCCATCGCCAATCGAGTTGCAGGGCGCAAAGGCGCCGATTTCGGCGATGCCGAGCAGCTCGCCGGCGTTTTCTGCGCCCCACGCCTCGACGATGGATTTGCGCAGGGCGGGAAGGGCGGTCGGACCGGGTTCGCCCGCGTGCATTGTGTATCGGATCGAAGTTTCTTCCGGATTCACGCCCATTTCGCGCGCCACGGACGCCAACCGGACCGCGAAAGTCGGCGTCGCGACCAACACCGTAGGCTTTAGCCTGAGGATGGCCTTGATGTGCCCTTCGGCAGTCAGCCCGCCACCGGAAATCAGTCGTCCGCCAAACCGCCGAACGCCCCAGTAGGCGCTCCAGAATCCGGCGAAGCTTCCCCACCCGAAGGCGAAGTAGAAGCTGTCAGAAGGTCGAATCCCCGTCGCCCAGTAAGCGGAGCACCAGCTTTCGCCGTATCGCATGGTGTCGTACTGGGTGTAAGGAATCGCCAATGGCGCGCCCGTTGTGCCCGATGTCTCCGCATGCTGTACGATGCGGTCCCCCGGCGCGGCGATCGTTTCGCCGTAGACGGGCTTCTCCTCTTGAAGGGCAAGGAAGTCCTGCTTGTCGGTCAGCGGAACCTTCGCTTTGAAGTCCTCGACCGTGCGAACATCGTCCGGCGCAAGCCCAATGGCGTCGAACTTCTTTCGATAGAAGGGACTGTTCTCGTAAGCGTACCGAACGAGCTTCTGCAAACGTGCGGCGTGCAGCGCGTTCAGCTTCTCTCTCGGCATCGTCTCCGTTCGGGGATTCCAGAATAGCGAGGATTTGGCCGCATCGGAGAGACGCTCTCTCCCCCACTTGCTTGTCATTGCTCACCCCACAGGTTCATGCACTATGATGCACTTCTTGACGGCGCATCCTTCAGCGTCACAGCCCCTTGAAGGCGGCTGCACGCTTCTCCAGAAACGCAGAAACGCCCTCAGCGGCGTCGTCACTGTGGAACAGCGTCATCTGATGGGCGCGTTCGAGCGACATCGCCTCGGCGAATCCCGACTCCATGCCCTTATTTATGGAGAGTTTCGCGAGTCCTTGCGCGCGCGACGGCCCGCGGGCCAGCCGTCCCGCATAGTCCATAACCTCATCCATGAAGCGATCGGCTTCGATGAGCCGGTCGACGACGCCCCAGTCCCGGGCGGCCTCCGGCGACAGGGTCTCGCCGCTTACGATCATGTGAAGGGCCTTGCTGCGCCCGATAAGGCGCGGCAGGCGTTGCGTGCCTCCCATCGCGGGATTCAGGCCGAGATTGATCTCAACGAGGCCCAGCTTGTATCCGCCGACGCACGCGAAGCGAAAATCGCAGGCAAGCGCCAGTTCGAGGCCGCCTCCCATGGCGTGCCCGGCAATCGCCGCGATGAAGATCTTGGGCGTATTCTCCATCGCAAGCGTTGTCTCATGCGCGATCGTCAGCAAGTCCCCGAATTGGGCGGCGTTCGAGTTCTGGAGCGTTGAAATGTCCGCGCCGGCGCTGAAGAACTTCTCGGACGCACTGCGCAGGACGACGCTGCGAATTGCGCCGTCGTCGCGGATTCGTCCGATGACGTCCTGAAGCTCGCGAAGAACCGAAACGTCGTAAGCGTTGGCGGGGGGATTGTCTATCGTGACAACGCCCACTCCGCCTTCCGTCTCCAAATGTATAGGCATGCGTCACTCCGAATAGGTCGCGCGGCCGCCCTTAGAGATAGCGGCGATTTGCAAGATTATCGGGCACGACAAGACCGAGTTTTTCGATCAGGGGAACCGTATCGGCGATGTACTGCTGCCGAAGCTCCTCATTCGTCTTTCCCTTGATGCCCCATCGGACGTAGGTGCCCGAGTTCTTCGAGTCGGAACGGCCGAACATGTCGAGCGCCGCAGGCCACCATTTGTGCAGGAGCTCCTGCGCCTCGCGCTTGCCGTCGGGTGTGCGAACGATCTTTCGAAGATGGTTGAAGCCCACCGTGGCGTGAAACAACTCCTCCTTCTCCAACTGATCCGAGACGCGCGCGAGCGGCTCGTAGGTGCTGCCCAGCCATTCGATCCCGACATAGAGCCCCACGCGGTCGATCAGCATGTGGAACCAGGCGACGTCGCACCAACATTCGTAGGGAATCTCGAAGGCGTACTGCCCAACGGGCTTGTCGTAGTACGGATCCTCTCCGAGACTGCGAATGATGTTGGCGACGATCTCGCCGTGCCCGACCTCCTGCTTGATGATTTCCGCTTCGATCATCATCGCCTTTCCGTCCGGCGCATAGGTCAGGCCGCCATGCGCGATGTGAGCGAGAACCTTCTTGTAGTGGGGGTTTCCGTTGTTCTCGACATGCGCATGCTTCAACAGTTTGATCATGAAGGCCCTGAACTCCTCCGGCATGTCCGGATCGTCCTTGGTGTACATGCGTTGCGCGGACCCTTCGACGGCGCGCGGGGCCTTGGCGCCAGATTGCGTTCCCATTTGAGTCATTGATCCTCTCCCTTTTCCGTAGTCCTTGGTTTCTCGGAAGACCCGCGCGTCAGACCCGCAAGGGTCGCCAACCGCAGCGCACGAACCAACGCGGGCCCGTCGAGCGCGCCGCTGCGCCGGTGCCATTGAAGAAAGGTCCCATCGTGACCCGCCATAACGACGGCCGCCTGTTCCTGCAGCGGTACGTCGGTCGCGAACTCGCCGCGCTGGCGCCCAAACTCCACAACATCTTCAACGGCGCGCCATAGCCTGGCGTAGATCCGCCGCACCCGTTCGGCGACGACACCCTCCTGCCCCTGGAATTCGAGCGACATCAGGATCAAGAGAAGCACTTGCTCCCAGGCCTTGACCCCAAGCGCCGCCTGACCGTGCACGAACGCCACCATCTTGTCGGTCGCTGACGGCCCCGCCTCGGCGATGCGCTCCATCATGTTGTCGACGACCACGCGTTCGGCGCGAACCAGCAACTCCAAGAGCGCGGTTTCCTTGGACGGGAAATAGAAGAACAGCGCCCCTTTGCTGAGGCCGGCGCGCGCAGAGATCTGCTCGGCTGTCGTGTGCCTGTACCCCTGCGTCACAAAGAGTTCGAGCGCCGCCTTGAGCAGCGACTGGACGCTTGCCGTGCGGCGCTCTTTCTGGGTCGGAGGTTTTCGCTTTGCCGTCGTCATTTACTAACTATCCGGTCGGTTAGTTTATTATTGTCCGACTCCGAACGCCGCGCAAGAGGTTTCAGGGCGCTTCGGGGCGTCCTCTGGCTGGTCGGGACCGACCGCATCGACTCCCGCTTCGATCGCAGCCGGGGGTCGCCGCCCGTTCGAACGGCCGTTCTTGGATAGGCTGCGACATTCCCCTAAACTCCGCGCAGTTCATTCAAGGAGCAGGATGCAACCGATGGCCGACAGCAAAGGGGACACGTGGATCGAGACCTTCCGGGGCGCCGTGCTCGCCTCGGAGTACGACCCGGAATCGACCATGAACTCCCGACTCTATATCGAGCGCTTCGATCAGGCGACCTGGTTCCTGATGCACGCGATCGGGCTGACGCCGCGCGCGGTCAAGGCGGAAGGCCGCCGCATCGCCGTGGTCCGCCAGACCTTCCAATATGTGCGCGAGCTGCGCGGCGGCGAGCTGGTGACCATCCGGTCCGGCTTCATCGCCGTCGGCAAGAAGCATTTCCGATTCCTGCATCGGATGCTCGACGTCGAAAGCGGGGCGCTGATCGCAAGCGCCGACATGACCGCGGTTCAGGCCAGCCTCGACACGGGCAAGACCGTCCCCCTGCCGCCCGAGAAGGTGGCGAAGGCCGAAGCGCTGGCCGTCACCGTCGACGAGATCGACTGACGGCCCCGAAGCCGACCTAGACCTTCAACGCCTGATCGCGCATCGCCGAGAGCGATTGCGCCGGCGTCAGCGCCTCGGGATCGATCAGCAGATGCAGCAGCGCGGGGCGGCCGGCGTCGGCGGCTGCGATCGCCTGGTCGAAGGCGGGAAAGAACTGCTCCGTCGTCTCCACCCGCGCGCCGAAACAGCCATAGGCCTGCGCCAAGGCGGCGAAGTCCGGATTGACGAGCTGCGTGCCGCTGACCCGCGTCGGATAGGTGCGCTCCTGATGCATGCGGATCGTTCCGTACATGCCGTTGTCGACGACGATGACCAGGATCCCGAGCCCGTGCTGGGCCGCGGTCGCCAATTCCTGACCGTGCATCATGAAGCAGCCGTCCCCGGCGAAGGCGATCACGAGCCGGTCCGGATGCACCGCCTTCGCCGCCACCGCCGCCGGCGTGCCGTAACCCATCGAGCCCGACGTGGGCGCAAGCTGCGTGCGCCACCCCCTGTAGGGGAAGAAGCGATGCACCCAGGTCGTGTAATTCCCGGCGCCGTTGGCGAGGATCGCGTCCTCCGGAAGCCGCTCGGCCAGACCGGCGACGATCTCCGCCATCTGCAGGGCGCCGGGAACGGTGAGCGGGCGGCGGTGCGCTTCGTAGTCGGCGCGCGCCTGGCGCCGCTCCGCCGACCAGGCGGCGCCGTCGACCGGCTCCAGGCGGCTCAAGGCGTCGGCGAAGGCGCGCGCTCCCGAGACGATGGCGAGATCGGCGTCGTAAACACGGTTCAACTCCTCGGCCGCCGGATAGACATGGACCAGCGTCTGGCGCGGGCGCGGCGGCTCGACCAGTTGATAGCCGGAGGTCGTGCTCTCCCCGAGCCGCGCGCCGACAACCAGCAACAGGTCCGCCTCGCGCACCCGGGCCGCCAGCTTCGGGTCGATCCCGATCCCGACATGGCCGACATAGCAGGGTCGGCGGTTGTCGATATAGTCCTGGCACCGGAAGGAGGCGGCGACCGGAAGGTCGCAGCGCTCCACGAAGTCGGCGACCTTGGCGCAGGCGTCGGCGTCCCAGCCGCCGCCGCCGACGATCATCAACGGCCGGCGCGCCTTGGCGAGCCGCGCGCGCAGGTCCGCCATCGCCGCCGGGTCCGGATGCGCCTCAACCGGCGCATAGCGATCGACCGTCCGAACGGAGGCCTGCTCCGTCAACATATCCTCGGGCAGAGCGAGCACGACGGGCCCCGGCCGGCCCGAGGTCGCAGTGTGGAACGCGCGATTGAGATACTCGGGAATGCGGTCGGCGCGGTCTATCTCGGCCGTCCATTTGGCCAGGGCGCCGTACATCTGGCGGTAATCGACCTCCTGGAAGGCTTCGCGGTCGCGCATGTCCCGCGCCACCTGGCCGATCAGCAGGATCATGGGCGTCGAATCCTGGAAGGCGATATGGACGCCGGCGGCCGCGTTCGCGGCGCCGGGGCCGCGGGTCACCATCGCGACCCCGGGTCTGCCGGTCAACTTGCCGTACGCGTCGGCCATCATCGTCGCGCCGCCTTCCTGGCGGCAGGTGATGAAGCGAATCTTCGTGTCGACCAGCGCGTCCAGCAGCGCCAGATAGCTTTCGCCCGGGACGCCGAACGCCATGTCGACGCCGTGGCGGGCCAGCGCATCGGCCAGGATCTCACCACCGGTTCCGAACATCGGGCGATCCGCCATGCCGTCTCTCCTTTCGCCTGGGCTGGACGCGCGACGGGGGCCGCCGCGGCCGCATCCTATGCGCCGGGCCGACCAGCGGAAAGTGCGTTGTGGCGTCAATTTACCGTTCGGTCCGATTCTGGCGGCATCCGCTCGGTAGCGGGCTATGCAGGGGTCGCGGCGGCGCGCGGCTCGGATATCATGTCTAGTCGGCGCCGAGGCGCGCCGGGGACGCGGTGCAGGTCGATGGGGGCGTCGACGGGCCGCGGTCCGACAGGGGGAGACGCGTCGCGCCGATGACGCCAGCGATGCACATGTTCCAGGGCTGCTTCGCCCGGGTCGCCGTCATGCGGCGGCCCGACCTGGAGCCGACGCCGCTGCAGGGCCGCGCCCAGGTGTTGCTCGCGCTCGACGGCCCCGGTCTGGAGTGCCGGACCCCGGCGGAGACGGGGCGGCTCGACGACGAAACCTATCTCGCCATCGATCCCTGGACGCCCGTTCTCTGGGAGGTTTCGGCGGAGCGCACCCCGATCCTCGCCCTGTCCTTCGAGCCGGCCTGGGTCGGCCGCTCGCCGACCGCGCTGCTGGCCGCGGGGTCGGACATGCTGTTCAGCGAACTGGCGCACCCTATGGGGGCGGCTGTGCGCGCCGCGCGCGATCGGGTGATCCGCGCGCTCTCCGATCACCGCCAACGGCTTGAGGCGGGCGACGACGGGGCGGAGGCGGATCTCGCCCTGGAGGGGCTGGTCGACGCGTTGTTCCGGGCGGCGGCCGAACCGGCGCTCGGGTCCGGCGCGGAGCCGCCATTCGGCGTGCGGGCGCTCGACCCGCGCATCAGACGGTCGGTCCGCCTGATGCGCGGCGCCGTCGGCAAGGAGCCGGGGGTCGACGCCATCGCCGTCGCGGCGGGCCTGTCGCGCTCGCGCTTTTTCGAGCAGTTCCGGGAGTGTTGCGGTCTGACGCCGCGGGCCTATGCGGACGCTTTGCTTGTCGAAGAGGCCGCGCGGCGGTTGAGCGACGGGGTCGATCCGATCGCCGCGATCTCCCGGACGCTGGGCTTCAGCGCGCAGAGCCATTTCACGCGGTTCTTCCGAAACCGCACCGGCATGACGCCGAGCGCCTATCGACAGGCCGCCCGGCTGCGCCTGCAGCATCTGGAACGCGCCTGGGAGGCGCTTCACGCGCAAGAATAGGACCCGCACCCAACTCCGCGGCGGCGCTCACTGCCCAGCGCTTGGTTCCGCCTCCCCGGCGACCGCCGTCGCCTCGCGCAGGAAGGCCATCAGATCGGCGCGGTCCTGCGGATCGGGCAGGCGCTGAATCGGCATCTTGGTGCCGGGCAGCATGACGTCCGGGCCGACCTCGAAGAGTTCGGAGACGGTCTCCTCCGTCCAGATGAAATCTGCGGCCTCCAGCGCAGGAGAGTAGTTGTAGCCCTCGAGCCCGCCGACCGTCCGCCCGAAGATCCCATAGAGCGTAGGGCCCGAACGCGGCGTATCTTCCGCCGCCAGGCTGTGACAGACCGCACACTTGCGGAACTGAAACCCGCCCCGTTCGACCGGGTCCTCACTGTCGCGCAACGCGCGGCTCACCCGCTCGATCGGCTGGAAGGGCGTGACCGCGCCGCCGATTGGCGTCCCGTCGACCGCCGAGAAGGCGCGGGTCACCCGATCCACCCCGGACGCGTAGATGACCTCCCCGTCCGGCCGGAAAGCCAGCGCCCAAACGGCGCGGTAGTGCTCGATCGGCACGTCGAGGATCGGGGCTTCCGGATCGTCGGCCTCCTCCGCGACGCGCCGCCACATCAGGAGATGGCCGTCCGTCCCGCCGCTGGCGATCGCACCGCCGTCGGGCGAGATCGCGACCGCGAGAACCGCGCCCTTATGACCGGCGAGCGCGCGCAGTTCGCTTTGGGTCTCCAGATCCCACAGCCGCACCACGCCGTCGGCGGACGCCGTCGCAAGCAACCGCCCGTCCGGCGCGAGCGCCATGTCGTTGATCGGAAAGCCGGCGTTGGCGAGAAGCTCCGCATCGCCTGCGTCGTCCGCAACCGGCCAGAGCCTGAGCGCGCCGTCATAGCCCGCCGACAGCAACCGCCGGCCGCCGTCGACGAACAGCACCGCATTGACGGGCCCTTCATGGCCGTCGAACACCGCGCGTTCGGCGCCGGCGCCGGCGTCCCAGAGACGCACGGTGCGGTCCCAGGAGGCGGTCGCGATCAGCGCGCCGTCCGGTGAGACGGCGACGTTCACCACCTTCTGGGAATGACCGGTCAGAATCGAGAGGGATTCGCCGCTCTCCAGCGACCAGATGCGCGCCGACCCGTCGTCGCTGACGGTCACGGCCCGGCCGTCCGGCAGGAAGGCGCCGGCGTTCACCGCCGCCTCGTGGCCGTAGAGGCGGACGATCTGGCTTTCGTCTTCAAGCCGCCAGACGATCGCCACATCGTCGAAGCCGGAGGTGATCGCCCGCGACCCGTCGGACGCCAACGCGACGTCGCGCACCGGCGCGCCGTGCCCCAGAAGGTCCGCACCGGCCGTCGCGGCGGCGAGCGTCAGCGCGCACGCCGCAGCGGCGAGAGATGCAAGCGGAACGGCGGCCGCCGACGGACCGACCGATCGCGCCGCACGCGCTGCGAAACGCGCCCATCGCCCCATCGTTCGATCCATCAACCGACCGCCGTCCGCCCGTTGCGCCCTGAAGCTCCCAGCGCGCCGCCGCTACTCGGCGGGTTGCGGGCGTCCGCCCGGAACGGCGCCCTTGGCCTGCTCCTCCTCGACCCAGAGGCCGTGGTGCTCCTTGGCCCAGTTCAGGTCGACATGACCGCTGCCCATGGCCGCGAAGGCGCCCTGCATCCCGATCGAGCCGATATAGATGTGCGCCAGGATGATGGCGATCATCACCAGGGAGACGATGGTGTGCCAGACTTGGGCGAACTGCTGCTCCTCCATCAGGGTCAGGTCGGTCGGCAGGTTGAAGCCGACCAGGTTGACGACCGCGAAGGTCTTGCCGAACATCGTCGTCGTGAAGGGATCGAGCAGCGCCCAACCGGAGAGGCTGAGCGAAACCCCGCCGAGAATCGTCGCCCAGAAGATGATCTTCTGTCCGGCGTTGAACTTCCTCGACGGCGGGTGCACGCCCTTGGTGAACAGGCCGCCGCCCTTGGCCAGCCAGGCGAGATCCGTTCGGTTGGGGATGTTGTGGGCCACCCACATGACGAAGATCAGCACCAATCCGGCCATAAAGCCGAAGGCCACCCAGTTGTGCAGCCACTTCCCGGCCATCGTGATCGTCGCGAAGGCTTCCTTGCCGATCACCGGGATCAGGATGTAGCGCCCGTAGAGCATGTTGAGGCCGGTGATCGCCAGGACGATGAAGGTGCCTGCGGTGAGCCAGTGGCCGAAGCGCTCGACCGCCTTGAACCGCTCGATCGTCACGCCGGACAGACCGTGCTCGATGGCGATGCGGCCGCGCAGCGCGAAGAAGAGCGCCAGACCGGCGACGCTCGCCGCCATCAGCCACACGCCGTAGGTCGACAGGGGGCCGTTTCGCACCGACCGCCAGGTCTCGCCTTCCGACTGGATCAGCACGCCGCCCAGTTCGTGCGGCTGCTGGGCGGAGCCGCCGGCGCCGCGCCGGATCTCGCGCCAGAAATCGGTGTCGCTGTCCGTGCCGAGGCTCGCGCCAGGCACCGCGCCGCCGATCGCCTCCTCCGGACCGGGCGCAGGCGCGGTCTGTTGCGCGGAAGCCGGCCCGGACGCAAGCGCCAGAGCAAAGGCAAGGGCGAGGGCGACCGCGAAGGCCGCCGCCGCCGTCTTCAGATTCTGCAGACTCCAAGTCATCGGTCCAAACCCTTCCTCGTGCGCGCGCGTCACATCATGCCCGTGCGGGCGCGGTCGCGCAGTTCGTCCACCGTTTCGGGCGACAGGGCTTCGTCTTCCGGGCCGAGATAGGTCCCCGGCTCATATTGCAGCACGCGGTCCTGCTCACTCTCGCGGCACGCGCCGAGCGCGAGCGCGCCGATCATCAGCGCGACCGTGCAGGCGCCGCTGAGCCGCCGCGTGCGAAACCGCCCCATCCGTTCTTGTGTTTGGTCGCTCATGTTGCGTTTTCGACCTCTCGTTCGTCGACGCCGCCGGATGCGGGTTCTCGCCCCGCCGCCCCCCAAGGCGGGGGACCGGCGACGGCCCGCTTCTTTCGACGGAGTCAGGGAAAAGGGGGCCTTCGTGAAAAAGCCCCCCTCCCTTTCAAAAGCGCCTCCCGGCCGCAGCCGGCCCCGAAGGGCCGGCCGCCGCGCCGGACCGCCCCGAAAGCGGGACAGGCCGACGCGGCGTCGCGGACGTCAGGAGCCCTTCTGCTCGTAGGCCGTGCCCCAGCCCCAAGCGCCGGAGCCGAAGCCGCGGGCCACGACGCGCTCGCGATAGATGTCGGCGACCGTGTCGCCGTCGCCCGCGAGCAACGCCTTGGTCGAGCACATCTCCGCGCAGAGCGGCAGCTTGCCCTCGGCAAGACGGTTGCGGCCGTACTTCTGGAACTCGGCGGTGGAGTGATTCTCCTCCGGGCCGCCGGCGCAGAAGGTGCACTTGTCCATCTTGCCCCGGCTGCCGAAGTTCCCGGCCTGCGGGTACTGCGGCGCGCCGAACGGACAGGCGTAGAAGCAGTAGCCGCACCCGATGCAGAGATCCTTCGAGTGCAGCACCACCCCTTCTTCCGTCTCGTAGAAGCAGTCGACGGGGCAGACGGCCATGCAGGGCGCGTCCGAACAATGCATGCAGGCGACCGAGATCGACCGCTCGCCGGGCTTGCCGTCATTGATCGTGACGACGCGCCGGCGATTGATGCCCCAGGGCACCTCATGCTCGTTCTTACACGCGGTGACGCAGGCGTTGCATTCGATGCAGCGTTCCGCGTCGCAGAGGAATTTCATACGTGCCATGTCTCAGGTCCTCCTTACGCGCGCTCGATGCGGCAGAGCGTGGCTTTGGTCTCCTGCATGTTGGTGACCGAGTCGTAGCCGTAGGTCTGCGCGGTGTTGCAGGATTCACCAAGCACGTAGGGGTCGGCCCCCTCCGGATACTTGGCGCGCAGATCCTCGCCCTGGTAATGGCCGCCGAAGTGGAACGGCATGAAGGCGACGCCTTCGCCGACCCGTTCGGTGACCATCGCCATGACCTTGACCTTGCCGCCTTCGGGGCTGTGCACCCAGACCTGCTCGCCGTCCTTGATCGCGAGATTGTTCGCGTCCCTCGGATTGATTTCGACGAACATGTCCTGTTGCAGCTCGGCCAGCCACGGGTTCGACCGCGTCTCGTCGCCGCCGCCCTCGTACTCCACCAGACGCCCGGACGTGAGGATCGTCGGGAAGTCCTGGGAGAAGTCCTGCTCCTGGATGGAGGCGAACTTCGTCGGCAGACGGTACATCATACGGTCGCTGTAGGTGCCGTAGTCGGCCACCAGGTCGCGGCGGTTGGTGTAGAGCGGCTCGCGGTGCAGCGGCACCGGATCCGGGAAGTTCCACACCACGCAGCGGGCCTTGGCGTTGCCGAAGGGCGCGCAGCCGTGCTTGATCGCGACGCGCTGGATGCCGCCCGACAGGTCGGTCTTCCAGTTCGTCTTGTCGCCGGCGATGGCCTCGATGGTCGCCCGCTCCTCGGCGGTGAGATCGGAATCCCAGCCGAGCTGCTTGAGCATCGCCATCGTGAACTCCGGATAGCCGTCCGTGAGCTCGGATCCGACCGAGTAGGAGCCTTCGGCCAGCAGGTTCTCGCCGTCCCGCTCCACGCCGAAGCGCGCGCGGAAGGTAAGCCCGCCCTCGGCCACCGGCTTGGAGGGATCGTACAGGATCGGCGTGCCCGGATGGCCCATCTCCGGCGTGCCCCAGGCCGGCCAGGGCATGCCGTAATAGTCCCCGTCCGCCGGACCGCCGATGGCTTGCAGCGTCGTCCGGTCGAACGTGTGCTGGTTGGCCATGTGCAGCTTGAGGCGCTCGGGCGACTGGGCGGTGTAGCCGATCGTCCACATGCCGCGGTTGAACTCCCGCGTCACGTCTTCGATCAGCGGCTCGTCATTCTCGACCGCGATGTTCTTGAACATCTCGTCGGCGATGCCGAGCTTCTTCGCCAGCTTGTACATGATGGTGTGGTCGGGCAGCGATTCGAACAGCGGCTCGACCACCCGATCGCGCCACTGGATCGACCGGTTGGAGGCGGTCACCGAGCCGTAGGTCTCGAACTGGGTCGAGGCCGGCAGCAGGTAGACGCCGTCCTTGCGGTCGTGCAGCACGGCGGAGACCGTCGGGAACGGATCGACCACGACCAGAAGGTCGAGCTTCTCCATCGCCGTCTTCATCTCCGGCAGACGCGTCTGGGAGTTCGGCGCGTGGCCCCAGAAGATCATGGCCCGCAGATTGTCGTTCTGCTCGATGTTGGCCTTGTCCTCCAGCACGCCGTCGATCCAGCGCGACACCGGGATGCCCGACTTCTCCATCATGTCCTTCGACGCGAAGCGGTTCAGGAGATAGTCGTAGTCGGTCTCCCACACGCGCGCCCAGTGCTTCCACGAGCCCGCCTTGAGCCCGTAATAGCCGGGGAGCGTGTGGCTGAGCACGCCGAGATCGGTCGCGCCCTGGACGTTGTCGTGGCCGCGGAAGATGTTGGTGCCGCCGCCGGCCTTGCCCATGTTGCCGAGCGCGAGCTGCAGCACGCAGTAGGCCCGGGTGTTGTTGTTGCCGTTGGTGTGCTGAGTGCCGCCCATGCACCAGATGACGGTGCCCGGACGGTTGTTGACCAGCGTGCGCGCGACGCGCTTGAGCTGGCTGCCGGGCACGCCGGTGACGCGCTCGGTCTCCTCCGGCGTCCACTTAGCGACTTCGGTGCGGATCTGATCCATCCCCCAGACGCGCTGGCGGATGAACTCCTTATCCTCCCAGTCGTTGTCGAAGATGTGCCAGAGAATGCCCCAGACCAGCGCCACATCGCTGCCCGGCCGGAAGCGGACGTACTCGTCCGCGTGGGCGGCCGTGCGCGTGAAGCGCGGATCGCACACGATCAACGGCGCGTTGTTCTGCTCCTTCGCCTTCATCAGGTGAAGCAGCGAGACCGGGTGCGCCTCGGCGGGGTTGCCGCCGATGATGAACATGGCCCGGCTGTTGTGGATGTCGTTGTAGGAGTTCGTCATCGCGCCGTAGCCCCAGGTGTTCGCAACACCCGCGACCGTGGTCGAGTGACAGATCCGCGCCTGGTGGTCGCCGTTGTTCGTGCCCCAATAGGCGTAGAACTTCCGGAACAGATAGGCCTGCTCGTTGTTGTGCTTGGCCGAGCCCAGCCAATAGACCGAATCCGGGCCGGACGTCTCGCGGATCTCCAGCAGCTTGTCGCCGATCTCCTCGATCGCCTGCTCCCAGGAAACCTTCGTCCATTTCCCGTCGACCATCTTGGTCGGGTACTTCAGCCGGCGCTCGCCGTGCGCGTGCTCGCGCACCGAGGCGCCCTTGGCGCAATGGGCCCCGAGGTTGAACGGGCTGTCGAAGCCGGGCTCCTGCCCGACCCACACGCCGTTATCCACCTCGGCCAGGACCGTGCAGCCCACCGAACAGTGGGTGCACACCGATTTGACCGTCTTGACGTTCCCGCTGGTCGCGGCCGGGGTCGCGGCTTCCGCCTTGCGAACCACCAGACCGGACGGCGCCGCAGCCAGGGCGGCCACGCCGCCCGCCACGAGACCGGAACGCTTCAAGAAAGTCCGCCGATCGACCGCTTCGCCGCTTGCGCCGGCGAAGGCCGCGGACGAACGGGGGCCAACTGCAACCCCGTTAGTCTTCTTGCGGAGCATCTTCTTGCCCTTTCAGTCTGTTAGCCTATTCGTTCTCACCAGACGCCTACGCGCGCCCGCCCCCTCAGAAGCGGGACAGCTCGTAGACCTTCTTCACGTGGTCGGTTTCGCGGTAGAGGTCGCCCGCAGGCCCCTCCGCCGCTTCGGCCGCGGTCGTCCCCGCCGCCGCCGTCGCGACGGCGCCGACGCCGACCGCAACGGATTTGCCGACCGTCGAGAAGAAGTTGCGTCGCGTGACGCCGTCCTCCTCACGATCACCCATTTGCTTTCTCCTTCCTACGAGGCGCCCGTCGCCGAACGCCCTCTCGATCCCGCACCGACACTCAGGCGCGGGCCACCATGGCGAAGCCTTCGGCTTCGATCGCCATGAAACAGCGGCCGACCTCCCCCAGCGTCCGATAGACGGCGGCCGTCTTGGCCGCGGTGAGATCGGCGAAGAATTTCTCCGCCCAAGGCTTGAGATGGGCGGCGAAAAAGCGGTCCTGATCGTAGAGCGTGACCCCGTCGCCGCCGGCGACAAGATGCCCCATCAGGTCGCACAGCGCGGCCATGCCGTCCTCCGGCTCGCGCACGCCTTCGGCGCGCTCGAAGCCGAGCGCGGCCATGTCGCGGCGCAACTCCGCCAACGGCTTCTCGTTCAGGAACCCGGTCAGATAGTAGGAGGCGTACGGCACCAATTCGCCGCGCCCGACGCCGATGAAGAGGTCGTGGAACTCCCGGTCCAGCGCGGCCTGATCCGCCGCCTTCACCGCCTCGACGAAGGCCTTGAAGGCGCGGCCCAACTCGGTCGCCTCGTCGACGAAGGGCGCCATGCGCCCCGCCTCCGCCTTCTCGATGGGCCGCGCCAAGGCGCGGGCCAGAAAGTGATAGACGGCGCGCCGTCCCGCCTCTTCCGGCGAAAGCGCGCCTTCGGCAGTCTGTTCGGTCACGGTGCTCCTGAGCGCTTCCAAGTCCGTCTCCAACCCCATCATCCCGCCCCGCTCCCCGCAGGGAGGAGGGCCGGGCCGACCCTTTTTCGGATCCGCGTGGGTGGGCGGTCGTCGCTCTGTCCAGGACCGGGGCTCTTTCGGCCCCTTCGACCCCGGACGCGCGGCCCCCAGCCGTCGCGTCGCCAAATGGTCTTACCATTATTATCCCCGCTCCGCGCCCCGCTGTCCACGGGAATCGTCCAGCGCGCCTGACGCCGGCGCGGCAAGATCGATTGACGCAGTGCAGCAAACGTCCGTCAGGCGAGACCCTCCTGTTCGCCATCCATCTCATCCGCCGAGTCGTCCGTCCGCTCCGCGTCGCCCGGCGCCTCCCCGTGCGCCTCCCCGTGCGCCGCCTGCGCCCCGCCCTCGGGATCGTTCGCCGCGACGACGGCGTCGGACGGGTCGTCCGCGGGCGCGCCGTCGGTCGCCTGCTCGGCCTTGGCGAGCGCTTCTTCGGTCTGCTTGGCGTAGCCGCGGCCGACTTCGTAGGCGCTCTTCATGCCGGCGATCACGGTCGCGGCGTCGGTGAAATCCTCGCCGTAGTCGACCAACCCGTCGACATTGGCGAGCAGCGGGTTCGACCGCCAGAGCCGCCTGAGCGCGATGTTGCGGACGGCTTCGCTGACCTCCGGCGAGAAGAACCGCGTGTAGTCGCTGGACGCGTCCAACGTCTCCGGGCGCGGCAGGTCTTCGGGCCATTCGGCCAGCACCGCCTCCTCGTCGACCGGGTCCGGCCTCGCGCTCTGCGCCTCGGCGGCCGCCGCCGCCTCAGCGGGCGCGAGCCCGTCGGCCGCGCCTTCCGCCGGCTCGGGACCGAGGGTCGCGGCGACTGCCGCCGGCGCCGCCGGACGCCAAGCGCCCGCGTCCGGTTCGGGCCGGGGGCGCTCGACGGCGTCCAGCACGCTCGGCTTTTCGGATCGCGCGCGGGCCTTCATGCGCGACCAGCGGCTGAGGAAGCGATCGCCGCTCACGCCTCGCCCTCCGTATCGTCGAGCGCCCGCAGCACCCGGTCGCGGCGCTCGTAGAACGGCCGCTCCACCGGATGCAGCACCTTGCCGAAGACCGGCTTCTCCGCCTCGTGCGGCTTGCGCTTGCGCTTCTTGAAGGGGGTTTCCGTGTGGTGCCGGGCGATGAAATCGCGCAGCCAGGCCTCGACCTGCGCCGGGATTGGCAGGGGCTCGACGATGTCGTCGCCGCTGTCCAGGAAATCCTGCGCCTCGTAGGGCGAGAGGGTCGCACAGACGACCTCGACCTCGTGCGCCGCCTCGTCGTCCTCCGCCGGGCGCAGCACCACATAGACCGCGGGTCGGTCCGATTCGAGATTCTCGAGATAGGCCTCGCAATCCGTGCGATAGAGCGTCACCGGAAGCGTCGCGGCGTGCCAGCGCGCCGCGCCGGGCGGATCGTCCGGCTCTTGCGGCAACGGCGCCCAGTCGGCTTCGGCGGCGTTCGGCAGCACCGCAACCGGCAGCCACTGATCGCTGGCCCACGGGTTCGCGACCGGCCGGCGCTCTACAATCACGCCGAGCGCCATCACGGAGCGCCGTTCGCCGCTCTGCGGGTCCGCCGGCCCGTCCGGGGGCGGCGCCCGGTTGCTATCCGGAGGCTGAGCTCCGTCCATGTTTCTCCACCCTGCCGCCGTCCCATTCTGCGCGGAACGTGCGCTGTAATCGATTGGTCATACCACACAGCCTCCGCCACCACGCCCGGTCTGTCGAGAGGTCATTTCCTGTTTTTGGAACGCTTGTGTTGCGGAACATCGGACGGGCCGGTAAATCATACATTAACAGACATGATTTTGCAGGATTGGGACGGCGCGTTCGCAATGACGCCCTTTCGAGACGCTTTCGGCGAGGCCGTGCGCCTCCTCGCGACCGGGGACGAGAAGCTCTATGAGATCGTCGCCCTGTCGCTTCAGGTCAGCCTGAGCGCGGTGGTGATCGCCGCGCTGATCGGACTGCCCTTGGCCGCGCTGATTGCGATTGCGCGCTTTCCCGGCCGCGGTGCGGTCATCGCGGTGATGAACGCCCTCCTCGGCCTGCCGCCGGTGGTGGTCGGGCTCGTGGTCTATCTGACGCTCTCCCGCGCAGGCCCCTTGGGGGATCTGGGGCTGCTCTTCACCCCGACGGCGATGGTCGTCGCGCAGAGCATCCTCGTCACCCCGATCGTCGCCGCCATCGCCCATCGCACGTTGGAGGACTTTCACGCCGAATACGCCGAGGAGTTCGCCTGCTTCCGGATGAGTCGCCTGGAGATCGCCTGGACGCTGCTGGTCGAGGCGCGGCTCAGCCTAGCGACGGCGCTCGCCGCAGGATTCGGTCGGGCGGTCGCGGAGGTCGGCGCGGTGATGATCGTCGGCGGCAACATCGACGGGGTGACGCGCGTGATGACGACCGCCATTGCGCTTGAGACCAGCAAGGGCGATCTGGCGCTGGCGCTGGGACTCGGCGTCGTGCTTCTGGGGATCGCGCTGACGATCAACGCCGTCGCCTTCGCGTTGCGGGGCCTCGCCGCGCGTCACGCCGGCGAGGTCGGGTCGGAGGCCCGTCCCGTCCGCGCGGGCCGCGTCCGGTGACCGCCGTGCCGCGCGACGGAACGCCGCCCGCCCCCTTGCAGCCGACCGACTCGGCGGCCGCCCGCGGCTTCTCGGCCCGGTTGGACGCCGTTTCGGTCGTGCGCGGCGGGCGAGCGATCCTGGACGGCGCGACGACGCAACTCACCGGACGCGGCGTGACGGCGCTGATCGGCCCGAACGGCTCCGGCAAGACGACGCTCCTCAAGCTGCTGAACGGTTTGGTCGCGCCCGACGCGGGACGCGTGGTCTGGTTCGGGCCCGACGGCGAGACCTCGCCGCTCGGCGTGCGCCAGGCGATGCTGCTGCAGCAGCCGGCGCTGCTTCGGCGCACCGCGGCCGCGAACCTCGTCTTCGCCGCCAAGCGGGCCGGCGTCCCGCGGTCGGACCGGCGGTCGCTCGCGGCGCGCTGGCTCGACAAGGCCGGCCTGTCGGCCCTTGCGGAGAGCCCGGCGCGCCGCCTGTCGGGCGGCGAGCAACGCCGGCTGGCGTTGGCGCGGGCGCTGATCCTCGCGCCGCAGGCGCTGATCCTGGACGAACCGGGGGCCGGCCTCGACCCCGCCGCGACGCGCGCGCTGGAGGCGTTGATCGCCGACGCGGCCGCCTCGGGCGTCAAGGTCGTGTTCTCAACCCACGATGTCGGCCAAGTGCGCCGGTTGGCCGACGAAGCGCTATTCCTCAACGCCGGTCGGCTGGAAGCCGCCGGCCTCGCGCGCGATCTGCTCGACGATCCGCCGGTCGTCTCACTCGCCGCCTTCCTGAAAGGAGACCTGCTATGCTGACCCTCGTTTTCGCCTCTCTGTCCCGCCGTGCAGCCTTGGCCGCCGCCGGAGCGGCGCTCGCCGCCGGGCTGGCGCTCGGCGGTCCGGCCGCGCACGCCGGCGAGAGGTTCATCACCGTCGCCTCCACCACCTCGACGGCGAATTCCGGCCTGTTCGATCATTTGCTGCCCAAGTTCGAGGCGAAGACCGGCGTCGAGGTCCGGGTCGTCGCCGTCGGCACCGGCCAGGCGATCCGGCTGGCGCGCAACGGCGACGCCGACGTTCTCTTCGTCCATCACAAGCCGTCGGAGGAGGCGTTCGTCGCCGACGGCTTCGGCGTCGAGCGCTTCGACGTCATGTACAACGACTTCGTGCTGGTCGGGCCGAAGCACGATCCCGCCGGCGTCGCCGGGACGGACGGCGTCGACGCGGCGCTTCGGGCGATCGCGACGGCGCAAGCGCCCTTCGCGTCGCGCGGCGACGACAGCGGCACCCACAAGCGCGAGGTCAGCCTGTGGAAGGCCGCCGGCGTGGAGACCGACGGCGCCTGGCGCCGGGAGACCGGCTCCGGCATGGGCGCGACATTGAACACGGCCGTCGGCATGGGCGCCTATGCGATGACGGACCGCGCCACCTGGCTCGCCTTCGAGAACAAGGGGGATTACAGGATCGTCAGCGAGGGAGACGCGAAGCTGTTCAACCAGTACGGCGTGATCGCGGTGTCGAAGGAGACGTTCGGCCACGTGAAGCAGGATCTGGCCCAGCAGTTCGTCGACTGGCTGATCTCGCCCGAGGGCCAGAAACTGATCGCTGGCTACAAGCGCGGCGGCGAGCAGCTTTTCTTCCCCAACGCGGGCGGTCAGAGCTGACGATCACGCGGCGGGTCGCCCTTATCCGTTGAAGACGACGCGCCCCAGGCCGGCGACGTCGTACCCGCCGAGCCGCTGCGCCTCCTCCTGGAAACGGCGGGTGCGCGCGAAGGCGAGCAGCGCCTGGAAGGGCGGTTCGAAATAGTCGCGCCGATCGATTGCGAGGTCGTAGCGCTCCTGCGCCAGCGGCGCGAAGGCGAGACCGAATCGCTTGGCCGCCGATTCGACGCCGAACGCGGCGTCCGAGAGCCCTTCGGCCACCGCGGCGGCGGCGTCGGTTTCGGTGCGCGCGATCGGATCGGCCGACTGCAAGGCGTTGGGCGCGAGCCCGGCGCGGCGCAGCAGCGCCTCCAGCAGCATGCGGCTGCCGGCCTCCGCCTGACGCAGCTTCACGGTCAGGCGCCGCTCCACCAGATCGCGCAGGCCCGCGACGCGCGCGGGGTTGCCGACCGGCAGGATCAGCCCCTGCATGCGCCGCGCCCACTCGATCACGACGGTCGCGCCGGCCGCTGCCTCCGCGTCTGCCAGCAGTTTCGGCGCGCCGTCGCCGTCGGCGCCGCCCTGCTCGCCCCCTGCGCCGGCGGCGATCGCCTCCGGCGGCAGATGGAAGCCGCAAAACAGGGCCTCGCGGCGGATGTAGCGTTCGATGCCGCCAAGGCTGCCGTCGAACAGCGTGGCGATCCCGGCGCCGCTTTCCCCCAGCGCCCAGGCCAGCAGCGGGTCGTGGCTGCCGGCCGCGATCAACGGCCGCGGCGCGAGCGACAGGCCGGCGCCGCCGGTCGTCTCGGCCGCGACCCAAAGGTCGATCAGCGGCTTCGGAAACAGAAGCTTGCCCGTCACCCGGGTGCAAGGAATCTTGCCGGACTTGACCAAGTCGTAGACCTTGCGCTCCTTAATGCGCAAATAGGCGGCGACCTCGTCGGTGGTCATGAGATGGCTCGTCGGCATGGGGCGGAAGTCTAAGCCCCTGAGAGGCCGACGAAAAGCATGCAGCGCAGCCTGCGGGACGGGAGACGACGTGAGCGACGCACCGCATATCGAGGGCCTTGAGCCGGACGAGCGGCTGGACCTGCCGCCGCTTTTCACCGCGCACCCCCTGCCGGGCCATCTGGACCCGGCGGCGGAGGCGGCGGCCCGCGCCGCGCGGGGCGCGGCCGAGGCGGGCGACCTCTTCTTCGCGGTTCGTCCCGACCGGGCCAAGGCGGCGCTCGCGCTCGCGCCCGAGACGCCCTTCGCCAAGTCGGCGGAGATCATCTACGTCGCGATGATCGCGCTGAACGACGCGTTGGGCGCGACGCTGCCCGCCCAGATCGGCGTGCTGTTCGGCTGGCCCGACCGGATTCTGATCAACGGGGCGAAAGGCGGGCGCATGACCTACGCCAGCGCAACGACCGATCCCGCGGCGGTCCCCGACTGGATGACGGTGGGCTTCGAGTTGGCGCTCGTCGGCGACCTGCCGGAGGATCCGGGCCTCGACATGGGCCGCACCAACCTGTTCGAGGAAGGCGCCGGCGAGGTGTCGCCGAAGGAGATTCTCGAAAGCTTCGCCCGGCATTTCCTGAGTTGGCTGCACCGCTGGGAGACCGACGGCCTCGCCCGCGTCGCCGCCGCCTGGGAGGAGCGCATGGCCGGCGTGGAGGCCCCCTACGCCTTCCCCCCGCCGGACGGCTCCGAGGGGACCGGACAGCGCCTCACCGCCCGCGCCGCCGGCGTTGCGGAGGACGGCGCCATGCGCATCCTGGTGGACGGCGCGGAGCGCCGACTTTCCGCCGCCCGCGCCTTCGAGCCCGCCGTCCCGAAGGCCGTCCCCGGCGCCGGCGCATGACCGGGGCGGCGTCGATGCGCAAGCTGCCGCGGGTGATCCGCCTCGACCAGTCGGACGCCCACATCTTCGAGGCGCCCGCGGCGCCGGGGGAGATCGCCGTGTCCGGCGCCTTCGCCTTTGCGGACGCCGACCCCGCGGCCTTGAAGGGGCGCGACCTGATCGCCTTCGCCCAGACCTTCCTGGGGCTCGGGAGTTTCGGGCGCGCCACGCTGGTGCAGGTGGCGCGCGTCGCCGACGAGGATGCGGAGGTCGCGACGCAGGCGTTGGCGTCACACTTCGTGGAAGCCTGGGGCGCGCCCGATGCGGCCGCCGCCCTGCCGGTCGCCCGCGAGGAGATCGCCTTCGCCGAAAGCCTGTGCGTCGAGCATGCGCCGGGGCAGTTGTTGGCGGTCGAGCGGGCTTTCGGCGACGAGGGGCTGGTCGAGCGCTTCCGCGCCGTCGCGCGCCCGAGCGGGTTGGATCACAGCCGCGTCTGGACCCTGGTTCCGGACGACGCCGAGGATGACGGGGAGGAGCGCGGCGCATGAGCACCGCACGGGATTTCTGGGTAAGCGCCGGTCATGGCCTGCTGACGCGCGGCCCGGACGGCCGCCATCAGGTGACGGAGGCCTTCCTGCGCGCCTATCTGGATCGGCCGGAGATCCGCCCGCCGGAGGAGGCCTGCGCCGCCGAGCGCGCGCTTCATGCCGCCTTGCTGGACAATCCGCGCAAGGCGGTCGGCGAAGCGGACCTGGCGAAGCTTGCCGACCCGGACGCGCGCGAGAACTATGAAGTCTTCCTGCCCTTCCGCGACCTGCTGGCGGAAAGCGCGAGTCTGGAGGCCGCCTACCGCCGGCTGGTGACGGATCCGCCCGGGCCGATCCCGCAGCTCTTCCTCGACCATCTGGTGCACGCGATCCTGCGCGGCGTCCTGGACGGCGTCGACAATCCGCTGCAGGCGCGCGCCGGCGAGCTCTTCTTCCGCACCCAGCGCGTGACGATCCAGGACGGGCAGATCATGCTGGGCGACGCCGAGACCGTGGAGCGGCTGGCGACCACGGGCGGCTTCGGCGATCTCGGCCGGCTGTTGAAGGAGAGCAACGCGCCGATGCGCGACGTGGACATGGACGTCCTCGGCGAGGAGACGGCGGGCGCCTATTGGGACCGGTCCGACCGGTTCGACACGGTGCTCGACCTAACCTTCGCGCGGCCCGGGCTGGACGCCTTCTGCCGCGTGATGGAGAAATGGATCGCGCATTTCTTCCAGCTCGAGAGCCGAATCCACCCGGTGCAGTCGATCCGGGACGAGCGCTGGGTCTGGCACACGGGCCTCGACGCGGACTCGACGGCGCTGCTCAATACCCTCTATCGGGGTGAGGAGGCGTCGGAGGACATGCTGGCGCGGCTTCTGTCGCTGTTCCGGCTGGAAATCAAGGAAGAGGCGGCCGTGATCGAGCGGGTGCGCGGCCGGCCGATCTATCTCGGGCTGTCGATGACGCCCGACAATCTGGTGCGAATGAAACCGCAGAACCTGCTGGTCAATCTGCCGCTGACCGCGGACTAGGTCCGACCGGCCATACAAGAACGGAGCAACGGGATGAACGAAGACGCCTTCAATATGAGCGTGCGCAAGTTCCTGAAGAAGGTCGGCGTGACCTCGCAGCGCGAGATCGAACAGGCCGTCCGGGCGGCGATCGAGGCGGGGACGATCGACGCCTCGAAACCGCTGGCCGCGCAGGTCCGGCTCACCGTCGCGGGCGTCGGGCTCGACGTCGAGATCGACGGCGCCCTGGAACTGGAGTAGCCGGGATGGCGGACGCCTCGCCGCTCGACGGGCGTGGCGCGCGCGTCGTCGCCTTCGCCCTGTTTCTCGCAGCGGCCGCCTTCCTGGTCTGGTACGAGCGGGATCGCCTGTTCCCGGCGGAGGAGGTCGCGGAAAGCGCCGACCCGGCGGAGGCCGCCTATCTCGCCTGCCGGGCGGGGCGCTTCGACGATATCGACGGTATGCGCGCCGACGGCGTGATCACGCAGGAGCAGGAGGCGCTCTTCAAGTCGCGCGCCGACGCGCTGTGCCGCAGCCAGCATCCGCCGGGCGGCGGCTGACGCGGCTCAGGCGGGTTCCGCCGCGGCCTTCGCCTTCTCGATCAGGTCGACGAAGCGCTTGAAGAGATAGTGGCTGTCCTGCGGGCCGGGCGACGCCTCCGGATGGTACTGAACCGAAAAGACCGGGCGATCCTTCAACCGGACGCCCGCCAGCGAGCCGTCGAACAGCGAGTAGTGGGTCTCCTCCACGCCGTCCGGCAGGCTGTCGCGATTGACGACGAACCCGTGATTCTGGCTCGTGATCTCCACCTTGCCGGTGGTCAGATCCTTGATCGGATGGTTGGCGCCGTGATGGCCGAGATGCATCTTCTCGGTCTTCGCGCCGAGCGCCAGCGCCAGCATCTGATGGCCGAGGCAGATCCCGAAGGTCGGGACGCCCGAGTCCACGACCGCCTTGATGGCCGGCACGGCGTATTCCCCCGTCGCGGCCGGGTCGCCCGGCCCGTTGGACAGGAACACCCCGTCCGGCTTGCGGCGCAGGATGTCGTCGGCGCCCGCGGTCGCGGGCAGCACGGTCACCTTGCAGCCCAGCGCCGCGAGATTGCGCAGGATGTTGCGCTTGATCCCGTAATCGACCGCCACGACGTGATGGCGCGGCGCGTCGAGCGCGCCGTAGCCCGCGCCCAACGTCCACAGCGTCTCGGTCCACTCATAGGGCTGGGTGCAGGAGACGCCTTTGGCGAGGTCCATGCCTTCCAGCCCCGGCCAGTCGCGCGCCATGCGCCACAGCGCCGCCAGATCGATGACGCCGTCCGGGGCGTGCTGCAGCGCGCCGTTCGGCGCGCCCCGATCGCGGATGCGGCGGGTCAGCGCGCGGGTGTCGACGCCCGCGACGGCCGGCAGGTCGTGCGCCTTCAGCCAGCCGTCGAGATGCGAGACGGCGCGGAAGTTCGACGGCTCCGTGACGTCGGCGCGCAGCACGGCGCCGCAGACCGCAGGCGTCGTCGTCTCCACATCCTCCATGTTGGCGCCGACATTGCCGATATGGGGGAAGGTGAAGGTGACGATCTGGCCGGCGTAGGACGGGTCGGTCAGGATTTCCTGATAGCCGGTCATCGCGGTGTTGAAGCAGACTTCGCCCACCTTGGTCGTCGCCGCGCCGACCCCGCGCCCCCAGAAGACCGTCCCATCCGCCAGCACCAGCGCCGCGGTCGCGCCGTCCGGCTGAGCGGGAAAATCGGGTGTCTCGGTGGAGGCGGCAGAGGCGCTCGGCGCGTCGGTCATGGGGCGATCTCCGCTGGACAGGCCCCGGCGAAGCGAGCGCGGAGCGGGCGAGTGATAGGCCAAGGCGGGCGCCGGGTCAAGATCGCGCCATTTTCGACAATTCAATTGGATCAATGCTTTAGTCCGCCCGGCATTGGTTGCGCGCCCGACGCCTTTCCCATATCGTGCGCAGCCGGCCGGAAGAACGCCCGGCGTCGACGTCTCACGCGAGGGGCAGCGCCATGGCGGACACGCTTCGCAACCGATTGAACGAAGCCTTGAAAGAGGCGATGCGCGCGAAGGATCAGCGCGCCATCTCGACCCTGCGCCTCATCCTGGCGGCGCTCAAGGATCGGGACATCGCCGCCCGCGGCAAGAGCGAGGACGGCCGCATCTCCGACGACGAGATCCTCCAGATGCTGCAGTCCATGGTGAAGCAGCGCGAGGACTCCATCGCGATGTATGAGCAGGGCGGCCGCCTCGAACTGGCCGAGCAGGAACAGGCGGAAATCGACGTGATCCGCCGCTTTCTGCCGACCCAGCTCAGCGAGGAGGAGGTGCGCGAGGCGGTCGCGCTCGTCGTCGCCGATCTCGGCGCCGGCAGCCTGAAGGAGATGGGCAAGGTGATGGCCGAACTGCGCAGCCGCTACGCCGGCCGCATGGATTTCGGCAAGGCCTCGGGGTTGGTCAAGCAGTCGCTTGGCGGCTGACGAGCCCGGCTCGCCCTATAGCAGATCCCGCAAGAGACCGATCAGCGGCTCGTCCGCCGGGGGCATGGGATAGTCGCGCAGCCGCGCCGGCTTGACCCAGGCGAGCGCCTCATGCTCCAGCGCCTGCGGCTCCCCCTGCCAGATTCGGCAGGCGAAGACCGGCATCAGCAGATGGAACTCCTCATAGGAGTGGCTGGCGAAGGCGACCGGCGCGAGGCAGCTCGCCCGCGTGTCGATCCCGAGCTCCTCCTTGAGCTCCCGGATCAGGGTCGCCTCCGGCGTCTCCCCGGCTTCCACCTTGCCGCCGGGGAACTCCCACAGGCCGGCCATCGCCTTGCCCGCCGGCCGCTTCGCGATCAGGACCCGCCCGTCCGGATCGACCAGCGCGGCCGCGGCCACCAGCACGGTGCGCGCCACTGCGCCGGGCGCGCGGGCGCCCGCCTGCCAGCAGCCCCCGTCCTGCTCCTGCATCGGCGCGCCCATCAGGTGCGGTAGTCCGCGTTGATGTCGATATAGCCGTGCGTCAGGTCGCAGGTCCAAACCCGCGCCTTGCCGCGGCCGAGCCCCAGATCGACCGCGATCGCGATCTCCCGGCCCTTGAGATGCGCGGCCACCGGAGCCTCGTCATAGTCCGGAACGCCCTCGCCCTTCTCGGCGATGACGACGCCGCCGACGGCCACCGTCAGCCGGTCGCGGTCGGCGCGCTCGCCCGCCTTGCCGACGGCCATGACGATGCGGCCCCAGTTGGCGTCCTCGCCGGCGATCGCGGTCTTGACCAGCGGCGAATTGGCGATCGACAGGCCGATGCGCCGCGCGGACTTGTCGGAGACGGCGCCGGTCACGTCGATGGTGATGAACTTTTGCGCGCCCTCGCCGTCCTTGGCCACCTGGATCGCCAGATCGGTCATGACCTGCAGCAGGGCCTCGCGGAAGCCCTTCAAGGCCTTGTCGGAGGCCTTCTTGGGCTTCTTGTTGCCCGCCTTGCCGGTCGCCGCGACGATCAGCGTGTCGCTGGTCGAGGTGTCGCTGTCGACGGTCATGCAGTTGAAGCTCTTGTCGGCCGCCTTGCGGGTCAGCTTCTGCAACACCTCCTTGGGCAGCGCGGCGTCGGTGAAGACGAAGGCCAACATCGTCGCCATGTCCGGCGCGATCATGCCGGAGCCTTTGGCGATCCCCGCGATCGTCACCGGCGCGCCGCCGATTTCGCAGGTTGCGCTGGCGCCTTTCGGATAGGTGTCGGTGGTCAGGATGGCGCGCGCGGCCTGCGGCCAGCCGTCGCTCCTGAGCGCGCGATGCAGCTTGGGCGCGGCCTTCGCGATGCGCTCGCCCGGCAGCTTCTCGCCGATCACGCCGGTGGACGCGATCAGCACCTCCTTCGGCTTGCACCCGACTTCGGCGGCGGCGGCGTCCGCCATGACGCGCACTCCCTCCACGCCGGCCTTGCCGGTGAAGGCGTTCGCGTTGCCGGCGTTGACCAGGATGGCGCGCGCCGACCCGCGCTTCAGCACCTCGGCGCACCAATCGACGGGAGC
Source organism: Alphaproteobacteria bacterium (assembly GCA_024743195.1). GTDB lineage: Bacteria > Pseudomonadota > Alphaproteobacteria > UBA8366 > Aestuariispiraceae > Marivibrio. Next base: position 58,676 of record JANSXE010000014.1, on the reverse strand, counting down.
CGAGCGGGTGAGCGAGCGCGTGAGCGCCCCCGCGACGACCGTTCCCGGCTCCAGTTCGGCCATGAACAGATCGGGCCGCCCCTTGTACTTGACCCCGGCGGAGACGCCGCCGAGGCGGACCCCGTCGATCGGCGGCAGTTTCGGAAAGCTCTTCGGCGCGAAGGGCGACGGCGCGGTCATGGGCCCGGACTCTCCTCTCCCGGCGGCGGGTGCGGCGGCGTTACTGAGCGCCGGCCGACCGCTCGATCGGCTGGCCGTCCAGGTCGAAGCGCTGGACCGCGGCCTCATCGACCATGCGGTTGGCGATCTCGAAGGCGACCTCCTGGCCGAGCGCCTCCAGAAGCCGCGGGCGCATCTCGTCGAAACTGGGCGCCGGCACGGTGCGGCGGTCCTCGACCAGGATCACGTGCCAGCCGAACTGGGTCTGGATCGGGTCGGCGGTGAACTGGTTGGGCTGCAGCCCGAAGGCGGCGTCCTCGAAGGCCTTCACCATCTGGCCGCGGCCGAACCAGCCCAGATCGCCGCCGTTCGCGCCGGTCGGACCCTGCGAGTTCTCCTGCGCCAGCGTCGCGAAATCGGCGCCGTCGGTGATCTGCTGGATGAGAGCGCGGGCCGCATCCTCGTTATCGACCAGGATATGCCGCGCCTTGGTCTCCTCGCGCGGCGGGTTCTCAGCCAGGAAACGGTCGTACTCCGCCTGCAGGGCGGCCTGGGAGACCTCCTCCTCGACCTTGCGCGAGAGATAGACGTCGTGGATCACCTGATCGCGCAGCGCATCGACGCGCTCGCGGACTTCCGGATCCTCCGCCAAGCCGGCGGCCCGGCCGCGCTGGATCAGCACCTCCTGCTGGATCATGCGCTCCAGCAACACCGGATAGATCGCGCCGAAGCCCTGCGCCTGGATCTGCGCCGGCAGGCCGTTGAAGGCGCGCTGCACTTCGCCCAGGGTGATGGCGCCGTCGCCCACCTGCGCGGCCACCGCATCGGACTCCAGCGTCTGGGCGGCTGCGGAGCCGACGACGGCCGCCTGCGCCCCGGCCATGAGCGCCAGACCGAAGCCGGCGGCGAACAGGGAGCGCAGCGCGCGGGCGGGCGAAATCGGCATGGGAACCTCCGGGCCTGGGTCTCGGGTAAGCGGCGGCAGGCGGCACGAAACCACACTCCGCGGGGCTTCACAAGCGCGCCACCCGGCCAGCCGCCGCCCCTGTCGTTGACAGCGCGGGCCCCGCCGCTTATGTGCTGTGACGAGGGTGCGTCCGCCCCGGTCCCCAGCGCCTTCGGGGTGCGCGCCGAGGGGGCGTTCGCGGGGATGCCGGATGCGCGATTTCCCGAGCCAACGCCCCCAGATCGGCGGAACCCGTACATGCTCTCCGGACTGCTCAAAACCGTCTTCGGATCGGCCAACGACCGCGTCGTCAAATCGCTTGAGAAGAAGGTCGACGCGATCAATGCGCTGGAGCCCGAGTTGGAGGCGCTGGACGATGCGGCGCTGAAGGCGCGCACCGACTGGTTCCGCAAGCGCCTGGCCGACGGCGAGAGCGAAGACGATTTGATGGTGGAGGCCTTCGCCACCGTGCGCGAGGCGGCGAAACGCACCCTGGGCCAACGCCATTTCGACGTGCAGCTGATGGGCGGCATGGTGCTGCACCAGGGCCGGATCGCCGAAATGAAGACCGGCGAGGGCAAGACGCTGGTCTCGACGCTCGCGGTCTATCTGAACGCCTTGTCCGGCAAGGGCGCTCACGTCGTCACCGTGAACGACTACCTGGCCAAGCGCGACGCCGCCTGGATGGGCGAGATTTACAGTTTCCTCGGCCTCAGCGTCGGCGTCGTCGTGCCGGGCCTCGGCGACCAGGAGCGTCAGCAGGCCTACGCCTGCGACGTCACCTACGGGACCAACAACGAATTCGGCTTCGACTATCTGCGCGACAATCTGAAGTTCCGGCTCGAGCAGATGGTGCAGCGCGAGTTCAATTTCGCGATCATCGACGAGGTTGACTCGATCCTGATCGACGAGGCGCGCACGCCGCTGATCATCTCCGGCCCGACGGAGGACAGCTCCGACGTCTATCGCACCGTCGACGCGCTCATTCCCAAGCTTGAGCGCGACGATTACGAGATCGACGAGAAGCAGCGCTCCGTCACCCTGACCGAACAGGGCCAGGAGCGGATGGAGACGCTGCTGCGGGAGAACACCGAGCTGCTCGGCGAGGGCGGCCTCTATGACATCCAGAACGTCAGCGTCGTCCATCACGTCAATCAGGCGCTGCGCGCGCATCGGCTGTTCACGCGCGACACCGATTACATCGTCAAGGACGACAAGGTCGTCATCATCGACGAGTTCACCGGCCGCATGATGGAAGGCCGCCGCTATTCCGACGGGCTGCACCAGGCGCTGGAGGCGAAGGAGGGCGTGAGCGTCCAGATGGAGAACCAGACGCTGGCCTCCATCACCTTCCAGAATTACTTCCGGATGTATCCGAAGCTGGCCGGCATGACCGGCACGGCGATGACGGAGGCCGGCGAGTTCGAGGAGATCTACAAGCTGCAGGTGGTTGAGATGCCAACCAACAAGCCGATGCAGCGCAAGGACTATGACGACGAGGTCTACCGGACCAGCGCCGAGCGCGACAATGCGGTGATCGAGCATATCCAGGCGGCGCATGAGCGCGGCCAGCCGGTGCTGGTCGGCACTGTCTCGATCGAGAAGTCGGAACAGTTCGCCGAAAAGCTCAAGAAGGCGAAGCTGAAGCATCAGGTGCTGAACGCCCGCCACCATGAGCAGGAGGCCTACATCATCGCCGACGCCGGCGTCCCGGGCGCGATCACGATTGCGACCAACATGGCCGGCCGCGGCACCGACATCCAGCTCGGCGGCAATTACGAGATGCGGGTGTGGCGCGAACTCGCCGACGTCCCCGAAGGCCCCGAGCGCGAGCGCCGCATGAAGGCGATCGCGGACGACATCCAAGAGAAGCGCGAGAAGGTGCTTCAGGCCGGCGGCCTGCTGGTGATCGGCACCGAGCGGCACGAGAGCCGCCGCATCGACAACCAGTTGCGCGGTCGATCCGGCCGTCAGGGCGATCCGGGCGCCTCGACCTTCTATGTCAGCCTGGAAGACGACCTGATGCGCATCTTCGGCTCCGAGCGCATGGACGGCATGCTCGGCAAGCTCGGCATCCAGGAGGGCGAGGCGATCGTCCATCCCTGGGTCAACAAGGCGCTCGAGAAGGCGCAGCAGAAGGTCGAGGCGCGCAACTTCGAGGTCCGCAAGCAGTTGCTCAAGTTCGACGACGTCATGAACGATCAGCGCAAGGTCGTGTTCGAGCAGCGCAAGGAGTTGATGCGCGCCGACGACGTGTCGGAAACGATCCGCGACATGCGCGCCGAGACGATCGACGGGCTGATCGAGCGCACCATCCCGCAGCAGGCGCTGCCCGACCAGTGGTCGCTCGACTCGCTGCACGAGGAAAGTCTGCGGCTCTTCGCCCTCGATCTGCCGGTCAAGGACTGGGCCGCGGAGGAAGGCGTCGGCCGCGAGGAGATGCGCGAGCGCATCGCGAAGGCGGTCGACGAGAAGATGGCGGAGAAGGCGGCGAACTACGGCCCTGAGATCATGCGCATGGCCGAGCGCAGCCTGCTGCTGCAATTGCTCGACAACGCCTGGAAGGACCATCTGCTGCAGCTCGACCATCTGCGTCAGGGCATCGGCCTGCGCGCCTATGGGCAGCGCGATCCGCTGAACGAGTACAAATCGGAGGCCTTCGACCTGTTCGAGGCGATGCTGGCCAACCTGCGCAGCCAGGTGACCAGCGTGCTCTCGCACGTGCAGCTTCGCGTCGAGGCCGAGCCCGACTCCCTCGCCCCGCGCGAGGACGAAGCGGTCGCCGCCCAGCGGCGCGAACTGCATCCGGCCGCGGACGAGGACATCGAAGCCGCCGCGCGGCTGGGCGGGGGCGCCGCCGTCGCCGAAGCGCGCCGGCCGGCTGCGGTTTCCGCGGAGACGGCGCCCGCCGGTTGGGTCGAGGACGAGGGTACAGGCCGGTGGCTCGATCCGAAGAATCCCGAGACCTGGGGCAAGGTGCCGCGCAACGCGAAGTGCCCCTGCGGCTCCGGCAAGAAATTCAAACAGTGCCACGGCCGCGCGTGACGCCCGTTTGAGCCGTGGGGGCCGCCTCCGTCGCAGGACGCCGCGCCATGGGAGGGCGTTCCGACCCCCTCCCAACCGCTTAGATCCGATCCGGCGACATGTTGCACCTACGCGACCTCCTCCCCATTCTCCTCGATCACCCAGTACCGCTGCGCCACCAACCGCGTGCCGAGGTAGATGAGCCCAATCAGCGCGGGGTCCGACAGAACGTTGTAGAGAGCCCATTGATCCGTGGTGAGCGCTCGCCAGGCGATCTCGTTGGCGGCAGCCGACAGGAGGGCGAGCGCGATCCATACGAGATGCAGCACCCGCCAGCCCGCTTCCTTGATGCGCAACCGGTAGCCGAGCGTCCGCCGGAGGAGGCTGGGTCTGGCGAGAGCGCCAACCGCGAGGATGGCGGCGAAGGCGAGTGCGCCGATCGTCGGACGGACGAGCACGAACGTCTCGTCGTTCAGAACGACGCCGAACGCCGTCAAAACGAGCGCGAGGACGAGGGTTGCGACCGCCAGCCACGGCGCGCAGCCGTCCCAACGCCATCGGATCGCGACGGCGACCCCGGTCGCCGCCGCCGCCGCCCCGGCCGCCCACAGCAAGCCGCCTGCTGCGTTCCCGAGCAGAAAAGCGACGCCGGGGAGAATTTCTAGAAGCAGGCGGCGGTCCATGTCGCCAGATAATCGGACCGGCTGCGCGTCTGCAAGGCAAGGCGGACTGCGCACTCGGCTCCATGGATCGGCCCTTTGAGAGTGCGAGCCCCCCATCCGGTCGCGGCCCGCTCTTCGTAGTCAGGTCGACCGGAGACTTTGCGCAGTGACGTCATGAGAAAAGGGCGGCGCGGGGTGTCCCTGCGCCGCCCTATGTCCCAGAGAGCGTAATCAATCGCCGCTTGCCCGGCGGGCCTTCGCCGTCAGGCGGCGCCGGGGCCGGGTCAGTGCTTCTTCACGTCGGCCCAGGTGCGACGCTTCACGGCGATCAGGATGCCGGTGAAGAGCGCCAGGAAGATCAGCACCTTGACGCCGGTCTCCTTGCGCTCCTCGAGCCGCGGCTCCGCCGCCCACGCCAGGAAGGTCGCAACGTCGTAGGCCTGCTGCGACAGGGTGGCGCGGGTGCCGTCCTCATACTCGACCCCGTCCGGGTAGAGCGGCGGGGGCATGGCGATGGCGTTGCCGGCCATATAGGTGTTGTACCACTGGCCGGGCAGAAGCTCGACGCCCTCCGGCGGGTCGACATAGCCTTCCGCCAACAGCGCATGCAGATAGTCGGCGCCCGAGGAGAAGCCCCGGATCTGCAGCATCGCCAGGAAGTTCTCGCCGATCGAGCCGAAGCCGAGCGCCCGGTTCTTGACGATCAGCGACAGGTCCGGCGGATAGGCGCCGCCATTGGCCGCGCGCGCCGCCTGCTCGTTCGGGAACGGGCTGACGAAGCGGTCGGAGGGCAGCGCCGGGCGGAAGAACATCTCGCCGAACTCGTCCGGGCCGTCCTGGACCTCGAACTGGGCGGCGAACTCCTTCACCTGCTCCTCGGTGTATCCGAGGTCGGTCAGGTTGCGATAGAACATCTGGCTCAGCGCATGGCAGGCGGCGCAGGCCTGCGTGTAGACCTGCAGTCCGCGCTGCGCCGCCGCCCGGTCGAACGTCCCGAACGGACCGGTCCAGGACCACTCCATCTCCGGCGGATAGACCGCTTTGCCGGCGGCGTCCGCGGGCTTGGCGAAGCCGGAGAGGCCGACCGCCCCGGCGATCGCCGCCGCCGCGACGGTCAGGCTGAAGCTCTTGAAACCGATACGCATCACGACTTCTCCATCTTCGCGGCGGTCGCGCCGGCCATGCCGCCGCCGCCGGCCTTAAGCACCGGCTCGGAAATGCTCGACGGCAGAGGCCGCGGGCGCTCGATCCAGCCGACCACCGGCACCACCACCAACAGCAGGAAGAAGTAGAGCAGCGTCGACCACTGGGCGATCGAGACATAGGGCTCCTCGGCCGCCTGGCCGCCGACCCAGCTCAGCACCACGAAGTTCACGGCGAACAGGATGATCACCCACTTCTGGATCGGGCGGTATCGGCAGCTGCGCACCTTCGAGGTGTCGAGCCACGGCAGCAGGGCCAAGACCACAATGGCGCCGAACATCGCCAGCACGCCGGCGAGCTTGGCGTCCATGATCCAGCTCATGAACCACGCGAAGAACCACCAATCGTCGGTGAAGGAGCGCAGGATCGCGTAGAAGCCCAGGAAGTACCATTCCGGCACGATGTGGGCCGGCGTCACCAGCGGGTCGGCCGGGATGTAGTTGTCCGGATGCCCCATGTAGTTCGGCGCGAAGAACACGAAGAAGGCGAAAACCATCAGGAAGACCCCGAGGCCGACCGAGTCCTTCGCCGTGAAATAGGGGTGAAAGGGCACCGTGTCCTGCGGCCCGCGCACGTCGATGCCGTCCGGATTGTTGGACTTGGTCACATGCAGCGCGATGACGTGCAGGATGACCACGCCCAGGATCACGAAGGGCAGGAGATAGTGCAGGGCGAAAAAGCGGTTCAGCGTCGGATTGTCGACCGAGAAGCCGCCCCACAGCCAGACCACGATGGAATCGCCCACGATCGGGATCGCCGAGAACAGGTTGGTGATGACGGTGGCGCCCCAGAAGCTCATCTGCCCCCAGGGAAGGACGTAGCCCATGAAGGCCGTGCCCATCATCAGCACCAGGATCACGACGCCGAGGAGCCACAGCAGTTCCCGCGGCTGCTTGTAGGAGCCGTAATACATCCCCCGGAACATGTGGATATAGACGACGATGAAGAACATCGACGCCCCGTTCATGTGGACGTAGCGCAGCAACCAGCCGTAATTGACGTCGCGCATGATGCGCTCGACCGAATCGAAGGCGTAGTCGATGTGCGCGGTGTACTGCATCGCCAGCATGATGCCGGTCAGGATCATCACCACCAGCACGACCATCGCCAACGCGCCGAAGTTCCAGAAGTAATTCAGGTTCTTCGGCATCGGGAAGGTGCCGTACTCGGCGTGCATGTAGCTGAACACCGGCAGGCGCGAATCGATCCAGCGCACCATCGGGTTCTTGAAGGTGGGAGCGGAATGGCTGCTCATGATGCTTGGTCCCTCACCCGATCAGAATCGACGTGTCGGAGGTGAACTCGTACCCCGGCACCGGAAGGTTCAACGGCGCCGGGCCTTTGCGGATGCGCCCGGACGTGTCGTAGTGCGAGCCGTGGCAGGGGCAGAACCAACCGCCGTACTCGCCCTTCGGATCGTTAGGCTTCTGGCCCAACGGCACGCAGCCGAGATGGGTGCAGATGCCCACCATAACGAGCCAGGGCGCCTGCTGGACGCGCTCGTCGTCGGTCTGCGGATCCGGCAGGTCGGCGACGTCGACGCTCTGCGCGTCGGCGATCTCCGCCTCGGTGCGGTGACGGATGAAGACGGGCTTGCCGCGCCACGTGATGGTGACCGCCTGCCCGACCTCGATCGGCGTCAGGTCGACTTCCGTCGACGCAAGCGCCAGCACGTCGCGCGACGGGTTCATCGAATGGATCACCGGCCATAGAAAGGCGCCCGCGCCGACAGCGCCGGTCGCCACGGCGAGATAGTTCAGAAAGTCGCGGCGCTCGGTCTTCGGTTCGTCGCCGTCGCCGGGCTGCGTCGCATCAGCCATGATCGTCCCCTTACTGCTGCCCCGCCGGGCTGGCGCCCGATCGGCTCTCACCCACGTCGTTCTGTCCGGCCCGTCGCCGCCGGTCTGCACGCCGACCCTGCTCGAGGCTGGCGGCGTTGCGGCGCCTCGCAATGGACCTTTATAGGGCCCTCGTCGCCCCAAGCCAGCGGGTTTGCGACAATGCGCCGCACACACGCGCACGAGCGCGCGCGACCGTCGCCCGGCCCGAAGCGGCGCACCTATACTCGATAGAAGCAGGCTTGCAAAGTCGGGATTGGACGCGCAAGCAGCGGAAGTCATGAGCGATTCGCCGCACCTCGCCCTGTTCCAGCCGGACATCCCGCAGAACGCCGGGGCGATCCTGCGTCTCGCCGCCTGCATGGGCGCAGCGCTTTCCGTGATCGAGCCCGCCGGCTTCGTCTGGTCCGACGCGAAACTGCGCCGTGCCGGGCTCGACTACATCGCCAAGGCGCATCTGACGCGACACGCCGGCTGGGACGCCTTCCGGGAGGCGACCGCCGGGCGCCGGCTGCTGTTGTTCACCACCCAGGGCGCCGTCGCCTACACCGACTTCGCCTATCGGCCGGACGACGCGCTGCTGTTCGGGCGGGAGAGTGCGGGCGTCCCGGACTACGTGCACGCCGCGGCGGACGCCCGTCTGCTGATCCCGATGCGGCCCGGGCTGCGCTCGCTCAACGTCGCCCAGGCGGCGGCGATGGCGCTGGGCGAGGCGCTGCGCCAGACAGACGGCTTTCCCGATCCGCGCGAAGCGGAGTAGAGTGCCGGCCATGAGCGACAGACGCCCCCCCGAGACCGCGACGCCGCTGCCTGAGGCGGCCGAGTTGGACACCCGCAAGAGCCGCGCCAGCGACTGGTTCCGCGAGCTTCGCGACCGTATCTGCGCGGCTTTCGAGCAATTGGAGACCGAGTTGGACGACGGTCTGCCGCACGCCGAGCTCGCCCCCGGACAGTTCGAGCGCAAGCGCTGGACCCGCGCGGACGAGGCCGCCGATGCGGACGCGAACCCGGACCTCGGCGGCGGCGGCGAGATGTCGATCCTGCGCGGCGGGCGGGTGTTCGAGAAGGTGGGCGTCAACATCTCCACCGTGCACGGGAATTTCTCGCCCCAGTTCGCGAAGGAGATACCGGGCGCCGCCGACAGCGACGGCCGCTTCTGGGCGAGCGGAATCTCGCTGGTGGCGCACATGCGCAGCCCGAAGGTCCCGGCGGTCCACATGAACACCCGCATGATCGTCACCGGGCGGAGCTGGTTCGGCGGCGGATCGGACCTTAACCCCATGGTGGAGGTTCCGCAGGACACGGCCGACTTTCACGCCGCCTTCCAGGCGGCCTGCGACAAGCACGATCCGGCCTATTATCCGCGCTTCAAGGCTTGGTGCGACGAGTACTTCTTCATCAAGCACCGCAATCAGGCGCGCGGCGTGGGCGGAATTTTCTACGACTATATCGACAGCGGCGACTGGGAGGCCGATTTCGGGCTGACCCGCGACGTCGGCGAAGCCTTCCTGACAATTTATCCGGACCTGGTCCGCCGCCATATGCAGGAGCCCTGGACCGAGGCCGATCGCGACTGGCAACTGGTCAAGCGCGGGCTCTACGCCGAATTCAATCTGGTCTACGACCGCGGCACCCGCTTCGGGCTGATGACCGGCGGCAACCCGGAGGCTGTGCTGATGTCGCTCCCGCCCGAGGCCAAGTGGCCGTGAGCGGGACGCCGCCCGACGCGTCCGCCCCGATCTATCACCTCGCCAAGGCGGCCGGGTGGACCCAAGCGCTCGCCGACGGCGCCTATGCGGGGCTGGAGGCGGACAGGGCCGACGGTTTCCTGCATTTCTCCACTGCGGATCAGATCGCCGAGAGCGCCCGGCGGCACCGGGCGGGCGAGCCTGACCTGATGCTGCTGACGGTCGACCCCGGCAAGCTGCCGGCAGGGACCCTGAAATGGGAGCGCTCGCGCGGCGGCAAGCTGTTCCCGCACCTCTACGGCTCCGCGCCGATGGAGGCCGTGCTCTCCGTCGATCCCTTGCCGCTCGGCCCGGACGGGCTCCATCGCTTCCCGAACCCGCTGCCGGACGGGGCGGGCTAGGTCCGGCCCGAGAGGACCGCATGGCGATCGCGAACTGCCTGGCGCCGCTGGCGCTGCCGCTGCTGCGGCGACTGGACCCGGAGCGCGCCCACGGCCTCACCATCCGCGCGCTGAAGAGCGGCCTCGGCCCCACGGCCGCCGCAGACCGCCATCCGAACCTCGCCGTCGAGGCCTTCGGGCTGCGCTTCCCCAATCCGCTGGGATTGAGCGCCGGATTCGACAAGAACGCCGAGGTCATGGGCCCGATGCTGGCGGCCGGTTTCGGGTTCGTCGAAGTGGGCTCCATCACGCCCAGGCCGCAGCCCGGCAATCCGCGCCCGCGCGTCTTCCGCTTGCCCCGGGACGAAGGGGTCATCAACCGCCTCGGCTTCAACAACGAGGGCGCGGACGCCGCGCGCCGCCGGCTCGCCGCCTTCAGAAGCGGCGGCGGGCGCGGGATCGTCGGCGTCAATCTGGGGAAGAACAAGGACAGCGAGGACGCGGCCGCGGACTACCGCATCGGCGCGGAGAAACTGGCCGACGTCGCGGACTATCTGGTGGTCAACGTCTCCAGCCCCAACACGCCCGGCCTGCGGACCCTCCAGGCGGTCTCGGATCTCGTGCGGATCGTCGAGGCCGTGCGCGAGGCGCGCGACCGCGTCGTGGTCGGGCGCGCGCCGCCGGCCGTGCTGGTCAAGATCGCGCCCGATCTCGCGGAGACGGATGAGGAGGCCATCGCCGAGTTCGCGCTGGGCGGCGGCTGCGACGGGCTGATCGTCTCCAACACCACCGTTTCGCGGCCCGACGCGCTCCGCGACACGCGGATCGCGGCGGAGACGGGCGGACTCAGCGGCCGCCCTCTGTTCCGGCGCTCGACGGAGGCGCTGGCGCGCATGCGCCGCCTGACAGACGGCGCCGTGCCGATGATCGGCGTGGGCGGCGTCGCCTCCGCCGCCGACGCGCGGGCCAAGCTGGAGGCGGGGGCGGTGCTGGTCCAGCTCTACACCGCGCTCGTCTATCGCGGACCCGCCTTGGCGGCGGACATCCTCGACGGGTTGGCGCAGCCCCCGCGCGGCTAGCCTTCCGCAGCATTTCCCAGTATGACGGATCGGTGAAGCGCCGGCGTACGGCCGGCTAGGACGCCCGCATCCATAAGGGCGCGGGGAACGGAGGGCCTTGGGCCGCCGATGGGGTCGATCGGACATAGCGCAGCGCTGTTGGGGGCGGCGGCGGCGGCCGGACTGGTCGGCGTCGCGGCCGTCGGCGGCGGCTGGCTCGACGGGGTTGAGGCGACGCTGGCCGCCGGCCTGCTGTTCGCGCTCGTCGCCCTGGTGCTGGAGATCGCCCTGCGCCGCCGGGCCGAGACGCGCACGACCCACCGCATTCTGCTCCTGAAGCGCGCCCATGATCGGCTGGCGCGCGACCTGGCGGTGAGCCGGGACGAGATGCGCCAGCTCTTCGAACTGATCGAGGCGGAGGGCGGCGACGAGATTCTCGACGCCATTCAGGCGGCGGCGGACCAGGCGGGCGTCAGCCGGCGCGACGACGGCGCCGCGGCCGCCCAGGGTGCGACCGCTCAGGGCGGGGCGGACGCCGGCGGCGACCCCGACCTGGAATCGGAGGTGCGCGTGCTGCATCAGTTGGTGGAGCAGCTCTACGCGGACGACGCGTCGGCGGGCGTGCGCTCGCGCCCAAACGCCCCGGCTTCCACCGGCGGCGCCGGGCGCCGGGAGCCGCGGCTGGGCCCTGGACTGGCAACGGGACCGGCGGCGGGACCGGCGGGGGAGGAGCGCGACCGGCCGCCGCTGCGCGTCGTCGCGGACGACGGGCCGAACCGGTTGAGCGAGGAGAGGGTCCTGGAGATCGTGCGCGACGGCCTGCGCCAGGACCGCGTCGATCTCTACCTGCAGCCGATCGTCAGCCTGCCGCAGCGCAAGCGGCGGTTCTTCGAGTGCTTCGGGCGCATCCGCGCCGAGGACGGAACGGTGGTGACGCCGGAGCAGTATCTCGAACCCGCGCGCCGCGCCGGGCTGTCGACGACGGTCGACAACATGATGCTTTTCCGCTGCGTTCAACTCCTGCGCAAGGCGCGGCGGCGCGACCCGACGACGGCCTTCTTCTGCAACGTCTCGCCCCACACGCTGGCCGACCGGGAATTCCTGCGCGACCTGATCGCCTACATGGAGAATCATCGCGAGCTCGCCTCGAGCCTGGTCTTCGAATTGGCGCAGGCCGATTTCGACCGCCAGCGCGAGCGCCTCGCGCCCGACCTGCAGCGGATCGGCGAGATGGGCTACCGCTTCTCGCTCGACCGGGTCGATCGGCTCGATCTCGACCTCGACGAATTGGAGTCCCTGAACGTCCATTTCCTGAAAATCGACGCGGCGCTGATCCTCGCCGCGCTTGAGGACGGCGGCGAGGCGGCGAGCCAATTGCGCATGCTCAAACAGCAACTCGACGCCCGCGACATCGACCTGATCGTGGAGAAGATCGAGACCGAGCGGATGCTGGTCGAACTGCTCGACTTCAACATCGACTTCGGCCAGGGCTATCTGTTCGGCGAACCGCGCCTCAGCCGCGATCCCGACGCCGCCTCCCAGAACCAGCGGCGCGAGCCGGGGTGATCCGCCCCTACTCGTCGCCCATCTTGAGGGCTTCGAGGAAGGCGGACTGCGGGATTTCGACCTTGCCGAACTGCCGCATGCGCTTCTTGCCCTCCTTCTGCTTCTCCAGAAGCTTGCGCTTGCGGGTGACGTCGCCGCCGTAGCATTTGGCGGTGACGTCCTTGCGGAGCGCGCCGATGGTCTCGCGCGCGATCACCTTGCCGCCGATCGCCGCCTGCAGCGCCACCTTGAAGAGCTGGCGCGGGATCAGGTCCTTGAGCCGCCCGCAGATCTGCCGGCCGCGATACTCCGCCTGGCTGCGGTGGCAGATCATGGCCAGCGCGTCCACCGGATCGCCGTTGATCAGGATCGACACCTTGACCAGATCGCCCTCGCGATAGCCGATCATCTCGTAATCGAAGGAGGCGTAGCCGCGGCTCACCGACTTGAGCCGGTCGTAGAAGTCGAAGACGACCTCGTTGAGCGGCAGGTTGTAGACCACCATGGCGCGGTTGCCGACATAGGTCAGGTCGACCTGCTCCCCGCGCCGCTCGGTGCAGAGTTGCAGCACCGGCCCGAGATACTCGTCCGGCAGCATGATGGTCGCCTTGATCCAGGGCTCCTCGATCCGGTCGATCTTGGTGACGTCCGGGAAGTCCACCGGATTGTGCAACTCGATGAAGTCGCCGTTCGTCATCCACATCTTGTAGACGACCGACGGCGCGGTGGAGATCAGATCGAGATCGTACTCGCGCGCCAAACGCTCCTGAATGATCTCCAGATGCAGGAGCCCCAGGAAGCCGCAGCGGAAGCCGAAGCCCAGCGCAGCCGAACTCTCCATCTCGTAATGGAAGCTGGAATCGTTGAGCGCCAGCTTGGCGACCGCTTCGCGCAGCGCCTCGAAGTCGCTGGCGTCGACCGGGAACAAGCCGCAGAAGACCACCGGCACGCTGGGCTTGAAGCCGGGCAGCCGGTCGGTCGTCGGGTTGCGGTCGTCGGTGATCGTGTCGCCGACATTGGTGTCGGCCACCTGCTTGATGCCCGACGTCATGAAGCCGACCTCGCCGGGGCCGAGGCGATCGACCTCCAGACCCTTCGGCGTCAGCACGCCCACCCGGTCGACCTCGTGCGCGAGACCGTTCGACATCATGCGGATGCGCATGCCCTTCTTCAGCGCGCCCTCGACCACCCGGACGAGCGTCACGACGCCGAGATACTGGTCGTACCAGCTATCGACCAGCAGCGCTTGCAGCGGCTTCGTCTCGACCCCGGTCGGCGGCGGAAAGCGCTGGACGATGGCCTCCAACAGCTCCGGCACGCCGAGCCCGCTCTTGGCCGAAATCTCCAGCGCGTCGGACGCATCGAGGCCGATCACCTCTTCGATCTGGCGTTTGACGCGCTCGGGCTCGGCCGCCGGCAAGTCGACCTTGTTGAGCACCGGGAGGATTTCGAGATCGTTCTCCAGCGCGAGATAGACGTTGGCGAGCGTCTGCGCCTCGACCCCCTGGCTGGCGTCGACGACGAGCAGCGCCCCCTCGCAAGCGGCGAGCGAGCGGCTGACCTCGTAGGAGAAATCGACATGGCCCGGCGTGTCGATCAGGTTCAGCGTGTACTCGATCCCGTCGGCGGCGGTGTAGAGAAGGCGCACCGTCTGCGCCTTGATGGTGATGCCGCGCTCGCGCTCCAGGTCCATGGAGTCGAGCACCTGCTCCTTCATCTCGCGGTCGCTCAACCCGCCGCAGCGCTGGATCAGGCGGTCGGCCAGCGTCGACTTGCCGTGGTCGATATGCGCGATGATCGCGAAGTTCCGGATGCGCGAAGGAGCGGTCATGATCGCGAGCGGGCTCTATCCCAAAGAGGCGGCGGGGCCGCGACAGGCCGCGAGGGCGGCCGCGCCGACCGATCGCCGGCGCGGCGGAAAATAGGCCGCGGCGCCCGGGCCTGCAATGGCTGTCGCATGGACAACCGATTGAAAGTCCGCATCTTTCGCATCGGCTAAACAGAGAGACGCCTTTTGTTCTATAAAAAAATCGAAAAAATCTGACATACGCATTGACATCATAGAACATATGCACTAAATCTCGTCTCGCCAACACACCACAGGTGCGCCCGGACCCCGGGCCCTCCCTTCGGGCGGATCCTGTGGCGGCTGCAGACGGCGACCGTCCTCTCGGGCGGCCGCCGTTTTTCGTTTTGAACGGCTTTTATCCGTCCGGTTTCGGTTCCGCCGTCCGGTCGGCGCCGACGGCGCTCCTCCCCCGGCGCCGGCGCCGACCGGCGGCGGCCGCCCCCGGCGCGGCGTCCGCCATACCCGCCGTCCACCCCGTCCCCGCGACGGTCGGGCGTGCGACCGGCGAAGCGCGCGTATGTGCTTCGCTGCGGCGCTGCGTCGCCGCGCCGGGGGCGCTGTTCTTGCGGCCCGCTCTCAGCGCTCCGACGCGTGGCGCGGGTCGATCCTCGAATGGTTTGGTCCTTTTCCAGGTCGGATAACCGGCTTCGGCCGATCCGCGCGCCGCCCCGTCCGCCGCCTCCAGCGAGCGCGGCCGCCCAGGCGTCGCATGGCCCGCGGCGGCCCGTCTTCCAGGCGCGGCGGCCGGTGGCGGCGCGCGCACCGGATCGTCCGACGGCCCGACCCGAGACCCAAAGGAGCGGTCCCGCGCACAGCGCGCGGGACGGCCCCGCCGCACCCGGCGGCCGCGACGCGACACGGCCGCGCGTCGCGACAACCGACCGGGTGCGGCGCTTCGCCATTGGTCGACGGACGCCGACGCGGCGCCGTCGCAACCCGAGACGAAACGAAGGAGAGACGATGTCGACTTCTGTCGTAGACAGCTTTACGCGGCACTTCCAAGCGGAAGTGCACGAGGCCTATCAACGGATGGGTTCGAAGCTGCGCAACACGGTGCGCACCAAGAACAAGATCCAGGGCTCCTCGACGACCTTCCAGAAGGTCGGCAAGGGCACGGCCTCCACCAAGGCGCGGCACGGCAAGGTGCCGGTCATGAACGTCGATCACGAGCCGATCGAGGTGGTCCTTCAGGACTACTACGCCGGCGACTGGGTCGACGCCCTGGACGAGGTCAAGGTCAATCACGACGAACGCTCGGTCGTCGCCAATGCGGGCGCCTACGCGCTCGGGCGGAAGACCGACGAGTTGGTGATCGACGCCTGCGACGCGAACGGTTCGGTCGTCGAGGCCGGGACCGGAGCCGACGGTCTGACCAAGGCCAAGGTGCTCGAGGCGTTCGAACGCCTCGGCGGGGCCGACGTCCCGGACGACGGCCAGCGCTACGCCATCGTGGGTTGGAAGCAGTGGAGCGATCTGCTGCAGATCCCGGAGTTCGCCGACGCCGACTATGTCGGCGACGACAACCTGCCCTGGAAAGGGACGCAGGCGAAGCGCTGGCTGGGCGCGCTGTGGATGCCGCATTCGGGTCTTACGCTCACCGGCGGCGTGCGCAGGTGCTACTGGTGGCACAAGACCGCGATCGGCCACGCCGTCGGCGCCGAGGTGAAGACCGACGTCACCTGGCACGGCGATCGGGCCGCGCATTTCATCAACAACATGATGAGCCAGGGCGCCGGCGTGATCGACGCAACCGGCGTCATCCGCATGCCCTGCCTGGAGAGCTAGAGCCATGGCCTTTCAAGCGAAGGATCTGAGCGTGATCGCCTACGCGAACGGCTTCACGCTCTGGCACTATGCGACGGCCGACGCCGCCGCGAGCGTGGACACCGCCGGCTACTTCAACGACGCGGCCGACATGCTGCGGCGAGGGGACATGATCCTCGCCAACACGGACACGGACGGCGCATTCGTCTCCGGCATTTTCCACGTGTCGGGCAATGACGGAACGACGGTGGACGTCGATGACCTGACCCAGGTCGGCGCGACCGACGCCGACTGACCGTCCGGCCAGTCGCCAACACCGCTTTCCTGCGGAACGGGCCCCGTCGACCCAAGCGGTCGGCGGGGCCTTTCCGTTGCGACAACTTACAGAGACGCAGCCCCATGGCTTTGACAAGCATGCAGTTGGTCAATCGCGCGCTGGTGAAGATCGCCGCCGCGCCGATCGACGGTTTCGAAGACGGGTCGACCGAGAGCCTCGTCGCCGCGACGCTATACGCCTCGACGCGCGACGCGCTGATCTCGGCGCATCCCTGGAGCTTCGCCACGGCGCAGCGCCGGCTCAACCGGCTGGTAGGGCGGCCGGTCGCCGATTTCGACTACGCCTATCAACTCCCCGCCGACTTCCTGCGCGCGCTGTCCGCCGGTCTGTCGAACGACGGCCGCGGCCTCGACTACCGCATTGTCGAGCGGCGCCTGCACACCAACGCGGAAGAGGTGACGCTGAGCTACATCTTCCGACCGATGGAACCCGCCTTCCCGCCCTTTTTCGACGAGGCGCTCATCGCGCGCCTTTCGGCCGAGTTCTGCCTGCCGATCACCGAAAGCACGACGCGCACCGAGGCGCTCAACAAGCTCGCGGAAAACGCTTTCAGACGCGCCCGGATCATCGACGCCCAACAGGACACGCCGGTCCGCTTCGAGGGCTTCAGCCTTACGGGAGTGCGCAACTGATGGCCCGCATCAAGACCCTTAAGACGAACTTCACGGCCGGCGAGATCGGCCGCGGACTGATGGGCCGCGGAGATCTGCGGGCCTACGCGAACGGCGCGTCGCGCCTGCGCAACGTGCTGGTCATGCCGACCGGCGGGGCGACGCGCCGGCCGGGCCTGCGCCGCATCGCGACCGCCGCGGGCGACGGGCGGCTGATCGCTTTCGAGTTCAACACCGAGCAGACCTATCTGATCGCCGTCACCGGATGGGCGCTGACCGTGTTCAATGAGTCCCAGGCCCAGATCGCGCATATCGGAACGCCATGGGGTCCGGCGGACATCGCAATGCTGAGCTGGACGCAAAGCGCGGACATCTTGCTGCTCGTCCATTCCAACCATGCGCCGAAACGGCTGGTGCGGACCGGCGCGGCGAGCTTCCAACTGCAAGACTGGGCCTTCGTGACGGAAGCAGGCCGCATCCAACAACCGCATCACAAGTTCGCCGACGGTTGGGTGACGTTGCAGGCCAGCGCCGCGACCGGCGCCATGACGCTGACCGCCAACGCGGGCGTGTTCACGCCGGCGCATGTCGGCGTGCGCTGTCGGCTTCAGAACAGGGAGGTGCTGATCACCGGCTACACGAGCCCGACGCAGGTGAGCGCGAGCGCCCAGGAGCCGCTGGGGGCCACGCAGCCGACCTCGGATTGGAGCGAACAGGCGTTCTCGCCGGTGCGCGGCTACCCGACGAGTTGCGTCTTCCACCAGGACCGGCTCGTGATCGGCGGCTCGCGGGATCTGCCGCACCGGCTCTGGCTTTCGAAATCGGCTGACTTGTACAATTTCGATCTCGGGACCGGCGAGGACGACGAGGCGATCGAGTTTGCGATCCTCTCGGATCAGGTCAACGCCATCCGCTCGGTGTTCTCCGGACGGCATCTTCAGGTGCTGACAAGCGGCGCCGAATGGATGGTGGCCGGCGAGCCGCTGACCCCGACCAACATCGAACTCAAGCGACAGAGCCGGGTCGGCTCGCCCGTGGACCGCTACGTCCCGCCGCGCGACGTCGACGGGGGCACGATCTTCGTCTCGCGCGACGACCGAAGCCTCCGGGAGTTCCTGTTCACCGACATAGAGCAGGCCTACGAGGCGCGCGATCTGGCCTCGCTCGTGCGGCATCTGGTGAACGCCCCGCGCGACATCGACTACGATCCGGAGCGTCGAATTCTGTTCTCGGTCATGGCGAACGGTGCGATCGGCGCGCTGACGCAGTATCGACAGGAGGAGGTGACCGCCTGGTCCTTGCTGACCACCGGCGGCGCCGCGCGTTCGGTCGCGGTGGCCGGACGCAAGGTCTATTTCCTGATTTCCAGGAATGGAGGCCACCATATAGAGGTTCTGGACGACGACGCTTTCACCGACTCCTGCGTGAAGCTCTGGTCGGCGACGCCGACGACGGCCTTCACAACCCCAGCGCTCGCCCACCTGAACGGCTTGGAGGTGTCGGTCCTGGCGGACGGCCGCGTCCATCGCGCCGTCACGGTGACCGGCCAGACCCTGACGCTGGACGAGCCGGTCCAGTCGGTCGAGGCCGGCCTGCCCTTCACGCACGAGATCGCGCCGCTGCCGGTCTATGCGCAAAGCAACGTCGGCGGCGCGACCCAAGGCGTGGCCGTGCGCCTGGTGCGCGCCGTGTTCCGGCTGCTCGACAGCCAGGCCCTCTGGGTCGATGTCGGGCGCGGGCCGAAACCCGTTCCCTTCGCGCGCTCCGACGGGCTCAGCGGCCCGGTCGCGCCCGCTCCGATCACCGCGGACAAGACCGTTCGCGCGCTCGGCTGGACGAAGGGCCAGTCCGATCCGCTCTGGCGGGTCGAACAGGCCGTTCCCCTGCCTTGCACCCTGCTCTCGGTCATGACCGAGATTTCGGCCAACGGATGACCCACCCCCAACAGAGATGGAGACAGACATGAGTGGTGCCGAAGCCATTGCGACGCTAGCGCTTGGCGCGGTGGACACCGCCGCCAGCATCTCTAAACAGCGCGCCCAACGGCGCCAGGCGCAGCAGCGCTTCGCCCTTGAGCAGCAACAGCACGCCCAGGAGCAGCAGCGACGCGCGCTGACGCAGCGGATCGAGGAGCGCCGGATCGAGCGCGAGCGCAAACAGGCGCTCGCCGCTCAGCGCGCGCGCCTCGGCGCCGCCGGCGTCGGCGGAGCCGGCGGATCGGCCGACGCCATCTTCGCCGGCGTCAATCAGCGGGCCGATCAGCAACTCGCCGACAGTCGCGCCGACGCCGCCATCGCGGCGGTCCCGCCCTTGAACCTGCTGGAAGACGACGACAGCGCGACGATCGGCGCCCTGACCGGCTTCGGCCGGCAGGTGATCAGCGCCGCGCCGGCATTGCTCAAAACCTAGGAGATCAGAAGAAAATGACCGACCTGATCGTCAACGACGTGCGCCCGCGCGTTCAGTTCGAACAGACCGTGGGCGGCGCCGTCAGCTTCGACCTGCCCTTCCCGGCGCTCGCCGCCGATCACGTGAGGGTCAGCGTCGACGGCGGCCCGGCGAACGCAGAGCCCTACAGCGTCGAGAATCTGGGCCAGACCGGCGGCGCGCGGATCGTCTTCGCCATCGCGCCGCCGCTCGGCGCCAGGATCGCCGTCTGGCGCGAGGCGCCGGTCGAGCGGTTGACCGACTTCGCCGACGACGGAAC
The DNA here is from genome assembly GCA_024743195.1 of Alphaproteobacteria bacterium. Lineage (GTDB taxonomy): Bacteria > Pseudomonadota > Alphaproteobacteria > UBA8366 > Aestuariispiraceae > Marivibrio. The sequence continues at coordinate 38,905 of JANSXE010000014.1, read as the reverse complement.
CTTCCGCGCAAAGGCCCTGAACCAGGAGCTCGATCGCATCACCCTGCTGCTGCAGGAGTTGCACGCCGGCGCCGGCGACGCCGTGCGCAAGCCGCCCTCGGATGCCGATCTCGACCTGACGCTGCCAAGCGCAGCGAGCCGCGCCAACCGCTTCCTCAGCTTCGACGCCGAGGGCAAGCCGGACGCTTCTGCGGCCGTGGAGTCGATCGGCTTTGTCCACGAGAACCTGGCCGACATCCGCAACTACGCCGAAACCTATCTTGGCGCTCACGCGAACGATCCGATTGCGCGCAATGACGGCGCGCCGCTGCAGGACGGCGATCTGTACTTCAACACGACCGTCAACCGGATGCGAATCCGCGACGCGACCGGCGGGACCTGGATCGACGCCTTCGCGAGCAACCCGGACTACCTGCTCCGCGACGGCTCGAACTCCGGCCCCCTTTCGGCCAGGCGCAACCTGCTGATGAACGCCGACGGCCTCGTGCATCAGCGCGGCGATTTCGCCAGCGGCGTTGCGTCCGGGTACGCCGGACCGGATCGCTGGAAGATCGCGCAGGTCGGGTCGGCGGTCTTCAACGTCAGCTCCAACTCGGACGTTCCCACCGGCTACACGGGCCGCAGCCTGACGCTTCAAGCGTCGGTCGCTATCACGCCCGGCGCATCGGATTACGTCGGCTACCAGCAAGTCCTGGAGGGACAGTTCCTCCAACACCTCAATTTCGGGGCGGCCAACGCGCGTCCCTTGGTCCTCTCGTTCTGGGTGAAGGCGAGTGTCGCCGGAACCTATGTGGCAGAGCTCTTCAACGCCGACGCGTCGCCCGCACGGCACATCTGCAAACCCTTCACCGTCGATGCGTCGGGCGTCTGGGAATACAAGACCATCCAGTTCCACGGCGATGCGGCGGCGGGCTTCGACATCTCTAACGACGACAGCCTGTATGTGATCTGGAATCTCGTGGCCGGCTCCGACTTCACCGGCGGAACGCAGGCCGAGACCTGGCGACCCTTCGCCAACGCGAACCGCGCGGCGGCGGGCATGGCGAACGCGTTCGGAACCGTCGGCAACGCGTTCCAAATCTTCCGCCCGCAGCTTGAGCCGGGCCCCGTCGCCACGCCGTTCGAGCACGTTCCGTACGCCCAGAGCCTGGCGGAGTGCCAGCGCTACTACGTGCGGCTGGACAGCGTGATCGTGGAAGGCGGCGGCTCCAATGTGCAGTCCGTCTTCCTGCCCGCAGCCATGCGGGCGCCCCCAACCTGGACGGGAGGCGGCGCCGGGTTCACCCCGGCCGGGTTCGCCGCCGGGCAGGTCTCCGGCCACTTTTTCCAGACAACGCGCGCTACGCAGAACCTACGCGCCGACGCGGAGCTTTGACCATGACGATTACGGCGCACTATCTCGATGCGGGCCACACGCTCGTCGCCCGCAGCGACATGCCCGGCGCGACGATCCCGGCCGGCGACGACAACCGCCATTGGCGCGAGCTGGTCGCGCTGGGCGTCGCGCCCGCGGCCTACACGCCGCCCGCCGCGACGACCGCGGACGTGGACCGGTTGCGCGACGCCAAGATCGCCGCCGGCTTCACCTTCGATGGGACCGTCTTCCAGACCGACCCGGACAGCGTGAAGCGGATCGCCGGCGCGGCCAGCGCCGCGCATGTCGCGGTCACGCTCGACGGCGCGCAGGCCGGCGATCTGCGCTGGGCCGATCCGGCGGGCGACTTCGTCTGGATCGCAGAAGACAACAGCGTCGTCGCGATGGACGCCCCCACCGTCATCGCCTTCGGCCAGGCCTACATGGCCCACGAGCGCGCGCTGGTCTTCGCCGCCAAGGCGATCAAGGACCGCATCCGCGCCGGCGAGACGGTCGATATCGAAGCCGCGCCGGAGTGGCCGTAGCCGCCAGATCGCCTACCGCCCTCAAGCACCCCGCCTTCCGGCGGGTTTTTTTGTCCCAGAAGTAAAGGAGTTCCGAGCATGACCCAGGGCGTCTCCCTCGCCGCCCCCGCCCCCCCCGCGCTGCGGGGACTCCGCCGATGACGGTCGCCAAGCGCCCTGCCGGGCGCATGGGCGCCGCGCGTCGCAGAACCCGCCGAACGCGCAGGAAGAAGACGGCGCAGACGCGGACCGACATGCTGCGCGATCGTCTGGCGGCCCGCCTTCCGGACATGCTGGACGCGGCGATTTCCGCCTATCAGCGAATCGCAACCCACGACGGCGGCGAAGATCCGAAGCGCTTCGCCGCCGCCCAGTCGGGGGCCAAGGCGGCGCTCGCCCATATCGAGCAGTTGATCGCGCTCGCCGAAGTCGTGATCCGCGACGCCCCGGCGTCGCGCGCCGAGGAGGCCGCCGCCGCCGAGCGGCTGGTCGCCGAGGCGCGGGCGGCGCTCGCCTCCGGACCGGAGGAAGACGCCGAGGACGACGCCGACGCGCCCGGAGACGTCGACACCTCGAACAAGGCGGAGGCCGAACGATGACCGTTTGCGGCTTCCCGGAGTTCCTCTGGATCTGGAACCGTCGGCAGGGATTGGAGACCCCCGCCCTGCATCGACGCATCGCCCGCTGGCTCAACGCGCGCTGGCGGGCGGGCGACCGGCGGCTCCTGCTTCAGGCCTTCCGGGCCAGCGGCAAGTCGACGCTGGTCGGCCTGTTTTGCGCCTGGCTGCTGCTGCAGGACCCGGATCTGCGCATCTTGGTGCTGGCGGCGGAGCAGGATCTGGCGACCAAGATGGTGCGCACCGTCAAGCGGGTGATCGAGCGTCATCCGCTGACGCCGCACCTTCGTCCGGAGCGCGCAGACCAGTGGGCCTCCGACCGCTTCACCGTCGCCCGCGCGCGCGAACATCGGGATCCCTCGATGCTCGCGCGCGGGGTGACGGCGAATCTGACCGGCAGCCGCGCCGACGTGCTGATCTGCGACGATGTGGAGGTGCCCAACACCTGCGACACGGCGCCGAAACGCCACGACCTGCGCCAGAGGCTGAGCGAGGCGGACTACGTCCTCGCTCCCGGCGGCCTCCAGCTCTATGTCGGCACGCCGCACAGCTATTACACGATCTATGCAGAGACAGTTCGGCCGGAGACGGGAGAGAGCGCCCCTTTTCTCGCCGGCTTCAAGCGGCTGACCCTGCCGATCCTGACCGATGACGGGCGCTCGCGCTGGCCGGAGAAGTTCGACCGCGCGGCGATCGACGCGCTGCGCCGTCGGCACGGCCCAGCCAAGTTCGACAGCCAGATGATGCTGCGGCCCGTCGCCAGCGCCGGCTGCCGGCTCGATCCCGACCGGATGCCGCTCTACGAAGCGGATCTGATCTACAGCGAGCGCAACCGGCAGGCCGTGCTCACGCTGGACGGCCGCCGTCTGGTCTCGGCGAGTTGCCGTTGGGATCCGGCCTACGGGGCGCCGGACGGCGGCGACCGCTCCGTCGTGGTCTGCGTCTTCACCGACGAAGCGGGCGGCTACTGGCTGCACGACGCCGCCTATCTCTCGGTCGAGCCGGACGGCGATCTGGACGCGGCGCGCCAGCAATGCCGCGCCGTCGCCCGCTTCGCCGACCGCAACTTCCTGCCGGCGGTCGCGGTGGAGACCAACGGGATCGGCCGCTTCCTGCCCGGCCTGCTGCGAGCCGAGATCCGGGCGCTCGGGTTTTCGATCGCAGTGGTCGAGAAGCACTCCGCCCAGCGCAAGGAAACCCGCATCCTCGCCGCCCTCGACGCGCCGCTGGCGGCCGGACAAATCCGCTGCCGCCGGCCGGTCTGGTCGACGCCGCTGCCGCAGGAGATGCGCGAATGGCGCGCCGACGGATCGGCCAAGACCCATGACGACGGGCTCGACGCGCTCGCCGGCTGCCTGATCGACGAGCCGGTGCGCCTGCCGCGCACGCCCGCCCCCGACGCCGTACGGCCCGGCTGGCGCGGCGGCCCGAGCGTGACGGCCGACGCCGACTTCGACCTCTGAGCCGCCCTCGGAACCAAGGAGATCCGACCCGTGGACGATCCGTTCTCTCCCGACCTGGTCTGGTGGATCACGGTCGTTGAGGTCCCCGCGCTGACCGGCCTGTTCTGGCTTGTCTGGCGCAACCGCCGGGAGCAGGAGGACGACCTCCAGCGCCACCGGCAATTCACCGAGAAGGCCCTCGCCCAGGCGCGCGAGGCGCTGTCCGCCTACAAGCTGGAGGTCGCCAAGACCTACGCCTCGATCTCCTACCTGAAGGACGTGGAGCGACGGCTGACCGAGCACCTGCTGCGCATCGAGGCGAAACTCGACAATCCCCAAAGAAAGGAAAAGGAGTGACCATCATGACCCTCCATCGCCATAATCCGCCGACCCCGACCCTGCCGATCCATGACGACGGACCGGCCATCGACGTCCTGGCCCGCACCATCTGGGGCGAAGCCCGCGGCGAACCCGTGCGCGGGCGCGAGGCCGTCGCCGCTTGCGTCATGAACCGCGTCGCCAAGGCCCAGGCCCGCGGCGGCCATTGGTGGGGCTCCGACGTGATCGCCGTCTGCAAGGCCCCCTGGCAATTCTCCTGCTGGAACGAGGGCGATCCGAACCTGGAGAAGCTTCTGGCGGTCGGCAAGGAGGACAGGATCTTCCAGTCCTGCCTCAGGATCGCCCGACAGGCGGTGCGCGGCGCGCTCAGCGACCCGACCGACGGCGCCACCCACTATCACCACCGGGCGATCCTACCCTGGTGGGCCAAGGGCCGCACCCCGATCCGCACGATCGGCCGCCACCTCTTCTACCGCAACATCAGCTGACCGGAGACGCGTCATGAGACCAACCAAGATCCCGCACCCGACGCCCCGTCCGGCCGCCGCTTTGGCGGCCTTTTTGTTGGCCCTCCTGCTGCTGGCGGTCGAGGCCGCCCAGCCTGCGCGCGGCGCGCCGCCCTGCTGGAGCGCCGAGGACGCCCGCGCGGCCGCGCTGATCTGGAACCCCGCCGCCCGGCTGGAGGAGCGGCTGGCCGGCGCGGAGGCGGAGGCGCTGATCGCGCTGTTCAACCGCACGCCGCCGGAGACCGCCTACCGCGCCGACGCGATCGAGGTCTGGGGCCTGCCCGGCTCCGCCCATGTCGTCCTCTTCACCTATTGGAAGGGCTGCTTCGCGCCGATCACGCCGCAGGGCGCGCCCTTGCGCCTGCCGCGCCCGGCCTGGGACGGCTGGAAGGCCGAAGGGGGCCGGGCGTGATCCCCGCCCTGCTGGCGCAGATCGGCCTGCCGCTCTTGGTGAAGGCCGTCGGCGGGGCGCTCTCCGGCGCCGCCAACCCGGTCGCCAAGGCGGCGGGCGAGGCGCTGGGCCAGGTCGAGGCGGAGATCGCGGCCGGCCGCCTCACGAGCGCCGATCTCGCCGAGGCCAACCGCCATCTCGAGGCCTTGGCCGCACAGGAGGCGGAGACGGAGCGCACCTGGCTCGCCCAGGTGAACCGCACCATCCGCGCCGAGGTCGCGAGCGACGACCCATATGTCCGCCGCATGCGCCCCACCTTCGGCTATGTGGTCGCGCTCACCTGGGCCGCCCAGATGGGCGCCGTCGCCTACGTCATCGCGACCGACCCGGCCGCCGCCGGCGCGGTGGTCGCGGCCTTGGGCCAGCTCGGAACCATCTGGACCGTCGGCCTCAGCGTCCTCGGCATCTACGTCTACAAGCGCAGCCAGGAGAAGACCGCCCCGCTGCAGCAGGGCGCGCCGCCCGCGGCCGGCGGTCTCCAGGCGCTCGCCGGCCTGCTCCGGCCCGGCCGCTGAGGCGCGGGCCCGGCTTTTTCCCTACCCCCCTCCCGACAGGAGACGATCCATGCCCTTCTCCACCGACCGCAAACCCTTCGCCGGCCTCCGATCCACCATCGGCCGCGACGACAACATCGAGCCCGAGGACGTGCGCGGCGCCAAGTCAGCGCTGGCGCAGCTCGGGGATTACGACCCGACCCCGGCCGGCGGGGTCGACGGGATCCCCGACCGGGGCTTCTTCAAGAGCCTGGAGAGCTACCAGTCGCACAAGGGCCTCAAGGTCGACGGGCTGATGCGCCCCGGCGGCGAAACCGAACGCGCCCTCAAGACCGACCTCGCCGGCGCCGGCGGCGCGTCCGACGCCCGACCGTCCTCCAGCGCCCGATCCGGCGCCGGCGGCTTCCTGCCCCGCCAGGAGACCGACTCGCGCCGCGAGATCCCCTATCCGACCACCATTCCCCAGCAACGCGCCGAGCCGGACCCGGCCGAAGCCGCCCGCGAGAAGCGCCTGAAGGAGATCGCCGCGCGCAACCGCAAGGCCTGGCGCGCCCAACAACGCGCCCGCCTGCAACGGACCCAAGCCGCCGCCCAAGCCGCCAGCCAGCCGGCAGCGCAGACGCAGGCCGATCCGGCGCCGGACGATGCGCTGGACCGCGCACTCACCGGCTTGCAACGCGCCCTCAGCCTCCCCCGCGACGGCGTCTCCCGCCCCAAAGGCGAGAGCGAGGCGCAACTCAACGAACTCATCCAGCCGATGATCCAACGAGCCAGCGCATCCGTCGGTAACGCGAGTGAGAGAGCGCCGGAAGAGTTCGCGAGGAAACTAGCTTCGTTGGGTATGGAGGATCATGGAGCTTGGGGAAACCCATTCGCCTGGGCGCTTGAAGAAGCCGGAAAGGCCATTGCTGGTGCTGTTGACGATGCAACTCCGGCCATAAAGCGCGATGACAGTACGCTCGGACGCCCTGAGAACTCCGCAGACGATGTGACGGGAGGGGATTCGAGGCCGCCAGCCACAGAGGCCGAGGAAATCGAATGGGAAGAAAAACCCGCGATCTCAGGTCACCGCGGAGGTCTCCAATTGAATACGGACGGGCCCATCCGGATTGATCTCAACTCAACCACGCTGGGGATTGACGGGCTCGAGTATCAGGTTCGTTGGTACGCCTTGAACGAGGACGGATCAGTCATTCCCAACCTCACCGCGCCCCCGTCCTTCTGGAAAGGGGATGGCTCCGCTAGGACATATCGTGGCCTTGCAGGTGCAAGTACGGGCCAGTCGCAGATTCTGCGGCCACCGTTTGATAGTCCGCACGGTTATCGTGTAGATATACGCGTACGCCCTGGTGAAGCGTATCACGGAAACAGCGCAGGTGTGGATATGTCTGTTTTCTCATCCGCCGGGGGAAGAGTTAATCCCGTGCAGGGTCGGCGACCATGATTGCAGGTGCGCTGGGACGCTTGTTTGGACAGGCGTCGTGCTGGTTCGCAGCGTCTCTTCTAGGAGCCGCGCTCGTGGCCGCTGATTCTGCAAAGGGCGAGGATTCTGCTAAGGGTGAGTATGTCGAAGGTGATGAGAGGATCGCCGCTTATCTGTGGTTCGAGTTCAGCCCGAGCGGCTCTGCTCGCGATTGCGTGATGGCCTTCACCTTCGAGGGATTGACTGAGGAAGCGGCGGCCCAGGAGAAAGAAGGATGGGGGCCGGAATTCGCTCGGCTGCTGGTCCAATACGGTCGGAAGTTCGAACCTCACGTCGGTCACGTTCGGGGCGTCGGATTCAGGCCAGCCTACTTCCTTCTCTCAACCAACTGCGAACGATCGAACGATATTGCGGAAGCGTTCGCACGATATGCGAACCATGCGCAAGCGGATTGGCTAATTCAGCCAAGCGCGCCGGGTCGGGATATCCCAGCCGAGTTCGCTTCCACCTCTGCGGCGGAAGCCTTCGGCGTGACGGACGCCGAGTCAAAGCTCCGCCGAAATGCAGTCTCTAACCCGTGCTCGCGAGATGCGTGGGGGTTTTTGGCTGACCTTTATGCTGAGAGGGAAAAGCAGCGAACCTGGGACGCTCGACCCAATGCGATCAGGTTCTTTGGCGTCAATCTTTATCGTGCATGGGCCGACATGACTTCGGGTCAATCCTTGTCATCCGTATTGGACCGTCACTTCTCCGGCAATCAGAAGGCGTACGCAAAGAAGATCTTAACCTTGCAAGAGGATAGGCATGATTGCGGCCAATAGGGGCGCGGCCGCCTCCGCAGGAACGGCGATCGAGCGGGGCCTTCCGTCGCGCCTCTTCTCACGTAGCGCATATCTCGCGCCGAATTGATACTGATGTCAGGAAGGCGCCCTGCGTCTCCTCCCATCAAACGCCCGGCGCGCGATCCGGCCCGGATGGCCGACCCCGCCTTCGGCGCCTGGACGGCGGCCGAGGGGGCCGCGTAGGCGGAATCCATCGCCGGCCTCCGATCCGCCATCGGCCGCGACGACAACATCGAGCCCGACGACGTGCGCGGCGCCAAGTCGGCGCTGGCGCAGCTCGGCGACGCCGATCCCACCCTTGGCGGCGCTGCGGCGGGGCGCTCAATGCGGGATCGACAGGGCGGCGCGGGCTTGCGACAGTCGCGTCCGGGATGAGCCGTTTCGACGCCGCCCCCCTGCTTGAGACCGAGCGCCTGCGCCTGCGCGCGCATGCGGCGGAGGACTTTGTTGCGACCCGCGCGCTGTGGAGCGATCCGGCCGTGGTGCGCCTGATCACCGGCCGGCCGGCGAGCGACGAGGAGGCCTGGGCGCGCCTGTTGCGCTACGCCGGGCATTGGCGGCTGATGGGCTTCGGCTATTGGCTGGTCGAGACGAAGGCGGAGGGGCGCTTCGTCGGGGAGGTCGGCCTGGCGGACTATCGCCGCACGCTCGACCCGCCGCGCGACGGCGTCCCGGAGGCCGGCTGGGTGCTGGCGCCGGCGGCGCAGGGGCGCGGTTACGCCGGCGAGGCGGTGGCGGCGGTCCTGGCCTGGGCCGACGCGCATCTGTCCGCGCCGGAGACCTTCTGCATGATCCATCCAGAGAATGCGGCCTCGATCCGCGTCGCCGAGCGCGCGGGCTATCGCCGCAACGCGACGGGCCTCTATGGCGAGCGGCCGACGCTCTTCCTGACGCGGCCGACGGGCGGCTGACGGGCGGCTGACGGGCGGCTGACGGGTCAGCCGAGCCAGGCGCGCCACGCCTCCCAGCGCGAGACCAGGTCGGCGATCCTGGCGTAGCCGTCCCCGGTCGGATGAACGCCGTCGCCCGCCTCCATCACCCGGTCCCAGGCGGGGTCGTCCGCCAAGGCGGCGTAGAGGTCGAGATAGGGAATCTCCAACGTCTCGGCGAGCGCGGCGTAACGCTCGCTCGCATCCTTTACCCGATCTCTGTAAAATCGGTAGACGACATCCTGCCCGGGCCGGATCACCGGCGGCTCGCGCCGCACCGGGGTCGGGCCGATCCAGAGAACCGGCTTCCAGCTCTTGGCGCGGGAAAGCAGCGAGCGCGCGGTCTCCACCGACCGCTCGGTAGGCGTGCGCTGGCCGACGCCGTCCTGATCGGCCATGTCGTTGAGCCCGAAGCTGAAGACGAGGCGTCCGTCCACATGGTCGGGCAGGCGCGGACGGCATTCGGCCTCCCAGCGCGCGGCGATCAGGGCGCTCGTCTCCGCCCGGACGCCGAGATTGTAGCAGGAGAGGTCATGGCCGCGCGCTTCGATCTCCGCCGCGCAGAGCCGGTTCGGCCAGCCGAGGCAGGCCGAATCCCCCGTGCCCAAGGTGACGCTGTCGCCGACGAAGCACACCCGAAAGGTCGCCATCCCGTTCTGTCTCCCCCCTATCGCGGACCGTGGCGCGGGCGCGCCTCAGCCGGCGCCCGCCTCGATCGTCCGTTCCAGGCGCGCAAGGCAGGCGCGCCGGTCCGGCGCGAAGCCCTGCTCGATCCACCAGCGCTCCACCACGGCGAGCGCCGCGCCGACCGCCGGCCCGGGCGCCAACCCGGCCGCCAGCGCGTCCGCGCCGGAGACCGGCAGATCCACCGGCTCCCAGGCCCGGGCTTCGGCCATGAGGGCCTCCCAAGCCGCGGCGTCGCCCCCGGCCGCCTCCGCCCGCGCGGCGCCGAGCAGCGCCAGATCCCAACATCGGTCCGCGCCCAGGCGATAGAGCGCCTCGCGCTGCGCCGCGGCGTCGGCCGTCGGCGCGAAGCGATGGGCCGGGTCGGCCAGCCCTTCGAGCCGCTTCGTCTCCTGATTGGAGAGCTTGAGGCGCCGGGCGACGGCCCGCGCCGCCTTCGCGGCGCCCGGCCCGAGGCCGTCCGCGTTTGGTTGGATCAGGACGGCGAGCCGGCGCAGCCAATCGCGCCGCCCGGCGCCCGCCTCGCGCTGGATCAAGCGGGCGAGGGGGTCCGTCTCCGCCGCCTCCGGCAGCCAATGGGCGAGCAGCCCGCGCGCGATCATCGCCTCGAGGGTCGCGATCGGCGCGTCCCCGGCAAGCAGCTTCGTGAACTCGTGATGCACCCGCTCGGCGGAGAGTTGCGGCAACAGGTCGCGCCGCGCGATGCAGGCTTCGAAATCCGCCCCCTCCGGCGCGCCGCGCCCGAAGCGCGCATGGAAGCGGCAGAAGCGCAGGATGCGCAGCACGTCCTCGCGGATGCGCAGATCGGCGTCGCCGACGAAGCGCACCCGGCCGGCGGCGAGGTCCGCCAAACCGCCGAAATAGTCGTGCAGGGTTCCGTCCGGTTCGGCCGAGAGCGCGTTGAAGGTGAAGTCGCGGCGCTGCGCGTCCTCGCGCCAGTCATGGGTGTAGGCGACGACGGCGCGGCGCCCGTCGGTCTCCACGTCGCGCCGCAGCGTGGTGATCTCAAACGGCCGATGGTTGGCGACCGCCGTAACGGTGCCATGGTCGAGGCCGGTCGGGACCGCGCGCAGACCGGCCGCCTCCAGCCGCCGCATCACCTCCGGCGGCTCCAGATCGGTCGCCAGGTCGACGTCGCTGACGGGCAGACCGGCCAGCGCGTCGCGCACGCAGCCCCCGACGAAGCGCACCGAGGGCGCGCCGCCGCCGGCGTCCGAAGCGACGAGCGCCGCCAGGACGGCGCGCGTCTCCGGCGCAGTCATCCAGGCGTGCGCGGCCGGGTCCAGCCGCGTCGTCGACGCGCCGTGCGCCCGCCCTTCGCCGTCAGTCATCGGTTTCCCGGTTGGGCAGCGAGGGCGGCGTCGTGCCGAAGCCGGAGTAGGATCGCCCGTCCCCTTCTTCGCCCTCCTCGATCGGCACGAAATGGCCGGGGATGAGTTCGCCGTTCTCCATCCGCGGCGGCACGTAGCGCTGGCCTTCCGGCGAGTCCCGCATCAGGGCGACCGCGGAGAGCGTCAGCGCCGTCAGCACCGCGCCGGCCAGCATCAGCCGCGCCCAGGGCCAGTTCTGCCAGGAGGGAATGGGCTCGTGACGCTGCTCGGCGTCGGCCCGTCGCTTCGCGAACCAGGCCCAGATGAAGAACACCACCGTAGGCGCGAGCAGCGGGAGAACGATCGTCAGAAAGGTGCGCACTGGGACGCTTTCCATCCTTTGCGAGAAGGAGCCGCCGGGCGGACGCCGAACCGTCCCCGCCGCGAGCGGAGGCGACGCGGCGCGCCGCCCGCACCGAATGTATGGCGCGGCGCCCGCCGCGCCAAGAGCGGACCGGCCGCCTCACGGCCCGCGATCGGCGTCTCCCGCGCCCGCGCAGGGCGCCAGAACGTCGACCAGATTGACCAGCATGCCCGCCGTCGCGCCCCAGATGTAGAAACGCTCATAGGGCATGGCGTAGAAATGGCGGGGGCGGCCGTCGTAGATCCGGCTGTGGCGCTGATGGTTGCGGCGGTCCAGCAGGAAGGCGAGCGGCGTTTCGAACACCTCCGCCACCTCGAACGGATCGGGCTCCGGCGCGATCGGCGGGCGCACGAAGCCGACGACCGGCGTCACCGAGAAGCCGGTGCGGGTGATGTAGGGGTCGAGACGGCCGATCACTTCGACCCGATCGCGCGAGACGCCGACCTCCTCCTCCGTTTCGCGCAGGGCGGCGTCGACGGCGTCCGCGTCGCCCGGATCGATCCGGCCGCCGGGGAAGCTCACCTGACCCGCATGGTCGCGCAGATGATCGGTGCGCTGGGTCAGCAGAACGGCCGGCGCGCCGGCGTGCAGCACGATCGGCACCAGCACGGCCGCCGGGGTCAGGTCGCGCCGCAGCGGCTGCATGCCGGGATTGAGGTCGGCGTCGCCCCGCGCGCTCTCCCGCTCCGCGGCGGCGCGGCGGGCGGCGGCGGCCTCGAGGCGCGCGACGATTCGCTGCGGCTCCATGCCGCGCTACCCCGCGCGCCCGAGCGGGAAGAAGCGGCCGTCGCTCTCGACCCCCAGCATCGGCGTTCCGTCCACCGCGCGTTCCTCGGCCCGCTCGACCAGTTCATAGAAGACAGGGCGCGCGATCAACGCCTCCAGGCGATCGCGCACCAGCAGATAGGGCGACGGCTCGCCCGTCTCCGGGTCCTCTTCGACCCGGATCGGATGGTCCGGCCCGGCGGTCACCCAGTAACCCAGATTGGTGCGGAACCGGAGGCGGCCGGGCGCGCTTTCGGCGTCCAATTCGACCGCGACGAAGGGCGCGTCGGCGACCGCGACGCGTCCCCGCTCGGCCGGGGTCGCCAGCCAATAGTCCCCGGCCTCGTCGCGGTGCAGCACCGTGGCGAAGAGCTTCACCAGCTTTTCCCGACGGATCGGATCCCCCCGGTGCCGCCAGGTCCCGTCCCGATCGATGGAGAGCTGGAAGTCCTGTTCGCGCTCGGGCCAGGCGAAACCGGTCAGACCGCCGCCCTCGGCGATCAATTCCTTGAGACTCTGCGGTTTGCGCTCTTGTCCTGACATGGCGCGGCGATCATCATCCTTGCACCGGTTTCGAGGCTCGGCGAGAGACGGCGCGCCTGCGCGCCGGGGCGGCGCCGGAGCGTCGAAGCGGAGACGGCGTCGCGCGCGACCATGCGCCGCCTATCGCCTGGACAAATTCCCGCCCTAATCTCTTGGTGAATTAAGGACGCTTTCGGCGACCGCGCAAGCGCCTGCTTGCCGAGAACGATCCACGGAACGCGAAGGAAAGGGTCCGCGATGAGCCAATCTCCCAGCGCCGCGCCGGGCGGCGGGTCGGACGCCGGCGCCGCGGAGGCGGCCGAGCTCGACGCCCACCGCCTCGCCGAGGAGATGGAGGCGCTGGGCCAGCGCATGGCCGACGTCCGCACCCAGATCGGCCGCGTGATCTACGGTCAGCAGGAGGTCATCGACCAGGTCCTGACCACCCTGCTGGCGGGCGGCCACCTGCTGCTGGTCGGCGTGCCCGGTCTCGGGAAGACGCTGCTGGTGGAAACGCTGGGCGGCGTTCTGGGCCTGGAGAGCCGGCGCATCCAATTCACACCGGATCTGATGCCGGCGGACATCCTGGGCTCCGAAGTGCTGGAGGAGACCGAGGGCGGCAAGCGCAGCTTCCGCTTCATCCCGGGTCCGGTCTTCACCCAGCTTCTGATGGGCGACGAGATCAACCGCGCCAGCCCGCGCACCCAATCCGCCCTGCTTCAGGCGATGCAGGAGCGCAAGGTGTCCGTCGCCGGCCATTCACACGAGCTGCCGGCGCCCTTCCACGTCTTGGCCACCCAGAACCCGATCGAGCAGGAAGGCACCTATCCGCTGCCCGAGGCGCAGCTCGACCGCTTCCTCCTGCAGGTCAACATCACCTATCCCGACGCCGGTGCGGAGCGCGAGGTCATGCTGCGCACCACCGGCCCGAAGAGCGCGCGCGCCGGCGCGGTGATGGACGCCGGCTCGCTGATGGCCGCCCAGCGCCTCGTGCGTCAGGTTCCCGTGGGCGAGGCCGTGGTCGACGCGATCCTGAGGCTGGTGCGCGAAGGCCGTCCGGAGACCAGCGAGTTGGAGGAGATCCGCCGCAACGTCGCCTGGGGGCCCGGTCCGCGCGCCAGTCAGGCGCTGATGCTCGCGGCCCGGGCGCGCGCGCTGCTGACCGGCCGTCTCGCCCCCTCGACGGAGGACGTCCGGGCGCTCGCCAAGCCGGTGCTGCGCCATCGTATGGCCCTCAATTTCTCCGCCCGGGCGGAGGGCGTCACGCTCGATTCCGTGATCGAGCGGCTGACCGCCGATCTCGCCTGACCGCCGCGCCCCGCTGACCCCGACGCCGCAGACCCCAACCCCATGGAGGCCGCCGATCGCCGACCGCACCGCCGATAGCCCCGCCGATCAGGCCCGCGCGCCGACGCCGGAAGACCGGGCGCGGATGGAGTCGATTCGCGCCCGCGCCGAGAGCCTGGGCGAGAGCCTGCCCGGCCTGCTGATCGAGGCGGAGCGCGTCGCGGCCACGGTGGCCCAGGGCATCCACGGCCGCCGCCGCGTGGGCATGGGCGAGACCTTCTGGCAGTACCGTCCCTTCGAGGCGCACGACGCCGCCAGTTCGGTGGATTGGCGGCGCTCCGCCCGCTCCGACGCCCTCTATGTGCGCGAGACCGAGTGGGAGGCGGCGCAGAGCGTCTGGCTGTGGGCCGACGGCTCGGCCTCGATGGACTACGCCTCCGACCGGCGGCTGCCGCGCAAGACGGATCGGGCGCGGCTTCTGCTGCTCGCCAGCGCGGCGCTGCTGCTGCGCGGCGGCGAGCGGGTGGCGCTGATGGGCGTCGGCGAACGGCCCGCCATGGGCCGCGCGGTGCTGGAGCGGCTGAGCGACCGGCTGCTCGGCGGCGCGGGCGCCGCGCCGGCGGCGGAAGGGGAGGCGGCCGGCTTGCCGCCGTCCGAGCGTCTGCCGCGCGGCGCGCAGGCGTTGCTGTTCGGAGACTTCCTGGCCCCGATCGAAGCGGTCGAAGAGCGCCTAGGCGCCTTCGCGGCGCAGCAGGTGCGCGGCGCGATGATCCAGATCATGGACCCGGCGGAGGAGGCGCTGCCCTTCACCGGCCGCACCCGCTTCCTCGGGATGGAGTCGGAGGGCGACCTGACCGTGGGGCGGGCGGAGGCGCTGCGCGCACGCTATGTCGAGCGGCTGACGGCGCATCGCGACGCGCTGGGCGCCGCGGCGCGCGCGGCCGGCTGGCGCCTCCTCGTGCATCACACCGACCAGCCGCCGGAGCAGGCGCTGCTGACGCTCTACATGGCGCTCGCGCATGACAGCCCGCACGCGTCGGGGGTCGGCTATGGATAAGGCGCCATGCTGAGCCTCGGCCCCCTCGCCTTCCTGCAGCCCTGGCTTCTGGCCGGGCTGCTGGCGCTGCCGGTTCTCTGGTGGCTGCTGCGGCTGCTGCCGCCGGCGCCGAAGCGGGTCGATTTTCCGGCGATCCGGCTGCTTTTCGGGTTGGAGTCGCCGGAGAAGACCCCGGCCTCCGCGCCCTGGTGGCTGATCCTCCTGCGGCTGGCGGCGGCGGCGCTGCTGATCCTTGCGGTCGCCGGGCCGGTGCTGAACCCGGAGCGCGGCCTGGAGGGGGACGGCCCGCTGCTTCTGGTGATCGACGACGGCTTCGCGGCCGCCCCGCGCTGGGAGGCGCGCCAGCAACGCCTGACCGCGCTGATCGAGCAGGCGGGCCGCGCCGACCGGCCGGTGCGCATCCTGACCACCGCGCGACGGTTGGATGGAACCCCGCCGGAAGTGTCCGACGCGCTGCCGGCCGCGCGCGCCGAAGCGGCCGTCCGCTCGCTCGCGCCGAAGCCCTGGCCCGGCGACCGGCTCCTAGCGCTCGCCGCGCTCGACCGCGCGGCCGCGGAAGGCGCCGGCCTCGATGGGCCGGCCAGCGTCATTTGGGCGGCCGACGGGATCGACGACGCCGGCGCGGCCGACCTGGCCGAGCGGCTGGACGCTCTGGGCCCGCTCACCCTGCTGCAGCCGGCGGCGGAGGCCGCGCCGGTCCTGGCCGTCCCGCCGCGCGCCGGGGCGGCGGAGTTGGCCGTGACCCTGCGCCGGGCGGAGGCGTCGGCGGCCCGCACGGTCGTCCTGACGGCGCGCGGGCCCGACGGTCGCCCGCTGGCCCGACAGGCGGCGCGTTTCGAGGCGGGCGCGCGCGAGATCGCCCCCGTTCTGGACATCCCACGTGCGCTGCGTAACGACTTGGCGCTGATCACGGTGGAAGCGCCGGCCCGTCTGCCCGCCCGCCTGCCCGCCCGTCTGCCCAACAGGGAGGCGGCGCAAGGGGTCGGCGACGAGACGCCGTCCGAGAGCGCGGCAAGCGCGCCGGAAACCCTCACCATCGGGCTCGGCGCGGGGGCGACAGCGCTGTTCGACGAACGCTGGGCGCGCCGGCCGGTCGGCATCGTCTCCGACGCGGGCCGCGATGTAGGCCTCGCGCTGCTCTCGGAGGTCTACTACCTCGACCGGGCCCTGGCGCCGGTCGGAGAGTTGAGCCGCGCGCCGGTCGAGATCCTGATCCGCGCCGGCCAGGCTGCGATCTTCCTGCCCGATTCGACCCCGCTCGACAGCAACGACCGCGACCGACTCGTCGACTGGATGAACGGGGGCGGCGTGCTGGTGCGCTTCGCCGGCCCGCGTCTGGCCCAGGCGGAGGACGACGATTTGACGCCGGTCCCGCTGCGCCGCGGCGGGCGGCAACTCTCCGGCGCGCTGCAATGGACCGAGCCCGCGCGCATCGGCGCCGTCGCCGACGACGGTCCCTTCGCCGGCCTGGCGCCCCGGCCGGACGCGGTGGTGAAGCGCCAGGTGCTGGCCGAGCCGTCGCTCGACCTGGACGAAAAGACCTGGATGCGGCTCGAGGACGACACGCCGCTGGTGACCGCCGAGCCGCGCGGCGACGGCTGGCTTGTGCTGATCCACACCACGGCGAACACCGACTGGTCGACGCTGGCGATCTCCGGCCTGTTCGTCGAGATGCTGCAGCGCCTGACGGAACTGGGCGCCGGCGTGCCGACCGCTCTGCCCGGCGCGCCCGACCGGCCGATTGGGCCGGTGCAGACGCTGGACGGGTTCGGCCGGCTGGGGGAGCCGCCGGTGACGGCTCGCCCGATCGCCGCCGACGAACTGGCCGACGCAGTGGTGGGGCCGGAGCACCCGCCTGGTTTCTACGGGACGGAGACCGCCCGACAGGCGGTCAATCTGGCGCCGCAGATCGCGGATTTCGAGACGTTGGACGTCGCCGCGGGCGCGACGACGGCCGGTTACGCGCCGGCCGACGAACGGCCGCTCGACAAATGGTTCTACCTCGCCGCCCTGCTGCTGGTTCTGATCGACGGGCTGGTGACGTTGGCGATGCGGGGCCAGATGCCGGGCCTGCGCGGCGGCCGGCCGCGCGCCCGGTCGGCGAACAGGGCGGCGGGGGGCGCGGCGGCCGCGCTGCTGCTCGGCGCCGCGCTGACCTCGCCCGCCGGCCCCGCCGCGGCGCAAAGCGACGGCGGCGACCAGGTGATCGGCGCGCCCATGGGCTCCGGCGCAGGCGGCGCCCTGGCCGGAGACGACTTCGCGCTGCGCGCGGCGAATGCGACGACGCTCGCCTATGTCGTGACCGGCGACGCCGCGGTCGACCGGGTCAGCCGCGCCGGCCTCTCCGGGCTCAGCGCCGTGTTGCGCCGGCGCACCGCCGTCGAGGCGGCCGAGCCGATCGGCGTCGACGTCAATGAGGACGAACTCGCCTTCTTCCCGCTGCTCTACTGGCCGGTGACGGACGCGCAGCCGAGCCTGCATCAGGGCGCCGTCGACCGGCTGAACCGCTATCTGGCGAACGGCGGCACGATCCTGTTCGACACGCGCGACGCGCATCTGGCCAGCGGCCGGCTGAGCGCCGCCTCCGAGGCGCTGCAGCGGCTGGCCCGCGGCCTCGACGCGCCGGAACTGACGCCTGTGCCGCCGGATCACGTGCTGACCAAGAGCTTCTATCTGATGCAGGATTTCCCGGGCCGCTGGACCGGCGACGTGCTGTGGATCGAAAAGCCGGGCGCCGAAGTCAACGACGGCGTCGCCCGCATCCTGGTCGGCGGGGCCGATTGGAGCGGCGCCTGGGCGGTGGACGAGGCCGGCCGGCCGCTGTTCCCCGTCACGCCCGGCGGCGACCGCCAGCGCGAGATGGCCTATCGCTTCGGCGTCAATCTGGTGATGTATGCGCTCACCGGGAACTACAAGGCGGATCAGGTCCATATTCCCGCAATCCTGGAAAGGTTGGGGCAATGACCGGCGGGTTCAGCGTCGTCTTCGATCCGCTGCTGCCCTGGGCGGCCATCGCCGCGCTCGGCGCGGCGGCCGTGCTGGTGCTGACCCTGGGGCTGATCGGGCGCGCGCCGGGCGGCCTGTTGCGCGCGCTGCTGGCGGGCGCGATCCTGACGGCGTTGGCCAACCCGTCGGCCGTGCAGGAGCAGCGCACGCCGATCAAGGACGTGGCGCTGCTGCTGGTCGACGAAACGCCCTCCCAGGAGGTCGCCGGGCGCCTCGAGGCGACCCGCGCCGCCGCCGACGCGCTGGAGGCGCAATTGGCCCAGCACGCCGAGACGCTGGAGGTGCGGCGCCTCACCGTCGATCACGACACCATCGCCGACGGGGCCGAGGGCACGCGGATGATCGAACGGCTGAGCGCAGCGCTCGCCGACATCCCGACGCGTCGCTTCGCCGGCGCCGTGATGGTGACCGACGGGCAGGTGCATGACGCGCCGCCGCCCGACCCGGCGACCGGGGACGTCGCCCGCGGCCTGCCCGGCCCGCTGCATGCGCTGGTGGTGGGGGACGATACGGCCTCCGACCGCCGCCTGACGGTGGTGGAGGCGCCAGGCTACGGGCTGGTCGACGAGCCGGTGACCCTGCGGGTGCGGATCGACGACCCGGCGGCGCAGTCCGGAGAGACGGCGCGGATCACCGTGCGGCTCGACGGCGAGGCGCAGCGCGGGGTCCGTGCGCCGATCGGCGAGATCGCCGAGATCGAGGTCACGCCGCGCCATCGCGGCCCCGGGATCGTCGAACTGGCGACGCCGGAACGGCCGGGGGAACTGTCCGCGGTCAACAACCGCGCGGTCCTGTCGATCAACGGGGTGCGGGATCGGCTGCGGGTGCTGTTGATCTCCGGCGAGCCGCATCCGGGCGAGCGCACCTGGCGCAACCTCCTGAAGTCCGACCCGTCGGTCGATCTGGTGCATTTCACCATTCTGCGTCCGCCGGAGAAGCAGGACGGCACGCCGATCCACGAGCTCTCGCTGATCGCCTTCCCGACGCGCGAGCTGTTCGAGATCAAGCTGGACGAGTTCGATCTCGTGGTCTTCGACCGCTACCGACGGCGCGGCGTGCTGCCGTCGATCTATCTCGGCAACATCGTGCGCTATGTGCGCGAAGGCGGCGCGCTGCTGCAGGCGGTCGGCCCGGGGTTCGCGGGCCCCTACAGCCTCTATCGCACGGATCTGGGCCAGCTCATGCCCGGCGCGCCCTCGGGCGCGGTGATCGAGCGCGGCTTCACCCCGGACGTCACCGACCGCGGCCGGCGCCACCCGGTCACGGCGAACCTGCCCGGCGGTCCCGGCGTGACCCTGAACCGGGACGGCGAAGCCGTCAGCATGCGCCGCGACGCCGCCGCCTGGGGCCGCTGGTTCCGCCAGATCGAAACCGACGCCCGCTCCGGCGAAACCCTGATGACCGGACTCGACGACATGCCCCTCCTGCTGCTCGACCGGGTCGGCGAGGGGCGCATCGCCCAGATGAACAGCGACCATATCTGGCTCTGGGCGCGCGGCTTCGAGGGCGGCGGGCCGCAGGCCGAGCTGCTGCGCCGCCTCGCTCATTGGCTGATGAAGGAGCCGGAGCTGGAGGAGGAGGACCTGCGCGCCCGGGCCGACGGCGACCGGCTGGAGGTGCGGCTGCGCAGCCTTGATCCGCTGATCGAGCCGGCGGTCACGGTAACCCTTCCCGACGGGACGGCGCGGCGCCTGAGCCTCTCGAGCGACGGGGCCGGCGGCTATTCCGCCAGCATGGCGATCGACCGCACCGGGCTCTACAGCGTCAGCGACGGCCGGCGCACGGCGCTGGCCGCGGCCGGCGCGCTGAATCCGCTGGAGATGGCCGCGCTGTCGGCCACGACCGAACGGCTGGCCCCGCTGGTGGCGGCGACCGGCGGGTCGGTGATCCGCCACGATCCGGACGCCGGCGCCGCCCTGGCGGATCTGCCGACGATCCGCCGCGTGGCCCCGGATCGGGCGGCCGGCGGCGCGGACTGGTTCGGCCTGCGGGAGAATCGGGACTATGTCGTCACCGGCGTGGCCAGCGCCTCCCTGGCGCCGGGATGGCTGGTTCTGGCGCTGGCCCTGGGACTGATGGCCGCCGTCTGGCGACGCGAGAGCCGCTGACCCCGCCGTCCGAACCCGATCGCGCCCGCTTGACGGGCCGCGCTGCGCGCCCGATGCTTTCCGGCGAGCTTGATCACGGACCGACGCGAGGGCGGCGCCCCGGCATGCGCCTCAAGGACGACACGCTATCCGACCCATCCGAGGCCGCCGCCCGCCCGCCAGCGGGCGGCGCCGCACGATCGGATGCGCAAGGGCCGGGCTTCGGCGCCGCGGCGCGCGCCCACTTCATGCTGGAAGAGGGCGCGATCTACCTCAATCACGGGGCCTACGGGGCGCTGTCCCGGCCGGTTTCCCAGGCGCAAAGCGACTGGGGCGTCCATATCGAGCGCCACCCCTCGCGCTTCATGCGTACGGAGTTGCCGGGCCTGATGCGGCGCACGGCGGACGGTCTGGGCGCCTATGTCGGCGCGCGCGGCGAGGACGTCGTCTTCCTGGACAACGCCACGACGGCGATCAACGCCGTGCTGCGCTCCTTCATGCTGATGCCGGGGGACGAGGTGGTCACCACCTCGCATTGCTACAGCGCCGTCATGCGCACGCTGGAATTCGTCTGCGACCGCGCCGACGCGCGGCTAATTGTCGCGGACCTGCCCTTCCCCATCGAGGAGCCGGGCCAGGCCGTCGACGCCGTCATCGGCGCGCTCAGCCCCCGCACGCGGCTTCTGGTCGTCGATCACGCCACCTCCAAGACGGCGCTGGTGCTGCCGGTCGCCGAGATCACGGCGGAGGCGCGCGACCGGGGCGTCGCCGTGCTGATCGACGGGGCGCACGGCCCCGGCATGCTGCCGCTGGAGATCGAGGCGCTGGGCGCGGACTACTACGCCGCCAACGCGCACAAGTGGCTCGGCGCGCCGCGCGGGGCCGCGATGCTCTGGGCCGCGCCGGAGCGCCAGCCCCATCTGCGGCCGACGACGATCAGCCATTTCGTCGCCGACGGCTTCACCGCCGCCTTCGATTGGCCCGGCACCAAGGACTTCACGCCCGTGCTCAGCATTCCCGCCGCGCTGGAATTCCGCGCGCGCTGGGGCGAAGCGGCGATCGCCGAGCGCTGCACGAGCCTCGCCCGCGAGGCCGCCCGCCACCTCGCCCGCGATCTGGGAACGGAGCGCGGCGGCCCCGATTCGATGACCGCTTTCATGGCCGCAGTGGCGCTGCCGCCCTCGGCCGGGGCGAAACAGCCGGACGCCGACCGGCTTCGCCGGCGCCTCCTGGAAGAAGCGGGGATCGAGGTCGACCTCCAACCCATCGACCGCCGTCTCTGGCTTCGGCTCTGCGCCTATCTCTACAACGAGCCGTCGGAGTACGAGGCGCTCGCCGCCGCCCTGAAGCGGATGCTGTAGCCTCTCGACCGCCCTGCGCGGCGAGCCCGCCGCGTCACCAGCGGAAGCTTTCGGACGCGAAGGTCGGCCGCACGCCGCGGCTGTCGGCGAGCGCCGCGACCGCCGCGGCATCGAGCGGCCGGGCCAGATCGTCGCGATGGATGCCGCCGGCGATGAACAGGCTGTCGAGCCCGCCCTCGACCGCGCCCTGGATGTCGTGCTGCAGCGAATCCCCGATCCCGACGCCCGGCGCGTCCGTGTCCAACTCGGCGCGGATCAGATCGTAGACTTCCCGGTTCGGCTTGCCGTGCCAGCGCACGCGTCCGCCCATCGCCTCATAGGCGGCCGCGACCTCGCCGGGGCACATTTTGAGGGTGCCGTCCGGCTGCACGCTGACCCGGTCCGGGTTGGCGCAGGTCATCGGCAGGCCGCAGGCGAGCGCGCGCTCCAGGGTCGGGCGATAGGCGTCGAGATGGCCCTCGTCCGTGCCGGAGCAGAGGATGAAATCGGCTTCCTCGACCTCGGAGACCTCTTCAACCTCCGCATCCTCCAGGATTCCCCGGTCGTCGTCCCACCAGAAGCCGACGAAGCGCGGTCCGAGGTCGCGATAGAACGGGTCCGCCGCATCCGGTCGGCCGCGCTGCAGGAGTCCGCGATGCACCTGCTCGCCGGAGGTGACGACGAGATCGTAGAGATCGCGCGCGAAGCCCATCGCCGCGAGCCGGTCATAGGAGGCCTCGACCCGCTTGCCGGAGTTGGAGAGCAGCGCGATCCGCGCGCCCGTACGCTCCGACAGCGCGCGCAGGCGCTCCATCGCCTCCACCGCGCCGGGGTGCGGTTTCACCCCGTCATGCAGCACGCCCCACTGGTCGATGACGAACAGTCCGTAGGCCTCCGCGACCGCGCTCAGCCCGTCGATGATCCGAATGCTCATGAATGCTCCGTCCCGCGCTTGCAGCAAGCCTGTCGCCCGGCCGATGGGCCGGCGGCGAGGGCTTCTTGGCGACTTCTCCCGGCGGGGTCAAGCCGCGCCGGGTCGGCTCGGGCAGGCTCGGCTCGGGAGGGAGGTCAGGTGCGGAAGCCGGAGCGGCGGCGACGCTTCCGTCCGGCCAGCAGGAGCAGCCCGCCCAGCGCGAGCCCGCCGATCACGGGCCAGAGCACCGCTTCCCAGGTCGGCCGTTGCAACAGCGGCACGAAGAGACCGTCCCACAGCCAGGGCAGGCGCAGATGCCGCTGGATCAGGACCTGTGTCCCGTTCAGCGAGGAGACGTCGAGCGAGAACCAGAGTTGGCCGGCGGGTTGCGTCACGTCCGCGCCGCTGAGCCACAGCCACAGGCCAAGGCCGAGCAAAGCCAACGCCAGAATCACCAGCACCCGGCCGAGAAGGCTCACCAGCATCATACGCAGCGGGTCCCCCTAACGCCGCCTTCCCACCCCTTTTGCGGGAGGAGCCTAGCATGCGTCGCACGGCCCGCGAAACGGCGAAATCCGACCTCTCGACCGGCCCCGCGGTCGGGCTTCCTTTCCAGCTTGCGAGGCCCAACGCCCTTCGCTATGGTCCCGCGCCGTTCGGGCGGGGCGCAGCCGCGCGCCACCCGGCGCCCACGCCCCGAGCCGCCCGGCGCCGCCCGTCATCCGGGCGCGGACGCGCGGAAAAAGGCGCTAAAGGGGCGCGGCGGGAGGGATGGCCGAGTGGTTTAAGGCGCACGACTGGAAATCGTGTTGGGGTTGATAGCCCCTCGGGGGTTCGAATCCCCCTCCCTCCGCCATTCTTTTGATCTCACGGCCAGTCGCTGCGCTCAGGCCTCCGATGGGGCGGCCTGACCGGCCGGCGCGCGGTCGCGCGCTGGGCGGAGAGGTCGAACTCTCGTTCCCCTCGCCGCCATGCGCCGCCGAGCATTCTCCCTATCTCACGGCGCCTCGCTGCGCGCGCCTCCGGTCGAGCGGCCGGGCCGGCCGGCGCGCTGACGCTTGATCTGACGCAAGGAGCGTTGCGGCGCGCTGTGCAACTCTGGCGACCCACCCACGCGCAGGAGGCAGTCATGACCGACCGGACGACCGGCCCCGCCATTCGCGAAGCGACAGCGTATTTCGACAGCGCGGACGCGCTCCAGGGGGCGATCGACGCCTTGTTGAGCGCCGGCTTCGACCGGGCGGAGTTGAGCCTGCTGGCGGGTCAGCGGACGGTGGAGGAGAAGCTGGGCCATCTCTACGGCCGGACGGCGGAGTTGGAGGACGACCCGAAGGCGGCGCGCACCGCCTATGTCTCGACCGAATCGCTGGGCGACGCCGAAGGCGCGCTGATCGGGGCGCCGCTTTATGTGGCGGCGACCGCGACCGCGGGCGTCGTGCTGGCGACCGGCGGCACGATGGCGGCCGCGATCCTGGGGGCCGCGCTCGCGGGCGGCGCCGGCGGCGCGGTCGGCGGTCTTCTGGCCAAGCTCGTCGGCGACCGGCGCGCCGCGCGGATCGAAGAGCAGCTGGCCCATGGCGGGCTGCTGCTCTGGGTGCGGACTCGCGACGCGGCGCACGAAGAGCGCGCGGTCGAGATACTGGGCCGGCATTCCGGGCAGGACGTCCATCTGCACGCGATTCCCGCGGACGACTGATCCGCGGCGCGCGGCGCGGCGTTGACGGGAGTCGGGATGCGTCCTAGCCTCTTTTCCGTCTGGAAAAGGGAGCCGTCCGCCATGTCCTGCGCCGCCGTGATCGTCGTCCCATCGAGGCGCAGGATCCGCTGAGCGCCCGACGCCGCTCCGCGATTGCGCCCCCGAGAACCCCTCGGGGGCTTTTTTATTGCCCGAGCCGCGAGCGCCCGGGCCCAGGGAGTCGAAGAGGGAGTTTGGGGCCGATGCCTTTCGCCGCGCGCACGCCGCCGCATTTCGCGACGCTGGTCCTGGCGACGGCGCTGTCGACGCTGTCGCTGAACCTGTTCCTTCCCTCGCTGCCGGCGATCGCCGCGGACTTCCAGGCGGACTACGCGCTGGTCAGCCTGTCGGTCGCGGGCTACCTCGCCGCGACGGCGGTCATGCAACTGATCGCGGGGCCGCTCTCCGACCGCTACGGGCGCCGCCCGGTGTTGTTGCGCGCGCTGGGGCTGTTCACGCTCGCCTCGCTCGGCTGCGCGCTGGCGCAAGACGTCTGGAGCTTCCTCGGCTTTCGCCTGGCCCAGAGCGCGGTGATCGCGGGCTACGCCGTCTCGCTCGCCGTCGTGCGCGATGTGGCGCCGCCGCAGACGGCGGCGAGCCGCATCGGCTACATCACCATGGCGATGGCGGTCGCGCCGATGCTGGGGCCGCTCGCCGGCGGCGCGCTGCAGGAGCTGTTCGGCTGGCGCGCGAGCTTCTTCGCCTTCGCGGCGATGGGGGCGGCGCTGTGGCTCGCCTGCTGGGTCGATCTGGGGGAGACGAACCGGGCCCGGTCCGCCACGGTGGCGGCGCAGCTTCGCAGCTATCCGGAGCTGCTGCGCGCGCGGCGCTTCTGGGGCTATGCGGTGTGCCTCGCCTTCTCCACCGGCGCCTTCTACGCCTTCCTGGCGGGCGCGCCGCTGGTGGCGGCGACGCGCTTCGATCTGTCGCCGACGCTTCTCGGCCTGTGCCTGGGGAGCATCACGGGCGGCTTCATGACCGGCGGCTATCTCTCCGGCCGGCTGGGGGAGCGGGTTCCGCTGACCGGACTGATGCTGACCGGCCGGCTGATCGCCTGCGGCGGGCTCGCGCTCGGCCTCGGGATCGTCGCCGCCGGCGTCGTGCATCCGCTGACGCTGTTCGGGGCGACGCTCTTCGTCGGGCTGGGCAACGGGCTCACCATGCCGGCGGGCAATGCGGGCGCGCTATCCGTGCGTCCCCATCTGGCGGGGAGCGCGGCCGGGGTCTCCGGCGCGCTGACGGTCGCGGGCGGGGCGTTGCTGACGGCGCTGACGACGGCGTTGCTGACGCCCGAAAACGGGCCCCACGCGTTGCTGGCCATGATGTTGGCGGCCTCCGCCGTCGGTCTCGCCGCGGTTCTTTTCGTCCGACGGATCGACGCCGCCGCGGCGCGCGCCGGACCGGTTGCGCGGCCGCCCTCGCCTCCCATTTAGTGGGGGTCTTGGGGACGGAGCCGCACAGGATGAAGACCGGATCGTGACAAGCGAAGCCGCCGTGGAGGGCCCGCCGCAAGGCGTCGGGCCAATCCTCTACTTCCGGGACCTGGAAGGCGAGCGCCTGCGCCTCGCAGCGCTGATCGTGCGGCCTAAGGACGCCGCGCCGGCGGCGGTCGCGACCGATCTCGACGGCGCGGTCGGGCCGCGCGCCCTGATGGACGGGACCGACCGGGACGGCCGCGCCTGGCGCGCCTGGGGTTATGAGATGCGCCTGCCGGCGCGCGCCGGCGCCGTCTATCGGGTCGACGGCGAGACGATCCCGGTCGACGCCGGCTTCGCCGGCGACCTGCGGCTCGCCTACGTCTCCTGCAACGGGCGGGAGGACGGCGACCATCTGCGCGACCTCGACGAGCGCGACGCGATGTGGCGCCGGCTCGGCGCGGAGCATGGGCGCGCGCCCTTCCACCTGCTGCTGCATGGCGGCGACCAGCTCTATGCGGACGAGGTGTTGGAGGCGCATCCGGCGCTCTCCGCATGGCGCAAGCGCTCGCGCCCGAAGGAAGTCGCGCCCGAGATCGCCGAGGAGGCGGCCGAGGCGGCGCGCCAGGCGCTCTTCACGCGCTATCTGGAGGTGCTGGGCCATCCGGCCTTCGCCTGGATCGCGGCGCGCGTTCCCTCGCTCGCCATGTGGGACGATCACGACATCTGCGACGGCTGGGGGTCGATGCCGGCGGTGAAGCTCGACACCCGGATCGGGGAGGCGCTGTTCGAGACGGCCCGGCGGCATTTCCTGACCTTCCAGATGGGCGCCGATCCGGACGGGCCGCCGCCCGCCCCGTGCCTGGACGAAACCGGGCGCAGCCTGACCTGGTCCGCGAGGCTGCCGGACCTGACCCTCGTCGCGCCCGACCTGCGCTCCGAGCGGCGGCCCTGGCGGGTGATGGGCAAGCGCGGCTGGGCCGCCTTCGACCGGGCGCTGCAGGAGGCCGCGCCGGGACGCACGCTGGTGCTGTCCAGCGTGCCGGCGCTCGGCCCGCGGCTTTCCTGGATCGAGGCGGTGATGATCCTGACCCCCTCCATGCAGAAGTACGAGGACGATCTGCGCGACCAGTGGCAGAGCCGCGCGCACCGCGCCGAATGGACCCGTTTCCTGGCGCGGCTGATCGACCGGCACGAGGGGGCGGAGAGCCCCGTCACCCTGCTGTCGGGCGAGATCCATCTGGCGGGCCGGGCGACGATGGCGAGCGCGGCCGGCCCGGTGCACCAACTGATCGCTTCCGGGATCGCGCATCCGCCGCCGCCGCGGGGATTCGCGCGCGGCCTCGGCCTGCTGGCCAAGCTGGGCGAGGCGCCCCTGCCGGCCCATCCGATCGCCTTCCATCCGCTGCCGGGGCGGTCCGCGGTCTACGCGGCGCAGCGCAACTATCTGGTGCTGGAGCGGCGGAACGGCGCCTGGCGCGCCGAGTGGGAGTTGGAGGAGAGCGGGCGCACGCCGGCGCTCGCTCTGTGAGGCCGCCCGCGGGGTGACAAGCGCGAAGCCTTCGGCTATCGCTTGCGCGTCGTCCTTCCACGCGGGACCCATTCCGATGAAGCTCTTCCCGCCGCCGCTCTTGCGCGGTTATCGCGATTTCAAGTCCGGGCGCTTCGCCAGCCAGCGCGCGGCCTATCGCACGCTCGCCGAGGAGGGCCAGAGTCCCAAGGTGTTGGTGATCGCCTGCTGCGACTCCCGCGCCGCGCCGGAGACCATCTTCTCCGCCGCGCCGGGGGAGATCTTCGTGATCCGCAACGTCGCCAATCTGGTCCCGCCCTATCGGCCGGACGGGGAGTATCACGCGACCTCGGCGGCGCTCGAATTCGCGGTGCAGGCGTTGAAGGTGCAGCACATCCTGGTGCTGGGCCACGGCCGCTGCGGCGGCGTCAAGGCGGCGCTCCAACCGGACAGCGCCCCGCTCTCCCCCGGAGACTTCATCGGGCGCTGGATGGAGCTTCTGGATCCCGCGCTGACCGCGCTCGACGCCGCGGAGCCGCCGGTCGAGCCGGTCGAGCGGCAGACGGCGCTGGAGCGCATCGCGATCCGGCAATCGATCGAGAATCTGCGCAGCTTTCCCTGCGTGTCGATCCTGGAGCGCCAAGGCCGGCTGACCCTGCACGGGGCCTGGTTCGACATCGCCGACGGCGACCTCTGGGTCTTCGACCGCGAGACGGAGCGCTTCCGACCCTTCGACGATTGAGACGCGGCGCCGGCCTCTGTCACGAAACGGCAAAATCCGTCGAAGGTTTTGTTAAGGCCTTCCTGTCTAACCTCGCGCTGGGAAAGAATTGCGCAGGGGCGGGAGCAGAGGTCCCGCGCAGACCGGAGGGGTCTCGATGACAATTCGTAAGACCAGCCTGGCGATCGCCATCGCACTGGCTTTGCTGTTCATTTCGGTGGTGGGCGTCCAGCTCTTCCGCGTGGATGGGGAGCGCGCCAAGACCGCGGAGATGGCGCTGGCGGCCTCCGCCGCCAGCCTGATGAACAAGGCCGCGATCGAACTGTCGCTCGAACGCTCGGTCATGCAGGTGACGCTGAACCTGCCGTCCCCCATCCAGGCGCCCTTCCGCGACCTTCTGGACCGGCAACGCAGGCTGTCCAACGAAGGCTTCGACGCCGTCGCCGAAATGCTGGCCTCGCACGCGGCCCTGCGCCGGACGCCGGCCTTCCTGCAAACATTGGCGGCGTTGCGTGAAGAGACTTCCACCATCCGCAAGGCCGCGGACAGCGCGCTGGCCCTGCCGCGCGAGGCGCGCGATCCGACCCAAATCGACGCGCTGCCGACACGCATGAAGGCGCTGATCGAAGGCTTCGCCAGACTGCCGCAGAAACTGAGGGGCGAAGGCGTCGAGGTCCCCAGCCTCGTCTCAACGTTGGAAGCGGTGCAGCAGCGCGCCTGGGAGATCCGGGAATATGGCGGGCAAGAGCGCACCTATCTCGCCATCGCCGCGGCGACCGGCGCGCCGATGACGGCGGAGCGGCTGGCGGAGATGGCGGCGCTGCATCGCCGGGCCGACTTCGCGATGGGCGCGCTCGATCTGCTGGCCGGCTATGACGGGCTGCCGGCCGAGGTTAGCCGCCAGATCGACGCAGTCCGTTCCGTCTATTTCGAAAGCTATCGCAGCCTGCGCGAGGGCATGATCGAGGCCTCGCTCGACGCGCGGCCCTATCCGGCAAACTTCGCGCGCTTCTTCGAGGAGTCGACCGAGGCCTTGGATACGGCCGTGACGCTCTCCTACATGGCGGGCGACGCCAGCCTCGCGGCGCTCGAGGACAAGACCCGGAGCGCCGGGCTGACCTTCTGGAGCTTCCTCGGCGTGCTGGCGCTGGCGGTCGGTCTGTGCGGCGTCCAGATCCGCTACACCCAGTCGCGCGTCTCGCGCCGCATGACCGGGATCGCAGACCAGATGCGCCGCCTCGCGGGCGGCGACGCCGACATCGACCCGACCCTATTCCGCAGCCGCGACGAGATCGGCCAGATGGCCGACGCGCTGGAAGTCTTCCGCCGCGACGCGGTGGAGAAGGCCGATCTCGAAGCCCGCAAGGAAGCGCTCGAAGCCGAACGGCGCGAGGAGGAGGCCCGCGCGATGCGCGCGCGCGAGGCCGAAATCCGGGCGCTGGCGGAACGCATCGAGGCGGAGACCCGCGTCGCCATCGACGCCGTCGCCGACCAGTCGCAGCGTCTGACCGCGTCGGCGGCCGAGATGCTGGAGCGCCTCGCCGCGGTCGAGCGCAACAACGCCGCCGTCGCCGATGGGGCGAACAGGACCCGCGACGCCTCCGGCGAGACCAAGTCGACCGTCGAGAAGCTGACCGAGGCGCTGATGGACGTCGACCGCGGCCTGGCGCGCTCCACCGCGCTGCTGGACGACGCCAACGGAACCGTCGAGGAGGCGGGCGGCGCGGTGGCGGAGTTGAACGAAACCGCCGACGCGGTCGCCGAGGTGGTCCGTCTGATCGGCGAGATCGCGGACCAGACCAACCTGCTGGCGCTGAACGCGACCATCGAGGCCTCGCGCGCCGGCGAGGCGGGCCGCGGCTTCGCCGTGGTGGCCGGCGAGGTGAAGACGCTCGCCGCCCAGACCCGTCGGTCGACCGAACAGATCGCCGCGCAGATCGAGGCCATGCGCGCCGCCACAGGCCGCACCGTCTCCATGGTCTCGCGCGTCGGCGAGCAGATGGGGCAGGTCGACGAGCAGTCGCGCGCGCTGGCCGAGACCGTCAGCCGCGAGGCGGCCGGCGTGCGCGCCGTGACCGCGGCGCTCAACGACAGCCAGAGCCAGGCCGACGCCTCCGCCCGGCAGGCGACGGAGGCGGCCGAAGCCGCCGGCGCCGTGCGCGCGCTCGCCGAAGGGCTCACCGCGCTCTCCGACGACCTCGACGCCCGCGTCGCCGAAATCCGCGGCGCCATCCGCAACCTGACGACGCAGGAGGCGGCGGAGGGCGCGGGCTGAGCCTTTCCCCCTCAGGTGAAATCGAAGAAGTCGGCGTAGATCAGGCCGTTCCCCTGTTTCTCCCGGCCGTCGACGGCAATGACCTCGGTTCGCGGCAACGCGTGGAGGTCGGCGAGCCGCTTCGAAAGCGTGCTCGCGTCGGTGAAGTCGCCGACTTGGTTCGGGTTGAGAAGCACGGCGCGAACCCGCTCCGGATCGAACCGCTTGATGAACGCGTCGATCGCCGTCGCGACGGACGGCATTTTCTTGTAGGGGTCGGCCCCCAGTCCAGCCGATAGTCCCGGAAGAGACTGCGCAGTTGCGTGCTCTTGCCGTCCTCCCGGTCCCCGATGATGAACAGGGCGCGCTCGACATAGACAGACCGCTTTCGCCCCTCCGAAAGGCTCTGAGCCTCGGACTCTTCGTTCACGATCGCTCCTCCTGGCTCTGGGGCGCCGGAGGCTCGCGCCGCACGCGGGCCGCCGCCTTGCGGCGCACGCGGGCCGCCGCCTTGCGGCGCAGCCAGCGCTGATACTGGTCCCGCGACAGGCGGTCGGCCAGGAAATCGGGGCGTTCGTACTTGCGGGCCATGGACGCTCTCGACCTTTGCGGGAGAGGGCGGCATAGCACACGCCCAATGCGACCGGCGGCGCCCGGTCGCCCGGACGCCGCCGCCTTTACTGCGCTGAGGGTATAGAGAGGATCAGAGCGTGCGGATGCCCGTAAGGAAGCCCTCGACGCCCTGCTTCATCTCGGACGCGCGCGCGCCGATCGTCTGCGAGACGGTGAGCAGGTCGCCCGCCGCCTCGCCGCTCTGGCCGGAGGCCTCGCGAACCAGCTGGATGTTGGAGGCGACCTCGTTCGTCGCCGCGGAGGCCTGGGCGACGTTGGAGGCGATCTCGTCCGTCGCCGCGGTCTGCTCCTCCACCGCAGACGAAATCGAGGCGGTGTAGTCGTTGACCTGGGCGATCACGGAGGCGATGCGCTCGATCGCGTCGACCGACAGTTCGGTCTCGGACTGCATCTCCTCGATCTGCCGGCGGATCTTGTCGGTGGCCTGGGCGGTCTGGCCGGCTAGCGACTTCACCTCCTGCGCCACGACGGCGAAGCCCTTGCCCGCCTCGCCGGCCCGCGCGGCCTCGATGGTCGCGTTCAGCGCCAGCAGGTTGGTCTGGTCCGCGATCTCGGTGATCAGCGAGATCACCTCGCCGATCGAATGCGCGGCCGTCTTCAGCCGGCCGACATTCTGTTGCGCCTGACCCGCGGTTTCGGCCGCGTCGCCCGCCATGCCGGCGGCGCCGGCGACCTGCTGGGCGATCTCCGCGATCGAGCTGCGCAGCTGCTCCGCGGCGGAAGAGACCGTCTGCACGTTGGTCGAGGCCTCCTCGGAGGCCGCCGCGACGGCGGTCGCCTGCTTCTCGGCGTCGTCGGCGAGGCTGTTCATCCGGCCGGCCGAGCCTTCCAGATCGCCCGCCGAGGTCGAGAGCGCCGCGACCAGATCCGCCGCCTGGCGGTCGAAGCCGGCGATCAGCTCCTCCATCTTCCGGGCGCGCTCCTCGCGCTGGGCGACCTCGCGGCGTTCGGCCTCGCGCGCCTCTTCTTCGCGGGCGAGCGCCTCTTTGCGCTCGACCGCGTTCTGCTTGAAGACCTGCAGCGCCTCGGCCATGGCGCCGAGCTCGTCGGCCCTGTCGCGGCTCGGAATCTCGATCGCGTCCTCGCCGTCGGCGAGCCGGCGCATCACGCCGGTCATCTCGGTCACCGGGGCGGAAATCGAGCGCTTGAGCGCCGCAAAGGCGGCGAGCGCGAGCAGGAAGACGATCGCCGCGCCGGCGATCGCGACCGTCATGGTGGTGCGAAAGGCCGCCTGGGCGGTCGCGACCGCCGCGGCGTCGCGCGCGCGGGCGAAGTTGGCCACCTCGTCGATCCGGGCGCGCAGCGTCTCGAGATAGGCGGCGCCCAGCCCGGTCGCCTCCAGCACGCGGGCCTGATCGACGGTCAGCGGCTGGCGCATGAGGGCGATCTGGACGCGCGCGACCTCCTGCTGCCAGCGCGCGGTCTCCGCCTGGATGGCGGCCAGCGCGTCGGCGATCTCCGCCGGCGGATCGTCCGCCAGGATGTTGGCGGCGGTCTTCTCAAACGCCGCGGCGTTGGTCTCGAAGATCTGAATCTCCGCCCGGTCGCCGCTCAACAGGAGCCCCCGGATGGCCAGGAGCTGGGCGCTGGACGATTCCCAGAGACGGTCCACCTCGCCGAGGAACTCGGCGATGCGGCGATTCTCCTCGACCGCGCGGTCGGCCGTCGTGATCTGCCAATAGGTCACGCCGCCGGAGAGGACGATGACCGCGATGATCGCCGCGAAGGCCGTCAGCAGCTTGTTCGCGATCGAGAGGGTCTTGAGCCAGGCGTTCATTGATCTGGAATCCTTTCGCCGTCGCGCGCGTCAGTTGCCGATATAGGCGGCGCGGCGCGCCAACTCGGTCAGGTTGATCTCCACGGTCGCGGCGCCGGCGGCGGCGCCCGTCGCATCGCGCACGGTCATGTTGAGCTGCGCGCGCCAGGTGCCGCTCGCCTCGTGGA
Source organism: Alphaproteobacteria bacterium (assembly GCA_024743195.1). Taxonomy (GTDB): domain Bacteria; phylum Pseudomonadota; class Alphaproteobacteria; order UBA8366; family Aestuariispiraceae; genus Marivibrio. The sequence goes on along the minus strand of JANSXE010000014.1, from coordinate 6,377 downwards.
ACTCCGCCTCGTCGAGGAAAACCGCATCCGCCCCGACCGGATAGGTTTTCTGGAACTTCGCTTCATCGCCCTGCCAGTAGTCGCCGGTAATCGCGCTCTGCCCGGCGTTCAGGCCGAGGCGGTCGGTGACGAAAATCTCCGTATAGAGGCCGAGCGAGCGCGCCTGGATGCGCGTCAGATAACTGGACAACGGGTTCGACAGAACGGAGGTGATCAGGGGCTGATCGTCCTGCTCGCGCTCCGCGCGCCACTGCTTGTCGAGCGCGTCGATCTTGGCCTGATCCGTGCCGGCGTGGCGCTCGTTCTGCCGCGCAACGGTGATTTCGACGACGGGGGCCGTGAGCCAGGCTCGCGTCTCCTCAATGAATTGGTCGTCGATCAACTGCTCCGGCGTGAAGCCGCCGAGCTGCGGCGCGGACTGCGCCGGCGCGGCCGCCAAGAACCCCGCGGCGGCGAGGCCGAAGAAAAGATGTCGCATACTGTGTATCCCCCATGGAAGAAGCCGGCGTCACGGCGCACGCCGCCTTCCTAGCGCAAGCGGGGTTTATGAAACCTTAAGACGACGAGAGTTTTCCCCGGCCCTGCGGATCGGGCGAGTCGCTATCAGCTTGCGACACCAAGGGGAGAGGACATAAAGGTGCTTGCAGGAAAAAATGCGCGCTTAGGGCTACGTCATCGATCACTGAGAGATTTCCCCGTTCGGCTGGGCGCCCGGGTTCGGCGAGCCCGCGGGCCCGACATCTCAGTAGGTGGGAACGCTCGGATCGATGCGGCGGGACCAGGCGTCGATGCCGCCCGCGATGTTGTAGGCGTTGGGCAGGCCCTGGCGGCGCAGATAGTCGACGACCATGGCGCTGCGCACGCCATGGTGGCACAGGACGAAGATCGGACGGTCGCGCGGCAGCGCCTCGATCTGCGTCGGAACCTGGGCGAGCGGCGTCAGCAAGGCGCCGGGCAGCGCGCAGATCGCCGTCTCATGCGGTTCGCGCACGTCGAGCACGCAATGCGGCGCGTCGGCGGCGCGCAGGTCCGCCAGCTCCTCAACCGTCACGTCGAAATCGGCCCGTCCGTGCATCGCGCCTCTCCGTCGCTCAGCCCCGCCAGGACGGCACGCCGCCGGCGCGCTTGAAGGCGTCCCAGGCGGTCTCGTCGAAGCGCGCCTCTTCGGACAGGAGGTCGTCCAGGCTCACGTCCTTGAGGCACAGGATGATCGCGGTCTCGAGCGCGCTCCAGAGCATTTCGCCGCCGGTCAGGGACTGCAGCACCCGGTCCGTCGGCTGCGCCAAGGTCCTGCGATCCGGTCGGTCCGGATCGACCGCCTCGGCGATCTCCACCAAGCTCATCGCCCGGGCCTCTCGGGCCAGCCGATAGCCGCCGCCCTGCGGGTCGCGGGTCAACAGCGAAGCCGCGCTCAGGCCCTCCAGCAACGCCTCGACCCAGGCCGCGGGGGCGCCGAGGTCCAGCGCCAGCTCCATCGGACTGACCGCCCGGCCGCCGGGCGCCCCGGCGATCGCCAGCATGGCCTCCACCCCGTAATAAACGCGGCGATCGACATACATCGTTCGGCCCCCTCCGACTTCTTATAGCGTTCCGCTACTATTTCGCGCAGGCGTCGGCTTGTCAATATAGTTTCGTATCGCTATCATAGGATCATGTCCGACGCCCTGCTCTCCGATCCGCACCTGGCCGCCGAGATGTTGGTGCATCTCGGGCGCGCCGCGCGCGGCGACGGCGCGGAAGCCGGGCTGACCGCCGCGCAATGGACCGCCCTGCGCTTCTTCGCGCGCGCCAACCGCCTGTCCCGGACGCCGTCGGCCTTCGCAGCGTTCCACGCCACCACGCGCGGCACGGCCTCGCAGACGGTCAAGGCGCTGGTCGCCGCCGGCTATCTGGAGCGGCTTCGCGACGAGCGGGACGGCCGCGCCGCCCGGATCGAGGTGACGGCCGCCGGCCGGGCGCTGCTGGCGGCGGATCCGCTGCATGTGATCGCCGCGGCGATCGGCCGGCTGCCGCCGGCGCAGCAGCGCGCGCTGATTTCCGCGCTGCAGAATGTCGTCGGGGAGACGGCGCGCCTGCGTGAGGGACCGTGCTTCGGCGTCTGCGCGGAATGCCGCCACCTCGCCGCGCTCAAGGCGGTGAGCGCCGGCGGCTACCATTGCGAAGAGGCGGACATCGCGCTGTCGGCGGAGGAGTTGGAGCAGCTCTGCGTCGCCTTCGCGCCCAAACCGCCCGGGGGCGGCTCGCCGGCATGAGCGAGTCCGATCCGCCGCGCCGCGACCCCGCGCCCCGTCCCGGCGCGCCGACTGCCGACGTGCTGACCTCCGACGGCGACGGCTATGTGATCGACGCGGCGGCGCTGGCGCCGCGCCTCGGCCTGACGCCGACGGCGCTGCAGCGCGAGATGCGCAAGGGGCTGGTGATGAACAGCGTGGAGCGCGGCGAGGGCGCGGACGCCGGCCGCACCCGCGTCACCTTCCGCTATCGCGCGCGGGCCTGGGCCCTCTGCATTGAGCCCGACGGCCGCGTCGTCGAAGTCCCGCCGCCCGAAGCCGGCCGCCGCCCCGGCGCCTGACCGCCCCATCGCCTGACCGCCCCCGGCGCCGCCCCCCGACTCCCGTCCCCCTTCCCCGACCGCATTCCTGCAGGCCGCGTGCGCCCGCCGCGATCGGGCCGCGATCGCAACTTGGCCAAGTGTCTATTTTTCCTGACAGTTTTATGTGACAAGTTTTATTGACACATCGGTGTAAGGGCCTTATTCTTCTAGGGTTCGACTTAGCCCCATTCTGCACGGGGCAGCCCGAAAGGAAGGAAAGTCATGACCGAAAGACAGACCGCGGATCTGGACGATCCGGACCGCATCTGGCCCACGGGGCTGACGATTAGGGAGTCCGAGGAACTGCACAAGCACGTCATCGACGGCGCGCGCGTGTTCTTCGTGATTGCGCTCGTCGCGCATATCCTCGCCTACATCTACACGCCGTGGAGCTTCTAGGAGGAGACTGAGCTATGAACCAGGGACGAATCTGGTGCGTCGTCAATCCGACCGTCGGCTTGCCATTGTTTCTCGGCGCGGTGGCGATCATCTCGCTCCTCGTGCACTACTCGGTGCTCGACAATACGTCGTGGTTCGCGGCGTTCTGGCAGGGCGGTTGACCGAGGCGTCGCCGAACGGAAACGGTCGGGACGCCGGGAGGGTGCGCGATCCGCGTTCTTTTCCTGGCGGCCCGACCCCTTCGGCGCCACCATAAGGTTCACGCGCGCCGCGCCTTATGAAGGCGAGCGGCGTCCCACAGCGTCTGCAGAGGCGGAGGGAGGCGGAGCATGACCAGCTACGTACGAATTTTCGAGTCGGAAGAGGCGGCGGACGCCGCTGCGGCGAAACTCGGCGAGGCCGGGTTTTCGCGCTACACGACTCTGCATGCGGCCGCGCTCGCGGGCCGCGAGGACGCGACCGTCCGATCGGCCGCTGAAGAGGGCGTCCTGCCGGGCGCCAGCATCCGGGTGTGCCTGCGCGCCTTGAGCCAGGGACGCTCGATCGTCGCGGTTCAGGCGTCCTTCGGGCGCGGCCTGGACGCGATCAACATCCTGGAGGAAAGCGGCGCCGTCGACAGCGATCAGGTGCCCTCGGACACGGTGCGCAATCCCTCGCCCTTCTCCGATTTCCTCGGCATTCCGACGCTGACCGGCTTCACGCCGACCACCAAGCTGAAGGATCCGCACTGGACCTTCTCCAGCAAGATCGGTATGGGGCTGCTGTCGCGCAAGGCGACGCCCTTGTCCTCGATGACCGGGATGAAGGTGCTGACCGCGCGCAAGAAGTCCAAGACGTCGAGCTTCGGCCTGCCGCTGCTGATGCGCAACCCGGCGCCCTTCTCGTCGCTGTTCGGCATGAAGCTGCTGACGACGAAGCCGAAGGGCGAGTGGAAGTTCGCCTGGGGCCTGCCGCTGCTGGCGGAGAACCCGGCGCCGCTGTCGTCGCTGTTCGGCATGAAGACCTCCACCCGCGACTGACCCGCCGGCGCGTGAGGGCGCGCGCGGACTGACCGCGGGGCGGGCCGCGGCCCGCGCGGCGCGCAGCGGCTTCGGCGCCCGGTCGACCCGATGAGGGGGACGATGAGAGCACTGAGGCACAAGCTGATCGGGGCGTGGTCGCAACTCGGCCCGCGCTACATGCCCTTCGCGGACGTCGCGACGCCCGACCTGTCGCTGGCCCGGCTGGTGCGGCTCTCGCTGTTCCAGGTTTCGGTCGGCATGACGCTGGTGCTGCTCGTCGGCACGCTGAACCGCGTCATGATCGTCGAACTCGCGGTGCCCGCTGCGATCGTCGGCGCGATGCTCGCCCTGCCGCTCGTCTTCGCGCCGTTCCGGGCGCTGATCGGCCACAAGTCCGACACCCACCGCTGCGCACTGGGCTGGCGGCGCGTGCCCTTCATCTGGAAGGGCTCGATGCTGCAGTTCGGCGGCTTCGCGATCATGCCCTTCGCGCTCCTCGTGCTGGCGGGCCAGGGTCAGGCGGACACCGCGCCGGCCTGGATCGGGCAGGTCGCGGCCGCGCTCGCCTTCCTGCTGGTCGGGGCGGGCGCGCATATCGTGCAGACCGCCGGCCTCGCGCTCGCGACCGACCTGACCCCGCCCGAGTCCCACCCCAAGGTGGTGGGGCTGATGTACGTCATGCTGCTCCTCGGCATGATGGTGAGCGCGCTGGTCTTCGGCGCCGCGCTCGCCGACTTCACGCCCGGCCGGCTGGTGCAGGTGATCCAGGCGGTGGCGGTCGTCTGCCTCGCGCTCAATGCGACCGCGATGTGGAAGCAGGAGACGCGCCGGCGCGGCCGCATGACCGATCCGATCCCGGATCCCACGTTCCGCGACTCCTGGGCCCGCTTCTGCGCCGGCGGGCAGGCGGTGCGCCGCCTCGCGATCGTCGGGCTCGGGACCATGGCCTTCGGCATGGCGGATGTGCTGCTCGAGCCGTTCGGCGGTCAGGTGCTGGCCTGGAGCGTCGGGGCGACGACGACGCTGACCGCGCTCTTCGCCTTCGGCGGCCTCACCGGCTTCGCCTACGCCTCCCATGTGTTGGGCCGCGGCGGCGATCCCTATCGCATGGCGCGCGACGGCGCGCTGATCGGGCTGCCGGCCTTCGCGCTGGTGATCCTGGCCGCGCCCTACGGGCTGTCCGGCCTCTTCATCCTGGGCAACTTCCTGATCGGGTTCGGCGCCGCGGTCTTCGGCCACGGCACGCTGACCGCCTCGATGACCCAGGCGCCGAAGGATCAGGCGGGCCTCGCGCTCGGCGCCTGGGGGTCGGTCCAGGCGACCGCGGCGGGCGTCGCGCTGGCGCTCAGCGGCGCCCTGCGGGACCTGGTCGACGCCGCCGTCGGCGCGAGCGAGACGGTCTGGATCTTCACCGGCGCCGCGATGGGCTATGTCACGGTCTACGCGCTGGAGATCGGCCTGCTGTTGGTCACGATCGCCGCCATCCTGCCCCTCGTCGGGCGGTCGAAGACCGAGCGGGACGCTTCGGACCCGGCGCGCGCCGGCCAGACGCAGGAGGGCGCCAGCTCATGACCCGCCGCGCGATCCTGGAGGATCCGGACCCGCGTCTGCGCCTGCCGTCGGAGCCGGTCGACCGCTTCGACGCCAGCCTCGCGCAGCTGGTCGAGGATCTCTGCGACACCCTCTACGCCGGCTCCGCGATCGGGCTGTCCGCCCCCCAGATCGACGATCGCCGCCGGGTCTTGGTGATGGACCTGTCGCGGCAGCGCACCGCGCCGCAGGTCTTCGTCAATCCGACGATCCTCTCCCGGGGCGCCGCCCGCGGGCTGGTGGAGGAAAGCTGCCTGTCGCTGCCCGGCGTCTCGGCCAAGGTGATGCGCGCCGTGCAGCTGCGCGCAGCGGCCCGGGACGCCGCCGGCCGGCCGTTCGAGCGCGATCTCGCGGACATGGAGGCGGTCTGCCTGCAGCACGAGATGGATCATCTCGACGGCGTGCTCTTCACCGACCGCCTCTCGCTGCTGCGCCGCCTCGGCTTGCGCCTCGTCGCGGGCCGCGCAAGCCGCGCCGCCGCCTGACGGTCGGGCCAGGAGACGAAGTCCGTAAGCCTCTCCCAACCAGACGACACCGGCCCTGTTCAGGCAGCCTTGCTCGCTTCCTAAGTGCCTCCCGACGCAAAAGCCCCGCTCTATTGAGCGGGGCTAAGTGTTTGTTTTATTTGGTTGCGGGGGCAGGATTTGAACCTGCGACCTTCAGGTTATGAGCCTGACGAGCTACCGGGCTGCTCCACCCCGCGATTGTGGGTGTTTTGGGGGTTGGGACGGCGTGTTGGCGTTCATGCGGGGTGGTTTGGGGGTGTCGGCTTTGCGGCGCCGGCTTTGTGGCGC
>JANSXE010000030.1 GCA_024743195.1 Alphaproteobacteria bacterium | reverse complement strand
TCTTCGAAAATAGAGAGATGGCCGCTTGTTTTGTAAAAAAGGGATAAAACGCGAATGCTGTGAACATTGGCTACCCGACAAGCCCGGTAAAATCCTGAAAATGAAAAAAGAGAAAGAGAGTCCGCGCAGACAGCAAAAGCCAAGCTGCGCCAATTTCGCCTTTTGCTGCCTGCGCTATTTTGGTGAAATGGGATGAAAAGATTAATTTCAAGAATCCGGGCCTGCGGGTAGCCCGGGCCGTTGGGCGTGATCATAAATCAATATTAGATCAATTTTTATGAATGAAAAAGAATTCAAAGAATTAATCTCTAAGCATGAAGGAAGAACTTTAGATTATAAATCTGAAGCGCCAGACTTGGATTTCAGAGGAATTAAACCTGCAGAAAAAAAAGAAAAGATCGCCGAATTTTTAAAAGATTTACTGTCTTTCGCTAACACAATAAGAGGTATTAACGAGAATGCTTATATAGTATATGGCATCGAAGAAAATAATCAAACAGGGGATACTGTAATAAAAGGAATTTCCAAACATATAGATGATGCTATAATTCAAACAATTGTAAAAGATAAAATATCTCCAAGTTTAGTGTTTAACTATAAGGAGATAAGTTTTGAAGGGAAGCGGTTTGGATTATTGTGTATTCCTGTTTTTTCATATGGTGAACCTTATACAGTAATAAGGAAAATCGGAAATTTAAGCCCTAAAGAAGTATGGTTAAGAAGAGGGTCTTCAAAGGATACAGCAAATCCTAAAGAAATAGCAGAAATTTCAAAATGGTTAGAGAGAGCAAAAAAGGTACACCATGATAAATTGATTAGTATATCAGAGAAGGACGGTGTATCTGGTCCGGTTTTATCAATAAATAAATATCTTGAGATAACAATTAACAAATTAGAAATTGAAGCATTTATAAAGGAAGTGAGGCTTAATAAAAATATTTTTTCGATTCGTTTCGAACTAATAAATTTAATAAAAAATAAAAAGGTTAGTCGATTTACAGGAGCACCAAGCAACAAATTGGAAAAGCTTAAGTCTTTAGAGTATGACTTGTTAATTAACTTCATCGAAGAAATCAAATCGGAGGTTTATTTGAAAATATACTATTTATTGACAAGTAGGGTTTTTGAATTATTAAGTGATCCTGAAAAGGTGGATGCTATGAAATCAGTAATTAAAAATATCAGTTGTAAATATTGGACAGATTTGGTGATAAAAACACATGGAATAGAGTTATTTCCTGATCTTTATGGTAAGTTTTCTTTGAAAAAAGGACTTCAAAAAGAAAAGGAGCAATACACTTATTCTAAAGGTAAAGTCCCCATTGACGTTTATAAAACTGAAGGAAGAAGAACGACTGAGGTTATAAGAGTTTGGATTAGTGATAGGGAACTTAAGGATTTGAGGAAAAATATTGACCCTATCCTAGGAACTTCTAAAGTTGACATAATGAAAGAGCTACAATTTAGAAGCTCCCATTATGCAACAGACCTACCACGGAGGACAATAATTAAAAAGTTAATTCCCGCAATTCTTGATAGAATGTTCATTAACTCTGAAAATATTAAAAACGGTAAAGTTAAAACCTCCGAATATGGGTTGGATTTATATTGTATAGGACTTGGTTAATTTTTTGAGTACCACGCCCAACACCAGCTACCTGTCCATACTCCGCATACGCTCCGTACGGCAGGTAGCCAACCCGTTGGGCGCACTCCATTTTGGGAATAAAAACCTGATAAACAAACGATTAGGAATTAAGCCTGCCTTTGAAAATCGCAAAAAAATGGTTTTGAAACCCGAGTTTTGTTGGTTACGGTCAATTGAATGTATAGCCCAATTAGGCAGGCAGAAAAATGGAAAATCAGTATTTCTATCGGGTAATCCGTTTGCCCGA
>JANSXE010000003.1 GCA_024743195.1 Alphaproteobacteria bacterium | reverse complement strand
CGAGGCCACCTCGCGCAGCATCTGCGCGCCCATGTTCTCGAACTTGTCCTTGAGCTCGATCTCCTTGGCGACGGTCACGCCGTCCTTGGTGATCCGCGGCGCGCCGAAGCTCTTGTCGATCACGACGTTGCGGCCCTTGGGGCCCAGCGTGACCTTCACCGCATCGGCGAGGGTGTCGACGCCCTTCAGCATCTTGTCGCGGGCGTTCTGCGAAAACCTCACGTCCTTCGCAGCCATGTCTTTCTCCTTCCCTGAAAAGTTCCCTCAGACGGTCATGAATAAGCGTGGGAAGGCCTCAGCCCTCGACCACGCCCATGACGTCGCTTTCCTTCATGATGAGCAGCTCTTTGCCGTCCATCTTGACTTCCGTGCCCGACCATTTGCCGAACAGGACGGTGTCGCCCGACTTCACGTCGAGCGGACGCACCGAGCCGTCCTCCAGCGTGACGCCCTTGCCGACGGCGAGCACCTTGCCCTGCATGGGCTTCTCCTGGGCGGTGTCCGGAATGATGATGCCGGCGGCGGTCTTGGTGTCGCTCTCGACGCGCTCGACGAGGATGCGGTCGTGCAGAGGCCGAAATTTCATGGCGTATCCCCTTTAGCAGCTCGTGGCTCAAACCCTGTGGTCCGTTCGCGTCGCTGCGGCGGTCCGTCCGGCGCGACGGGAGCCGAAACGCCCGGCGCCCGTGGCGACAAGATCGCGCTCACGAAAGCGCTGTTAGCACTCCCCCGCAGCGAGTGCCAGATAGCTAAGGGTCGGCTTTCCGCCTGTCAAGCCGCAACCCCAGACAGAGCTTGAGATTTCGACGCGGCCACTCGCTCACTCGGCGGCGCGGCCGTAGCGACGCTCGAAGCGCGCCGCATCCTCCGGGTCGATCGACACGTCGATATGGGCGATCGCGCCGTCGTCCGTGCGCTCGACGACCTGGGCGTGTTCATAGAGCCAGGAGAGCGCGCGCCCGTCGGCGAGCGAGACGTCATAGCGCTTCAGCGCGCGTCGGCGCGAGAGCGCCCGGTCGATTTCCGACAGGAGCCGGTCGACCCCCTCGCCGGTTTCGGCGGAGATCAGGGCCGCGCGCTCGATCCGGCCGGCCTCGGCCGCGGCCGCGGTCCGGCCGTCGGCGTCGAGCAGGTCGATCTTGTTGAGCGCCTCCACCAGCGGAGTGTCCGGATCGATGTCCAGCGATTGAAGAACCGCCTCCACGTCCTTCTTTTCGAACGCGCTTTCGGCCGCCGCGACGTCGCGCACATGGACGATCACGTCCGCGCCCGTCACCTCCTCCAGCGTCGCGCGGAAGGCGGCGACGAGGTCGGTCGGAAGGTCGGTGATGAAGCCCACCGTGTCGGACAGGATCACCTTGCGGCCGGAAGGCAACAGGATCTGCCGCATCGTCGGATCCAACGTCGCGAACAGCAGGTTCTTGGCGAACACAGCGCCGCCGGTCACCCGGTTGAACAATGTGGACTTGCCGGCGTTGGTGTAGCCGACCAGCGCGACCACCGAATAGGGCACGCGTTCGCGCGCCTTGCGGTGCAGGCCGCGGGTGCGGCGCACCTGCTCCAACTCGCGTTTGAGCTTGGCGATCCGCTCGTCGATCAGCCGCCGGTCGATCTCGAGCTGACTTTCGCCCGGCCCGCCGACGAAACCGAGGCCGCCGCGCTGGCGCTCCAGGTGGGTCCAGCTCCGCACCAGACGTGAGCGCTGATAGCTGAGCGCGGCGAGCTCCACCTGCAGCCGCCCCTCGTGCGTGCGGGCCCGGGCGCCGAAGATTTCCAGGATCAGGCCGGTCCGGTCGATGACCTTGGTTTCGAGCGCGCGTTCAAGATTGCGCTGCTGCACGGGCGAAAGCGCGTGATCGACGATGGCGACGTCGACCGCCTGCTCCTTGATGACGGCCGCCAACCGCTCCACCACGCCGCCGCCGAGCAAGGTCGCGGGCGCCGGCTTGGTCAGCGTCACCGTCTCGCGATGGACGACGTCCAGCGCGATCGCCTCGGCCAGGCCCACGGCCTCATCCAGGCACCGCGCGGGGTCGCGCCCGGCCTGCGGCTCCTCGCCGGCGCGCGCGGTCCGGACGACAGGATGCAGGACGAGGGCGCGTCGACGCGCCGCCTCGCCCCATCCCCGGTCGTCGGCCCGGTAGCGCCGTTGGTTGCTGTAGCCCGGTTGGCCCGTATCGTTCGGCCCGGTCAAGGAGTCCTCAACCCTCCGCCTCGTCGTCCTTGCCGGCGCCTTCGAACAGTTGGATCGGGGAGGCCGGCATGACGGTCGAGATCGCATGCTTGTAGACGAGCTGCGAATGCGCGTCGCGGCGCAGCAGCACGCAGAAGTTATCGAACCAGGTGATGATCCCCTGCAGCTTGACGCCGTTCACCAGGAAAACGGTGACGGGCATCTTGTTCTTGCGCAGATGGTTGAGAAACGTGTCCTGCAGGTTCTGGTTCTTGTCGGAAGACATCGCTTTCGCTCCCCTCTTATCGGGTTCGGGGTTGCTGTGTGGGGTTCTCGAAGGCCCCGGCTTGCTCGCACGGCCGCCCGCCACGCTCCCCATGAGCGCCCGGGACCGCCGCCGCGTTGTAGAGGATAGACGCGCGCCCGCGCAACCGCCCGGACCGCGACCCACCCTCGCTCCGCATATCAGATAACCTCTTACAGCCGCATTACAAGCTGTTGCAGTGCAGCGCAATCGGGCAGGTGCAGATGCGGCGGGTGCGCGTCGAACTCGCCGGCGGGGCCGGCGTCGGGCCGGACAAGCACGGCGGTGAAGCCGGCGGCGCGCGCGATCTCCATATCCACATTGGAATCGCCGACGAACCAGATCGACGCGGGATCCGGCTCCGGCGGCGCGCCCATGAGGGCGAGCGCATGTTGCGCCGCCTCGACCGCCGGCTTGTCGCGCGCCGCGTCGCCTGCGCCGACGAGCGCGGAGAAATGCGGCGCCCAGCCGAGATGATCCGCCTCGCGGCGCAGATAGCGCCCGGTCTTGTTGCTGACCACGCCCAGCGCGAACCCGGCCCGAGCGAAATCCGAGACCAACGTCTCCGCCCCGGCGAGCGGGACCAAGGCCTCGAGATGCCGGCGCTCGAAGGCGGCGTAGTAGAGATCGCGCGCCTCCTCCCAGCGCGCGCCGAACAGCACCGGGAAACTGTCGCGCAGCGAATGACGCACCTGCGTCTTCACCTCCTCCAGCGACCAGGGCGTTCGCCCCATGGCGGTGAACAGATCGGCGAGGCTGGCGTGGATCGTCGGCCAGGTGTCGACCAGCGTGTTGTCCCAGTCGAACAGCAGCGCCCGCGGCGGCGTCAGCCGGTCCGGCGGCGGCCGCAGCGGGATGAACGCATCGCGCATCGGTCCGGATCGGCTCATCGGTTCTGCGCTCCCTCTTGCTGACTCAGGACGTCGATCACCTGGGCGAGACGCGTGCGGAACGGCTCCTCCGGCGCCTGGAAGATCACGGCGAGTTCGCGCCGCTCGCCGTCGCGCCGAACCACGCGGCCGATCCCCGGCCACTCCCAGGTCTCCTCGCGGTAGACCAGCAGGAAGCGGAAATGGACGATCTGCCGCTCGATCAGGGACCCGTCATAGCCGGCGATGCGGAAGCTGTTCTCCGCCCAGTCGAGGACGTCATACTCGACCGCATCGATGATCACCCGGGCCCCCAGCCCCTGGACCCGCGGCACGCGTCGACGCTCGGCCGAGCTGGGGGGCGCGCTGTCCGCCGTCGGGTCGCGATCCGCCGTCGCGGTGGGACGGCGGTCCGCCTTCGGCTTGGGGCCGTTCCGCGCCACGAACAGCCAATCGAACAGCCCCATGGCGCGCGTCGATCAGGCCGCTTCCGGAGCGGCCGGTTCGTCGGCGGGAATCTCGTCCGGCCATTCGGCGCCGCCTGCGCGCAGTCCGGCGGCGTACTCGTTGTAACCGGCCAGCAGCCTGCGGCAGATCGGGCCGACCTTGCCGTCGCCGATCGGGCGGCCGTCGATCGCAATCACCGGGGTCACGAAGGAGGTGGCGGAGGAGATGAAGGCTTCCTTGGCCTTCATCGCCTCTTCGACGGTGAAGGCGCGCTCGACGAAGGGCAGGCCCTCCTCCTCGGCGATTTTCAGGATCGTCAGGCGGGTTACGCCGTTCAGGATGCGGTGCGTCGCCGGGCGGGTCACCAGTTCGCCGGCCTCGGTGATGATCCAGGCGTTGGAGGCCGTGCCCTCCGTCACCGTTCCATCATGCGGATCGACCTGCCAGGCCTCGTAGCATCCGGCCTCGGCCGCCTTCTGCTTGTTGAGGCAGTTCGGCAGCAGGCTGATCGTCTTGATGTCGCGCCGGGTCCAGCGTTGATCCGGCGCCGTAATGACCGAGACGCCGTCGGTGAACTTGGTCATTTTGGCGAAGTTCATCTTCTTCGTCGTCATCACCAGCGCGGGCCGTACACCGGCGTCCGGGAAGGCGTGGTTGCGCGGCGCGACCCCGCGGGTGATCTGCATGTAGACCAGACCGTCGGTCAGACCGTTGCGGCGGATCATCTCCGCCATGATCATCTCCATCACGGGCCGCGAGACGGGCCAAGCGATCTGCAGTTCGTCGAGCGAGCGCGCCAGCCGGTCCATATGCGCCGTCGCGTCGACCAGCCGGCCGTCCTTGACCGTCACCACCTCATAGACGCCGTCGGCGAACTGGTAGCCGCGGTCCTCGATATGGACGGCGGCCTCGCGGTGCGGGACGTAGCGGCCGTTGACATAGGCGTAACGCGGCATGTTCGACCTCCTGAACCTCGATCGCTTCGGCTGGACTTGGATGTAGCCCGCCGGCGCCGCTCCGTCAAAAGCCAGCGCGGCGGGATCGGCCGGGTCAGAAGTACTCCAGCCGCACGGCGAACATCTTCTCGACCTTCTTCACCGCCTTGGCGGCCGCCATCAGGATCACGCGGTCCTTGGCCTCGACCGCGGTGTCGGGCCGCGGGATGATGACCTGATCGCCGCGCACCACGGCCCCAACGATGACGCCGTTCGGCAGTCGCGCGTCCTTGAGCGGTTGCCCGACGAGCGTCGATGTCTCCAGCGCCTCCGCCTCGATGATCTCCGCGAAGCCGTCGCGCAGCGAATGCACCGAGCGGATGCGGCCGCGCCGCACGTGCTGAAGGATGGTCGAGGCGGTGATCTCCCGCGGGCTGACCACCACGTCGACGCCGAGCGCGGTGATCAGCGGCCCGTAGTTCGTCTTATTGATCAGCGTGACCGCGCGCTCGACCCCATAGCGTTTGGACAGCAGCGAGCAGAGCACGTTGCTCTCGTCATGGTCGGTCACCGCAACGATCGCGTCGGCGGTGCGCACGCCCGCCTCTTCCAGGATCTCATGGTCGAGCGCGTCGCCCTGGATGATGGTGGTGGTCGGCAGCATCTCCGCCACCTTTCGCGCCCTGGCCTTGCCCAGCTCGATGATCTTGGCGGTGTAGCCGTCCTCGGAGTTGGCGATGTCGTCGGCCAGCACGGCGCCGATATTGCCGCCGCCGACGATGATCAGGCGGCGCGTCTCCTTCTCCTCATGGCCGAAGACCGCCATGGCGCGCGCGACATGGCCCGTCTCGGCCACGAAATAGACCTCGTCGCCGGGCAGCATCTGATCGTCCGCGGAGGGCACCTGCAGCACCTCGTCCCGCAGAATCGCGATCACCGTGATGTTCAGATCCGGGAACAGCGAGGTCAGTTGCCGCAACGGCGTGTGGATGACCGGGCAGCTTTCGGTGCAGCGCACGCCGATCACCCGCACCCGGTCCTCCGCCATCGGGATCATCTCGAAGGCGCCGGGCACCCGGATGCGACGCGCGATGGCGCGCGCCACCTCGATCTCCGGCGAGATGATGACGTCGATCGGCAACTGATCGCGCGCGAACAGGTTCGCCCACAGCGGATCGAGATAGTTCTGCTGCCGGATCCGCGCGATCTTGGTCGGCACGTTGAACAGCGAATGCGCGACCTGGCAGGCGATCATGTTCACCTCGTCGGCGAAGGTGACCGCGATCAGCATGTCGGCGTCGCCGGCGCCGGCGCGCTCCAGCACGTCGGGGTGCGAGGCGTGGCCGACGAAAGCCTGGACGTCGAGCTGATCGTTGATCTTGCCGATGAGCTCCGGCGACTGGTCCACGACGGTGACGTCGTTGTTCTCACCCGCCAGATAGCGGGCGATGTGGAAGCCGACCTGGCCGGCGCCGCAGATCACGACCTTCATGCGAATCGTCCCATGGATAGTGGGGTCATGGATAGAGGGGCCATGGAAAGAGCGGCCGTGGAAAGGGGAAGCTGAGCGTCCGTCACGGCGCGCCCGCCGGTTCGTCCGCGGCGCCTTCGGGCGGCGCCCGATCCGTCGTCGCGCGGTTGGGTGCGCTGACGCCGAGCCCTTTCAGCTTACGATGCAGCGCCGCACGGTCCATGCCCACGAATTCCGCCGTGCGGCTGATATTGCCGCCGAACCGGGTCAGATGGAAGAGCAGGTATTCGCGCTCGAAGGCCTCGCGCGCCTCGCGCAGCGGTCGATTCATCACCTCGCCCGCCCCTTCCCAGCCGATCGTCGTCCGGCCCGTCTCGCCGATCGCCTGGATCACCGCCTCGGCCCCGATCGGCTCGTCGCCGCCGCCGCTTTCCAAGAGAAGCCGTTCGATCACATTGATCACTTCCCAGGCGTTTCCGGGCCAGTCGTGCCCCTGCATCGCGGCGAGCGCGCCCTCGCCCAACGGCCGCGGCGTGCGGCCCCGCGCGGTCGCCGCCAGCCGCATGAAATGACGCGCCAGATCCGGGATGTCCTCGCGGCGATCGCTGAGCGGCGGCGCCGCCAGAGGCACCACGGCCAAGCGATAGAACAGGTCTTCCCGGAACGCGCCCGCCGCCATCAGCGCGGACAGGTCGCGCGCCGTCGTCGACAGGATGCGGACATTCACCTCCACCGTCTGCGCGCCGCCCAACCGCTGAAAGCGCAGGCTGTGCAGGACCCGGGCGATCTTTCCCTGGATCGGCGGCGGCATGTCCGCCACCTCGTCCAACAGCAAAGCGCCGCCGTGGGCTTGCTCCAGCACGCCGACATGACGAGGCGTATCGGCGGTCGCTTCCCGGCCGAACAGAGCCTCCTCGAGCGTTTCGGCCTGAAGGCCGGCGCAGTTGAGCTGGATGAACGGGCCTGTGCGGCGGGCCGATTTGGCGTGGATGACGCGCGCGATCGCGCCCTTTCCGGCCCCCGACGGGCCGGTAATCAGCACCCGGCTGTCGGTTTGCGCCAGCTTCTCGATCGACCGCCGGATGTCCTGCAGCGCGGGCGACGAGCCGACGAGCTCCTCCAGGAGCGCCGCGCCCGACAATCGGCGCAGGGATTCGTTCTCCCGCCGCAGCCGCGAATCCTCGATCGCGCGGCCGACCGTATGCAACAGCACATCGGTCTTGAAAGGCTTGGATATGAAATCGTAGGCCCCGGTCTTCGTCGCGCTGACGGCCATGTCGAAGGTGCCGTGCCCGCTGATCATGATGACCGGCAGGGCGGGATGGTCGCGCTTTATCCGCTCCAGAATCTGCAACCCGTCCAACTCGCTGCCGGCCAGCCAGACGTCCAGGACGACCAGGGCCGGCTGGCGGCGCGCCACGGCGTCGAGCGCTTCCGCGCTGTTCGCCGCCTCGCGCGGCTCATAGCCCTCGTCCTCTAGGATGCCGGCGATCTGCATCCGGATGTCCGCCTCGTCGTCGACGATCAGGATGTCATGCGCCATGCGTTTCGTCCCCCGGCGCCGCGTCCAGTGACTCGGACCGGCCCGCACGGCCGCCCGACGCAGGCTCCAGCGGCAGGGTCAGCACGACAAGGGCTCCGGCCCCGCCGGGCGCGTCGCGCAAATCCAAGGCGCCGCCATGGTCTTCCATGATCTTCTTCACGATCGCCAGCCCCAGGCCTGTGCCCTTTTCGCGCGTGGTGACATAAGGTTCGGTCAGACGGTCGCGATCGACGCTCGGCAGGCCGCGGCCATTGTCCTCGATCTCGATCCGCACGGCGCCGTCCGCCGCGCCATCCGACCCATTGTCGTCCGGGCGGCCCCGGTCAATCAAGCGCACCGCGATCCGTCCGGGCGCGGGGTCGGCCTGCTCGCGCCCGTTGATCGCGTCAGCGGCGTTCTGCAAGAGATTGGTCACGACCTGGCTGATCTGGCGCCCATCGCAGCGCGCGCGCACCGGCGCAGGCGGCAAATCGACCGCGTACTGCACGTCCGGATTCGCATTGCGCTGCAGGAAGACCGCCTGACGCACGATGTCGCTGAGATCCTGATCGCTCATTGTCGGGGCCGGCATGCGTGCGAAGCTGGAGAACTCGTCCACCATCCGGCCGATGTCGCCGACATGGCGCACGATCGTGTCGGTGCAGGTGACGAAGGTCTCAGGATCGCTCTCTATCTCTTTGAGGTACTTTCGTTTCAGACGCTCCGCCGAGAGCTGGATCGGGGTCAGCGGGTTCTTGATTTCGTGGGCGATCCGGCGCGCTACGTCGGCCCAGGCCGCCTTGCGCTGCGCGGCGAGCAGAAGCGACACGTCGTCGAAGGTGACGACATAGCCCTGCACCGGACCGCTGGGGACTCCGCGCGCGTCCTCCTCCCGCTCCGCCCCAACCCGCACGAGCAGGGTGCGCGCGTAGCCGTTGCGCGCGATCCGGATCTGCGATTCCGCAAACCGGCCCGAACGCTTGGCCCGCGCCTCTTCGAGCAGCGGCGCCATTTCCGGCGCCGCGTCGGCCAGGGGATCGCCCAGATGCTCGTCCAGTTCGATCCCCAGAAGATCGGACGCCGCACGGTTCGGCAGGTCGATGCGCCCGTCGGCGTCCAATCCGATCACCCCGGCGGAGACGCCGGCCAGGACGGCTTCGGTGAAGCGTCGGCGTTCGTCGATCTGTTTGGCGGCCTCGAGCAGTTCGCCGCGCTGGGAGCTGAGCTGTGTCGTCATCCTGTTGAAGGCGCGGCTCAAGAGGCCGAGTTCGTCGTCGCGGTCCCCGCTCTCCGGCACGCGGGCGGCGAGATCGCCGCTGCGCACCTTCTCGGTGGCGCCGATCAGGATGCTGATCGGTTGGGAGAGCTGGCTGGCGACATTCAGGCCGATCCAGACCGCGGTGAGCAGCAGAAGCATCGACACCACCATGAAGGCGAGCGCGAAGGAAACGCGGATGTCGGATCGCTGACCCTCCAGGCGCTCGAACTGCTGCACGGCGCCGATCGTCTGCTCGATCCGCGCCAACACCTTCGGGTCCACCAGGCGGCCGATATAGAGATAAAGGTCGATGAAATTGTCGAGCTTGATGAGCGCGCGCACCCGATCGTCGGCGTCGCTGGTGAGCAGCACCACCTCGCCCTGGGCGGCCTCCGCGACGAAGGACTCCTTGATCGGCTCGAACTCCAGGACGACGGTCAGCCCGGCGCGGGAGACGATGCGACGCGTCGAGCCTTCGAAGATGATCGCCTCGCTGAGGTCGCGCAGCCGAAGCTGAATGTCCAGCATGCGGTTCATCAGCGTGGGGTTCGGTTGCAGCAGGCGCGCGTCGTTGTTCAGGTCGCGGGCGATGCGCAGCGCGTCGGTGCGAATATTCTTTTGGTGCTCGTCGAGATAGGCCTCCGCCACCTCGCGGCTCTCGGAGACCGCCGTGCGCACCCGTTCGCTGAACCAACTCTCCAACCCCAGGTCGAAGAACAGCCAGGAGAAGATCGCGACGACAATCGCCGGCGCGACCGACAGCAGTCCGAACAGCACCACGAGCTTGACATAGAGCCTGGACCCGGCCGATCCGCGACGCCGCTCCGCCCAGACGGCGACGATGCGGCGGATGACGATCACGCTGACGAGCAGCAGCAGGACCAGATTGAGGTTGATCAGGGCGACGAGGATGTCCGGATCGTCGCCAAAGGGCGGAACGCCCGTGAAGGCCGCATAGGTGCCCGCCCCCGCCGCGATCGCCAGGCCGAGCAGCAGGAACGCCATGATGCGGGAGACCCGAGGGCTGGCGAACCAGTCGACGAGGCGGCGCGCAAGCCCGCGGCCGCCGCTGCGGTCGGCTGCGCCGGCCGTCTCCTCTTCCGCCTCGGCGTCCAGCTTGTCGGCGTCTGCGCTCATGATCCTCGGGTCCGTCGCGGGCCGCGGATGCGGGGCCAAGCGCCGCGCGGCCGCGCCTTCGCCCCGGTTTACCCGGTTCGCCCGCCCCGAACCACCTGAATATCCAGCTCGCGAATCTTCTTGCGCAGCGTATTGCGGTTCAACCCGAGCAGTTCCGCCGCCTTGATCTGATTGCCCCGGGTGGCGTCGAGGCAGAGTTCGATCAACGGCCGTTCAACCTCGTGCAGCACGCGCTCGTAGAGACCGTTCGGCGGCAGCGCCTCGCCATGGGCGGCGAAGAAGCGCTTGAGGGTCCGTTCGACCGCCTCCCCGAGGCTTTCCCCATCACCGGGCCGATCGGATCCGCCTTCGCCGCCGCCATTCGCCGCCAAGGCGGCGCCATCGGCCAGTTCGGCCTCGATCACATCGACGCCGATCGTGTCCTCGGCGTAAAGCGCGGCCAGACGCCGGACGAGATTTTCCAGCTCTCGCACATTGCCGGGCCAGCGATGCTGGCGCAGGCGGTCCATGGCGCCGCCGGTCAGGGTCTTGGCGGGCAGGCCTTCTTCGACGGCCTGGGCCAGGAAATGGCGCACCAGGTCCGGGACGTCCTCGCGCCGTTCGCGCAGCGGCGGCAGGCGGATCGGCACCACGTTCAGGCGATAGTAGAGATCCTCGCGAAAACGACCTTGGGTGACGAGCTGCCGCAGGTCGCGGTGGGTCGCGGCGACGATGCGCACGTCGGTCTTGATCGGCTGACGGCCGCCGACGGTGGTGTATTCGCCTTCCTGCAGGACGCGCAGCAGACGCGTCTGCGCTTCGAACGGCATGTCGCCGATCTCGTCGAGGAAGAGCGTCCCGCTCTGGGCCTGCTCGAATCGGCCGGCGTAGCGCTGCGTCGCGCCGGTGAAGGCCCCCTTCTCGTGGCCGAACAGCTCGCTTTCGATCAGTTCGCGGGGGATCGCGGCCATGTTGATGGCCACGAAGGGGCCGCCGCGCCGGCGCGAGAAATCGTGCAGCGCGCGGGCCACCAACTCCTTGCCGGTGCCGGATTCGCCGGTGATCAAGGCGGACAGGTCGGTGCCGGTCAGCCGCGCGATGACGCGGTAGACCTCCTGCATCGCCTGGCTGCGTCCGATCAGCGGCAGTTCCTCGCCCTGATCGTCCGGCCCTTCGGCTCCCTCGCCGGCGCTCGGCGCGGCCAGCGCACGGCGGACCGCTTCCACAAGGTCCGACAGATCGAAGGGCTTCGGCAGGTATTCGAAAGCGCCCCGCTCGGTCGCCTTCACGGCGGTCAGCAGCGTGTTCTGGGCGCTCATCGCGATGACGCGCAATTCCGGGCGCTGCTTGCGGATCTGCGGGATCAGGTCGAGGCCGTTGCCGTCCGGCATGATCACGTCGGTGATGACGAGATCGCCTTCCCCCTCGCTGACCCAATGCCACAGGGTGGCCGCGTTGCCCGTGGCCCGCACGTCGTAGCCGAGCCGGCCGAGCGCCTGCATGACGACCGTTCGGATCGCCTTGTCGTCGTCGGCGACGAGGATGGTTTCGTCAGCCACGGCCGCGGACCTCCCCTGCCTCCCCGTCACTCTCCGGGTCGAACGGCGTCGCCGTGCGCAGCATCGGCAGCATCACGCTGAACACGGTGCGGCGCGGCCGGCTCTCCATATCGATGACGCCGCCATGATCGCCGATCAGTTTGGCGGCCAGCGCGAGGCCCAGACCGGTCCCGCCCTGCTTGGTCGTGATGAAGGGGTCGAAGAGATGGCGGCGGATGTCTTCCGGGATGCCGGGGCCGTTGTCGCGCACCATGACGACCAAGGGCAGATGCATGCGGCTGTCGAGGCCCGGCACCGCGAGCCGCACGCCGTGTCGGAAAGCGGTCTTGACGACGATCTCGGCGTCCGGGACGCCGGCGCCCTGAACCGCCTCGGCCGCGTTCTTCACCAGGTTCAGGAAGACCTGGACCAGCTGGTCCTTGTCGCCGTAGACGGGCGGCAGGGACGGGTCGTAGTCGGCCGTCAGCCGAACGCCCTTGGCGAAGCCGTTGCGGGCGAGCTGCAGCACGCGGTCGAGGACGACATGGATGTTGACCGCCGAGCGCTCCAGGGTCGGCCGGTCGGAGAACACCTCCATGCGCTCGACCAGCTTCACGATGCGGTCGGTCTCCTCCTGGATCAGTTGGGTGAGCGCGCGGTCCTCGCCCGGAACCATCGATTCCAGAAGTTGCGCCGCCCCGCGGATGCCGGACAGCGGGTTCTTGACCTCGTGCGCCAACATCGCCGAGAGCGCGCTGACCGAGCGCGCCGCGCCGCGCTGCGTCAGCGCGTCGTCGATCTTGCCGGCGATGGTGTGCTCTTTCAGCGTGATCACCACGGCGCCGTCCAGGTCGGCCAGCGGCGCCGCGTCGATGGACAATGTGTGCCGCCCGATCCGCGGCGTCTGAAGCTGGACCCCGTACTCCGTCATGCTCGCCTGGGTTCGGCGCACCTTGGCGACCAGCGCCAAGAGCGGGCTGTCATGCGGGATCAGCGTCTGCAGGTTGCTCCCGGCGAGCGCCGCCCGGCTGGCGGAGAAGAAGATTTCGGCCGACCCGTTCAGGAAGATCACGTCATCCTGGCGGTCGACCACCAGGACCGGTTCGGTCAGCGCGTCGAGGATGGCGTCGGCGGCCGGCGCGACGCGCTCCGCCCCGGGTTCCGGGTCTTCGGCGATCCTCAGCATCGGGCGCGCTCCGTCATGCGGCCTCGCGGGCGCCCAACCGATCGACGTCGCCCCTACGGTCGGGCGCTCCGGCGCCCTCCAGGCGGGCGAAGGCCTCGCGCAGCAGCCGGATGACCGCCGCGGGGTCCTCTTCGCGCATCAGCCGGTCGCGCAGCGCGGCGGCGCCCGGCAGGCCCCGCCCGTCCCGGTCGCGCGCCGCCTTCAGCGACCAGCTCAGATGCTTGCGGGCGTGCCGCAGCCCGCGATGGCGGCCGTAGTGGCTCAGCATCGCCTCGTAATGCTCGATCGTCAGGTCCGCGACGACGGACGGCGGCGGATCGTCGGGCCAGCGCCCGGTGCGCATGTACTGCGCGGCCTGCCCCACGATCCACGGGCGGCCATAGGCACCGCGGCCGATCATCACGGCGTCCGCGCCGGACTGCGCCAGGCAGGCGTCCAGGCTCGCCGCATCGACGACGTCGCCGTTCGCCGTGACGGGGATCGAGACGGCCTGTTTCACCTCCCGGATGAAGCGCCAATCGGCGGCGCCCGCGTATTTCTGGTCGCGCGTTCGGCCATGCACGGTCAGCGCGGCGATTCCGACGGCTTCCGCCCGGCGCGCGATCTCCGGCGCGTTGCGCGCGTCGGCGGCCCAGCCGGTGCGCATTTTCGCCGTCACCGGCGCGCCGTGGGGCGCGGCCGCCTCGACCGCGGCCTCCATGATGGCGGCCGCCCGGTCCGGCTCCCGCATCAGGGCCGAGCCGCACTCCTTGTTGGTGACCTTCTTGGCCGGACAGCCGAAGTTGAGGTCGATCGCGTCCGCCCCGAGGTCGAGGCAGAACCGCACCGCCTCGGCGACGGCCGCCGGATCATGCCCGGCGAGTTGCACGATCCGGGGGCGCTCGTCGCGCTCGGCCTTGAGGCGGTTGAGCGTGACGCGGGATTCGCGCAAGGCTTCCCGGCTCGCGATCATCTCGGAGACGACGGCCGGGGCGCCGAGCCGGCGGGCCAACCGCCGAAACGGCGGATCGGTGACGCCCGACATCGGGGCGAGCAGCACCGGCGGATCGATCGCGAAGGACCCGATCCGAAGCGCCGGGCGCGCTTTCGCGTCTGACGCCCGGTCATTGCCCGCCGAATAGGCAGTTGGCATCCGCTACCCCAATTCGCCCAAACTATAGGCAGTGTTGTCGGCCTTGTACGCCCGAAAGGGCCCGGCTGTAAAAGGAAATCGCGCGCAGGCCCTCAGCGGATCAGCACGTCGGTGACGAACTTAACCCCTGGAAAGCCCAGCGTGATCAGCAGATAGGCCAACAGCACGTAGTGCGCCGCCTTGCGTCCGCGCAGCCCCAGGCGCGCCCGCGCCCACAGCAGGCCGGCGATGGCGGCGAAGGCGACCAGGGTCAGCATCGTCTTGTGATCGACGACGAAGATCCGCCCGGTCTGGGCCATCAGCGCGCCCATCCCCGTCAGCAGGCCGAGACCGAGCAGCAGTTCCGCCGCAAAGAGCAGGCGATGCTCCAGCGCCTCCGCGTCGGCGGCGGCGGGAAGTCGGCGGGTCAGCCGGCTGGGGGTCCGGCGCTTCAGCGCGCGCTCCTGCAGGATGGTGGACAGCGCCGCAATCGCCGAGAGCGAGATCACCGAATAGGCGGCGACCGAGATCACGATATGCAGCGTCAGCCATGGATCGCGCGCGTCCCGGCCGATGGCCGGTCCCGCCTGCTCGGTCTCCGCCCAGACGGTCGCGATCAGCCCGAGCAGCGCCAGATAGGGCGCAAGCAGCAGGATCAGCCGCCGCGCCGTCGGCTCGATGGCCGCGATGATCGCGAACACCGTGATCGCGCCCGCCGCCGTCACCCAAAGCGAGATCCCGAAGCCCGCCCGCCATCCGCCCCCGAGCAGCGCGACGCTGAGCCCGATCGGGCCCGCGGCGCCGAGCAGCAGCAAGCCCCAATAGATCGCGTCCCGGCCCGCCGCCCGCTCGACCGGGCGCAGCAGCAGAGCCAGCGCCGCGGGCAGCAGGCTCGCGGCGGCCAGCAGGTGAAGAGGAAGGGACACAGCGCTCATGGCGGGTTATATAGCACCGCGCATCCGTCCCTTCACGACCTGCTTCGCACGCCCATGACAGAACCCGCCGCCAAAGCCTCGATCGCCGCGTTTCCCGACGGCTCTCGCGACGCCGCGCCCATGCGGCCGCGCGTCGCCGCGCTGGTCGTCGCGGCCGGACGCGGCGTGCGCGCCGGCGGCGGCGTACCGAAGCAATACCGCCTGTTGGCGGGCCGGGCCGTGCTGCGTCGCGCGGTCGACGCCTTTCTTGCGCATCCTGAGGTGGACGAGGTGCGCTGCGTGATCGGCGCGGAGGATCAAGAGCGCTATCGCAGCGCCGTCGGCGCCCTGGGCCTCGCCGACCCGATCCTCGGCGGCGCAACCCGTCAAGAGTCGGTCTTCAATGGCCTGAAATCACTCGAAAAAGGGATGCGGCCGCCGCCGGATCTTGTGCTGATCCACGACGCTGCAAGACCGGGCGCGCCGGCGGCGATGATCTCCCGGGTGATTCGCGCCGCGTCCGAGGCCGGCGCAGCCGTCCCGGCGTTGGCGGTTGCGGACACGTTGAAGCGCGGCCGCGCCGACGCGGACGGAGCCCTTCATGTCGAGGAAACGGCGCCGCGCGATGACCTCTACGCCGTGCAGACGCCGCAGGGCTTCCGCTTCCCCGACATCCTGGCGGCCCATCGCGAGGCGGCGCTGGCCGGCGTCGCGCCGGCGACCGACGACGCGGGTCTGTTCGAGGCGATGGGCAAGACGGTGATTCTCGTTCCCGGCGCATGGGAGGCGCAGAAATTGACCACGGCGGAGGATTTCGCGCGCGCCGAGCGGCTGCTCGCCGGCGCGCTGGAGACGCGGGTGGGGTCCGGATACGACGTGCACCGCTTCACGGCGGGCGATCACGTGACCTTGTGCGGCGTGCGCCTTGCGCATGATCGCGGGCTCGCCGGGCATTCGGACGCGGATGTCGGTCTGCACGCGCTGACCGACGCGATTCTGGGGGCGCTTGGCGACGGCGACATCGGCCAGCATTTCCCGCCCAGCGATCCGCAATGGCGTGGGGCCGATTCGTCGGCCTTTCTCGCCCACGCCGTCGGGTTGGTTGCGGCGCGGGGCGGCGCGATCCGCCATCTCGACGTGACGCTGATCTGCGAGGCGCCCAAGATCGGCCCGCATCGCGAGGCCATGCGCCGGCGCATCGCGGAGATCGCCGGCGTCGCGACCGCGCGCGTCTCGATCAAGGCGACGACCACGGAAGGGCTGGGCTTCACCGGCCGCAAGGAAGGCGCGGCCGCGCAGGCCGCGGCCACCCTCGCCCTGCCCTCCGCCGACCCGTGCGACGATGACTGAGCCGCAGGGCGACGGCGTCCAGCCGCCCCCGCGCGGCGGACCGCCGATGCTGGCGACGCTGATCGCCCTGTGGTTTGGGGCCGGGCTCTTGCGGCCGGCGCCGGGGACCTGGGGATCGCTCGCAGCGCTGGCGATCGGCTGCGGGCTCTGGGCGATCAATCCGCTGGCGCTCTATCTGGCGGCGGCGCTGGCGGCCGTCGGCGGCGTCTGGGCGGCGGACGCGTACGAGCGCGGCGCGGGACGGCATGACGCGCCGGAAGTGGTGATCGATGAGGTGGCGGGCCAATGGATCGCGCTGGCGGCCTTGCCGCTGGCCGGGGCCGCCCTCACCTTGCAGGGAGCGGCGGCGGCCTTCCTGCTGTTCCGGTTGTTCGACATCTGGAAACCGGGGCCGATCGGTTGGGCGGACCGCCGCCTCCCCGGCGGGTTCGGCGTCATGGTCGACGACCTGCTGGCGGGCGCGGCGGCCGGCGCGATCCTGTGGGCGCTCGTAGAGTTCGGAGGCCTGTTGTGATGTTTCCCGAAGATCTTCTGGCCGACGCGCGCCGCCTGCACGCGCTGTGCGAAGCGAAGGGGCTGATGCTCGCCTGCGCGGAATCCTGCACCGGCGGCCTGGTGTCAGGGTGCCTGACCGCGGTCGCCGGCTCCTCCAAGGTGGTCGAGCGCGGCTTCGTGACCTACACCAATCAGGCCAAGCGCGATCTGCTCGGCGTGCCGATGGAGCTTTTCGAGACCGTCGGCGCCGTCAGCGAGGCGGTCGCCCGCGCCATGGCGGACGGCGCGCTACAGGCCGCGCCCGTCGATCTGGCGCTTTCGGTGACGGGGGTCGCCGGGCCCGGGGCGTCCCATCGCAAGCCGGCCGGGCTCGTCTATGTCGGCTGCGCCCTCAGGGGCGAGGAAACGCAGGTCAGCGAGAATCATTTCTCCGGCGACCGCGATGCGGTGCGGTTGCAGTCGGTCGGGAAGGCGCTGGCGATGGCGCTCGCGCGGCTTCACTAGAAACTGGCTGCGCGTCGCGCAGAAACCAGCGCATCAGCATCGGCGCGGCGA
This sequence comes from Alphaproteobacteria bacterium, assembly GCA_024743195.1. Lineage (GTDB taxonomy): Bacteria > Pseudomonadota > Alphaproteobacteria > UBA8366 > Aestuariispiraceae > Marivibrio. The sequence continues at coordinate 442,645 of JANSXE010000003.1, read as the reverse complement.
TGGTGGTGACGACCGCCGTCAGCACGAGGGCGGAGAAGAGATGGCCCGCCTCGCCGTTGCCGCGGGCGATCAGGCCGCTCTGTAAGGCGATCGAGAGGATCACCAACTCCACCGCCCCGCGCGAGCACATCCCCGCCCCCACCGCGGCCGCTTGGCGCGGCGACAGACCGAAGGCGTAGGCCGGAAGCCCCGCGCCCAGGAGCTTCCCCAGGAAGGCGACGCTCAGCAAGCCGGCGACCAGCCCGGGCGCCGCGGCCGCCACCGTCAGGTCGATCGACAACCCGATCGTGAAGAAGAAGAGCGGGCCGAGCACGCCGTTGACCAAGCTGGCGACGGCCATGCGGATCCGCTCATAGACGGCCGCGCCGACATGCTCAGGTTCGAAGAACATGCCCGCCATGAAGGGCCCGAGAATCCAGTGCAACCCCAACAGCTCCGCCAACGCCCCATAGGCCAGAGCCGCCATGACCAAGGCCGAAGCCTCCACCGACATGGCCTGCATCATGGCGACTCCGCGCCGGATATGCGGATAGATATGCCAGCCGAAGCCGATCGAGAGCCCGAAGAACAGCGCCACCTTCCCCAACATCAGGGCAAGCGCGAGCGGCGCCGGCGCGCCGCCGGTCTCAATCACCGCCAGCAGCACGGCGAGCAGAATCAGGCCCAGCACGTCGTCGATCACGGCGGCGGCGAGGATGACGCGCGCGGTCTCGCCGCCCATCAGCCCCAGATCCTCCAGCACCCGCACGCTCGCCGGGAGCGCGGTGATCGCCAGCGCCACGCCCGTCAGCAGAGCGAGCGGCAGGCGGTCGGGATTGTCCGCGGCCAGAAACCAGACGAAGCCGAAGCCCAGGGCCAGCGGCATCAGCGCGCCGCCCGCCGCGACCGCCACGCTGCGCCAGGAGCGCTGGACGATCTCGGCCGGCTTCATCTCGACCCCGGCCAGCAGGATCAGGGTGAAAATCCCGACCTCGGCCGAATAGCTGACGACCGGGCTGTCCGGCAGGTCGGCGAGCGGGGGGAACTCGGGCGCCAGCCAGGCGACGGCCGTCGCGGCGGCGGCGCCCGCGACGATCTCGCCCACCGAGGTGGGCTGGCCCAGGCGGTGGCTCGCCTCTCCGAAGAGCCGCGCCAACAGCAGAACCACAAAAAGCTGGAAGAGAATGGTCACGGCGGCGTCCGTCCCGATCGCCCGCGGCGCGCCGACTAGCGGTGCGCCTCGCCCGTCGGGTCATGACCCGCCCTGGCGGCGCTGTCGTTGATCCGGATCAATCAGGCCCGTGGGAGTCGGTCCCGGCGTCGCTTTCGGCCCTGTCGATCCAGGCGACGTCTTCGGACCCGTCGGGCCCTCGGTCGAGCCGCGCCACGAGCGCCGCGAAGGGGTGCGCCTCGCGCCGCCCGAAGCTTTCCGCGCGGGCGTCCCAATCGTCGAACGCGTCGATGAAGGGCTTCGGATGCACCATGCGTCGCCAACTCATGTCGCGCAGCCGGCGCACGGCCTCCTCCAACGGCGCGATGGTGGTGTCCTCCATCACATCCGGCAGATAGTGCAGCCGGTCCGCATGCAGCGCGTAGGCGGCGAGCAGGATGCCGGCGGTCTCCGCCGCCCGCGCGCCGCCGTTCAGCGTGAATTTCACCTGATCGAACAGCACGGCGCGGGTCTTGCCCTCGATCAGCAGGCAGATGCGGTGCCGGTCGGCGGCGTCCGCGGCCGCATGGTCCCAACGCGCGAAGAACAGCAACCGGTCGAGCTTCAACAGGCTGCCGGGTCCGATCAGCTCCAGAATCCGCTGGCTGGCGAAATAGGTCTCGTAGGCGCTCGGCCGCGAGAGGCTCATCAGCCGCACGCTTTGGCTGACGCCGTCCTGGTCGACCTCGACCCCGGCGGCGGCGAGCGCGCGCTCGATCGCCTCAAGCGTGCTGACGCGCGGGTCGCCCACGCCGCGTTCGATGTTGTTGAGGGTGGCGAGCGAAATGCCGGCGGCCTTCGCCAACTCGCTCTGCTTGGCGTTGATCATGGCGCGGCCGGCGCGGATTTGGGCGGGGGTGATCACGGGGGCGCGCGCTCGCGAATTAGGGATGGCGCCTAGCATAATCCGATTCAGCCCGTTCGCGAGTCCGAACTGGGCTGTCGCCGGTCAAGACCTTGTGGCGCCCCCCGTCAAGAACGCAAGAGAGCGTTTCGATTTCGTAACGAGCGATTCTGGGGAAACTGCAATTGCAGTTCGCCCTCGCTCACGGGTCCCCGTACAGATCGCGCGCCCGGCCTTCGAAGGCGTTCACCATCCGCCGCACCGCTTCGGTGAACACGAGGCCGATCATGCGCTGCAGCATACGCGACCGGAACTCGAACTCGACGTAGAAATCGACCAGGCAGCCGCCTTCTTCCTCGATGAATTTCCAATGATTTTTCAGATATTTGAAGGGTCCGTCTTCATAGGCGACATCAATGATCAGATTGTCCCGATCGAGTTGCACACGACTGGTGAAGCGTTCCGTGATCCCCTTGAAGCCGATGATCAGGTCGGCGACGATGAGGTCGCCCTCCCGGCGGCGAATGCGCGCGCCGCGACACCAGGGCAAGAACTCGGGATAGCGGCCTACGTCCGCCACGAGGTCGAACATCTGCTCGGCCCCGTAGGGCAGGTGTTTGACTTCCGCGTGTTTGGGCAAGACCGGCTCCCCTCGGACCGCAGGCTGAATGGGCGGCGGGCCGCCGCCCGCCCACGCCCCTGCCTACTCCGCCGCGCCGGCGAGCTGCGCCGCGCGCGCCGCCCGAAGCCGCCGGAAATCGTCGCCGGCGTGGTAGCTGGACCGGGTCAGCGGCGACGACGAGACCATCAGGAAGCCTTTCGCGCGCGCCTGGCGGGCGTAGGAGTCGAACTCGTCCGGCGTCACGAAGCGATCGACCGCCGCGTGTTTCACGGTCGGCTGCAGATATTGGCCGATGGTCAGGAAATCGACGCCGGCGGCGCGCGCATCGTCCATGACCTGGGCCACCTCCTCCGCGCTCTCGCCGAGGCCGACCATCAGGCCGGTCTTGGTGAACATCGCCGGGTCCAGGCGCTTCACCCGGTGCAGCAGTTCGAGCGACGTGAAGTAGCGCGCGCCGGGGCGGATCGTCGGGTGAAGTCGGGGCGCGGTTTCCAGATTGTGGTTGAAGACGTCCGGACGCGCCGCGACGACCGCTTCGATCGCGCCTTCCTTGCCTTTGAAATCGGGCGTCAGGATCTCGATCGTGGTGTCCGGGGAGCGCGCTCGGATCGCCCCGATCACCGCGGCGAAATGCTGCGCGCCGCCGTCCGGCAGATCGTCCCGATCGACCGACGTGATCACGACATGCTCGAGGCCAAGCTTCTCGACCGCGTCGGCCACCCGCTCCGGCTCCCCCGAATCCAGCGCGTCCGGCTTGCCGGTGGAGACGTTGCAGAAGGAGCAGGCGCGGGTGCAGATCTCGCCCATGATCATGAAGGTGGCGTGCTTCTTGGACCAGCACTCGCCGATGTTCGGGCACCCGGCCTCCTGGCAGACCGTGACGAGTCCGTGATCCTCCACGAGCTTGCGGGTGGCCTGATACTCCCGGCTGACCGGCGCCTTGACGCGAATCCAGTCCGGCTTGCGCTGGATCGGATTGTCCGGACGGTTGCGCTTTTCCGGATGGCGGAAGGCGCGGACCCGGCGCACGACGCCGGCTTTGTCGTCGAGGGTGTCAGTCATGGCGATCAACCGATTGTCGCGGCCCGCCCTTGCGGCGGCCCGGGGGGATGAACTTGGTCGGTCGGCGCGGTCCGGTCAAGGCGGCCGCCGGCTATCGCGTGCTTGTCCTGGACCGGCGCGCCGACGGTCTGCGTGTGGATCAGACGCCGTTGCGCAGCGTGAGGACGTCGTAGCCGACCGACGCCTGACGAGCGGCCGCGATCACGGCGCGCACCATCTCGTCCAGCTTCACCGGGCTGTGGGCCGGGTCGCCGGGATCGAGCGAGAGATCGGTCACGATCACCAAGCCGTAGCGCCAGCGGTTCTGGTCGAGGCTCAACTCGCGTTGGACTGAAAGAACGTTGGGGTGATCCACCTGAAGCGCACCCGGTCCGGTGGAGACGCTCTCGCGCGGTGACTCGTTCATCGGGGCCCCGCTTTCCGCGCCGCCCTGGATGGCTTCCGCCCGCATGCCATTCCGTCCCCCCGGCTGTGCGATTCAACGCTTCACGTGGCGGAGTCGCCAACCGCAGACCCGGCGCGCGCCGCGCACCGCGCCCGAAGCGCACCATCGCCGAAAACCCTAGCGGGTTACCACGGCGGAGACCATACATGAAAAGCAAAGACTGTATAGAAAAGTCCAATAAAATTTTATTTAAATTCTTGCAATTGTCTCCCCGGCCTTGGAGGCGTCGGTCGGGCGCGCCCCTGGGCCGGCGCCGGTCACATGTGAATGACGCGGCCATAGGCGTCGAGCACCGCTTCATGCATCATCTCGCTGAGCGTCGGATGCGGGAAGACCGTGTGCATCAGTTCCGCCTCGGTGGTCTCCAGCGTCTTGGCGATGGAGTAGCCCTGGATCAGTTCGGTCACCTCCGCGCCGATCATGTGCGCGCCCAGGAGTTCGCCCGTCTTCGCGTCGAACACGGTCTTGACCAGCCCTTCGGGCTCGCCGAGCGCGATCGCCTTGCCGTTGCCGATGAAGCTGAAGCGACCGACCTTGACCTCATGGCCGGCCTCCTTGGCCTGCGCCTCGGTCAAGCCGACCGACGCGACCTGCGGGTGGCAATAGGTGCAACCCGGTATGCGGTCGGTCTCGAGCGGGTGGACGTCGGGCAGGCCCGCGATTTTCTCGATGCAGATCACGCCCTCATGCTCCGCCTTGTGCGCGAGCCAGGGCGGCCCCGTCAGGTCGCCGATTGCATAGACCCCCGGGACGCCCGTGCGGGAGTAGGCGTCCGTAACCACATGGGTCTTCTCCACTTTGACGCCGGCCTCCTCAAGGCCGATGTCTTCGACATTGCCGACGATGCCGACGGCGGAGATCAGCCGGTCGGCGGAGAGCTCCTGCGTCTTTCCGTCTTTCTCGATGACCGCCGTGACGCTGTCCGAGCCCTTTTTCAGCGATGTCACCGTCGCCTTGGTGAGGATCTTCATGCCCTGCTTCTCGAAGCTCTTCTGCGCGAACTTGGAGATCTCGGCGTCCTCCACCGGCAGGATGCGGTCCATCACCTCGACCACCGTCACCTCGGCGCCCATGGTTCGGTAGAAGCTGGCGAACTCGATCCCGATCGCGCCCGAGCCGACGACGATCAGGGATTTCGGCATCATGTCGGGGACCATCGCCTCGCGATAGGACCAGACGAGCTTGCCGTCGACCTCGAGCCCCGGCAGTTGGCGCGCGCGGGCGCCGGTGGCGAGGATCACGTGCTTGGCCGTCAGCTCCGCGACGGGCTTGCCGTCCTTTTCGACCGCGACCTTGCGGGCGCCCTCCTTGCCGCCGGCGAGCTTGCCCCGGCCGTCGATCACCTCGACCTTGTTCTTCTTCAGGAGGCCCGCCACGCCCTTGGAAAGCTGGCCCGCCACGCCGCGGGAGCGCTTGACGACCTTGTCGAGATCGAAGGAGACGCCCTCGACCTTCAGCCCGTAGTCGGCGGCGTGCGTCATGTAGTGATAGACTTCCGACGTGCGCAGCAGCGCCTTGGTCGGAATGCAGCCCCAGTTGAGGCAGATGCCGCCGAGATGCTGGGCTTCGACCACCGCGGTCTTGAAGCCGAGCTGCGCCGCGCGGATGGCGGTCACATAACCGCCCGGGCCGCCGCCGATGATCGCCACGTCGTAGGTCTTGTCGGCCATGCTTAGATCCTTTCTCCCACGCCTGCGGTCAGATCGCCCGCCGGTGCGTCCCCTGTGTTCACGACGCCGCGCCGCTCGAACAGCATGATGCGGGCTTGCGCGTCGGCGCGCGGGCGATGCTCCACGCCGCGCGGCACGACGATCATCTCGCCCGGCCCCACCTCGACGCTCCGATCCCGGAACTCCATGGTGAAGCGCCCTTCCAGGCACAGGAACATCTCGTCCTCGTCCGGGTGGCTGTGCCAGACGAAATCGCCCTCGATGCGGACGAGTTTGACGTCGTAGTCATCGACCGTTCCGATGGTCTTCGGGCGCCAGGTCTCGGAAAACCCTGCGAACTTCTCTGCGATGTTCACCTTTTCCAAGGGACCGCCTCCGCTCAGAGCATGAGCGCGATCGGGTCTTCGACGAGTTCCCTCAGCACCTTGAGGAACGCGGCGCCGGTCGCCCCGTCAATGCAGCGGTGGTCGACCGCGAGGCTGAGCGTCACCACGGTCGCGGCCGCCAGGGCGCCGTCCTTGACCACCGGCCGCTGCTCGCCCGCGCCGACGGAGAGGATCGCCCCTTGCGGCGGGTTGATAATGGAGTTGAAGCTCTTGATCCCGAACATGCCGAGATTGGAGATCGAGAAGGTGCCGCCCTGGTACTCTTCGGGCTTGAGCTTGCCCTCGCGCGCCTTGGCGGCGAGCTCCTTCGCCTCCTTCGAGATCGTCGCCAGGCCCTTGGAGGCGCAATCCTTGATGATCGGCGTGATCAGCCCGCCCTCGATCGCGACCGCGATCGCCATGTCGACGCGGCTGAACCGCAGGGTGGCGGCCTCCGTGTAGGCGACATTGACGTCCGGGACGCGGGTCAAGGCCAGCGCCGTCGCCTTCACAATGAAGTCGTTGACGGAGATCTTGTAGTCGGCCCCGTCGCGCTCATTGAGCTGCTTGCGCATCGCCATCAGCGCGTCGATCTCGACGTCGATCTGCAGGTTGAAGTGCGGCGTGTCGCGCGCGGATTCGGTCAGCCGCTTGGCGATGGTCTTGCGCATGGAGCTGTTGGGCAGCTCCTCGAACGGCGGCAGCATCTGGAAGATCGGATCCTGCGGCGTCGCCGGGGCCGCGGCCGAAGGCGTCGTCGCCGCCGCGGCCGGCGCCTTGGCCTCCGCCGCAGCCGGGGCCGCGGCGCCCGTCCCTTCGGCAAGCGCCTGCTCCACATCCGCCTTGACGATGCGGCCGTGCGGGCCGCTGCCCCTCACCTGGGTCAGGTCCAGCCCTTCATTGGCCGCGATCCGGCGCGCCAGCGGGCTGGCGAAAAGGCGCTCCCCGCCAGCGGCGCGCGGGGCCGCCGGGGCCGGCGCGCTGGGCGCGCTCGGCGCAGGCGTCGGCTCGGCGGGCGCAGCCGGCGCCGCGGCCGCAGGCTCGGCGGACGCTTCCGGCGCGCCGGCGGAGCCCTTCGCGGCCTCGGCGGGGTCCTCCCCCTCCTCGGCCAGGATGGCGATCGGCTCGTTGACCGCGACGCCCTCGGTTCCCTCGGCCACGAGGATCTTGGCGATGACGCCTTCGTCGACCGCCTCGAACTCCATCGTCGCCTTGTCGGTTTCGATCTCCGCGATCACGTCGCCGGAGGCGACCTCGTCGCCCTCCTTGACGTGCCATTTGGCGAGCACGCCCTCCGTCATGGTGGGCGAGAGCGCCGGCATCAGCACCTGGATCGGCATGGTGTTTCTCCTCCCGCGCGCTCGGGCTCAGCGGTAGCAGACGGCTTTCGCCGCCTCGACGATGGACTGGGCCTGGGGCAGCGCCAGCTTCTCCAGATTGGCCGCATAGGGCAGCGGCACGTCGGCGCCGTGCACCCGCGCAACCGGCGCGTCGAGCCAGTCGAAGGCGCGCTCCATCATGAGCGCTGCGATCTCCGAGCCGACTCCGGCGAAAGGCCACCCCTCCTCGCAGGACACGATGCGGTTGGTCTTCTGGACCGAGCGCACGATGGTCTCCACGTCGAGCGGCCGGATCGAGCGCAGGTCGATGACCTCGGCGTCGATCCCCTCTTCCGCCAGCTTTTCGGCGGCCTCGAGCGCGCGGCCGACCATGATCGAAAAGGCGGTGATGGTCACGTCCTTGCCCGGCCGCACCACCTTCGCCTTGCCGATCGGCACGAGCCAGTCGTCCGCGTCCGGCACCTCGAAGCTCTGGCCGTAAAGCATCTCGTTCTCGAGGAAGATCACCGGATTCGGGTCGCGGATCGCGGATTTCAGCAGGCCCTTCGCGTCGGCGGCGCTCCAGGGGCTGACGACCTTCAAGCCCGGACAATGCGCGTACCAGCTCGCATAGCATTGCGAGTGCTGGGCGCCGACGCGGCTGGCCGCGCCGTTCGGTCCGCGGAAGACGATCGGCGCGCCCATCTGGCCGCCCGACATGTAGAGCGTCTTGGCGGCTGAATTGATGATCTGGTCGATCGCCTGCATGGCGAAGTTGAAGGTCATGAACTCGACGATCGGTCGCAAGCCCATGAAGGCGGCGCCGACGCCGAGCCCCGCGAAGCCCTGCTCCGTGATCGGGGTGTCGATCACGCGCTTGGCGCCGAACTCGTCAAGCAGCCCCTGCGTCACCTTGTAGGCGCCCTGGTACTCGGCCACCTCCTCGCCCATCAGGAAGACGCTTTCGTCGCGGGCCATCTCCTCCCACATGGCGTCGCGCAGCGCCTCGCGCACCGCCAGCGTCTTTGTCGGGCCCGTCCATTCGGCCTCCGCCGCCGGCGCGGCTTCAGCCGGCGCCGCGGCCGCCGGAGCGGCCGGCGCGGACTGCGCGGGCTCCGCGGGCTCAGGCTCGGCGGGCGCTGCGGCAGGGGCCGACGCGCCGGCGCTCGACAGCGCGCTCTCGTCCTCGCCCTCTTCGAGAAGGACGGCGATGGGCGTGTTCACCGCGACGCCCTCGGTCCCCTCCGCGACGAGGATCTGACCGATGACGCCCTCGTCGACGGCCTCGAACTCCATCGTCGCCTTGTCGGTCTCGATTTCCGCAATCACGTCGCCGGAGGCGACCGCGTCGCCCTCCTTCACGTTCCATTTCGCCAGCGTGCCCTCGGTCATGGTGGGCGACAGCGCCGGCATCAGGACTTGTATGGTCATTTCTGGAAGCTCCTCCCGATCGATCCGGCGTCTCAGGCGTCCAACAGCACGTCCGTCCACAGCTCGGACGGATCGGGCTCGGGGCTCTGTTGCGAGAAGTCCGCCGCCTCGGAGACGATCTGCTTCACCTCCTTGTCGATGGCCTTCAAATCCTCTTCCGACGCATGGCCGCCGTCGATCAGCCGACCCCGGACCAGGTCGATCGGGTCGTGCTGCTGACGCATCTTGTTGACTTCCTCCTTCGAGCGGTACTTCGCCGGATCGGACATCGAGTGGCCGCGATAGCGATAGGTCTTCATCTCCAGGATGATCGGCCCCTTGCCGGCGCGGCAGTGGGCGACCGCGTCCTCGCCCGCCTCGCGCACCGCCAGCACGTCCATGCCGTCGACCTCGAAGCCCGGAATGCCGTGCGCCTTGCCGCGGTCGTGCAGGTTGGCGCCGGTGGCGGAACTGCGCTCGACCGAGGTGCCCATGCCATACTTGTTGTTCTCGATGACGAAGATCACCGGCAGCTTCCAGAGCGTCGCCATATTGAAGCTCTCATAGACCTGCCCCTGGTTCATCGCGCCGTCGCCGGTGTAGGTCAGGCAGACATTGTCGGTGCCCTTGTACTGCAGCGCAAAGGCGATGCCGGCGCCCAGCGGCACCTGCGCGCCGACGATGCCATGCCCGCCATAGAAGTTCTTCTCCTTGGAGAACATGTGCATCGAGCCCCCCTTCCCCTTGGAGTAGCCGCCTTCGCGGCCGGTCAGCTCGGCCATCACGCCTTTCGGGTCCATGCCGGTCGCCAGCATGTGGCCGTGGTCGCGATAGCTGGTGATCACGCAGTCGCCCTCCTTGGTGCAGGCCTGCATGCCGATCACCACGGCCTCCTGGCCGATATAGAGGTGGCAGAAGCCCCCGATCAGCCCCATGCCGTAAAGCTGCCCCGCCTTCTCTTCGAAGCGGCGGATCAACAGCATGTCCCGGTAATACTGCATCAAATCGTCTGGAGTCGCCGCCGGGGCCTTTGTCGCGGCCTTCCGCGACGCGCGTTTGGCGGCTGCACGCTTGGACGCGGCCTGCTTCGCGGACGACTTCTTCGCGCTGGATTTCTTGGAGGACTCGTTCGCCATCTGGGCTCCCCTGCCTGCTAGGGTTCGGCGAGAGCTGCAAGACGACGCACACCCCATCGAGCCGGGCCGCCTTCCCGGCGGTCCGCCATTCTCTAGTCGGCGGCGTGGCTTGCCCCTGCGCTCCCTGCCAAACGCTCGGGTCCTTGCAGCGTCGCGCTTGCGCGAGAGACGCCCGGCCCCGGCTCATTGGAAGTAGCAATAGCGGCTGTGCGAGCTTTTCGCAAGGAGGCAGCAAACACTTGTTTTTAATAAGACTTTCACGTTTTAACTGGAAGTCGGTTGATGATGTTGTTTAGCGGAGTCTTCGCTTCGCTCGTCCATGGCTGGGCTCGGCGCCTCACCCGCCCTCCACCGGCGTGAAGACGACGATCTCATCGTCGCGGACGCGGTTCAGGACGGCGCGCGCCCGCTCTTCCAGCATATCGAGATCGAGGCTGTCCGGCTGCAGAAGCTGCACCTTGCGCTCCAGCGTCTCGCGCTCGGCCGTCACGGCGGCCAGCAAGGCGCGCGCCCGGTCCACCTCCCCGCTGATGCGCATGAAGGCGAGCAGCCCGCGGTCTCCCTGGACCGTGTGATAGGCGAAATAGCCGATCACGCACGCCCCGAGGACCGGCAGCACAATCTGGCGCGAGCGCCGACGAAGTTCATGCAAGACCGCCATGCCGGCACGGAATCATGAAAGCCCGCGCCCGTCAATCGGCAATAAATTCAGGGACTTATCGGGAAGAATCTGCCGATCGGCCGGCATATCTTGCCTATATCGATCCGTCATAGACCGCATGTTGCGTCGACCGCGTCGCCCTCCCCGAATTCCCGTTTCCCGGCGCGCGGGGATCGTCTATCACGACGCCGATTGCCGACCATCGCCCGGGATTGAGGAGGCCCAGACCAAAGCAATGAGCACCACCGTCGACGCGCCGACCCGGCATACCGTCCGCTCCATCCGCACGCGCAAGGGAGGCGATCCGATCGTCTGCCTCACCGCCTACACCACGCCGATGGCGCGCGCCCTGGACCCGCACGTGGATCTTCTGTTGGTCGGCGATTCGCTCGGCATGGTGCTCTATGGCTTCGACAGCACCTTGCCGGTCACGCTGGAGATGATGATCGCGCACGGCGCGGCGGTCGTGCGCGGGGCGCCAAGCGCCTGCATCGTGGTCGACCTGCCCTTCGGCGCCTACCAGGAAAGCCCGGAGGCGGCGTTCCGCGCCGCCGCGCGCGTCATGAAGGAGACCGGCGCCGCGGCGGTGAAGCTCGAAGGCGGCGCGGAGATGGCGGCGACCGTGGGCTTCCTGGCGGAGCGCGGGATACCGGTTCTGGGCCATGTCGGCCTGCTGCCGCAGTCGGTGAACGCCGCCGGCGGCTTCCGAGCGCATGGGCGCGACGCGCAGGAGGCGGAGCGTATTCTCGCCGACGCCCGGGCGATCGACGCGGCCGGCGCCTTCGCGCTCGTCGTCGAAGGGGTGATCGAGCCGCTGGGCCGGCGCATCACCGAGGCCGTGGCGGCGCCCACGATCGGCATCGGCGCCTCGCCCGCCTGCGATGGGCAGATCCTGGTCGCGGAGGACGCGCTCGGGCTCTTCACCGACTTCCAGCCGAAATTCGTCAAACGCTATGCGGCGCTCGGGGACGAGATCGGTCGGGCCGCCGCCGCCTACGCCGCAGAGGTGCGCGCGCGCCGCTTCCCCGGGGCGGAGCATTGCTTCGGCGCGGGAGGCGCGGCGTGAGCGCGGCGCCTCCCGTTCTGCGCACCGTCCCAGACCTGCGCACGGCGACCGCGCAGTGGCGCGAAGCGGGCGAGCGCATCGGCTTCGTGCCCACCATGGGCGCGCTGCATGAGGGGCATCTGTCGCTCGTCCGTCAGGCGCGCGCCGCCTCGGAACGCTGCATTGTCAGCCTGTTCGTCAATCCCCGGCAGTTCGGCCCGCGCGAGGATTTCTCGGCCTATCCGCGCGACGAATCCGGCGATCTCGCGAAATTGGCCGCGGCCGGCGTCGATCTCGCCTATGCGCCGGGCGTCGAGGCGATGTATCCGGACGGCGCTGCGACGTCCGTCGATGTCGGCGCGCTCGGCGCGATGCTGGAGGGGGAAAGCCGGCCCGGCTTTTTCACCGGCGTGGCCACTGTGGTGACCAAGCTGCTGCTGCAGACCGGCGCCGACGTCGCGCTGTTCGGCGAGAAGGACTACCAGCAGCTCCAGGTCATCCGTCGGATGGTCGCCGATCTGGACATCCCGACGCGGATCGTCGGTTGCGAGACGGTGCGCGACGCCGACGGGCTCGCGCTCTCCTCGCGCAATGCGTATCTGAGCGCGGAAGAGCGCCGGATCGCGCCCGCCCTCCACCGCGCCCTGCAGGAGGCCGCCGAAGCCGTGCGCGCCGGCGCCGACCCGGACGCCGCCTGCGCCAGGGCGGCGGAGCGCTTGCTCGCCAGCGGGTTCCAGGCCGTCGATTATCTCGCGATCCGCGACGCCGAAACCCTGGCGCCGGTCGACCGGGAGCACGAAGGCGCAAAGCGCGCGCTCGGCGCCGCCAAGCTCGGCGGCGCCCGCCTGATCGACAATATCGCGGTTTGAGCAGCCTGAGGGCGCGTCAGATCTTGAAGGCGCTGCGTCCGGCGTAGGCGGCCGCGGCGCCCAGATCCTCCTCGATGCGCAGGAGCTGGTTGTACTTCGCGATCCGGTCCGAGCGGCTGAGCGAGCCGGTCTTGATCTGACCGCAATTGGTGGCGACCGCCAAATCGGCGATGGTGGCGTCCTCGGTCTCGCCGGATCGGTGCGACATCATCGCCGTGTAGCCGGCGCGATGCGCGGTTTCGACCGCCTCCAGCGTCTCGCTGAGCGTGCCGATCTGATTGACCTTGATCAGGATCGAGTTGCCGACGCCGTCCGCGATCCCGCGGCGCAGACGCGCGGGATTGGTGACGAACAGATCGTCGCCGACGAGCTGGCAGCGATCGCCGATCGCCTCGGTGAGCCGGCTCCAGCCCTCCCAGTCGTCCTCGGCCATGCCGTCCTCGATGGAAAGGATCGGATAGCTTTCGACCAGCGTCTTGAGGTAGTCGGCATTGCCCGCCGCGTCGAGCGACCTGCCGGCGCCGCGCATCTCGTAGCGGCCGCCCTCGTAATACTCCGTGGCCGCGCAATCGAGCGCGAGCGCCACATCGTCGCCCGGCTTGTAGCCCGCCGCCTCGATCGCTTTCATGATGAAGTCGAGCGCCTCTTCGGCCGAGGTCAGGTTGGGCGCGAAGCCGCCCTCGTCGCCGACATTGGTGTTGTGGCCGCCCCGCTTCAATCCGGCCTTCAGCGCGTGGAACACCTCCGCGCCCCAGCGCACGGCCTCGGCCATGTCGGGCGCGCCGACCGGCGCGATCATGAACTCCTGGAAATCGATCGGATTGTCGGCGTGCGCGCCGCCGTTGACGATGTTCATCATCGGGACCGGCAGCGTGCGCGCGAAGGCGCCGCCGACATAGCGATAGAGCGGCAGGCCCGCATCCTCAGCCGCCGCCTTCGCGACGGCGAGCGAGACGCCCAGGATCGCGTTCGCGCCGAGCCGCGCCTTGTTCTCCGTCCCGTCGAGCGCGATCATCTTGGAATCGAGGTCGAGTTGCTCTTCCGCGTCCAGGCCGGACAGCAGGTCGAAGATCTCGCCATTGACGGCGTCGACCGCCTGCAGGACCCCTTTGCCGCCATAGCGCTCGCCGCCGTCGCGCACCTCATGCGCCTCGTGCGCGCCGGTCGAGGCGCCGCTGGGAACCGCGGCGCGGCCGCGGGCGCCGCTTTCCAGCGACACCTCGACCTCGACGGTCGGATTGCCGCGGCTGTCCAGGATCTCGCGGGCGTGGACGTCGATGATGGCGGTCATGGAATGGGTTCCTCCGGCTGGCTCTCGAAGTCGGGCGGGCGAAGCTATAGCCCCGCCGACCCGCGGCGGCAACCGGGGCCGCGCGGCCGGTCGAACGGTTCGCCGGCATTGGCCCCAAGGGCCGGGATCAGTGGGGGCGTCCGCCCTGATCCGGATCGGTGGATTGGTTGATCAGCTCGGCGTCGAGCAGCGGGGCCGCGTCGATCTTCTGCGCGTCCATCATGCCGGCCACCCGCTGCAGGACGGCCACGAGCATGGTCTGCTCCCAATCGTCCAGCGCGCCGAAGCGTGCGGAGAATCGATCGTGCAGCGCCATCGGCGCGCGCTCCAGCAGCGCATAGCCTTCGTCGGTCACGGAGACGAAAACCTTGCGTTTGTCGGCCGCCCCGCGGGTGCGCTTCACCAGGCCGGCCGCCTGAAGACGGTCGACGAGGGACGTGACGGAAGCCTGGGCCAGCTTCACCTCGGTCGCGATCTCGCCCACGGTCATCTCGCCCGCGTCCGCGATCGATTGCAGCACCAGAAGCTGCGACGTGGTGAGATTCGTCACGCGGCCCAACTCCTTGGCGTGCGAATCGGTCGCGCGAAGAATGCGGCGAATCGCGATCAGGGCCTCGTTCAACTTGTCCAACGCCGCGTTTCCTCCGGTCAATGGGCCGTCGCTCGCCACGGGCCCTGTCTCCGGCGAGCCGCCGCGGGAAGCCGCCGCCCCCCTGCGGTTCGTAGTCTCTCGTCCCCGAGGCATCATAGGACTCCTTCCATCGACCGATCCAGAGGCTTCGCAAACGGGTATCCTTCAGCGTTCGCGCAGCGTATTTCATCTGATGAAACATTCTTTTTTCTGTTGAATATCGATTGATTTTCATGGCTCTATCGCCCAAAAATTCTCTGAAAATCATGAAATCTCAAAGCTTTCCCGATACGCGCTTGACGCCATTCAATCGTCTATCTATGTATCTGCCAATCGAAATCGATAGGGTTTCGAATTATTCGAGCGCCGATCCATCAGGCGTCGCCTTGGATCGCGCGGCGGAGAGAGCAGAAGAGAGCGGGACTCATGGAAGGTGCTTTGAATTTCCCCGGCGAGCGGGACGCGCGCACGGCGCGCGCCGCCGTCGACGCGGTCCGTAAAGCGGCCGACCTGGACGCGCTGGAGATGCGCCGTCCGGAGAGCGAGGACGGCGCGGCCGTCAACGCCTTGATCGCGCGCTGCGAGCCGCTGGACGAGAATTCCGTCTACTGCAATCTGTTGCAGTGTTCGCATTTCTCGGAGACCTGCGTGATCGCCGAACTCGACGGCGAAATCGTCGGCTTCGTCTCCGGCTACATCGTGCCGGAGACTCCGGAAGCCTTCTTCGTCTGGCAGGTGGCCGTGGCCGAGGAGGCGCGCGGCCTGTCGCTGGCCAAACGCATGATCCTCGACATTCTGAGCCGCGAGGCGCTCGACGGCGTCACCGAGCTGCACACGACCATCACCCCGGACAACGCGCCCAGCCAGGGGGTCTTCTCCTCGGTCGCTCGGACGCTGGAGACCGGCGTGAAGCGCAAGGTGATGTTCTGCGAGGAGCGTCACTTCGACGGCGACAAGCCGAGCGAAATCCTGTGGCGCATCGGCCCGTTCGATCGCGACGATCTTCTGCCCAAGCTGGCCGAAGAGCTGGCGGAGGACCTCCGCTCGGCCGCGTGAGGCCGCCGGGCCTCCGCTCGGACCCTTCTGGAAACCCACAGTGCGCGCGCGGACGGATGACAGGCCGACCGCGGGCCTCGCGCACACCCTTCCGCGCCGACTGCGCACACTGCGCCGGCTTGCGATGACCTGTCGGAAAGAGACGACATAGGATGACCTACACGACCGAGAAAACGATCGCCCCGACCGCCCCCGACGCCGTGTTCGAGCGCCGGGAATCGGAGGTGCGCAGCTACTGCCGCGCCTTCCCGGTCACCTTCGCCAAGGCGGAGGGCTCCTGGATGAGCGACCGGGACGGCAACCGCTATCTCGACTTCCTGGCCGGGTGCGGCAGCCTGAACTACGGCCATAACGACCCCGACATGCGCCAGGCGCTGATCGACTACATCGCCGGCGACGGCGTGGCCCACGGCCTCGACATGCACACGGACGCCAAGGAGCGCTTCCTGAAGGCGTTCGAGGAGCGGATCCTGAAGCCGCGCGGCCTCGACTACGTGATGATGTTCACCGGCCCGACCGGCGCAAACGCGGTCGAGGCCGCGTTGAAGCTGGCCCGTCTCGCGACCGGCCGAACGACGGTCGTCAACTTCACCAACGGCTTCCACGGCATGACGCTGGGCGCTTTGGCGACCACCTGCAACGGCTCCAAGCGCGCCGGCGCCGGGGTTCCGCTGAACGACGTCGCAACCGCCGCCTTCGACGGCTATTTCGGCGACGACGTCGATACGACCGCGATGCTGGATCGGCTGTTGAGCGATCCGTCGAGCGGGCTCGACCATCCGGCGGCGGTGCTGGTGGAGTGCATCCAGGGCGAAGGCGGGCTGAACGCGGCGCGCGCCGACTGGCTGCGCAATCTGGAGCGCGTCTGCCGCAAGCATGACGTCCTGCTGATCGTCGACGACATCCAGGCGGGCTGCGGCCGCTCCGGCCAGTACTTCGCGTTCGAAGAGGCCGGGATCGAGCCCGACATGGTGACCCAGGCGAAGTCGATCTCCGGCTTCGGGCTGCCGATGGCGCTGACCCTGGTGAAGCGCGAGCTGGACGTCTTCAAGCCGGCGCAGCACAACGGCACCTTCCGCGGCAACAACCACGCCTTCGTCACCGGCGCGGTGGCGCTGGATAAATTCTGGGCCGACGACGCCTTCGCCCAGTCCGTGCGCGCCAAGGGCGACATCGTGCGCAGGCGCCTCGCCGGCATGGCGGAGCGCTTCGGGCGCGACGGCGATCTGAGCCTGCGCGGCCGCGGCCTGATGCAGGGGATCGTCTTCCCCGACGGCGAGGAAGCCGGCGCGGTC
Organism: Alphaproteobacteria bacterium; assembly: GCA_024743195.1. Classification (GTDB taxonomy): domain Bacteria; phylum Pseudomonadota; class Alphaproteobacteria; order UBA8366; family Aestuariispiraceae; genus Marivibrio. Next base: position 425,735 of record JANSXE010000003.1, on the reverse strand, counting down.
TGCGCGGAAGCCTTTGCGCGCGGTTTGATCATCGAGACCAGCGGCGGCCATGACGAGGTGGTGAAGATTCTCTGCGCCCTGACGATCTCGGAGGAGGATCTGGCGCACGGGCTCGACATCCTGGAGGCCGCGATCGAGGCGGTGCGCGGCGGCGCGGGCCTGAAGGCGGCGGCCGAGTAAGGCCGCGCGCCTCCCCTCCCCTGCGACCCCCAGACAAGATTGACGGAGAGAGCAATGATCGTTCGCCATCTGAAAGACGCGGAAAACAGCGACCGCATGGTGAAGACCGACACCTGGACCAGCGCGCGTCTGTCGCTGGCCGACGACGGCATGGGCTTCAGCTTCCACGTCACCACGATCTTCGCCGGCACGGAGACGCCGATCCATTACAAGAACCACCTGGAGACGGTGTTCTGCATGGAGGGCGACGGCGAGATCGAGACGCTCGCCGACGGCAAGGTCTACAAGATCGAGCCCGGCGTCGTGTACATCCTCGACAAGCACGACAAGCATCTGCTGCGCGGCGGCTCCAAGGACATGAAGCTGGCCTGCGTCTTCAACCCGCCGCTGAACGGGCGCGAGGTGCACGACAAGGACGGCGCCTACGCGCTCGACGAGGCCCCGCTCGAAGCGTCGTAACCGCGGCGCGAGCCGGATGCGACCAGATGAAGTAGGAGGGACGACCGATGTCATCCCCGCGATTTGACGACCCGCCCGCCGCCCCGGCGCTGCAGCCCCAGGCGGCCGACGACACGGACCGGAGCCGCCGCCCCGGCGCCGATGCGCGCGAAAGCCAGGCCGAGGCGCCCGAGCGCGGCCGGCACACGGTGCACAAGATCGGCGGCACCTCGATGAGCGACGTCGAGGCCGTGTTCGAGAACGTGCTGATCGGCGCCCGGCCGAAGGACGCGCTCTACAACCGGATCTTCGTGGTCTCCGCCTATGGCGGCGTCACCGATCTGCTGCTGGAGAATAAGAAGACGGGCGAGGCCGGCGTGTTCCAGCTCTACGCGGGTTCCGAATCCGACTGGGCCTGGGGCGACGCGCTGAGCGACGTCGCGCGCAAGATGACCGAGATCAACGCCGAGGTCTTCGACGAGCCGTCGGATCTGAAGGCCGCCGATCAGTTCGTGCAGGACCGGATCGAGGGCGTGCGCAGCTGCCTGATGGATCTGCACCGCCTGTGCAGCTTCGGCCATTTCAAGCTCGAGCAGCATCTGATGACGGTGCGCGAGATGCTGAGCGCGCTCGGCGAGGCGCACAGTGCGAACAACACTGCGCTTCTGCTGCGTCGGCGCGGCGTGGACGGCGTTTTCGTCGACCTCTCCGGCTGGCGTGAGACGGACCAGACCCTGAGCCTGGACGCGCGCATCGAGGCCGCCTTCGCCGACATCGACCTGACGCGCCAGCTCCCGATCGTCACCGGCTACGCACAGGCGGGCGACGGCGGCGGGGACGGGCTGATGGGCGTCTACGGCCGCGGCTATTCGGAGGTCACCTTCTCCCGGGTCGCGTGCCTGACCGGCGCGCGCGAGGCGCTGATCCACAAGGAGTACCATCTCTCCAGCGCCGACCCGAAAGTCGTCGGCGAGGAGGCGGTGCGCCCGATCGGCAAGACCAACTACGACGTGGCCGACCAGCTTTCCAACATGGGGATGGAGGCCATCCACCCGCGCGCGGCCAAGGGGCTGCGGCAGAACGGCATTCCGCTGCGCGTGGTCAACACCTTCGAGCCGGATCACCCCGGCACGGTGATCGAGGACGCATGGGAGCCCGAGAGCCCGAAGGTGGAGATCGTCACCGGCCGCGAGACGGCGACCGAGATCGAGGTCGTCGACCAGGACATGGTCGGCGTCGCCGGCTCGGACGAGGCCGTCAGCGGCGTGTTCCGCCGCTTCCGCACGCCGATCATGGCCAAGAGTTCGAACGCCAATACGCAGGCCTACTATGTCGCGCAGCCGATGAAGACGGTCCGCCGGATCGTCGAGACGATCGGACGCCATCATCCCGACGCCGTCGTGCGCACCCGCAAGATCGCCTTCGTCTCGGTGATCGGGGCCAATCTGAGGGAGCCCGCCCTGCTCGCCCGGGCCCTTGCGGCGCTTGAGGCGGCCGACATCCCGCCGATTGCGGCGCATGCGCCCGCGCGCGGGGTGGATCTGCAGTTCGTGCTGCCGGAGGGCGCCTACGCGGACGCCGTGCGCACGCTGCATGGAGCCCTGATCGAGCACGCCGGCCGCGACAGCTCCGCGCCCGCGACCGAACAGGCCGCGCAGGTATCGGGTCGCCAAGCCGCCTGACCGATCTTCCCCCGGTTCGGCCGGGCGCCGGCGCGGCCCCTTTTCCCGCTCTCGGGCCGCGTGCGGCGCCTGTCTGACGCGCCCGGCGGTTGCATTTGCGCCGGCGGGCGCGCGTCTTTGCCTTCCCTTCCGCATCGAACCGGCTAAGATTGCTCGGGACGAGCACGGACGGGGAGGAAGAGACGGATGAGACATAGGCGATTTCAAGAGGTCGCCCGCCGCATGGCGTGGCTCTGCCTGGCGGCCGCGGCGGCTTTGGCGCCGGCGGCGGCGCTCGCTCAGGACAAGCCCGTGATCCGCTTGGTGACCGGGAACGCCTATCATCCCTATACCGACGAAACCCTGCCCGGCGGCGGTCTTGCGGTCGAACTGGTCAAGCGCGTCTTCGACGAGATGGGCTTCAGCGCCGAGGTCGAGTTCATGTCCTGGGACGAGGGCTATGAGAAGACCCGGACCGGTGAGTTCATCGCGACCTTCCCCTACATCGTCTCGGCGGAGCGCAAGCAGCATTTCGCCTATACGACGGCGCTGTTCGAGGTCCGTCCGTCGCTGTTCTGGAACGTCAACCGACAGCATCGGATCGTCGAGTTCTCGGACGTCGACCGAAAGAGCCTGTGCGTACCCGACGGCTGGGCCGTCGACGGCTATCTGAAGCCCCTGGTGGATGCGGGCTCCATCCCCGTCGTCACCGGCGCCAGCATGCCGGACTGCTTCCAGAGGCTTTGGGACGGCTCCGCCGACATCGTGTCCGTCGACAGCCGGCTCGGCCTGTCCCTGGCGGAGCGCATCGCCGATACCCGCTGGACCAAGAGCCGACGGTTCGTGGAACAGGGAACCTCGAACCACCTGATCTTCACCCTGAAGCATCCGCAGGCCGCGGCCTGGGTCCAAGCCTTCGACGCGGCCTTCCTGAAGTTGCAGGAACAGGGAGAGATCTACGCGGTTGTGAAGGACTATTACGGCGGGTGAGGCTGCGCGCCCGATCGGCGGATGCGGCGCTGACCGCGTCGGTTTGACAGGACCGGCGCGCCGCCCTACGCCTTCGTCGCGCGTCCGGCTTCCGGGCGCCGGCCCTACCGTTCCGCCCCGATCGCACTGCGAGGGATCCTGCGCCATGTCCGACGCCGCCGCGCCCGACGCCCATCAGCCGCCGCCCTTGCAGGGCGTGATCGTGCCGGTCACGGCGTTCCAGCAGAACTGCTCGATCCTCTGGTGCGTGAAGACCGGGCGCGCGGCCGTCGTCGATCCCGGCGGGGATCTGGAGCGGATCGAGGCGGCCATCGCCCAGGCCCGCGACGGACAAGGGGTCGTCGTGGAGAAGATCCTGCTCACCCACGGCCATCTGGATCACGCCGGCGGCGCGATGGATCTGAAGGAGCGCCTGGGCGTCCCGATCGAAGGTCCGCAGGAGGAGGAGGTCTTCTGGCTCTCCGCGATGGAGGATCAGGCCCGCCGCTTCGGCGCCGGGGCGGGCGCGCGGCCCGTCACGCCGGATCGCTGGCTCGAAGACGGCGATCAGGTGACGATCGGCGAGGTGGCGCTGGACGTTTTCCACTGCCCCGGGCACACGCCGGGCCATGTGGTGTTTCACAGCCCGGACGCGCAGTTGGCGGTCGTCGGCGACGTGCTGTTCCAGGGCTCGATCGGGCGGACGGACTTCCCGCGCGGAAATCATGAAGAGCTGATCCGCTCGATCACGGAGAAGCTTTGGCCGTTGGGCGACGACACCGCCTTCATCCCGGGCCATGGACCGATGTCGACCTTCGGTCAGGAGCGCCGCAGCAACCCCTTCGTCTCCGATCAGGCGCTCGGCGGGCTTTAGCGGCCGTCGTCCTCCGTCACCTCGTCCTGCGCCGCATCGAAGGCGTTGGCGAAGGCGCTCGCCGCGTGGCGAAAGCCCTGCTTCGTCTCCGACCAGGCGTCGCCGGACGCGTCGCCGAGGGCGTCCGACTGCTCGGCCGCGGCCTGGCGCAGGACGCCCAGCCGCTCGATCGCGGCGTCCCAGTTCTCGCGGGCGCTCTCGCCCGCCTCCGCGGCCGAGGCGTCGGCGCGGGCCTTCAGGCGCGCCAAGGCGGCGTCCATGTCCTCGAGCAGCATTTCCGCGCGACGCTCCGCAGCCTCGCTCTGGGCGGCGGTAAAGCCCTCTATTTCCGCCCAACTGTTCTCGACAACGTCCGCCATTGCGGGAGCGTCTCCCTCTTCTTGGGCGACGGTCGCCGCCGGGGCGAGCCCGAGCGCGGCGGCGAGGGCGAGCGCGGCGACGCCGGAGCGCATCGTCAGACGGAACGGGGTCATGGAACCTCCTTGTGAAAGCTTGCGCCGACGGCGCAGGGCCGAGGGCGTCAGGGTTCACCGGGAGGTGAGAAGGGACAGGGGCGGTTCAAGGGGCCCGGAGCGGACTCCGCGAAACCGCCACATTTCAATCCGCCAAAGAAAAGCCCCGGGCCGACGGCTGACAGCGCGCCGGTCCGGGGATTTTCTGACCCGAGGATGGGCCGAACGGGTCCGGCCGCCTCAGGAACGCCGCGGGTCAACCCGTCGCGCGGGCCAGCGACTGGAGCACCGCGCGCAGCGTGTCGCGCGTGTTCCGGTCCCCGATGCGCGCCCAGTCGCGCGCGATCTTCGAGGCCTCGGTGTCGAGCGCCGCATGGTCGGGCGCCGCGCCCTCGACGCCGTTGACGCCGTCGAACAGCGATTCGACCGGCACGTTGAGCGCGTTGGACACCTGAACCAGACGGGACGCGCCCATGCGGTTCGAACCCTTCTCGTACTTCTGGATCTGTTGGAACGACACGCCCAGCGCATTGCCCAGCTCGACCTGGCTGACGCCGGCGCGGATCCGCAGCTCGCGCACGCGCGCGCCCACGGCCTTGTCCACGGGATGGGGCATCTTAAGTCCTCCTTCTTTGTGTGCGGCGGCGCACCCAGGGCGCGCCGCTCTCGGTTCGGACGGCCCAATCGTCGCCCGACAACCGGGCGCTAAATGCACCCGGTTCCGCGTCGCAAACACCCTCAATTGAGGGGGAAACGCCTGCGCAACCCGAAAAATGCGCCCAAAAGTGTGTCCCGCTTTGCTGAACGGGCAATCAGCGGCCGTCGCTCTCGGCGAGCGGCCAGGTCGGCCGCGTCATGGAGAAGACCTCCCCGACCCGCGCGTAGTCCCGATAGCCGAGGCGCGAAATCGGCGCGAGCTTGCCGATATCGACCACCCCGTCGACGAGCACCGCATCGGCGATGTGGATCGCCGTCACATGGCCGAAGACGGCCCGGTTCGGGGTCGCGGGATTGGTGGAGGGCAGATCGACGATCTGCACGAGCCGACATTCCAAGGTCACCGGGCTTTCCGCCACGCGCGGCGCGCCGATCGTCTCGCAGGGCGCCTTGGTCAGGCCGGCGACCTCGAACTCGTCGACCCCGCGCGGGGCGGGAACGGCCGTCCGGTTCATCGCCTCGCGCAAGTCGTAGGACACGAGATTGACCGCGAACTCCCCCGTCTCCCGGATGTTGGCGATGGAATCCTTCAAGCCGTCGCCGCGGTCGGCGTCCCCGGTCGAGGCGTACATGATCTGCGGCGGATGGTAGGCGACCCCGTTGAAGAAGCTGTAGGGCGCCAGGTTGACGCGGCCCTCGGCGTCACAGCTCGATATCCAGCCGATCGGGCGGGGCACGATGATCGCGTTGAACGGATTGTGCCTGAGCCCATGATCGTCTTCAGTGCGGTAGAACATGGCCGATACGCGGCTCCCCTTGAGTATGCGACGGATGAGTATGAGACGGACGCCCGTCATTGACGGGCGATCCGGGAGGTTTAGCGAAGGTGACGGCGTTCGTCGATCTGACGCGTGGGTTGAAGCCTGAAGCGCTGCAGGCGCGGCTCTTTGCGGGCGAGGTGCTGATCTTCCGGGGACTCGCCCCGGTCCGCGCGTTGGCCGAAGACGCGGACCGCCGCCTCCGCGCCGCCTTTCCCGAAGCCGAGAGCCCGGAGCGGATCACCGAGCGTCTGGACCGCGACGTCTTCGTGGGCCGCGCGGCCGATCTTCGCCGCGCCTACCATGACGATCCGGCGGCGATGGCGCTGTGGCGCCGGGCGTTGGAAGCCTGCGGCTGCGTGTTGGAGCGCACCTATTGGGACCGTCTGCGCGTCCGGGTCAATCCGCCCGGCGCGACGCACCACAGCCGACGCATCCTCAATCTGCCGGCGCATCGCGACAGTTGGGGCTCGATGCTGCCGCAACAGATCAACTGGTGGGCGCCGGTCTATCCGCTGGACGCCGGACGCACGCTGCTGATTTATCCCGACGCCTGGAACAGGCCGGTCGAGAACGACAGCGCCGGCTGGGACCTGGAGGCGTTGCGCCGGGAGCGCGCCGCGGGCCGCGCCGCCGCCCTGCCCTTGCTGCCGACCGCCAGCCGGCCGGAGGAATGGGGAGCTCCGGCGGCGCTGCTGCCCGACCCGGGGGATCTGGTCGCCTTCTCGGCCGCCCATCTGCACGCCAGCGCGGTCAACCGCACGGGCCGCAGCCGCTTCAACATCGAAGGCCGCACCGTCGATGTCGGCGAACTCGACGCCGGGCGCGGCGCGCCCGACCCGGACGGCCGCGCGCCGCGCATCGCCTATCATTGGTTCGAGCATTGCCGCGACGGGGCGCCGCTTCCGCCGCGCGCCGCGGGCGTCAGGTCTGCAAATCCGAACGGATTGCGAGAATCTGATCGCACATGTTCAGATTGAGATGCACGACCTTGCGGATCAGGTGCGGGTCCCGCTCCGGCCCCTCCTCCAACGCGACGCTGACCTTCACCATGAAATCGCTGATCCGGCGCAGCAATTCGCGCGTCTCTTCGGTCACCGCGGCGTCGAAATGCTTGGGCAGGAAGTGCGAGATGAAGCGCCAGAGAAACAGGTTGGTCTCCAGGATCGCCTTCCAGGTTTCCGGATCGGCTCCGTTGAGGCGGCACGCCTCCAGCTTCTCGGCGATGTCGAGAAACGGCAGCGCCATATCGTCGATCAAATCGTCTCGCGCGCCCGCCGGTAGGGCGTTGGGCGCCCCTGAAGTCTCGCCTGACATACGCCGTCTCCCTCCCCCGCTCGACGTTGCGCCGATTTCGAGCGCCGGGAGGGAGGGTACCCAATGCGGGGGGGCGTGCGCAATCTCGTTGCGGCGCTCCGGCGCCCGGCGTTTCGGTTCTTCCGAACCGTCACGGAGCGTGAATAAAAGACTGGAATGGGCCGAAGAGTCCTGCCAGTCTATGCGCATAACCGATCCGCGGCGACCGGCCGGGGGCGTTATCGGGTTTCGCAACCCCTCACGGGGCGGGGTGGAAGCCGAACGACCGACAAGGCCGGCGGACAGCGGATCGAAGGGGCTTCACGGGGACTTCATGTGCACCATCATTCGGGCGAAGACCCCCTATTGAGTCCCGCACGAGTCGTGTGGGGCATGCTCGACCGGCGGTTTCCGCCGGCTCGAACGCGCACCGCCGGCATAGGGTAAACAGGGCCAGGACCGTCGTTTCCGGCGTCCCGTCGGAACCGATGGCCGGCGCAGACTGAAGCATAGGGGTAACAACAGCATGAAACTTAAAACGCTGATGGCCGCCGGTGCGGCTTTGGCGTTCGGCGCCTCGGTCGCGAATGCGGCCACGCTCGACGACGTCAAGGCTAAGGGCTACATCGACTGCGGCGTGACCACGGGTCTTGCGGGCTTCGCGGCCCCCGACGATCAGGGCAACTGGACCGGTTTCGACGTCGATTTCTGCCGCGCCATGTCGGCGGCGGTCTTCGGCGATCCGGACAAGGTCAAGTACACGCCCACCACGGGCAAGACGCGCTTCACCGCGCTGCAGTCCGGCGAGGTCGACGTGCTGGCCCGCAACACCACCTGGACGCTTTCGCGCGACGTCGATCTCGGCTTCGAGTTCGTGGGCGTGAACTACTATGACGGCCAGGGCTTCATGATCCGCAAGGATCTGGGCGTGACCTCCGCGAAGCAGCTGGACGGCGCGTCGGTCTGCATCCAGACCGGCACGACGACCGAGTTGAACCTCGCGGACTTCTTCCGCGCCAACGACATGTCCTTCACGCCTGTCGTGGTCGAGGACTCCGCCGAGGCGCGTCAGAACTACGACCAGGGCGCCTGCGACGTCTATACGACGGACCGGTCCGGCCTCGCCGCGCAGCGTGCGGTGCTGCAGGATCCGGACGCCCACATGGTCCTGCCGGAGATCATCTCCAAGGAGCCGCTGGGCCCGCTCGTGCGGCATGGCGACAACCAGTGGGGCGACATCGCGCGCTGGACGCTCAACGCGCTGATCACGGCCGAGGAGCTCGGCATCACCGCGGACAACGCGGCCAGCATGACCGAGTCCAACAATCCGGAGATCCGTCGCATCCTCGGCTCCGAGGGCGATCTCGGCGGCATGCTCGGGCTTGAGGCCGACTGGGCGCTGAACGCCCTGACCGCCGTCGGCAACTACGGCGAGATCTTCGATCGCCACATCGGGCCGAACACCCCGATCGGTCTCGATCGCGGGTTGAACGCCCTCTACAACGAAGGCGGCATTCTCTACTCGCCTCCGTTCCGGTGAGAGCGCGGGCCGCGAAGCCTCCCAAAGGCTTCGCGGCCCCTCTCTTTTCGAATCGCCTTCCCGGTCGCATTTCCGGGCCGCGCGCAGACGCGGCGAAAGGCGGCCGGTTTCGGTGGACGCTGTGGCGGACGCCGACAACAAACGCGACGATCGGATCATCGCCGATCGCATGACAGGGAGCCGGCCGCCTGCCGCATGGGGCGCGGGACGCGGTCGATAGGGGACGCCTGGACAGTCGAGGCTGATGAGCCAAGGGAGCGTGAGGCCCGCGCGGACGGCCGTGCGCGCATTGTCCCGCGGCGTCGGCCATCGGGCCGATCGACGCCGGGAAGCGGAATCCAAGGGGTAGCATGAAATGGCGGTAGAGGTCACCGACGCCGCGCCAAAGGCCAGTTTCTGGCGCGATCAGCGCAACCGCGCGATCATCACCCAGATCGTCGTGGTCAGCGCGTTCCTCTCCCTGGTCTGGTTCATCGTGGACAACACGATTTCGAACCTGGACCGGCTGGGGATCGAACCCGGCTTCGACTTCATGGGCAACATCGCCGGCTTCATGCCGACGGGCCCCAACTTCAACATCACCAATTTCGACGTGAACACCAGCACCCACGGCGACGTGTTCGTGCTCGGCCTCGTCAACACCATCCTGATCGCCGCCTGCGGAATCCTCCTGTCGACGATCGTCGGCTTTATCTTCGGCGTGCTGCGCCTGAGCAGCAATATGCTGATCTCCTTCGTCGCCGCGGTCTATATCGAGTTCACGCGCAACGTGCCGCTGCTGCTGCAGATCCTGATCTGGTACTTCGGCGTCTTCCTGCTGCTGCCGAACGTGCGCAACTCCGCCAGCATCGGCGACGTGATTTTCCTGAACGACCGCTATCTCACCTTTCCGAGCCCGATCTTCGAATCGGGCTTCGTGCTGTTCCCGATCGCGATCATCCTGTCGATCGGCGGGATCGTGGCGCTGGCGAAATGGGCGAAGAAGCGGCAGGACGCGACGGGGCAACAGTTCCCGGTCTTCTGGGCGTCGCTCGGCGTTCTCATCGTCGTCCCCTTCCTGGCGCTCGTGGTCACGGGCTTTCCGGTCAGTTGGAACATTCCCTCGCTGCAGGGCTTCAACTTCCAGGGCGGCGCACAGGCGCCGGCGGCCTTCTGGGCGTTGCTGGCCGCGCTCACCTTCTACACCGGCGCCTTCATCGCCGAGAACGTGCGCGCCGGCATCCAGGCGGTCAGCCACGGCCAGACGGAGGCCGCCTACGCGCTCGGCCTCCGGCCCGGCCTGACCATGCGCAAGATCATCATCCCGCAGGCGCTGCGCGTCATCGTGCCGCCGACCACGAGCCAGTATCTGAACCTGACCAAGAACTCCTCGCTCGCGATCGCGATCGGCTATCCGGATCTGGTCAACGTCTTCACCGGGATCTCGCTGAACCAGACGGGCAACGCGGTGGAGATCATCGCGCTGACCATGCTGGTCTATCTGACGATCTCGCTCATGATCTCGCTGTTCATGAACTGGTACAACAAGCGCATCGCGCTGGTGGAGCGCTGAGCCATGAGCGATCTCGCCTACAACAAGACCGAGCGCCACGAGGACCTGCCGCCGCCGGCGAGCGAGGTGGGCGTCTTCGGTTGGCTGCGCCACAACTTCTTCAGCACCTGGTACAACTCGATCGGCACGCTGGTCGTGCTCTACCTCTTCTACCTGATGGTGCCGGCGACGCTCGATTGGGTTCTGTTCTCGGCGGTTTGGGACGCCACCTCGAACCAGGATTGCCGGTTCGAAGGCGCCGGAGCCTGCTGGGGTTTCATCGACGCGCGCCTCAACCTGTTCTGGTACGGCTTCTACGACATCGAGAATTATTGGCGACCGTCGCTCGTCGGTTTGATGCTTCTGGTGTTCGCAGTTCCGGTGTTGTTCGAGAAGATCCCGGCGAAGCTCGTCGGCGGCGTGACGGGCGTCTTCGGGCTCGGTTGGGCGGTCTGGGCGTTCGGCGGCCTCGGTCAGGTGGCGAGCCTCAACCTCCCGGTCACGATCGGCCTGCTGGCCTTCATCGGACTGATCACGGCCGGCGTGTTCCTGCGCTCGCCGCGCAGCGTCTGCGCGATCGCGATCGTCGGCGTCTTTCCCTGGGTGTCGGTGTCGCTGCTGTACGGCCCGGTCAATGTGGAGAGCCTGCAGTCGGGCCTGGGGATCGCCGTCTATGCGATCCTGTTCCTGGCCGGCGGCGGCTTCGGCTATTGGTCGTCGAAGCGGCTCGACGCGCTGGGGGCCTTCCTCGGCTATCTGGTCGCCTATTTCGTCGCCGTCATCGTCTTCCTGAGCTGGGGCTTCGGCCTGACGATCCAGCCGACGAACACCTTCGGCGGGCTGATGCTGACGCTTGTCCTGGCGACGGTGGCGATCGGCGTGTCGCTGCCGCTCGGCATCATTCTCGCGCTCGGGCGGCGGGCCGACAACATGCCGGCGGTCCAGATGCTCTGCATCGGCTTCATCGAACTGGTGCGCGCGGTGCCGCTGATCACCATCCTGTTCATGGCGCAGTTCATGCTGCCGCTGTTCCTGCCGGAAGGCGTGAATTTCGACAATGTGGTCCGTGCGCTGGTGGGCGTGTCGCTGTTCGCCTCGGCCTATATGGCGGAGGTGGTGCGCGGCGGGCTGCAGGCGATCCCGAAGGGGCAGTTCGAGGCGGCCGAGTCCCTCGGTCTCAACTACTTCCTGAAGATGCGGCTGATCGTCCTGCCGCAGGCGCTGAAGATCGTCATTCCGGGCATCGTCTCCACCTTCATCGGGCTGTTCAAGGACACCTCGCTGGTCAGCATCATCGGACTGATGGATCTGCTGCTGATCGCGAAATCCTCGGTCACGGATTCGAAGTGGCTCGGGCTCGAGCATGAGGCCTATTTCTTCATCGCGCTGGTCTATTTCGTCTTCTGCTTCGGGATGTCGCGCTATTCGATTTATCTCGAAGGGAAGCTGCACACCGGACACAAGCGCTGAGCGCACGGACGCTGAGGCAAGGAGAGTTCATCATGGCGGAAGCAGCGGAAACGCAGACGGCCGAGCCCGCGAAGATGCAGATCTCGGACGAGGTCGCGATCCAGATCAACGGCATGCACAAATGGTACGGCGACTTCCATGTGCTGAAGGACATCAACCTGACGGTCTATCGCGGCGAGCGCATCGTGGTCTGCGGCCCCTCGGGCTCCGGCAAATCGACGATGATCCGCTGCATCAACCGGCTGGAGGAGCATCAGCGCGGCTCGATCGTCGTCGACGACATCGAACTGACCAACGACCTGAAGAACATCGACGCCGTGCGCATGGAAGTCGGCATGGTCTTCCAGCACTTCAATCTGTTTCCGCATCTGACCGTGCTGGACAATTGCACGCTGGCGCCGATCTGGGTGCGCAAGGTTCCGAAGAAGGAGGCGGAAGAAGCCGCCATGACCTATCTCGAGCGGGTCAAGATCCCGGAGCAGGCGCACAAGTTCCCGGGCCAGCTCTCCGGCGGGCAGCAGCAGCGCGTGGCGATCGCCCGCTCGCTCTGCATGAACCCGCGGATCATGCTGTTCGATGAGCCGACCTCCGCGCTCGACCCGGAGATGATCTCGGAAGTGCTCGACACCATGATCGACCTCGCCGAAAGCGGCATGACCATGATCTGCGTGACCCACGAGATGGGCTTCGCCCGGAAGGTCGCGAACCGGGTCATCTTCATGGACGGCGGCGAGATCATCGAGCAAAACGAGCCCGAGGCCTTCTTCAACAATCCGCAGAACGATCGCACCAAGCTGTTCCTGAGCCAGATTCTGAACCACTGAGCGGCCGGTTCGCCGACGGCGAGGCCTGCGGCGCGGGGTCGCGCGCGGACGCTTCGCGATTGACCGGGCGCGCGCCCTCGCCGATATGATGCGGTCATGAAGCGCGTCGCGTCCCCCAGCTTGGAGATCGCACGCCTCGGGCGGCTTCGCGTCGCCCGGGCGACGACGGCTGCGCTCTATCTCCTGGCGGCGCTCGCCGCCGGCTTCGGGCATCAACCGACCGCCGCCGCGGCCGCGAATGCGGCGGCGCCGCAGGATCCGGCGGCGCGGATCGCGCTCGCCGAGATCTGCTACGGCGCTCCCCAGGCGGAGGACCGACAGACCGACGCGCCCGAGCCGCCGGCCCGCGCCGCAGACGCCCTGTGCGCCGCCTGCCTGTTGAGCCAGACTCTGCTGGCGCCGCCGCCGTCCGACGAGGCGGTCGCGCTCGCCGCGCCGACGCTCGCACGACATCTGTCGCCGCCGCCGGCGGCGCACGGCGCCGACGACGCGGCCGAAGGCGCGCCGCCGCCTGCACGCGGCCCGCCGCTTTCCTGACCCGTCCGTTCCAGCTTCTGGTCAACCGACCGGGCCCGGTTGGCGCCGCAAGGGCGCGCCGGCGGCCGGTCCGTCAGGAAAGGCGCCGAATCCCATGCGCAGCACCACTCTTCCCTATCAGGCGGCGACCGCCGCCACCCTCGCCCTGATCGGCCTTCTGGCCGTCGGGATCTATCTGATCGGCCTCGCCCCGCAGGCCAAGGCCCAGTCCGTCAAGGCCGGCGACCTCATGATCGAGCAGGCCTGGGCGCGCGCCACCCCGCCCGGCGCGCGCGTCGGGGGCGGCTATCTGACGATCACGAACCATGGCGCGGCGCCCGATCGCCTGATCGGCGGTTCGGTCGATTTCGCCGAGCGGCTCGAGATCCACGAAATGGCCATGCAGGGCGAGGTCATGAAGATGCGCGCCCTCCCAGACGGGCTCGAGATCCCGCCCGGCGGCGCCGTCACGCTGAAGCCCGGCGGCTATCACCTCATGTTCATGGGGCTCAAGAACGCGCTCGAGCAGGGCGCCCGGGTTCCGGTGACGCTGGCGTTCGAACGCGCCGGGCGCGTCACGGTGGATCTGGCCGTCGCCGGCATGGGGGCCAAGAGCCATGACGGCCAGGGCGCGCACGGCGGTCATGGCGGTCATGGCGGTCATGGCGAAACCAAGATGCAGCACAATATGCAGCAGCAGTAGGCCGCGTCAGGGCGCGGGCTTCGGTCCGCGCCCTGCGCCCCCGCCGCCCGTCAAGCCCCCTCGATCAAGGAGCCGTCCGTCATGCGCAACACCCCGTTGATCATCGGCGCCGTCGCCGCGGCGCTCAGTCTGGTGATCGGCGCCGTCCTGGTCACCCGCTTCCATGCGCCGGAGCCGCCGCAACAGGCCGCGTCCTCCGGGACCGTGACCTCCCAGGCCGAAGAGGACGGCGTGACCCTCGGCGGGCCCTTCAATCTGGAGACGACGGGCGGCGCGCGCTTCACCGACGCCGATCTGGCGGGCAAGCCCTATGCGATCTTCTTCGGCTTCACCTATTGCCCGGACGTCTGCCCGACCACGCTGAACGATCTGGCCGGTTGGATGGACGAACTGGGCCCGCAGGCGGGCGCCCTGCGCTACGTCTTCGTGACCGTCGATCCCGAGCGCGACGACATCGAGACCATGACCCGCTACGCCCGCGCCTTCAGCGAGCGCATCATCCCGCTGACCGGAACGCCGGAGGAGATCGAAGCCATCCTCGACGCCTACAAGATCTACGCCGCGAAGGTTCCGCTGGAGGATGGCGATTACACGATGAACCACACGGCCGCGATCTATCTGATGGGCGCGGACGGCGGCTTCGCCGACGTGATCTCCTATAAGGACGAAGCGGAGACGGCGGTCCGCAAGTTGCGCGCCCTGGCCGACGCCGCGCCGGTCAGTTGACCGCTTCGGCGCGGCTCAGGGAACCTCGACCCGGATCGTCTGCGTCAAGGCGGCCCCGTCGCGCGCATAGGCGCGGTGATCGTTCGTGTTGAGGATAACGGCGAACAGGTGGGCGCCGGGCGCCAACGGCTCGCTGACGAATTCCGGCTCGTAGAGCCGGCCGATCTTCACATTGTCGATGTAGAGATGCGCGTGGCCGCGCCCTTCCCGGTGGGGGCCGTCGACGCCGGCTTCGTCGAACGCGAAGTTCTCGAGCGCGAGCGAAAGGCGCACGCGTCGATCCTCCAGCACCTCGGCCGCAAGGTCCAAGACCGGCGCCGCCTCCCCCGCCGCCGCGGGGTCGAACAGGCCCGCGCCGTGGCGCGCCGCCTCGCCCGTCAGCAACTCGTCGACGCGGGCCTTGACCAGAACCTCGCCCGCCTTCTCGAACACCAGGATCATCGGGGCCATCTGGCCGGCCTGCACCGGCTCCCCGATGTCGGAGAGGTCGATGTAAGCCGTCTCGGGACCGAGTTCGATGGTTTGCCCCGCCGGCACGGTGATGTAGGGCGTCGCGCCCTCGGCGGCCGTGGGCCCGTGAAAACCGCAGCCCCAGGCCATGTCCGTCGAGACGCCGATCAGACGGTCCGTCTCGCCGCTCGTGTTCTCGATGGTCAGGAAGAGCTTGGCGTCGGTCGGGGAGTGCTCGCTGGCGACGATGCGCGGGTCGCGCACGAGGACGCCGCCGCCGACGCTCGCCAAAAAGGCCGCCCCGGCGCCCGCGATCACGAGCGCCACCGCCAGCCCCGCCAGAACCATCCGCAGCCGCACGCCGCCTCTCCTCGCAACTCGCCTCGTGAAACGCCGGCCAAGGCGTGTCCATGATAGCCGGCCCGGCGCACGCGAGAAAGAGCGTCCCCCCGTTTGCAAGCCGTTCGGGAGCGTGTATTCGAAAGGCCGGCCCGCCTGGGTGGGCGCGTCTTACCGTCAGGAGCAAGGAGCCGTCCCGCCATGCGCATCACCGTCTTCGGAGCCGGCGCCGTCGGCGGCATGATCGCGGCCCGTCTGGCCGCGCACGGGTCGGCCGTCAGCGTCGTCGCGCGGGGCGAAACGTTGGCCGCCCTGAAGCGCGGCGGATTGACGCTGGACGACGTGGACGGGCGCTATGACGCGCCGCTGGCCGCCGCGACCGACGATCCGGAAAGCCTGCCGCCGCAGGACGTGCTGGTGCTGGCGCTCAAGGCGCACCAGATTGCCGGCGCGCTGCCGTCCCTTCGGCCGCTCTTGCGCCCCGAAACCCTTGTCGCGCCTGCGATCAACGGCCTGCCCTGGTGGTACTTCCAGGGGATCGGCGGGCCGCTCTGCGACGCGCGGCTCGCCAGCCTCGACCCGGACGGCGCGTTGGCCGACGCGATTCCGGCCGAGCGCATTGCGGGCTGCGTCGTCTATGTCGCCGCCGAGGTGGTGCAGCCCGGACGGGTGAAGAGCCAGGGATTCCAACGCCTGCAGCTTGGCCGCCCCGTCCTCGGCGGCGCGCCGGGCCTGGAAGCCTTTGCCGAGGCGCTGTCCGCGGCGGGCTTCGACGCGCCGATCCTGGACGACATCCGACAGGCCGTCTGGATGAAGCTCCTGGGAAACCTGTGGGCCAATCCGATGTCGGTCGCGACCGAGGCGACGATGGGCGAGATGCTGGAGGAGCCCGGCGTCTACGCCGCCGCCAAGCGCATGACGATCGAAGCGCGCGAGGTGGCGCGCGCCCTCGGCGTCGCCTTGGACCAGGATATCGACGAACGCCTTCGCCAATCCGCAGCCGGCGGCCTCAAGGGCTTCCGGTCCTCAATGCTGCAGGACTTCGACCGCGGTCGCTCGCTGGAGTTGGACCCGATCCTCGGCTCGGTTCTTGAGACCGCCCAGCGGCTCGGTCTGCCGACCCCGACGCTCGAAGCAGTCTATGGAATCGTCAATCTGAAGGCGCGCACGGCCGGTCTCGCCTGAGCCGCAATTGACGCCTGCGCGGGGGCGGGCGTAGAAGAGCGCATGATGCGCGCGGCCTCCTTCTTCGCGTTGGCGCTGCTTGCGGCCAGCCTCGCCCCCTCCCCCGCCCCGGCGGCTGAGGAGCAGCTCACCTTCTTCCGCATCGGCACCGGGCCCACGGCGGAGACCCTCTACGCCTTCGGAACCGCGATTTCCGCGGGAATCAGCCGACCGCCCGGCGGCAGCCCCTGCGATCAAGGCGGGATTTGCGGGGTCCCGGGGCTGATCGCGGTGGCCCAATCGAAGGGCGGCTCGATCGAGAATCTCGAATCGCTCGTGGCGGGCGACCTGGAGAGCGCGCTGGTGCATGCGGACATGGCCTATTGGGCCTATAACGCCGCCGGCCCCTTCCGCCATCGCGAACCCTTCACAGGCCTCCGGGTGATCGCCAACCTGACGCCCGTGATGATCCATGTCGCCGTGCGCGCCGACTCCGCGATCGAGAGTTTCGACGATCTGCGCGGGCGCAGCGTTTCGCTCGGCCCCAGCGGGTCCGGCACGGTGTCGAACGCGCTTCTGCTGCTGCGCACGCAGGGCATTCCGCTGGAAGATCTACGGCCGCGCTTTCTCAACCCGGGGCCGGCCGCGGACGCGCTGGCCGCCGGCGAGATCGACGCGCTGTTCGAAATCGGCGGCGCGCCGATCGAGGCGCTGGCGGCCCTGGCCGAGCGCACGCCGATCCGCCTGCTGCCGATTGCGGGAGAGGCCGCCCGTCAGATGCAGAGCCTCTACCCCTTCGTTCAGGGCGGCGCCATTCGCGACGGGCTCTATCGCGGCGTGCCCGAAACCGCGACGCTCTCGCTCGGCGTCCAGTGGGTCACGCGGGCCGACCGGGACGAGGATTTGATCGAGGCGATCGCCCGCGCCTTCTGGAGCGGCCCCTCGCGCGATCTCTACCTGACCAGCAATCCGGAAAGTCGCTTTCCCAAGCTGGAGGACGCGGCCCGCGAGACGCCGGTGCCGATGCATAACGGGGCCAAGGCCTATTACGAGCAGGCGCTGGGCGGCTGACCGCGACGGGATGTCGAAATCCCCTCTCCTTCTCCGGGCGATCCTGGTCGTCTCCGGCCTGAGCTGGGGCGCGACCGTCTCGCTCGCGACGCTGGCCTCGGCGGGCGGCCATCACCCGATGACGGTCGCGCTGTGGAGCGCGCTGGTCGGGCTGGCCGTGCTGACCGGCGTGATGGTCCTCAGACGCCGGGGCCCGCCGCATGATCGGCGCACGCTCCTGTTCTACGCGCTGGTCGGGCTGATCGGGACGGCGCTGCCGCACGCGCTCACCTTCTACGCCGCCGCCCATCTGGCGGCCGGGCCGCGGGCGATCGTCTATGCGCTGATCCCGCTGATGACCTGGCTCGTCAGCCTGACGCTCGGTCTCGAGCGCGGACTGCTGCGGCGCTTCGCCGGGCTCGCGCTCGGCTTCGCGGCGGTCGCGCTTCTGATCGATCCGGACTTCCGCGCGGCCGGGCCGAACCACGTCTTCTGGATGGGCGTCGCACTCGGCGCCGCGGCCTGTTACGCGGTGGAGAACGTTTACGTCTCCCTGAAGCGCCCGGCGTCGCTCGACACCCCGGCGTTGCTGTGGGGCGTGACGCTCGCCGCGGTGCTCTGGCTGACCGGGGCCCTCCTGGCGCTCGAGTTGCCGATCCTGCCGCCCGCGTCCCTCGACGGGGACGAAGCGGCCGTCGTCGCCATGGCGCTGCTGCATCTTGGAGCCTATGGCGGGTTGTTCGTCGCGATCCGCCAAGGCGGCGCCGTGTTCGCCAGTCAAGTGTCCTACATCGTCACCCCGGCCGGCGTCGTCTGGGGCCTGATCCTGTTGGACGAGGCGGCGAGCCTGCGGGTCGCCGCCGCGACGGCGCTGGTGCTGCTGGCGCTGTTCCTGATCCGGCCGAACCCGGCGCGCGCCTCAGAACAGGGATAGCTGACCGCCGGCCCGGCGCGCGCCCTCAGGTTCCGCAGGGTCCTCGGGCGTCGCCGCCTCTTCCGGCTCGGAAAGCGCGACCGGCTCGATCAGCGCCTCGTCGTCGTTGCGCACGTCATTGACGCGTCGGTCGACGGGATATGCCTCCAGCGCCCGCGCCCCGCGATAGGGGCCGAGCAGCGCCTCCGCATCGTCCTGCGGCGCGCCGAGCCAAGCGTCGAAGGCGCCCGGGTCCAGGATCACCGGCATGCGATGATGGATGTCCGCGATCTGCGGCGCGGCCTCGGCGGTCAGGATGCTGCAGCTCTCGATCTCGCCGCCGTCCGGGGCCTGCCAACGCTCCCACAACCCGGCGAAGGCGAAGGGCTCCCCGTCTGCGAAGCGGATGCGGAACGGCTGTTTCTTGCCGTGGATCGTCTTCCATTCGTAGAAGCCGTCGGCCGGCAGGAGGCAGCGCCGGCGCTGGAACGCCTTCTTGAAGGAGGGCTTGTCGCGCACCGTTTCGCTGCGCGCGTTGATCAGCTTGGAGGCGATCGCCGGGTCCTTCGCCCAACTCGGGATCAGGCCCCAGCGCAACAGGCGCGCGCGCGGCGCGCTGTCCCCGGCCTCCTGGTCCTTGAGGCCGTCGCCGCGCAACACGGCCAGCACCGCCTGAGTCGGCGCGATGTTGTAGCGCGGCGGCAGGTTCGGCAGCTCTTGGAAGCCGAAGAGCCGCCGGATTCCGTCGACCGGCGTGGTCAGAGAGTAGCGCCCGCACATCGCCCCGTTCCTTCGCCCCTACGCGCCGTCGCGGAACATCGCCCGCGCCTGCAGCACCCGGCCCAGCGCCGTCGCCCAACAGAGGGCGGCGAAGCCGTAGGCCAGCCATGGAAACCAATCCGGCGCGAGATGCATGGCGACGAAGACCGCGACGGTCTCCGTTCCCTCCGCCAGACCGCCGAGATAATAGAAGCTCTTGCGCCCGCGCGCATCCGTGGCGATCCGCCGCTTGGCCGCGATCACCGCGAAGGCGAGGAAGCTCGAGCCGGCGCCGAAGAAGCTGGCCATCAGCACGGCGGCGGGAATCGCGTTGGCGGCCGGATCCGCCAACGCGAAGCCGAGCGGAATCGCCGCATAGACCAGGAAGTCGCCCACGATGTCGAGAAAGCCGCCGAAATCCGTCGTCTTCGTGCGCCGCGCCACGGCCCCGTCGAGCCCGTCGCACAGCCGATTGAGCGCCAGGCAGGCGAGCGCGAGGTCGTAGCGCGCCTGCGACAGCGCCAGCACCGCCAGGCCGCCGGGGAGAAGGCCGAACAGCGTCACAGCATCGGCGGAAACGCCGAGCCGCGCCAGTGCGGCGCCGGCCCGGTCGAGCGGCGGATCGATCAGCTTGCGCAGCGCCGCGTCGAGCATTCGCGTCCCACCCTGTCCTTTCGCCGAAACCGCCTTATCCTACCGCACAGACCCCAAAAGGAAGCGATGCATGGCGTCGACACGCAGTCTGTGCGAAGCCAGTCCGGCCGTCCGATCGATGCTGGACGCTTGGCTGACCGCCCGCAATGGCGCGCTCGTCCCCCTCAAGAAGGATTTCGATCCCTTCAGCGTCCCGCGCTGGCTGCCGGGCGTCTGGATCGCGCGATTCGATCCGGCGCGCGACGACTTCCTGTTCACGCTGTCCGGAGAGCGGGTCAACCTCGCCTGGCGCGGCTCCCTCAAGCACAAGGCGTTGCGCGAGCTGATCGGGGCCGCGGCCTATCCGGAAATGCGGCGGCGATGGCGCGCCGTCGTCGAGACGCCCCAAATCCAATACGCCGTGCTCGAATCCGAGACGGAACGCCCCGACGCGTCGTCCAGCGATCCGCTGCCGCCCCATCTCGACGGCGAGCGGCTGATGCTTCCCCTGGCGTCTGAGCCCGACCGGGTGGATCAGATCCTGGGCTTCAGCCAGTACCGGATCACACAGACCGACCCCGACCTCGCGCCGCGTCTCTGGTCGCGCCGCGTCGTCATCCCATGCCGCGACCTGGAGACGGACGCCCAAGGATGATTGACCCGCGCGGCCGCGGGCGCGATGGAGCCGCGTCGCGTCCGCGGGCGATCGGCCGGGCCCTGCGATATCCACACCGCCCGCGCGGAAGATGACGATCCCGCGACAGTTTCCTTTGACAGCGAAAAGCGCTCCGCTATATCTTGTCGACCGTTCGGGGTGAGGCACGATATATGGTGTTTTTATCCTCGTGTTTCGAAAACACCGCTCTGTGAAAAGCGGGGACCGAACGGCGGTCGCGCGGCCAACGCCCGGAAATCCGGGGCCCGCCGGCTGCGTCGGCGCGGAGCACCTGTGGACAAGGCGTCGGATAACCGGCGCGGAACAACGGGATCGCGAGGGAGCGGGCGTCGCCCCACCTGCGCGGCGCAATGGACTGGGGGATTAGAGACGTGCCGGACGGGTCCTACAAAGCCAGTGAAGACAGCCGGACCGCCGCCAAGCAAGACGTCGACGCGGCGCTCGAGCGTCTGCGCAACCGGGTCGAAGCCGAAGGCGGCCTGCTCGACCTTGGCGGCGATCTTGGGGGCGACCTCGACATCGACGTGCGCGACCACAAGCAGAACGACCGCGGGATCAGCGTCCTGGTCGATCGCAGCCGCGATTCGAACATGACGTCCTTCGGGCTCGCCACGGTCGAGGACCGCTACCTGCTGCCCGACGAGGGCCCGCAGGACATGTTCGCGCGCGTCGCGATGCATTTCGCGGACGACAGCGCCCACGCCCAGCGCCTCTACGACTACATCTCGAAGCTCTGGTTCATGCCCGCGACGCCGGTTCTGTCCAACGGCGGCGCCAAGCGCGGCCTGCCGATCTCCTGCTTCCTGAACGAGGCCAATGACAGCCTGGAAGGCATCGTCGGCCTGTGGAACGAGAATGTCTGGCTCGCGGCGCGCGGCGGCGGCATCGGCAGCTATTGGGGCAATCTGCGCTCGATCGGGGAATCGGTCGGTCAGAACGGCAAGACCTCGGGCGTCGTCCCCTTCATCCGGGTGATGGATTCGCTGACGCTCGCGATCAGCCAGGGCTCGCTGCGCCGCGGCTCGGCGGCGGTCTATCTGCCGATCTGGCATCCGGAGATCGAGGAATTCCTGGAAATCCGCCGGCCGACCGGCGGCGACCCCAACCGCAAGGCGCTCAACCTGCATCACGGCGTGCTGCTGACCGACGACTTCATGCGCGCGGTCGAAGAGGATCTGGACTGGAAGCTGCAGAGCCCGAAGGACCGCAGCACGATCCGCAAGGTGCGCGCCCGCGACCTCTGGATCCGTCTGCTGACCGCCCGGATCGAGACCGGCGAGCCCTATATCATCTACATCGATCATGTGAACAATTCCCGGCCCGAGCACCAGAAGCTCGCCGGGCTGGAGGTGAAGACCTCCAACCTGTGCTCCGAGATCACCCTGCCGACGGGCGAGGATATCTGGGGCCAGGAGCGCACGGCGGTCTGCTGCCTCTCCTCGCTCAATCTCGAAAAGTATCTGGAGTGGGAGGGCGACCCGCGCTTCATCGCGGACGTGATGCGCTTCCTCGACAACGTGCTGCAGGACTTCATCGACAATGCGCCGGACGATTTCCGCCGGGCCAAGTACTCCGCCATGCGCGAGCGCTCGGTCGGCCTCGGCGTGATGGGCTTCCACAGCTTCCTGCAGAGCCAGATGATCCCCTGGGAAGGGGTCATGGCGAAGGTCTGGAACACGCGGATGTTCAAGCACATCCGCGGCCAGGCCGACGCGGCCTCCAAGGCGCTGGCCGAAGAGCGCGGCCCCTGCCCCGACGCCGAGGAATTCGGGATCATGGAGCGCTTCTCCAACAAGATGGCGATCGCGCCGACGGCCTCGATCTCGATCATCTGCGGCGGCGCCTCGCCGGGGATCGAGCCGATCGCCGCCAACAGCTTCACCCACAAGACGCTGTCCGGCAGCTTTTCGGTTCGGAACAAGCACTTGAAGGCGCTTCTTGCGGAAAAAGGCAAGGATGACGACGACACCTGGTCCTCGATCTCGATCAACGAGGGCTCGGTCCAGCATCTCGACTTCCTGGAGGATCACGAGAAGGACGTCTTCAAGACCGCCTTCGAGATCGACCAGCGCTGGCTGATCGAGCACGCGGCCGACCGCGCGCCCTATATTTGCCAGGCCCAGTCGCTGAACGTCTTCCTGCCAGCCGACGTGCACAAGCGCGAGCTGCACCAGCTCCACTTCCAGGCCTGGAAGAAGGGGGTTAAGAGCCTCTACTACTGCCGCTCCAAGTCGATCCAGCGGGCGGAAGCCGACGCCTCCATCCTGAAGCCGCGCTCCGACGCCGCGGCCGGGGGCGTGGGGGGCTCGGTGGCGGTGCCGCTGATGGGCAAGGTCGGCGGCGAGGCGCCGCAGGATCCGCCGGATTACGAAGAGTGTCTGAGCTGCCAATAGCGCCCGGACAGGGACGCCGAACTTCAGGGACGCCGCGCCAATGAGCCTTCTCGACGCCAGCCCGGTCTACAAGCCGTTCAACTATCCCTGGGCGTACGACGCCTGGCTGACCCAGCAGCGCATCCATTGGCTGCCGGAGGAAGTGCCGCTGGCCGACGACGTCAAGGACTGGCACCGCACTCTGAGCGAAGGCGAGCGCAACCTGCTCACCCAGATTTTCCGCTTCTTCACCCAGGCGGACGTCGAGGTGAACAACTGCTACATGAAGAAGTACAGTCAGGTCTTCCAGCCGACCGAGGTGCAGATGATGCTCTCCGCCTTCTCCAACATGGAGACGGTGCACATCGCGGCCTACAGCCACCTGCTCGACACCATCGGGATGCCGGAGGTGGAGTATCAGGCCTTCCTCAAATACAAGGAAATGAAGGACAAATACGACTACATGCAGGGCTGGGGCATGGAGTCGAAGGAGGATATCGCCAAGACGCTCGCCGTATTCGGCGCCTTCACCGAAGGGCTGCAGCTCTTCGCCAGCTTCGCCATGCTGATGAACTTCCCGCGCAACAACAAGATGAAGGGGATGGGCCAGATCGTGAGCTGGTCGGTGCGCGACGAATCGCTGCACACCAGCTCCATCATCCGCCTTTTCAAGACCTTCGTCGCGGAGAACCCGGAAGTCTGGTCGGACGCCTTCCAGGCCGAGCTGCGCGACGCCTGCGCCACCATCGTGGAGCATGAGGACGCCTTCATCGACCTGGCCTTCGAGCTCGGCCCCGTCCGGGGCCTCTCGGGCGATGAGGTGAAGCAGTATATCCGCTACATCGCGGACCGCCGGCTCGGCCAGTTGGGGCTCGATCCGCTCTACGGCGTGGAGAAGAACCCGCTGCGCTGGATGGACGAGATGCTGAACGGCGTCGAGCACACGAATTTCTTCGAGAACCGGGCCACCGAGTATTCCAAGGCCTCCACCCAGGGCAGCTGGGAGGAGGCGTTCGCTTAACCGAGCGCGCCTGTATTACCGGGTCGACCAAGCCGGCTGCGCTCGCAAGATCCCTGGCGCTCCCTGTTGACCCTGTGCCCAACGGCGGGGAGGTTTCAGCCCCGCCCCCTCCCCCGCCGGCGCGCGACGCCGGCGGGGGTTCTGTTTGGGGGCGCGTGGGTAAAGCGCCCACGTCCTTCGAGACGCCGCCCGCCGGCGGCTCCTCAGGATGTAGGCCGTGCGCGTGAATCGAAAAGTTGAGGCCTCTTCCTGAGGAGGCCCGAAGGGCCGTCTCGAAGGAGGAGGCCGGGCCCGCTCGCCGCGTCACCCCGAGCGCAGCGTGGCGATCGCCGCGTCGCGCTCGAAGAGATAGAGCAGCGTGCGCAAGGCCCCGCCGCGATCGCTCTCGAGCTCCGGATCGCGCTCCAGGATCAGGCGGGAATCGTCGTGCGCGGCCTTCATCAGCTCGCCATGCAGCGCGATGTCGGCGAGCCGGAAGGCCGGCAGGCCGCTCTGCCGCACGCCGAGGATCTCGCCCGCCCCGCGCAGTTCCAGATCCTTCTCCGCGATGACGAAGCCGTCCTCGGTTTCGACCAGCGTCTTGAGCCGCTCCCGCGCGGTCTCGGTCATCTGCTCGGCGCGCAGCAGGATGCAGGTGGACGGCTTCTCGCCCCGTCCGATGCGCCCGCGCAGTTGGTGAAGCTGGGCGAGGCCGAAGCGCTCCGCATGCTCGATCACCATGACCGTCGCCTCGGGCACATTGACGCCGACTTCGATCACCGTCGTGGCGACCAGAATGCTGGCGGGCCCCTCGGCGAAGCGCGCCATGGCGGCGTCCTTCTGCGTCCCCTTCATGCGGCCGTGGACGAGGGCCGTCGCCTCCTCCCCGAAACGCCGGCGCAGTTCGGCGTAGCGCGCCTCGGCGGCGGCCATGTCGCTGGTTTCCGACTCCTCGACCAGGGGGCAGACCCAATAGACCTTGGCGCCCTGCGCGATCTGACGGCCGACGCCCTCGATCACCTCCTCCAGCCGGGGGGCGGCGATCACCACCGTCTTCACCGGCTTGCGGCCCGGCGGCTTGTCGGTCAGGCGAGAGCCGTCGAGATCGCCATAAGCCGACATCATCAGCGTGCGCGGGATCGGCGTCGCGGTCATCACCAGCATGTCGACCCCCTTGCCCTTGGCGGCGAGGTTGAGGCGCTGGTGCACGCCGAAGCGATGCTGCTCGTCGACCACGGCCAGCATCAGATCGGCGAAGACCACATCCTCCTGGAACAGCGCATGGGTGCCGACGATCAGGTCGATCTCGCCCCGGGCCAGGGCCTCCAGGATCGCCGCCCGGCCCTTTCCCTTGTCGCGGCCGGTCAGGACGGCGGCGCGCACGCCCGCCGCCTCGGCCAGCGGCGCGATGGTCTCGAAATGCTGGCGGGCCAGGATCTCCGTCGGGGCCATCAGGGCGGCCTGTCCGCCGCACTCGACGGCGTTCAGCATCGCCATCAGCGCGACCACGGTCTTGCCGCTGCCGACGTCGCCCTGCAGCAGGCGCAGCATGCGCCGCGGCGCGGCCATGTCGGCGCCGATCTCGCGCAAGGCCTCGATCTGGCTGGCGGTCAGCTCGAAGGGCAGCGCCGCCAGGGCCTTGCGCCGCAGCCGCTTGTCGCCGTCGATCGCCCGGCCGCCCTGGCGCTTCGCCTTGCGGCGCATGATGGCGAGCGCGAGCTGGTTCGCCAGCAGCTCGTCATAGGCCAAGCGCTGACGCGCCGGGGCGAGCGGCGAAAGCGCGCCTTCGGCGGACGGCGCGTGCGCCGCCAGCAGCGCCTCGCGCCAGCCGGGCCAGCCCTGGCGGGCCTTGTAGGCGGGGTCGAGCCAATCGGGCGGGTCCGGCGCGCGCTCCAGCGCCTGGGCGACCGCCTTCTGCACCGATTTGCCGGTCAGGCCCGCGGTCAGGGGATAGACCGGCTCGACCGCCGGAATCTCCGCCTTGCGTTCGGCCGGGACGATATGGTCCGGATGGACCATCTGCTTGCGCCCGGAATAGAGCTCGATCCGCCCGCTGACCGTGACCCGCGCCCCCTCGGGCAGGATCTGCGCAATGTAACGTTTGTCGGCGTGGAAGAAGACCAGGGTCAGAAAAGCCGTCTCGTCGCGCAGCAGCACGCGATAGGGCCGCTTTCTGTCCGGCGGCGCCTCATGCTTGTCGACATGGCCGGTGATGGTGGCGATGCGGTCCGGCGGGGCGTCGGCGATGGCGGGCTCCCGGCTGCGGTCGATCACCTCCCGCGGCAGCAGCCAGAGCAGGTCCACCACCTTCGGCCCCGCGGCCTTCTCCAACAGCCCCGCGATGCGCGCGCCGACGCCTTTCAGGCTCGTCAGCGGCGCGAACAGGGGAAACAGGATCTCGGGACGCATCGGCGGGCGGGCTCCTCCTCGTGGCTGCTAGACTACCGGCGCGCCGGCCGGACCGAAAGAGACGCGCCGGGCGCGGTTTACCCGGCCGGGTCCGGACGCTATATCCCCCTCGCCCGACCTCTTGCATCCTCTTTCACCGTGAGGCGCCGCCCATGCAGCCCGTCAACGACAACAGCGCCGGCGCAATTGACGCCCGCAAGCGCAAGCTCCTGTTCCGCGCCTGGCATCGCGGCACGAAGGAGATGGACCTGCTGCTCGGCGGCTTCGCCAAGGAGCGCCTCGACGGCATGGACGAGGCGGCGCTCGACGCCTTCGAGGCGCTGCTGCACATCCCGGATCAGGATTTCTACAACATGCTCGTCAAAGCGGATCCGATCCCGGACGCCTATGACGGGCCAATGATGCGCGCGCTCCTGGACTACGCCGCGCACCGCTTCGAGTGACCCTGCGCGTGGCCGCCCAGACCAAGACCGCGCCGTCCCCGACGCCGACCCTGGCCGACCTGCTGGCGCGGCCGGGGCGCAGCACGGTCGCGGGCGCGCCGGACGGGGCGGACGCCCTGGCGCTCGCCGAGGCGCAGGCGGCGGCGGGCGCCCCCTGCCTCTATATCGCGCGCGACGAGGGGCGCATGGCGGCCATGGCCGACCGGCTCGCCTTCGTCGCCCCGTCGCTCGCCGTCCTTCAGCTTCCCGCATGGGACTGTCTGCCTTACGACCGGGTGTCGCCGAACGCGGCCTCGGTCGCGCGCCGGCTGGAGGCGCTGACGCGGCTCGCGGCCGATGCGCCAGGCCCTGAGACGGTGGTGCTGACCACCGTCGCCGCCGCAACCCAGCGGGTTCCGGCGCGGGCCGCGTTGGCCGACGCGGCGCTGGCGCTGAAGCCGGGCGACAGCGCGCCGCTCGACCGGCTGACGCAGTTCTTCGCCAAGAACGGCTATCGGCGCGCCGACACGGTGCGCGAACCGGGCGAGTTTGCCGTGCGCGGCGGCATCCTGGACGTCTTTCCGCCGGGCGAGGAGGAGCCGCTGCGCCTCGACTTCTTCGGCGACGAGTTGGAGACGGTGCGGCGCTTCGACGCGATGAGCCAGCGCACCACGGGCGAAGCGGCGGGGCTCAACCTCAAACCGGTCAGCGAGGTGATGCTGGAGAGCGAGAGCATCGACCGCTTCCGCCAGGCCTATCGCCAGCTCTTCGGCGGCTCCACCGAAGGCGACCCGCTGTTCGAGGCGGTGAGCGAGGGCCGCCGCCCGCCCGGCGTCGAGCATTGGCTGCCCTTGTTCCACGAGCGGCTGGAGAGCCTGTTCGACTATCTGCCCGCGGGCGCGCCCGTGCTGCTGGACCACCAGGCGGAGGAGGCGGCGGATGAGCGCCTCGCCCTGATCCACGACCACTACCAGGCGCGCCTCGACGATCTGGAGATCAACGCCCGGCGCAAGGACGCCGACGCGCCGCCGCCTTACAAACCGGTTCCGCCGGACCGCCTGTACCTGACCGATCAAGAGTGGCGGGCGTCGCTGAGCGCCGCGCCGGCCCTGCACCTGACGCCCTTCGCCGCCGACGGGGAGCTGGCGGCCAGCGAGGAGACGGGCCCGATCGTCGATTTCGGCGGCCATCGGGTGATCGATTTCGCCGCGGCGCGCACCGACCCGCACGTCAATCTCTATGAGGCGGTGGCGGAGCGCGTGCATCGCGAGACGGCGAAGCCGAGCCTGATCGCGGCGGCGAGCGACGGTTCGCGCGAGCGCCTGAAGCTCTTGCTCGGCGAAGCGGGCCTGACCGACCTGCCGAGCGTCGCCCGTTGGGGTCAGGCCGTGAAGCGGGCGGCCGGGACGGCCGCGATCGCGACCCTCAATCTCGACCACGGCTTTGAGACGGCGGCGCTGCAGGTCCTGACCGAAAGCGACATCCTGGGCGAGCGGATGGCTCGCCCGGCCCGCCGGCGCCGGCGCGGCGAGGAGTTCATCTCCGAACTCTCGGCCATCGAGATCGGCGACGTGGTGGTGCATATCGACCATGGGATCGGCCGCTATGACGGTCTGGAGACGCTGACCGTCGACGGCGGCCCGCACGACTGCCTGCGGCTGATCTATCACGGCGGCGACAAGCTCTATCTGCCGGTCGAGAATCTGGAGGTGCTGACCAAGTACGGCTCGGAGGAGTCGGAGGTGCAGTTCGACCGGCTGGGCGGCGTCGCCTGGCAGGCGCGCAAGGCGAAGATCAAGGAGCGGGTCCGCGAGATGGCGGACAAGCTCCTCAAGGTGGCGGCCGAGCGAGAATTGAAGAACGGCGAGCGCCTCGCCCCGACCGACGGCGCCTATGAGGAGTTCATCGCCCGCTTCCCCTATTCCGAGACCGAGGACCAGGCCCGCGCGATCGAGGATGTGGCCGAGGATCTGCAGTCCGGCCGGCCGATGGACCGGCTGATCTGCGGCGACGTCGGCTTCGGCAAGACGGAGGTGGCGCTGCGCGCCGCCTATCTGGCCGTGATGAACGGCGTCCAGGTGGCGGTCGTGGTGCCCACGACGCTGTTGGCGCGCCAGCACTACAAGCTGTTCATGCAACGCTTCGAGGGGCTGCCGGTGAAGATCGGCCAGCTTTCGCGCCTGGCGACGCCGAAGCAGGCGGCGGAGACGAAGGCGGCGCTGGCCGACGGGACGCTCGACATCGTGATCGGCACCCATGCGGTGCTGGCCAAGTCGGTGAGCTTCGATCATCTGGGGCTGATGATCGTCGACGAGGAGCAGCATTTCGGCGTCGGCCAGAAGGAGCGCCTGAAGCAACTTCGCGCCAACATCCACGTGCTGACGCTGACCGCGACCCCGATCCCGCGGACGCTTCAGATGGCGCTGGCCGGCGTGCGCGAAATGTCGATCATCGCCACCCCGCCGGTGGACCGGCTGGCGGTGCGCAGCTTCGTGCTGCCCTACGACCCGATGGTGCTGCGCGAGGCGATCCGGCGGGAGCGCTTCCGCGGCGGCCAGATCTTCTATGTCTGCCCCCGGGTCGCCGATCTGGACCGGGTCCGCGAGCGGCTGCGCGAGCTGGCCCCCGACGCGTCCGTCGCCATGGCGCACGGGCGCATGGGCGCGGCCGAGCTCGAGACGGTGATGAGCGACTTCGTCGACGGCAAATACGACGTGCTGCTCTCCACCAACATCGTCGAGAGCGGCCTCGACATCCCGAACGCCAACACGATGATCGTGCATCGCGCGGACATGTTCGGCCTCGCCCAGCTCTACCAGCTGCGCGGGCGGATCGGGCGCGGCAAGCAGCGCGCCTATTGCTACCTGACCCTGCCGCCTGGGCGGATGTTGAGCGAGACCGCGCGCAAGCGCCTCGACGTCATGCAGACGCTGGACGGGCTGGGCGCCGGCTTCACGCTCGCGAGCCACGATCTCGACATCCGCGGCGCCGGAAACCTGCTGGGCGAGGAACAGTCGGGCCAGGTTCGCGAGGTGGGCGTCGAACTCTATCAGCGCATGCTGGAGGAGGCGGTCGCCGCCGCGCGCGACGAGACCGTCGCCGAGCAGATGGAGGAGACCTGGTCGCCGGCGATCACGACCGGCGCTTCGGTGCTGATCCCGGAGCGCTACGTGCCCGACCTGTCGGTCCGTCTCGGCCTCTACCGGCGACTCTCCCAACTCGCCGACGCGAAGGAGATCGACGCCTTCGCGGTAGAGCTGGCGGACCGCTTCGGCCCCCTGCCCCAGGAGGTGGAGAACCTGCTGGAGGTCGTCGCCATCAAGCAGGCCTGCAAGCGCGCCCATGTGGAGAAGATCGACGCCGGCCCGAAGGGCGCGCTCGTCACCTTCCGCAACAACAGCGTGCCGAACCCGCAGGGCCTGATCGGCTTCATCCAGAAGTTCGCCGGCACGGCCAAGCTGCGGCCCGACCACAAGATGGTCGTGATGCGGGATTGGTCGGGGGAGAAAGAGCGCCTGCGCGGCGCACGCAGCCTGGCGACCCGGCTGGCGGAGATCGCGGAGCGCGCCTGAGGCGGCGGTTTCTCAGGCGTCCTCGTGCGGCTTGCCCTGGGCGAGCGCGCGTTTGATCTCCTCGCGGGTGCGCGCGCGCTTGCGCTGCGTCGCCTCATCCGGCTCCGGCAGGTCGAGCGTGGGCTCCAGATCGTCCGCGTGCGGCGGGGTGACGATGCCGGCCGAGATGACGAGTTTCACGGCGTCCTCCACCGGCATGTCGAGGACGATGATCTCCTCGGACGGCACGAACAGCAGGAAGCCCGAGGTCGGGTTCGGCGTCGTCGGCAGGAAGATGTTGACGTGGTCCTTCTTCAGCTTGGCGCGGATTTCGCCCTTGGTGCCCGCGGTCAGGAACGCCACCGCCCAGAGGCCGCGGCGCGGATATTCGACCAGCACGGCCTGACGAAAGGCGTCGGACTGATTGCGCAGCACCGTCTCGAAGATCTGCTTGGTCAGCTTGTAGAAGCTCCGGATGACGGGCATCCGGTCCAGCATCTTCTCGCCCAAGCCGAAAACCCAGCGCCCGACCAGCCCCGCGGTCAGAAACCCGATCAGCGTGATCGTCACCAGCAGGACCAGAACGCCAAGGCCCGGCAGGCCGATCTCGACCCCCAGATACTCCCGGAAATAGGTGTCCGGATTGTAGCGGTCCGGGATCAACGGCACGACCTGCCGATCGATGACCTCGACCACCCACCAGGCCAGCGCTGCGGTGATCCCGATCGGGGCGGTCACCAGCACGCCGGCCAGGAAATAGGCGCGCAGCCGCGCAAGCAGGCCCTTGCCGTGCCGCCCGCCGTCGCCGTCCTCTCCGTCGTCGCCGTCGTGATCGTGACCCTGCATCGCGCGCCTTGATCCCGTTTCCTTTCGCACCTGCGAAAGCCCAAGCCTTCTATATAGAGAAGGGGGAGACTTGGGGGAAGGCTCCTCGGCGGGGGCGGGCCTGGCGATAAGCGGCTCGCCACCCCGTCGGCCTTCCGGTAGAGTGAGGGAACGGACGGGAAAGAGGTCCTGAGTATGGGTGGGCAGGAGGACCGCTCCCTCGCCGAGATCGCGATCTTCGGCGGATTGACGGAGCGGGAGTTGCACGCGATCGAGGCGCGCTGTCGCTGGCGGAGCTATGCGCCGCACGAGCAGATCATCGACTTCGAGGACGACTCAAAGGACGTGTTCTTCATCGTCAGCGGCGCGGTCCGGGTCGTGAACTATTCCGTCTCGGGCCGAGAAGTGTCCTTCGACGACATTCAGGCCGGCAGCATCTTCGGCGAACTGGCCGCGCTGGACGGCGAGCGGCGCTCCGCCAACGTCGTGGCGATCGCGCCGACCACCGTTGCGAGCTTGAGCCCCACGACCTTCCGGGAAGTGCTCGCCGCGCATCCCGACGTCGCGCTGCGCCTGATGCAGCGGCTCGCCCGGATCATCCGCATCTCGGTCGAGCGGATCATGGATCTGAGCACCCTGGGGGCCAATAACCGCGTCTATGCGGAAATCCTGCGTCTGGCCAAAGGGGGCGAGCGCGAGAACGGGCGCGCGCGCATCAGCCCGGTGCCGATCCACGGCGAAATCGCCAGCCGCGTCAGCACCACGCGCGAGACCGTGGCCCGCGTCATGAGCGATCTCGCCCGCAAGGGGTTGGTGCGCCGCGAAGGCGCCGTGCTTGAGATCTCCGATCTCGACATGCTGCAGGACATGGTGGAGGATTTCCGCGGAGACTGAGGGGCCGCCGGATGACCATCGACGATCCGATCCCAAGCGATCTCTTCACGACGGACGCGGCGCCGGAGGCCGACCGGTTCGAGCGCTGGCGCGAGGCGATCAGCATCTATTTCGACCTGGACCGGCCCTCGCACCTCCCCGCTTCGGCCTTGAACACCCGGCTTGAGAGTTGCCTGATCGACGGGGTCGGCTTCGTCCGGTGCGACAGCCACGCCCAGACCTTCCGCCGCGCGCCCGACCGCTATGCGCGCGACGGCTTGGACCATTATCTGATTCAGCTCTATGTCGACGGCGCAACGCGTCATCGCCGCGGCCGCGCCGAACTGGCGCTGACTGCGGGCGACATCGCGCTCTACGACCTCGCCGACGCGCACGACGCCAAGACGTCCGAAACCTACACGAACCTGACGTTGATCGCGCCGCGCCGCAAACTGGCGCCGCTATTGCGGGCGCCCGACAGCCAGCAAGGCCGGCGTCTCGACCCGCAGGGGTTCGCCTTCCAGGTGCTGCGCGACGCCATGCTGCGACTCGGCGCCGGGGCGCCGCGGCTGAGCCGCCGGGCGGCGCCGGCGATGGCGGACGCGCTGATCAATCTGTGCGCCGCCGCCATGAACGAAGAAGGCGAGCGCCCGGCGCCGAATGACGCGTTGGACCAATCCAGGCTCTATCGGGTGCGCCAGTTCATGGAGCAGGAGCTCCACGACCCCGACCTGACGCCCGAGCGCATCGCACGGAGCGCGGGGCTGTCGCGCGCCGCGGTCTATCGGCTGTTCAAGCAGCAGGGCGGCGTGCGGCAAGAGCTCTTCAGGCTGCGGCTGCGCCGCGCCGCCGCGATGCTGGCGGCGGGTTCGCCCCGGCCCGTCGGAGCGAGCGAAGTCGCCTATCGGTGCGGCTTCAAGAGCCCCGCGCACTTCTCGCGCAGTTTCAAGCAACGCTTTGGCGAAAGTCCGGCCGACTATCGGCGACGCGTCGATGCCGGCGACCTCCCGACCGGGGCCGCCTCCCCGCTTCCCGACTGGTTCCGCACGCTCACGGCCTGAGACGGCCAGACAAGCCTGAGAGACGCCCAGAGCTTCACCAAAGAGACGCGTCGAGTACGTTTTTCCCGGAACGATCATTCCGCGGCCGCCTGCATGGAACGATCCGGGAGACGAGAGGCAGTGTCTCATGAGGAGGAAACGGTCGCCTGGGCCCGGTTGCTGCGTCGCGCCTTCGGGCCCGATGCGGCGGCTGAAGCCCGGCGGCTCGCCTACGAGCGCAAAGCGTTCGGCGACCGCGACGGCGCTGCGAAATGGATCAAAGTGGAACGACTGGTTGCAACGGGCGCGCACCAGGGGAAATGTTAACGTCACGTTAAGGACTCGACGGCACAGTGTGGGGGATCGTCTCCGACTCGCGGCGCGCCCGGCTCGAGGCCGACGACCACGAGCAACTTTCTTTCTGAACTTTCCGTTCCTGCTAAGGTGGCGTAACCTCGACGCAACGACGAATGGTCGGCGACGGCGGGTCGAAAAGCGGTTCTGGGAAGGCCGCGAAACAGGGGGACGGTTTGAACAGGCGCGCGCTACGAATGTTGCTCGGTTCGGGACGCTTCCTGTGTTTCGACGTCCGCCAGCCGTTTCGCGATCTGCAGACCCAGGACGCGGATGCGCGGCGCGAGGCGACGTCGGACGCCCCGCCTGCGCAAGCCGCCGCCCGCAGCCTGTTCGATCTCGGAACCCTCAACCTCGGGGTGTTCTTCAAGGAAGTCGCGGCGTCGGAGGAGGATCCGGACGATGTCGGCGTCACCACGCGGATCTTCTTCCCCTACAATGACGAAGACATTCTCGAAGGCGGCGAATCCACGTCCGCCGACCCGAAGGAGATCTTCGAGACGCTCAGCAAACGCGGCGCCGTAAAGCAGGGGGAGAGCTTCACGCCGCACGATCACAAGGTGCTGGAGGTGCTCTCCTCCCTTCCCACCTTCGATCCGTTTCTGATGCTGTCCCGCCGGCGCGAACTGGAGGCGGATCGCGGCGTCGACGGAGTCTATTTCGAGATTTCGGAAGCCGATTGGACCCGGATTCGCAAGCCCGTGATGACCCGCATCTCGATGCTGGTCAGCAAGGCGAACCATGGGGCGGCCATCGACGTCTATCAGCAGTACATGTCAGACGACGGCCCGGAAAGCGAAGAGGACGAAGCGCGGCGCATCATGACGTCCGCCGTCGTCGACAGCATCTGGCGCGGCGAAGCGACCCAGGGGGCGCGGCAATTGATCCGCAGTTTCCGGCTCGACGAGGCGGAGACCACGCGCATCCTGTTCGCCTGGAAGGGCATCAACTACTACGAGTACCAATATCAGATCTACGAGGAGAAGCTGAAGCGCTTCTATCGCTGGCTGGGGTCGAGCGACTCGATGCCGAAGGACTCCGCCGGCATGGAGACGAGCGCGCTGGATCGCTTCACCTATCGCCGCGACAAGGCGCGCAAGCTGATTCGCGCAACCCATGTTAAGATCACGCAGATTCTGAAGGACTATAATGCGGCTTTCGACGCCATGATCGACGAGGACTCCCCCGCCCGCTTCCAGCAGTTCCTGCGCGACGCGCCGCAGAGCTTCATCACCGTCGGCCTGTCGATCGGGGTCCTGGCGCACACGGCGAACGCCTGGGAGGAACTCACCGCCGGCGGGCGCAAGCCGCTTCAGAAATCGGCCAATCTCGAGCCGTTCTATGATTTCATCATCGCGGTCAACGGTCAGGACTACTCCGCGGAGAGGGCGGCCTCATGAGCCTGGCCGCCGACGCACAGGCCGGGGCGAGCTTCTTTCTCGACGTCGATGCGAGCGGATTGATCCTGCGCTGCGAGGGCGACACGTTCGGGACGCTCGGGCTGTCCTCGTCGGCGGTGGAGGGCATCAGTCTCTACGACCTCGTTTCCGACGAGGATGTGTGGCTGGCGACCGACGCCGTGGAGAGCGTGCTGCGCACCGGGGGCCGTCATGACGACCGGCTGGGGTTCAACGACCATGTCGGCGGCTCGATCCCCTTCCGGGTGCGCCTCAGCAAACTGACCAAGCAGGGCGGCCTCGGGGTCGTGCGGCTGTTCGCGATGCATGATGAGGGCGGCGGCGTCGCCGGCGAAGAGGCCGGCGCGGTCGAAGACGTCGCCGACATTCTGGCCGATGTCGAGCGCGACCTTCGCGACGCCGTCTATGACGATCCGACGCTCTCGGTCTATTCGCTTGACGCGGAGAACGCCGACGACGGAGACATCGACGCCATTCTGGCGGCGGCCGACCGCATGACCAGCAGCGTCGCGCTCGCCGCCGAGGGCCGCGGCCGCGCCTTCCGGGTCGATGAAAAGACGGTCTCCGTGCTGCACGGCGCGGAGTTCGACGCAGAGAGCGTCTCGCAGCGCGCCGCGGAAGCCGCGGGCCCCGATTACGGGGTCGACCGCGCGGCGATCGACCTCGCCGACGCCGACATCGACGTCCAGGAGAAGCTGGACGTGATCGAGAAAATGATCACCGCCACCCGGCTGGCCGATGTCCGTCTGCAGGCCGGCGAGGTCCAGTCGCCGGCGCAGGCCCGTTCCGCGCTCGACCAATCGCTCGAAAGGCGCCGGACGAGCCAGTCCTTCAGCCTCGAAGTCGCCTATTCGACGACGTCGGGCGAGCCGGTCCTGGCCCTCCTCTCCTTCGACAATCCGCTGAGCGCCTTGAGCGAAAGGCCCACGGCGGAGGAGCATCGGATCGCCCTCGACCTGTTGCGCGGGCGCATCGAGGCCGCCGGAAGCGCCGCCGAGGCCCAAGGGGCGCCCGCCTGCGTCGAAATGGACGCGGTCATGCTGGCCCGTCTCGGACGGGGCGCGGCGGACGCCTTCAAGCCGAATGTCCTGGTGCTCGCCTCCGGCGCGCGCGCCCTGACGGACAAGGACGGCGCGCAGTTCGCGGCCGTCTTCAATCAGGCGAAACGGGCCATCGTCGACGGGGTCGACCTGGCGCAGTCGAGCGCCCTCCAGCGGCTGATCTCCAAGACCGGGAATGTCGAGTTCATTCGGGTGCCGCGCGATCGCTTCGGTCCGGACCCGGCCGCGGTTGCGGAAAGCTTCCGCCAGATCGCGCAGCTCTGCGCGCGCCGCGACGTCGCCCTTTATGTCAACGGCGTCGACGACGTGTCGACGGCCATGCAGTTGCGCGAGGTCGCCCGCATCTGCATCGGCGGCCCCGCCGTGTTTCCCGGACTGTTCACGGATTGAACAAAGCGCTCGACCTATAGGACTACACCGACCGCAGCCGCCGTCATCAGGGTGGCCAGCGTTCCCCCGACCAACGCCGGCCAAGCGAGCGCCGCGATCTCGCCCGCCCTGTCGGGCGCCATGGCCGACAGACCGCCGATCATGATCCCGACGCTGCCCGGATTGGCGAACCCGCATAGCGCGTAGGTCATCAGCAGCCGGCTGCGCTCCGAGAGCGCCCCCTCGGGCAGACCGGCCATGGCGGAGAAGGCGATCAACTCGTTCAAAACGGTCTTCTGCCCCATCAGGGACCCGGCCGTCTGCGCCTCCGCCCAGGGCACGCCGACCAGGTAGGTGAAGGGCGCCAGGATCCAGCCGAAGACCCGCTCCAGCGTCAACGGCGCCCCGCCGACCTCCGGGCCCAGCCCAAGCGCCATGTTCACGAGCGCGACCAAGGCGACCAGCACGATCAACATGGCGGCGATCGACAGCAGAAGCTCCAAACCCGCGAGCGTCCCCTCGGTCAGCGCCTTCATCGACCCGCCCCCGCGACCGGAGATCTGCGCGTCGGGCGCCGTCGCCCCCTCCTGCCCCCGAGCGACCGCGTCGACTGCGGGATCGTCCGCGCCCGGCGGGATCATCAGACGCGCGACGAGCAGCGCCGCCGGTACGCTGATCACCGAGGCCGCGATCAGGTGGCCGGCCGGATTCTCCACCACGCCCTGCAGGAATTGGGCGTAGAGCGCCAGGACGGTGCCGGCGATCGTCGCCATGCCGCAGACCATGAGCGCGAACAGATCGCTGCGCGACAGTCGGGCGACATAGGGTCGGATCAGAACCGGCGCTTCCACCATGCCCACGAAAATATTGGCGGCCGCCCCCACGCCGAGCGGACCGCGCACCCCGAGGCTTCGCCGAAGCGCCCAGGCGAAGGCGCCGACGATGCGCTGCATGACGCCCCAATGGAACAGCAACGCGCCGAGCGCACTCACCACCAGGACCAGCGGCAACGCCTGGAAGGCCAGCACGAAGGGCGCGCCCGGGCCGTCCGGCGCAAATGGCAAGGCGCCGCCTCCCAAGTAGCCGAACACGAGCGACGTCCCGGCCCGTGTCGCCTCCTGCAGCGCCTCCACCGCGCCGTTCAGCGTTGCAAAGACGGCCGCCGCCCCCGGCGCGTGCACGAACAGGGCGGCCAGCCCGACCTGCAGAGCAAGCGCCCCTGCGGCCAGGCGCCAGACCCGTCGATCGGCCTGCGCCCCGCCGGCCGCGCCCCAGGCCCAGGCGCACCCCGCGAACGCCGCCAAACCGGCGGCGCTTTGCCCCCATTCCATGACCTCACCCCTTCCCCGAACGCCCCGGACGAACTCGAGGAGGATAAGGCGATTCCCGACCGGACGCCGGGCGCCGGGCGCTGGGCGCGGCTGAGACCGAATGAGACGTTAGACCGTCGTCATGCGCTCGCCACCGGGCTCACATAGCCGGGCGGCTTCACCGTGACGACGGAGCAGGTGACCGCGTTCAGGATGTCCTCGGCGGTGTTGCCGATGATGAAGCCGGGCACGCCCGTGCGCGCGATCGTCCCCATGACGAGGAGGTCGGCCGCGAGGTCCGCCGCCTGCGCCGGGATCACCTCGCGCGGCGGGCCGCGCAGCACATGGATGAAGAGGCGGTCGCGCGCCGCCGCCGGCAAGGCGGCCGCCAAGGCGTCGCGCAGCCGCCGCAGGACCCGGCGATGGTCGGCCTCGACCCCGGCGACGTAGTCGATCACCTCCTTCTCGTCCCCCGCCCAGCGGCGCACCAGCCCCTCGGCGGGGGCCTCCCAGGCGTGCACGAGATGCAGCGCCGCACCGTCGATGCGGGCGATCGCCGCCGCGGTCTCCAGAATGCGCCGATTGAGGCCGTCGCCGGTCTCCCCCTCCGCCGCCCCCGGGTCGACATCCACGGAGGCCACGACCGCGCCCAGGGGCCTTGTGGTTTCCGGCCTGTAGAGCCAGACCGGGCACGGACACTTGCGCAACAGATGCTGGTCCGTGCTGGCGAACAGGCCGGACACCATGACCGGCGCCTTGACCACCAGATCGGCCTGCATGGCGATCGCCGCGCGGATGATCTCCAGGAAGGGCTTGCCGACGCGCACGTCGGGCGCGAGATCGGGGCCGCCGCCGACCGCGTCGGCCAAGGCCTTGAGCTCGGCGCGGCGTTCGTCCACCAGACGCTCGACGGCGGCCGGCGCGCTGAGCCCGACGGCTTGCGCGATCCGTTCGATTTCGCTCGGCGGCTCGACGACGCTCAGCAGGTGAAGGGCCGCGCCGTCCCGCGCAGCGATCTCCAGCGCCCGCTGCAGAGCAGCGCGGTCAGCGTCCGCATCCTCACCGTCGCAGACGACGAGAAGGCGCGAGAAACCGCCAGCGTCCAGCATGGGGGATGCATCGGTCATGGAACAAGATCCTTCTGGCCGGCCGGGTCCTCAAGATCGATACGCGCCGCCGGACCCGGGTTCAAGATCAGCGAGGCCGCCTGCGCCGCCGCATCCCGGAACGGCAGGAAGACAAGATCCGCGCCGTCGGCGCGCAGCCCCTCCACCGCCTCGCTCGAATGCGCGGCGACGGCGATACGGCCGCGATAGTTCATGTCCTTCAGCGAGCGGATGAAGGCGCGGCGCGGATCGTCGTGGGTGAGGCCCGTCGCATGCTCCGGCACGGCGGCGATCGCCCATCCCGTCCCGGCCAGCGGCAGATGCGCCAGAAACTCCGGGTCCGTCGCGTCTCCGAACAGCACGTCAAGGCCCTGCTCGCGCGCGTAGCGCACAGCCGTCGGGCTGAAGTCGACGCCCAGCACGTCGCGCCCCTGCGCGCGCAGTTCCTGCGCGATGGCGAGGCCGTAGCGCCCGAGGCCGAGGATGACCACTTCGTGCGGGGTCTGCCGCTCGTCGCCGCCCTCCTCCGGGCGCAGACGTTCGGGCCCGCGCTCGAACGGCCCCAGGAACGGCTCGAGGCGCTGATAGAGCCAATGCGAATAGGTGATCATGTAGGTCGACGCCGCGATCGTGATCAGGCCGACCAGCGTGATCAGGCCGAGCGCGTCGCCGGCCACGTGGCCGAGCGCCACGCCCATCGCCATCAGGATCAGCGAGAACTCGCTGATCTGGGCGACGGTGAGCCCGGCCAGGAACCCGGTCCGCTTGCGATAGCCCATGGCCCCCATGATCGCGAGCACGATCAGCGGATTGCCGATCAGCACGAAGAGCGAGAACAGGATCGCCGCGCCGACATTGGCGCCCAACACCGACAGATCGAGCGCGGCGCCGAGCCCGATGAAGAAGAAGAGCAGCAGGAAGTCGCGCAGCGAGGCCAGCCGGGCCGCGATCGCCTCACGGAACGGGGTCGAGGCGAGCGAGACGCCGGCCAACAGCCCCCCCAACTCCTTCCCGAACCCGAAGTAATGGCCGAGCGCGGCCAACAGCGCCGCCCAGCCGATCGCGAAGGAGACGAGCAATTCCGGCGCGCGGGACAGCGTCGCCACCAGCGGGTTCGCGACATAGCGGATGAACAGCAGCACCGCGCCCAGCATGATCGCGCCGTAGACGAAGACCAGCGCGGCGTCGAGCCACCCCCGCTCCCCCGCCGCGCCGACGCCGACGGCGGACAGGACGATCATGGCGAGGACCACGACCACGTCCTGCACGATCAGGAAGCCGAGCGCGATCCGCCCGTGCAGCGAATCGATCTCCCGCTTGTCGGAGAGCAGCTTCACGATGATGATCGTGGAGGAAAAGGTCAGCGCCACCGCCACATAGAGGCTGGTGACCCAATCGAAGCCGAGCGCCAAGCCGATCAGGAAGCCGAAGAAGGTGGTGAAGGCCACCTGCCCCAACCCGGTCATCAGCGCCACCGGGCCCAGATTGCGCACCAGCTTGAGGTCGAGCTTCAGCCCGACCAGAAACAACAGCAGCGCGATGCCCAGTTCGGCGAGCAGGTCGATATGTTCGTCCGAGCGCGCGATGTCGAGCGCCGACGGACCGGCCAGGATGCCGACCGCGATGAAACTCACGATCAGCGGCTGGCGCAGCAGCACGCCGATGAAGCCGACGCCCGCCGCCAGCACGAGAAGCGCCGCGATTTCGTAGAAGATGTAGTCCGTAATCGCGTCCGCCATGCCGGCTCCCCCGTCCCGCGCTCCCTTACCTCAAATCGGGGGTCGACCCGGCTTTTCAAGATCATGCGCGCGCCTATTCATCCGGTCGGCCGCCGGTTACACTTGGCGCCCTCGCCGATCGGCGACGGCTTTCCGGAAAGGGTGCGGAATGGATGTGATCCTGTCGGTGGTGCTGCCGCTGTCGCTCGCCTTCATCATGTTTTCTCTGGGGCTCGGGCTGAGCGCGGCGGACTTCGCGCGGGTGCTGCGCATGCCGAAGGCCGTGCTGGCGGGGCTGACGGCGCAGTTGGCGGTCCTGCCCGCGACCGCGCTGGCGCTGCTGATGGTCTTTCCGCTGCCGCCGGAATTGGCGGTCGGCGTCATGATCCTGGCCTTCAGCCCCGGCGGGGTGACCAGCAACATCCTGACGAAGTACGCCGGCGGGTCGGTCGCCCTCTCCGTCACGCTGACCGGGATCGCCAGCCTTCTGGCCGTCGTCACCGTGCCGATCCTGACCGCGGCGGCGGTCGACGGGTTCATCGGCGCCGCCGGCGCGCGGGTCGACGTGACCCAACTCGCGATCGCCATGGCGGCCATCACGACGGCGCCGGTGGCGCTCGGCGTCGGGCTGCGCGCCGCCGCGCCGCGGCTCGTGCAGGCTGTCGAGCGGCCGGCCTCGCTCTTGGCGACGCTGCTTTTCGCGCTGATCGTCCTAGGGGCGCTGGCCGCCAATTGGCAGGCTTTCCTCGCCAATATCGGAACGCTCGGACCGCTCTTGATCGCGCTCAATCTCGGTCTGTTGGCGATCGGCTTCGGGATCGCGCGCCTGCTCGCCCTGCCCCGGCCCGAGGCGGTCGCGATCGCGCTCGAGACGGGCGTGCAGAACGGCACGCTCGGCATCACCGTCGGCTCATTGATCGTCGAAGCGGCCGCGGGCCTGCCGCCCTTCTCGCTGCCGTCGGGCGTCTACGGGGTGACGATGTATCTGGTGACGCTGCCGATCGTTTTCGCGCTCCGGCGGATGCGCGGGCCGCAACCGGCCTGACCCGCCGCAAGACAAAACGCCCCGGCGGAAGAACCGGCCGGGGCGTCGATAGGAAGTGGTGAGCCCGACAGGGGTCGAACCTGTGACCTACTGATTAAAAGTCAGTTGCTCTACCAGCTGAGCTACGGGCCCCGAGAAATCGGAACGCGCGGACCATAAGAGCGCCGCCCAACGCCGTCAATCACGGGAAGCCGCCACGGCGGCCACAAAAGGGACTTGGCGCTCCGGGGCCGCTGGGGGAAGGCGCGCGCCGGCAGGCCGGCTCCTCTTCGCCCGCGTCGCGGCGACGCTCGTCTATGCCGTCGTCATGACCGGGCGCCGGCGCGGACTGTCGCGCGCCGCCGGGACGCCGACGCCGGTCGACTTGAGCCTCGGGGCTCGATCGTGCAGCGCAGCGACTCCGCGGAAACACTGGCGCGACTCGACACGCATCTACTTTACTTAACCCATTGAAAGGGCTAATCGTACGGCTGATTCCGCCACGGCGCGCCGCTGGTGGTGGGGCGCGCGCAACGGGGCGCCGGGACGTACGGGACAGGGAAATCCGGGCGCGCAAGCCCGTCGGGGAGTTGGGAGCGCGTGAGCGAGACGTCTGAACGCACGCCGACTTGGCGGTCGGCGGTCCTGGCCGGCGCGGCGGCGCTCGCGCTTCTGAGCGCGGGGCCGGGCGCGGATCCGGCGCGCGCGCAGCAGGCCGCCGACGGGGTCAGCCTGTCGCAATCCGAAGAAACCCTCTTTCGGGCCGACGAGGTGGTGCATCACAGCGAGCTTGGCGTCACCGTTCTGCGGGGCGGCGTCGAAATCGCCCAGGCGGGCTATGTCCTGACCGCAGACACGGTCAGCTATAACCGCGAAGCCGACACGCTGACGGCGTCCGGCGACGTGGTGCTGATGCATCCGGACGGCACGGTCTTCTTCAGCACCTACACGGAGATCACGTCGGACGGCTTCAAAAACGGCGTGATCGAGAATCTCCGCATCCTGCTGACGGACAACGCGCGATTGGCCGCCAGCGGCGCGCGGCGCTCCGACGGGAATACGACGGAGATGGCGCGGGCGGTCTATTCGCCCTGCGACGTCTGCCGGGAGGATCCGACGCGCGCGC
Organism: Alphaproteobacteria bacterium; assembly: GCA_024743195.1. Classification (GTDB taxonomy): domain Bacteria; phylum Pseudomonadota; class Alphaproteobacteria; order UBA8366; family Aestuariispiraceae; genus Marivibrio. Next base: position 383,118 of record JANSXE010000003.1, on the reverse strand, counting down.
CTCTATGGCAATTGAAGGCGCGCCGCGTGACGCATGACGAGCAGGACTATCTGCTGAAGTACGAAGATGTCTGGCTGGAGGTCGCGGGCGTGCCGGTCCTCTATTCACCGTACTTTCAGCACTACGATTCACGCGTAGAGCGAAAGTCCGGTTTTCTGCCGCCGTCTTTCGGAAGCACCAGCGGCCTCGATCGCTTCGTCCAACCGCGCTATTTCTGGGCGTTCGCGCCGGACAAGGACGTGACGATCGAGCCCGTATTCGGGAGCACCGGCGATGTGATCGCCGCCGCGCAATACCGTCAGCGGTTCAATCGAGGCTTCATTGACGCGGATTTCTCCTTAGGCGATCTCGATCCGGTGCAGAGTTCCGACGGTGACGACGCGATCGCCGGCGAAGAACTGTTGGACGGGCGCAAGGCGCGCGGCCACATTCGCGCCCAGGGGGCGTATCACATCGACGAGACTTGGCGAGCGAGTTTGGATCTGAACCGCCTCACCGACCCGTCCTTCGGACGCGCCTATCCCCTTTTCGGCCTGCCGGACACACAAGCCGTCAGCAGGGCCAGCTTGGAGGGGTTTAGAACCCGAAACTACGCGTCGGCCCAAATGCTGTCGATCCAGTCGCTACGGACGGAACTACCGCCGAACTATCGGGAACAGGACGTGATCCCACGTCTCGCCTATAACGGAGTCGGTGCAGCCGATCGGTTCGGCGGAAGATGGCAATTCGACACCGAAGCGCGCTTTCTCTCAGTCGAGAACGACGACGACCTGCACCGCGTCACCGTAACGCCCGGCTATGGGCTCACCCGCACCTCGCCATGGGGCTTCAAGTTCGACGGATTGGCGACCGTCCAGGCGAATGGATACGCCATTGAGCGCGATTTCAATCGGTCCGCCGGCGACACGAAAACCTTCGAACTAGAGGGCATGGTGGTGCCGAAAGCGTCCGCCCAAGTGTCCTACCCGTTCGTGCGAAGCGGGCCCGCGACCACGCAGACGATTACGCCGCTGATGTTCGGCGTCCTCGCCCCCAGCGTGGACCCGCCGGACGCCGTGCGCTTCGAGGATGCGGTCACTTTCGAACTGGACGAACTGAACGTCCTGTCCCATGACCGGCTCAATGGGAACGACGCCATTGACAGCGGCAGCAGCGTCGCGGCCGGACTACAATATGGCCTTGGTTGGGGAGATATCAGCGTCGACGCGACGTTGGCGCGCATGCTGTCCGCTGAATCAAATGATGAAATGGACCGACGCACCGGACTCGGGACCTTCGGCAATGATTGGGTGGGCGCGCTCGATGTCGACCATGTCGACTATGGCGGCGTGAGTTATCGTTTCCGGACGGACGATCTGGGCTTCGAGACCGCGCGCCGGCAGATCTTGAACGTCGCGCTCGGTCCGACGTATCTGCGCGCCATCGGCAACTACACCTTTGTCGACAATGCGGTGTTCGGCGACTCGGTCGCCGACTCGGAGTTTTACTCGGCGGGTTTCGAGGGCGTTCAGGGGGGCTGGACCTATTCGGCCGGCGTCAACCGCGACGTCACGGCCGACGCCACGCGGTCCATCTCCGCTTCATTGGGGTGGTTCAATGAATGCGTCTTCGTCAAAGGCACTTTCGCCCGCAGCTTCACGGAAGTGAACGGGCGCGGGCAAACGTTCGACGGGTTCCTTGTAAACATCACGTTGAAGACGCTTGGCGATTACGATTACTTGTTCAACCTGAACAATGACGAATGAGCTTTTTTGGCTTCTTGGCCCAAGTCTCGTTGCACGCCGCATTGATTGGGGATCTGAAACGTTTCCGCCCCGTTTTCTGAGAGCGGCAGGTCAGATCCTGCTGACGTCAAGCGGGCGCGCCGCGGAGCAAGGTCCGAACCAGCATCCTTGGGATGATCGCAGGACGCCGCCACCCGCAGATCACCCAGGCGCGGATTCGCCGCATGGAAACGCCATCGGCGGCGACCGCGCGCCGCCGCAAGGGTCTTCCGATCGGGTCTGGCTCGCGACATTTTCGAAGTCCCCCCTATCTTGGCGGTCTGCATAGCCTTGCGCCGAGGCGCTAGGTTTCATAAATCACGGTGTCGATAGGATGTTCTCGCCTCTGGAGGCTTCGCGCATAGCACCTGCCCATTCCGAGCGACGCCCCTTCAACGCCTTCAGGCCGGAAAGCTCCCCCCTCTTGAGCTTTCAATCGAGCCGGGGCTCTGGACGCGCCGTGCGACGGAAACATCGGCGCAGTCCGGTCTGGTTCTTTCAAGGACCGCCACTTTAATGGAGAGAACGCGATGAATTCGCCCGCGCCGGTGAACCCGCAACAACAGCATTACGAGGCAATTCACGACGCGTATGAGGCGCATTACTATGATGCGCCGTCGATTGCGTACCGTCACAGGTTCCTCTACGGCCCCCTGTTCGCCGGCATGGATTTGAACGGGAAGTCGGTGGCGGACCTCGCTTGCGGTAGCGGGCATAACTCGTTGGCGCTGCGCGAGTACTATCCGGAGGTAAACACCGTCGGCTACGACATCTCTGAGGCGGCGTGCGCCGACTATCGGCGCTTGACCGGCGGAGAGGCGCACCGGCTGGACCTGACGCAGCCGCTGGGCGAATCCTCCCAGCACGACGCGGCGCTCGTGATCGGCGGCCTGCATCATTGCGTGCTCGACCTTGAGCAAACGCTTCGAAACGTCGCGCACCTAGTGAAGCCGGGCGGCTTTTTCATGATGATGGAGCCGAACGACGATTTCCTCTTGAGCGTCGTCCGGCGCGTTTGGTATCGCAGCGACCGTTGGTTCGAAGCCGACACGGAAGAAGCCCTCAAGCATGACGAGATCGCCGAACGCGCCGCTCCCTACTTTGCGGTAGAGCGTTTGCACTACTTCGGCGGACCTGCGTTCTACATGATCCTCAATAGTTTGATCATGCGAGTTCCACTCAAGGCAAAGCCCGCCTTACAGAGGTTGCTCTTCCCGATCGAACGCGCCTATGGCCTCCTGCCGGGGCGGAAGCCGTACGCAGCCTTTCTCGCCGTTTGGCGGCGCACGGACGCGCCGGCGTAAGCGCGCGCTTCGCGCTAAGGATGACTGGTCAAGCCCGATGGCCCGAACTAAATTGTCGATCGCCAGCGCACCGCTCCGGCGGAAGGCAGGTTCGGGGTCGTGATTGGGGTGTGAGGAGGGAACATGTCGGTCGCCAAGATTCGCGCCGCCATCGTGAAACAGGGTCTCCCGAAAGACTGGTCGAGCGTCAGCGACCGATACGGTCTTTGGGTATCCGGTCGCATTCTCGTTCCCTTTCTGAGCGCGTTCATACTCGCGCCCCATCTCGTTCAATCTTCACCGTGGTGGGCGGTTCCGATCGTGCTCGTCATGGGCGTCTACGGCTACAAGATCAGCTTCATCCTTCATGACTGCTCCCATAACGCCCTGTTTGCGAAGCAATCGGTCAATCTGTGGGTCGGGCGCGTCTGCGGCTGGCTGGTAGGGGTGAACTACGATGCATTCCGCCAGACGCATCTCTTGCATCATCGCTACAACGGCCAGGGCCTCGACCCGCAGCATGGCGAGGTGAACGGGTTCGGCGGCGCGCCGCGCAGCAAGCTCTTGCGGCATTTGCTGACGCCCCTGTTGGGAACGCGCGCGCCGGAGATTCTGCTCGGCTATGGCGGCGGCGATCTTGAGGCCGATTCGGAAGCTCATCAGTCCATCATGGATCGGGTCGGGGACGTCGGCGCCCGCACCCGGCTCCTTTGGCTTGGCGGAACCCTCGCCGCGCAATTGGTTCTCGCCGCTCTCGTGACCAATTTCGGGACGGTTCTATGGACCCTGTTTCTCTACCCATTGGCGGCGGTAACGGTCAGCCTCTTCCTCGCCCGTATGCGCACCTTCGCGGAGCACGCCCGGCCGGAAGGCGTTGAGACGCTCGATTTCACCCGTTCGCACCGCCCGAACTGGGTTGACGCGGCGCTGCTGTACGACGCGCACTTCAATTATCATCTGGAGCATCATCTCTTCCCTCAACTGCCGTCGAATCGACTGCCTGACCTGTATGAGCGCTTCGGGTCGCAATATCATTCCGAGCAGACCGTCTCTCCCTCGATGTTCGGCACCGTTTTTCGGCGGGTGCTCGATGCCCGCGCCTGAGCCGTCCGAGAACCCTGGCGCCGCAACCGGCGGCTTTATCGAGACGCTCGAAGCGTCCTGCGTGCTATGCGGCGCACACGACGTTCGGCGCGAGGTGTGCGTCACGAAGGACTTCTGCTACGAGACCTGCGACAACGAGTTTCACTATGTCGAGTGTGCGGAGTGCGGCCATCTGTATCTCAAGAACCGGCCCACCTTGGCGGAACTCTCGACCATCTATCCGAAGAACTACCTCACGTACGACTACGAAAACTCGTTGGGGCCTTTGATCTTCAAGCTGCGCAACGCTGTTCAGGCGCGAAAGATCCGTCCCATCGCGGAGCACGCCCGGCCGGGCGATACGATCGTGGACATCGGCTGCGGCGCAGGCGATCTCTTGGGCCTGATCCGGGAACATGGCGACCCGAGTTGGCGCTTGGTCGGCGTCGATTTCTCCAATGACGCCGTTTCTCGTGCACGCGCGAAAGATCTCGAGGTCATCGAGGGCCGCATCGAAGCGCTACCTGAGGCTTCGCTCGAACAAGTCGGCGTCTTCGTAATGAACCAGCTCATCGAGCATGTCGAAGACCCGGGCGAAGTGTTGCGCAGTTGCGCGCGCATGCTCAGGCCCGGCGGGGTCCTGATCATGGAAACCCCGAACCACACGGCATGGGACGCGCGCATGTTCCGCCGCCGTTACTGGGGCGGTTGGCACGCCCCGCGCCATTGGAACATCTTCAGCGCCCAGTCGCTGGGAGCGCTGGCCGAAAAAAGCGGTCTCGAAGTGGTGTCCGCGGGCTATACGCTGAACCCGTTCGGGTGGCTTCACAGCGTGCAGTATTGGATGCGCGAGCGTCTTGGATGGGATCGCCTGGGCCGAGCGATCGACGTCGACAATATCGCCGCCTTGTCGGTCGCGAGCGGACTGGACGTGGTGCAGAAAACGATCTCCGGAAGGACGTCGAATATGCGCCTTGTTTGCCGCCGGCCGCGGTGATGCTGCGCTGGCCGAAGCCAAGCGACGCTCAGCGCAAAGTCTTGATCTTGGGCGCGAAGGCGGCGGTGACCGTCTTCCTCCTTTTATTCATCGTGCGGATGATCGACACGAATGAGCTGTTGCTCGTCATCCGCGAAATAGATGCTGGATACGTCTTGCTCGGCGTCCTGGCCATGTGGGTGAATGTGGCCCTGTCGGCCTATCGCTGGCAGGTCTTCCTCAGGTTCTTTCGCATCGACGCCGCGCTGCGGACCTGCGCGCGCATCTATGCGGAAGCGGTGACCCTAAACCTGGTGCTACCGGGCTCGGTCGGGGGAGACGTGTTTCGGGTTTACAAACTCGGCCACGCTCGCGGGCGCTATTGGGACGTGCTCAGTTCGGTTCTGGCGGACCGGTTCTGCAGCCTCTTGGTCTTGATCGCCCTGTGCGCTGCGGCGCTCTCGGTGAACGCGACCGTCCAGCCGGGCGTTCAACGGGTCGTCTGGGGGCTCGCCGCGGCTGTCGGGCTCGGCTTCGTTTTCGTCTACCTCTTTCCGATTTCTCGAAACTGGATGCGGTATTGGGCCTATCGACACCTTGCGCGGCTGGTCTACATCGTGCGCCGGCTCTTCCGGGGCCCCTCACGGATCATGGCGGCCTTGGGTCTCTCGCTCGCCGTCCAAGTTGCGATCTTCGCCAGCATGTACTTCTCGCTCGCGTCGGTTTCCACGGAGTTGGCGCGCCTCGACCTCGCAATCCTCTCGACAACACTCGCCACGTTGGCTGCGATGATTCCGATCACCCTTGCGGGGTTCGGCTTGCGCGAAGGGGCCGTCGTCGCAACGCTCACGCTGTTTGGCGCTCCCTCCGCAGAAGCGGCTGCGGTCGCTGCAGTCTTCGCCGCGTGCACCTTGGGTCAGTGCATTCCCGGGTCCGTGTCCTGGGCTCTCACGGCCGTCAATAGACCTGTCGACGCCCGCGCAACATCGCGCTGATAAGCGCGGTGAGCACACGCGCGGTCATTCGACCGACGGGCCGCGCTCTCCAACGACCAAAATCGATACTCCGAACGGCGGGCGAAGCATCGGCGCCAAGCGGCAATCGAGATCGAACAGAGCCGTCAGGAGACCGTTCAAGCCCGGAGCGTTGATGTGATTCTCGCTTGCAACGCGCACGCCCAAGAGCCGTATCAGCCGGCGCGCCGCCTATCGACGGGACAAGCCCTCAGCCTCAGCCTCAGCCTCAGCCTCAGCCTCAACCGCAAAACGACACGTTCGCGAAGAGCCATCGAAAAGGACCGCGTCATGCATGCTGGCCTCTTCTCCCAGCATCCATGGTGAATACTATTCGCCGCATCCTGGAATCTATAAAACCCGATTCCGTCAAAAATCATCCCGCTCTAGGGGTGACCGATCCAAACCGAGTAGATTGCGCAGGCGGAAGGTTACGTCGCCTTTTTGACCCCAACGACGGTCCAACTGTATCCGTGCCGATTATGAGAGCGGACATCGACAAAGCCCGCTTCCTCAAGAAGCGATTCCGCTTCGGCGCGCCTGTAGTACTTGGCGTATGCAGGTTTAAGTTGATCATATATCACTAGGTATCGTTTACTGGTTGAAAAATTTCCGATAACCTCGGTCATGTATCCGCGCAGGGGCACCGGGACAATTCGCGCCAGCGCTATGTATGCCCCAAGTCCCGCGTTCAGGACATGGCAGATCGGCGTGAGCAAGGAATGCGGCAGCAGAGCCGTCAATTTGCGCAGCGGGAGTACGAAAGCCAGGTAGAGACCATTGCCTTCCCTCCCGTAGAGCCAAATCACGATGCGCCCCTCCTCTTTGAGGGCGCGGTGGGCCGCTCGCACGACCGGTGCGGGATCCGGGATGTGATGCAAGACGCCGATGGAAAACACAAAATCAAAGGGCTGATCGCTCGGCAACTGCTCGCCCCTCGCTTGGACGTAACGAATGCGGTCGCTCTTCTCGACAGTGTTCGCCCGCAGCACGTCCATCGCCTTGGAAGGTTCCAATGCAGTGATCCGAGAAACGCCTGCGTCTAGGAGCATTTGAACAATTCGGCCGGTGCCGCTGCCAATTTCGGCGACGGTTTGCCCCCGAACGCTCTCCAGCGGCGTCAGGGGTTCGAGGATGTCGCGCAGCAGTTCGACCGAACCGTAGTATCCTTCATTGTCTTGGTAACGCGTCCATTGGTCGCCGAAGTCCTCAATGGTCTGTGTGCGCAGTTTGTCGTTCATGAGAGGCTCCGTTTCGGTGGACCGGCATCGTATTTTCTCGCGCCCCGACGAGGATCGATACTCCGAACGGCGGGCGCACCAGCGGCGCCGTACGGCAGTCGATCTCGAACAGCAAGGTCAGCAGTTCGTTCAGGCCGGGCGCGTTAATGTGATTCTCACTGCGCCGCGTTGCGCCCGAGCGCCGGATGATTTGTCGGGCGAGCCAGATCGGCGCGAACAGCAGGTAGTTGAAGTGGTAGCGTCGCTCGACTTCTAGGCCCGTTTCTTCGACCAGGGCGCAGAAGCGCGGCAAGCGATAGCGCCGCTTGTGATGCGACAGGTCGTCCTGGGCGCCCCAGAGCTGCTCGAACGCCGGGACGGTCAGTAGAGCGAGACCGCCTGGTTTCAGCACGCGCCGGATCTCCGCCAGGGCGGCTGCGTCGTCATCGACATGCTCCACGATGTCGGTCGCGAGCACTGCATCGAAACGCGCGTCCGGGAACGGCATGGCGCAGATATCGCCCTTGCGCACGTCGCCCAGGCCCTTGTCCCGGCAATAGCGGATGGCCTCGTCGCTCATATCGAGGCCGGTCACATCGTGATAGCCGGCGTCGCGCAGCATGCGTAGATTCGTACCGGTGCTCGTGCCAACATCCAGCATGGCCGCATCCTTGGCGACGCCCGCGCGGGCCAGTTCGCGCGCGAACAGACGGCGGCGGCAGACGAACCACCAGTGACGCTCCTCAAGCGCCGCTTCGGCCGCATAAACAGCCTGCTCCACGCCCCCGCCCCTCCTAAGCCGCGGCCGCCGCGGTGTGATCGCGAAGGGCGGTCTGCACGCTCCACCAAGTCCACATGAAAAGACGATGGTCGGAGCGGCCGGCGCGGTGCGCCGCCCAGGCCTTCTCCGCCCAAGGCACGCAAACGCCAGGGGTCGGCTCCATTGGCGGGCGGGCGGGCGCCTCACGCATCCAGTCGGCCAGCGGAATGCCGAATCCCTTCTTCCGGCGATGCACGATGTCATGCGGCAAGAGCGGCTCCAACGCCTTCTTAAGCAGGTATTTGCGCTGCCCGTCTCGAAGCTTGAAGCGATGCGGCAAGCGCTGGCAGAACTCGACCAAATCGTTGTCCAGGAAGACCGCACGCGACTCAAGCGACACCATCATGCTGGCTCGGTCGGATTTGGTCAGGATGTCGTCCTGGAGATAGAGTTGGGTGAAGAACTGCAGCAGACGATCGACGCGCCCCTTGGCGGGACCGGTTTCCCAGAGCTCCATCGCCTCACTGTAGAGATCCTCGGGACGCAGCGGTTCCTCGAAGAGATCCGCTGCATCGCGGGGGTCCAGCGGGGCCATCCAGGCCGGAGCCCAGGCGGATTCAGGATAGGACAATCCCCCCAGCGTCCGGCGCAGCTTGAAATCGAGGCTCATGTTCCGGCTCGATTTCGGCAGCATCTCGGCCAGATGCTGGAAGACGCGATGCAATGGTTTCGGCACGAACCGGCTGTAGAGCGCAGCCGGCTTCAGGGCGAGAAAGGGGTCGTAGCCCGCGAACATCTCGTCGCCGCCGTCGCCTGACAGGGCGACAGTGACATGCTCCCTGGTGAAGGCGCTCAGCATATAGGTCGGAACGATCGACGCGTCACCCAACGGCTCGTCCAATCGTCCCAGTACCGATGGGATGAGGTCTCGCGCTTGATCCAGCGTCAGAACGCGCTGCGCATGATGGGACCCGACATGTTCGGCGACCTGAGCGGCGTAGACGGACTCGTCATAGGACGGTTCTTGGAATCCGATGGTGAAGCTTCGCAGGGTCTTGGCCGGCGCACGCGTGGCCGCGGCGGCGAGAATGCCGCTGGAATCGACCCCTCCGCTGAGGAAGACGCCGATCGGAACATCGCTCACCAACCGCCGTTCGACCGCCTGAACGAGGAGCCCGCGCAGTTCCTCCGCCAGGGCGTCTTCGCCGCGCGCGGCCATCGCCTCGTCCGGCTCGAGCGAAAAGCGCCAATAGCGTTTGATCTCCATGGAAAGGGATCGAAGATCGACCGTCATAAAGTGTCCGCCGGGCAGTTTCGCAGTGCCGTGATAGAGCGCGTTCGGAGCCGGCAGATACCCGTAGGCAAACAATTTCTGCAGCGCGCGTTGCGACATCTCCGTCTTCACATCACTGTGTTTCGCAAGCGCGCTCAATTCACTGGCGAAAGCGAACAGATCAGGACGAGCGGCGTAATAGAGCGGCTTTTCGCCGAAACGGTCTCGCGCCAGATACAGCCGCTCCCGCCCCCTATCGAAGATCGCGAACGCGAACTGGCCGTTGAGCCGTTCCGCAACCCCCTCGCCCCACTCCCTGTAGCCGTGAATCAGAACCTCGGTGTCGGAATGGCTCGTCTCGAAGCGATGGCCCGCCGCTTCCAGTTGCGCACGCAATTCCTCGAAGTTGAAAATCTCGCCGTTGTAGATCACGCAAAGCGCGCCATCGCGGCTCCACATCGGTTGGCCGCCGCCGGACAAATCGCGGATCGACAAACGCCGATGCCCGAAATGGAGGCGGCGCGACGGATCAACATGGTAGCCGCACGCATCAGGACCGCGATGAACAAGAGCGTCGGTCATTGCTTCCAGATCGCGCCGGTCGCCGCTCCCCACGAATCCTGCGATTCCGCACATGGCGCGCGCTAGGCCTCTTCGCCGTTGCGAATGACGCGAACCTGATAGGTGCGTTTGTCCTGGCCCTCGAAATAGGTGCGCACGATCAGCTCCGCCAGAATGCCCATCAGCACAAGAAGGACGCCGATCATGAAGCCCATGGCGCTGAGCAGCGGCAGCGGCGTTTCAATGTAGGAGACCCCCTCGAAGAGCTTCAAGAACAGGGCGTACAGCCCTGCCAGAAAAGCCAAACCGATTGAAATCAAACCGGCCCCGCCAAAAAAGTGAATTGGCTTCGTGAGGTAACGGTCCAGAAAACGCACCAACAGCAAATCGAGCACGACTTTGAAGATACGCTTCATACCGTATTTGGACTTTCCTGCGACGCGCGGACGGTGGTTCACCACCATCTCCGTGACGCGCCCGCCCATCCATTTCGTATAGATCGGAATGAACCGGTGCATCTCCCCATAGAGCCGCACACCCTTGATGACGTCTCTGCGGTAGACTTTCAGGGAACAGCCGTAGTCGTGCAGTTGGACGCCGGAAACGCGAGAGATGAGCCAGTTGGCAATCTGGCTCGGCAGGGTTCGCGAGCGCGAGTCCTTCCGGTCGCGGCGCCACCCGGACACGACGTCGAAGCCCTCATTCAGCTTCTCAAGCATCTCGGGGATGTCGTTGGGATCGTTGTGCCGGTCGCCGTCCAATCCCACCATCAGCTCGCCCGCCGCCTGGTCGATCGCCGCTGACATGGCCGCCGTTTGTCCGAAGTTCCGGACAAGATGAATCGCAACGACCCGCGAATCCGCCTCGGCGAGTCGGTCTAGGACGTCCGTCGTCCCGTCCCTGCTGCCGTCATTCACGAAAACCAGCTCAAAGCGCCGGCCGTCGGCCTCCAGGACCTCGACGAGTTCTCGATAGAGCGGCTCGACATTGTCCTCTTCATTGTAAAAAGGGACAAGAACGGAAATCTCGATGCGATCCTGTCCGTCGTTTCCCGCGGGCTCAGTGCTTTTCGTTCGCGAACCCAAGATCCCCCCCCTCATTCAACAAAGCAGCCGCACCGTTGCGCAGAGCGGCGCCGCCTTCATCACTCTTCCGGCCGCGTTTCATCGGAATAAACCAATGCGAGACTGCCCGCACAGTTTTCAAAGGAGGGCAGATCGTCACTCCAAACCCCATTCAGCGTGAAGCGTAAGCCGCGCGCGCCGGCCAACTCCGCCAAACCCTCGCAGATGGGCGGCCAGACTTCAAAACTTATCGCGCGCGCCGACCCAAGGCACGCCAAGGCCACCGACCCGCCCCAACTCGAAGAGCGCCATGGTTCGCGTCGCTTCACTTCCTCCGCAGTCAAAGACGGGTCGCAGGCAGGCGAGAGCGCCCGCCACTCCTGGAGGATCGCCTCGGCGCGGGAGATCGCCGCGCTGGGATAATCGAGATCTGGGAAGATGATCGCGACGGACCCGTCGCAGTTGAACCAATCGCGCGACCGCTCTGCGAGCCTTCCCGACACGGTGAAACTCAATCCGCGCTGATTCAGTTCGTTCGCAAGCTTGGCGCAAATCGGTCGCCAAACGCCAAGGCTCACAACGCGGGCTCCTCCCTGGCACGCCAAGGCGATCGACCCTCCCCAAGGCGACATGCGCCATCGTGGATTCTCGTCAACAAGTCGTGGCAGCTCTTGAGCGTCACAGACCGACGAAACCAAACGCCATTGCGAGACAATCTCCTCCGCCTGGGCAAATCCCATCTGGGCGTACAGCCCGGCGCGCCATTGCTTCGCCGACTGCACAAGAAGAACCGGAATGACGATCAGAAGGACGAGAAGCCCAATGCTCTTCAGAGCACTGGAACGGCTGTCCGCAGCGGGCCCTACCATTGGGCTTTCATCACGGCTTCCCGCAGACGCTCACCCGGCGTCGCAGCGTAGATGAGGAACTCCTCCTCATTCCAAAGACCGGGGCCGGCCGCCATGGCAGTGATATCGTCGCGCCAGTCATCCATGTCGTCCACACGGCATCCGGCCGATAAAAGCCCATAGGTGAAGCGAAGCGTAACGTCCGCCGAGCCATTCACCGCAAGCCCCGTGAAGGCGCCGTTCGCGCGGAAAATCCGCGCGCCCGCCGTCTCCGGCGCGGCGACCTCCCAGCAGTGGGAGAAATAGACCGGCAGGGCGACGACCGTCGGCCCCGCGGCCTTCACCGAGACGTGAAGACGATTGCGCCCGACCCGGAAAGCGGCCGATTCGGCGCGGCCGAACGCTCCGAGCGCTGACGGGTCCTCGATGATCAGCGTCTCGCGCACGTCGATGTCGGGCCGCCGCATGACGTCGATCACGTCGGGAAAGGACGAAACCGTGAGCGCCTCGCGCGGTTTGAGAACGAACGTCGCATCGCGAAGCCGATAGACGTACGACACCCCGCCGTCCGACAAGTCAACGCGCCGCCTCGCCTCCAAGGCCGGATGCGCAAGAGGGGCGCCGGAGACGACCGCTTTCGCGCCAAACGCGCGAAACAGGTTCTCCTGGAACCCCGCCAAGGTAAGCTTGTTGAAACGCACGCGGTAGTATCGATACGGCGGCGGCATGCTCGCGACTGCGTCGGCCGACTCTGTGAGCCGAGTCACAAGGAACTGAGCCGGTGGAGTCACAGTCTGGGCATACTCATTCATCGTACGCACGTCAGATCGAATCAAGCTTCCGACGACGTGATCGAAGGCCGGGGTCTGTTTCGGTCCGATGTTCAGGACGGCCACGGAGAATGGCGCCTCAGTCTCGTCGGCGCGTCCATGCCGAAGCGTTGCAGCGGCGACTTCAGCCGGCGCTCGGTAGGGGTCGAGCGACTCCACGTACCTATCCAACCGATCGGGTGCGATGTTGACCGCGTAGAAAAGCGCCGCGAGAGCGGGCAGTAGTGCAAGCCCGGCCGTCCCAACCCGTCCGACGGCCCCGCCCTGCAACCCCGACGCGCCGGACGCCGCCTGATCGAGGAGTCGCTTGACCACGGCTAGGCTCGCCACGATGAAGACCTGATAAACGTGGCTTTCATAGTAAAGAGGCATCAGGTATCGCCAAGTCTGGGCGAATGCAACGTAATAGATCGCCCCCGCGTAGAGCCCCGCCAACAGGAGAAAAAGCCCGAGAGAAACAACGCGCAGCCCGCCCTTGACGAAGAGCGCGCCAAAAGCAATTGCGAAGAGCACAAAGACTTGCAGCGCAAGCGTTTCCTCGCCGGAGAACACGCTGGACGCATACTCGGGGAGGCCGGCGCCGCGCCACGCCTCCATGACCATGGAACGAGAGTTCCCCACCCCGAGCGTGTAGAGATACTGAAGCAGCCCGGAGGTCGCGACGATCGCAAGAATACCGACCAAGAAGACCCCGTGGCGCAACAATGAGCGCCCCTTGGCCAGGAGAAAAATCGCGAAGAACGGGGCATAGAACAACCCGTTCACCAAAGCCCAAAGCGGCTCCGCCGCAATAGCCCAGACCAGCACGCCTAGGAACGCCGCATAACGCCAGACAAGTCTGGGCCCGTCCGGTGCGGCGAGGAGAGCGAGGAGCACATTGAATTGGGCGATTGAGAAGAAAGCCGTCGGCCAGATCAGAAACTGCACCGACGTGCTGAACTCGTGCTGGAACGGGTAGACCGTCTGCAAGCAAGACAGCAGAACCGCGGCGGACGCCAGCCCGGGGCCCAACCCAACCGCCCGGGCCAAAAGATAGACCGAGCCAGTGAAGGCCATCAAAGTCGCCATACAAGCGAGGAACAACGCCAACCACCCATCCCAGATCAGCAGCGGAAAGGTCGTGCTGAGCAGATGGTTCGCCGGCAGCGCAAGATTGAAGGCGCCTTGCAGGGTATTGACGTTGTTGGTTTTCCAGAGCTCCCCGGACGTCTGTGCGTGATCCGTCAGAACCTGAAGCAAACGACCGTCCGTGCCCGCAAACAACCCCTGCGGCAACAGGGTCCACGTGAAGGCGACAGCGATCCAGAAGCAGACCAGCGACAGGACGCCGACGGCCTCGCGCGGAAAAACAGCTACAACCCAGCCCCGGATCACATAAGACTTCGCGCTCGCCGAATTTGGGGAGAGCGCATGTCGTGAAAAACTGAACCCGCCGTTTTCCATCAGGTCGCAATCCTGGATTAAAGCATTACACATTCACTCAACGAGCGTTATCCTGGAATGCTTTCAAGTATTCCCCACCATTCCTCAGCTTCATTGTGAAAAAACCGATAACGAAAAACGTTCCTCCCCAATGTTAACGGCGTTCTTCTATTAGAGTTGCCCGGCCTTCGCAAGGGGAAACGGGATCGGGGACCAGGCGCTGCTCGGAGCCCTCAGCGGACCTCGGTGGAGCGCAATGAAAAGTCTCGGACTATCTGCGGGCTACCACGACGCCGCCGCCGCCCTGCTCGCGGACGGGAAGCTGATCGCCGGCGTTTTCTGGGACGGGCGGCCGGAAACGCCTCAACCGGTCTTGAGAAGCTTGTGCGCTCTTTCGATGAGGTCCGCCTCAACCCTCTCCTCGCCGATCTGGGCGAGCATCTGCTCAAGATCGTCCCGAACCGTCGCGGCGTTGCCGGACACCTCCCCACGCCGGACCAAGATGCTGATTTCGAGGTCCAGCGGCGCCTGCTTGCCTTGCAGCTCCATCACCTTCTTATAGCGGTTCAGCATCTCCAGGCTGTCCGGCGCGACGCCGAGCGCATAGCGCAGGCCCAGCTCCTCGAGTTCAAGCGGCGGCGTCTCGCCCTTGTTCGCCATTTCGATCGCCATCAGGTACGCCCGCTTCAGATCGTCCGCGCCGCCGCTGCGCGCGCCCTCGATGACGTGGTTCCGGTAGTTTTCGACCAACTGCCCGGGCTCGCCGTCCCCAAGGATGCGACCGTGCTCCAGCACGATGCACCGATTGCAGACACTCTGAACGAAGGATTCCGAATGCGAGGCGAGGATCAGGATCGACGACCGGTCGATCAGGTCGTTCATCTTCGCTTGCGCTTTCTGGGTGAAGCTGGCGTCGCCCGTGGCCAACCCTTCATCCAGGATCAAGATCTCCGGATCGACCGAGGTGGCGATCGCGAAGCCGAGCCGCATCAGCATGCCGCTTGAATAGGTGCGCACCGGCAAGTCGATATAGGGGCCCAACTCGGCGAAGTTGATGATGTCGTCAGCCTTGGCCCTGACTTCTTGGCGGGAGAGGCCAAGATGCAGCCCGCAAATCAGGATGTTCTCGCGCCCCGTGCCGTCGAGATTGATTCCAGGCGTCGAGTTGAACAGCGTCGAGATGCGGCCGACCGCCGCGACCCGCCCGCGCGTGGGGCTGTAGACGCCGGCAAGCAGGCGCAACATCGTCGTCTTGCCCGCCCCGTTGTGGCCGACAATGCCAAGCCGATCCCCTTCGCGGAGTTCAAGCGAAACGTCTTGCAAGGCGGCGACGACATTCTCCTCCGCGTTGATGGAGCCGCCGATGGTCGCCAACGTCTCCTTATCAGCCGATCTGCTGGAGATGGGAAACTCGACCCACGCGTGCTCGGCGACGACCGAAACCATTGATCCGACCCTCTAGTACCAGAAGGCGATGCGATCCCGGCACCGCCCATAGGCCCAAAAACTGACGATGAGCCCGACCACCAGAGTGCCGCAGGCCCAAATCCAGCTCTCCGCCGGGGGCAATTGCCCGAGCAGAGGATCACGGACGATGCGAACGAGGTGGTAGAGCGGATTGTAGTCGACCGCATAGGCCAACTCCGGCCCAAGCAAGTCCTTCGGCCACAGAACGGGCGTCACGAACATCATAATCTGCATGGCCGAGGCGGCCGCGGGAATAAAGTCGCGCCATCGCAGGCTGACCATGCCGACCAGCAGCGATATCCCCACCCCGTTCGCGACAAGCAATATGAACCCCGGAATCGCGTAGAGCGCCGTCAAACCGGGATTGAACTGCGTTCCGACAACGATCAGCAGGTACAGAATGAAATGGTGTCCGAACAGGAGCACCGCCTTCCAGACATGCAGAAACGTGAAGGCGATGAAAGGGTAGCGGATGGCCAACGCCGTAGGCGCGCCGCCCAGCATGCTGTGGGTCCCTTCGGTCACGAAGTACGACAGCAAAGACCATGCGATCAGCGACGTGCCGACGAAACGGAAGTGGTTCTCCGGGTCCTGATCGAGCACCACGCTCCAAATCGTCCCCATGACCACCACGAACGCGCCCAGGCTCAATGTGTGCCACAAGGGCCCGATCTTTGTGCGCCGATAGCGCCACACGACATCCACCCATCCGCTGTACCCCCACACGTTCACGAGACGCGCCGCCTCGATGCTGTCGGCGATGGCGATGGCGAAGGGGCTGCCTGGACTGGGGGCGGTAAAGCGTGCGCTGCGGCCGTGGGCGGGGGCTTCGCGGCTCCAGGAGGGGGAATCCTTGGTCAAAGACATTGCCAATCCTTGCTTCAGACCGCTTGGCGGCGCATCAACAGCGCGGATGACCGGAGATGCGACGCCCTGCCCGATTTGCAGCGTCCCGGGTCATGCAGCAAATTCGAAGGTCCCGCGCGCCAGGTGCGGGATCCCCGTCACTCAAAGTAGATGAACTCGTGGTCCCCGGTGTACCCGGTCTTCTCGAACAGGAAGCTCCATTCCTCCGGCGTGTGGAAGGCGCGGCAGGTCAACTGCCAGTACATCAGGTTCACCTTCTCCCGCTCGTTGCGATAGCCCTCGACGCAGATGTATTTCGCACCGCGGCTTACGCGCTCGATCTCGACAAGGGCCGACCAAAGGTCCGGCAGGTAGAGATTGTGCAGCGTGTTGATCGAAATCACCAAATCGAAGTGGTCGTCAGGCCAGGGCAACGTCTTGGCGGACCCAACTTTACAGAAGGGCTTGACCGACTCCATCGTGTGCTCAACGGCGTATTCGGAGACGTCGATCCCCGCGACCTCGACGCCGGGAACCGCCTCGGTGAAGTCATGCAGAAGGAACCCCTTGCCGGATCCGACATCCAGAACGCGCATGCCCGGCTCGATGCCGTACGCGGCCACCATCGCGTCCGCCACCTTCCGCCAGCGCCCGTCATACCGGTAGCCGCCGTAGCCGGTCAGGCGATCGCCGTCCCAGTAGTCATAGCCGAACTGGATGGCGACCTCGGCGACCTCGGCCTTGTCGATCTCGTTCACGCGGGCGATGTAGTCCCGCTTCGTGGATTTGTGAACCAAGCTGACGAAATCCTGATAGGCCATCGCTCTTCCTCTTGTTTGAAACTCTGAGCGCGCAAACGCACGGTCAGGCGGCGGCGGCCGCCTCGATCATCTTCTGGGCTTTGCGGAGTTGCATTGCGCACCGCTCGCTTCTTTCTCCCTGTTCGGCGAAGCGTCGGCGAGCGTCTCCGTGCGGCAGGAAGTCATTGAGCAAAATGCAGGCCCATTTGATCCGATACGCGTTGCGCATCGAGCGCATCCGTGTACCCGCCCTCTTCCCCAGACTCAACCCATAGACCAACGTCTCGACAAAAAGGTCGAAGTGTTCCGCGGGCGTTGGAATCTCCGGGCAATTGAAGAAGTCGCCGGCCAGCTTAGCCGGGTCGTCCCGCCCGGCGTATTCGAAGTCCAGAAACACCAACCCCCGACCCTCGGCCCACAACGCGTTGTGAAAGCCGAAGTCGGACGGCGAAGCGATAACCTCCGACTCCGGAATACCGGCGTCCGGCGCGATGCCTGCGGTTTCGCAGACGTCCAGGGTGCGCCGCTTGATCCTATCCCAGGTCGGGCGCAGCCCATCGGCCAAGAAAATCTCCGCCTCGGTTGCGAAGGGGGCCGCCTCGTCCAAGCGCGCCAAGCGCTGCACGCGGGCGTCGATACGCTCGAGATGATCCGAGACGGAGAAACAAGCCTCAGAGCCTGGATCGAGCCGAGAGAGATCGCGCGCGCCCTCGTTGAGGGCGCAAACGAAGCGCGCCGCTTCTTCGACGTGGCTCCGCGAAACGGCGTCCGCCGACAGTTTTTCGCCCTCGACAAAACTGTACAGGGCCATCCCTAGGGTCGTATCGCAGGCCAAAGGCTCCGGCACGCACCGCACGCCGCGCGCCCAGGCGTGCGACAGGAACTTCCATTCCGCCCCAAGCCGGTCGCGCGGATCTTCGGGATGTCGGAAATAGCACTTCAGAACGAAGGGACCGTCGGCTCCGTCCACGCGAAAGACGCGATTGTTCTTGCCCCCGGGCACCCTGACGAGATCGACCGGCGCGCCGACGCCCGCAGCCGCGCACAATTGGCGCGCCCCATCCATCGGCAAGGTCGACGCGGTCTTGGAAGTGCTGGGAGTGCTCACGATCCGGCCAAGAGCTCCGCGTGGATGTCGCGCCAGGATGAGAGGCGCTCAAAAGCCGGCGACCCGGCCCCGCTATAGCCCGTCGGGTCGAACAGAATCCGTCGACAAGACGGAGGAAATCCCTCCATGGCGAGGATTTCAGGCAGGTCGTCGATGAAGACGTCAACCTCCAATGCGGCGGCGCGGGCCACCTTCTCTTCCTTCGTGATCTCGAAGAAAGTCTGATCCCGTCGCAACGAGCCGGCCGCGAAAAACCCGTGCGCCTCCAAGAAGCCGCGCGCCGCCTCATGCATGTCGTAGGCGGGGCCCATCAGGGGCGTTCGGGTCTTATGGCTGACCACGAAGACGGAATGCCCCCGGGCGCACGCGTCGGCGAAGAACTCGACGACCCCCGGATACGGGGAGACAAGATCCATCCGAGCGCCATAGATATAGCCCTGAAGCTCGGTGAAGGCGTCCTTGCGTCCGCTGCCGTTCAGATGATCGCGCACAGCGTTCTTGGTGGTTTCGATCTCCGCCGAAATCAGCCCAAGATCCAGCGCCGCCGCGTGGAAGACCCCGTCGTAGTTCGCGATCGTGTTGTCGAAATCTACGCCGATGCGCATAGGGTGACCGCGGTCACTTGGACACGTCGATCAGAGGGCGCGCCACGCGGCCCGCCGCCAGATCCTCAAGCGCCTGGGTCGCCTGATCCAGTCGGTACGGCTCGCTCAAAAGGGATGCGACCGGGAAGCGGCCGCTCGCCAGAAGCTTTCCAAAGCGCGGGTAGTCGCTATCCGGCGCGCTGTCTCCCCCCCAGGTGCCCATCAGGCTCTTGCCTTGATTGAAGACGCCCGGATTGATCGTCAGGTCGTTTCCGACCTTCGCGTTGCCGATGACGACGACTCGGCCGCCCTGCGCGCGCACCGCATCGACGGCGCCGCCCATAACGGACGGCAGGCCGGTCGCTTCGACCGCCAAGTCCACGCCGCCGGGCGCGATGGCCTTCACCGCGTCGACGACATCCTCGCTGGACGGATCGACGCCGTGAGTTGCGCCAAACTGCAGGGCTAGCTCGCGCCGCGCGGGGTTGGGGTCGACCGCGATCACCGGCATCGCGCCGGCGAAGGCCGCCGCCATGCAGGCGTTCAGGCCGATGCCTCCGGTCCCGAAGATCGCAATGCTGTCGCCGGGTCGAATGCTTAGCACGTTGTAAACCGCGCCCATCCCCGTCGGCGCCGCACACCCCAAGAGAATGCCAAGCTCAGGCGTCAGGCCCGACGGAACCGGCGTCAGTCGATTTTCGCTGACCACCGCGTGTCGTTGAAAGGTGGTGACGCCGCCGGCGTTCACTTCCTTGCCGTCCCAATCGTATTTGCAGCCCCCGGTCTCGGCGCCGTCGCCGCGAATCCAAGACAAGACGACGGAGTCGCCTTCCGTCACTTTGGTGACCCCGGCGCCGACGTCTATGACGACGCCGGTGCCCTCATGTCCGAGGCAATGGGGCAGCCAGCGATCGGGGCCCTTGTCGCCTCGCCATTCCATGACTTGCGTTCCGCAGGCGCCGGAAAAAGCGATCTCAACCAATACCTGGCCGGGCTTCAGAGCCGGAATGCCGAGTTCCGCGACAACCAGCGGCTTGCCTTGCTCAACGAGGATAGCGGCTTCAGTCTTCATGGTGCGATGACGGTCCCTTACTTGGCGGCGGCGATCCGGGCGGCGATATGCTCGCCGCTTAGGCCGAGGCGATCACGGGCGAACTCCTGCTCGCCCGAGAGTTTGAAGAATTTGTCCGGCGTCCCAATGCGCAGCAGCTTGCGCGCATCCGCTCCGGAGTCGACAGCCCATTCGGCCACCGCGCCCCCAAGCCCGCCGATGACGGAGTGCTCCTCGACCGTGACGACGCGCTTGAAGTTGCTGAAAGCCTCGCTCAGGCACGCCTCGTCCAGGGGCTTGACCGTGTGGAAGCTAACCACCCGGGCTGAAATCCCTTGGGCCCGGAGCAGCTTGCCGGCTTCGATTGCCTCCGGCAGGATGTTGCCGGTGGACAGGAGACAGACGTCCTCCCCCTCCTCAATGACGATCGCCTTTCCGATCTCGAAATCCTCGATCGGACCAGGATGGATGACCGGTTCACCCTTCTTGCCCATGCGCATGTAGACCGGGCGATCCTGACGCATGATGGCTCGAAGTGCGGCGCGAACCTCCCAGGCGTCGCCGGGCGCGATCACCACCATGTTCGGGATCGTGCGTAAGAAGGACATATCCTCGCACGCGTGATGCGTCGGCCCAAGGCCGGCGTAGGCCAGACCGGCTCCGACCGCAACGACCGTCACCGGCGCCTCATGATAGGCGGCGTCGACGCGGATCTGTTCCAGGCAACGCGTCGTAACGAACGGCGTGATGGTGTAGGCCACCGGGCGCAGACCGTTCATGGCCATTCCGGCGGCCACGCCGATCATGTTTTGCTCGGCGACGCCGCAGTTGAAAAAGCGCTCCGGCTGAGCGTCCTTGAACTTGTCGAACAGCCGGTTGCCGATATCGCCGGACAGCATGACGACGCGGTCATCCTCCTGCCCCAGCTTGGTCAGTTCATCAGCGAAGGCGTTTCTCATGTCAGGCCAATCCCAGCTCGCGGCGCGCCTGGACGACTTCCTCGGCGTTGGGCGCGCGGTAGTGCCAGTTGTTGTCGTCTTCCATGAATGAGACGCCCTTGCCCTTCACGGTGTGGGCTATGAGCGCGACCGGCTTGCCGGACCCGTTCGGCACGTCCGACATCATCCGGACCAACTGGTCCATGTCGTGCCCATCGACCTCGTGCGCGTCCCAGCCGAAGGCGGCCCATTTCTCGCGCAGCGGCGCGAGCGCCAGTGTTTCGTTCGACCGGCCGGTCGCTTGCCATTTGTTGTAGTCGACGATGACGCAAACATTCTCAAGCTTCTGCGCGGCGGCGAACATCGCGGCTTCCCAGTTAGAGCCCTCGTTGTTCTCGCCGTCGGAAAGAAGTGCAAAGACCCGGTGATCGATTCCCTTGATGCGGGACGACAAGGCCATCCCCACCCCGATAGGCAGACCATGCCCCAAAGAGCCGGTCGCCGCCTCGATTCCTGGCAGCATGTTCGCCGGCGGATGCTCGGCCAGGCGCCCGTCATCCTTGTTGTAGGTGAGGAGTTCTTCCTCGGGAAAGAAGCCGCGCATCGCCAAGGTTGCGTAGATCGCCATCGCCGCATGCCCCTTGGAGAGGATGAAGCGATCCCGCCCCGGATCCTGCGGATTGGCCGGATCGATGTTCAGGACGCGCCAATAGGCGGCCGTCAGAACATCGATACAAGACAGCGACGACCCAAGATGCGCCGACTTCGAGGCGTGGCACATCTCGATCACCCGGTAACGGAGGCGCGCGGCTTGCGCGCGCAAGACGTCCGCGTCGGGACTATCCGCCATGGCCGCTGCTTCCATCGTTCCCCTCCCCGTGATTAGGGCTTGTGGACGTATTGGGACGGCAACTCGCCCAGTTGCGACTCAAAGGACTTGGCCCATGCGATGCAGCCGGCCAAACCTTCAGCAAGACTGATCGAATCGCGCCACCCGAGTTCCGTTCGGATCTTGAAGCTGTCCAGCATGTAGGCGGTGTCCTTACCCGGCCGCTCCGGACCGATCTCGACATAGTCCTCGAACGAGACGCCGAGCTGCTCAAGGATCATTTCCACGAGTTGCCTGATCGAGACCAACTCATAGCCGGAGATGTGATAGCACGATCCGGGCTCGCCATTCAGCGCGACCTTGTAGGTGGCGTCGGAAACGTCGTCCATGTGAATGAACACGCGGACCGACTTGCCGCCGCCGTCGAGCCGAAGCTTTTCCCCGGTCATCGCCGCGTAGATCGTCCGGGGAATGATCCGGTACAATTGTTGCCCGGGCCCATAGACGTTCGCCGCGCGGGTGGACACGGCCGGAAGGCCGAAATTGTCCACATAGGTCTTCAGGCTCATATCCCCGGCCGCGCGCGACACCGCATAGGGAGTGGATGGGTTGTAGGGATGGTCTTCGCGCACCCACCCGTCCGTCGAGCCGTAAACCTCTGGCGTCGTCACGTGAACGTAGCGATCGAGCCCGTCATACGCGCGCAGCAGATTGTGCAACCGCACCGTCGACACGACGTTCGTGCGCATCCAATCGTCCGGGTGGTCCCAGCTCTGCCCGACCATGCTTTGCGCGGCGAAGTTGACGACATGGGTCGGGCGCTCGCGCTTGAGCAAGTCGCTCAAGCCGTCGAGGTCGTGATTGATGTCGATCTTCTGGAAGCGAACCGCACCGCCGTCCTTGCGCCACTTGTAGGGCAGCATCGCCTGATGCGGCTCCGGCGAGCGGCTGGTCGCCAGCACGTCGTGGCCCAAGCCGGCAAGATAGTCGCAGAAGCTTGCGCCCGAGAACGAATTCGACCCGAGAACCAGAAACCGTGTGTCACCCGCCATCAGATCAGCACCCTACGCGCCGGCGGCGTCGATCACTTCGCCGCGCTTAGACCACAGGTACTGCATGAGCATGTGCCCGATGATCAGTTGTGCATCCTCGGAGATCTGCATGTCGTCGACGGCGAAATGGATGGGCCGGTCCGCAAGGCCCTTCGCCGCTCCGCCCGAGAAGCCAAGCACCGCGTAGCTCTTGACGCCGATGCGCTTCGCTTCTTCGAGCGCGCGCAGGATGTTCGGAGAATTGCCGCTGCCCGAAAAGCAGATCAAGATGTCGTCGGGCCGAGCCAAGACGCCAAGTTGAATCGAGTAGATCTGATCATAGCCTTCGTCGTTCGCCAAACAGGTCAGCACCGCCGGGTTCGCGGGCAGCGCATGCACCCGGATGCCCGAACCCGGGGTCTTGCCGAGGGCGTAGATGAAGTCGTTCGCGAGATGGATCGCGTTCGCCGCGCTGCCGCCGTTGCCGCAGAAGAAAACCTGACGCCCGGTCTTCCAGGCGTCCAGCATATCCTCCGCGAGTTCAGCCACAACGCTCCAATCATACCCATCGAGCGTCTCGGAGAGACGATCCGTGTAGCCGGCGAACATCGCCTCCGCCTCGCCGGGCTTCTTGACCTCCGCCCGCACCTTCGCGACGCTCATGACACCACCTCTTTCTGCATCCAGTTCAGATTGTGGAACGAGGGATCGTTCTTCAGCACGCCTTGCGAATAGAGGCCGGCCAGTTCCTGGATCGCATCGCGCACCGTCTTCTTGGGGCGGAAACCGGTGGCGAGCAGCCGGTCCGAATTGACCCGATAGGACCGCGGATCGTTCGAGGGAGTGATCTCGACCTCCGCTTCCGCGATTTCGCGCACCATCTCGGCGATCTCTTTGATCGACAAATTCTCGAAACCCGCGTTGTAGACCCCGGTGTGCTGAGGGTTGTCCAAGAGGAAGATGTAAAGATCGGTGATGTCGTCAATATGGATGTTCGGCCTCGTCTGATCGCCGCCGAAGACGGTGATCTTTCCGTTCTCCAGCGCCTGCATCGTCAGCAAGTTGACGGACACGTCCAACCGCATGCGCGGGGAAAAACCGCAGACCGTAGCGGGCCGCACGATCTGTACCGTCATATCGTCCTGATAGGAGAGCACGATCCGCTCGCCGCACATCTTCGTCTTGTTGTATTCGGAGAGCGGAAACAGCTCCAGGTCTTCCGTGACTTGCGGCGCGTCGGAGATGCCGTAGACCGACCCGGACGATGCGTAGATGAAGCGCTTCACGCCGAGACGCTTCGCGCGGTCAGCGAGCTGCATCGTGGCGAGACAACTGATCTCCCACGTTAGCTTCGGATCGAGGTCGCCGCACGGATCATTCGCGACGCTCGACAGATGGATAATGGCGTCCACGCCGTCCAAATCGACCTCGTCGATGTTTCGGATGTCGCCTTTGACCACGGTCAAAGCCGGGTGCGGCTGCAGGTGGTTGCCGAACCACTGGATGTCGAACGCCACGACCTCGTGGCCATGCTCCAGCAGTTTGGGCACCAGCACGGTGCCCTTGTAGCCACATGCTCCGGTTACAAAAACCTTCATCTCAGTCGTCCCATCTCGTCGTTCACGATTGCGTATCGCATGCAGGGCCGCCCCCCCCGCGTCAACCATGGCGTCGTTCCGACCTCCGCCTCGGGCAACCGCCGCAGGAGTCCGCTGGGGCTGTTAAGGACGCCGCCCGGCGCATATCGCGAAAACGTAATGCGCCATTTTGTGATAGCCGGTATGCACCACTTCATCGTTCATACTGAAGATGAACACGTTGAAGAAGTACTCCTCGAGCAACGCCTTCAGCTCCGGAGCGCTCTTACAGTTCACGTGCCCTTCTTTCGACTGCGGCGACGCGTAAACCTGACTTTCAAGTGAGGGTACGCCAATGATGGCGCAGCCGTCTGGCTCCAGAGACGCGAAGCTGTTCTCCAGGAAGACCCGCTCGTCGGACGGCTCGATATGCTCCAAAACGTCCAGCGCGTAGACCGCGTCGAAGGATCCGGGAACGGGCCCCTCCAGCATATCGTGGACCTTCGCCTCAAAACGCCAGCGCTCGACCATCCGATCGTTCACGTCGTCAATGAAGACGGGGTCGAAATCGATCGCGGTAAGGTTCTCGACTTCGGCTTGGACGATTCGAATGCCGAACGCGTCGCCGCAGCCGACCTCCAGCACGTGACGGCGCCCCTGCAGCATCTTGGCGACGAACTTATAGCGCGACAGCCGAAAGACGAGATGCTTCGGATCCTCGTACCAGCTCTCGCTGCTGCGCAGACCGAAGCGCTCGACGCCGCGCTGCTCCGCAGCCTCGACGATCACCTGATATTGCGCTTCTTTCGTGCGTTGGGTGTCGTTCATCGCTTTCGCCCCACCTTTGCGCGCCGCCCGGCGCCGTGTCAGATCCTGACGTCGCCGTCCTTGCCGACGACGCGGGTCTCCGGACACAAGACGACGAAATGGCCGCCCCGCTCCAGATACTCCTGGTTCGATTCAATGATCTTCGCGGAGTGCACCCAGGCGAGGATCACGGTGTACTCCGGCATGCGCTCGAGCAGCTCGGCCGTCGGAAGGATCGGAATGCCGTCGCCGGACGAGTACTTTCCAACCTTCTGCGGGTGGTCGTCGACGATGAACTCGATGGCGTCGCGCAGGCCGAGCTGAGCCAGGAGCGTCGGCCCGCTTCGGGCGGCCCCGTAGGCGGCGACGGTCTTGCCATCGGCGCGCCACCGCTCGACCAACCTGGAGGCGCCGTCGCGCAGTTGGGCGACCTTCGCGTCGAACGCTCGCAACGTCGACAGCTTGTCCAGCTCCCGTCGATCCTCCAGCGCCACGAGGTCATGGACCGACTGTTCCACCGGCCGCGCCCCGCCCTTCAACTGCACCGTTCCGATCAGCGAGCCGTGTTGAATCGGCGCCCGCTCGACCGCGATCAGTTCGAGCCCGTGGCGATCCAGGAATTGGATTAGAGGCTTCACGGAATGATGGCTCATATGCTCATGGAAAATCGATGCGATAAGAACGCCGTCGATGATGTCCAGGAGGTACTGCGCCTCGAAGAAAAACAGTCCATCCGGCGCCAGCATCGTGCGAACGCAATCCACCATTTCGCCGAGGTCGTCCGCGTGGGCGAAGACATTGAAGGCGCAGATGGCGTGCGCCGGGCCGTATTCCTCGCGAATCTTCTCGGCGAGACCGTAGGACATGAGGTCGCAGAACGTCTCCACGCCCCGTTCATTGGCCCGCCGTGCGACTTCGGTGGCCGGGTCGACGCCAAGCACGCGGAACCCCCGCTCCTTGAACGGCAGCAGCAGCGATCCGTCATTGCTTCCGATGTCGATTACCAGCGCGCCGTCAGGCGGGGAGACGGCTGCAAGGATCTTGTCGGCCATCTGCCGGAAGTGTTCCGGCATGCCTTTCGCTTCCCCCGAATAATAGGTGTAGGAGTTCCAGAGATTCTTCGCGTCGATGACGTCGAGGTGCTGTACGTGTCCGCAATCCGCGCACATATACACGTCCACCGGATAGCGCGGCGCCGCGCGGGCGCTGTCCGGATCGTCCGTGTAGCCCTCGGAAAGAGGGATCGGCTTCAGCGCAACGACCCGTTCGACATTCGCCGAATTGCACAGACGGCACGTCTCACGGTGCGACACGGTCACATTCATCGTCGCAAGTCCCCCTTGCATTCAAAGCGGCTGACTCACTGACCCTGTTGGCCGAACAAGTCCCGAACCAGATCGTCCAGGGATTGAGGCTTCAGGCCGGTAACATCCGTCGTTCGCGTCATGCCGAGCCCGCTATAGGTCGGCTTGAAGGCGATGCGCACGCCCTTCTCGGTCGCGGTCGTCGCCTCGATCAGCGCGCGGTCGACGCCTAGGTGGGTCGCCACGGCCTCGGCGAACTGGACATAACTGACATTCTCGGCCCCGGACAGGTGCAGATTGCCAGGCGCCCGCTTCTCACCGATCGTGGCCAGCGACTCGCTGACGAACTGGACGGACATCGGCGCGAAAATCAGGTCTGCGAAGGGCGTGACGACGTCATTCTTCCGCCAAGCCGAAAGCCAGGTCGGCAGCGGCGGCGTGTCCGCCTCCATGATCTTCGTCAGGCGCGTGACGTTCAACCGCTCTCGCGCGCCCAGGGCGTCGGCGCGCCGAAGGATCTCGGCTTCGCCGTCCGACTTTTGCTGAGCATAGGCGATGCCGGGCGCATGCGGGTCGTCCTCATGGGGCCAGGGCCGTTCCCCGCCGAACACGGAGTTCGTCGAGATGAACGTGACAAAGACGCCCTGCTCGAGCAGCGATCCAACCAACCGCGGGATCAATTCGACATTGATCACCCTGGCCATGGGGTCCGTCTCACACCGTTCATAGTTGGTCGCCGCAGCGATCACGAACGCGTAGTCCACCCCTTCCGGCGCCCGGTACGTCTCCTCGCGCTCGAAATCCACGAGCACGCGGCCGTCTCCAAGCGTCTCTTGGCGGCGTGTCGACGCCAAAACGTCATGGCCGCGCGCCGCGAGCGCGCGAACCGTCCAGCCCCCGACCAAGCTGTCGCCGCCGACAACAAGGAAACTTCCGCCATTCGCCATAGTGCCCCCACAGATTGGACGCCCCGCTAATGGCAAGTGCGCGCTTGGATGTCAACGACGCTCACGCAGAACGGTATCGGCCGCGGCCTCCGCTCTCACTGGTTCCGTGAGCGTCGACACGCCGCCGCATCGTCAACAGGATGCTGGTGCAGAATGCGGGAGGAGCGTCGACGCGTCGGGCGACCTGGCGCCTGTTGTCGATCGCGACAGCAAACGCAACGATGGGCAGGAACGTCGCCGCGATGAGAGACGCCGGGAGCCGTTTCATGCTTCCCGGCCACAGCGCCTTCAGACACGCCGCCTCGATGGAACGGAGACGCCTGCGGAGTCGTCCGCCCACATAGCGGGTCCCTAAAGACCAGCCGAGCCAATCGGAGGGGATCAGACGTTCGATCTGAAACGGGATGTGCTCGCGAAGGCTGGGCGGGCCCGACCAGGCGCCGGGATGATGGATCCAGAGCCGAAGCACGCCGCCCGCGGCGAGCATTGGGCCGGCGCTCTCGGCGACGCGGCCGGCGTCTTCCGCCCTCTCCCCTGGCAGGCGGACTAAAATCTCGTCGTACCTGTCGTCGAACCGACCCGGCGCGTCGAAGAGTTGATCCAAAGACCCGACGTGCGCGCCGAGGGTTCGACCGGCTTCGACGGACAACGCCCCGTCTCCCGCATCTATCGCCAGCACCCGGGCCCCGTTGACGACGGCGAGCGCGTCGATCGCCTCCTGCATCAACTGACAGTCCGGCCAAAGGTAATGCCAGACCGCAACCCGCATTCCCTGGCCGCGCAGCGCCCGTGCGCGTCGGAGAACGCGCAGGTACAGATCCCCGAACCGCGCCGATGCAGCCGGCCCGGCTCCAGCCCGAACCTCCTGCGGCAGTTCAGGCGGCGGTTCAGGCGGCGATCCGGCGCCTGCGCGGGATTCCGTACGCAAGAGACTCCAGACCCGAATCGCGGGCGTCCAGTATGGATGGTCCACATGATCGATCGGCGGACTCTTCATCGCGGCCTGGACCACCGACATGAAATCGGCAAGGGCGCACTTCCCGCTCTCAAGCTCGGAAGGCAAAGCACGGCTGTGAAAGACGATGTCGCGCTGAGCGACCTGACGCTGCTCTTTCGTGGTCCACTCCGCGAGCCCGGCTGCGATGGCGCTCGGATCCGGGCCGCCTGCGAACAGCAAGTCGCGCTCCTGCTCCGTTTGCTGAAGTTCCAGCATCAGACAATCATCCGAATCGTCCGCGACGATCCATTTGCCGCTTGGGATCAGGTCGGGGACGAACCCATAGTCGCAATAGGAGCGAACCGCCGGCATCGGCCGTTCAGGTCGGATCGCCAACATGAAAATGAGATGATGCCGCGCCAGCAAAGTCGCGTCGTCCACCTGCCAGTAGATCTGGTTGTAGGTCCTGGACGCCAGCAGATCCTGCGTGACGGTTTTGGCGATGACGGTCGGGTGAAGGCAACCGAAGGCGAAAGACGCCATGTCGCGCGGCGCCATCGCGAGCGCCCCGCTCTGTTCGTCGATCGCCTCGATCAAGCGAGGCGTCGCCAGTTCGCTCCGAACCCGCAGCGACGGGGCCAGGAGGCACCGGGCGTCTGGCTGCATCATCCGATCGGCGACGAATGCGAGGGATCCGTCCGCGAGGACGAAGTCCGAATTCATAAACAGGAAGAGGGTCTCGGTCTGGTCGGCGCCGGCGGACCGGACGCCCCGCGCGTACGCGAGCGTCAGGGTCACGCCATAGAGGCCGTTCGTCACGAGATCGTCGATCGAACAGTATTCGACGGGGCAAAGCGCCTGGAGCGCGGCGAAGCCGGGTTCCGCCTCGAAGACAGGCACGCTCTCATCCGTCGTCATGATGAGAACATCCAGGTCGAAACGGTCGGCGAGCGCAGGGATGTTCCCGGGCGCCAGATAAGACGGAAGCGCGACGCGCGCGAACAGTTCAACGTAGCGGCGCCCCCAGATAACCGCGATCATCCGCGCCTTCGGTCGTCGCCCCTTATTCGGCGCCCGCACTTTCACTCCCAGCCTTCCTCGCCGCCAAACGCGGTCGTCAGCCGTCGAGGCGGCTGAGGAACGCCCGCCCCGCTTCCGGATCGCTCTCCGGCGGAGCCCACTGGGCTCCTTCGGACATCGCGGGGTCGAAGGGGCCGGTCGTGGTTTCCAGGTAAACGAACATCTCGCACTCGAAGATCAGCGTGTGAAAAACGTCGGGGGGCATCCGATAGAAGAAAGGCCGGCCGGAACCATAGCTGCCCATGGGCGCGCGCTGCGTGACGCTTCCGGCCTCGTCAAACAACAGCGCCGTCGCAGCGCCTTCCAGGACCGTCAGAGTTTCACTCTTTCCGAAGTGCCGATGCGGTCGCACGTAGGAAGCCCCGCCCATGGCGATCAGCATTTCCTGCGCCGCGGCTTGCGGGTCGGGATGAAAGCAGATGCGAGCGCGCCGCCGCGGCGAGGCCAGGGCGGTTTGCTTGATCAACTCTATCGCCTCCGGCCCCGCGGTCGCGAAAGGGTCGGTCGCGTAGAACACCTCGTCCGCGACCTGGCGGTATCGCCCCGCTTCGATCATACGCTTCACCTCCGACGCCGCCAGCGATCTTAATCTCGCCCAAGACCCGCCGCCGCGTCCGCCGACGCACCCTAGACCCGACGCGCAAACCGCCGGACCGACC
This sequence comes from Alphaproteobacteria bacterium, assembly GCA_024743195.1. GTDB lineage: Bacteria > Pseudomonadota > Alphaproteobacteria > UBA8366 > Aestuariispiraceae > Marivibrio. Next base: position 353,057 of record JANSXE010000003.1, on the reverse strand, counting down.
CTCATTCCCGCCGTCTCAGAATTTCGGCATGATCCGACAAGAGAAATCGACGCGAAACATCGGGGCGGAGAGCCCACGCGCTTCACGGAACTCGTCCACCGCCTGTCGCGCGCCAAGAAACTGGCCGTAATCGTCGAATATGACCAGCCCTCCGGGCGTCACCCGATCGTAAAGATGCTCCAGCAAATGCTTGTAGGACGCGTACCAATCCGTGTCGATGCGCAGCAAAGCAATCCGCTCCGGCGCTTCCTTCGGAACGGTCTCCTCCACCATGCCTTTCACGAAGCGCAACCGGCCTTCGGGGTATCCGGTAGTGGCCATGTTCGCGCGGACGTCGGCTTCGTCGGCGTAGGCCCAGAGGGACGACTCCGCGCTTTCCGCGCGCGGACGCCAGCCGTCGATGGCCCGGTTGCCAAGGATGTCGACGTCGAGTTCTTCATCCGGCGCCGGCAGCCCGGAGAACGTGTCGAAGAGCCAGAGAGTGCGCGTCATGTCGCCGGACCGCTGAAGCGACAAGGCGGCCGTCATCATGCTTCCGCCGCGCCATACGCCGGCCTCCACAAGGTCTCCCTCCAATCCCGATCGCGCCACGTAGCGCACGGCGTCCCAGAGCGCATACAGCCGTTCGACCGACGTCATCGTGAAGCGCCGCACCTTGGCCAAGTCCTCCAGGAAGGCCGGCTCCATATCCTGTTGCCCGACGGACCGGCCGTAATCGGCCATCATCTCCTGATAGTCGGTTTCGCGCTCCTCCGTGATGAAGGAGTCGCGCACCATCTGTTCCAGTCCATCCGGCGGTTGCCGATCGAGTTCCCGATAGACGCTCAACAGTCGGCGCTTCAAATCCACCCGGCTGGCGTCTTCGGCGATGTAGAACTCAAGCGCGCAGCGTTCGACCTCCAACGGAACAGCCTCACCGGCCTGCATCAACTCGGCCACCAACGCCATGACGACGTCCCGTGAGGCCACGCCCGCACGGCATTGCGCCACAACGGCCGTGGGGTCGAGGCGCAGACTCTCTTGGCCAGCCGCGCCTCCATCCTGGGCCTCTGGCCCGGCTGCGTCGTTTTCTGACGCCGTCATTTCGGGCAACCGTTATAGTCATGAATAATGAACCGGGCGCCGCTCCACGTGTAGGCTCCCCAGTCAGAACACCGGATGTCGAACCTCTCGGCCAATTCGGCGAACGCCTTACGCTCCCCGAAGGCCGGATCCGCTTGGTTGCACATCCAGTCATCAAAACAGACGGCGCAGCCTCGCGAGATGAGGCCCTTCTCGAAAAGCGGGACCATGCAATCCATCGTCGAGCCGTACAGGTCGCAGTCCACATGAAGCATTGCGTACCGTTTGTCGCCGGGCAGACTGGGAACGGTATCTGAATACCAGCCCTCAACAATCCTATAGCGATCCTCCGGAAGCGCCTCGCGCATCATCGCGTCCAACTCCGTGACGCTGATTCCCTGGCACCCCCCGGCCGCCCAATGACCTAGCGTGACATGCGGCGAGCCAGTGTCCGGCGTCCGATCTGGTTCTGGCAAACCGACGAAACTGTCATACAAGTCGAGGTTCTTCGCCGGAAGGCCATACTGGCGCTCCACCGCGAGCATCGCGACGCCTATGCCATAGGCGGTCGCTCCGGTCATTGTTCCGAACTCGGCAATATCTCCGACGACAGCCGAGCCATAACAATAGTAAACCGCCTCCATCAGGCCTTCGACCCGCTTACGTTGCATCAAGCTCTGAACATCAGAGACGCTTTGATCGATACTCATTGCACTAACTCCTTCAACCAACACTTGTCACAGTGGGGTTGCGCGTCCAACACCGGCGGCGAGCGACGCTTGGCTCTAGCAGACCAGAGGGGTATTTGCCATACTACAGCCGTCGGGAACGGCGACGCGAAGCGGTTCGCGCTCGCGAATAATGACCTCCGCGATGACTTTCCATCTAGATTCCTAATTGAACGGTGTGCCAGAAAATCCGATGCCGTAGCGAAGCTCCGCGTTGACCGTGCTCGAACGGATTGATACGCCCAGGCAAATCGTAAATCGGAGCCCCGCGCACCCCGGCCAGCGAGGCGGGTGACCATCGGGCTGCCGGCGCCAAACCGGTCTGTTTCGGAGAGATGCATGCGTTGTTTGATCTGTGAGGACAAACTGCTGGACGACACTCTGGACGTCGGCGAGCACCCAGTTTCCTCGTTTCTGCGCGATGATCCAACGGCGCCCGAAGCGCGCGTCGCGCTCGCACTCGGCCAATGCGGTCGCTGCGGCGTGATCCAACTTCGCCAACCGGTGTCGTACGAGAAACTCGTCCCGCCCGCTTTCATCGCCGCACGCGAGCCCGAGGAGCATCTGGACGAGGTCGTCGAGAAGATTCTGGAAACCTTCGAGCTCGGTCCCGAGTCCATCGTCGCGGGCCTCACATACAAAGACGACACGACGCTCGAGCGGTTCGAGCGCAAGGGCGTCAAGCGGACATGGCGCGCGCACTTGTCGGACTTTGAGATCGACAACCCAGCCGCCAACATTGAAACGGTCCAGATTCGCACCACGCCGGAGCGTATGGCGGCTGTGGCCGCCAAATACGGTCAAGCCGACCTGCTCATCGTCCGACACATTTCCGAGCACACCGAAGATCCGGCCGCCTTCATGCAGGGTCTGGCGGCTCTGGTGAAGCCGGGCGGACTTTTGATGCTGGAAATTCCGGACTGCACCAAGAATCTGACACTGCGCGACTACTGCATGATTTGGGAAGAGCACTCGCTCTATCTGACTCCGGCGACCTACGAGATGTTGCCGCCGCTCGGCGGTTTCGAGAGCCAGTACATTGATGTGCATCCCCTGCCCTTCGAGAATTGTCTGGTGCAAATCGCGCGCAAGACCGGCGCCCCTCGGACGCCGACGCCAAGCGACGCCGCCGCGTCCGAAATCGGCCTTCTCGGGGACTACGCGCGCGGCTTCGCGCCGGCCTGCGCCGACCTGCGGCGTCAGCTCGAATCGATGCGTGAAAAACACGGCAAGATCGCCCTTTTCGGCGCTGGCCACCTCGCCTGCGCCTTCGTCAATTTCATGGGCGTCGCCGATCTGATCGAATTCGTCGCGGACGACACGCCGGAAAAACAGGGGCGCTACCTACCGGGCTCGGACCTGCTCATCGCGCCGTCCTCCAACCTGTTGACGGAGGGAATTGCCGTTTGTCTATTGGCGCTGTCGATTTCGAACGAAGACAAGGTCATTGCGCGCAATCAGGCGTTCGTCGACGCGGGCGGCCGTTTTCTCTCGATCTTCAGAGCCAGCACGCGCTCGATCTTCGACGCAGACTATCCGACCTGATCGAGCCCCGATCGCTACTGGGGCGCGTTCGCTGCGCGTGAAATGGGCGGCTCTGGCCAGCAGGGCGCGGACGCCCCACATACGAAGCCCGAACGCGAAGACCAACCGCCGTCCAGGCAAGTTCCAAGGAGCCGTGCAAACCGATGGGTGTGTCCTACTACACGATTGAGTTGATGGAGAAGTACGGCCTTCTTGGCGAAGGGCGCGCTCTGCTCGACTTCGGCAGCTCCAACCTGTACGGGTCCACCGCGGAGCAGTTGAGCGGCTTCGTAAAGCGCCATGTCGATCCCGCGCCGGCCGATCTCGAGGATGTGGTCGGGCGGCTTGCGGCCGGCTCGGGAACGGGTCCGGATGGGCAGGCCCTGAACCAGGCCTTCCTGGGGGAGTTGCTCGAGCTTGCGGGCATGACATACGATTCGATTGACATCGCCGCCGGGTACAAGACCCGTCAGGTCGACTTGAACATTCGCCCGCTGCCGCAGGATATGATCGGGCGCTATGACACCGTGATCAATTGCGGGACCAGCGAGCATATCCTCAATCAAATCAACACCTTCAACGCCATACACTCAGCCGCTAAACCGGGCGGGCTGATGATGCACGTTCTGCCCTCGGTCGGCTTCGTCGACCACGGCTATTTCACCTACACGAGCCGCTTCTTCTTCGACATGGCGGGCTACAACCAATACGAAGTCGTCGATATGTGGTACGAGGGCGTGGGCGAAGGGGCCGAGAATATTTTCACGGGCGCGCGACAATATCAGATCTATTTTCCCGTTCTCACCGACCGTATCGGCCGCATCGGGACGGATGAGCGTGAGACGCGTCAGGACGCGATCCAGGTCCCGACGATCGCCATATGCCTCGTCTTCCGCAAGACGCAGGATACGCCCTTTATGGGCACGCTCGAGACAAGCACCAGTGTCGGAGCCTTTACGGGCGATCTTCGGGACGGGTACTCCGCCCAGCGCGATGAGGAAGCGAACGGCGAAGTCTCAGCCCCGACGGAATCGCAAGGCTAGGCGCGCTCCCGCGACGCTTGTCGCGTCCCACGGCCGAAGGCCAGCGAAGATCAGCAGTTTGGCCAAAGACGTCCCGAGCGGGCCTAGCCTTCGGGCCGTGTCGGCAAGGACGAGCGGAAGCGCCGGGACGGATCGGCGTATTGCAGGATCCCGCAGTCCAGCCGACACGCCGCGGTCAAGTTGGAAGCACAAGGCGCCGCTAATCCACCGCCGCAGCCAGCGCTCGGCGTAGCCCCTCGGAAAGATCTCCGGCGCATTGGCCCGGAACCGCTCGGCCGCGCACTCGCCGACGTCGAGCAGGAAGACGGGATCCAGATTGGTTCGCGCCGCGACGCCGGTGTCGCTTCGCCGCCAGGCTCCGTAGGCCTTTTCGTCGAACAGCGCGCCCCAACGCGCCGCCAGATAGCGTTGGGCGTACCCATCGCAGAAACTGCTCAAGGCCGGGTCGAAACCGCCCGCCTCCAACAGCCGATCGCGACGATAAACGCTCGAATTTCCGAAAATCCACCCATCACGGCGCATCAGCGTTCGGCGGGCGTCCTCGGGCGAGACCCAACCGTTGCGAGCAAAAGGCGATGGGCTTGGAATGACCCCGAGGTCACGGTCGTCGACGTCGGAGATCAGGCGGGTGCGCCCGGAGTAAATCGCGGCTTCCGGCCGCAAGGCGAAGCCTTCCTGGGCCGACGCCAGCAATCGGAGATCCACGGTGTCGTCTGCGGCGGAACAGTGAACAAGATCCGTCCCGACCGCCTCGACGCCCGTATTCAGGGCGCCGACCACGCCCTTGTGTTCCGACAGCTCGATCAGCGTGATCTTCGGGGACCGCGCCGCCAACGCGCGCACGATCTCACGCGCCGGTGCGTCGGAGCAGTCATCGACGATGACAACCGAATCCGGGGCCGCAGCCTCGTCGACGAGCAAGCGGTCGATTGCTCTGGGAAGCAGGGTTTCGTGATTCCTGTGAGGAATCACGACGCCGATGCTCATCTCGCCCATACGGCCTCTCAGTTAGGATGACCCGCGGGCCCGTCATGGGCCGCCCGGCGTGAACTCCCGATGCGCCCGCTCCAGCCCCTCGACCGTCTCTATGCCGCGATGATATCCCGCCGCAGGCGTTGCGAAGATGCGCCCCAGAAATCTGGGAATGATCTCGGTGCTGAGGTCGATAAAGGGGCCCTCTTCTTCGTCGATCGTTTGCAGAACCTCCGGGGTCAGGATGTAGACCGCGGCGTTCGCCAAGTCCCCGGGCGGGTTTTCAACCTTCTCGAAGAAGCCCTGCACCAAGCCTCGGTCATCAACCTCGAGGATCCCCGACTGTTTCGGCATGTCGGTCCGGAACGTCAACATCGTCAAGGCGGCGTCCGCGGGACGGTCGCGATGCGCCAGGATAAAGGCCGGTGCGTCGAGTTCCGTCAGATTGTCCGCATGCGCCACGAGGAGAGCCTCATGCCTGTGAAATGCGCCGTTCGCCTTGATAGAGCCGGCGGTTCCCAGCAGGTTCTCCTCGTAACTGAGCGATATCTTCGAGCGCCATGGCGAGGCGGCCACAAAGGCCTCTACCTGTTCGTGCAGATAGTGCGTATTGATCAAGACTTCATCGACGGCGCCGTCGCGCAGCAAACAATCCAGCCAATAGGCGAGCAAAGGCCGGCCGTGAACGGGCACGAGACACTTCGGCGTCGAGTCAGTGATCGGACGCAGGCGGCTGCCCACCCCGGCCGCAAGCAAGAACGCACGCATATCAGGCCATCGCGCCGCGCAGAGCGTCAATCAGCTCGGTTTGCTGCAACGGCTTGTTGCCGATGCGCGAAACCTGACAACTCGCGGCGACGGAGCCGATCAGGGCGCTCAACCAGGGCGACGCTCCCGTACATAGAGACATCGACATGCTGGTGAACAGCGAATCCCCTGCGCCGGCCGTATCGACGGGTACGGGGCAGAGCGCCGGCAACCTGTCAGCAAAAGCCTCGCCGTCGGACTCGGCGCGCACCAGCAAGCCGTTGCCCCCGAGCGTTATGGCGACGACGCCGGCTTGCGTGTTCGCCTTCAACTTCTCGGCGGTGGACGCCAGGCCCACGTTGAAATCCCGGATCGAAAGTCGCGCCTCGTGCTCCGTCGGCGTGATCAGGTTCATGCCCTTGAAGCGGGAAATGTCCCCGAACTGCGACGAAGCCTGGCTGTCGGCCGCCATCATGACGTTTCGCCGGCGCGCCTCGGCGGACAACGTATCGACGAGCGCCTGCGGCAGGCACCCGTAATTGAAGTCGGAAAACAGCAATAGGTCCGTCTTCTCGAGGATGGCGTCGAACGCCTCGACGATCCGGCGCGAGACCGTTTCGTCGACGTCATGCTGACGCAACTCGTTGACCCGCAGCAGCGTCTTGCCGTGCGCGCGGTAGCGGCGCTTCAACGGCGTGGGCCGGGTCGGATCACGAAACCCGAAGACTTGGACGCCGAGTTGTTCGAGCCCATCGAGACTCACGTCCCCGATCTCGTCCCGCCCGACAACCGTCAGAAAGGACACGGACGCTCCCAGGCTTCGCGCATGCCCGGCGACCGCGCCGGCCCCGCCCGTAAATCGCTTCTCGGATTGCGGGGTGACGACGATCGTCGGATCTTCCTGCGACATTCCGATCGGCTCGCAGGCGATGTAGGAATCGACGATCAGATCTCCGATCACCGTGACCCGCAGGCCGCTAAAGGCCGCAACCGTGCGCCCCGCAGAGATCAGGTCCAACGAATGGCGCGCAATGTACTCGCTCGGTACGGCGGAAACGGGAGGCTGGCGGGAGAAGTCGCTGTCCGGCGTCTCGCTTTCCGAAAAAGCGACGTCGCCTGAGCCGAAAATCAACCGCCCGCCATAAGAATCGACGATCGCCTGCTCGACGTTGAAATGCTCTTTGTGTTCCGCGCCCTTGACGATGATGTCCGGCTTCAGAGCCGTGAGCGCCTCGGTAAGGGGTTGGTCGAGCGGCAGAACGCAATCGACGAACGAGACCATGTCCAAGGCTTCCCGACGGGCCTCGAAGGGCACGGTGACCTCCCGCGGACCGTCGGGATTAAGCCCGACAACCAAGCGGTCGGCGCTTTCGGAGGCGAACTTCAGCAACCGCAAATGCCCAAGGTGCAGGACGTTGAAGTTGCCGGAGACGAACCCGACCGTTTCCTCAGGACCAAACCCCTGGCGCATCTCGTTGCATATACGCCTTAAATCCGGAACCGATCCAGGATACCGCACCGTTTCGGCGATCTCGCGCATCAGTAAACCCCCTCTCGGCTTTCCCGGCGTTTCGGAGACTCCCGCCGCACGAACTCCGCCAGCCTCTCCCCTGCACCGCGGCTTAACCACATCGCTATGGACGCACCCATTTCGTTTAGACTGTCGGGCGTCTCAGTCGACATCGCCCTTGGCGACGGTCCACCGCTGCGTCCAGCCGATGAAATCGTCCTTCGTCATGCGCCGACAAGCCTCCGCATCGCCCCGCGCGCCCGGTCGAACAGGCGAACGTTGGGAGCCGCAGTCTCTTCTGCGCGGGCTGGAGCGGGAAGAACGGACACCCCCTCCGACTTCACAACGTACTCGCCATCGATCGCGTCGGCCGCCACGGCCTCCAGAGAGAGGCTGGTCGACTGCTCCATCGGGATTTGAAAGGGGCGATCCGTCGTTTTGACAAGCTTCGCTTCGACGCCGACGTCGTACAGAGCCTCGGCCGAGACGCCGGCCTTTGTGAGGTCAGGGGGCGGCGCCGCTGAAAGCCCTGCGCAAAAGGATTGATCGAAGACCTCGTAGGCGTTGGAACCGGCCAGATTTCGAAAAAGAAGAGCGTCGTACCTGAAGAACCCGTGCGAGAAATAACCTTCCGATGGCAAGTCATGATACATGACGCCCCCAACCGCGCACAGATCGTGAATAACGCTGAAAGCGTTCAACTGGTTCATGACGTGCTCAGTGGTTCCGAGATTCATGACCAGGTCGAAACGTCCCTTGAGCGCCGGTCCCGGTGAATGCACATTCAAATCGAACGGGATCGTGCGCGGCGCGGGAAAGATATCGAGCGCCACGTACTCGAAGCCCGCGCGCTCGAGATAGTGTCCAAGGAACACGCCGTCGCGAATCTCGTCGATTTCCGAGGCGTCCAGAACGGTCGCCCGCGCGTCCGCCGGCGCCTTCCGCGCGTAGTACTCCATCATGGAAACCACGCCCTCCTTGATCGCCGCGCCAAAGAGCTGCGTGACGCCAATGTCGCAGATCCGCGCTCCGTACGCCAAGCGCCCGGACTCAGACAGATTCATGATCGCTTGGATCGTCTTAACGCCGGCGCCCATCAGCCCCTACCCCATTCTTCAGCCTTGAGGAGACGGCGGACACCGTCTGCGTCTCCACTTGACGCTACCGCCCCGAGAACACAGGGAAGCGCCAACGCGTGACCCGCTCCCGGAGCTGGTTCTGTGGCGCTGCGCGCTTTTGCCGGATCGTGCGAGGCGTCGCTTGGATCTTTCGCCGACCGTCAATAGAGCTTTCGCCGGGAAATAACAATCCTCGCTGTGGACGGGGTCCCGGCCCCTTCGGCGCGCAGCGGCGGCACCTGCGAATCCCGCCGGGGGACACGCCCCTTGCATCGTCGCGTCGGCTCGCGCAGATAGTGGCCAGCTTGACGCATGGCGACGGGTGGCTGCGGCTGTCCTGAAAGGCGCAACGAGGCGCACGTTGCGGGGGATTCATCCAGCGCTAGGGGGAGCGAGCGCATGGCCAGCGCTTTGAAAGCGAAGTTCATTTCCGCCATATGGGGACGGCGATACATTGAGGACTTCTGCCGCGTCTCGTTGCCATCATACATGGCGTCAGGAAACATCCCGGCGCTGACGCGGGTTTGCGACCTGGAGATCCTGATCTGCACCGATGAAGCGAGCGTCCCGCTTTTCGAGCGGGAAGCGATCTTTCAAGACCTCAAAGCCCTTTGCCCAGTTCGCTTTCTATTGATCGATGACCTGATCGCGCGCGGCCAGTACGGCGTGACGCTTACACTGGCCTACGCCCGAGCGGTTATGGACAGCGGCGACGCGCAGACCGAAACCTATTTCGTTTTCATGAACTCCGACTTCGTGCTGGCGAACGGCTCCCTGGCTCATCTGGGCGCACGCATGCAGGCCGGAGAGCCCTGCATCATGGCGCCGTCGCTGCGCGGCGGTCAGGACGAAGTCCTGAAGCAGCTCGAGGAGGCGTATGATCCGCAGGCGCGCGTGCTGACGATGACGCCGAGGGAAATGGTGCGCCTGACGCTCGACAACCTCCACCCAACGGCGGCGGCCAAGACCGTGACCCAATCGAACATCACCTGCATCACGCACAATCAGGTCTACTGGCGAGTCGACGATTCGACGCTGCTCGGGCGCTATTTCTTGATCTTCATGCTGGCGATAAAGCCAGAGCGGCCGATGCCGAAAGTCACCTCCTATTGCGACTACGGATTTGTGCCGGACCTGGTGCCGTCCGGAGACTTTACGGTCATCGACGATTCGGACGACTTCTTCATGCTGGAATTACAGCCGGACGAACAGGAAGCCGAATTCCTGCGCTGGGGTAAAACGGCTCCATCGGAAATCGCCGCCGGGCTGCAGGAGTGGACCACGAAGGAGCATCGTAAGTACGCCGACGTCGATGTCTTCTTTCACGCCGAGGATCCCCCCCCGTCGCTGCCGGAAGCCCGGGCGGATTTTGCGGCCTTCCACGACCGCCTCACGAAACAGATCGACCAACCGCCTCGGGATCATGAGGATCATCCATACTGGGTCTTGGGCTTCCAGTCCTGGTGGTTGCTAAGGATCGCCGAAGCGAAGAAGGCGAAGCCGACCAGCGCGGCGCTCCGCGCTCGAAGCCAAGAGACGCCGCCCGAACTGCGGACGCCGGCGTGGTTGCACGACTGGCAAAGGGAAATCCCCGATGCGACGGGCGTCGGCCTGAGAGCGATTTGGCGACGCCTCGTTCGGTTGATGGTTCCGGCCGAAATCAGCGCCCCGTTCGTGCCCATCCGACACGCGCATTGGCTCGATTACGCTCCTCTGCGCCAATGGATGCGCGATGTCCTCCGCACGAACGCGTCATGTCTGTTCGTCCACGAAATGCAGGCCTTCACGACCCGACTTATTGTCCAGAAAACGCACTCGGATCATTGCACCATTGCCGAAGTGATCCGCGAGGCGCGCCTGCAGCCGACGCCGTGCTACTCTGAAATTCTCATCCACAGCTATCCGACCTCGCCCGCGATGACGGGGCAGGCCCTGAAGGCCGCGATGGCTATGCTGAAGCCGAACGGGCGCATCGTTCTCTTCCTTGAGAACCTCTCGGACGACTCCTTGGCCGAAGGCTATTCCAATGCGCTGGCCGTCATCTTGGCGAGCGCCTTTCCGATGTCGGCCGAGGGGTGCCTCGAGTCCAAGATGTTCGTCGGCGGGCGCACGAAACACTGGCTGATGCGCCTTGAAAGGAAAGTCAAACGCCGCATTCATCCGGGTCCGGAAAGACGCATTCTGATCAGGGTGCTCTTCGTGCTTATTGTCGGGGCCCTGTCCGTCGCGACCGCGCTCCTGAACTTGACGCAGCGGCAGGGAACGCGAACCCTTCCCGCCCAGTGCACGAGCGCCACTTTGGTCTTCCGACGGAAAGAATCCAGCGCCGACGTCAAAGCCAAGGCGGGACGGCCCTAGCGACCAATCCGTTTTGTGCGGCTCGGCATGGCGCCTTAACGCCGACCTTGCAGCCGGCCTCCGGCTGAATAAGGTGAAGTCGGCGACCCTGTCTTGTCAGGGACCGCCCCGACCAGATATCGGGATGCGCCTCCCATCCGAAGGCGCCGCTCCGTTGGAGGAAAGCCGGAATGCTTGGCCATCGATTGAAACCGAACGGATCGCGATCTGCGGGCCTTTCGCACTGCGGCCAAAGCGGGATCGGCGCTCGTTTGGCGTGTCCGAAAGCTTTTGCGATGAAGGCGTAGCCCTGGATGACGCGCGTTACGCCTGCATCGTTTCTGGTCGCCCTCTTGGCGGCGGCCGCGCCGATCGTCGCGACCTTCGCGCCGGTGCAGCTCACCAGCTTGTTCCTTGCGACCGTCTTGCCGCTCGTCATTGTCGCGCGCAAGCGACTCAATCGCAGGCTCCTGATTTGTCTCGGCGGCGTCCTACTGGGCCTTGTCCTTTGGGGGGCGGCCTCAATCGTATGGAGCGTGGCCCCGGACGAGACCGCTACCAGGATATCGCGCCTGCCCGTTCTGTTCGCGCTGGGCGCCCTCGCCTTGGCCGCCGTCGAGCGCACCGACCTGTTGACCCGCCAGACCGCCCTGCAGGCGCTGCACGTCAGCACTCTGGGGACCATCGGAGTTCTTATTCTTCTCCATCTGGGTGAGGCGCTGGGCGCGCGGGTTCTCGCGATCGCATCGGAATCACAGCCCGCAGTCGACGTTACCCTGTACAAGGTGGGCGGAACCTGTCTGGCCGCCCTCACCCTCGTTCTCGCGACTCACTTCATCAACTCTGGAAAATACTACCGCGCCGGCGTTATCGCGTTGCTCGCCGGCGGCGCCATCGTCACGACGGAAAGCACAACGGCGCTGCTTGCTTACATGGTGGGACTGGCCGTGTTGTGCTCTGCGGCGCTGGCGCCGAGGGTCGTGGGCGTGCTGATCGCCGGAGTCGCTGTCACGATGGTCCTGGCCGCTCCGTGGTCGCCCGAGGCTCCAATCGCCGTACTTGAGCGGTTGAGCAGTTCCGGATTGCATCGGGTTTCGATCTGGCAGTTCACCATCGAACAAATTCACGAAGCCCGCTGGCTCGGGTGGGGTCTCGATACCGCGCGGGCGCTGCCGGGAGCCGATGCGATCGTCCCGAGCAACTACCTCGGCGCGTCCGTTCAACAGCTTCCGCAATGGTACGCGCTGATGCAGCTCGGCGCGGCCGAGTTCATTCCCCTGCACCCTCATAACAACCCGCTGCAGGTCTGGTTGGAGCTTGGACTGCCGGGGGCCCTGCTGTTCGCAGCGCTTTACGGCGGTGCGGCGATAGCCTTGGGCGCCAATCGGTCGCAATCGAGGGCCCGCAAGGCGGGCCTGCTCGCTGTTCTCGCCTTCATGTTCGTCGTCTCGAACGCCAGTTTCGGGGTCTGGCAGAGCTGGTGGATCAGTCTGCAATTTACGATCTGGACAATTGCGATCGCGGTGCTGTGGCGGCCGGCGCCATCAACGTCGGCCATCACGCGCGACCATGCCGGGCCGCCACTAGGCGCCCCTCCCCAAACCCCGTCCCGGGCCTAGGATTTCATGTGCGGCATCGCCGGATACTTTTTGAAGCAGGGGACGCTTAGCGCCCCCGACAGCGACGAGCGTCTGGCGCGCATGGCGCAAAGTCTGCGGCATCGCGGGCCGCAGGGCGAGGGCCTGTGGAGCGGACCGGGAATCGGTTTCGCCCATCGGCGCCTGAAGATACTCGACCTCTCCGACAACGCCCGGCAGCCGATGACCGACGACAGCGGTAAGGTCCACATCGTTTTCAACGGCGAGATCTACAATTTCCAGGAACTGCGAGAGGAACTCGCGGCGCGCGGGGTGCGGTTCAAATCCACCGGCGATACGGAGGTCCTGCTCAAGGCGTATCTCGAATGGGGCGACGAAACGCCCGAGAAACTGATTGGGATGTTCGCCTTCGCCGTGTTCGACGCGCGTGACGAAAGCCTGTTCCTCGCGCGAGACCGGTTTGGGGAGAAACCGCTTTTCTACGCCTTTGAAAACGGCGCCTTTCTCTTCGCTTCCGAGATAAAGGCCCTCCTGACATGGCCCGGCTTCCGCCGGCGCGCGAACTCCGCCGCGCTGCACCGCTATCTCACCTACCAGTACACGCCAAGCCCGCACACGGCCTTCGACGGAATTCAGTCCCTACCGCCCGCCACGCGGCTGCGGCTGCGCCGAGGGGACCTGACCGCGCTCCCCAAGCCGGATCCATACTGGCGGTTGCCTGACCAGCCGACCCCGGCCGTCACCGACCCGATCGAAGCCGCCGAACGGCTTCGCGAACATTTGATCCTCGCAGTCAAACGACAACGGATCAGCGACGTGCCCCTTGGGTTGTTTCTGTCCGGCGGCGTCGATTCCAGCGCGATCGCCCACACGCTGCGGAGCTTCGGCGGCGAGGGTCTGAAGGCCTTTACCGTGGGCTTCGAGGACAGGATCAACGACGAACGCCACTACGCCCGATTGGTGGCCGAGCAGTTGGACTGCGATCACTATGAGTTCTTCCCGCACTCGGAGATGATCAAGGATCTGTTCGCCCTCGACTCGCTTCTGGATGAGCCTTTCGCGGATCCAGCGATTCTGCCGGCCATGCAGATGTCGAGGCTGGCGAAGCAACATGTCGACGTCGCTCTGTCGGGCGACGGCGGCGACGAGGTTCTGCTCGGCTATCCGCGCTACGCCGGCTGCAAGATGGCCGGCTTTCTCGACGTCATCCCGCAGCCGCTTCGGTTTGTGCTCTCCCGCCTCAGCGCGGAGCTCGATTTCGGCGCGAACGCCCCGCGCGTTCTGCGGTACGTGACGCGTCTGATGTCAGAAATGGCGCACCCGACACGGCTGCGCTACGCCAACATGATCTCGTTCTTCAGCGATGCGGACAGACCTCAACTCTATGCGGACGGGATGGCCGCCCATGTCGATGAGAGCGTCTCCGAGGAAATCGCCAGCGCGCTCGACCGAATGGGGGACGCGCCCATCGCCGCCCGCGCGGCCGCCTATGACCTGACCGCGTATCTTCCCAACGCGCTCATGACCAAGACGGATCGGGCCTCCATGGCCTATGGCCTGGAAGTGCGATGCCCCTTCCTCGACCATGAACTCGTGGAATTCTGCGCTTCGCTTCCGGCGTCGTTGCGCTTGCCCGGGACCAACGGCAAAGCGGTTCTGATCGATTCAATGCAAAACCTTCTCCCGGAAGAGGTGCTGTTGCGGGACAAGGTCGGTTTGAGCGTACCGCTGGCGCAATGGCTTCGCACGGAGCTCTGGACCATGCTCACGGACAGCCTGTCTGAGGAAACGGTGAAACGTCGCGGCCTATTCAATCACGCCCATATCGTCGAGATGCTGAACGATCTGCGCGACGGCGGGGACCGATACCAATATCGATTGTGGGCCTTGCTTAGGCTCGAGCGATGGTTCGAAACTTGGGTCGACGCCTAGATCCGCGCCTTAGCCCCACATGACGCGCTGATAGATCCGTCCCCACGCCTCGACATTGGCTCGGACGCTGTATCGGCTCTCGGCTCTGCTCCGTCCGGCCCGCCCCAACGCGCGCCCTCTCTCGGGATCGGCCCAAAGGGACTGGACGGCTGCGCGCAACGATTCGACATCCCCGATCGGAGTCACAACCCCGGCCGGCGCTGCGCCGTCGAAGGCGTCGACCAGCATGCGCCGCGAGTCCCCGCAATCCGTCGCCACCACGGGAACAGCCGACGCCATCGCCTCGCCGATCGCATTCGGCATGCCTTCGCCGTAGCGGGACGCAGACACCAAAAGGTCCGCGGCGTGCAGGATATCCGGTACGTCGCGACGACGCCCGAGACCGAAGAAATTGGACGGCCCCTCAAGCGCTTCCGTTCCGGCGCCGACGGCGACGAACCGAATGTGCGGCAGGCGGGCCGCCAACGCGATTAAGGTCGCATAGTCCTTCATGGGATCCGCGCGCGCCACGGTGACGCATGTGAAGTCGTCGCCCGAGAGTCCCAAGCGCCGCTTCGCCTCCGCCCTTGCCTCGAAACTCGCCACAGGTGTGAATCGCGCTAGATCGAAGCCGTTCTCGACAACCTCGAACGTCGGATTTCCATATCCGATGGCTCGATGGGCGACGACGCCGGCATGTGAATTGGCGACGATCGCGTCGGGGGAGGCGCTCAACAGCGCGCCCAGACGGACGGCCGCGCGCAGCTTCATGGAATAGGCGCTGAAATCCATATCAGAGCACCGCAAGCCCCAAATCAGGCGGGGCCGCCGCCCAGCACGACGCCCGGCAACAGCCGCCCACGCCGCAAGATTTGCGTAATACATCCATCCCTGAACGATGTCAGGCGCCGCATCCCGCACGTCCCGGCGTAGACGAAGCGCGTCAAACGGCGCGGTCGCCGCGCCGACCCCGAGGCGCTTTACGCACGCACCGGTCGCACGGGCCTGATCTGCAAAGAATCCGAGGTTTCTGAGGCACAAGACGCTATGACGTACGGAACCCGCAGTCGATTGCGCCAGCAGGTTGACGAGCGATCGCTCCGCCCCCCCTGCTTCCAGATCGATCACAATATGAAGCACATGCATCATGGACACTCGGAAAATCACGAAGATGACCGAGGTCGCCCGGACCGGATCCGCGGACGCCCGCTCAGAGTATGCATCGCGCGGTCAGGGACCGCGTCAACAGCCGCCGACCGAGTCGACCGCGACCACCGCGCCGTCGCGGACCGTCAGCGCGCGGTAGCAGGTAAGCGACGCATCCATGCCCTGCGAGCCGCCCCGTATCGTCGGCGCGTCGCCGCCGCGCAGGGCGTCGAATCGCGCCGCCTCGTAGAACAGGATCGCGCCCCCCTCGCCCGTCCGCCGCCGGTCCGGCGCCCCGAACCGAGAGAGCGTTTCAGCCTCGCTGAGACCGATCAGCTCCGCAGGGCCGGACGCGCGCTCCTCCGGCGCGTCGGCGCAGGCGGCAAGCGCGACCGCCAGCGCGAGCCAGAGCGCCCGGCTAGTCGCCATGCCCGGCCCGGCGCGTGTGGGTGAACTTCTGATCCAGCGCCTGCATCACGCGCGGGCTGACGAACTGCGAGATGTCTCCGCCGAGCTCCCGGATCTCCTTCACGAACCGGCTGGAGATGAACTGGTGCCGCTCAGAGGACATCAGGAAGACCGTCTCCACCTCCTTGTTGAGCCGCGCGTTCATGCCGGTCATCTGGAACTCGTACTCGAAGTCCGAGACCGCGCGCAGGCCGCGCACGATCATGCTGGCGCCGCACTCCTCCGCCCAATGCATCAGCAGGCCGCTGAAGGGCTTCACCTCGATCTCCGCCGCGCCGGGACCGGTCAGGGCCTCGACCTCCGCCTTCACGAGCGCAACGCGCTCCTCCAGCGAAAAGAGCGGCCCCTTGCCGACGTTGACGGCCACCGAGACGACCAGACGGTCGCACAGATGCGTCGCCGCCCGGCTTATGATGTCCATGTGGCCGTTCGTGATCGGATCGAAGGTGCCGGGATAGATCCCGACCCGCTCGCTCAAAGCCATTCCCTACTCCCCCGCTTGCATCGCGCGCACATGGCGCCGAGGGCGGCGTCGGGTCAGGTCTCGCCCGCCCCCCCGTCGCCGCCGGCGTCGCCGGCGTCGCCGGCGCCGCCGGCCTCGGGGGCAACCGCCAGCTCATCCGCCTCGGCGGGGGGCATTTCGCCGTCATCGCTCTCATCCGTCAAGCGGGCGACAGAGACGACGCGCTGGCCTTCCCCGATGTCGAAGATCTTCACGCCGACGCCGTTGCGCCGCTTCGGCGTCAGCTCGTCGACCCGGCACCGGATGATCTGGCCCCCGTCGGTGACCAGCATCAGCTCGTCCGAGGCCGTGTCGATCCAGAAGGAGGCGACGATCTTCGCGCCGCGGGCGTCCATATTGGCGATGCCTTTGCCGCCGCGGCCCGTCACGCGGTAGTCATAGGCGGAGGCGAGTTGGCCCATGCCGCGATCGGAGATCGTCAGCAGGAACTCCTCATTCTCCCGCATCGCCGCGAACTCCGGCGTCTGCAAGAGCGCGGCGCGCTCCTCGTCCCGGGCGCGGTCCTCGCCCTCCGCGCCGTAATCCGGCGAGGCGAGCCGCCGGGCGGCCGCCGCCGCCTGAAGATAGGCGGTGCGCTGATCCGGCGTCGCGTCGGTATGGCGCAGGATGCTCATGGAGATGACCTCGTCGCCCGCCCCCAGCCGTACGCCGCGCACGCCGACCGAGTTGCGCCCGGCGAACAGGCGCACATCCTCGACCCGGAAGCGGATCGAGATCGCGTCCGCGGTGGCGAGCAGCACGTCCTCACCCGGCTGGCAGGGCCGCACGTCGACCAGGCGGTCGCCCTCCTCCAGCTTCATCGCGATCTTGCCGTTGGCCTTGATGTTGGTGAAGTCGGAGAGCGCGTTGCGCCGGACATTGCCGGAGGCGGTCGCGAACATGACGTTGAGGTCGGTCCAGCTCTCCTCGTCCTCCGGCAGCGGCATGATGGTGGTGATGAATTCGCCCTCCTGCATCGGCAGCAGGTTGACCAGCGCCTTGCCGCGCGCCTGGGGACTGCCCAGCGGCAGGCGATAGACCTTCATCTGGTAGACCATGCCGCGCGAGGAGAAGAACAGCACCGGCGTATGGGTCGAGGCGACGAAGACCCGGGTGACGAAATCCTCCTCCTTCATCGCCATGCCGGAGCGGCCCTTGCCGCCGCGGCGCTGGGCGCGATAGGTCGAGAGCGGCACCCGCTTGATGTAGCCGCCGTGGGTGACGGTGACGACCATGTCCTCGCGCTGGATCAGGTCCTCGATGTCGTGCTCGAATTCGCTCTCCTCGATCACGGTGCGCCGCGGCGTGTCGAAGCGCTCCTTGATCTCCAGAAGCTCCTCCTTCATCACCTCGAAGCGCCGGGCGCGCGAGGCGAGGATCTCGAGGTACTCCTTGATTTTCTCGGCGATCTCGCGGGTTTCCTCCTCCAGCTTCTCCCGCTCCATGCCGGTCAGGCGCTGCAGGCGCAACTCCAGGATCGCGCGGGCCTGCCGGTCGGAGAGCCAGGCCTCCTGGCCCTCGATCCGCGCCTCGGGATCGTCGATCAGCTCCAGATAGGGCAGGATTTCCGCCGCCGGCCAGGAGCGCCCCATCAGCGCCGCACGGGCCGAGGCCGGGTCCGGCGCCGCCCGGATCAGCGCGATCACCGGATCCAGATTGGTGATCGCCACCATCAGGCCGGTCAGGATGTGCGCCCGGTCGCGCGCCTTGGCCAGTTCGAAGGCGGTGCGACGCTTGATCACCTCCTCGCGGAAGTCGGTGAAGGCCGCCAGCACGTCGCGCAGCCGCAGCAACTCAGGCCGGCCGCCGTTCAGCGCCAGCATGTTGACGCCGAAGCTGGTCTGCAGCGGGGTGAAGCGGAAGAGCTGGGCCTTCACCACCTCCGGCTCGACGCCGCGCTTCAACTCGATCACCACGCGCACGCCGTCGCGGTCGCTCTCGTCGCGCAGGTCGCCGATGCCCTCGATCGTCTTGTCGCGCACCACGTCGGCGATGCGCTCGATCATGCGGGCCTTGTTGACCTGATAGGGGATCTCGGTGACGACGAGCTGCTGGCGGTCGCCGCCGCGCTCCTCGACCGCGATCCTGGCGCGCATGACGACCGAGCCGCGGCCCGTGGCGTAGGCCGCCCGAATGCCCGCCCGGCCCAGGATCGTGGCCCCGGTCGGGAAGTCCGGGCCGGGCACGATCTCCAGCAACTGCTCGTCCGAAATCGCGGGGTCGTCGATCCAGGCGATGCAGGCGTCGATCACCTCGCCCAGATTGTGCGGCGGGATGTTGGTCGCCATGCCGACCGCGATGCCGCCGCCGCCATTGACCAGCAGGTTGGGAAAGCGGGCCGGAAGGACCGTCGGCTCCTGCTCCGATTCGTCGTAGTTCGCCCGGAAATCGACCGTGTCCTTGTCGATGTCGTCCAGCAGCGTCTCCGCCGCCTTGGCCAGCCGCGCCTCGGTGTAGCGCATGGCCGCGGCGGCGTCGCCGTCCATCGAGCCGAAATTGCCCTGCCCGTCGATCAGCGGCAGGCGCAGGGAAAAGTCCTGCGCCATGCGCACCATCGCGTCATAGATCGCCGCGTCGCCGTGGGGGTGATACTTACCCATCACGTCGCCGACGATGCGCGCCGACTTGCGATAGGGCTTGGCGCTGTCGTAGCCGCCCTCCTTCATGGCGTAGAGGATGCGGCGATGCACCGGTTTCAGGCCGTCGCGCACGTCGGGCAGCGCGCGGCTGACGATCACGCTCATCGCGTAATCGAGATAGCTCGCGCGCATCTCGTCCTCGATCAGGACGGTCGAGACGTCGCGGTGCGGGTCGTCCGGGCCGCCCGGCGGGTCCATCCGGGGCGGCGGGGCGGGGGGAATCTCGTCGGTCACGGATACTCTCTGACGGTCAGGGCGCGCGGGCCTCGCCGGAGGCGCGCTAAGAGGCCTTGGGAAGCCTTATGAACGGCGGTGGAGGATTTAGCATAGCGCCCGGGAAAGAAACACCCAAAAGACCCCGCTTGGCATCCTGAGGCCGCCAAGAGATCACTCTGAACAAAAGCTTTAGTTTCAGGGGATTGAGACGCACTTTTCACGCCGATGCACCTGAGAGCGCGCAGCCCCTGAGGGCCTCCCCCGCGCCGCGCCGGGCGCGTCGTTCGCGAATCACGCGCCGCGCCCGGCCGGGGCTCGGTCTCAAAACGGAATATCGTCGTCGAGATCCTGGCTGTAGTCCGAGCCGCCGGAGCGACCGCCGCCGCCCGAACCGGAGGAGGAAGAGCCGCCGCGGCCGCCCCCGCTCCCGCTCCCGCCGCCGTAGCTGTCGCCGAACGGCTCGTCTCCCCCGGAGCCGCCGCCGTAACCGCCGCCCCCGCCTCCGCCGCCGGCGCTGTCCAACATCGTCATGTTGCCGCCGAAGCCGCGCACGACGACCTCCGTCGTGTAGCGGTCCTGGCCGGACTGGTCCTGCCATTTGCGGGTCTGCAACTGGCCTTCGATCAGCACCTTCGAGCCCTTCTTCAGATAGCGCTCGGCGATCTCGGCGACGCGGCCGAAGATCACGACGCGGTGCCACTCGGTGCGCTCCTGCTGGTTGCCTTCCCGGTCGCGCCAGCGCTCGGAAGTGGCGATGTTCAGGTTCGCGACCTTGTCGCCGTTCTGCATCGTCCGGACCTCGGGGTCGCGCCCCAGATTGCCGATGAGGATGACCTTGTTGAAGCTGCCGGACATGGCGGGCCCTCTTCTTTCCCTGAAACGGAGACGGTGTGGCGACTGACGGTGCGGCGACTGACGGTGGTGGCGACTGCGGTTGGCGCGCAGACGCCGCCCGCGCGGGCGCTCCGGCGCAAGCCTAAGCCATCGCGCCGCGCCCCGCAAAGCCCTTGACGGCCGGGCGGCGGCGCCCACCTCTTAGCACGTCTGGAAACCCTAGCGTCGATCTGTATACTGCGCGCAGGGACAAGAACGAACACTCGCAAGACAGGGAAAGGTTCATCATGAAGAAAATGCTAGCCATTCTGCTCGCGTCGGCCGCGTTGACCGCTCCGGCGGCGGCGCAGGACGATCCGGTCAAGGTCGGCATGCTGCAGGGCTTCACCGGCCCGACGGAATCGCTCGTCAGGCCGATGGCTCTGGGCGGCGAGATGGCGATTCAGGAAGTCTCCGACAGCGGGATCTTCCTCGGCGGGCGCACGGTCGTGTCGATCCGTGGCGACAGCACCTGCATCGACGCCGCCGCCGCGACGGCCGCCGCCGACCGCCTGGTCACCGCCGAGGGTGTGCACGGCATCGTCGGCGCCACCTGCTCCGGCGCCTCGACCGCCGTGCTCAACAACGTCGCCCGTCCGAACGGCATGGTCATGATCTCCCCGTCGGCCACGTCGCCGGCGCTGTCGACGATCGAGGACGACGGCTACTTCTTCCGCACCGCGCCGTCCGACGCGCGCCAGGGCGAGATCATCGGCCAGATTCTGGAGCGCCGCGGGATCGCCTCGGCCGCGCTGACCTACACCAACAACGACTACGGCAAGGGTCTCGCGGACGCGATCCAGGCCGCCTTCGAGGCCAAGGGCGGATCGATCACCGCCGTCGCCGCGCATGAGGACGGCAAGGCCGACTATTCGGCCGAAGTCGGCACGCTGGCCGCCGCGGGCGGCGAGGTGCTGATCGTCGCCGGCTATCTCGACCAGGGCGGCAAGGGCATGATCCAGGCCGCGCTGGACACCGGCGCGTTCGACACCTTCATCCTGCCGGACGGCATGGTCGGCGAGGCGCTGACGGACAATTTCGGCGGCGACATCAACGGCTCGATCGGCACCAACCCGGGCACCGACAGCCCGGGCGCTGCGATGATGGCGAAGCTGAGCGAAGGCAAGGGCTTCAAGGGCGACGATCCCTACGTGCCCGAGGCCTACGACGCGTCGGCCATCCTG
The DNA here is from genome assembly GCA_024743195.1 of Alphaproteobacteria bacterium. Taxonomy (GTDB): domain Bacteria; phylum Pseudomonadota; class Alphaproteobacteria; order UBA8366; family Aestuariispiraceae; genus Marivibrio. The sequence continues at coordinate 331,479 of JANSXE010000003.1, read as the reverse complement.
CTGCTGGCCATGCAGGCCGCCAATTCGACCGACCCGTCGGTCTACAAGGACAAGGTCTTCGACGTCGCGAACGCGCCGGGCGAGCAGATCTTCCCGGGCGAGCTCAAGAAGGCCCTGCAGATCCTGGCCGACGGCGGTGAGATCGACTATGTCGGCGGCACCGCGCTGGAGCTGATCGGCCCCGGCGAATCGGCGGGCAGCTTCCGCGAGACGGTCATCGACGGCGGCCAGTTCACCACCGTCATGTATCACTAAGGACCGATTTCCGGTTCGACGGAGGAACGGTCAGGGCGCTCCCCTGGCCGTTCCTTCTTTGGGGGGCGTTCAGGGCGCATTCAGGGGCTTCGGGGGCCTTTACGGGGTATGATCAGGGTTGAGAACGTCGCCAAGTATTTCGGCGGCATCCGCGCCGTCGACGGCGTGTCGCTGACGATCGAGAAAGGCTCGATCACGGGGCTGATCGGCCCGAACGGCGCCGGCAAGACGACGCTCTTCAACATCATCGCGGGCGTCTTCCCGCCGTCTTCCGGACAGATCTATCTGGACGGGGAGGACGTCACCGAGCTTGAGCCGCACGAGCTCTTCCACAAGGGGCTGCTGCGCACCTTTCAGATCGCGCATGAATTCTCCTCGCTGACGGTGCTGGAAAACCTGATGACGGTGCCCGGCCAGCAGGAGGGCGAGCAGCTTCGCCACACCTGGTTCAATTTCGGCAAGGTGATGGAGACCGAGGCGCGCAACCGCGAGCGCGCCCGCGAGGTGATCGAGTTCCTCGAAATCCCACACCTTGAGAACGAACTGGCGGGCAATCTCTCCGGCGGTCAGAAGAAGCTACTGGAGCTCGGCCGGACCATGATGGTGGACGCCAAGATCGTTCTCCTGGACGAGGTCGGGGCCGGCGTGAACCGCACGCTGCTCAACACCATCGCCACCTCGATCCAACGGCTGAACGAGGAACGCGGCTACACCTTCTGCCTGATCGAGCACGACATGGACTTCATCGCCCGGCTCTGCGATCCGGTGATCGTCATGGCCGAGGGCAGACTGTTGACCCAGGGGACGGTCGACGCGGTCAAGAACAACGAAGAGGTGATCGAGGCCTATCTAGGCACCGGCGTCACCCACAAGCGGAAGAAGGCGCGCGCATGAGTTTTCTGTCGGCGACCGGGATGACGGGGGGCTATGGGGGCCTCGACATCATCACGGACTGCACGCTCACCGTCGAAACGGGCGAGATCGCCGTCGTCGTCGGCCCGAACGGGGCCGGCAAGTCGACCGCGATGAAGGCCGTGTTCGGCATGCTCAACCTGCGCGAAGGGACGGTGACCCTCGACGGCGAAGACATCACCGCGCTGCCGCCGCAGGACCGGGTGCCGAAGGGCATGGCCTTCGTGCCGCAGAACCGCAACGTCTTCGTCTCGCTCTCGGTCGAAGAGAATCTCGAAATGGGCGGCTTCATCCGCGACGACGATCTGAGCGACACCAAGGACCTCGTCTTCTCCCTCTTTCCCGTGCTGGCCGAAAAGCGCCGCCAGCCGGCCGGCGAACTCTCGGGCGGCCAGCGCCAGCAGGTCGCCGTCGGCCGCGCCCTGATGACCAAACCGAAGCTCTTGATGCTGGACGAGCCGACCGCCGGCGTCTCGCCCATCGTGATGGACGAGCTGTTCGACAAGATCCTGGAGATCGCCGACACCGGCGTCGCCATTCTGATGGTCGAGCAAAACGCCCGACAGGCCCTGGAAATCGCCGATCACGGCTTCGTGCTCGTCCAGGGCCGCAACCGGTTCACCGACACCGGCGAAGCGCTCCTCGCGAACGAGGAAGTGCGGCGCTCCTTCCTGGGGGGCTGAGACGCATGGAAATTCTCAACGCCCTCGCCCTCTTCGCCAACTTCGTGTTCGTCCCGGCGACGGCCTACGGCGCGCAGCTCGCGCTCGGCGCGCTCGGCGTCACGCTGATTTTCGGCATCCTGCGCTTCGCCAACTTCTCGCACGGGGAGATGATGTCCTTCGGGGCCATGGCGTCGATCCTGGCGACCTGGGGCATGCAGGAGGCCGGCGTGAGCATCGCCCCCTTCCCGACCGCGCTCCTGGCCCTGCCCATCGGCGTCGCCGCGGCGATCGGCATGGCGCTCGCCACCGACCGGATGGTGTTCCGCTTCTACCGCAAGCAGCGCTCCAACCCGATCGTGATGGCGATCGTGTCGGTCGGCGTCATGTTCGTGCTCGCCGGGATCATCCGGCTCATCATCGGCCCGGACGACCAGAGCTTCGCCGACGGGGAGCGCTTCATCATCAATGCGCGCGACTCGCGCGCCGCGCTCGGCCTCGACGAAGGGATCGCGATCAAGCAGACCCAGGTCATCACGCTCGTCGTGGCGCTGGCCGTGATGTCGGCGCTGTTCTGGTTCCTGCAGAAGACGCGGTCGGGCAAGGCGATGCGCGCCTATTCGGACGACGAGGATCTGGCGCTCCTCTCCGGCATCAGTCCGGAGCGCGTGGTGGCGATCTGCTGGATCATCGCGGCCGCTCTGGCGGCGATCGCGGGCACGCTCTACGGCCTCGACAAGACCTATAAGCCCTTCATCTTCATGCAGATCCTGCTGCCGATCTTCGCCGCCACCATCCTGGGCGGCATCGGCCAGCCGGTCGGCGCGATTCTGGGCGCCTTCATCGTGGCCTACTCGGAGGTCATGGTGACCTACGCCTTCCGCAAGGTTCTCGCCTATCTCGGACCCGAGGGCTGGGCGCCGGAAGGCTTGGTGCAGCTGCTGTCGACCGACTACAAGTTCGCGGTCTCCTTCATCATCCTGGTGGCGGTGCTGCTGATCAGGCCCACCGGAATCATTCGCGGAAAAGTGATATGAACCAACGGGTGCTCCTCCTCTACGGCCTGATGGGGCTGGTGCTGCTCTTCGTCGGCTTCTTCCAGAGCTGGAACGTCGCCTTCGGCATCTTCAACCTCTGCGTCATCTCCGCGATCATGGCGCTCGGCGTGAACATGCAGTGGGGCTATGCGGGCCTGTTCAACGTCGGGGTGATGGGCTTCACCGCGCTCGGCGGCCTCGCGGCCGTGCTGATCTCGATGCCGCCCGTCGCCGCGGCCTGGCAGGTCGCGGGCGGCGATCTCGCACTGTCCGTCCTGGCGCTCGGCGGGACGGTTGTCGCGGTCGTCGCAGCGCGCCGGGCGATCCCGCGTCCCTTGAAGATGCCCGCTACCTTCCTGATCCTGCTGATCGGCTATTTCGTGATCGGGGTCTTCTTCGGCCCCGCGACCGACAAGATCGAGGCCATCGACCCCGCACTCTCCGGCTATCTCGGCGGTCTCGGCCTGCCCGTGCTGGTCGCGTGGCCCGTGGGCGCCCTGGTCGCGGCCGGCGCCGGCTGGTTCATCGGGCGGATCGCGCTCGGTCTGCGCGCGGACTATCTGGCGATCGCAACGCTCGGCATCTCCGAGATCATCATCGCGATCATCAAGTACGAGGAATGGCTGTCGCGCGGCGTCAAGAACGTGACCGGCATCCCGCGTCCCGTCCCCTATGAGGTCGATCTCGTCCAGCAGGACTGGTTCATCGGGTTCGCGAATTTCTTCGGCGCCTCGGACCTGTCCGAGGCGGCGAGCCTGTTCGTGAAGCTGTGCTACGCGCTGCTGTTCGTCGCGGTGCTCGCCGTCGTGATGTGGTTCGCGGAGCGCGCCCTTCGCTCGCCCTGGGGCCGCATGATGCGCGCCATCCGGGACAATCGCGAGGCGGCGGCCGCGATGGGCAAGGATGTGAAGAAGCGCCACCTGCAGACCTTCGTGCTGGGCTGCGCGGTCTGCGGGCTGGCCGGCGCGATGCTGACCACGCTCGACGGTCAACTCACGCCCACAAGCTACATCCCGCTGCGTTACACCTTCCTGATCTGGGTGATGGTGATCCTGGGCGGCTCCGGCAACAATTGGGGCGCGGTCCTTGGCGGATTCGTCATCTGGTTCCTGTGGGTGCAGGCGGAGCCGCTGGGCAACTGGTTCATGCAGGCCGTCACGGCGCCGTTTCCCGAAGGCTCGCAGTTCGCCGATCACTTGGTGTCGGGCGCGGCCTACACGCGCTATCTGCTGATGGGCGGAATCCTGCTTGTGGTGATGCGTTTCGCCCCGCGCGGCCTGATCCCGGAGCGCTCGACGGGCCGGGCGGCGTGACGGCGCCGCGCTTTCCCCTCGCCGGCAAGCGCGTCCGCATCCGCCGACTGGAGGGTTATACCAGCGGCCATTGATTAGGACCGATGGGCCCATTGGCGCAGTCCCAATGACATGATGCACCACGGCCGATCGATGAGCTTGTTCCAGGCGTCACAGCAGTGGTCGAGGATGTCGTCGCTGGATCGGAAGACGCGGTTGGAGAGCCAGTTCTGGCGCATGAACTGCCAGACGTTCTCGACCGGGTTGAGCTCGGGCGCTTTGGGCGGCAGCGGCAGCAGGGTGATGTTGTCGGGGATGTCGAGCTTGTCGGTCATGTGCCAGCCGGCCTGGTCGAGCATGACCAGGGCGTGAGCGCCCGGTTCAACGGCGAGCGCGATCTCGTCGAGATGGAGCTGCATGGCCGCGGTGTTGCACTTGGGCAGGACGAGAGCCGCGCCCTTGCCTTTGGCGGGACAGATGGCGCCGAAGATGTAGGCCGACTTCGTGCGCTGGTCGTGTGGCGCACTGGGCCTCGTGCCGCGGCGCGCCCAGCGCCGGGTGATCTTGTTCTTCTGGCCGACGCGGGCTTCGTCTTGCCACCAGATCTCTATCGCGGTACCGGCTGGCAGGAGCGCCCGGAGCGCTGCCAGCTCCTTGGGGAAGTTTTTTTAAAGGCCTCGAGCGCGTGCTCGTTCTGGGCGTGATGGCGCGGCCGCGCCGTCAGGCGACGGAAGCCCATGGCCCGCAGCTCCCGGCCCAGCGTGGTCTCGCCGACCACGAGACCGAACGCCTCGCGGAGCCACTGGACGAGGTCCTTCCGGCGCCAGCGCACCACGCCATGGATGGCGGGGATAGGGCCGCTCTCGACGAGCGCCGCCAGCGCCCGGCGATGCTCCTCATTGAGCCGGCGGCTGGCGCCGGGAGCCTTCCGATCGAGCAGGCCAGAGGGGCCTTCCGCGTTGAAGCGCAACACCCAGTCCCGGATCACCTGCAGCCCGACACCGCCTGTCGTCGCCGCCTTGCGGCGGCTGCCCCCGTCATAGATCACAGCCAGCGCCAGAAGCCGCCGTGTCTGCCTGGCGTCCTTCGATGCCTTTGCCAGCGCGCGAAGCGCCGGACCGTCGTAGTCCCTCCGAAGCGGGATCGGTGCTGCCATGACGAACCTCCTCTCGTTCGTCATGGTGAATCACGGTTCGCCCTCAAAGGGAATACCCGTCGTGAGTCCAACTCACAGGCCGTTGGTATTAGAACTGCACGCCGCTGCAGGCCATGGGCTGGCGGCCGTCGACGCCCCTCGAAGCGGGCGTGCGCAGCACCTACAATTGGCTGCAGGCGCAACTGGACGCGGGCGCGCCGATCAACGGCTGGCCGGTCGAGGAGCGCGCGGCCCAAGCGCCCTAAAGGCCGCCCTCGAAGCCGGACAGCATCGCCGGGACGCCGCGCCGCAACGCCTCGCGATCGTACCCGCCGCCATTGATCCAGACCGTCGGCAGGCCGAGGTTCGCGATCGCCGCGCCGATCCGCGGATAATGGTCGATTTCCAAGCGGAACCGGCTGATCGGATCGTCCTTGTGGGTGTCGACGCCCATGGCGATCACCAGGGCGTCCGGCCCGAAGGCGCGCACGGCGGCGAGCAGACGCCGCAACGCCGGCTCGTAGGCGTCCCACCCGGTTCCGAAGGGCAGCGGGATATTGAGCGTCGCGCCCTCGCCCGCGCCCTCCCCCGTTTCGTCGGCGTAGCCGGTGAAGAAGGGATACTCGTCCGCCGGGTCCCCGTGGATCGAGCCGTAGAATACGTCGCCGCGGCGATAGAAGATCGATTGCGGCCCATTGCCGTGGTGATAGTCGACGTCCAGGATCGCAACCCGGCCCGCGCCGCGCGCGATCAGACGCTCCGCCGCCAGCGATTCGATCGCCAGATAGCAGTAGCCCGCATAGTAATCGACGCCCGCATGATGCCCGCCGGGCCGGCCGAGCGCGAAGGCGGCCCGCTCCCCATCCGCGACCCGCTCCGCCGCCGTCAGCGCGCAATGCGCCGAGGCGAGCGCCGCGGTCCAGGTTCCGGGCGTGATCGGGCTGCCGATGTCGAAGCTGAAATAGCTGAGCCGCCCGTCGATCGACCGCGGGATGCGGTCGCGGCGCATATCGTGCTGCACGCGCGCGAGCGGCAGGGCGTCCGCCCCGCCGCCATAGGCCGCCGCCCAGTCGTCCCAGGCCGACGCCAGAAAATCGACATAGGCCCGGCTGTGAACGGAGAGCAGCGGCTCGACCCCGAAATCCCGCGGCGCCTCCACCGCCCCGATCCCGGCCTCCGTCACGCCCTGCAGCACGGCGTGGGCGCGGAACGGACCCTCCGCCGGCTCGCGCAGCTCGCCGTCGATCAGATCGAAGCGGGGAACGTGGGCCTCGTGCGCGTCGGAATAGATGATGCGCATCGACCTGTCTCAGCCTTCCTCGAAACCCTGAAGCACGTTGACCGTGTTGATCCCGACCTGGGCGACGGCGTAGCCGCCCTCCATCAGGAATAGGGTCGGCATTTTCAACGCCGACAGGCGGCGGCCGTAACGCAGATAGTCTTCGGTCTTCAGCTTGAAGAAGGAGATCGGGTCCTCCTCGAAGGTGTCGACGCCGAGCGAGACGACGAGCGCGTCCGGTCCGTAGTCCGCGATCCGCGCGCAGGCGTCGTCCAGGGCCTCCTCCCATCGGTCATAGGGCGTCGCCTCCGGCAACGGGTAATTGATCGTAAAGCCCTCGCCGGCCCCCTGCCCCGTCTCGTCCGCATAGCCGGAGAAATAGGGAAAGGCGTTCTCCGGCTCGCCGTGCAGCGAGACGAAGAGCACGTCCGAACGGTCGTAGAAGATATCCTGCGTGCCGTTGCCGTGATGGAAATCCACGTCCAGCACCGCGACCCGCTGCGCGCCGCCGTCCAGGAACGCCTGCGCGGCGATCGCCGCGTTGTTCAGGAAACAATAGCCGCCATACATGTCGCGCGCCGCGTGATGCCCGGGCGGACGGCACAGGCCGAAGGCCGCGCGTTCGCCGCCGGCGACCAGGCGCTGGGCGGTGAGCGCGACGTCGGCGCTGGCCTGCGCGGCCTCCCAGGTTCCCTGGTCGATGGCCGTCTCGGAGGCGAGCGCGTGATAGCCGACCTTGCCGTCGATATGGTGCGGGCGGCGCTGGGTCATGCGCCGCGCGGGCCAGTTGGCCGCGATCACCTCACCCTCGAAGCCCGCAGCCTTCCACTCGTCCCAGCAGGTCTCCAGAAACTCGAGATAATCGTCGCTGTGCACCTTTCGCACGGGATCCAGGCCGAAGCTGTCGGGCTCCAGGATCGTCCCCAGCTCAACCGCGCGCAGGCGGTCGAGCACGAAATCCATCCGCTCGGGGCATTCGAAGGGCGGCACGATGGCCCCGCCATAGAGCTCCGTCTTGGAGGCGCGGAGCCGATGGCGGTCGGTGTAGACGGTCTTCACGGCGCGTCGATCCTTGTTCGCGAGGCGAGGCTGCATGAGAGCGGCGCCCGGCGAACGCCGGCCGCGCCCGTATGATGCCGAGCCGTCGCGAAACGGGAAAGGCGAAAAACCGGCCGCGAGACGCGCGCCTCAGTCGAAGAGCGCGTCGATGTCGGCCTGACTGATCCCCTCGCCCGAGCGCGCGGGACCGTTCAAAAGGGCGGCGTCGCCTTCCATTTCATCCTCGGGAATCGGAAGGTCCTCGAACGCTTCGATGCCCCAAATCGCGATCATGGCGACGATGCGCTCCTCAATATGGCGCAAGGTGCTGATCACCTTGGAGGTCCGCTGACCGGTCAGATCCTGGAAATTGCAGGCCTCCATGATCTTGATCGTCGCCTCCTCGACCTGGGCGGCCAGCGCCTCCTGCTCCACGTCGCCGTTGAGCCCGCCGGCCAGCCGGGTCAGCAGATCCATCTGCCGTTCGGCCTGCCCCAGTATTTCCTCGGTCGCCGCCCCGGTGTCTTGCACGATGGCGTCCAACTCACCGCGCGCGTCTTCGATCCGGTTGGTGTCAGCGCTCGGATGCTTGATCTGCGCGAGTTCGGTCTTGGCGCGGCCGATCATCTTGACCATGCGGGCGATCTCGACCCGAACCGCCAGGTCCGCGTCGACCGTCGAGTCGAACGATTCGGCGGCGGCGTCCGGGGACTGCAGCGCCCCGATCATGCGCTTCAGATCGCCGATCTCTTCGCGAAGCGCCGCGAGGTCCAGAGCTTCGGCGCTTTCGGGCGTTTCGGCGGGGCTCGGCGGCGACACGGGCGACGGCGTCGCCTCCGGCGCCGCCGGCAAGCCCCGCTCCGCCCGGAAGGGACGGCGCGCCGGGGCGGAAGAGGTCTGGGAGAGTCCGGAGGCTGTAGGGCTCTGTGGCATCGCTTGGCGCTCGACTGCTCGTTGATGTGGACGCGGCGGCGGCGGTTGACCGACGTCGGACCGCCGCGCGGGGACGGTCCGCCCCCGGCTGCGCTCCCCCGATCGGCGCGGCGTCATCATGACCGCAAATTATTGTCCATCGGTTAACGCGGCCCAACCGAACGACGCCAACGCGCGCGCCTTAAGCGGTTGTTAACGCCCCGGCTGATATCCCGACATGGCAACCTGCGAGACGGACCCGGACTCCATGACCACCGAAACCGCGCCGCCAAACCCGACCGATCGCGAGCGCGACAGCCTGCACATCTTGCCGCTGTGCATCATCCCGTTGGGAACACCGGGGCTGCGCCGCGCGCGGCTGGTGAAGAACAACCGCATCGAAACGATGGTCGAGCTGTTCAAGGACGCGGAATCCGGCAGCGGTCAGATCACGCTGCCCGACCTGCCCGGCTTCTTCCCCTCGGCGGACCCGGAGCCGTTCAAGAACGACCTTCGGACCATCGACCAGCTTCAGCGGACGCCGAGCTTCGACGTGTATTCGGCCCGCATCCAATTGCGCGGCCTCGGGATCGAGGTCGACAAGCAGGAGCATCTGCAGCTCTCCGACGCCAAGAAGGCGGAGCTGAGCGAGCGCATGAAGCAGTTCATCGGCCCGTTGATCCGCAACGTCTATGGCCAGGAGGCCGACGCTTCGGCAGACGCAGGCGATCTGACGGGTATGCTGCGCAATCCGGACAAGGAAGAGGCGCTGCGCCGGCTGACCATGCTGGCCGAGCAACTCACCGTGCCCTTGGAGGAGATTCCGCGGTTCGTGGAGGACTACGGCGACGTCTTCCTCTCGCTCGCCTATTTCCAGGAGAAGCTCGACGCGCTGGTGCCGACGCTGAACGAATTCCTGGGGTGGACGGATGAGTTGCGCACCTCGTGGCAGATCCGCAACGACCGGGCGCGCGAGCGCGTGCTGAAGCGGATCATCGCGGATCTGTCGGACATCTCCGGCTCGATCACCGGGCGATTCGAGAGCTTCGAGCGCAAGACCAAGGACTTCTGGGACGACATCTCGGCCGAACGCTTCAAACAGGTCCGCGACCTCGTGACCGCGCACCACATGACGGTCGGCGGCGTGCTCTGCGGCCTCACCTTGAAGATGGATCTCTGGCGCGAGCGGTTCCCGGAGAACGACTCGGGCGGTCCGCAACAGCGCATCGAATTCTGCTTCAGCGAGGTCCTGCCCGGGCTCGATTTCATCAAGAGCCTTGAGGCCAACGCGACGAAGGGTTAAGCCCGCGGAACCTTCAGGCGATTGCGCCGCGCCCCGCGAGGACCGATGGACCCAGCGCCGCGACATTTCCCGGACACCGGAAAACTGATTCCCGCAAGCGCTGCAGGCGCGATCCTGTGGACGGCGGACGGCCGATATCTCATGCAACTGCGGGACGATGCGCCCGGCATCTTCTATCCGGGTCATGTCGGCTTCTTCGGCGGCGCCGTCGAGGAAGGCGAGAGCCTCGCCGAGTGCGCCGTCCGCGAACTGCGCGAAGAGACGTCCCTAGACCTGTCGGGACGCCTGAGTTGCTTTTCCGAACTGACGCTTGATTTCCGGCCGTTCGGGCGCGGATTCGTAACGCGCGCCTGTTTCGAAGGGGAATTGTCGGTGCACGAACCGGCGCAAGTCCGCCTCAGTGAGGGCGTGCGGTGTGAACTCGTCCCGGGCGATGTGCTGCTTCGGGAACGGCGCGTTATTCCCTACGACGCCTTTGTCCTCTGGCAGCACTGGGTCGTGCGCTTCGGCTAGGACGACGGCCCGTCCGCCGCGAAACTCGCCGCCCACGCCCGCACAAGGTGGGACAGGCGCGCCAGAAACCAGATGTTGGGCCGGCGCACCTCCACGGTCGCGTAGAGCGGCGGCGCAGCGACCGCGCCGTTCTCGCGGCCCAGGAAATCGATCCGCAGCACCTGTTCGCGGGCCGCCGGACGGAAGGTCTCGCGGAACTCCTCGGGAAGCTGCGCGGTCAGCGGCAGGACGGCGCCGATCTGGCCCGCGTACCGCTCGACCCCGTCGCTGACGACGACCGGTTCGCCGACCGCGACCTGATAAAGCGTCCCGGTCGCCCGATAGGCGAGCACATAACGCCCCGAATCGGCGATCCGCGCGATCGCCTGCCCCGGCGTGACGACCGCCCCCTCGAGCACCATGACGTCTGTTACGAGGCCCGAAAAAGCCGCCTTCAGCGCGCCGGAATCGAAGTCGCGCCGTAAATCCGCCAAAGCCTCCTCGGCCGAGGCGAGCCGCCTTTGCAGCGACTGGCGCTCCGCCGCCAGGCCGTCGATGGCGCTGCGCAGGCTCTCCACCTCGCTGAGCGCCCGATACAGCTCGTTGGCGACGCTGACGCGCTCGCGCTTGCTGACCAGCCCCTGACGTTCGGCGTCTTCGAACTGCTTCAGCACGCGCTGGGCGTCCTGCCTGCGCAACTCGGCCTCCCCCACCAGGCGGCGCCGGGCCGCCAGCTCGGCCTCCGCCTCCGTCAGGCGCCCCTGGATGTCGGCGATGTCGGTCGCGATTCGCGCGATGCGCTCCGACACCGTCTGCGAGCGCAGCCGCGCGACCACCTGTCCCGCGCTGACGCGATCCCCGCGCTCGACCAGCACCTCGGTCACGGTGGCCGTGTATTCCGAGGACAGCTCCGCCGCGTCGGCCACGACCAGGCCCTGGGCGCGCAGATAGATCAGATGGCCGAAGAAGGCGTTGATCAGCCAGAGCGCAAGCCCCAGCAGCAGCGACAGATAGACGAAGCGCCCAAGGCGCCCGCCCCGGCTGCGCGGTTGGGTGGCGAGCGCGTCCCGCGCCGGTCGCGACTTGAGCCGGCGCACCTCAATAGACCTCGGTGCGTTCGCGCACCTTCTGCGGCACGTAGTCGTCGTCGTAGCTGTGCCGGTAGATCAATTCGTCCAACGCCGCGTAGAGGCGCACGAAGCGCAGGAAATAGCTGTTGAAGAGCCCGTAGGTCATGGCCTCCGGCAGGAGCCGCAGGCGGCCGTAATCCCCCGAAACGGCGCAAGCGGCCAGGAAGCCGATCGTTCCCAGCCCGACATAGAACATCGACACCGCCGCAACCGCGATCCAGGCGAAGCTTCCATAGGTCCAGAAAAGCCAGATCAGATAGCTCAGGAACGACGCCGCAAGCACCACCTGGAAGAACAGCACGTCCAGCACGCCCATCGCGTTGCGCAACAGGAAGGCGTCCCGGCGCGGGTTCAGGATCCGTCCGAACTTGCGCAGACGAATGCGCACCAGGCTGCGGTTCCAGCGCAGGCGCTGCCGGACCAAGGCCGTCAGCGTCTCGGGCGCGTCGGTCAGAGCCCACGCTTCCGGCGCGAATTGCACGCGCCAGCCGGCCTGGCGGAGCTTTACGGTGATGTCGGCGTCCTCGCCCGGGCCGACGTCCCAGCCGCCTACCTGCTCCAGCGCGGTGCGCCGGAAGGCGCCGAACGCGCCGGAGACGATGTAAAGGATGCCGAGCATGTCGGTCACGCGGCGGCCGAGCGAGATGCTGAGCAGATATTGGATGGTCTGCCAGCGTGCGATCAGACCCTCGTTCCAGTTGCGAACGCCCAGATTGCCCGACACCGCACCGCATGCCGGGTCGTCGAACGGCGCCACCAGCCGCTCGAACGCGTCGTCGTCATAGGTGGTGTCGACGTCGGCGATCACCACGACCTCCCCGGTCGCATAGCCCAGTCCCAGATTGGCCGCCGCGCTCTTGCCGCCGCGCAGTCGGGTGGAGAGCGCCAAGTCGATCGCGCCCTCCCGCTTCAGTCGGCGGGCCAGCGCCCCCATGCCGTCGGTCGATCCGTCGTCGATCACGATGATCTGGTCCGGCGGTCGGCTTTGCAGCCGCATCGACTGGACCGCGAGCTCAAGGCGCGCCGATTCGTTGTGTCCCGGCAAGAGCACGCTCACTCGGGGCGCCGTCGGGCCGCCCGCGACGGTCCGCCGCGGCCGGTGCGACGCATGGCCCAACGCGATCAGGGCCCCGGGCAGCAGATAGCGCGGAATCTCGATGAACAGCGTGTGCCAGAACATGCGCACGAACTCTTGCGCGTTGAGCGACAAGAGATAGTTTAGCGGTTCGTCAATCATTCGGCCCTGCGCTCGGCGGCCGCGTCGGCCCCGTGCACAGGCTCCGCCCGCAGCCCGCGCTCGGCCAGGAAGTGTTCCGCCTCGGCCCGGTCCATGAAGGTCGTCGTGAAGCTGAGATCGATGGCGATGTTCTGCAGCACGCTTTCGTTCAGGCGCTCCAGGACGTGCCGGGCGTTCTCCGACGTCGTCTCCGGCATCGCGATGAGCACGGCGTTCTCGCTGACCGCCAGCAGATCGCTTTCCCGCAGCGCCTCGCCGGTCAGTTCCGCCAGCAATCGGAACGCCTCCGCGACCTGCTCGCGCCCGTACTGACGCACCAGGGCCTCGGCGCTCTCCAGTTTGCCGCGCACGATCGTGATCGGACGATCGTAGCGCCCGGCGACATCCAGGTCGTGCAGCAGCATACGTCCGAACTCTTTCAGGCTGCGGCTTTGGGCGATCGGCTCGAACGCGTCGGCGACCTGGACGCGCGGCCGCTTGCCCGAGCGCAGCGCCGCCACCCCGTCCTCCGTCAGGCCGAAGGAGAACCAGTCCACCACCTCCGCCCCGTCCGACGGCGTCTGATTGGCGCAATCGGCGCAGGTGAATTTCACCACCGGCGGGTCCGCAGGACGACCGCACGCCCCGCACATCACGACGACGCCGGGCGAGTCGTAGTCGACGCCGAAGTGCCGCGGCCGCTTGCCGCATTTCGGACAAATCATGGCGCCGCGCGCTCCGAACTCGCTCTGCGGGCCCTGATGGCCGCAGGCGTAGTGATGGATCAGGCGTTCGTCGTGGAGAAAGCTCGAATCGCACTCCGGGCAGTGCTCCGCCGCGTTCAATCTGCTGGAGGAGCAGGTTCCGCAGCGATGGAGCCGCGCCGCATGGCGCCGCTCCAACAACCCCTCGTCGGCCAGCGCGTCGAGCAGCCGACGCGATCCGGCGACCCCGAACAGGGCGGGATACCGCATGCCCTGGCGGCGATCGGGCGCCCAGGCCGGCTCGATCCGCCGATCGCGCGATTGGGCGAAGGCGAGCGCGCCGAGCGCGTGCGCGTCGACGCGATCGCGCGCGTCCGGCCAATGCGTGAGCGCCCGCAGGATCGGGGCCGCATCGTAGAGCGCCTGGGCGAGGCTCTCCGACGTGAGCCGCTCGCCCGACACGTCCGCCCGGCGCGGACACTCCGCCGAGAAGTCGAGCAGCGGCGCGGCCAGCCCGAGCGGCCCGTCGAGCATCCGCGCCACGTCGGCCACGCCCGCCCCCGGCGCGGCGAGCAAGGCGCGCTCGCCCGGGCCGGCGCGCGCGAAATCCGGATCGTCCGGCTCCGGCTCGACCACGATCCGCCAGTCATCCGGGGCCGAAAGGCCCGCGGGCACGTCGCCTACGACCGCCAGCAATTTGAGCACGACCCCTCACCACTGGCCGGGAACATGCCGCAGTATGCAACAATTTTCCTAAAATGCTAGAGGACTAGCGTGCGTTGCAGACCCAGTCGCGCCAACTCCGTCATGATCTCTCTAGTCCGCGTCCTGCAGCACGCCGCGGCGGACCTGGTCGCGCTCCATGCTTTCGAACAGCGCCTTGAAGTTGCCTTCGCCGAAGCCCTCGTCGCCCTTGCGCTGGATGATCTCGAAGAAGATCGGGCCGATCACGGTTTCGGTGAAGATCTGCAGCAGGATGCCGCCGCCCTCCGTCGGCGCGCCGTCGAGCAACAGGCCGCGCGCCTTGAGCGCGTCGAGCGGCTCGCCATGATCGGGCACGCGCTCGGCCAGCATCTCGTAGTAGGTCGCCGGCGGCGGGGTCATGAACGTCACCCCGCTGGCCGCGAGCGCGTCGACGGTCGCGTAGATGTCGTCGGTCCCGAGCGCGATATGCTGGATGCCCTCGCCGTTGTAGGCCTGCAGATACTCTTCGATCTGCGACTTGTCGTCGGAGGATTCGTTGATTGGGATGCGGATCTTGCCGCACGGGCTGGTCATCGCCTTGGAGTGCAGCCCGGTCAGCTTTCCCTCGATGTCGAAATAGCGGATTTCCTTGAAGTTGAAGAGCTTCTCGTAGAAATGCGCCCACACGTCCATGCGCCCGCGAAAGACGTTGTGGGTCAGGTGGTCGATATATGTGAGGCCGGCGCCGGCGGGCGCCCGCGCCTCGCCCTCGATCCAGTCGAAATCGATGTCGTAGATGCTCGGGCTGTCGTAGCGGTCGACCAGATAGATCAGGCTGTCGCCGATGCCGTGGATCGCCGGGATGTTCAACTCCATCGGCCCGACCTGGCCATGGAACGGCTTCGCGCCGAGTTGCAGGGCGCGCTCATAGGCCGCCTTCGCGTCCTTGACCCGGAAGGCGATCGCGCAGGCCGAGGGTCCGTGCACCGCGGCGAAGGATTGGGCGAAGCTGCGCGGCTCCCCGTTCAGGATGAAATTGACCCCGCCCTGGCGATAGAGCGCGACGTCCTTGGAACGGTGGCGGGCCACCTTGTGGAAGCCCATGGTCTCGAACAGCCCGGCGAGCGCGTCCACGTCGCGGGCGGTGTATTCGACGAACTCGAACCCGTCGGTCCCCATCGGGTTCACGGGGGAGATGACGCCGGGCTCGAAGCCGGCGGTCGCGCTCTGGTCTGCGGGCGTGGTCATGTCGGTCGCCTCCTGGCGTCGGATGGTCGGATCGGGCGCGGCCGGACCCCCAATGGGCCGCCGCTGGCCGGATCATCGAGTGTTTGTACCGGAAAACGGCTCCGCCTGCCTTGGCGGCGGCGGAACGGGACGGATCAGGCGCCCGCCGCGGGCGAGCCGCGCGGGCGGCCGCGCCCGCTTTTCGCGAGGCACCGCCCGACGGTCCCGACGGTGAGGAACTGCGCCGGCGATCCGCCCAAGCGCTCGAAAGCGCCCGCGCCCAGGCGCCGCGGGCGCGACGCATGATATAGAATCGGCCGACCGGTCATCATGGGCCGCAGACTACCACAATTTCATTTCAAATGAAACGGTTTCCGGCGTGAAACAAGGCGTTGCGCGCCGCCGCCGGTCCCCTTCAGCCCATCACTTCGAAGCTGCCGGAGGCGTCCTGCTGGAGCCGGTCGAGGGTCTCCGTCTGCGCCTCCGTCTCGGGCGCGATCAGGTCGCCCAGGCGCTCGCAATCGTAGCCGCTGCGCATCACGTCGCGGATCACCACGATGCTCGTCCGCCGCCCGTCGCTGTCGATGTCGCGCGGAATGAAGCGGCGCAGATAGACGTCGCGCGACACCGCGAAGCCGCGCGCCTCCAGCGCCGCCAGATAGGGCGTCAGCTCCGCCGCCTCGGCGCTCTCGTCGGTGCGCCAGTCGCTGAGGCAGTAGTCGATGGCGTAGAAGCGGCGCTGGCCCAGACGCAGGCTTTCGCCGCGCGGCGCTTCGTACCCCTCCTCGCCCTTATTGAGATGCAGGAAGAGGAAGCGCTCCGGTTCGGCCGGCTGCCGCTCGACGAACAGCCAGGCCGGGCCGCCGAAAAGCCCGTCGGCGCGAATCTCCAGTTCGTCCTCGTACAGGTACTCGTAGGAGACGTTGATGCGCTCCGCCGCCGGGAAGATGATCGCGAGAGCGTTCTGGCGGTCGTAGGTGTTGCCGGCGATCATCGGGGCCTCGCGCACGCTGAGCGTCGGATCCAGGCCATGTTCCAGACACCCCGCCAGGACCAGCGGCGCCGCCAACGCAAACGCTGCGAGCGCGCGCCGACGGACAGCGCGCCCTGCGCGCGCGTCGCCGACCCGTCGCGTCCCCCACTTCGCCAACCGCACGCGCCGCCTCCTTCGCGCCCCCGACTTTCCAGTCGAGCCGTCGGTCAACCCGACGGCTGAAAACCGTCTGTCGCATACCATATGTCGCGGGTCCGCGCCAGCGCTGCGCCATCCCTTGCGGGGCCCGCCGCGCCCGTTGCGGATGGCCCCGCGCCGCGCCACAGTGGCGCCGGACAGACTGCACGCGCCGAAAGGGAGCCCCATGACAAAGACGAGCATCGGCCTCGATCGCCCGCTCTACGATTACCTCCTCTCCGTCAGCCTGCGCGAGAGCGATGCGATGCGCCGACTGCGCGCGGAAACCGCCGAGCTGGCGGAGAGCGCGATGCAGATCGCACCCGAGCAGGGTCAGTTCATGGCGTTGCTGGCCGAACTGATCGGCGCGCGGACGGCGCTGGAGGTCGGAACCTTCACCGGCTACAGCGCGCTCTGCATCGCCCAGGCGCTGCCGGCCGACGGGCGCCTCGTCGCCTGCGACGTCAGCGAGGACTGGACGGCGGTCGGCCGGCGCTATTGGGCGGAGGTCGGGGTCGCCGAAAAGATCGATCTGCGCATCGCGCCCGCGCTGGAGACGTTGCAGGCCCTGCTGGCCGCTGGTCGGCGCGACGGCTTCGACATGGCCTTCATCGACGCGGACAAGGAGACCTACCGCGGCTACTACGAGGCGTGCCTGGAGCTCGTGCGGCCGGGCGGCCTGATCCTCATCGACAACGTGCTCTGGGGCGGCTCGGTGATCGATCCGGCGAAGCGCGACGCGGACACGGAGGCGATCCGCGCGCTCAACGCCGCGCTTCTGGAGGACGACCGCGTGAGCCTCAGCCTGGTCCCCATCGGCGACGGGCTGACGCTTTGCCGGGTGCGTTAGGAAACGCCGGCAACCTATTGAAAAAGCGGGTGGTCGATCCGATCGCCGGGCGCGATCCCTAACCGCTCGACGGTCCCGCCGGGCAGTTCCAGCACGGCGCGCACCCGTCCCTTCGACGCGCGGGGGCTGAGCGAATGGGGCGTCGTGCGCTCGATGATCGATTCGATGGTCCCGTCCGCCTCGATGAACAGCATGTCGAGCGGGATGTAGGTGTTCTTCATCCACATCGAGACGCGCTGGGGGCGTTTGTAGTCGAACAGCATGCCGCGGTCCGGGGCCAGGTCGCGCACGAACATGAGGCCGAAAGCGCGCTTGGCCCGGGTGTCGGCAATCTCCACCGCGAAGGCGTGGCGGGCGCCGTCTGCGGTGTGAATCGCGAGCGGTTCGATCGCGAAATCCGGGCGCTCTTCCGGTTGCTGGGCGGTCGCGGGCGAGATCGGCGCGGCGAGCGCGAGCAGCAGCAGGGCCAGGGCTGGGAGAAACCGTCGCATGGCGTCCTTCTAGCCCATGTTCGGGGCCGACGTCACGCGGCCGCGCGTCCGGCCAGCGCCGCGCGCACCATGGCGCGCACCGGCTCGCGGATCGGGCCGCCGCGCGGCGGGTCGGCCAGCGTTGTCATCCAGGCTTCCGGCGGATTGCGGCCCAGCCGGTGGCGCCAGGCGATCGCGCGCAGCACCGCCTCCCCCGCCGGCGGCAGACGCCCGGGGATGTCCAGATGGTTGAGGCGCGCCCACAGCCCCGTCCAGGCGCGCGCGACCGCATAGGGGTTGTAGCCGCCGCCGCCGAGCAGCAGCAGCCGCGGCGCCAACCCGCGCAGCAGGTCGAGCGCGCGCCAATAGGCCCCGTTGGAGAGCGCGAGCCCGCTCAACGGATCTTCCGCCAAGCCGTCGACGCCGCATTGCAGCACCAGCGCCGCCGGCGCGTGCTCCGCCGCCAGCGGCAGGATCGCCGCCTCCAGCACATAGGCGAACTCGTCGTCGTTGAAGCCTGAGGGGACCGGCAGATTGACCGCCGCCGTCAATGCCTGCGCGCGCTCGATCCCGCCGGTGCGGGGCCACAGATCCTCCTGATGCAGCGAGATCGTCAGCACGCGGGGATCGTCCGCGAAGGCGGCCTCCACCCCGTCGCCGTGATGGGCGTCGAGGTCGATGTAGACGATCGGCGTCACCCCCCGGTCGAGCAGCCGCAGGATCCCCAGCACCGGATCGTTCAGATAGCAGAAGCCGCTGGCCCGGTCGGGACGGCCGTGATGGGTGCCCCCAGCCGGGCTGTGCACCGCCGCCACGCCGTCCGCCAGCAGGTCCGCGGCCAGGAGCGAGGAGCCCGCCGCCGTCGCCGGGCGCCGGAAGACCTCGCCATAGATCGGATTGCCGCCCGCCCCGATGTTCCATCGCCGCCGCTCGGCCTCCGGCAGGGTTTGATCGCGCTCGGCGCGCTGCAGGGCGGCGATGTAGGCGGGATCGTGGAAGCGGGCGAGCTGTTCGGGCGTCGCGATCGGTCCGTCGCGATAGACCGTCTCGTCCAGCCAGCCCAGCGCGCGGACGAGGTCCGCGACCAGCGAGACCCGCGGGATCGAGAGCGGGTGTTTCGCGCCATAGCGCGAGGCGCGGTAGATTTCCGACGCGATGAAATGCGGCGCGGCGGACCGCGGGGTGAGAGACGACGTCGCGGGCATGCGGATCACTTAGCCCGCCGTACGGACCCGGCCAAGGCCCCTCGCGGCTGGCGACGGCGCGCGGCGGCCATATTTCACAAGAACAGCTGTAATTCGTTTTATTCCCAGCATCCCATTGTATATTGAGTGAACCGCCTCACATAGGCGGAGAAGCCGGCGCCCCCCGGCGCCGCCCCATTCCCCAGGAGACCCTGACCATGAGCCTGCAAATCGGATCGGACGCTCCGAATTTCACCGCCCAGACGACCGAGGGCGAGATCGACTTCCATCAATGGATCGGCGAGAGCTGGGCGATCCTGTTCTCGCATCCGAAGGACTTCACGCCGGTCTGCACGACCGAGCTCGGCTACATGGCGAAGCTCAAGCCCGAGTTCGAGAAGCGCAACGTGAAGGTGATCGGCCTCAGCGTCGACCCGGTCGAAAATCACGCCGCCTGGGCCGCCGACATCGCCGAGACCCAAGGAACCGCCCCGAACTATCCGATGATCGGCGACACCGACCTGACGGTCTCGAAGCTTTACAACATGCTGCCGGCGGGCGCCGGCGACAGCTCGGAAGGCCGCACCGCGGCGGACAACATGACCGTGCGCAGCGTCTTCGTCATCGGCCCCGACAAGAAGATCAAGCTGATCCTGACCTATCCGATGAGCACGGGCCGGAACTTCGACGAGATCCTGCGCGTCGTCGATTCCCTGCAGCTGACGGCCAAGCACCAGGTCGCCACGCCGGTGAACTGGACCCGCGGCGACGAGGTCATCATCGTGCCGGCGCTCAACGACGAGGCCGCGAAGGAGAAGTTTCCGAACGGTTGGCGGGCGGAGAAGCCGTATCTGCGCTACGTCGCCGACCCGAGCGGCTGACGGCCGAGGGGGGCGGCGCACCCGGCGCACCGGGTCCCCAGCCAACCCCCTCTGCGCTTTTCCCGGTGATCCGAGCGCAAACGACTTGCCGTATATCCCAGGACGGCGCACACTCTTACCGAGCGGCGTTTCAACCGTCACGGTAGGGTCATGGTCCGTCAAGAAGCGCAAGTGATCGCGATCGTCGGTCGGAATCTGGCGCGCCTGCGCGCACGACGCTCGATGAGTCGCGCGGAGGTCGCCAGGCGGGCCCCGACCTGCGAAGCCGCCCTTGAATCTTTCGAAAAGGGCGAGCAGATGCCCGATTATACAACTTTACTCCGGCTCGCAGACGCGTTGAATGTTAGCGTAGAGCGGATTTTCGACGGCCTGACCATCGAACCCGCCCTCGCCCCCGGCGCGCCGGGGCCTGGCGACGCGACGCCGCCCACCCCGAAAGGGAGGCGGCGGTAAGAGAAAGGCTGGATCGGCCGATGAGCGAGAGCGAAACCTGGTGCGCCTGGTTCGACAATGAGGGTCGCGCCCATCGGCGCCCGCCCCCGCGATTGATCGACGATCCGGCCCTCGGCGCCTGCATGCGCTACGCCGGCGGCGTTATTCTGCTGGCGGACGATGCGCGCAGCGCGCCGCCTCTGATGACCTGGGTTCCGGACGCGACCGACTGGCCCGCGCTCAATGCGGCGAGCAACGTCGCGCGCAGCGATTTCGAGAGCGCGCGCATCAGCCTGCGCTACTACGTCTCCGGCTGGGCGGAAGAGACGCTCGACGCGGCCGAGATCTTCGAACGTCTCGACTACATCGAAGAGATCGCCCGACGCCCGATCAACATGACGCCCCGGATCCGGGCGCTCTCCCCCTCGGACGATGAGGAGCGCGCCGCCCGCGACATCGAGAGCAAGGTGCGCCAGAACGCGCTTGAGGACATCATCCTCTACGACGTGCTGGAGCCGGGCCGCCTGCGCTACGCCCATATCGGCGGGCGCACCCTCTTCGCCAATGTCTGCACGCCGGAAGAGGTGCGCGAGACCGTCGGCAAGGAAGATTCGATCGATCCGGCCGACAACGGCTTCGGCGACGCGGTCACGCAGGCCTACCGCGCGGCGATCGAAAGCAATCGGCCGGTGGTGGACCTCGTGACCGCGCCGGTGCGGATCGGCGGACGGGAGCGGCGCTGGCTGCATTACAAGCGCATCACCGTGCCGCTGCTCTCGCTGGGCAAATTGGCGGTGTTCACCGACCCGACGCCCTCGCAGCGGATATCGTTCGAATAGTCCGGCGCCTCTTCGGCCAGCGACCAGACGACGAACTCCTCCAACGACTTGTCGCCTGCGCTCCAGCGGAAGGCCGGACCGTTATGATGCGCATAGCCGGAGCGCTGCGGGAACTTCGTGCGGATCTTCTTCTCCGACACGACCGCCCAGATCACGTCGTAGTCCCAGCGCCGCAGGGCGTGCATCATGGCGAAGTTGGTCAGCTTGCGGGCAAGGCCGATGCCCTGCCGACCGCCCCTGCCCGGACGCATCCAGAGCTCGCCCTGATAGGCGAAGCGCCCGCGCAGGAAGGCGAAGGCGTCCGGCAGATCGAGCCGACAATTCAGCGCGTGCAGGGGGTAGTCCGCCGGCCGATAGTCGAGAAAAGAGCGCTGGATATGGCGCTTCAAGGATGTGTTGGGATCGCACAGCCCCACCGCCTGGGTGTGCATCAACACCCCGTCGCTGTCGTGGCCCAGGACGACGAAGCTGTCGGTGAAGGCCGCGCGGGCGGGGTCGAACACCAGGGAGGTCGCCGGGCGATCCGGCTGTTGGAAGAGAACCGACGCGTCCTCCACGATGGACAACGTCATGTCGAAGTCGGGTAGATCGAGTGTCTGCTGCATCCGCTCATCCGATACGTTGGCGCGAAGGTCTCGCTAAGGTTGCCGTATCGTGCATAGATAGCAGATTATCGTATCGATAGCATTACTTTTTGGGGTATTGCTACCTTGAGGCGATCTTTTGGTGGGCGTTTCCGCCGATACTCAGCGCGGGAGCGTCGGGTCCGCCGCCGCCGCGTCGTCCGCCCCGGCCGCGGGGGGATCGACGGACGCGGTCGCGTCGCCCTCCCGCTGACGGCGCCACATCTCGGCGTAGACCCCGTTGCGGGCCAGCAAATCCTGATGGCGCCCGCGCTCGACGACGCGCCCGTCAGACAGCACGATGATCTCGTCCGCCTCCACGACCGTCGAGAGACGATGGGCGATCACGAGGGTCGTGCGGCCGCGGCTGACCGCCTTCAGGCTCTTCTGGATCTCCCGCTCGGTGGCGGTGTCCAACGCGGACGTCGCCTCGTCGAAAAGCAGAATCGCCGGGTCCTTCAGGATCGTGCGGGCGATCGCGACGCGCTGCTTCTCGCCGCCGGAGAGCTTGAGGCCGCGCTCGCCGACCATGGTGTCGTAGCCGTCGGGCAGGCTTTCGATAAAACGGTCGATCTGGGCCAGACGGGCGGCCTCCTCAACCTCCTCGGGCGTCGCGTCCGGGCGGCCGTAGGCGATGTTGTAGCGGATCGTGTCGTTGAAGAGCACGGTGTCCTGCGGCACCACGCCGATCGCGGCGCGCAGGCTGGTTTGCGTCACGTCGCGAACGTCCTGGCCGTCGATCGCCAACCGCCCGTCCTGCACGTCGTAGAACCGGAACAGCAGGCGGCTGATGGTCGACTTGCCGGCGCCCGACGGTCCGACGATGGCGAGCGTTCGCCCTGCCGGCACCGTGACGCTCACATCTTTCAGGATCGGCCGGCGCGGATCGTAACCGAAGCGCACGCCTTCGAAGGCGACCGCGCCGCCGGAGAGCGCCAGGGGCTTCGCGCCCGGCTTGTCCTCGACCTCCCGCTCGATGCGCAGGATCGAGAACATGTCCTCCATGTCGGTCAGCGATTGCCGGATCTGGCGATAGACGAAGCCGAGGAAGTTGAGCGGCAGATAGAGCTGGATCAGATAGGTGTTCACCAGGACGAAATCGCCGAGCGTCATCGCGCCCGAGGCCACGCCGTCGGCCGCCATCAGCATGATGACGACGAGGCCGAATGAGACGATGGCGCCCTGCCCGATATTGACGACGGAGAGGCTGGTGATCGACTTCACCGCCGCCCACTCGTAATCGCGCATCGAGCGGTCGAAGCGCGCGGCCTCATGCGCCTCGGCGCCGAAATACTTCACCGTCTCGTAGTTCAGCAGGCTGTCGATGGCCTTGGTGTTGGCCTCTGAATCCTTGGTGTTCATGGCGCGCCGATACTTGAGGCGCCATTCGGTGATCGCCAGCGTGTAGGCGATGTAGCCGACGATGGTTACGAAGGTCACGACCGCGAAGCGCCAGTCCAGCATCGCCCACAGCACGCCGCAGACCATGACGATCTCCAACAGCGTCGGCAGGATGTTGAACAGGGTGAAGGCCAGCAGGAACTCGATGCCCTTCACGCCGCGTTCGATGACGCGGCTCAAGCCGCCCGTCTGGCGGTCCATGTGGAAGCGCAGCGACAACTGATGCAGATGCCGGAAGGTGTTGAGCGCGGCGTTGCGGATCGCGTTCTGCGTGACTTTGGCGAACAGCGCCTCGCGCAGTTCCTGGAACAGCACGGAGGCGAGCCGCACCCCGCCATAGGCGACGATCAGGCCCACCGGCACGGCGAGCGCCGTCTGCTCGCCCGAGAGGTCGAGCGCGTCGACCGCCTGCTTGTAGAGGATCGGCACGTACACGGTGGCGAGCTTCGCCAGCCCGAGCGCCGCCAGCGCGAACACGACCCGGCGTTTGATGTCGCCCCGGCCGGGCGGCCACAGATAGGGCAGCAGCGTGAGCAGCGCACGCCACTGCCGGCGCCGCGCATCCGCGCGCGCGGCGGGGTCGTCGTCGGCGAACGCGCCGTCCGGCGGCGTCATGGACGTTCCAATCTGGCGCCCGGCATAAGGACACCCCATATCGCCGCGCAATGCGACCGGTTTGGCTTGACCTCGACGGCCCGGTCACTAGAAGTTGGACCCGCATAACGCCGCCGATCAATCACCTAGCTCGGGATACGTTAAAAGGAAAGGTTGGGCATGAGCCTCGCCCTGATCGTTCTCTTGCCCTTCCTCGGCGCGCTTCTGCCGGGGCTCATGATCCGGGCCGGGCGCAACGCCTGCGCCGTCGCGACGGGCTCCGTGACGCTGCTGGCGCTGATCCTGCTGCTGGCGGAGGCGCCGGCCGTGTTCGCCGGCGAGGTGATCCAGGCGCGCTGGGAATGGCTGCCGCAGCTGGGCCTCAACGTCACCTTCTTCCTGGACGGGTTGGGGCTGCTGTTCGCGACGTTGATCCTGGGCATCGGCCTGCTGATCATCATCTACGCCCGGTTCTACCTCTCGCGCCGCGACCCGATGGGGCAGTTCTACAGCTATCTGCTCCTGTTCCAGGGCGCGATGGTGGGCATCGTTCTGTCCGACAACATCTTGCTTCTGTTGATTTTCTGGGAGCTGACCAGCCTCTCCTCCTTCCTCTTGATCGGCTATTGGAAGCACCTGCCGGAGGGCCGCCAGGGCGCGCGCATGGCGCTCGCCGTGACCGGGTCGGGCGGACTCGCGATGATCGCGGGCATGCTGATTCTGGGCCAGATCGCGGGCTCGTACGATCTCAGCGTGATCCTGCAGCACGGGGCGGAGATCCAGGCCTCGCCCTGGTACGCGCCCGCGCTCTTGCTGATCCTGGTCGGCTGTTTCACGAAGTCGGCCCAGTTCCCCTTCCATTTCTGGCTGCCGCACGCGATGGCGGCGCCGACGCCGGTCAGCGCCTATCTGCATTCCGCAACCATGGTGAAGGCGGGCCTCTTCCTGCTCGCGCGACTCTGGCCGGCGCTCGCGGGCACCGAGTGGTGGTTCTACCTCGTCGCCACGACCGGCCTCTTCACCATGGTGATGGCGGCCTGGATCGCGCTCTTCAAGGACGATCTGAAAGGGCTGCTCGCCTTCTCCACCGTCAGCCACCTGGCGCTGGTGACCTTCCTGTTCGGCCTGGGAACGCCGATGGGGGTGGTCGCGGGCCTCTTCCACATCATCAACCACGCCTGCTTCAAGGCGGCGCTCTTCATGACCGCCGGCATCGTCGATCACGAGGTCGGGACGCGCGACGTCAAGCGGCTCGGCGGACTGATGGCGTTGATGCCGATCACCGGCACGCTGGCGAGCCTGGCCGCCCTGTCCATGGCCGGCGTGCCGCTTCTGAACGGCTTCCTGACCAAGGAGATGATGCTGCACGAGGCGCTCCGGACGGAGTGGCTGGGCAATCCCTGGATCATCGGCCTGGCCGCGGGCGTCGGCGCGCTGTTCTCGGTCGCCTACAGCCTGCGCTACGTGGTGCATGTCTTCTTCGGGCCGAAGCGCGACGACTACCCGTCCAAGCCGCACGACCCGCCCTTCGGACTGTATCTACCGCCGCTGATTCTGGTTATTCCAGTGGTCCTGATCGGGCTGTTCCCGGAAGCCGTCGCGGGCCAAGTGGTCGCCGTGACCGCGCAGGCGGCGCTCAAGGGGCCGTTGCCGGACTACTATCTGGCGATCTGGCACGGCTTCAATCTGACGCTGGTGGTCAGTCTGGTCGCGCTGGCCGGCGGTGCGCTGCTGCTCTGGCGGCATGCGGCGGCGAACAGGCTCCGCCTCGCCGTACCGCGGCCGGAGGCGAAGCGGATCTTCGAGGCGTTGGTTCGGACGCTCGTGTCGATTTCGAATCGCGCCACCGACGTGCTGCACAACGGCTCGCTGCGCCGCTACATGGCGGTGCTGATCGCAACGTCGACGATCGCCGGCGCAATCGCCTTCTGGGGCGCGACGCACGGGCCCGGCGCGCGGCCGCTGACGCACGCCTCGCCGGTCGTGATCCTGGCCTGGGCGGTCTTGATCGGGGCCTGCGTCACGATCGTGCTGGCGCATCACAACCGGCTCCTGACGCTCGTGATCGTCGGCGTGGTGGGCGTTCTGGTTTCGCTCGGCTTCGTCTACATGTCGGCGCCGGATCTCGCGCTCACCCAGATCTCGGTCGAGGTGGTGACGGTCATCCTGCTGCTCCTCGCACTCAACTTCCTGCCCAAGGAGAGCCCGCGCGAGAGCGGCGCGCCGCGGCGCGCGCGCGACGGTCTGATCGCCGGCCTCAGCGGGCTGGGCGTCGGCGCGCTGATCTTTGCGGTGATGACGCGCGACGTCTCCAGCATTTCCGCCTTTCATCTGGAGAATTCGAAGCCCGGCGGCGGCGGCACCAACGTCGTGAACGTGATCCTCGTCGACTTCCGCGGCTTCGACACCTATGGCGAGATCATCGTGCTGGCGATCGCGGCGCTGGCGATCTTCGCGCTGCTGGACGGCGCGCTCAGGGGCCCCGCCGCGCGGCGCCTGCAATCCTGGATTCCGGATCAGGAGCGCGCACGCGACCGGCACCCGATGATGCTGGTGGTCGCCACGCGGGTCATGCTGCCGCTGTCGCTGCTCGTCGGCGTCTACATCTTCCTGCGCGGGCACAACGAACCGGGCGGCGGCTTCATCGCCGGCCTCGTCGTCGCGATCGCGCTTCTCATGCAGTACATGGCGAGCGGATACGGCTGGGCCGAACGGCGCATGAAGCTCGACTATCATTTCGTCACGGGCGTCGGCGTGCTGTTCGCCGGCTTCACCGGCGTCGGCGCCTGGGTCGCGAGCCGACCGTTCCTGACCAGCGACTTCGAGTACTTCACGCTGCCGATCCTGGGCGAGCTGGGTCTTGCGACCACGCTGATCTTCGACGTCGGCGTCTTCCTGACCGTCGTCGGCTCGGTGCTGGTGGCGCTGGCCAACCTCTCGCGCCTCGCCCGCTCGACGGAGGAGCCGGTGAGCGAGGCCCCGATGGACGTCAATCCCGCGGCGCTGGATCAGGAGGCTCGGTAAGGGGATGGAGATTCTCGTCGCAAGCGGCGTGGGCGCGATGACGGCGGCCGGGGTCTATCTGGTGCTCCGCGCGCGCAGCTTCCCCGTCATCGTCGGGTTGGCGATGCTGTCCTATGCGGTCAACGTCTTCCTGTTCGCCACCGGGCGCATCGCGATCAACCTGCCGCCGGTCATCTCCAAGGACGCCGTCGCCTACAGCGACCCCCTGCCCCAGGCCCTGGTGCTCACCGCCATCGTGATCGCTTTCGGCATGACGGCCGTGGTCGTGGTGCTGGCGCTGCGGGCCTATCTGGAATCGGGCGACGACGCGGTCGACATCGGGGCCGACGACACCGAAAGCGGGCAGCCCGGCGAAAGCGACGGCCTCGGCGAGAGCGCGGGGACCGGCCGATGATCGATCTGACGCTCAATCACTGGATCGTCGCGCCGATCGTCCTGCCCTCGCTGCTGGCGCCGATCATCATCATCGCGATGCGCCACGACATGCTGCTGAGCCGCGTCTTCTCCGTCGCCGGGGTCGCGGCGCTGCTGGCGATCGCGATCGCGCTCGTCGTCCAGGCGGCGGACGGTCCGGTGCAGCATTACGAGCTCGGCAACTGGGACGGCCCGTTCGGGATCGTCATGGTGCTGGATCGGTTGTCCGCGCTGATGCTCTTGCTCACCGCGGTGCTGGCGCTGGGCGTGATCGGCTACGCCATCGCCAGCGGCTGGGACGCGCGCGGACGGCATTTCCATGCGCTGTTCCAGTTCCAGCTCATGGGCGTCAACGGCGCGTTCCTGACCGGCGACGTCTTCAACCTCTTCGTCTTCTTCGAGGTGCTGCTGATCGCCTCCTACGGGCTGATGCTGCATGGCGGCGGGGCCAAACGCACGCGCGCGGGCCTGCAATATGTGGCGATCAACCTCGCCGGCTCCACCCTTTTCCTGATCGCGATCGGCGTGCTGTACGGCGTGACGGGCACGCTCAACATGGCCGACCTGGCGCTCAAGGCGGCGGCCATGCCGGCCGAGAACCAGGCCCTGCTGCAGACCGGCGGCGTGCTCCTGCTGATCGTCTTCGCGGTCAAGGCGGCGGCCGCGCCGATCCATTTCTGGCTGCCCGGCGCCTACGCCAATGCGCCGGGGCCGGTGGCGGCGCTGTTCGCGATCATGACCAAGGTCGGCGCCTATGCGATCCTGCGCGTCTACACGCTCGTCTTCGGGGCGGACGCCGGCGAGGCGGCGTGGCTGGCCGCGGATTGGCTGCTGCCGGCCGCTCTCGCGACGCTGGCGATCGGCATGGTCGGCGTGCTCGGCGCCAAGGGGCTGGTGCGGCAGGTGTGCTTCGCGGTGCTCGGCTCCATGGGCACGCTGCTGACCGCGATTGCGCTCTTCACGCCGGAGGCGACGGTGGCGGCGCTCTATTACCTGATCCACTCCACCTTCGCCGCGGCCGCGCTGTTCCTGCTGGCCGACCTGATCGTGGCGCGCCGGCCGGACGTCGGCGACGCCATCACGCCGGCCCCGCGTTTCATGCAGACCGGCCTGCTGGCGGCGCTCTTCTTCGCCGCGGCGATCGGCATGGCGGGCATGCCGCCGCTGAGCGGCTTCATCGGCAAGCTCCTGGTGCTGGAGGCCGCAGCCTCCACGCCCGCGATGACGGCGGTCTGGACGGTCGTGCTGGTCACCTCGCTGCTCTGCATCGTCGGGTTCGCGCGCGCCGGCAGCACCGTCTTCTGGAAATCCGCACAGGTGAGCGGGGACGAAGACGACGCGCCCGCGCCCCGGCCGCTCGGGCCCGCCCCGGGCGTCGCGCTGTCCTGCGTCGGCTTCATGCTGGCGGGAATGGTCGGGCTGACGCTCTTCGCGGGGCCGGTGACCGGCTATCTCGCGGACGCGGCCGCGCAGCTCTACGATCCGAGCGACTACATCACGACCGTGCTCGGCGCCGACGCGCTGGCGGGACGCTGAGGGAGGCGCGCCGACGATGACCCTGCTGCTGAAGAAGCTCTTCCCCCACCCGCTGCTGACGGCGACGCTGACCGTCGTGTGGCTGATGCTGGTGAACGGCGTCTCCGCCGGATCGGTGATCATGGGCCTGATCCTGGGGACGATCGTCCCGTTCCTCACCGCCCCCTTCTGGCCGGACCGGCCGACGGTGCGCAACCCGGTCCGGATCGCGGCCTACATCCTGATCGTGCTGTGGGACATCGTGCGGGCCAACATCCACGTCGCCTATCTGGTCCTGTTCGTGCCGTCGGCCAAGCTGCGCACGCGCTTCGTGACCGTGCCGCTGGAGCTGACCAGCGCCGAGGCGATCACCGTCCTGGCCGGCACCATCACCATGACGCCGGGCACGGTCTCGGCCGACGTCTCCGGCGACGGGCGGGCGCTGCTCATCCATTGCCTCGACGCGCCCGACCCCGACGCCGTGGTCGCCGAGATCAAGCAACGCTACGAAGGCCGGCTGAAGGAGATCTTCGAATGATCGACATCGCGCTTGTGATCGGCTTTTCCTGCTTCGCGGCGGCCCTGGTCCTCAATCTCTATCGACTGACCGTCGGGCCCAGCATCGCGGACCGCGTGCTGGCGCTCGACACCATGGTGATCAACGGCATCGCACTCTTGATCCTGTACGGCATGTACGAAGGCACGGCGGTCTATTTCGAGGCGTCGCTGCTGTTCGCCATGGTGGGCTTCATCTCGACCGTCGCCTACTGCAAGTTCATCCTGCGCGGCGACATCATCGAATGACCCGATCCTTCCCCCCCACGACTGGCGACCGGAGCGCCCCCGCCCCATGGACCTGCTGATCGAAGGCCTGATCGCATTCCTGATCGTCGGCGCCGGCTTCTTCGGCATCGTCGGCTCCTTCGGCCTGGCCAAACTGCCGGACCTGATGACGCGGCTGCACGGCCCCACCAAGGCGACGACGCTGGGCATCGGCGGGGTGCTGATCGCCTCGATGCTCTTTTTCCTGTGGGAGCGCGGCCATTTCTCCTGGCACGAGCTGCTGATCACGCTGTTCCTCTTCCTGACGGCGCCGATCACGGCCAACTTCATCGCCAAGAGCTTCCTGCATCGCCGGATGAGCCGCCGCACGGAGCTGCCGCCCACCGGATCGAGCAAGGGCTGGGCGACCTTCGACGGCCCCCCGATCGGCGCGGACGGGGAGCCGATGGCCATCGCCCCCGCGGACCGCCCGGGCGGCCGCGACGGAGAGCGGGGCTAAGCGCGGCGCGGGCCGGCGCTCAGCGGATGCGCCGCACCGCGGGTTTCGCCGTCGGCACCCACTTCTGGAGCGCGCGGCCGTCGCCGACGCGCACCAGATCCTGCTGCTCGGGCAATTGGGTGAAATCGCGCGCGATCGCCTCATAGGGGATGACCGTCCCCGGCCCTTTCGCCCAGGCCTCGCGATAGCACAGCATCTTCACGATTCGCTTCGTAAGGTAGTCCGGCGAATGGTGGCTGTAGCGCCGCCAGGTGCGGGTCAGATGGTTCTCCGCCACCGGCTCGATCGGCCGCGCCGGGATCGGCGGGCGCGAATCCTCGAACAGATGGAAGACCGTCGGCTCGATCGGACCGGTCTCGTCCGCGACGAAGGTGGCCGGCATGAGCATCCGGCCGTGGTTCATCGCCGCATAGGTTCCCTGCTGCAGCCAAAGCAGGCGCTGCAGCTTCTGCGCGGGCAGATAGAGGTCGTCGCGCCGGCTCTGGTCGAACAGCCAGAGCGCGACGTCGAGGGTGGATGGAATGGCCGGCGCCGACATCCGCGCTTTGCGTCCCCTGTTCAACTCCGTCGGGCGCGCACAGCTTGTGAGCCCGTCCGGGCGTCTTTACTGTGCACCTCAGTCCATCCATGCCAGAATCGGGCCGTTCCGGGAAGCGCCGCAGACGCGCGCCGGGGGCCACGCAGGGAGACCACCGCTATGGACATGAAAGGCGAACACCGCATTCCCGCCCCGCGCGAGACGGTCTGGGAGGCGTTGAACGACCCCGAGGCGCTGAAGGCCTCGATCCCGGGCTGCGAGACGCTGGAGCGCAACGAGGCCGGCGACGGCTTCGACGCCAAGGTCACGGCGAAGGTCGGGCCGGTGAAGGCGACCTTCTCCGGCTCGGTGTCGCTGGAGAATGTGAACGCGCCCGAGAGCTACACCATCGTCGGCGAGGGCAAAGGCGGCGCCGCGGGCTTCGCCAAGGGCTCCGCCGACGTTCATTTGGCCGAGGACGGCGCCGAAACCGTGCTCAGCTACGAGGTGAAGGCGCATGTCGGCGGCAAGCTCGCCCAGCTCGGCGCTCGCCTGATCGATTCGACCGCCAAGAAGTACGCCAACGACTTCTTCAGCCGGTTCGTGGAGATCGTCTCGGAGCGCGCCGGCGGCGCGCCCGAGAAGCCGCCCGCGGACGCGATCGAGAAGGCGGCGGAGGAGGCGGCCCCCTCCGCCGCGGCCGGCGCCTCGGCTCCGGAACCCGCGGCCGAGCCCGCGCCCGCCCCGCGCGAAGCCGAGCCCGCCGCGGCCTCCCGAACGACCGGGAGCGCCGACGGGAGCGCCGACGGGAGCGCCGACGGGAGCGCCGCCGAAATCGACGACGGCATGAAGGAGGCGGAGCCCAACCCAACCCGCGCCGCGCTCGATGCGGTCGACAAGACCCGCGGCGCGCGCAAGGGCGGTCTCAGCGGCATGAGCTGGACGCTGATCGTCATCATCGTCGTTCTGCTGCTGCTGGCGATCTTCTCCGGCATGGGCGGCGGCTGACGGCAGCGCCCCGCGCCGTCGCGAAAGCGTCACGGACCGGCGGCTATACCCGTCGCCGGTTAGGGTTGACCGGCTAACGGGCCGGTCCCAAACTGCGAGGCAACCGGGGGTGGGAACCGCCCTCTATAAGACGGGCCGGGGCGGGCCTTTTCAGCGCGGCCGCCCCGCACAGCGACAGGGAGGTACGCGCGAGATGCCCAGCGTCACCATGACGGTCAACGGCAAACAGGTTTCCGGCGATGTGGAGGGGCGCACCCTGCTCTCCACCTTCATCCGCGAAAATCTGGACCTGACCGGCACCCATATCGGCTGCGACACGAGCCAGTGCGGCGCTTGCGTCGTGCATGTCGACGGCCGCTCGATCAAGAGCTGCACGCTGCTCGCCGTTCAGGCCGAGGGCGCCGACGTCGTCACCATCGAAGGCCTCGCTGACGGCGAGGAGCTGCACCCGATGCAGGAAGCCTTCCGCGACTGCCACGGCCTGCAGTGCGGGTTCTGCACGCCCGGCATGGTGATGAGCGCGGTCGACCTGCTCAACGTCAATCCGGACCCGAGCGATCACGAGATCCGCGAGTGGCTCGAGGGCAACATCTGCCGCTGCACCGGCTACCACAACATCGTGAAGGCCGTGAAGCAGGCGGCCCAGACGATGCGCGGCCAGGCCGCGGCGGCGGAGTGATCCGCCCCGTCGACCGAGCCGCCGCGTGATGCGATTGGGCAGGCGCGCCCGCCATATTCAAGAGCAGCAAGAGAGCGCGCCGCCCGGGAGAACGGACCGTCCCGGCCTTCCCCGCACTCAGGGACCGGGACCTATGGGAGGCGACACGACATGAGCGAGACCGGAATCGGCGCGTCCGTGAAGCGCAAGGAAGACAAGCGCTTCCTGACCGGCCAAGGCAACTACCTGCACGATATCGAGCGGCCCAACCAGAGCTACGCCTACATCCTGCGCAGCCCGATGGCGCACGCCAAGATCAACGGGATCGACACCGCCGCGGCAGCCGCCGCGCCGGGCGTCCTGGCGGTCTTCACCGGCGCCGATACGGCCGAGCTGGGCGGCATACCCTGCGGCTGGGGCGTCAACAACAAGGACGGCAGCCCGATGGCCGAGCCCAAGCACCCGATGCTGGCCGAGGGCAAGGTGCGCCATGTCGGCGACCAGGTCGCCGTGGTGATCGCGGAGACCTACGAGCAGGCGAAGGACGCGGCCGAACTGATCGACGTCGATTACGAGGAGCTGCCGGCCGTCGTGGACATGGTGAAGGCGATCTCCGGCGACGGGCCGCTGGTCCATGACGAGGCCGCCGACAACCTCTGCTACGACTGGGAGCTCGGCGACGAAGCGGAGGTCAACCAGGCCTTCGACGGCGCGGCGCACGTCGTCTCGATCGACGTCACCAACAACCGCCTCGTCCCGAACGCCATGGAGCCGCGCGCCGCGATCGGCGAGTACGACAAGGCGACGGGCGAATACACGCTCTACACCACCAGCCAGAACCCGCATGTGATCCGGCTTCTGATGGGCGCCTTCGTGCTCGGCCTGCCGGAGCACAAGCTGCGCGTGGTGGCGCCGGACGTCGGCGGCGGCTTCGGCTCGAAGATCTACCACTACGCCGAGGAGGCGATCGTCACCTGGGCCGCGCCCAAGGTCGGCCGGCCGATCAAGTGGGTGGCGGAGCGCACCGAAAGCTTCATGTCCGACGCGCACGGCCGCGACCACATCACGCACGCCGATCTCGCGCTCGACGCGGAGGGCAAGTTCCTCGGCCTCAAGGTCTACACCAAGGCGAATATGGGGGCCTACCTCTCCACCTTCTCGACCTGCGTGCCGACCTACCTGCACTCCACCCTGCTGGCGGGCGTCTACACCACACCGAAGATCTATTCGGAGGTGAAGGCGATCTTCACCAACACGGTGCCGGTGGACGCCTATCGCGGCGCCGGCCGGCCGGAGGCGACCTATCTGCTGGAGCGGCTGGTCAGCAAGGCGGCCTGGGAGCTGGGGATCGACCAGGTCGAGATCCGGCGCAAGAACTTCATCCCGAAGGACGCCTTCCCGTACCAGACGCCGGTGGCGCTGCAATATGACAGCGGCGACTACGACGCCACCCTCGACAAGGCGCTGGAGCTCGCCGACTACGCCGGCTTCCCCGCCCGCAAGGCGGAGGCGGCGCAGCGCGGCAAGCTGCGCGGGATCGGCTTCTCCACCTATGTGGAGGCCTGCGGCATCGCGCCGTCGGCCGTCGTCGGCTCGCTCGGCGCGCGCGCCGGGCTGTTCGAAAGCGCGAACGTCCGGGTTCATCCGACCGGCTCGGTCTCGATTTTCACCGGGTCGCACAGCCACGGCCAGGGGCACGAGACCACCTTCGCGCAGCTCGTCTCCGAAACGTTGGGCATCCCGCTCGACAATATCGACATCGTGCACGGCGACACCAACAAGGTCGCCTTCGGCATGGGCACCTACGGCTCGCGCTCGCTCGCCGTCGGCGGCGAGGCGATCATGAAGGCGCTCGGCAAGGTGACCGACAAGGCCAAGAAGATCGCCGCCCACATCATGGAGGCCTCGGAGGCCGATATCGAGTTCAAGGACGGCAAGTTCACGGTGGCCGGCACCGACAAGGAGATGGCCTTCGGGGAGATCGCGCTGGCCGCCTACGTGCCGCACAACTTCCCGCACGACCAGCTGGAGCCGGGGCTGGAGGAGCAGGCCTTCTACGACCCGATGAACTTCACCTATCCGGGCGGCTGCCACATCTGCGAGGTGGAGGTCGATCCCGACACCGGCGTCGTCGAGGTGGTCGGCATGACGGCGGTGGACGATGTCGGCCGGGTCATCAACCCGATGATCGTCGAAGGGCAGATCCACGGCGGCCTGGCCCAGGGCATCGGGCAAGCGCTGCTGGAGGCCTGCGTCTATGACGAGGACGGCCAGCTCGTCACCGGCTCCTACATGGACTACTGCATGCCGCGGGCGGACGATCTGCCCGACTTCAAGGCGGCGACCACGGAGACCCTATGCGCGCACAACTCGCTCGGCGTGAAGGGCTGCGGCGAGGTGGGGGCCATCGGCAGCCCGCCGTCGGTCATCAATGCGGTGCTCGACGCGCTGCGCGATCGCGGCGTCTCCGACATCGCCATGCCCGCCACGCCGCAGGCCGTCTGGAAGGCGCTGAAGGCGGCCGAAACGCCCATGGCGGCCGAGTGACGGTTCAGAGGAGGACAATCCCATGCATGATTTCCAGTATCACAAGCCCTCCTCGGTCGCGGACGCGGTCGCGGCCCTCGGCTCCGGGGAGGACGCGACGCTCGTCGCCGGCGGGATGACGCTGATCCCGACCCTGAAGCAGCGTCTCGCCGCGCCGAGCGATCTGGTGGACCTCTCCGGCGTCGCCGATCTGGTCGGCGTGCGCGACAAGGGCGACCATGTCGAGATCGGGGCCATGACGACCCATGCGGCCGTCGCGGCCTCGCCCGACGTGCCGGGGTGCCTGGCCGAACTCGCCGGCAATATCGGCGACGCCCAGGTGCGAAACCGCGGCACGATCGGCGGCTCGGTGGCGAACAACGACCCCACGGCCTGCTACCCGTCGGCCTGCCTGGCGTTGAACGCGACCATCGTCACGAACAGCCGCGAGATCGCGGCCGACGACTACTTCACCGGCATGTTCGAAACGGCGCTGGAGGAAGGCGAGATCATCACCGCGATCCGCTTCCCCAAGCCCGAGGCGGGCAAGTACATGAAGTTCGAGAACCCGGCCTCGCGCTACGCGCTGGTCGGGGTCTTCGTCGCCAAGACCGGCGGTCAGGTGCGCGTCGCCGTCACCGGCGCGGGCCAGGACGGCGTCTTCCGGGCGACGGACATCGAAAGCGCGCTGTCGTCCAACTTCTCGCCGGACGCGGTCGACAGCTCGACCATCGACGTCGACGGCCTGAACGGCGACATCCATGCGAGCGCCGAGTATCGCCAGCACCTGATCGGCGTGATGGCGAAGCGCGCGGTCGCCGCCTGCGCCTGACGGGCGGCGGACGAGAGCGGAGGGTCGGACGATCGCCGATCCGCGCACCAGACTGACGAGACGGCGCCGATCCCGCATCGGCGCCGTTCTCGTTTGGACGCTCGGACTGTCCTTTGCGCTTGGCGGGTCGGGTCTGGCGGCGCTCTGGATTTTCCGCCTCGAGGCGGCCGCCCTCGCGCTTCCGACGATCGCCCGCGAACTGCTGGGGCTCGACGTCTCCGCCCGCCTCGTCGCGCTCGAAACCGACCGCTCGGTGCTGGCGGACCTCCGGGTCAACGCCCCGGGCGCCGACGACGGCCCGCGGGCGGCGCGGCTTGTCGTCACCTATGATCCGACGGACCTGCTCTCGGGGAAGGTCGAGACGCTCGAGATCGACGGGCTGCGCGCCGCGATCGACCTGACCGCGCCTGGGCGACCGCGCATCGCCGGCCTGCCGGACGATCTGCTCGTCCCCGGAGAGAGCGGCGCGCCAAGCCCGCCCCCACCCCTGCCCCGCCGGATCACGCTGAGCGATCTCGCGCTCGACGCCGAAACGCCGATCGGCCCGCGCCGGCTGACCGGCGCCCTGTCGATCGACAGGCCGGACCAACAGGCGTTGCTTCCCTTCGAGGCTGCTGTCGATCTTGCGGACGCCGCCGGGTCGGCCCGTCTCGCCCTTGCCGTCTCGATGGACCCACGGCGCGTCGTCGCGCGCGGGGACGGCGCGCTCGACCTAGCGGCTTGGTCCGGAGCGTTGCCGGGCGTCTCCGCGGCCGAAGGCAGGCTGGTCTTCTCCCTGGACGCGTCCGGTCGGGCGGAGGCGCTTTCCAACGGCGCGGCGACGCCGGCCGCGCTGCTCGCGGCGATCGAAGGCCGTCTTGCGCTCACCCCGACGGGGCTGTCGCTTGAAACCTCCGCGCTCGGCCCGATCGCGCTAGCGGACGCCCCGCTTGCGCTGACCGCCGCGGACGGCGCGCTCACCCTGTCCGCGCCCGAAGGGTCATCGGTTCGGTGGATCGCGCCGCCGCTGCCTGAGGTTCTAGGCGCCATCGCGTCTTCAGAGATGCGGCAGGCGGGGATAATCCTCAATGCGCCCGCGGAATTCGGCGCGACAGTCACCGCAGCTCACGACGGCGGGTGGGAGATCGCCGCGAATCGCAGCGTTCACCTTATGAACGGTCCGGTTTCCCTGGATTTTCAACCTACCATGAACACCACCGCCGACGGGCACCTGACGATCTTACTCGCCGCCGACGCGCAGCTCCGCGCGCCGCGTCTGCGCCTGGGCGCCGGGCTGAGGCTCCGCCGCCCCTTGGTCCTGACGGCGCGCGCGCCGGTGACGCTTGAGTTCGCCGAGGGCGCGCTCACGCGTCTTTTCGCGCCGCTGGCGACGCGCGACCTCGCCGCGACCCTGCCAGCTGGGGAGGAGGTGGATCTCTTCCTACCTGCCCTGGACGTGACCTGGGTCGATGACGCGCTCTCCATCGAGGCGCGCGCCGCCGCCCTGCGGCTGCCCGAGGAGGAAATCCGTCTCACAGACCTCGACGCCCGGGTCGAGGGACCGACGGAAGCCCCCTACGCCGTCTCCCTGCGCGCCGGCGAGAACAGCCGCGACGGCCTCCCCGTCATCCTGGGAGCCGCAAGCCTGGACGCAAGCGTGAGCGCGGACCCGGACGGCGGCTGGAGAGCCGACGGACGGTTGAGCGCGGTCGACGGCCATATGACGGGCCGGTTCGACGCCCGCCTTCCCGTCGACGGGCCGAGCGCGCTGCGCTTCGAAACCGACCCCGTCCGCTACGCGCCGGAGGGATTCCAGCCCGGGCGCATTTCGCCGCTGCTGACCGGCCTGTTCCGGCAGGTGAGCGGCGCTCTCTCCCTCAAGGGCGATCTGACCCTCGGGGACGACCGGGCCTCGGAAGGAGACGTGACCGTGACGCTCGACGGTATCGGATTCGCCGCCGGGCTGGCCCGCGTCATCGATCTCAGCGGGGCCGTCGTCTTCGACGCCGCGCGGCCGCCCGCCACCGAACCGCGCCAGAGCCTGCAGGCGCGGCTCGCCGTCGCCGGGCTGCCGGCCGCACAGACGCGGCTCGTCTTCGCGCTGGACGAACAGGCGCGGCTGCTGATCGAGCGTTTCGCCCTCGACATGCTCGGCGGCGAGATCGCTTTGGTGGACGCGCTCTTCGACCCTCTGGCCAACCGCTTCTCCGGGTCGGTCGAGCTCTCGTCGGTCGATCTCGACGACGCCTTCCTCGCCCTCGACGTCGACGGCGTCGACGGCGAGGGGGAGCTTCACGGCGTCATCCCGCTGCGGCTGGAGACCGCGAACGCGTCCGCAACCGGCGCCCTGGTCGTCGACGGGGCGCGCATCGCGGCCGCGGATCCCGGCCGCCTGCAGGTCGATCACCCGGCGGTGTCCGCCTATCTCGGCGGCCGCAACGAGGCGGTCGACCTGCTTGTCGACGCGCTGAAGAACTTCCATTTCGACGAATTGTCCGCGACCCTGGATGTCGGGCCCGACGGGACCGGGGTGCTGGGCGTCAAACTGCTCGGCGCCAATCCCAACGTGCTGGACGGGCAGCCCTTCGATCTCAACATCTCGATCGAGACCGATTTCGCCAAACTGTTCGGCGCCTTGGGCGACGCCGTCGCCGTGACGGACGAGCTGCTGGAGCGGTTGGCCGAGCAGACGCGTTGACCGGGTCGCCCGAGAGGCTACTCTGTCTTCACCAATCGCCGACGAGACGCAAGGACGGACGCCGCATGACCCGCACCCGACCGCCGCCGGACCCGGTCCTCCCCTGGACGCGCCGGCTATCGTCCGGCGCCGGCGCGGCGGCCGTCCTCGCCGGCGCGGCGCTGACGCTCGCCGCCTGCACGCCAAGGGTGGAAGTGCAGGCGCCGAAAGAGCCGATCACCATCAATCTCAACGTCAAGCTCGACGCCGACGTGCGCCTGCGTCTTGAGGAAAAGGCCGAGGACGATGTGGAAACCAAGCCGATTTTCTAGGACGCGCCGTCGGATGCTCGCGGCGTCGCTCGCGCTCGCGGCCCTCGCCGGCTTGGGGCTGGCGGCGCCGCCGGTCCAGGCGTCGCCGCTGGACGGCCCGCGCGACGCCGGGATCGTGGGCGAACGCTATGACGGCTACGCCCAAATCCGCGACGAAACCCGGGCCGACGCCGCGCTCCATACGCTCGTCGACGACATCAACACTCAGCGCCGCGCCTACTACGAACAGCAGGCGCGCTCGGAAGGCGTCTCCGCCGACGCGATCTCCCTGATCTACGCCGAGACGATCTTCGAGAAAGCGCCCGCCGGCTGGTGGTTCCTGCTCCGGAACCGCGGCTGGGTCCAGAAGTAGCCGGCCGCCCGAAGCCCCTTTTCCGAGCGACCAAGCGAGGTTCTTCATGCCAACCCCCCTTCCCGCCGACGTCGATGCGACGGAAGCGCTGCTGCGCGACGGACGCTACGTCGCCGACCGCTCGTTGGCGACCGCGCTCTATCTGGCGCTCAGCCTCGGCCGGCCGCTGTTCCTGGAGGGCGAGGCCGGCGTCGGCAAGACGGAGATCGCGAAGGTTCTGTCCGAAACGCTGGGCCGCCGGCTTATCCGACTGCAATGCTACGAGGGACTCGACGTCTCCTCGGCCGTCTACGAGTGGAACTATCCCCGCCAGATGGTCGAGATCCGTCTGAGCGAGGCCGCCGGCGACCGCGGGCGCGACCAGTTGGAGAGCGACCTGTTCTCCGAACGGTTCCTGATCAAGCGACCGATCCTGACCGCGCTGGAGGACGCGGGCGGCCTGCCGCCGGTGCTTTTGATCGACGAGCTGGACCGCACCGACGAGCCGTTCGAGGCGTTCCTGCTGGAGGTTCTGTCCGACTTCCAGGTCACGGTGCCGGAGTTGGGCACGATCCGCGCCGAGCAGCCGCCGATCGTCATCCTGACGTCGAACCGCACGCGCGAGATCCACGACGCCATCAAGCGGCGCTGCTTCTACTATTGGGTCGACTATCCCGACGCCGAGCGGGAACTGGAAATCCTGCGGGTCAAGGCGCCGAACGCGCCGGAGGAGCTGTCGCGTCAGATCGTCGCCTTCGTTCAGAAGATCCGCACCCTCGACCTCTTCAAGCTGCCCGGCGTGGCGGAGACCATCGACTGGGCCCAGGCGCTGACCCAGCTCGACCGGCTGGCGCTCGACCCGGACACGATCAACGACACGCTGGGCGCGCTCCTCAAGTACCAGGACGACATCCAGAAGCTTCAGGGCTCCGAGGCCGCGCGGCTGCTGGACGAGGTGAAGCGCGACCTGGCCGGGGCCGCCTGATCAACGGGGAGCCGCAGCCGCCGATGACCGACAGGACGGACGCCCCCGCCCCCAATCTGGTGCTCGGCGACGCCGACGGCGGGCGCCTCGCCGAGAACATCATGCATTTCGGTCGGGTCCTGCGCGCCGCCGGCCTGCCGGTCGGGCCCGGTAAGGTGCTGGACGCGATCGACGCGGTCGCCCAGGTCGGCGTCGGCAGCCGCAAGGACTTCTACTGGACCCTGCACGCCGTCTTCGTGAACCGGCGCGACCAGCGGCTCGTCTTCGATCAGGCTTTCCACGTCTTCTGGCGCAATCCGAACCTGCTGGAGCGCATGATGGGCATGCTGCTCCCCACCATGCGCGGCGAAGACGCGGAGGAGGAGCAGAAATCAGAGCTCTCCGCCCGCGTCGCCGAGGCGATGGCCGGGCGCGATCGGGAGGACGAGGCCGCGGCCGCCGAGGAGCAGGAAGAGGAGGTCGAGTTCGACGCCGCGCTCTCCGTTTCCGCCCAGGAGGTGCTGGCGGAGAAGGATTTCGAGAAGATGACAACCGCCGAGCTGGAGCAGGCCCGGCAGGCGATCAAGCGCATGCGGCTGCCGATCAAGCCGGTGAAGACGCGGCGCTATCGGGCGGACCCCGGCGGCCGGCGGGCGGATCTGCGGGCCACCCTGCGCGCCTCGGCGCGCCAGGGCGGCGACATGATCTGGCTGAAGCGCCGCAGCCGCCGGCGCGAGCATCCGCCGCTGGTGGTGCTGTGCGACATTTCCGGCTCCATGGATCGCTACGCGCGCATGCTGCTGCACTTCCTGCACGCCCTGACAAACGACCGCGACCGGGTGCACAGCTTCCTGTTCGGCACCCGGCTGACCAACATCACCCGCCACCTGCGCGAACGCGACCCGGACCAGGCGATCGACAAGGTGACGGAGGCGGTCGAGGACTGGGCCGGCGGCACCCGGATCGGGGAAACCCTGCACCGGTTCAACAGCGACTGGTCGCGCCGGGTGCTGAGCCAGGGGCCGGTCGTGCTTCTGATCACCGACGGGCTGGACCGCGACGCGGCCGCGGGCCTGGCGGAGGAGATGGAGCGGCTGCACAAGAGCTGCCGCCGGCTGATCTGGCTCAATCCGCTGCTGCGCTACGAGGGCTACGAGCCCAAGACCGCCGGCGCGCGGGCCATGATGCCGCATGTTGACGAGTTCCGCCCCGTGCACAATCTGGACAGTCTGGCCAAGCTGTCCGATGCTCTGAGTGCGAGCGACGCCGCCGCCCGGCGCGATATGGCGAAATGGCGGGCGATGGCGGCGTGATGGCGAGGCCGCTCGCTCGGGGCTGACGGAAACTCCAGTCGTCGCGGCCGGTCCCGGTCGTCTCGGACGGCGGGCTGAAGCTTCTTAGACGGGAACGGATCATGACCCCTGACGACGATCTCCTGATGAAAGCCGCGCAGTGGGCCGACGCCGGCAAGCACGTCGCGCTGGCCACCGTGGTGCAGACCTGGGGCTCCTCGCCGCGCCCCGTGGGCAGCCAATTGGTGATCAATGAGGACTCCGACTTCGAAGGCTCCGTCTCCGGCGGCTGCATCGAGGGCGCGGTGGTGACCGAGGCGCTCGACGTCATGCAGTCCGGCGAGTCGAAACTGCTGGAATTCGGCGTCTCCGACGCGATGGCCTGGGAGGTCGGTCTCGCCTGCGGCGGCGAGGTGAAGGTCTTCGTGGAAAAGCTGGAGGACAGGTAGCCACCATGCGACGCGACCTGTTGGACGCGCTCAACGCCGCGCGGGCGGAGAAGCGCCGCACGGCGGTGGTGACCAAGCTCGACGACGGCGACCAGCTTCTGCTGATCGACGGCGAGATCGAGGCGGGCGGGCTGGTCGCGCCGGCCGACGTGCTGGACGCGGCCGAAGCGGCGCTCGACAAGGACACGAGCCGCACGGTCGAGGCCGGCGACGGCCATCTCTATTTCGTGCAGGTCTTCAACCCGCCGCTGCGGCTTCTGTGCGTGGGCGCGGTGCACATCGCCCAGGCGCTCGCGCCGATCGCGGCGCAGGCGGGCTACGAGGTGATCGTGATCGACCCGCGCGGCGCCTGGGCCAGCCGGGAGCGCTTTCCAGGCGTGCGCGTCGACGACCGCTGGCCGGACGAGGCGCTGGACGCGCTTTCCCCCGACCGGCGCACGGCGGTCTGCGCGCTGACCCACGATCCGAAGCTGGACGACCCGGCGCTGGTGCGCGCGCTGCGCTCGCCCGCCTTCTATGTCGGCGCGCTCGGCAGCAAGAAGACCCACGCCAATCGGGTCGAGCGGCTGACCGAGGCCGGGCTGACGGCGGCGGAGATCGAGCGCATCGCCGCGCCGATCGGCCTCGACATCGGAGCCCTCTCGCCGGCGGAGATCGCGATCGCCGTCATGGCGCAGATCACACTCGCCCTGCGCGGCGCCAAGGGTCGCTAGGGGGACGCCGCATGCGGTTCGGCCCCACCCCGCTCGACCAGGCCGAGGGCGCGATCCTGGCGCACAGCCAGACGGTCGGCGGCAAGCGCTTCAAGAAGGGTCGCCGACTGTCGGCGGAGGACGTGGCGGCGCTTCGGGCCGACGGGCGCGATCATGTCGTGGCGGCGCGCCTGGAGGCCGGCGACGTGCATGAGGACGAGGCGGCGGCGCGCATCGCCCGGGCCGCCTGCGGCGCCAACCTGAAGCGGGCCGAGGCCTTCACCGGCCGCGCGAACCTGATCGTCCGGACCGCCGGCGTGCTGGTCTTCGACCGGGCGCGGCTCGACGCGGTCAATCTGATCGACGAGGCGGTCACCATCGCCGCCCTGCCCGCCTATGAGCGCGTGCAGGCGAAGCAGATGGCGGCGACGATCAAGATCATCCCCTTCGCCGCTCCGGAAGCCGCCGTCGCGGAGGCCGAACGTCTGGCCGCCGATGGAGGCCCGCTGATGCGCGTGGCGCCCTTGGTCGAGAAGCGGGTCGCGCTGATCCAGACGCAGCTCGCGGAGACCAAGCCGAGCGTGCTGGACAAGACGGTTCCGATCATGCGCCAACGGCTCGAATCGCTGGGCAGCCGACTCGACGGGGAGGTCCGCTGCCCGCACGAGATACAGGCCCTCGCCGGCGAGTTGGACGCCGCCGCCAAGCGCTCCGACATCGTCGTCGCCGTCGGGGCCTCCGCCATCGTCGACCGCGGCGACGTCATTCCCGCGGCGATCGAAGCCGCAGGCGGCCGGGTCGACCATTTCGGCATGCCGGTCGATCCCGGCAATCTGCTGCTGCTCGGGGAGTTGCACGGGAAGCCGGTGATCGGGGCGCCGGGCTGCGTGCGCTCGCCCAAGGCGAACGGCTTCGACTGGGTGCTGAGCCGGCTGTGCGCCGACGTGACGGTCACGCGCGAGGACGTGATGCGCATGGGCGACGGCGGCCTCCTGAAGGAAATCCCCTCACGCCCGCAGCCGCGCGCGGCGGAGCCGCCCGCCGCCGCGCACCCTGCCGACGCGCCGCAGGAGAAGCGGGCGCCGCGGATCGTCGGCCTGTTGCTCGCCGCCGGACAATCGCGGCGCATGGGCGCGGAGAACAAGCTGCTGGCCGAGATCGACGGCCGGCCGATGGCCGCGCACGCGGCCGAGGCGCTGCGCCAGTCCTCGGTCGACGGGATCGTCGTCGTGACCGGCTGCGATCCGGAGGACGTGCGCGCCGCCGTCGCGCTCTGCGAGGCCGACTTCGTCCACAATCCCGATTATGCGGAAGGCCTGAGCGCCAGTCTCAAGCGCGGGATCGCGGCGCTGCCCGACGACGCGGACGGGGTCGTCGTCTGCCTCGCCGACATGCCGCGCGTCGACCGGACGGCGATCGACCGGCTGATCGCCGCCTTCGATCCGGCGGCGGGCCGCGCCATCTGCGCGCCCACCTATCGCGGCAAGCGCGGCAATCCGGTCCTTTTCGCGCGCCGCTTCTTCGCGGAAATGCAGGATCTGGCCGGGGACGCCGGGGCCAAAGCCTTGATCGGCGCCTATGAGGATCTGGTCGTGGAGGTGGAGATGGGGGACCCCGCCGTGCTGACCGACATCGACACGCCGGAGGCCCTCGCGCGCTTCAAGACTGAGGGCTAAGCTCTTCGAAAATAAGCATTCCGGCCGCTGGGCGTTACCGCTTGCGCGGCCCGAAGGCCTCCGCC
Source organism: Alphaproteobacteria bacterium (assembly GCA_024743195.1). Classification (GTDB taxonomy): domain Bacteria; phylum Pseudomonadota; class Alphaproteobacteria; order UBA8366; family Aestuariispiraceae; genus Marivibrio. Next base: position 287,523 of record JANSXE010000003.1, on the reverse strand, counting down.
AGGAAGGCGTTCACCAGGTCGGCCATCCCGTGGTCGTAGAGATCGCTGTGGCCGCCCTCCTCGAGGATTTCGAAACGTTTGGGCTCGGCCGCGGCGTCGTACAGCGCGCGGGCGCGCTTCAGCGGGATGATGCGGTCCCGTCCGCCATGCACGATCAGCTTGGGCGCGCCGTGCGCGTCGCCGAGCCGGGCCGCATTGTCGAAACGATCCTTCACCAGCCATTTCGCCGGCAGATAGGGATAGGCGCCCTGCGCCACATGCGCGATCGAATCGAAGCCGCCGTCGACGATCAGGGCCGCGCCCCGGCCTTCCGCCAGCAACGCCGCCGCCACCCCTGAGCCCAGCGATTCCCCGTACAGCGCGATGCGGTCCGCGCCGACGCCGTGCTCCGCCGCCAGCCAGTCGACGGCGGCCAAGCCGTCGGCGATCAGCGCCGCTTCGCTGGGCGCGCCGCCGGCGCCCGCATTGTAGCGATAGGTCTTGAGCAACAGCCCGTAGCCCTGGTCCAGGAAGATCCGCGCCCGCCCGGCGCGGTCGTCGAGATTGCCGGCGTTACCGTGGAAATAGACCAGGGTCGGCGCGCCCTCCCGCACCGGCGGCCGCCACCAGGCGAAGAGCTCGACCCCGTCCTCGACGGGCAGGCGCACCGCCTGCATTTCCGGCAGCCCGCTCAGGCTCGGGACGGGCGCGCGGTCGGACGGGTGATACATCAGGCTGCGCTGCCCGGCGTACATCCCCGCCGTCAGCGTGAGGTATCCGGCCGCCAGCGCCCCGAGGAACCAGATCATCGGCATCCCTTCCATCCTTCCGGCTCTGTCCGAGTAGCCCCGCACCGTGTGCGGTTGCATGGGACAGGGAGCATAGGGTCTTATAGGCGATCTACGCGGAAAGGTAAGGGGACGAAGCGATCATCAGCCGCGCCCGCCGCCGTCCGTCGCCCGGCCCGCCCGGGACGACGCGTTCCGCGCCTCCGCCTTCAGGGCGGCTCGCAAAACCTCAGCGTTTGCGAGCGATGCGCGTTCTCTGCGCGCTCGCCGTCGGATTGGCGCTCGCCCTGGCGATCGCCCCGTTGCGCCCATCGGCCGCGCAGCCGGTCGACCTGCTGCTGGTGCTCGCGATCGACTGCTCCTACAGCGTCGACTACGGCGAGTACGATCTCCAGCGAAAAGGCATCGCGCACGCGCTCCAGGACGCCGAGGTGCGCGAAGCGATCGCCTCCGGCCCGCACGGGGCCATCGCCATCGCGGTGGTGCAGTGGTCGTCCGCGCGCAGCCAGGTTCTCGCCCTGCCCTGGCGGCTGCTGAACGGGCCGGCCGCGATCGACGCGGCCGGCGCCGAAATCGCGGCCTTGCCGCGCGCGACCCAGGACGGCGCGACCTCGATCTCCGCGGCCATCGCCTTCTCGCTCGGCGTGTTGCAGCGCGCGCCGTACAGCGCCGTTCGGCGAATCATCGACGTGAGCGGCGACGGGCGCAACAACAACGGCCCGCCGATCGGCCGCTTCCGATTGAGCGCCGAGGCCCAGGGCGTCACGATCAACGGCCTGGCCGTCCTGAATGAGGAGCCGACCCTCGACGCCTATTTCCGCGACGAGGTGATCGCGGGCTTCGGCGCCTTCGTGGAGGTCGCGAACACCTACCCCGACTATCGCGACGCGATTCGCCGCAAACTGCTGCGCGAGATCCGCTACGTCCCGGTCTCGGAGGACCGCCCCCGCAGCGCCGCGCCCCGCAGGCGCTCGTGAGGGCGTGCGCGGAGCTCGGGTGAAACGATTTCAATTTGGCTCGAATTCCCCTATACTCCTCAGTGCGTTCGCAATCGGGAGGGGCTCGTGGCAGCCATATTGCATAGCTTGCGCCGGCTTCGATAGAGCCGGGCGCGGCCGTGTGATCGCAGGCCGTGGGCTCTGTCGTTCGAACGAGGCGTATGGGGGATCGCGTCGGCCCACCCGGCGGAGGCCCCAACCGGCGGAGATAATCGGCGGAGATCACCGGCGGAGATCCAGGAAAGGGATATGACCGACCTATCCCGCGAAGAGTTGAGAGCGCACCTGTCGGCCGTGGAGGCGCAGGTGCGCGCCGCGTTGCGCATCGTCGCGGCGGAGTCGAAATCCGTGCAGCAGGCGCACAGCGCGCTGCGTGCGGATTTGTCGGCTGCGCTCATCCGCCTGCAGTCGGAGATCAACAGCGGCTCCGGGCAACTCGACAACAAGCTGGACCGCGTCATCTCCGACGTCCACAATCTGGGCCGGCAGCGCAAGCTGACGACGGCGATCCTGACCACGCTGGTGCTGCTGTTCGGCGTCACCGTCGGCGTGCTGGCCGGCGGAAGCTGGTACTTCCTGCAGCAGAATCAGGCCGGCGCGACCTTCACCCTCCCGGCCTTCGAGGCGCCCGCAGACCAGTCGGCGCCCCCGGAAGAGGCGGCGCCCGCCCCCGCGCCCGCGCCGGGCGCACAGTCCGAAGCCGCCCCTGCAGCCTCGTCCGACCGCGGCGTCTCGCCCGCCTTGTCCAGCGACGAGCCGAGTGTGCGGATCCTGACCGCCGAATAGGCGACGGATCCGTCACACCGCGTCATGTCCGGCGAAAAGACGATCCTCCTGATCGGCCTCGACCCCCAAGTCGTCGACTACGAACGGTGGCCGATGCTGACGCCCGAAAAGATCCTCGGCGGGCTTGAGACGGATCGGCGAAGCCTGGAGGGCGAAGGATATCGGGTCGCGCTCTGCCTGATCGATCGCGGGGAGACGGCGGAGCAGACCGTGCGCGCCGCCTTGGCCGAAACCCCGGTCGACGCCGTGCTGATCGGGGCCGGCGTGCGCAAGGACGATGCGCTGTTCCTGTTGTTCGAGCGCCTGATCAACCTGCTGCACGCCGAGGCGCCAGGCGCGAAGATCTGCTTCAACACCCAGCCGAGCGACACCGCCGAAGCGGTCCGGCGCTGGCTCTGACGCGTCAGAGCCGCATGGGCGCGCAGTAGACGTTGCGCGCCTTGAGGGCGCGGCAGAGCGCCCGGGCGTCCTCCATCGAGGCGATCGGTCCGGCGTACAGCCGATAGAACATCCCCTTCCCCGGCACGTCCACCTGGCGCACGATCGGCCGCGCGCCGCCCAGAAGGTCGGCGTTGGCGCCGCTCAATTGCCGCCAGCCCCGCTCCGCATTCGCGGACTGCTTGTAGGACGCCAGATGCAAGGCCGCGGCGCCGGACGCGGCGGCCTGTTGCTCCGTCATCCCGCCCGTCGGCGCGGCGCTCGCCTCGGGCTGGCTCGGCGCGGTCCGCCCGTTTGCGGCCGGCGCCGGGGCGGCCTCCGCAGCGCTGCGCGCGCGCCCTTCGTCGCTGAGATCCGATTGCGGCGCCGGCGCCACAGGCGCGACGACGACCGGCCCTGGCTCCCGCCCTCCCGCCTTTGCGCCCGCGCCGTCCGTCTCGACCTCGCCCAGCGGCGCGGCCGTCATGGGGGAAGCGGGGGGACGTGCGGCGTCCATCGCCGCGTCCGACAAGGTCGGCGTCGGCGGGGGCTCGGCCGCCAGCTCCGAGGCGAGCGCGGAGGTCTTCGGGTCGACATAGGCGATGTAGCGACGGCTCATGAAGTCGGTGAGCTCCCGGGTGAAGCTCTGCTGGGCGCCGCCGGTCGCGGGGCGGCTCACCAGCCGGACGTAGTGGCCGACCGCCGGCGCATAGTGGAAGGTGAGTTCGTCCGGGCGCTGGCGCCCGCACTGGATGACGTACGCGTCGAAACGGCCGGCGGGGACCGCGACGCTCTCCGCCCCCAGGGTCTCGCAGGCCCAGGTAAACTCCCAGGCGTAGGGCGGCGCATCGGTGCTGACCGTGGAGTTGAAGGTCACCCGCTTGCCGGCGCGCAACGGAAAGAACGGCGCGCTCATCTCCGTGATCAGCCGGCGGCCCCGCCCCTGCCCGGCGCTGCTCCAGGCGAGCGCCGGCAGGATCACGTTCTGCGCGGTCACTTGCTCGTCGCCATTGTCGGCGCGCCAATAGATGCGGTCGTCCTCGACCCGCTCGACTGTCCAGGTGACGGTCGGGTTGTCGAAGGTGAAGCGGTCGCCGGCCGCAAGCTCAGGCGCGGCGGCGGCAAGCGCTTCCAGGCTGGGCCGCTCGTCCAGCGCGGCGCCGTCAGTCGACGCCGCCGCATTTGACATCTCGGACCCGCCGAAGAGGCCGCCGTCGAACAACCCCTCGAGGCTGCTGCAGCCTGCGAGGAGGAGTGCGCCCGCAAGCAGCGCGGACGCCCGGACGCGCGCGCGCCGCGCCGGCGGAAGGAGGGTGCTTTCCATGGCCCGAGCCTACCGAATGCCTCGCCCCGCTTCACCATCGCCGTGGATTGCTGCGTAAATGCTTGCAATTCAAAGGACTTAGCATCACCCCGCACAGCGCCCGCGCGGGCCGAACCTGGACCGGCGCCGCGCGCCCGATTCGCGCCGACATGCGGGGCGGCGCCCGCGCGCACGCCAATTCGCGCAAGACAAAGGGCTCGGACCGCCGCTACACTCCCGCCCCATGGGGACGGAGGACGCTGCCGAAGCTTCAGACGGGTCGGCGCCCCCGCGGCGCAGGAAGCGACGCGGGCGCGGTCCCTGGTGGAAGCCGAGCCTCGCCACGCTGCTCGCCTTCGCGGTGATCGGCGGGGGCCTGTTCCTGCGCTATGTCGATCCCTGGTTCGTGGAGTTCGTGCGGGTCAAGGTGTTCGACGCCTATAACCGGATCGAGCCGCGCGAACCGCCGGCGCAAAGCCCCGTCGTCATCGTCGACCTGGACGAACGCAGCCTGGCCGAGGTCGGGCAATGGCCGTGGCCGCGCACCGTGGTCGGCGACCTGATCGCCGCCCTGCGCGACCAGGGCGCCGCCGTGGTCGGCTTCGACGTGGTCTTCGCAGAACCCGACCGCACGTCCCCCGACCGCATCGCCGACAGCCTGCGCGGCGCGGGCCCTACGGTGACCGCAGCCCTCAAGGAGCTGCCGTCCAACGAGGAGGTGATGGCCTCCATCATGCGCACCATGCGCACGGTGATGGGCCAGGCCGGCAGCAACGCGCCCGACGACACCCCGCCGCACGAGACGGCCCAGTATACGAGCGTGCGCGCCAATCTCGGGACGCTCGGCGCGACGGAGACCGATCCGCGCCCCTACCTCATCAGCAAGCCGACCCTGATCCACAATCTCGAGGTGCTGGAGGCCTCGTCAAGCGGCCTCGGCATGTTCTCCGTCGACGAGGAGGTGGACGGCGTCATCCGCCGGGTGCCGCTGGTCATGGAGGTCGACGGCGTCGTGAAGCCCGCGCTCTCCGTCGAGATGCTGCGCGTCGGCTTCCAGGGCAACAGCATCGTCACCGTCGTCGATCCCGGGGGCATGCACGAGGTCCGGCTGCAGACGCCGCAGGGCAACTATCCGATCCCGGTGGACGGCCGGGGCCGGCTCTGGGTCTATTTCGCGGAGCCGGACCGGTTCAACACCCCCGACAGTTCGGGCCGCATGTACGTGTCCGCCGTCGATGTGCTGGAGGGGCGGCTGCCGCCGGGCCGGCTGGCCGGCCGTCTGGCGTTGGTGGGCACCTCGGCCACCGGCCTGCTCGACATCCGGGCGACGCCGATCGAACCGCGCCTGCCGGGCGTGGAGGTGCACGCCAACATTCTTGAGAACATCCTGACCCAGCAGTTCATCCGCTATCCCTTCACCATGGTGCTGTGGGAGATGATCGCGATTCTGGCTGCGGGGCTGGCGCTGATCTTCTTCGTGCCCCGGGTCGGGCCGATCTTCACGCTGGCGGGCTTGGTGGTCTCCGGCGGCGGCATCGCGGCGGCGAGTTGGTATCTCTTCATCGAGCACAAGACCTTCCTGGACGTCACCTATCCCGGCGCGATGGTGTTCGCCGTCTATGCGGTGCTCGCCTTCTCGAACTACGCACGCGACGCGGCCGAGAAGCGCCAGGTGCGCGGCGCCTTCAGCCAGTATCTCTCGCCGGATCTGGTCGAGCAGCTGGCCGAGAATCCGGACCAGCTCCGCCTCGGCGGCGAGACCAAGAGGATGACGCTGCTGTTCTGCGACGTGCGCGGCTTCACCACCATCTCGGAGAGTTACCGCAGCGATCCCCAGGGGCTAACGCGCCTGATCAACCGGCTGTTGACCCCGCTGACCAACGAGATCCTGCAGCGCCAGGGCACGATCGACAAATACATGGGCGACTGCATCATGGCCTTCTGGAACGCGCCGCTGGAGGACGAGCGGCAGGAGGTCCACGCCTGCCAATCCGCGCTGGCCATGTTCGAAGCGCTGGAGCGGCTCAACGAAGAGCGCAAGCGCGAGGCCGAGGAAGGCGGGTTCGCGTATCTGCCGCTCAATATCGGGATCGGGGTGAACACCGGCGACTGCGTGGTCGGGAACATGGGCTCCGACCAGCGCTTCGACTATTCGGTGCTCGGCGACGCGGTGAATCTGGCGAGCCGGCTGGAGGGCCAATCCAAGAGCTACGGCGTCGGAACGGTGATCGGCGAGGACACGGCCGAGGCCGTGCGCGGCCAGTTGCCGGTCGCCGAGTTGGACCTGATCGCCGTCAAGGGCAAGTCGGAGGCGGTGCGCATCTTCACCCTGCTGGGGGACGCACGCCTCGCGCAGAGCCCGGACTATGAGAGCCTGATCGCGGATCACGACGCCATGATGGCCGCGTACCGGGCGCAGCGCTTCGACGAGGCGGACGCGCTGATCGCCAAATGCGAAGGCCGGCTCGACGGCGCGCTGGACGGTTTCTACGCGGTCTATCGCGAGCGAATCGCCGAATTCCGCGAGACCCCGCCGCCCGCCGATTGGGACGGCGTCTACGTCGCGACGAGCAAGTAGCGCGCCGCGGCGGCGTCCCTCCCCGGCTCGCCCCCATCGCCGCGTCGGGACCGTCGGTTCCGGAGATCGCCATTTGTGAATTTTTTGCGTGATCGGGCTTTCATAGTTTCCCGTGGGTCGCGTATAACCTCCTCCAACGCAAAACAACGCACACGGGACACGGAGGAGGCTCACATCATGAAAATGCGGTCCTGGAAAACGGCGGTTCTGGCCGGCATGGCGTTCACCTTCCTGGGCGGCGAGATCGCCGCGGCGGTCGAGTGGAACGTCTCGCTGTGGGGCAAGCGCCGCGCTTTCACCGAGAACACCGAGAAGCTGGCCGAGCTGGTCGCGCAGAAGACCAACGGCGAGTTCACGCTGAACATCTCCTACGGCGGTCTGTCCAACAACCGCGAGAATCTCGACGGAATCTCCATCGGCGCCTTTGAGATGGCGCAGTTCTGCGCCGGCTACCACCGCGACAAGAACCCGACGCTCACCGTCCTCGAACTGCCCTTCCTGGGCGTCGAGACGCTCGAGCAGGAGCGTCAGGTCGCGATGGCGCTTTACCAGCATCCGGCGGTGGTCGAGGATCTGGCGCGTTGGAACGCGACGCTGCTGATGCCGTCGCCCATGCCGCAGTACAACATCATCGGCGTCGGCGACGCGCCGCGCACGCTGGCCGATTTCGACGGCCTGTCGGTGCGCGCCACCGGCGGCATCGGCGCGGCGATGGAGGCGGTCGGCGCGGTGCCGACCTCGATGTCCGCGACCGAGGTGCGCCAGGCCCTCGACAGCGGCGTCGTCAAGGCGGTCGCCTTCGCCCCGCACGCCCACATGGCCTTCGGCACGATCGAGAACGCCGCATGGTGGACCACCAATCTGAACCCGGGCACCGTCAATTGCCCGGTGGTGGCGAACACGGACGCGTTGAACGCGCTCTCGGACGCGCATCGTGACGCGCTGATGAGCTCAATCGACGAGGCGCTCGACCACTATGTCGACAACTACGAGAACAACACGATGGCCCAGTGGGGACCGGTTCTCGACGAGCGCGGCATCGAGCGCATCACCTACTCCGCGGGCGAGATCGCCGCTTTCCGCGATCGGGTCGCCGGCCCGGCCGCCCAGGCCTGGATCGAGGACAACGGCGCGCGCGGCCTGCCCGCCCAGGAGCTCTACGACTTCGCGACGCAGAAGATCGAAGAGTTCAGCCAGTAACGGCTGTGGACGCGGGGCGCGCGCTCGCCGGCGCGCCCCGCACCCCGCCGACCGCGCGTCCGGTCTGACGGCCCGCGCGCCGACGACGGGTTCGTTACGACCCACATCGGGGGATGGGGCGGATGGCGGGCGCTAACAGCGTTCTAAGCGACGACAGCATCCTGAGCCGAATCGACCGGTCTTTGCACCGGCTCGAAAAACTGCTGGCTTTGGTCAGCGGGTTCGCGATCCTCGGGCTGATGGTGCTTGCGGTGCTGTCCGTCGGCGGGCGCAACTTCTTCAATCAGCCCCTGCCCGGCTATGTCGACTGGATCGAACAGGCGATGCCGCTGATCGCCTTCATGGGGATCGCCTACACCCAGCGTAACGGCGGACACATCCGCATGGACATGCTGGTCGGCGCGCTCAAGGGCCGGGTGCTCTACGCCGCGGAAGTCGTGACGACCTCCGCGATACTCCTTCTGATGCTGCTGCTGGTCTGGGGCGGCTGGGAGCATTTCCTGCGCAGTTTCGATTTCGGGGCGCCGCTGTGGAGCCGCGACAGCTCGATGGACATCGCGCTGCCGCTCTGGCCGGCGAAGCTGCTCGCGCCCGTCGCCTTTTCGGTGCTGTGCGTGCGGCTCGCGCTGCAGCTCTGGGGCTTCGGTCGGGCGTTCGCCAGCGGAACGGACCGACCCGTCGCCGTGCCGCTGGTCGAAGATGTGGCCACGCAGGCGAAACGCGAGGCCGAGCATGTCAGCGGCCATGACGACTGAGCCCGCGCGTCGCGGGCCGCCTGAAAGGGACCATTGATGGAGCCGCTCGACATCGGTCTGATCGTCACCGGCGGGCTTGTCGTGCTCGTCGTGCTCGGCATGCGGGTCGCCTTCGCGGCGGCCATGGCCGGGCTGGTCGGGCTCGTCTGGATCTTCTGGTCCAAGAAGGGCTACGACATGGGCGAGCTCGGCTGGGCCGTCAGCGTCGCCGCCAAGACGGCGGGTCAGGTGCCGCACTCCAAGTTGTCGACCCAGGCGCTGTCGCTGATCCCGACCTTCGTGCTGATCGGCTATCTGGCCTATTACGCCGGCCTGACCCGGGCGCTGTTCGAGGCGGCCAAGCGCTGGATCGCCTGGGTGCCGGGCGGTCTCGCTGTGTCGACGGTGTTCGCGACCGCCGGCTTCGCCGCGGTATCCGGCGCCTCGGTCGCGACCTCCGCCGTGTTCGCGCGCATCGCGATCCCGGAGATGCTGAAGATCGGCTACAACAAAAAGTTCGCGGCCGGCGTGGTGGCTGCGGGCGGGACGCTGGCGTCGCTGATCCCGCCATCGGCCATCCTGGTGATCTACGCCATCATCGTGGAGCAGGACGTCGGCAAGCTGCTGCTGGCGGGCTTCATTCCCGGCGCCTTCTCGGCCGTGGTCTACGCCGCCCTGATCATCACCATGGCGCTGGTGATGAAGAATTTCGGGCCGCCGGTCGGCGGGTTCACCTGGAAGGAGCGCTTCACCGCCCTGCCCCCCGCGCTGCCGATCTTCTTCGTCGTCTTCATCATCATCGTCTTCATCTACAACCCCTTCGGCGGCGACGCCTGGGGCACGCCGACGGAGGGCGGCGCGCTCGGCGCCTTCGTGGTGTTCTGCATGGCGCTCTATCGCGGCATGCGCTGGGCGGAGTTGAAGGACGCGCTCTTGGAGGCGGCCAAGCTCTCGGTAATGATCCTGACGATCATCTGGGGCGTGCTGATCTATGTGCGCTTCCTGGGTTTCGCGGATCTGCCGGCCGCCTTCTCGGACTGGATCACGTCGCTCGAACAGTCGCCGATGCTGACGCTCGTCCTGATCCTGCTCGCCTATGCGATCCTGGGCATGTTCATGGACGCGATCGGGATGCTGCTCTTGACGCTGCCGGTGGTCTATCCCGCGGTGATCGCCTTGAACGGCGGCCCCTATGTCAGCGCGGAGGACTCCGCCTTCGGCATGTCCGGCGCCATGTGCGCGATCTGGTTCGGGATTCTGGTCGTGAAGATGGCGGAGTTCTGTCTGATCACGCCCCCAATCGGCTTGAACTGTTTCGTGGTCGCCGGGGTGCGCGAGGACCTGAGCGTCCAGGACGTCTTCAAGGGCGTGACCCCCTTCTTCATCGCCGACGCGGTGACGATCGCCCTGCTGGTCGCCTTCCCCGCGATCGTGCTTTGGCTGCCAAGCCAAGTCTAGCGAGAGGCGGTGACGGCGGATGATCGTTTCTCGAATATGTTGCATCTTGTCGGGACAAAGACGCACCATACCCTTCAACGCCGTCCCGGGGACCTATCCCCAAGAAACGCAGAACAGTGGAGGATTCGCATGAAACGCACATTGGTTGCGGGCGCCGTTCTGGCGCTCTCGGTCGCCGCCGGCCCCGCCGCGGCGCAGGATCGCGCCGGCTGGCCGGACAGCTTCACCGTCGGCACCGCCTCGCAGGGCGGCACCTATTTCGCCTATGGCTCGGGCTGGGCGAACCTGGTCGCGGACGAGCTGGGGATCTCCGGCGGCGGCGAGGTGACCGGCGGCCCGATGCAGAACATGGCGCTGGTGCATACCGGCGAGGCCGCCTTCGGCATGACGACGATGGGCCCAGCCGCCGAATCGCTCGCCGGCACCAATCCCATCGCGCCGGGGCTGCAGATGACCAACGCCTGCGCGATGTTCCCGATGTATCAGACGCCGTTCTCGATCACGGCGCTCTCCTCCTCCGGCATCACCTCGGTCTCGGAGATCCCGGCCGGCGCGAAGATCGGCTACGGTCCGGCCGGCTCGACCTCCGACACCTATTTCCCGCGCATGCTGGAGACGCTCGGCGTCGATTTCGAGCGTCGCAACGGCGGCTGGTCGGATCTGGGCGGTCAGCTCCAGGACGGTCTCCTTGATGTGATCGCCTTCGCGGCCGGCGTGCCGGTTCCCGCGGTCAGCCAGCTCGAGGTTCAGACCGACGTGAACATCATCGAGTTCACGGAAGAGGAGCAGGCCAAGATCCTCGAGGCCTTCCCGGTTTCGCCGTTCGAGATCGCCGCCGACACCTACACCACGCTGACCGCGCCCGCGCGCTCGGTCTCGATGTGGAACTTCGCCATCGCCAACTGCGACCTGCCGGAGAGCTTCGTCTACGCGGTCGTCGACGTGGTGATGTCGGACAACGAGCGGATGGTCTCGATCCACCGCGCGGCGCGCTCCACGGTCCCGGCGAACTGGGACAAGAACGGCGTCATGATGTGGCACCCCGGCGCCGCCAAGTGGTTCAATGAGAACGGCGCCTCGATCGGGGCCGACATGATCCACGGCGGCTGACCGACGCGCCGCCTAGACCCGGGCCGCGCCTGACCGACGGGACCGTCGGAGGGCGCGGCCCGGCTTCGGCCCCGACGCAAGCCGTCCGCTGAAGAGACGGCCGGGCCGGCGCTCCGCCAGGATGTCGGGGCTTCAGGGGAGACTGGGGGCATGTCCGCAGAAAAGCGCGGCGCCGACGACCATATGATCGCGCACGGCGTCGACGAGACGCCCGTGGAGGCGAACCGGCGCCTGTTCACCGGCCGGATGCTGACGGCGATCACGGTCGCGGCCGGGGTCTACGCCGCCTTCCATATGGCGGCCCTCAACGGGCTTGGCCTGTCGGCGCTCACGGGCGGGCTGGTCGATCCGGCCTTCCTGCCCGATTTTCCGCTGGAGACCTGGAACTTCCGGATCGTGCATATCGCGGGAGCGCTGGCGCTCGGCTTCCTGTGGTACGCCGGCGCCGGGTTCCTGGAGGAGCGGGAACGCGCCAACCGGGTCCTCACGCTGCTCGGCTGGGCCCTCATGGTCCCGGCCCTGGTTTCGCTGGGCGCCGCGATCTCCTTCGCCTTCGAGATTGCCGGCGGCGTCGCCTGGAACGGCATCGACGCGCGCATCAAGTTCAACGAGACATGGTGGTTCGGCGTCCCGCTGGTCGCGGCGACCGCCGGGTCGATCCTGACCTCCTGGGTGCATCGGACGCCGCGCGCGGCGCTTTCGATCCCGGATCTGGTGCTGGCGGTCTGCGGGCTGTCGGTCGCAGTCTATCTGATCACGATCTACGGCACGCTGATGCGCAATTCGACCGGCACGCCTTTCGCCCCGATCGGGATTTCGCTGGCCGCAGTCGCCGGCGCCTTGCTTATCATGGAGTTGACGCGCCGGGTCGCGGGCCTCGCCCTCGTCGTGATCGCGACGATTTTCCTGATCTACGTCTTCGTGGGGCAGCATCTGCCGGGCTTCCTGCAGTCGCCTGCGATCACCTGGCAGCGCTTCTTCAGCCAAGTCTACACCGACGCCGGCATCCTGGGGCCGACGACGGCGGTCTCCTCGACCTACATCATCCTCTTCATCATCTTCGCCGCCTTCCTGCAGGCCTCGAAGGTGGGCGACTATTTCGTCAATTTCGCCTTCGCGCTGGCGGGCCGCGCGCGCGGCGGGCCGGCCAAGGTGGCGATCTTCGCCTCCGGCCTGATGGGCATGATCAACGGCACATCGGCCGGCAACGTGGTCGCGACCGGCTCGCTGACCATCCCGCTGATGAAGAAGGTCGGCTACCGGCCGCGCACCGCGGGCGCGATCGAGGCCGCGGCCTCCACCGGCGGACAGATCATGCCGCCGATCATGGGCGCCGGCGCCTTCATCATGGCCGAGATCACCGGCATCCCCTACACCGAGATCGCCATCGCCGCGATCATCCCAGCGATCCTCTATTTCGTTTCGATCTACTTCATGGTCGATTTCGAGGCCGCCAAGCTCGGCATGCGCGGCATGCGCGACGACGAACTTCCGCGTCTGGCGGAGATGGCGAAGCAGGTCTTCCTCTTCCTGCCCATCGTGATCCTGATCGTCGCGCTGTTCATGGGCTATTCGGTGATCCGGGCCGGCACGCTGGCGACCGTCTCCGCCGCGGTGGTGAGTTGGCTCACGCCCTATCGCATGGGGCCGAAGGCGATCGGCAAGGCGTTCGAGCTCGCCGGCTCCATGTCGATCCAGATCATCGCCGTCTGCGCCTGCGCCGGCGTCATCGTCGGCGTCATCTCGCTGACCGGCGTGGGCGCGCGCTTCTCCAACCTCCTGCTGGGGCTGGCGGAGGCCTCGCAGCTCCTCGCGCTGGTCTTCGCCATGTGCATCGCGATCCTGCTGGGCATGGGCATGCCGACGACGGCGGCCTATGCGGTGGCGGCCTCGGTCGTGGCGCCGGGCCTGGTGGAGCTCGGAATCCCGATGCTGACGGCGCATTTCTTCGTCTTCTATTTCGCCGTCGTCTCCGCGATCACGCCGCCGGTGGCGCTCGCCTCCTACGCGGCGGCCGGGATTTCCGGATCGAACGCGATGGAAACCTCGGTCGCCTCCTTCAAGATCGGCATTGCGGCCTTCATCGTGCCCTTCATGTTCTTCTACAACTCCGCCCTCCTGATGGACGGCGACACGCTGGAGATCGCACGGGCGGGCGCCACGGCCGTCGCCGGCGTCTTCCTGCTTTCGTCCGGGGTGCAGGGCTGGTTCCTGGGCGGGCCGGCGAAATGGTACCTGCAGGTCGCGCTCGCCGCGGCCGCGCTCTTCATGATCGAAGGCGGGCTGGTCACCGATCTGATCGGACTCGGCGTCGCGGCCGGCGCCTTCTTCCTCCAACGCGTGGTGAAGCCGAAAGCCCCCGCCCCGAGCGTCGCCCGCGGGCCCGATTGACGAATCGCGCCCGATCGGGCGAGATGCCGCCATGAAGACCGCCCGCGAGCAATCCTTCGACGCGCTGCGCCTGGAGCGCCCCGCCGCCTCCGTACTGCTGGTGACGATGCACCGTCCCGAGGCGCGCAACGCCTTCAACACGACCATGGCGACGGAGTTGCTCACCGTCTTCCAGGCGCTCGCCCATCAGGCCGACGGCGTGCGCGCCGTGATCTTGACCGGCGCCGGCGACAAGGCCTTCTGCGCCGGCGCCGACCTGAAGGAGCGCCGCGGCATGGACGCTGAGACTTGGCGGCGCCAGCACAAGATCTTCGAAGACATGGCCGCCTCGATCATGGACTGCCCCCTGCCCGTGATCGCCGCCGTCAACGGCGCCGCCTATGGCGGGGGCTGCGAGTTGGCCCTGGCCTGCGACTTCGCCTACGCGGCGGAAACCGCGCGCTTCGCCCTGCCCGAAGTGACGATCGGCCTGATCCCCGGGATCGGCGGCACCCAGACCCTGTCACGCCGCGCCGGCGCCGCGCGCGCGAAGGAGCTGCTGCTCAGCGGCCGTCCGTTCGACGCCGAAGACGCGCTGGCCTGGGGCGTGGTCAATCGGGTCACGGCGGCCGACGCGCTCCTGGCGGAGACGGTCGAGACGGCCGAGCGCATCGCGTCCAACGCGCCGCTGGCCGTCGCGCAGGCGCTGCACGCGGTCGATGAGGGAAGCGAGACGAGTCTCGCCCAAGGACTTTCCGTCGAGCTCGCCTGCTATGACAAGCTGGTCGGGACCGAGGATCTGGCGGAGGGCGTCGCCGCCTTCAACGAAAAGCGCCCGCCCCGCTTCAAGGGCCTGTAGCCCGCCCATGGACATGGCCCTCGACCGGGACTGGCCGGACATCCGCGAAGCGGTGGCGCGCGTCTGCGCCGATTTCCCAGGCTCCTATTGGCGCGAGAAGGACGCAGCCCAGGCCTATCCGGCGGAATTCGTCGCGGCGCTCACCGACGGCGGCTGGCTGGCCGCCCTGATTCCGGAAGAGTATGGCGGCGCCGGCCTGCCGCTGCGCGCCGCCGCCGTCGTTCTGGAGACGATCCACGCCTGCGGCGGGAACGCCGGGGCCTGCCACGCGCAGATGTACATCATGGGGGCGCTGCTGCGGCACGGCTCGGCGGCGCAGAAGGCGCGCTGGCTGCCGGAGCTCGCCGCCGGCGCCCTCGCGCTGCAGGCCTTCGGGGTGACGGAGCCGACCACGGGCTCGGACACGACGCGCCTGACGACCCGCGCCGTGCGCGACGGAGCGAGCTATCGCGTCACCGGCCAGAAGGTCTGGACCAGCCGCGCGTTGCAGTCCGACCTGATGCTGCTGCTGGCGCGCACGACGCCGCTCGAAGACTGCGCGAAGCGGGGCGACGGCCTCTCGCTCTTCCTGATCGATCTGCGCGCGGCGCGCGGCCGGGGACTGGAGATCCGCCCCCTGCCCGCGATGATCAATCACAGCGCGACCGAAGTGTTCTTCGACGACCTCGTGATCCCGGCGGACAGTCTCGTGGGCGAGGAAGGCAAGGGCTTTCGCTACGTGCTGGACGGCATGAACGCGGAGCGCATCCTGCTCTCCGCCGAAGCGGTCGGCGACGCCCGCTGGTTCCTGGAGACCGCATCGGCCTATGCGCGCGAGCGCACCGTCTTCGATCGTCCGATCGGCGCCAATCAGGGGATCCAGTTTCCGCTCGCCCGCGCCTGCGCCCAGACGGAGGCGGCGGACCTGATGGCGCGCAAGGCGGCCGCGCTGTTCGACGCCGGCCAAACCTGCGGGGCGGAGGCCAACATGGCCAAGCTGTTGACCTCCGAAGCGGCCTGGGCGGCGGGCGAGGCCTGCTTCCAGACCTTCGGCGGCTTCGCCTTCGCACGCGAGTACGACGTCGAACGGAAATGGCGCGAGACGCGCCTGTTCCAGACGGCCCCGATCTCGACGAACATGGTGCTCGCCTATATCGCGCAACATGTCTTGGACATCCCACGATCTTATTGATCCGACGCAGACACTCCTTGTCCCGGCGCGGCGCGGCGCACTAGAGTGGGCGCCATGGGGAAGGGTCCGGCCCGGCCGAGGGGGTTCGGCCACTGGATCGAGGACGTTTCGGAATGACGCTATCCGGGCCGACCGGATCGCTCGGCGGGCTCGCCGCAGCGGCGCTCATCGGATTTGCGGCCGCGCTCGGCGCCGCTCCCTCCGTTGCGCAGGACGCGCGCCTCGTGATCGCCCCCGACCTGTCGGACGGCGCCGCGGCGGACGCGCCCCGCCGGCCAGTTGCGGTCAACCGGCTGGAGTTCGACCTGGGCTTCGTCTTCCAGGACGAGACGCGCGGCGCGCACGGCGTCGTCTACCGGCTCGAACGCCCCACCACCGTCGGACGGCAGACGATCCAGCTCGGCTTCGACCATGACGGCGCCGCGAAGATCGCGCGGCTCGCCATGGAAATCAGCGACAACGCCACGATCAACCGTCTCGCCCTGACCGATGCGGTTGAGATGCTGGCCGACGCCCTGCGGCCGAGCTGGACGGACGCCCGCGCGAACACCGAGACGGCGCTTGCGACCGCGCTGGACGGCTGGGAAGCCGACGCGCCGGACCAGGCGCACGCCATCCCGACCGAAGACCCGGCCCAGCGCGCCGCGCTGCGTCTCTACCCGTCGCGGCGCATGGCGACGATCGATCTGAAACCCGCCCTGCCGACCTATGATCTGCTCGACCGCCTGGCGGTCACCCGCCTGCTGGAGGATTCGACGCTGGTGATCCGGCCGCTCGACGGCCGCCCCCCCTACTACGCCTACCACGCCCCGGACCGGCTGCTGTCCGGGCGGGCCGAGGGCTCGCAACAGATCGACACCGGCACGTGGCGCGTCGCGGCGGACGGGACCTATTGCGTGGAAATCGCCCCGCGCGCCGGCTGGCGGTGCAGCGCCCTCGTCGACCAGGGGGACGGCGTCTACGCGATGATGGATGCGGTCGACGGACGGCCCACGGGCGCGCTGCGCGCCACGGTGAGTTTCGAGCCCGGGAACCCCCAAGGCCTGTTCGTCGCAAGGGTCGCCGACGTGCTGGCGCCCGAAATGGCGCTGCGGGTCACGGCCGGCCATACGGAAGAGCGCATCGCCGGCGGCGGCGGCGACCCCGTGACCACCTACTACCGCCCCGACGGCAGCTTCAAAGTCGGGCCGGAGGAAGGCCGCTGGAACGTGCTGCAGGACGGACGCCGGTGCTGGAAGGTGGAGGCGCCCGATCCCGGCAACTGGCGCTGCGCCTTTCTGCGGGAATCCTACGGCGGCGTCTTCAACCTGATCGACGAGGGCGGCGGAATCCTTGCCGACGCCCTCCTCCAAGAGGGCAATCCCCGCGGCTGGTAGGCGCGCGGCCCCGGCGCAACGCGGCCGGACGCGGCGTCTACCCGTCGGCCGTGACGAAGTGTTGCTGCTCGCCCAGCCCGTCGATCCCGCATTCGACCTTGTTGCCGGGGCGCAGATACTGGCGCGGCGACATGCCGTGTCCGACGCCGGCCGGCGTGCCGGTCACGATCACGTCGCCCGGATGCAGCGTGAAGAAGGTGGAGAGATAGGCGATGATCTCGGCCACCGGGAAGATCATCAATTCGGTCGAGCCGAACTGTTTCCGGTCGCCGTCGACCTCGAGCCAGAGGCCGAGCTGCTGCGGGTCTCTCACTTTGCCGGCGGGAACCAGCCAGGGGCCGAGCGGCCCGAAACTGTCGCAGCTCTTGCCCTTGGTCCACTGGCCGCCGCGCTCGTTCTGATAGCTGCGCTCCGACACGTCGATGCAGATCGTGTAGCCGGCGACGCAGTCTAGCGCGTCCGACGCCGCGACGTATTTCGCCTTGCGGCCGATCACGACGGCGAGTTCCACCTCCCAATCCGTCGCCTCGGAGTCGCGCGGCAGTACGATTTCGTCCCGCGGGCCGCAGATCGAACTGGTCGCCTTCATGAAGACCACCGGCTCCTTCGGAACCGACGCGCCGACCTCCTCCGCATGATCCGTGTAGTTCAGTCCGATGCCGATGAATTTACCGACGCCGCCCACGGGCGCGCCCAGGCGCGGCTTGCCCTCCACTTCCGGAAAGGCCGAGGCGTCCCGAGCCGCAAGATCGGCGAGCGCCTGCGGATCGAGCGCGTCTCCCGTCAGGTCCGGCAACACCGCCGACAGGTCGCGCAGCCGCCCATCGCCGTCGACGAAGCCCGGTTTCTCGGCGCCGATCTGACCGTAGCGCACGAATTTCATGGCGGATCCCCCTGCCTTGTTGCGACGGCGGCGCTGCGCCGCCGCGGTCGCTGCGACAGTCCGATGGTAGCGGCGTTAAGCGACGGCGCAACGTCGAAGTCGCGTCGAGGATCGCCCACGAGCTGTTGAGTCGGGTCGACAAAAATTGTATATACAAATCGACTGCGGAGAGTGAGCATGCCTGACAGCGCATCCCATCGGCCCCTCTATCTGCAGGTGAAACACCGCCTGCAGGAGGCCATCGCGGCCGGAACCTACCCTCCGGGCGCACAGATTCCGTCAGAGCACGCTCTGGTGAAGGAAACCGGCGCCAGCCGCATGACGGTCAACCGGGCGCTGCGCGAACTGGCGGACGAAGGCGCCATCACCCGGGTGCAGGGCGCCGGCAGCTTCGTGGCCGACCCGACCCCCGCCAGCGATCTGTTGGAATTGCGCAACATCGCGGACGAAATCGCCGCGCGCGGCCGCCGCCACACCGTCGACATCCTCGCCGTCGCAAGGGCGTCGCTCGCCCCCGGGCAGGCGGTGCGGATGGGGCTGGCGGCCGGCGCCGCCGTCTTCCACAGCCGTCTGGTCCATCTGCAGGACGGGGTCCCGGTCCAGTTGGAGGACCGCCTGGTGAACCCGGCCGTGGCGCCCGACTATCCCACGGTCGACTTCACGCTCGAGACCCCGAACGCTTATCTGACGCGCGTTGCGCCCGCCACCGCCGTCGAGCACGCGGTCGAAGCCGCGCCGGCGGACGCGGCGACCGCCGACCTGCTGCGCATCGACGCCGGCGCGCCCTGCCTCGGCGTCGACCGTCGCACCTGGGTCGGGACGCAGGTGGCGAGCCTCGCGCGCCTCACCTACCCGGCCGCACGCTATCGCCTGACGGCCGGCCGCCCCGCCGCCGAGACCGTCCCGCCGCTTTGAGGAGAAATCCGATGCCCCTCGCCGACGCCGCCCGCCCGTCCGCCCCCATGGCCGACCGCCTCGACAACAGCCGCCGGATCGCCGCGCCGCGCGGGTCCGAGCTGCGCTGCAAGAGCTGGCTGACCGAGGCGCCCCTGCGCATGCTGATGAACAATCTCGACGCGGAGGTGGCCGAGGCGCCGGAGGAACTCGTCGTCTATGGCGGCATCGGCCGGGCCGCGCGCAACTGGACCTGCTACGACCGGATCGTCGAGGTGCTGGAGCGGCTGGAGGACGACCAGACCCTGCTGGTGCAGAGCGGCAAGCCGGTCGGCGTCTTCCCCACCCACAAGGACGCGCCGCGGGTTCTCATCGCCAACTCCAACCTCGTGCCGCACTGGGCCGACTGGTCGCATTTCAACGACTTGGACGCCAAGGGCCTGATGATGTACGGCCAGATGACCGCCGGCAGTTGGATCTATATCGGCAGCCAGGGCATCGTCCAGGGCACTTTCGAGACCTTCAAGGAAGCCGGGCGGAGGCACTATGGCGGCGACCTCGCCGGCAAGTGGATCCTGACCGCGGGCTTGGGCGGCATGGGCGGCGCGCAGCCGCTGGCCGGGACCATGGCGGGGGCCAGCGTGCTCGCCGTTGAATGCCGGCCGAGCCGGATCGAGATGCGCCTGAAGACCCGCTATCTCGACCGCCGGGCCGACACGCTGGACGACGCGCTGGCGATCATCGAGGCGGCGACGGCCAAGCGCGAGGCGGTCTCGGTCGGCCTGCTCGGCAATGCGGCCGAGGTCCTGCCCGAGCTGGTGCGGCGCGGCGTTCGGCCCGACCTGGTCACCGACCAGACGTCCGCCCACGATCCGTTGAACGGCTATCTGCCGGTCGGCTGGACGCTGGACGACTGGGACCATGCGCGCGAACGCGACCCGGACGCGGTCGTCGCCGCCGCCAAGGCCTCGATGGCGACCCATGTGCGCGCCATGCTGGCCTTTCAGGAGATGGGCGTCCCGACCTTCGACTACGGCAACAACATCCGCCAGATGGCCCTCGACGAGGGGGTGGAGAACGCCTTCGCCTTCCCCGGCTTCGTGCCGGCCTACATCCGCCCGCTGTTCTGCCGCGGGGTGGGGCCGTTCCGTTGGGCCGCGCTCTCCGGCGATCCGGAGGACATCTACCGGACCGACGCCAAGGTGAAGGCGCTGATCCCGGACGATCCGCACCTCCACACCTGGCTCGACATGGCGCGCGAGCGGATCGCCTTCCAGGGGCTGCCGGCGCGCATCTGCTGGGTCGGGCTGGGCCAGCGCCACCGGCTCGGCCTCGCCTTCAACGAGATGGTGCGCTCGGGCGCGCTCAGCGCGCCCGTGGTGATCGGCCGCGACCATCTGGACAGCGGCTCCGTCGCCTCCCCCAACCGAGAGACCGAGGCGATGGCCGACGGCTCCGACGCGGTCAGCGACTGGCCGCTCTTGAACGCGCTGCTCAACACCGCCTCGGGCGCGACCTGGGTGTCGCTGCATCATGGCGGCGGCGTGGGCATGGGCTATTCCCAGCACAGCGGCATGGTCGTCGTCTGCGACGGAACGGAGGACGCCGACCGCCGCCTCGCCCGCGTGCTGTGGAACGACCCGGCGACCGGCGTCATGCGCCACGCCGACGCGGGCTATGAGGAGGCGGCCGACTGCGCGCGCCGCCAGGGGCTCGACCTGCCGATGCTGGAGGGGTGAGGCGATGAGCGCGGCGGGTTCGCTGATCCAGTCGCTAGGCGCGCCGAGCCCCTTTCCCCCGGGGAGAGGGGTTGCGGTGAGGGAGCGGAAGGCCTCGTCGCCTGGGCGCCTACGCCCCTCACCCGGCCGCTTCCGCGGCCGCCCTCTCCCCTGGGGAGAGGGTTCGCTCCACGCCCCCTATCCTATGAGAAGCCAGAGCCATGCCTGACGCCCCGCGTCCCCTCACGCCCGCCCTGACGCTCGCCGACTGGCGGGCCGTCGCCGCCGGCGCGCCGGTCGCGCTCGACCCGTCCTGCAAACCCTCGGTCGACGCCGCGCGCGCCACAATCGCCGCCATCGTCGAGGAAGACCGCACGGTCTATGGCGTGAACACTGGGTTCGGGCGCCTGGCCCGCACCTCAATTCCGCGCGACAAGCTGCTGGATTTGCAAAACAATCTGGTGAAAAGTCACGCCGTCGGAACGGGCGCGCCTCTGGACGACGAAACGGTGCGGCTGGTGCTGGCCCTGAAAGCCGCCTCGCTGGCCCGCGGCTGCTCCGGCGTGGCGTGGGAGACGATCGGGGCGCTGGTCCGTCTGATCGAGACCGAGACCTATCCGGTGATCCCGGCCAAGGGCTCGGTCGGCGCGTCGGGCGATTTGGCGCCGCTGGCGCATCTCGCCTGCGCGCTGATCGGCGTCGGGCGGGTGCGCCGCGGCGGGCGGGAAATGGACGCCGCCGAGGGGCTGCGCGCGGCCGAGCTCGCGCCGCTGGCGCTCGGGCCGAAGGAGGGGCTCGCGCTGCTGAACGGAACCCAGGTGTCGACCGCCCTGGCGCTCAAGGGCCTGTTCGCGGCGGAAGACGCCTTCGCCGCCGCCGCGGTCGCCGGCGCCTTGTCGGTCGATGCGGCCAAGGGCTCCGACTCCCCCTTCGACCCCCGCATCCAGGCGATCCGCGGCCACGCCGGTCAGGCCGACATGGCGACGCTCTACCGCGCCCTGCTCGCGGGAAGCCGCATCCGGGAGAGCCATCTGACCTGCGACCGGGTGCAGGACCCCTACTCCCTGCGCTGTCAGCCGCAGGTGATGGGCGCCTGCCTCGACCATATCCGCTTCGCCGCGCGGACCTTCGCGACCGAGGCGGCGGCCGTCTCCGACAATCCGCTGGTCTTCGCGGAGACGGGCGAGGTGCTCTCCGGCGGCAATTTCCATGCGGAGCCGGTGGCGCTCTCCGCCGACGTGCTGGCGATCGCGCTGAGCGAGGTCGGCGCGCTCAGCGAGCGGCGCATCGCGCTGCTGATGGACCCGGGCCTGAGCGGCCTGCCCGCCTTCCTGGTCGAGGACGGCGGCGTGAATTCCGGCTTCATGATCGCGCAGGTGACGGCGGCCGCGCTCGCCAGCGAGAACAAGACGCTGGCCCACCCGGCGAGCGTCGACAGCCTGCCCACCTCCGCCAATCAGGAGGATCACGTATCGATGGCGACCTTCGCCGCGCGGCGGCTGACCGACATCGCGGAGAACGTCGCCGGCGTCGCGGCGGTGGAGCTGCTGGCCGCCGCCCAGGCGATAGACTTTCACCGGCCGCTCGAGACCTCGCCGGCGCTGCAGCGCGCGATGACGCTGATCCGCGCGCGCGTTCCGGGCTATGAGCGCGACAGGTTCTGGGCCCCGGATCTCGCCGCCATCACCGACCTCGTGCAATCAGGCGTTTTCAGGGACTTCCTGCCGGAGGCCTTGTTGCCAAGCGGTTGACACGTCGCCCGTCGTCCCGGACGGGCCGTCAGGCCGATCCGGGACCCCGGCTCTTCGCTTCGCTGCGGCCGGGGTGATGGCCGAGGAAAGCTTCATAGCGTAAAGTTGCGCCAGGCTGTCCTTTTCGCCGCGCAGGCGCGCCGTCAGCGGCCGCGCCAATTCGGCTTGCGCTTCTCGGCGAAGGCGCGCGGACCCTCCTTGGAATCCTCGCTTTCCAGCATGGCGACATAGGTCGGGAGCCGGTGGCTTTTCAGCAGGTCGAAGGACTCCTGCACCCGAAGCGCCGCGGTCTCACGCACGACCTCCTTGATCGCGGCGAAGACGAGCGGCGGGCCCTCGGCCAGAAGCCGCGCGATCTCCCGCGCCCGCGGCAGAAGCTGGTCGGCCGGGACGACCTCGTTCACGAGGCCCCACTGCTTCGCCTCGCCCGCCTCCATCCAGCGGCCGGTCAGCAGCATGTCCATGGCGATGTGGTAGGGGATGCGCTTCGGCAGCTTGATGGTCGCGGCGTCCGCCAGCACGCCCACATTGATCTCCGGCAGGGCGAAGCGGGCGTGATCCGCCGCGATCAGCATGTCGCAGGCGAGCGCGATCTCGAACCCGCCGCCGACCGCCATGCCGTTGACGGCGCAGATCACGGGCTTGTTCAGATCCGGCAGCTCCTGCAGCCCGCCGAAACCGCCGACGCCGTAATCGTCCTCGTATTCGGCCTCTCCGCTCGCCGCCTCCTTCAGGTCCCACCCGGCGGAAAAGAATTTCTCCCCGCCTCCGGTCAGAATCGCGACCCGCAGGTCCGGGTCGTCGCGGAAGCGCGCGAAGAGGTCGCCCATCGCGCGGCTGGTCGCGTTGTCGATGGCGTTCGCCTTCGGGCGGTCGACCACGACCTCCAGAACGCCGTCGGATTCCGTGACCGTCAGGCTGTCGCTCATCCGTCCTCTCCTTCCTCGATCCAGCGTATCAGCGCGTCCGCGGCGATCGCGCCCAGCCCCTCGGGCCGCACGATCAGCGGGTTCACGTCCAACTCCAGCAACCGATCGGCGTGGGCCGTCGCGAAATCGGCGACGGCCAGCGCCGCGGCGACCGCCGCCGCCCGGTCGGCCGGCGGCCGGCCGCGATAGCCGGTCAGCAGGCGCGCGATGCGCAAGCCGTCCAACGCGCGCTCCACCGCCGCCGCATCCGTCGGCAGCGGCAGCACGGCGCGATCCGCGAGCAGCTCCGTCAGCACCCCGCCGGCGCCGATCATCACACACAGGCCGATCTGCGGGTCGCGGGTCACGCCCAGGATCAACTCCGCGACGCCGTCCGTCACCATGCGCTCGACCAGGAAGCGCTCACCCGTCGCGGAGAGCGCGTCGACCGCGGCGACGACGGCGTCGGCATCGCCGAGCCCCAGGCGCACGCCGCCGACCTCGCTCTTATGCGCCAACGCGGCGCTGACGATCTTCACGGCGACCGGGTAGCCGAGCGCCTCGGCCGCCGCCGCGGCTTCGGTCGCGTCCGTCACCAAGGCGCCCTCCGGCGCGCTCAGCCCCCAGGCCGCGAGGCGCTTCTTCGCGCGCCATTCATCCAGCGTGCGCGCCGGTCCGTCTCGCAGCACCGCGGGCGGCGCGACCGGCGACGGCGCGACGCCGGGCCGCGCACGGCCGGCGACCGCGGCGGCGCGGATGGCGAACAGCGCCTCCTCGATCCCCTGCATCGGGGCGACGCCGGCCTGCATCAACCGCGCACGCGGCCCCTCCGGCAGGCATTCCGGAAGGGTCGCGGCGACGAGCGCCGGCCGGCCGGTCGCCTGCGCCGCGGCGATCAAGGCGTCCGTCGCCAAATCCCAGCCGGTGGCGTCGCCTGCCCCGTCCTTGGGGTAGTCGAGCACCAACATCCCGACATCCGCCGTCGGCGCACCGAGCGCCGCCGTATAGCAGGCGCGGCACGCCTCCCCGTCGAGCCAGATGTAGGTGTGGTAGTCGAGCGGGTTGTCGATCGCGACCTTCGGTCCCAGGACGGCCGAAAGGAGCCTCGACGCCTCGGCGTCGAGCGACGGCGTCTCGACGCCGAGCCGCGCCGCGGCGTCGGCGACAAGCGCCGCCTCCCCGCCGGAGCAGCTCATGGAGACGAGCCGCGCACCCGGCAGCGGACCGAGGACGTGCAGCAGCTTCAACGCCTCCAGGAAGGCCGGGACGGAGAAGGCCTGCGGCACGTCGAGGCCGTCGAGGAAGGCGTCGAAGGCCGCCGCGCCGCCGGCCAGGCTGGAGGTGTGGCTCAGCGTCGCGCGGGCGCCCGCTTCGGAGCGGCCGGTCTTGAAGGCGACCACCGGCTTGCCCGCCGCCTGCGCCGACCGCACCGCGGCGGCAAACCGATGCGGCGCGCCGCCGAGGCTCTCCAGATAGACGCCGACGGCGCTGACCCGCGGGTCCGCCGCATAGGCTTCGATCAAGTCGGCGACGCCGACGCGGGCCGCGTTGCCGACCGTCGCCACATAGGCGATCGGAAGGCCGCGACGCTGCATGGTCAGGTTGATGGCGAGATTGCTGGATTGGGAGATCAGGCCGACGCCGCGCGCGACCCGCTCCCCGCCGTGCACGTCGGGCCAGAGCGCCGCCCCGTCGAGATAGTTGAGCAGCCCGTAGCAGTTCGGCCCCAGCACCGGCATGGCGCCGGCGGCCTCCAGAAGCGCTTGCTGCAACGCCGCCCCGTGCGGTCCGGCCTCTGCGAAGCCGGCCGCGTAGCAGACGGCGCCGCCAGCGCCCATGGCGGAGAGCCGGGCGGCCGTCCCCACCGTCGCCTCCGGCGGCACGGCCAGGAACACGGCGTCCGGCGGGGCCGACAAGTCCTCGACCGAACGCACGCAAGGAACGCCGGCCAGATCCTCGCGCCGCGGGTGCACCGCCTCGATCGCGCCTGCGAAGCCGGCCCGGCGGCATTGCTCGATTGCGACCGCGCATTCGCGCCCGCCGACGAAGGCGATTCGCCGCGGCGCCAGCAGTCGCGAAAGGCCCGTGAGAGCGGGCGCGCCCGCCTCGTCGAGCGCCATGACCGCGCCCTCCCCCGGCTTCAGCCGCCGAGCGGGCGCAGGAGCCCGCGCGAGATGATGTGGCGCTGGATCTCGGACGTGCCCTCCCAGATGCGCTCGAGCCGCGCATCGCGCCAGATCATCTCCAGCGGCAGGTCGTTCATCAGCCCCATGCCGCCATGGATCTGGATCGCCTCGTCCGCGATGAAGCCGAGCGCCTCGGTCGCCGCCAGCTTCGCCATGGCCGCGTCGCTGTCGGTCATCGCGCCCTGGTCGTGCTTCCAGGCGGCCTCGTAGGTCAGCAGTTCGGCCGCCTTCAGCTTCAGCGCCATGTCGGCGAGCTTGAAGCTGACGCCCTGGAACTTGCCGATCTGCTGGCCGAACTGCTTGCGCTCCGCCGCCCAGCGCGTCGACAGCTCCAGCGCCCGGTCGCAGCGCCCCAGACAGGTCGCCGCGACCTGCAGCCGCGTCGCGCCGAGCCAGTCATTGGCGACGTCGAAGCCCTTGTCGATTTCGCCCAACACCTGGGAGGTCGGCACGCGGCAATCGTCGAATTCGAGGATAAAGTTGTGATAGCCGCGCATGGAGACGTTCTTGTAGCCGGGCCGCACCGTGAATCCGGGCGTCCCCTTGTCGACCAGGAAAGTCGTGATCTTCTTGCGCGGTCCTCGGCCCGATTGCGGGGGGGCCTCCTCCTCGCCGGTCGCCGCCATCAGGATCACGAAATCGGCCCAGTCGGCGTGGCTGATGAAGTGCTTGGTCCCGTTTATGACCCAGTCGTCCCCGTCGCGCTCGGCCTTGCACTTCATGCCGCGCACGTCGGAGCCCGCGCCGGGCTCGGTCATCGCCAGGCAATCGACCTTCTCGCCGCGGATGCAGGGCAGCAGGTATTTCTCCCGCTGCTCGCCGACGCAGGCCTGCAGGATGTTGGAAGGGCGATAAACCAGATAGTGCAGCGCGTAGGAGGCGCGGCCCAGCTCCCGATCCAGCATGCTCATTGAGAGCGTATCGAGCCCGCCGCCGCCCAACTCGACCGGCATCGCGGCGGCGTAGAGGCCGAGCTCGATCGACCGGCGCTTGATCTCGTCGGCCACCTCCGCCGGCACGTCGTCGCGTTCCTCGACCGTCCGCTCGTGCGGATAGAGCGTCTCCTCAACGAACCGGCGCGCGGTCTCGATCACCATCTTCTGTTCGTCGGTCTGCGCGAAATGCATGGGGCGTCACTCTCCCTGTTCGGCGCGCTCGGCCAGAAGCCGGCCGGCGCCCTGGCGGTACTGGGCCAGCGCGCGCATGATCGCGATCAGGCACGCGTCGCGCAGCCGCTCCATCTCGCGGATCGTCGTCCCGCCGAGCTGCGCCTCGGTCCCCTCGACCATCCGGTCGATCAAATCGTCGGTCAGCTCCGGCGCCTCCAGCTTGGTCCAGGGCAACTTCAGGGCGGGGCCGAACTGCTCCATGAAATGGCGCATGCCCTGCTCGCCCCCGGCCAGCGCGAAGGTCTTGTTGACTCCCATGAAGGCCCAGCGCAGCCCGGGGCCGTAGACGATGGCGTCGTCCAACTCCCCGGTCGTCGCCGCGCCCTCGGCCACCAGATGAAGATTCTCGCGCCACAGCGCCTCCTGCAGCCGGTCGGAGAGGAAGCCCTCCACCTCCGTGCGCACGCGCAAGGGGTGCATGCCGATCGCGCGGTAGAAGGCCTCCGCCCGGTCGAGCGCCGCCGGGTCGGTCTTCTTGCCGCCCAGCACCTCGACCAGCGGCAGCAGATAGACAGGATTGAAGGGATGGCCGACCAGCACCCGCTCCGGGCGCGCGCACTCCGCCTGGAAGTCGCTCGGCAGCAGGCCGGAGGTGGAGCTGGCGATCAGCGTGTCCGGCCCGGCGGCCGCGTCAATCCGGCGGTGGACGTCGATCTTGAGGTCCAAACGCTCCGGCGCCGATTCCTGGACGAAGTCGGCGGCGTCCGCCGCCTCCTCCAGGCTGGCGGCGATGCGCAGTCGGTCGCGCGACGCGCCCTCGGCGAGGCCCAGCGTCTCAAGCGCCGGCCAGGCGTTGTCGACCTTGGCGCGCAGCACGGCGGCGCCCTCCGGATTGGGGTCCCAGGCGACGACGTCCAGCCCGTGCGCCAGGCAGCGCGCCGCCCAGCCCGCGCCGATGACGCCGCCCCCGATCAGGCCGACGGTCTTGATCTCCGACATGTCCGGCAATCCTTGTCGATCAGCGGCGTCGCTCAGTGGCGCTTGGCGAGGGCGAACTTCGCCCGCGCCTCGTCCGGGGAGAGGACCCGCGCGCCCATCAACTCCAGAATCTGGCGCGCCCGGGCGACGAGATCCGCGTTCGAGGCGAAGACGCCGCGCTCGAGATAGAGATTGTCCTCCAATCCGACGCGCACATTGCCGCCCAGCAGCGCCGCCTGCGCCACCATCGGCATCTGCTGGCGGCTGATGCCGAACCCGGACCAGTTGGCGCCGGCCGGCAGCATCTCAGCCATCGCCTTCATCGCGGTCGGGGTCGCCGGCGCGCCGTAGGGAATGCCGAGGCAGAGCTGGAACAACGGCGGAGCGTCGATCAACCCCGCGTCGATCAGCTCCTGCGCCTGCACGATATGGCCGGTGTCGAAGGCCTCGATCTCCGGCTTGACGCCGAGCGCCTGAATCTCCTTCGCCAAGGCGAAGAGCATCGACGTCGTATTGGTCATGACGTAGTCGCCATGGCCGAAATTCATGGTGCCGCAATCGAGCGTGCAG
This sequence comes from Alphaproteobacteria bacterium, assembly GCA_024743195.1. GTDB lineage: Bacteria > Pseudomonadota > Alphaproteobacteria > UBA8366 > Aestuariispiraceae > Marivibrio. The sequence continues at coordinate 259,399 of JANSXE010000003.1, read as the reverse complement.
ATTTCCGGCATCGCGCGGCGCACATGTTCGAGCCGCTCGCTCGCCGAGGCCATGTCGGTCGCCGTCTCGTCGATCCGCATCGGATCGTCCGGCGGGCCAAGGGTCAGATCCCCGCCCATGCCGGCGGTCAGGTTCAGGACGACGTCCACACCGCTCGCCCGGATGCGCTCGCACACTTCCGCGAACTTGTCGGGATCGCGGCACGGGGTCCCGTCGTCCTCGCGCACATGGATATGGACGATGGCCGCGCCGGCCTTGGCGGCCTCGATCGCGCTGTCGGCGATCTGGGCGGGCGTCTTGGGCAGGTCCGGGTGCTTGTCATGGGTCGCGCCGGATCCGGTCACGGCGCAGGTGATGACGACGTCTCGGTTCATGGGCTGGCGTCCTCGGCGGGCTGGTTGGTCAGGCGTGCAGACGAGGCTACGCTTGTGTCGGAAAAGCATTTTACATTTTCCGCCGATTTCTTGACTATTTTCACATTTACCCGCGCCGGCCGCGCACCGCCCCCCTTCCGACGCGACGGCGCATCCCCATATCGAAGGAATGCGGCCCGCGGGGGGACCGGGCGCGCCGTCGGTCCCATACCTACGCCGTGAAGGCCCGTCATGTTCGCCCCACAACGATCCGGTCAGATTCAGCGCATCGGCTTTCTGCTGCAGCCCAAGTTCTCGCTGCTCGCCTTCGCCGCGGCCGTCGAGCCGCTGCGCGTCGCCAATCTCTTCGCCGGGCGGACGCTCTACGAATGGCGTCTCCTCTCGCAGGATGGAGAGCCGGTGACGGCCGTCAATGGCATGACCTCCGTCGTCGACTACAGCCTAGCGGACGCCCCCGCCTTGCCGGCGATCGTGGTCACGGCGAGCTACGACCACGAGGAGGCGATCACCCGTCCGCTGCTCGCCTGGCTGCGCCGGGCGGCCGCCTTCGGGGCGCGCCTGGGGGCGATCGACACCGGCAGCTTCGCCCTTGCGGAAGCCGGGTTGCTCGACGGCTATCGGGCCACCACCCATTGGCAGGAGCTCGAAAGCTTCGCCGAGCGCTATCCGCGGGTCGAGGCGCGGCAGGATTTGTTCGTGGTCGACCGCGACCGCTTCACCTCGGCGGGCGCGACGGCGGGGCTCGACCTGATGCTGAACCTGATCCGCACGCAGCATGGGCAGGAGCTGGCGGCGGCCTGCGCCGATTTCTTCGTCTACGCGCGCATCCGCGAAGGCGGGGACAGCCAGCGCATGCCGCTGCGCCAGCGGCTGAAGAGTGCGAACCCGCGCCTGATCCGAGCCGTGGAGGCCATGGAGGCCGCGCTGGACGAGCCCCTTTCCACCGCCGAGATCGCAGAGGCCGCCGGCGTCTCCGCCCGGGAGCTGGAGCGCATGTTCCGTCGCTGGCTGGACGCCAGCCCCGGCGCCTATTACCGCCGCCTGCGGCTCGACCGGGCGCGCACGCTCTTGCAGGGGACGGAAATGCCGGTCCTGGACGTGGCGGTCGCCTGCGGCTTCGCGTCGGCCGCGCACTTCTCGCGCAGCTACCGCCAACGCTTCGGCCGCGCGCCCTCGGAGGATCGCTAGCTTTTCGCGCCAGCCCGCGGCCCCTATGGTGCGTCCATCGCTGACCAGACCGAGACCGCGCCGTGGCGACTTCGACGAGAATCCACCCCGTCATCCTCTCCGGCGGCGCCGGCTCGCGCCTTTGGCCTCTCTCACGCAAGGCCTATCCCAAGCAATTGCTGGCGCTGGACGGCGCGGAGACGCCGCTCCAGCAAACGGTGCGCCGGGTGGGGAACCCGGCCCGCTTCGCGCCGCCGCTGGTGATCGCCAACGACCTGCACCGCTTCATCGTGCGCGACCAGTTGGAGGCGGTCGGCTGCACCCCGGCCGCGCTGCTGCTGGAGCCGGTGGGGCGCAACACCGCGCCGGCCGTCGCCCTGGCGGCGTTGCAGGCGGCGGCGGAGTCGCCGGAAGCCATCGTCGCGGTGCTGCCCTCCGACCACCGCATCGCCGACGAGCCGGCCTTTCACGCGGCGCTCGATCGCGCCCGGGCGGCGGCGCGGCAGGGGTGGCTCGTCACCTTCGCGATCGAGCCCGACCGGCCGGAGACCGGCTACGGCTACATCAAGGCGGGCGCGGCCCTTCCCGAGCTCGACGGAGTCTCGGCCGTCGAGCGCTTCGTCGAGAAGCCGGACCGCGCCGCGGCCGAAGGCTTCCTGGCGGCCGGCGGCTATGGATGGAACAGCGGCATGTTCGTCTTCAAGGCCGAGGCGATGCTGCGCGAACTGAAGCGCCACGCGCCGGAGATCCTCGCGGCCTGTCAGCAGTCCTTGGCGGAGGCGCGGCCCGACCTCGGCTTCCTGCGCCTGCCGGAGGCGCGGTTCGCCGCCTGCCCGGCGGAGGCGATCGACGTCGCGGTGATGGAGCGCACCGATCGCGCGGCGGTGGTCCCGGTCGATATGGGCTGGAGCGACCTCGGCGCCTTTTCCGCGCTGCGGGAGGCCGGCGCCGCGGACGCCGACGGCAACGTCGTCCGCGGCGACGTGCGCCTGATCGACAGCCGAAACTGCTTCGTCGCCAGCGACGGGGCGGGTCTGGTGGCCGCGATCGGCCTCGACGGCATGGTGGTGGCGGCGACGCCGGACGCCGTGCTGGTCGCGCCGGCGGATCGCGCGCAGGCGCTCAAGCGTCTGGTGGGCGAGCTGGAGGCGGCGGGCCGTCCGGAAGCGACGGAGCATCGGCGGGTGCATCGCCCCTGGGGAACCTATGAGGACATCGACAAGGAGCCGGATTTCCGGGTCAAGCGCATCGTGGTGAAGCCGGGCGGTCGGCTCTCCCTGCAGCGGCACGCCAAACGTTCGGAACATTGGATCGTCGTGCAGGGCGAAGCGCACGTCACCATCGGCGAGCGGGTCGAACTGCTGCGCCGGAACCAATCCACCTTCGTCCCCGTGGGCGAGACGCACCGGCTGGAGAATCGCGGCGCGGAGCCGCTCCACCTGATCGAGGTGCAGGTCGGCGACTATGTCGGCGAGGACGACATCGAGCGTCTGGACGACCAGTACGGACGCGAGCCCGAATGATTGTCTTCACCCCCGCGGCCCCGGTGCGCACGCCCTCGAGCGCCACACTCTAATCGCCACCGGACGCCTGCTCCGTGATCCGCGCCTGTCGGGCGGCAACGTCCTCCGGCCAGGTGCTCTTGATGTAGGTCAGGATCGCCAGGATCTCGTCGTCACTGTAGGCGTCGGCGAAGGCCGGCATGGCGCTGCGCCGGCCTTCCGGCATGAAGGGCTGCCCGCCGAACTTGGTGTAGGCGAAGAGGAAGCCGTCCGGATGGTGCCAGGTGTGGCCGGTCTCGTCGTGCGGCGGCGGCGGCAGCGTCCCGTCGGCCAGAGGCTGGCGCCAGTTCACGGCGCCTTCCAGATCGGCGCCGTGGCAGGCGGCGCAGGCGTCCCGATAGAGCGGCGCGCCCTTGGCCGCGAGTTCGGGCGCGTCGGCCGAAATGCGCACGCCGCGCCAATCGGCGGACGGGCTGTCCGGCGCCCGGGCGCTCTCCGCCTGCCAGAGGTAGAGGCCGACGGCGAGGCCCGCAGCGACGGCGCCGGCCCCGGCCAACCCGACGAGCGTGTTTCGGCTGACGCCGCCGTTCATCCCCGCGCCTCCGCCCTGCTCCGCTCCGGCCCGGCAAGGTTGTCGAGGATCGGGCAATCCGGTCGGTCGTCGCCCTGGCAGCGGGCGGTCAGGTCCTGCAGCGTGCGCTTCATGCTCTCCAGTTCGGCGATCTTGCTTTCGATGCGCGCCAGATGCTTCGCCGTCAGGGACTTCACATCGGCGCTGGCCCGGTTGCGGTCGCGGTAAAGGGAGAGCAGCGCGCGGCAGTCCTCGACCGAGAAGCCGAGGCCGCGCGCATGGCGCACGAAGCGCAGGCTCTCCACCGCACGTTCGTCATAGTCCCGGTAGCCCCCCGCCGTGCGGCCCGACGGCTTGATCAGGTCGATTTCGTCGTAATAGCGGATCGTCTTCGCCGGGACGCCGGACAGCTTGGCCGCTTCGCCGATGTTCATGCTCAGGCCCTCCTACAACTTCTGGCGACGCAGCCGCAGCGCGTTGCCGATCACCGAGACGGAACTCAGGCTCATGGCGGCGGCCGCGATCATCGGGCTCAACAGCAATCCGAACACGGGATAGAGCACGCCCGCCGCGACCGGGACCCCGAGCCCGTTGTAAATGAATGCGAAGAACAGATTCTGCCGGATGTTCCGCATCACCGCGCGGCCCAGCGTCCGGGCCCGCAGAACGCCGCGCAGATCGCCTTTAACCAGGGTGACGTGCGCGCTCTCGATCGCGACGTCGGCGCCCGCGCCCATGGCGATGCCGACATCGGCGCGCGCGAGCGCCGGGGCGTCGTTGACGCCGTCGCCGGCCATGGCGACGCGGCGCCCCTCTTTCTGGAGCCGCTCGACGACCGCGTGCTTGTCCTCGGGCATCACCTCCGCCTCCACTTCGTCGAGGCCCAGGCGGCGCGCCACGGCCTGCGCGGTCTTGGCGTTGTCGCCGGTCAACATCACGAGGCGCACCCCGGCGCGGTGCAGCCCCTCAATCGCCTCCGCCGTGGTCTCCTTGATCGGATCGGCGATCTTCACGACCCCGGCCAGCCGGCCGTCGAGCGCAACGAAGACCGCCGTCGCCCCCTCGTCGCGCCAGCCGTCCGCCGTCTGCTCAAGCGGCGCGGGGTCGGCGCCTGCGACGCGCATCATCGCCGCATTGCCGATCGCAAGACGCGCGCCGTCCACCGCGCCGACGATCCCCTTGCCGTCATGCTGCTCGTAATCGTCCGGCGTCGCGGGGAGCGAGAGCCCGCGCGCCTCCGCCGCCTCGACGAAGGCGCGGGCCAGCGGATGGCCGCTCGCACGCTCCAACGCGGCGGCGCGGCGCAACAACTCGTCGGAGGAGGCGCCGCCCGCCGTCTCGATCGCCTCGACGGCAGGCTTGCCCTCGGTCAGGGTGCCGGTCTTGTCGAGCACCAGCGTGTCGATCTTCGCGATGCGCTCGATCGCCTCCGCATTGCGGATCAGCACGCCCGCCTGGGCGCCGCGCCCGACGCCGGTCATCACCGACATAGGCGTCGCCAGCCCGAGCGCGCAGGGGCAGGCGATGATCAGCACCGTCACCGCCGCGGCGAGCCCGTAGGCAAGCGCGGGGGGCGGCCCGACCAGCGCCCAAACGGCGAACGACGCGATCGCGATCACGACCACGGTCGGCACGAAAATCCCGGCCACCCGGTCCGCCAGGGACTGGATCGGCGCACGGCTCCTTTGCGCGTCGGCGACGAGGGCGACGATGCGCGAGAGCATGGTGTCGTCGCCCACCTTCTCCGCGCGCATCACGATCCCGGTCGAGCCCTGCACGATCGTGCCGCCGATGACGGGATCGTCGGGGCGCTTCGTGACGGGCTTGGATTCGCCGGTCACCATGCTTTCGTCGAGTACGGCCGTCCCTTCGAGAACGACGCCGTCGACGGGCGCGCTGTCGCCCGGCCGGACGCGCAGCCGGTCGCCGACCTGCACCTGATCGAGGCCGACCTCCCGCTCGTGTCCGCAGTCTGTCAGACGGATCGCCGTCTTTGGCGCCAGATCGATCAGCGCCTTCAGGGCGTCGCCGGTGCGCTCGCGCGCCCGCAACTCCAACACCTGGCCGAGCAGCATGAGGGTGATGATGACGCCTGCGGTCTCGAAATAGAGCGGCGCAGCACCTCCCGCCGTCAGGAACCCGGCGGGGAAGATCTGCGGCGCGATCACGGCCACCACGCTGAACAGATAGGCCGCGCCCGTGCCGATCGCGATCAGGGTGAACATGTTCGGATTGACCGTGCGGATCGACTTCCAGCCGCGCACGAAGAAGGGCCAGCCCGCCCAGAACATGATGGGGGTCGTGAGCACGAGCTGCACCCAGCGCGCCCAATCGCCGGCTAAGGCCTGCTCGAGCGGCGGAATGAACTCCCCCATCGCCAGGAGGAAAACCGGGATGGTCAACGCCAACCCGCCCCAGAACCGGCGCGTCATATCGACGAGTTCCGGATTGGGCGGCGTCTCCGCCGTCACCGTGCGCGGCTCCAGCGCCATGCCGCAGATCGGACAGTCGCCGGGCGCGTCCCGCACGATCTCGGGGTGCATCGGGCAGGTGTACTCGACCTTGGTTTCAGCCTTCTGCGGCCGCGCCGGCTCCAGCGCCATGCCGCAGGAGGGGCAGTCCGCGGGAACGGGACTCCAGACGTCCGGGCACATCGGGCAGATATAGCCGTCCTTCGGGCGCTCCGATCCGGTCGGCGCCGGCCTGTCGGCCGCGTGCTGCGAACAGTCGTGCGCATGGGCCATGACGGCGCGCTCCTTCCACTAAGAACCTCTCGCTATCCGTTAGATGAGGTTTCCAGTTCATGGAAGGTCAAGGGGCGGCAGTCGGTTCAGTAGCGCGCCTCGGTGTGCCCGTCCACCGGCAGCGCCTGGCCGGAGATCTTCGCGGCCCCGTCCGACGCGAGGAAGAGCGCCATCGCCGCCAGATCGTCGGCCGTCACCCATTGCCGCAGGCTGCTGCCCTCCGTGTAGGCGGCCCGCACCGCCTCCTCCGCGACGCCGCGGGCCGCGGCCTCGCCGGCGATCACGCGATCCATCCGCTCGCCCTCCACCACGCCGGGGCAGATCGCATTCACCCGTATGCGGTGCGGGCCCAATTCGGTTGCGAGCGACTTCACCAGCCCGATGACGCCCCATTTGGCCGCGCAATAGGCGGTGCGCTGCGGGTAGCCGTGGAGCCCGGCGGTCGACGAGAAGGCGATGATCGAGCCGCCGCCGGCCGCCTTCAGCCGCGAGGCGGCCGCGCGGGCGCAGAGGTAGGTCCCGTAGAGGCTGACCTCCACGCAGCGGCGCCAGGCGTCGGGCTCGGTCTCCTCGACCGGCGCGATCGGTCCGGCCGTCCCCGCCGCCGCGACCAGCACGTCGAGCCCGCTGAGCGCCGCGTCCGCCGCAGCGAACAGCCCCGCCACCGCCGCCGGATCGGCGACGTCGGCCGCGCGGCGGTGAATGCTCGACGGCAAGCTCTCCAAGGCCATGGCGTCAAGGTCGCAGGCGAACACCTGCGCGCCCTCTTCCGCGAACCGCTCCGCGATGCGCCGGCCGATGCCGGCGCCGGCGGCGGTCACCAGCACGCGCTGGCCGTCGTGGCGACTCACGCCCGCCCCCTCACAGATCGGGCCGCCGGCGCACGCCGGGGCGGATGTTGCGATAGGCCAGCGTCGCCGGATCGGCCGTGACGGGCCCCGGCGCCGCCGCCGTCAGCACGACGTCCGCGATGGGCTCGAAATCCGCGCGGAAATGCACCGAACTCTTGAGCACGAGGATCGGCTGCGCCGACGGCTCCACGCCCAAATGACGCAGCATGGCCTGATCGCCCGCCTGCATCTCGCGCGAGGCGACGACGACCTTGACGCCGTCCATGTCCAACAGCGCCATCGGTCCCAATTCCATCCGCGCCCCGCCCCACATCGGCCCGGTCGCGGTGAAGTGGCCGTCGCCAACGCGCAGGACCTCGGCCGCGCCCTCCACCGGGCTGTCGCCGGGATAGCGCCGGCCGCCGAGCGCGAAACGGGCGGTCGCGCCCTCCCCGGCGGCGTGCGCCGTCTCGGCGCTCTCCGGGTCGATCAGCATCGCCAGCACGGCGCCGCGCGCCTTCGCCGCCAGCAGGGCGCGCAGCATGCCCGTCGTGTCGCCCGGTCCGCCGCCGCCGGGATTGTCCTGCGTGTCGGCGATCACGATGGGGCGCGCCGCGCCGGCGCCGACGCGGGCGAGCGCTTCGGCGACCGCACCCTTGGGATCGTAGATCGGCTCCCCGAACTCAGCCTGCCGCGCGACGATCGCCGCCGCCATCGCATCGGCCGCGGCGTCGGCCGTCGCCTGATCGGCGCCATAGGCCAGGACCGCGGGGCCCACCTCGCGGATGTCCGCCTGGGGAAAGCCGCAGGCGACCGCCAGCGCGGCGAGGCCGGGCGTCTGCGCCAAGCGCTGCGGCAGCGCCTCGCCATAGAGCGCGTCCATCGGCGCGATGTCCGTGCAGCCCCAATTCAACGGGATCAGAAAATCGAGCTTTCTGAGCGCCTTGGCGGGCTTTCCTCCAGCGCGCAGCAGCGCCAGCAGGTGGCCTGCCGTGCGGGCGCCGGTTTCCCCCATGTCGACATGCGGATAGGTCCGATAGATGTCGATCACGTCGGCGTGGCGAAGCATCGCCTCGGTGACGTTGGCGTGCAGGTCGAGGCTGGCCGCCACGGGAACGTCCGGCCCGATCAGCGCGCGCAGCCGGCGCAGCAGCTCCCCTTCGCCGTCTTCCAGGTGCTCCGTCACCATGGCGCCGTGCAGGTCCAGATAGACGCCGTCGACCGGACCGTCGGCGGCGATCGCCTCTCGCAGCGTCCCCAGCAGGCCGCCGGCGATGCGCTCGAAGGCGTCCTCGGTCACCTGCGCCGACGGCGGGGCGGAGCACCAGGACAGCGGGACCAACGTCGCCCCGGCCTCCCGCAAGCGGCCAACCGCCCCGCTGATCGGGATGTGGACGCCGTCCACGGCGTCCAGCATGGCCTCGCCATAGGCGAGCCCCGGCCAGCCGTCGGTGCGCGCGAACTTCTCGTACTCCGCCGTCACCGGGGCGAAGGTGTTGGTTTCGTGCTGAAAGCCGCCGACGGCGATGCGCATGGACGGGCCTCTGCGGAGGGTGGGAGCCGTTCGGCGAGGCTAGCGCCGCCGGGAGGGTCCCGCCAGCCGATTATTGCGGCGCGCGCGCCGCCCGCCAGCCCAACAGCCGGGCCGCATTCTCGCCGCGGACCTGCCAGCTCATGCAGCGCACGCCGCCGCCCATGCTGCAGACGCCGCCGGACTCGACCGGGACGACCTGCTTGTCCGTCAGGCTTTCGATCAGAGCCAGCGCCTCGGAGTCCTCGGGGACGCCGAATTGCGGCAGATAGATGCGATGCGGGGTGACGACCATGTTCGTGTAGAGCCCGCAGGCGGAGCCGAACCGCGCGTCATAGACCGCGCTGTCGTCATAGGGAGCCGGGATCTCGTGGAGCGCGACGCCCGGCAAGCCTCTCTCCAGATCGGCGCGGAGCGCCGCCGCATAGTCCGGATCGTCGGGATAGCGGTTCACGACCAGGACGCCCGGCTCCAGGAAGGCGACCACGCCGTCGGCGTGCTCGAGCCCGCCCTGCTCGTCGGCTTCGATGAAGGCGACGGTCTCGAGGCCCGCCTCCTCGCGAAGCGCCGCGCGCCCCTCCGCCTCGGTGAGGCCGTTGTCGCGCAGGACTTTCCGGCTGAGGACCGCCGCGCCCGCGTAATCGTCGACGAGATTGCCGCCGTCGTTGAAGAGCGTGCTGACGCGGTAGTCCAAGCCCGCCGCGGCGGCCAGCCTCTCGAAGCCGCTCTGAACCCAGTCCGCGTCGCGTTGGCCGCCGCGACCGCCGCCCTGCCCTTCGGCGGTGTAGCGGAACCGCACCGGGCGCTCGGGGCGGGTCAGGGAGAAATCGCGCGCCCAGACGTCCTCCATCGGCGCGACCAGGACGGCCTCCTCGCCCAGCGCCTGGACATAGTGCGGCCGGGTCGCGGCGTCGGTCAGGATCAGCGCCCGATCGCCGCCCGCGAGCGCCTTCGCGAAGCGGATGTGGAAAGCGACGATCGCGTCCGCCATGGGGGCGTAGTAGGAATCGTCGGCCCGGGGCGCGGCGAGCACGATCAACTCTCCGTCGCCAAGAGCGGCGACCTCCTGGGCTGTGGCCGCGCCGCTCACGGACGACGCCAGAGCCAGGGCCAGGGCCAGAGCCGCCGCCCAGATCCAAGCCCGCATCGCATTGCGCCTCCTTCCCAATCGAAGAGGCGGCATGATAAAAGGCGCCGCGCTTTCGGAGAAGACCGGCATGCATCTGCGCCCCGCCGCCGTTTCGGACATCCCGCTGCTTCGCCGCTGGGAGGCCGCGCCGCATGTGAAAGCGGCCATGGGCGCCGACGGGCCGTTCGATTGGGAGCGGGAGATCCCGGAGCGGGTCGACTGGCGCCAGATGCTGATCGCGGAGCGGGACGGCCGTCCCATCGGCTTCCTGCAGATCATTGATCCCGCGCGGGATCCGACCGGATACTGGGGCGCGGTCGCGCCGAACCAGCGCGCCATCGACATCTGGATCGGGGAGCCCGATTGCCTCGGCCGCGGCTTCGGGACGGAAATGATGCGCCTCGCGCTCGCGCGCTGCTTCGCCGATCCGGCGGTGACCGCCGTGCTGATCGATCCGTTGGCGGACAATGTCCGCGCCCAGCGCTTCTACGCCCGTCTCGGCTTCCGCCCGATCGAGCGTCAGAGCTTCGGCGCCGACGCGTGTCTCGTGATGCGCCTGGATCGGGAGGTTTGGGCGACGCCGCCCGCCGCCCGCGCCTAACGCAACTCCGCCAAGGTCATGCGCAGCTCCGAATTGCGCCAGACCGTGCGGAACTCCGCGCGCACCCGTTCGGCCTCCTCCGCCTCGCCCAGGGCGTCGAGCGTCTCGGCCAGACCGAACAGGCTGCGCGGGTTGCGCGGATGTTCCTCCAGATCGCGCTGGAAGACGGCGAGCGCGCAGTCCGGCCGGCCCGCCTCCAGATAGGCCGCACCCAGGCTCTCGCGCACCGGATAGAACCAGTCGTCCGGTTCGTTGTAATAGAGCCCGTCCTGCAGGGCGACCGCGCCCTCCAGCAAGGCGACCGCGATCGGCGGCTCCTCCATCGCGCAGGCGGCGGCGCCCGAGGCGCCGAGCGGGCCCAGCAGCGCCTCGAAGGCCGCGGGCGCGTCGCCCGGCGCGAGCCGGCGGGCGATGCGCGCCGCCAAGGTCGTCACCATCAGCCGACGGACCGCCTCAGCGCGGTTGTTGCCGTAGCCGGCGTAGAAGCGGGCGTCCTCCTGTGCGATGCGCGCCGCCGCCGCCTCGGTCTCCTGATAGCGGCCCGCGAAGCAGTCGAGGAGCCGCGCGCCGTTCGCCGCCGGATCGGCGGCCAGGCCCATCAGGTAGGTATAGTCCGCGGCCAAGCGCGCCATCGGGAACTTGATCGTCCGGTCCGACAGGCCCTCCAGCCCGTCCATCCCCTCCCCCACGCGGGTCAGGAAATAGCGATAGGGCGTCGACCAGGTGACCTGAGGCCCGGAATCGAGATCGGCCGGATCGCAGCTCACCGCGGCCGGGTCGTCGACCCGTAGCGGGCTGATGCTGGAGAAGCGCGCCAGCGCCCACAGTCCGGCGGTGAAGAAGTAATCCGGCTTGACGGCGGAGACAGAGAGATTGGCCGCCGTATTTTCGCTGTAGGCCTTCTCCGCGTACTCCGTCGCGCCGCCGATCAGGATGTCCGCGGTCGACAGGGTCTCCGAGCGCCGCCCTTCGAACCCCAGCGAGATCATCAGGAAGTGCCGGTCGTGGTTGAGATAGTGCAGCAGATAGCGCGCCGCCTTCGGCACCTGCGCCACATAGGCGGCGTCGACGGCGACGGAGCGGTAGTTGTAGAGCGAGGCCAGATCGTGCCGCCCCAAGCGGCGGTAGATGTGCGAGGGCATGTGCACGATGTGGCCCATGCCCGGGCCAAGTTCGGCCAGAATCTCCGCCGTCTCCAGCGCGTCCGCCGGCGTCGGCGATTCCTCCACCGCGTGGATGTGATAGTGGCGCGCGCCGAGATGGCGCGGATAGAGGGTGATGGCGCGTTCGATATGGTCGATCGCGATCTCGATGCGCGGCGAGGCGTAGGTCAGCGTCGGATCGTCGCCCGCCGGGCTCCAGCCCTCGCAGTCGCTCTGGCCCGGCTTCAGCCACCACTGCCAGGGACAGACGTCCATCTGGGCCGCCGCGTAGAGCACATGCGCATCCGCCTCCGCCGGGAAGGCCGCGACCGTCTCCGCCATCGCGTCGGCGTAGGCTACGTTGCGCGCGTACTCCGGATCGTCGCTTCCGTAGCGCAGGTCAATCGCCTCGGCGAGCATCAGTTCGAGCCGCTCCGGCGTGCGGGCGCCGGGCGCGCACAGGCCCGGCGCCGCTGCGCACTGCGCCGCCGCCGCGGCCGCCGCCTTCGCCGCCGTCTTGCCGGCCACATCCAGGCACGGATCGTCGGGATTGGAGTTGATGTCCGGCCCGACCGACAGGGCGATCCCCCAATAGGGCATCGGGTCCAGGGGCGCGAGCACCGCCGCCTCGGCGAACGACAGGGCCGCCTCCGGATGGTTGAAGCCGTAAAACAGGTTCATGCCCTGCACGAAGTAGGTCTGCGCCAAGGCCGCATCCGGCGCGTCCGCCGGGTTCATCTCGAAGGGATAGCGCATGGGCCCGAGACCCGAGAAGATCGGCGGCGCATAGGTCGCATCCAGCAACGGCTCGATGCACTGATAGACCAGATCCTCGATCGCCGCCGCCGACGGCGGCGCCTCCGCCCGCGCGGCCGATCCCATGAAAAGCGCGAACCCAGCGGCTGCGCAGGCGACCGCGCGATGCACCGTCTTCATGACATCCCTCCCGATCCCATTAAGAGTGGTTCGGAAATAATGCCACCTTTTAGTGTATCTTGCAAAACTTCAATCTGAATGCGAAACGCCGCCCCCATCCCGGGGGCGGCGTTCGCGATCGAGCCGATGATCGGCGTCGTGCGCCCTATTGGTCGGCGTAGGGGATCGTCTCCGCCTTGGCGCCTGGATGGGTCAGCGCGCCCGTGACGGCGGCGCCGACGGTCTGGCTATAGCGCCACAGCGCGCCGGAGCTCGCGTTCGGCGCGGGCGGGGTCCAGTCGGCGCGACGGCGCTCGAACTCCTCTTCGGAGACGTCAACCTCAAGCACGCCCTCATGCGCATCGATGGTGATCATGTCGCCGTCGCGCAGCAGTCCGATCGGACCGCCGACCGCCGCCTCCGGCCCAACATGGCCGATGCAGAAGCCGCGCGTCGCGCCCGAGAAGCGGCCGTCGGTGATCAGCGCCACCTTGTCGCCCATGCCCTGGCCGTAGATCGCCGCCGTGGTGGCCAGCATCTCGCGCATGCCGGGGCCGCCCTTGGGGCCCTCGTTGCGGATGACCAGCACGTCGCCTTCCTTGTAGTCGCCCTCGGCGACGGCCTTGTAGGCTTCCTCCTCCCGGTCGAAACAACGGGCCGGCCCCTTGAAGGTCAGCGACTTGAGGCCCGCGACCTTCACGATCGCGCCTTCGGGGGCGAGATTGCCCTTGAGGCCCACGACGCCCCCCCAGGTCGAGAGCGGGTTGGAGACCGGCCGCACCACGTCCTGGTCGGTCGGGAATACCACATCCTCCAGATTTTCCGCCTGCGTTTCGCCGGTGACGGTCAGGCAGTCGCCATGCAGATAGCCCGCGTCGAGCAGCGCCTTGAGCACGACCTGCACGCCGCCGACCTCGAACAGATCCTTCGCGACATAGCGGCCGCCGGGCTTCAGGTCCGCGATGTAAGGCGTGTCCCGGAAGATGTCGCAGACGTCGCCGAGCGTGAAGTCGATTCCGGCCTCGTTCGCGATCGCCGGCAGATGCAGGCCGGCGTTGGTCGACCCCCCGGTGGCGGCGACGATGCGCGCCGCGTTCTCCAACGCCTTGCGGGTGACGATCTGGCGCGGCCGGATCTGCTGCTCTATGAGGTTCATGACCTGGCGGCCGGAGGCCTCGCACAGCGCATCGCGGCTCTCATAGGGCGCGGGCGCGCCGGCGGAGCCGGGCAGCGCCAGTCCGATCGCCTCCGAAATGCAGGCCATCGTGTTGGCCGTGAACATGCCGCCGCAGGAGCCGGCCGACGGACAGGCGGCGCATTCGATGTCGTGCAGCTCCTGCTCGTCGATCTGGCCGCCCGAGTGACGGCCGACAGCCTCGAACACGTCCTGGACGGTGATGTCCTTGCCCTTGTAGCGGCCGGGCAGGATGGAGCCGCCATAGATGAAGATGGAGGGCACGTCCATGCGCACCATCGACATCATCATGCCGGGCAGCGACTTGTCGCAGCCGGCGACGCCGACGATCGCGTCGTAGCAGTGGCCGCGCACGGTGAGCTCGACCGAATCCGCGATCAGGTCGCGGCTGGGCAGCGAGGCGAACATGCCCGCATGCCCCATGGCGATGCCGTCGGTAACCGTGATGGTGGTGAATTCGCGCGGCGTGCCGGAGGCCGCCTTCACCCCCTTCTTCACCGCCTGGGCCTGGCGCGCGAGCGAGATGTTGCAGGGCGCGGCCTCGTTCCAGCAGGTGGCGACGCCGACGAAGGGCTGTTTGATCTCCTCGTCCGTCATGCCCATCGCGTAATAGAAGGCGCGATGCGGGGCGCTGGCCGGCCCGATCGAGACGTAGCGGCTCGGCAGCTTGGATTTGTCCCAGATCTTCCGACCGGTCTTCGGATCGGCTTCGGCCATCTCTTCTCTCTCCCTATTGTCCCGAGCGCCGTTGCGCGCGCGGCAGTCAGTCTAGCGGAAGCGCCCCCACCCTATCCAGCCGAACCGGCGGACCGACGCGCGGGCCGTCGCACATCCGGGCTTAGGGTACTGAGCCCTTGCGACGCCGACCACCGCCTTGCGAACGAAGCAGTTGTGAAACCCGGGAAACAAGCGCGACCCGTTCGCGGGACGCGATCGGGGCCGATCTCAGGTCTTGCTGGGAGTTTTTTTGCGATCGCCCGCCGGATCGGCCGACCGCGCCGCATGGGCGTCGCCGTGCAGGCGCGTCCGGATTTGGCGCCCGCTCAGTAGTCGTCGTCGCCCCACTGGCGCTTGGCGCCGGCGGCCATCTTTTTGATCTCTTCCTCGACCAGCCGTTCGACCATGCCCGGCAGGTTCTCGTCGAGCCAGGCGCGCAGCATGGGGCGCAGCAGCCCCTTCACCACATCCTCCAGCGTCTCGCCGGCCTGGCCCATGCGGATCGAGCGCTCGAGCTTGGCGAAGGTGGCGGTGCCAAACAGCTCCGTCGATTCCGAGACCAGCCGATCCTCGATATCGTCCGACGGCGCGACCTCCTTGCGGCTCGGCGCGGGCGGCGGCGGCGGCGGCGGGGGCGGCGGCGGCTCGAAGAAGTCGTCCTCGTCCTCGTCCATATCGACGAGTTCGAGTTCGGGCGGCTCTTCCTCGACCTCCTCGGTCAGTTCGAGCGGCTCGTCCTCCACCTCGTCTTCCAAATCGAGGGGGTCAGGCTCCGGCTCGGGCTCGGGCTCGGGCTCGGGCTCGGGCTCCGGCTCGGGCTCGGGCTCCGGCTCGGGCTCTGGTTCAGGCTCAGGTTCGGGGGTCGGCTCAGGCTCAGCCGCGGCGGGCTCGGCCGGCGCCTCGTCCGACTTGTCCCCCTCCTCGCCGTCCTCCGAAATGATTCGGCGGATCGACGCGAGGATCTCCTCCATCGACGGTTCGTTCTGGGACGAGTCGCTCATGGTCCAGACCTGTCCTTCCACCCTCCGCCGTCAGGGTCCGATCCGCGTCGAACGCTTCCCCCAACCGACGACGCAGCCCACGCACGGCCGCCGCGAATGACGCCAAGCGCCGCGGCCGGAATCGAAACGCCGCCGCGCGCCCCGGCCCGACAACTCCCGATCTGGCTTAACGCTGCACCGAGTCGGGGATTTATTGCAATCGAGTTTCCCGAAGGGCGCGCCCGGCCGGTCTACTCCTGAACGCCGGGGATCACGACCGTCTCGCGATCGGTGTCGTAGGCGCTGCTCTCCGCCGGATCGCCCGCCCCCCACAGCCGATCGCGCACGCTGTTGTAATGCGCGAAGGGATCGTAGACTTGGACGTCGAGGCCGAGGTCCCGCGCGCTCATCGAGCCGACGGCGACCAGCAGGTCGTAGCGCGCGACGAGCAGATCGCGCTCGGCCTCCACCAGCGAGACCCGCGCGTCCAGCAGTTCCTGCTCGGCGTCGAGAACGTCGAGCACGGTGCGTTGGCCGACGGTCGCCTCCTGCTCCACCCCTTCGAGCGCGATCTCCGCCGCGCGCACCTCTTCGCGGATGGCCTCGATCTCGGCCAGGCTGGTGCGATAGGTCTCCCAGGCGCTGGTCGCATCCTCGGTCGCGCCGCGCCGCGCTTCCTCGATGGCGTCCAGCGCTTCGCGGGCGCGCTGCTTGGCCTCGCGGATTTCGCTGCTCTCCACGCCTTGCTGATAGATCGGCACGGTGAGCTGGGCGGTCAGGCTGAGCTGGTTGCGCTCCGAATCGGACGTCGTCGTCTTCCGGTCATGGCTGGCGGAGCCGACCAGATCGAGATCCGGGAGCAGGTCGGCGAATTGGCTGTCGATCTCGCGCAGGGCCGAGCGCCGGTCGTAGACCGTCGCGGTCACGTCCGGGTTGCCGCCGACCGCAAGCTCGATCGCCTCGGTCCGCGAGGTCGGCAGCTCCACCAAGCCCAGCGGCTGGTTCAGTTCGCCCGGCGGCACGCCGACGACCCGCTCATAGATGGCGCGGCTGACCTCGAGATTGCCGGTCGCCCGGATCCGGTCCGACGTCGCACGGGACAGCCGCGATTCGGCCTGCGCCACATCGGTGCGGGTGACCTCGCCGACCTCGAAGCGGTCGCGGGTCGCCTCCAATTGGCGGATGAGACGCCGTTCGTTCTGGGTGTTGAGGTCGAGCACCGCCTGATCGCGCACCACGTCCATATAGGCGGTCACCGTGTCGAACAGCACCGTCTGCTCTTGCGCGCGCAGCCGGGCGCGCTCGGCCAGGACGTCGGCCTCGGCGGCCGCGATCTGGGCCTCGGTGCCGCCGCCGTTGTACAGGTTCTGCCGGATTTCCAGCTCGAGCGAATAGGTCGTGCGCGTGTCGCGCCGCGGATCGAAATTCTGCCGCGTGCGCAGCCCGCCGTAATTGCCGAAGAGCTGCACCTCGGGCCGCCAGCCGGAGAGCGCCTGCGGCACCCTCTCGTCGACCGCGCGCAGCCGGGCGCGGCGCGCCTGCAGCGTCGGGTTGTCGCGATAGGCCTTGGCCAGCGCCTCTTCCAGGCTCTGGGCCGCGGCCGGATCCGGCGCGACGAAGAGCCCCACGGCGAGCGCCAAAGCGCCCAACGCCGTCGCCCCCGGCAATCCGCCGGTCAAAGAAGTGACGCCTCGCACCCGTCCCGCCATCGCGGTCATCCTTACCAAAAGTGGCCGGCGCGTGTGCGCCGCAACAGATCGCTCGACCGTCGCCGCCGGCTGCGCCTGAACGCGCAGGTCGTCTTCAAAAGACAAACCCGGCCTCGCGTTCGAACCCGGCGGCCGGCTGCACCATCGCGTCGAACAGCGCCCGATGCGAGAGCACGCCGTTATGCTTGACCCCCAACGTCAGCCGTCCGACCTGCCCGGGCCCGCCGATCACCGCCGCAAGCCGTCCGCCCTCCTCGAGCTGCTCCCCGAGCGCCGCGGGGATTTCCGGCGCGGCCCCGTCGATCACGATCACATCATACGGAGATTCCTTCGGCCATCCAGCGGCGTGAGGCCCTTCGACGATCACAACATTGTCGAGCGCCATGTCGGTGATCAGCGCGCTCATGCGGGCCGCCAGATCGGCGTCCTGCTCGAGCGCGAAGACAGACGCCGCAAGCCGTCCGACCACGGCCGCCAGATAACCCGTGCCCGGGCCGACGACCAAGCAGTTGTCGCCCGCGCCGACGCCCGCCGCCTGCACGAGGCGCGCCGCCGTGACCGGCTCCATCAGATAGCGGCCCGGCGCGATCTCCAGGTCCTCGTCGATATAGGCCATCGGCTGGCGCGGTTTCGGCAGAAAGCGTTCGCGCGGCAGCGCCCCCATGGCGGCGAGCACGCCGGCGTCCGTGACCTCGTTCGGACGAAGCTGACTGGCCACCATGTTGCGGCGCGCGATCTCGAAATCCATGCGGATCGTCCTCCGGAAGCGCCGCGTCGACCCGGCCCGCGTCGACGGCGCGGGGGGGTGCGGGCGGCGGTGTGATCCGCGCTCCTTATAAGCAGGCGACGGCCCCAATGCAATTCGCCCGACCGGCGCGACCCTCTCCGGCGGAGACGCCCGATCGGCCGCCTTGACCGGGACCGGGCGCCCGCGTATATCCGCCGCCGACGGTCGCGCCAACGCACCGTCCGAGGCGCGGTGGCGGAGTGGTTACGCAGCGGCCTGCAAAGCCGTGTACGCCGGTTCGATTCCGGCCCGCGCCTCCAACTCCCTTCCCCATGCGGCCCGCTCGCGACGGCCCGCCTCCCACGGCGGCGACCGACTTTTCCTTCGACCCCATGCGACCCGTTCGGTTAGACTGGATCGCATCGGTTCGCTTCAGAGCGAAGGAGGAAGCCAGTCCCCGCCCCCAGCGACAGACCATCGGACGGCTCGCCGCCTCCGCAGACCGCGCGCAGCGCCGTCAGGGCGCAACGCGCGCGCGGGACCTTGGCGGACGTCGCGGATTGTCTGCCCGACCGGCTGCACCCGATGAGCGCCCAGTATCTGGATTACTTCCTCGACGGCACCTGGACCATCGAGGAGTTCCTGCGCTGGTTCCACATGCCCAACTCCGACTATCTGCCAGTCGCCTTGTGCATCCTCGACCGGCTAGGGGTCGAATGGCGACCGCCCTGGCCGCCGCCGCGCGTGATCCCGCCGGACGAAGCGCCGGGCGGACAGTCCGTTTGAGACGGCGACGGCGGATCGGCCGATTTTTCCGGATATCATGACGCGCGGATGACGGTTTGGCCTCTTGGCAAGGCCGGAGGGGATTGCTATACACCCGCCCGGTCGACGGACGGGTCGCCGCAGGCGCGGACGCCGTCCATCGTCCCATACCGATCCGGTGTAGCTCAGTTGGTAGAGCAAGCGGCTGTTAACCGCTGGGTCGCAGGTTCGAGTCCTGCCGCCGGAGCCACTTTCGGAAACCCGCCCGACCCGTCGGGCGGGTTTTCTCTTTGACGCTCCTCGCGGGCCTCTAGGCGGGCGCGGCGCCGTTGCCGACCAAGTGCGCCGCGCAGGCCTCCGCCGCCTCCAGCGCGCCTTCCATGTAGCCCCCGTCCTGCGTCGCGGCCTCGGCGCCGGCGAAGAACAGACGCCCCTCCCAGGCGCCCTGGAAGGCCGCGGTCGCGCCGTATTGGGGATGCTCGGCCAGCGCCGCGCGGTCGGCCGCCGTCGCCGTCGCCGGATCATCGGCCCAATCCTTGTACAAGACGTCCCTCGGCGCGTTGGCCTGCGGTCCGAACAATGCGCCGAGTTGCGCCAGCGCCGCTTGGCGCACGCCCGCGGCGCGCCCGCGCCGTGCGTCCGCCGGCGCGCCGACGAAGCCGAACAGCGCGCCAACCGATCCGTCCGCCGGAGAGGCGTCGTGGATTTCCGCCAACGGCCCGCGGCGGCTGATCGCATCGCCCGAAAGCCCGGCGTCGCGCCAGAACGGGGTCGGGTAGACGGCGACGAGTTTCGCCTGCCCCGCCATCCAGGTCGGCGCGGCGGTCAGCGCACGCTGCAGCGCAGAGGGCAAATCGGGCTCGAACGCGACATGCGCCGCCAGGAGACGCGGCGGCAGCGCGAACGCGACCCGACGGACCCGCACCGACACGGTCCCGGCCGGGCCGTCGAGCGTCAGCGCGACGCCGCCCGGCGCGCGCTGCACCCGGCGCAGGACGCGCCGCACGTGCAGGCGATCCGGGGGGACGGCCTCTGCGAAGGCGGACGTCAGCGCCGCCGCGCCGCCCGCAAGCCGCAGCGACCCGGCCATCGGCGCGAATTCGAGGTCGCGGCGGACCGCGCCCGCCTCGTCCTGAAAGGCGAGCCGACCCTGCGCATATTGCTCGAAGATGGGAAGCCCGAAGCGCTCGGCGGCGCGGAGCATGCGCCGATTGTGGGACCACAGCCAAGCGGGGCCGAGATCGAACGCCGCGCCGAAAACCGTCCTCCCGCCTTCGCGATCGGGCGTCGAGGCGGGCTCGCTCAAGATGCGCCCGCCCAGGCGGTCGCGCGCCTCGAAGAGACGCAAGTCGAGCCCCTCCCGGGTCAGCCGGTCGGCCAGCGCCAAACCACTGAGCCCGCCGCCGATGATCGCAATGTCGTCGTCCACGCTCGCCGGGCTCCATGTCGCGCGACGGCAAAGCGCCGGCGCTTGGGATTGGAGCGCGGCGCATAGCATCCGCCGCCCGAAAGGCCAACGGCCGCCCGGGCGATCACGTCTTCGCGACGCGGGCGGCCAGGGTGCGGATGGCCTCGCACTCCTCCGGGCGCGGCGCGACGCCGGTGAACCCCTCCAGATAGCCTTCCAGGCGCTTCAGGCGCTCCTCCATCGGCTCCGTCTGGTCGAGCGCGTGATAGCCGAGCTGCATGAAATACAGAATCCGCGCGCGCACGTCGGCGTCATAGGGGCTGTAGCCATGCCGTTCGAACATGGCGGCGACGGCGACCAGGCGCTTCTGATCCGCGAGATCGATGCGCTTGCGCACCGTGCCGTCGCGCCGCGCCCACTCGCGCACGGCGAAATCCAGCCCCTGGTCGAACAGCGTCGGATCGAGGAAGCAGCGGAAGAAGTTGCACACGGCGCCCGTGATCGTCGCGCTCGGCGCCGAGCAGTGGCGGATGATGGAGGCTGTATTGCGCAGTTCCCAATCGTCGAGCAACGCGTCGAGCAGGTCCTTGCGGCTCTTGAAATACCAATAGAAGGACGAGCGGGACACCTGCAGCCGCTGGCCGATGGCCAAGACCTTCACCTCGCTCACCCCGTCGCTCACCAGGATGTCGCGGGCGACGTTCAGCCAGTCGTCCCGCGTCACCTTGATGTGACCGGTGAGCGGTTCGCGGTCCGGGTCGTCCCGGCGCAGCATGGGGGTCGGCTGTTTGGCCATCTCAGCTTTCCGGCGGGGCGCCGCCTTCCGCCGTCCGTTTGCGGATGAAGTCGCTTAGAGCCGAAACCCGGACCGGGTCAAGCGCGGGCGGCGCCCCGTCCTCCAGAACGTCCCGCCAGACCTTCGTCGCGCGCTGGCTGGCGTCAAGGCCGCCGCGCTCGGTCCAGGTTCCGAAGTTCGACCAATCGGCGACCAACGGCTCGTAGAACGCCGTTTGATAGCGCGCCATCGTGTGCGCCGCCCCGAAGAAGTGCCCGCCCGGTCCGACGTCGCGGATGGCGTCCAGCGCGATCTCCGCCTCGCCCGCCGGCGTCTCGGCGCACAGCTCGGCGACCATCTGCAGCGCCTCCAGATCGGTGATCAGCTTCTCGTAGGAGACCGTCAGGCCGCCTTCCAGCCAGCCGGCCGAATGGATCACCACCGTCGCCCCCGCCAGCAGGCAGCCCCAGAGCGCGAACTGCGTCTCATGCGCGGCCTGGGCGTCGTTTATGTTGGCCGCCGACCCGCTGGCGCAGCGCCAGGGAAGGCCGATGAAGCGGGCCAACTGGCCGGCCGCCAGCGAGGCCTTGAAATGCTCCGGCGTGCCGAAGGCGGGCGCGCCGGACTTCATGGCGACGTTGGACGTGAAGGTGCCGTAGCACACGGGCGCGCCCGGATTGACCAACTGCGTCAAGGCGATCGCCGCCAGCGCCTCCGCATGCGAGAGGGTCATCGCGCCCGCAACCGTGACCGGGGCCATCGCCCCCATCAGCGTGAAGGGGGTGACGATGGAGACCTGGCCGAAGCGCGCGAAGTCGATCAGGCCCTGCGCCATGGGAATGTCGATCTGGCGCGGCGAATTGGTGTTGATGATCGTGTAGCACCAACTCTCCGCCTGGAACGCCGCGTCGGACAGCCCGCGGAAGTCGCGCAGCATCTCGAACCCATCCAGCACCTGCGGCGTCCCACGGGAGAAGATGAAGGGCAGCTTGTCGCTGAGCGTGAGCTGCGCCTCCATCGTGAAGAAGTGACGGAGGTTGGCCACAACGTCCTGCGGCTCGATCAGCGGCGGGACCATGTGCAGCACGTCAAAATGCTGCGTGAGCTGCACCAGTTCCCTGAAGTCGCATGCCCGCCCGGGGCGCCGGCCGCGCTCCAGATCGGTCGCGTGCGGCGCGCCGGCGCCCGGTTGAAACACCAGCCTGCCCAGCTCCAGCGTCACGTCCCGATCGCGCGCGCCGGCGCGGCATCGGATCGAGCGCGGCGCGGAGGCGAGCGCGGTCTCGACGATCTCGCGGCCGATGAAGACCATCTCGCTCGCCTCGTCGACCTTGGCGCCGCCCCGACGGAAGATCTCCCGGGCCTGCGGCAGCAGCACCTTGATCCCGAGATCCTGCAGCATGGTCAGCGCCGCCTCGTGGATCGCGGCGATCCGGTCTTCGGAGAAGATCGCCATCACGGGGAACGGATTGCGCAGATCGCGGTAGTTCACGTCCCGCTTCGCCGCCGTCTCGCCGCGCGGGGCGCGGCGCCGGCGGCTCGTGCGACCGGAGGATTCGTGATCCATCATCCCCTCATCTTCGCGCCTGCGGGGTCGTAAGGCGAGGGCGCGATCACCGTCGCCGGCCGCTCCGCCCCGACGATGTGCGCGCTGAGCGCCGTTCCCTCGACCGCCGCGTCGCGGTCGACCATCGCCATGGCCAACGACTTGCCGACCCAATGGCCGTAGCCGCCCGAAGTGACGAAGCCGACCAGAGTCCCGTCGCGCCAGACCGGCTCGAACCCGCTGGCGTCGGCGCCGTCTGCATCGACCTCCAGCGTGACGATCACTTGGGCCGGCCCGCCGCCGTCGCGTTCGGCGAGCGCCGCCTCCCGGCCGATGAACGCCCCTTTGTCCCAGGCGATCCACCGGTCCATGCCGGTTTGGGCCGGCGTGAAGCGCTGGGTGAACTCCGCCGACCAGATGCCGAAGCTCTTCTCAAGGCGCAGGCTGAGGAGCGCATTGTAGCCGATCTCGCGCAGGCCCAGATCGGCGCCCGCCTCAAGCAGCAGGCGACGCAGCGCGACGTGCTCGACCGCCCCGCAGTGAATCTCGTAGCCGAGTTCGCCCGCCACCGAGAGCCGGCCGACTTTCGCACGGATCAGGCCGATGTCGAAGACGCCGCAGCCCATGAAAGGCACGTCGCCGATCGGGCCGTCTGTCAACCGCTTTAGGACCGCGCGGCTGTTGGGACCGGACAGCGAGAACCCGACGACCGCATCCGACAGATCCCGCAGGCTGACGCCTTCGCCCATATGATCGTGGAACCAGCGAAGATGCCAGGCGCGCAGGTAGTAGGACCCCATGATCCACCAGGTTCCGTCGCCCCAATTGAAGATCGTGAGGTCGCCCTTGAGGCGCCCCGTCTCGGACAACATGGGAGCCAGCCGGGCCCGGCCGGGGCCCGGCAGCTTCGACGCCACCAGCCGGTCCAGCCAGGCCTCGGCCCCCTCCCCCGTCACCTCGAAGCGGGAGAAGCCGGTGATGTCGAGCAGCCCCACCGCCTCGCGCACGGCGCGGCACTCCTCCGCCACGATCGGGAAGGCGTTGGAGCGCTTCAGCGTCGGCGTCTCCTCGAAACCCTGCGGTGCGAAATAGAGCGGGACTTCGAGCCCCCAGGACGCGCCCCAATGCGCGCCGGCGGCGCTCATCGCGTCGTAGGCGGGCGCCATCTTGAGCGGCCGCCCCGCCGGCAACTGCTCGTTCGGATAGGTCATCACGAAGCGCCGGGTGTAGAACTGGCCCGTGGTCTGGCGGATGTATTCCTTGTTCTCGGCAAAGGGGCCGTACCGGGCGACATCCATGCCGAAGACGTCGGCCTCCGGTTCGCCGTGGACCATCCACTCGGCCAGGGACTTGCCGACGCCGCCGCCCTGCAGGAAGCCCGCCATCACGGCGCAGGCGCACCAATAGCCGCGCTTGCCGCGCACCGGACCGACCAGCGGGTTGCCGTCGGGCGAGAAAGTGAAGGCGCCGTTCACCCAGTTGCGCACCCCGGCTGTCTGCAGCACCGGATAGCGTTCGAGGCCGAGCGCCAGTTCGTTTTCGATCCGGTCGGTCTCTTCCTGCAGCAGTTCGACGCCGTAGTCCCAGGGGGCGCCGTCCATCATCCAGTGCTTGTGGTCGATTTCGTAGATGCCCAGCAGCATCCCCTTCTGATCCTGGCGCATATAGGTGAAGCCTTCGAGGTCCACGACCAAGGGCAACTCCTTGTCCAGCGCCTCGATCTCCGGGATCGACTCGGTCAGCAGGTAGTGGTGGGCGAGCGGCGAGACCGGCAGTTCGATCCCCGCCATCCGCCCCACCTGCTTGGCCCAGAGGCCGGCGGCGTTGACCACATGCTCGCAGTGGACCGGGCCCTTTTCCGTGTCGAGGCGCCAACCCTCGGCGGTCTCGGTCAGCCCAAGCACGCGGTTGTGCTCGACGACCTGCGCGCCGCGCTTCTTGGCCGCGCCGGCGTAGGCGTGGACCGTTCCGGTCGTGTCGACATAGCCCTCGCGCTCCGCCCACATGCCGCCGAGAATCCCGTGCGTCGACATAACGGGGCAAAGCTCCCCCGCCTCTTCCGGCGTGATCAGATGGACGTCCTCGATCCCGATCGACTGGAACACGCGGTAGGCGGACTGCAGCCACTCCCACCGGTCCGGCGTGCCGGCCAGCGTCATGCCGCCGGTCATGTGCATGCCGACGGACTGGCCGCTCTCCGCCTCGATTTCGGACAGCAAATCGATCGTATAGGCCTGCAAGGCCGCGATGTTGGGGTCGGCGTTCAAGGCGTGGAAGCCGCCGGCGGCGTGCCAGCTCGACCCCGCGGTCAGCACCGAGCGCTCGATCAGGCACACGTCGGTCCAGCCCAGTTTCGCCAGATGATAAAGCACCGAGGTCCCGACGACCCCGCCCCCGATCACCACCGCGCGATAGTGCGACTTCATGCGCTCCTCCCGACCGCCTTGCTCAATCCCGGCGCAACAGTAGGTCGCATTAAACACTTCTGTCCAGATTAACTGGACGCGCAGTTGCGCGAAGAAATCACACAAATCGGGTTGAACCCTTGAAGCTCGCGAACGTCCTGGGCGCTGGCGCCCAGAATTGGGAAGCGGATTCGCGGCTACTCGACCCGCCGCTCGGTCACCGCGACGCCGTCGCCGATGCGGTCTCCGGGGTTGAGGATCAAGACGTCGCCCGCCGCCGCGCCGTTCACGATTTCGGCCGCGAGCGCCGTGCGCCGGCCGATCTCGACCGCCCGCTCCACGGCGCGGCCGTCCTCGACCGCGAACAAGGCCCAGTCCTCGGCCCGTCGGAACAAGGCGCCCAGCGGCGCCTGCAGCGCCTCGCCCTCGGATAGCACGATGCCCACCTCGACGCGGTAGCCGTGGCCGAGGCGCGCCCAGCGCTCCGGCGCATCGCTCAGGTCGATCACGACATTGACCCGCTGCTCCTCGACGCCGAGCGCGGAGACCTCGGTGAAGCCGAACGGTTCGACCCGCCGGACCACGCCGTTGAGCGCGCCCGCCCCGCCCCAGGCCTCGACCAGGACGCGCTGGCCCGCCTCCACCTTGACCGCATCGCTGGACAAGAGGTCCGCGACGATCTCGAGCGTGGCGAGATCGCCGATCTCGACCAGCGGCGCGCCGGCCTGCACCACCCCCTCGTCCTCGCGCAGCACGCGCAACACCCGGCCGCTGACCGGCGAGCGCACCGGCACGCAGTCGCAGCCGGCCCGCTGCTCCTGCGCCGCGGACGGCGTCATCAGCGCGGCCCGTGCGCGCTCCAGTTCGAACGCCTTGACCTGCACGGCCGCGCGCGCCGTCGCGACCGCCGCGCGCTCGGCCCGGGCGCGGCGCTCGGCCTCGTCATAGGCGCGTTCGGAGACCGCCTGACGCTCGAACAGCGTGGCGAGGCGGCGCAGATCGCTTTCCGCGAAGTCGCGGTCGGCTTCGGCCCGCGCGAGTTCCGCCTCGGCCAGCGCCAGCGCGGCCTCGGCCGCGCGCACCGCCGCCTGGCTCTGCGCTTCCGTGCGCACGTCGAGAAAGCCCGGATCCACGGGCTCGATCCGCGCGACTTCGGTCAGATCCGCCTGGACGCCGTCGCCGGGGTCGAGCTCGATCCGTTGCAGCCGCCCCGCGACCGGGGCGGAGAGCGTGAAGACGTCGCGCACGCGGGTCTCCGCCTCGGCGTCGACGGTGACCACCATCGGCCCGCTGCGCACCGCCGCCAGATCGACCGGGATCGGCCGGGGCCAGAAGGCGACGGCGAGCCCGGCGCCCAACAGCCCCAGCAGGACCGTCCAGAGGGCGGCGCGGCGGAATGCGGCGGCGTTGCGTCTCGGCATGGCAAGCTCACTCCCGGGTCTTGAGCACGGCGATCAGATCGAGGCGCGCCACTTGGTCGCGCACCAACGCCATCGAGAAGGCCGCCGCGGCGAGACCGATCAACGCGGCGAGCCCGTAGCTTGCCGGCCGGATCGCCAGCGGCAGACGGAACAGCTCAGTCTCGAAACTGGTCGCCATCAGCGCCGCCAGCCCGTAGCCGGCGAGCGCGCCGATCGGCAAGGCCAGCAGCGTCAGCAGCGCGATTTCCCCCAGCAGGACATAGGCGACCTCGCCCTGGGTGAAGCCCAGGACGCGCAGGGTCGCCATCTCGCGCCCGCGTTCGGAGAGCGCGATCCGGGCGCTGTTGAAGACCACGCCGACCGCCAGCGCGCAGGCGAAGGCGGTGAAGATGCCTGTATAGATCAGAATGATGTCGCCAAGCGTCTCCTCGAACAGGCCGACGGCGACCCGTTTCAGGGTGGCGCCGGCGACCGCCGGCGTTTCCTGCAGCGCCTCGAAAAAGGCCGCCTCTTTCAGCGGATCGAGGCGCAGATAGAGCGTGTCCGTCGTCACGGCCTCGTCGAGCAGACGGGCGAGCGCGTCCTGATGCAGGAAGATCGGCGTCCCGAGATAGACCTCGACCAGGCCGACGACGGGCAGGACGGCGACCGGACGGCGCCCCTCCAACACCTCGACGACGACCCGGTCGCCGACGGAAATCTTCAGACGCTCGGCAAGCACGGTTCCGATCACCAGCCCGGCGTCCGGAACCTCGATCACGGCGCCGGAGACGTCGTGGATGGGCGACAGCCGCGCGTCCGGATCGATCCCGGTGATCGCGGTGCGCCGGAACCGGTGGCCATGCCGGAAGCGCACGGCGACGTTGCGGCCGCCCTCCACCGCCAGGACGCCGGGCCAGGCGGCCGCGTCCGCCAGCACCGAGCGGTCCAGCGCCTCCGTCAGCCCGACGGCGACGTCGTGGCGCTGCGCGTCGTGATAGGCGACGCGGATCAACTCGTCCGTGCCGTCGCGCCATTGCAGCGCCACGACGATCAGCCCGATCGCGACGCCGATCCCCGTCGTGGTCAGCATCGCGCGCAGCGGCCAGCGCGCGATATGGCGCAGGAGAATGCGGGTTTCCTGATCGAGCCAGCCGAAGACGCGCGAAGCCAGGACGCCGCGCTGGAAGCTCGCCGGCGGCGGCGGCTGCATCGCCTCCGCCGGGGCCAGGGCGACCGCGCGGCGCACCGCGCCGAGCGCGCCCAGGGCCGCCGCCCCGACATGCACCAGGGCCCCGACCGCGAAGGGTTGCGGGCTCGGCGCGAAATAGAGGAACGGAAAGGCGAAGGACGCGGCGTAGAGCTCCGTCACCCACCGGCCGAAGAAATAGCCGAACAGCGTCCCCAGCACGGCGCCCAGCGCTCCGATCGCCAGCACCAGCTTCAGATAGTGCCAGGCGACCGCCGTCGAGCCGTAGCCGAAGGCTTTCAGGAGCCCGATCTCGCTGCGCTCCACCGCGATCAGCCGCGCCAGGACCATGTTGGTCAAAAAGGCCGCGACGGCGAGGAAGGCCGCCGGCAGGATGACCGACATGCTGCGCAACTGTTCGATCTCGTTCATCAGCACCCAGTTGGAGGCCTGGTCCTTGCGGCCATAGGCGCCGATCCCGCCATAGCGGGCGAGCATCCCGTCCAGCCGGTCCACCATCTGCTCCACCCGGGCGTCGCGCCGCAGCCGGAGCGTCACGCTGTTGAAGGCCCCCTCCATGTCATAGGCGGCGGCGAGCGGCGGCCGGGTCATCCAGAGCACCGCGAAGCGCTTGTCGTCCGGGATCAGGGTCCCGGGGCCGACCGCATGGACGAACTCCGGCGAAAAGGCGATCCCGACCACGCGCGTCTCGGTCTTCCGGCCGTTCAGGATCAGCGTCAGCCGGTCGCCCAGCGTCAGCCCATGAGCGTCCGCAAAGCGGCTGCCGACCGCGACCTCCTGCGCGGAGCGCCCTGTCGGCAGACGGCCGGCGCGCAGGACCAAGCGGCTGTGCAGCGGCTCGGCGTGCTCCGGTATCGAGGTCACGACCCCGGTGACGGGCTCGGTGAAACCGTCGAGGCGGACCGGGGCGTAATCGACGATCCGGCTCTCGACGCTCTGTACGCCAGGCAGGTTGGCGATCCGCTCGACCATCGTCTCGGGCGCGCGCGTCACCTCGGCGAAGACGTGCGGGAAGCGGTAGCGCTCGTAGTAGGCGGCCGTGGTCTCGTCCAACGCCTCCATGGCCGAGAGCGACATGACGAGCACCCCCATGCCCGAGGCGATCACCAGCGCGATCGCCAGAACCTGGCCGCGCATGCGCCAAAGGTCGCGCATCAGCTTGGCGTCGAGCGCGCTCATCCGCCCCGCCTCACCACGCCAGCGCCGAGGCCGGCGCCTTGGTCTCGTTGCGCCGGTCCTCGACGATGCGGCCGTCGGCCATGCGCACGACGCGATCCGCCATGTCAGCGATGCCGGCGTTGTGCGTGATCAGCGCGACCGTCGTGCCGAACGCGCGGTTGGCGCGCTCCAGCGCCTCCAGCACCGTCACCCCGGTGGCGCTGTCGAGGGCGCCGGTCGGCTCGTCGCAGAGCAGGATTTCCGGGCGTTTTGCGACGGCGCGGGCGATCGCGACGCGCTGCTGCTCGCCGCCGGAAAGCTGGGCGGGGAAATGGTCGCAGCGCGGGCCGAGCCCGACCGCCTCCAGCGCCTCGCGCGGGTCCATCGGATCGCGCGCGATCTCGGTCACGAGCGCCACGTTCTCCGCCGCCGTCAGGCTGGAGATCAGATTGTAGAACTGAAAGACGAAGCCGACATGATCGCGCCGGAAACGGGTCAGCGCCGCGTCGCTCGCCTCGGTCAGGTCGTGATCCAGGAAGCGGACGCTGCCCCGGGTCGGCCGGTCGAGGCCTCCGAGAATGTTCAGCAGCGTCGACTTGCCGCTGCCGGACGCGCCCAGCAGCACCATCAGCTCGCCGGCGTAGAGGTCGAGATCGACGCCGCGCAGGGCCGCGATCTCGACCTCGCCGGTGCGGTAAATCTTGTCGATCCCGCGGGCGACAAAGCAGGGCTCCGCCGCCCCCTGCGGGTCGGTCGGATCGGCGGTCCGCACGGGGCGGGTCATCGGCGCCTCGGATCGGTTGCGTGCAACGCGGCCGATTATGCGGCCGTCGGGGCGCGCGATCCTTGCGTTAGGTCAAAGCCGCCCGTCACTCCAACAGATCCGGGCGGGCGCGGGCCGCCTGTTGCGCGATCAAACCGGCGACCACCGCCTTCAGCACGTCGCCCGGGATGAAGATCAGAACCGCAAGCGTCGCCGCGGCGAGGCTGAGATCCGTCACCACCGCCATGCCCACGACGCCGAACAGATAAAGCGCCAGGATGCCGCCGACGATGCTGGCGATCACGCCGGGCCAGAATTTGGCCTGGAAGCGGCCCGGACGGCCCTGCGTTCCCGCCATCATTCGGAATAGCCACCCGGTGACGATCGCCGCCACCGGCCACCCGATCAGGAAACCGACCGTCGGCCCGGCGAAAACGCCGAGGCCGCCCCGCCCCCCCGCCAGGAGCGGCGCGCCCATGGCGAGCACCGCCAGAAACACCAGCACCGCCAGCAGCGCCCGCCAGGGGCCCAGTATCAGCCCGGCCAACATGATCCCCAGCGTCTGCGCCGTGATCGGCACGCCGCCGGCGAAGGGAATGACGATTTGCGGGATCAGGCCGAGCGCGGCGATCAGGGCCGCGAACAGGGCGACCCGGGCGACGGTTCTTTCCATTTACCTATCTCCTACGAAAGGCGCCGCGCGCGGCGAGGGCGTTCGCCGCGCCGTCGGCGTCGTCGAGCGCGGACAGCAAGAAGGGCGTCACCAGCCGCCAGCCGACGCGGCGCGACGAGCGCGCGCGCCAGGCGTCGGACATGGCGGTCCAGCGTTGCGTCAGCATCGGCGCGAAGCGCAGCGCCATGACGCAGGCGATCCCGGCCGGCCGGGTCGGGACGCCGACCCAGCGCAAGGGCGCCAGCAGCCGGTCGAACACCGCGAGCATGTCGGACAGTTCGGTCGAGGCGCTGACCGCGCTCGCCAGCAGCACCAGGGTCGCGATCCGGAAGACCACCGCGAGCCCAAGCATCCAATCCCCCAGCACCCCGTGCGCGACGAGGGCGAAGAGCAGCATCCAGGCGATCGGCCGAAGGCTCCGAAGCAGCGCGAAGCCGCACCCGGCCACCGCGACCAGAAGCGACGCCGCGAAGGCCGCGCCCAGCGGGATCGGCCCGTCGAGCATGAAAAGGCCGGCGCTGATCGCGGCGAGCGCCGCCAGTTTGACGCCGGCGGGGATGGCGCGCAGCCAGCGGGCGCTTTCGGCGGTCACGCCGATCATTCGGCCGCCTCCTCCTGCGCCCCGGCGCGCTGCATCGCGTCCAGATAGGCCGGCAGCACCGTCGCCGGCGGACCGTCGGCGCGCACTGCGCCCTCCTCCAACCAGAGCACCCGGTCCGCCGTCTCGATGGTCTCCGGATCGTGGCTGACGGCCAGAATCCGTTGCGGCAATCCCGCCACGAACCGCGCGAGACGCACGCGCGTCGGGATGTCCAGCCCGGTGTAGGGCTCGTCCAGAACGAGGAGCTTGGGCTCCATGACCAGAACCGCCAGCAGGCAAACGAGACGCCGCTGGCCCTCCGACAGCGCCGCAACGGGGCGATCGCGCCATCCGGCGACGCCGTGCAGACGCATCAGAGCGAGCGCGCGCTCCTCCGCCTCGGCGCGCGCGAGACCGCCCTCCAGCGGCCCGAAGGCGATCTCTTCCAGCACCGTGGGGCAGAGGATCTGGTGGTCCGAGTTCTGGAACAGGAAACCCACTGCGGCGACGGCTTCCGCCGAGCGCTCGGCCGGGTTCATCCCATGGACGCGGACCCGACCCGTCTCCGGAACGATCAGCCCCTTGACCACGCGCGCCACCGTCGACTTGCCCGAGCCGTTGCGGCCGACCAGGCAGATCCGACGCTCGGTGAGCGTCAGCGAGAGATCGCGCAGCACCGGCCGGCCGCCGAGCCGGACAGTGACGCCGTCGAGATGGGCGCCGTCGCGATGGGCTCCGTCGGCGTCGACGCCATCGAGGCGAACGCCGTCTTCGTCGCGCGGCGGGGTGGTGGATTTATGGGTCATGGCAGCCGGCCGCTCAGTGCTGAGCGCTCCCCCATGAACGGCGGGCGCAGTCGATGGGCGCGGACGCACCGCCTGCGCGGTGAGCGCCTCAACGGTGGACGGGCGTACGCCGTACGCGTTCGGCCGGCGTCGCCCGGTTGTTCTAGAGCCGCCCGTTCGCGCGCGCAAGCGTCCGGGTCCTGAGGCTCCCCGCCCGGGTCAGAGACTGTCGAGCTGCTGTTCCAGCTCGTTCACCAGGTCGGCCGCCTCCTGCAGTTTGAGGCGCGCGGCGCCGAGCTTGGCGCGCATCGCCTCCACCGGGTCGCCGGCGTCGGAGGTTTCGAACTGCGCGATCTCGCCCTCCAGCAGCCACTGCGGCGTGACGTTCAGGATGCCGGCCAGGGTGAAGAGCCGGTTGGCGCGCGGGTCGCGCGCCCCCTTCTCCCAGGACGCCACGGTCTTGACCGTAACCCCGACGCGGCGCGCCAACTCCTCCTGAGACCACCCCTGATGCTCTCGGGCGCGGACGATGCGCGGGCCGATGGGGGACGCGTCTGCGGCGGACATGGGCTGCTCCCTGATGCGGATTGGACCTGACGCGGAATGGACGGCGGCGATCGCACGCACGCGGCGGACGACGCACCGTCGTCTCTCTAGGCGCGCACCCTAACCGGGCCGTCTGCGGAGGTAAAGGCGAGGTCGTGGGGCCGATCGGTTCAGCGGCCTAATTCGCGCGCAACCGCGTCGGCCAACGCTTCGACGACCGCCTGGGCGATCTCGTCGCCCTCGCCCTTGATGCCGCGTTTGTAGACGACCTTCATCGCGTCGACATGCTGGTCGATCAGGGCGGGCGTGACCTCCTTGCCGGGGGGGAGCTCCCGGACATAGCGGCAGAAGGAGCGGCCGATGTCGGTGATCAACGGATAGCCGAAGGTGGAGCCCTGGCCGCGCATGTTGTGGATCAGCCGGAACAAACCGTCGAGCGCCCGGGGGTCCCGGCTGTCCCGGTACTTCACCCCATAGCTCTGCAGCCGGTCGATGTCCTGGCCGAGCTTGTCGATATACTCGACCTCCAGCTTCTTGACGATCTGGTCCGCTTCCGCGATCGCCCGCTCCGGGTCGCGACCGCCCGTCTTCGGCACCTTCTTGGCAAGTTCGTTCGGGCGTTCGATGATTTGGTGCCACGCCGTCCCGGCCTCGCGGGGCGCTTCAGGCAATTGTTCCTTCGCCACGATCGCTCACCTTTCCCGGACCGCCGCCCGACTTGCACTCGCCGCCCGATCGTCGGATCGCCGGCCGGCCTAAATCTCGATCTCGTCGTGCCGTCCGCGCCGTTCCGGCCCGTCATATCCAGGCAGATTCAAACGCCGTCGGCACGGCCCGAAGAAATCCGAGGTGCGCACGAAGGGGCGCGGGTTGTCGACGATCTGAACCAGGCGCGCGTGCAGCGAGCGCGCGGCCACCGGCTTCGCCAGAAACTCCGTGATGCCGAAGTCGCGGGCGCTCATCACCTTGGACCGTTCCGTGTAGCCCGTCAGCATGATGATCGCGACGTAGCGGCAGGGGCTGTCGGGCTCCAGCCGGACCCGACGCACGAAGCTGGGGCCGTCCTCCGGCTGCATCTCCCAATCGCAGACGATAACGTCCGGCTCGACCTCGTTGATCAGGTCCCACGCCTCGAACCCGTCGGCCGCGAAACGCACTTTGGTGATGCCGAGCGCCTCCAGCATGCGCTCCAGCACCATGCGCATGAACCGGCAGTCGTCCACGACCAGGACGCTCAATTGACTGAAATCGTGCCGGTGCCGATTCGACATGCGATTTGCTCCACCGCCCTTCGAGACGGGCTGCTCTCTTCCCGGCGCGCGCCCTTGCCGCACGTCGGGCGTACTCCCCGATTCGGTTCTATAGCAAACAGACCCGAAAACGGGAACCGTTTTGCGACAGATCCTAAGCCGCAGGCCTTGCGGCGGCGGCGAAGGCGCTCTGAGCGGCGGTGGTTTCCCGCCCGAACCCGTGCTAGCATCCGCCGCACCGAACGCTCCGCGGTGGGGGCCGCTAGATCGGGGACGGTCTTCGATGGCCAAGGACAATCAGGTGCGGGTTCTCAATCGCCGCACCTTCTACGCCGGCGACGTCATTTTTCACGAGGGAACCCAAGGCGCCCAGGCCTTCGTCGTCCAATCGGGCCGGGTGCGCATCGCGCGGACGGCCCCCGGCGGGGAGCGCGCGACCCTCGGCTTCGTCGAGCCGGGCGGCATCTTCGGAGAGATGGCGCTGATCGACCGGTCGCCCCGCATGGCGAGCGCCATCGCCGACAGCGCCACGGTCTGCATTACGATCCCGGAAGAGACGGTCAGGGCAAAGCTGAAGGCATGCGACCCCTCCTTGCAGATGCTCATCGTCATGATGATCCGCCTGATCCGCACCATCGCCGACCAGACCCCGTTGCGCGCCGACGAGATGGGCGCGTTGGTCGATGCGGCGGAACCGAAGGCGAAGGCCGACACGCCCGATGCATCCGGCGAGGCCGGCGAGGCCGGCGCGGCCGGGGAGGCTGACGGGGCTGACGGGGCCGGCGCGAAAGACGGGACGGCGTCGTGAGCGCCCCGTCCAGCCCGCTTCAACGAAAGGACGTCGCCGCGGGCGACATGATCTACGAGGCGGGCGACCCCGGCGCGACGGCTTATCTGATCCAGTCGGGCCGCATCGAGCTGTTGGCCCGGGATTCCCTGGGATTCTACGAAACGGTCGGCGTCCGCGAGGCGGGCCAGGTGTTCGGCGAACTGGCGCTTGTGCGCGAGCATGAGCGCGAGACCGGCGCCCGCGCCCTGATCGACAGCCAGGTGGTGGCCGTCGAGCGCACCGGTATCGAGCGGAAGCTGGCCGAAGCCGACCCTTTCGTGGCGGCCTTGTTCCGCATTCTCGCGGGCAATCTCGAATCGATCGTAGAGCGGAGCGCCACGGAGCGCCGCCGTTCGGCCCGGGAGCAGACGCCGTGCGGCGCGAGTGAAGCGGATCTTGAAGCGCTAAGCGGCGCGCCGATCGAAGGGCCGGACGCCCCCGAGACGTGACGCGCCGCCGGTTCGGCCAACCGCCCGAGGCCCGTCAGGACCGCCCTGTCAGATCCATGGGGGTCGCCGCCTGGCGTTCGTCCTTCATGAACAGCCGACCGAAGTTTCCGAGCGAGACCAGATGCGCGACGGCGAGCGCGAACCAACCGTTGCGCCACCACTCCTCCATGAACTCCGCCGGCATGGCCCGCAGCCGGTCCTCATCAATCACGCGGAACCCGCGGATTTCCATGTGGCGGTGGTCGGCCAATTCGATGTCGACCGCCCGATCGACGAGCAAGTCGCGGTCGCGACAGGCCTCGACGAAGCGGCGCGTCCGGGCCTGCTCGCGCGCGAAGGCGCCGGCGAACCGACCCTTGCGCTTCATCAGCGCGCTGGGTTTGCCATGCACGAACAGCGGCGTCCCACGCTCGCGCGAGACCATCGCCGCTTCCGTGTCGACGCCGAGCCGAATCTCGGGCGTCCGCCCCTGGGCGCGGCCGCGGCTGTCGCGCAACAGGATGAAGGGATAACGTCGCACGAAGGCCGGGATGTAGCAGCCGACCGTCCAGCTTCCGTCCGGCTCGACGAACAGGTTCTGCGCTGCGCGCACGCCGACGAGCACCACCGGCATGTTGGTCATGTCGCCGTTGAACAGGATCGGGTAGTGCCGGGCCGCGGCCATGAACTCGACCGCATTCAACGGGACCATGTGCGAGTCCCGGGCGAAGCCGTACTCCTGCGTCTCGGAAAGACGCAGATCGTCGTGGCGCGCCGCCTCCAGGATCTCCAACCGGCGAAAGAACAGGGGCGGCGATGCGCCCCCGGGCCGTTGGGTTTCCCGCTCCTCGTCCGCAGCCTCGGCCATCTCCTCGGTCCTCACCCCGCTCCGCGCCCGGCGTCGACGCCGGCCGTCGCGCCCTGACGGCCGTTATGCCTGAATATCCGCGTCCGGAAAAGCCGACGGGGCCGGCGCCCCCAAGCGCCGACCCCGTCTCACAGGCCCTCTCCCCCCAGGTAAGAAATGTGCGGTCCAGCGCTACTCCGCCGGCTCCGGGGCCTTTTCTCCGGCGCCGCCGCCCGGCGACTTGGTGACGATGACCGGCTCCACCTTGGAGAGCTCCTCGAGCTCGATATGGCAGGTGATCACGTGCCCGTTGCCCGCGTCGCGGAAGGGCGGGCGCTCCTCGTCGCAGATCGCCCCGATCTTGCGCGGACAGCGCGTCGAGAAGGGGCAGCCCTTCGGCGGATTGAGCACCGAGGGAAGATTGCCCTCCAACACGATCTCGCGCTTTTCGATCGAGGTGTCCGCGATCGGCACGGCGGACAGCAGCGCCTCGGTATAGGGGTGGTAGGGCGGCGCATAGACCTCCTCAACATCCCCCTGCTCCATGATCATGCCGAGATACATGACCACGACCCGATCCGAGAGGTACCGGACGACCGACAGATCGTGGCTGATGAACAGGAGCGTCGTGTCGTACTGACGCTGAATGTCCATCAGCAGGCCCGTCACCGCCGCCTGAACCGAGACGTCGAGCGCCGAGACCGGCTCGTCCGCGATGACCATCGGCGGATAGCCGGCGAAGGCGCGCGCGATGCCGATGCGCTGCTTCTGGCCGCCGGAAAGCTGGCGCGGCTTGCGGTACTTGAAGGCGCGCGGCAGCTTCACGAGGTCGAGAAGCTCGTCCACCCGCTTGTGCACGTCCTCTTCCGACTTGGCGACGCCGAACTTCTTGATGACGCGGATGATCTGCCCGCCCACGGTGTGGCTGGGATTGAGCGTCTCATTCGGGTTCTGGAAGACCATCTGCAGGCTGCCGATCTGTCTCGGCGTGCGACGCGTCACGGGAAGCTGCGAAATCTCCTCGCCGTTATAGACGATCTGCCCGTCGGTCGAGGTCTCGAGACCCATCAGAACCTTGGCGAAGGTGGACTTGCCGCAGCCGGACTCGCCCACGATCGCCACCGTCTCCCGCTTGCGGGCGGAGAAGGAGATGGATTCGTTGGCCTTCACCCAGCGCGAGGCCTTGCCGGTGAAGAGCGCCTTGAGCGAGGTGTCGCGCACCTCGAAGTACTTCCGCATGTTCTCGACGTGGAGCACCTCTTCGCCCGGTTCGTTCGGGGGATGCTGCTCCATGTCGGGCGTGTAGTTGTCCCAATCGATCTCGGTCCAGCGCAGGCAGCGCACCGCGTGGCCC
Organism: Alphaproteobacteria bacterium; assembly: GCA_024743195.1. Taxonomy (GTDB): domain Bacteria; phylum Pseudomonadota; class Alphaproteobacteria; order UBA8366; family Aestuariispiraceae; genus Marivibrio. The sequence continues at coordinate 222,843 of JANSXE010000003.1, read as the reverse complement.
GAGGCCTCGTCGACCGTCAGCCAGGGAACGCCCTTCGGATCGTCGCAGCGGCCTTCCTCGAAGAAATCGCAGCGCGGCCCGAAATAGCAGCCGTCCGGCCGGTTGTAGGGCAACGGCAGTTGGCCGCGAATCGGCACCAGGGGATTGGCGTTCTTGTCGGCGGTCGGAAGCGGGATCGACCCGAACAGCCCCCGGGTGTAGGGGTGCCGCATCATGTCGAACACTTCCTTGACCGTGCCCGTCTCCACCGCAACGCCGGAATACATCACGCAGACGCGGTCGCAGGTTTCCAGGATCAGTCCCATATTGTGGGAGATGTAGATCATAGAGGTTCCGAACTCGGCGCTGATCTCCTTGATGAGCTTCACGATGCCGGCCTCGACCGTGACGTCGAGCGCCGTGGTCGGCTCATCCAGCAGCAGCAGCGTCGGATTCGACAACAGCGCCATGGCGATCACCACGCGCTGCTGCTGACCGCCGGAGATCTGGTGCGGATAGGCGTTCATCACGCGCGCCGGATCGGGCAGCTTGACCTTGGCCAGCATCTCCTCCGCCCGCGTCCAGGCGTCGTCTTCCGAGATTCCGGGCTCGTGGAACAGCGGCACTTCCAAGAGCTGACGCCCGATCAGCATCGAGGGATTCAGGGCCGACATCGGCTCCTGATAGATCATGGCGATGTCGGAGCCGCGAAGCTGACGCAGCTCCTCCTGCGACATCTTGGACATGTCGCGGCCCATGAACTTGATCGAACCGCCGACGATCCCGCCGTTGCCGCCCATATACTGCATGATGGCCATCGCCACCGTGGACTTGCCGCAGCCGGATTCGCCGACGATCCCGACCGCCTCGCCCGGATAGAGGGTGAGGGTGAAGTCCTTGACCGCCGGCACCTCGCCGGCGCGGATGAAGTAGGAGATCGAGAGATTGTCGATCGCCAGCACCGGCTCGCCCTTGGGCGGGCTCTTGACCGGTTCGGCCTGTTGCAGTGTGTCGCTCATGATGATGCTCCCCCTTTGACGATCAGTCGCGCAGCGACACTTCGCGCAGGCCGTCGGCCAGCAGGTTGAAGCCGAGCACCAGAAGCGACACGGCCAGGGCCGGGAAGAACGGCATCCACCAGAAGCCGCCCATCGCCAGCGTGCGGGTTTCGTTGATCATCCCGCCCCAATCGGGGAACGGCGGCGGCAGCCCGAGCCCCAGGAAGCCGAGCGCGCCGATGGTGATCGTCGTGTAGCCCATGCGCAGACAGGCGTCGACGATCAGCGGCCCGCGCGCGTTGGGCAGCAGTTCGACCAGCATGATGTACCAGGGGCTCTCGCCGCGGGTCTGGGCGGCGGCGATGTAGTCGCGGGTTGCGATGTCAAGCGTCAGCCCGCGCACGATGCGCATGATCCCGGGCGCCGAGGCGAAAACCACCGCGAAGACGATGGTCGCCCCCGAGGCGCCGATCGAAGTGATGATCAGAACGAAGAGCACCATCACCGGGAAGGACAGGATGACGTTGGCGAGGAAGGACAGAACCTCGTCCACCCAGCCCCGGAAATAGCCGGCGGCGAGCCCCATCAGGATGCCCACGATGTAGGCGCAGAAGGTCGCCAGCGAGGCGTAGAAGACGACGCGCTGGGTGCCGTAGATCAGCCGCGAGAAGATGTCGCGGCCGCGCAGATCCGCGCCCAGCAGCAGGAACTCGCCGTTCGGGCCGGTGCTGAGCGGCGCCGCCATCGGCATGATGAAGGTTTCGTAGTGATGCGGCGCCAACAGCGGCGCGAAGATGGCGACGATGAAGAAGATCGTCACCAGCACCGCGCCGACGAGGCCCACCGGGCTTTCCTTGAGCAACACGATCGATCCGATCGTGCGCTCGAACAGCCCTTTCGGGCGATCGGAGGCGGAGACGGTTCCGTCCGTAGCGTTCGCTTGGCTCATGATCCCTCTCCCCTCAACTGAACCGGATGCGCGGATTCAGGAAGGTGTAGCCGATGTCGCCCAACGTCTGGCTGAGCACGGCCACGAACACCGCGGCCAGACCGCAGGCCTCGATGACGAAAATGTCGCGGCGCAGCGCCGCCTCCAGCAGCAGGGTGCCGAAGCCCTTGTAGGCGAAGGCGTATTCGGTCACGACCACGCCGGAGAGCAGCCAGTTGAGTTGCAGCATGATCACCGTGAAGGGCGCGATCAGCGCGTTGCGCAGCGCATGCTTCAGGATCACCCGTTTGTAGGGCAGCCCTTTCAGCACGGCCGTTCGGATGTAGTGGGTGGTCATCACCTCCGCCATGGAGGCCCGCGTCATCCGCGCGATGTATCCGAAACCGTAGAGCACGAGCACCGTGACCGGCAGGATCATCTGCATCCAGTCCCAGCCCGCCGCCATGGAACTGGTGCCGGGCAGCCATTTCAGCTGAATGACGAACACCGTTGTCAGGATGACCGCGCTGGCGAATTCAGGAATCGAGGTCGTTATGATCGAGGCGACGGATATCGTTCGATCCTGCAGCGACCCCTCCTTCATGCCGGCCAACACGCCGAGCAGGAGGGCCAGCGGCACCATGATGAGGAAGGTCAGCCCGGCGAGTATCCCGGTGTTGCCCAAGCGCTCCCAGAAAAACTCGTTGACCGGTCGCTTGTACTGAACCGACTCGCCGAGGTCGCCCGTCGCGACCCCGCCGACCCAATCGAGGAATCGAACCGGGATCGGCCGGTCGTAGCCGTTCTCCTGGATCCAGATGTCGAGCTGTTGCTCCTGGGCGTAGGGCCCCAGAACCCCGCGGGCGACCTTGCGCGGATCGCCCTCGTTGACAATGAAAAGGATGAAGCCGACCACCAGCATGATGAGCAGCATCAAGCCAAGCCGTCGGACCAAAAGTCGCGCCATAATCGCCGTCCCCCTTGTTCGTCCCCGTCCGGGTCCCGTCGCCCCGGCGATCGCCGGTCCGCCGCATAGACCCGGGTGCGGCCGAAGCGCGCGCGCCCCGAACAGGGAGGCAAGCACGATGCGGCGGCCGCGTCGCATGCCCGCCGTCTTGCCCGCGGCGGTGCTGCATCAAAGCTAATCCGTCACCGGCGTCGGTCCCCGGCCCGCTCGCCCCGATCCGGCGCGCGGCGCGCCGTCAGCGGCGTTGCCGCACGATGCGGGGCTCGATGAAGTCGGGGCCGCCAACCGGAAGGAACGGGCTCCCGGCGCCAAGGCGCCGGGAGCCGCCCCTGCGACGCCTCAGGCGTCGTTGTCGATCCACACGTTGTGGAACTGGTGGTAGTAGGTCGGGTGCGTCGTATGACCCTGCACCCGCTTGTGAGCCGCCTTGAAGACCGAGCGCCAGAAGGGCTGGACCATGATGGCGGAGTCCTGAAGGATCTGCTCCGGCTTCTCCATCTTGGCCTTGCGCGCCTCGACGTCCAGCGTCGCCTCGGCGTCGTCGAGCGCCGCGTCGAACTCCGGATTGTTGTAGGCGCTCTCGTTCCAGGGCACGCCGGCGCGATAGGCGAGCGACAGCACCATGGTGCCGAGCGGCCGGTGGGTCCAGCTGGTGAGGCCGAAGGGCGCCTTGTCCCACACCTCCCAGTACTGGTTTGCCGGCATCTTGTTGATCCGGACGTTGATCCCGGCCGGGCGGCACTGCGCGGCCAGGGCCTCGCACTGCGCCGTCTCCCAGGGGCCCTGGGTGTCGCCGACGACGATCTCGAGATCGACGCCGTCCGCGAACCCGCCCTCGGCGAGGTGCGCCTTGGCCGCCTCGATGTCGTTCTGCGTCTGGGCCGGAAGCGCGAAATACTCCGGATGGATCTGGCAGACGTGATGGTCTTCCGCCATCTGGCCGGCGTCGCGGTGCGCGATCGACAGCATCTCCGGACGGTTGGCGCAGGCCTGCACCGCCTTGCGGACATGGATGTTGTCGAACGGCGCCTCGCTGGTGCGCATGCGCATGACGCCGGTCTGCGCCGTGACCGCCTCATGCAGCTCCACGTTCGGCAGGCGCCGAACGACATCGAGCTCATCCACCGGCGTGTTGTAGGTCATGTCGACCTGATCGGACGCGATGGCCCCGATCTGGGCGTTCGGGTCGTTGCCGAGATCGATGTACTGGATCTCGTCCAGATAGAACGGACCCGCCCACCACTCGCGGGCCTTGCGCAAAACCGCCTTGCGGCCGACCTCGAACTCCGCGATCTCGCAGGGGCCGGTGCCGATCGGGTTGGCCGAGAGATCGGCCTCGTAGTCCTTGCCGAAACCGCGATGGGTGATGGCGGCCGGATAATTGTAGAAGTTCTCCGGCATGGCCAGCGCGGCGCTGCGCAGATTGAACTGAACGGTGTAGTCGTCGACCTTCTCGACCGCGCCGGGAATGCCCTGCTTCTTGCCGTCGACCTCTTCCACCATCGGCGCGAACAGACCGAGGTTGGACGACCCGGTCGCCGGATCGAGCCAGCGGTTCATGGTGTGGACGATGTCGTCCGCCCCGAACTCGTCGCCGTTCGACCACATCACGCCCTTGCGCGCCGTGAAGCGCCAGGTCTTGAGGTCCTCGGACGCCTCCCAGCCTTCCGCCAGATAGGGGCGCGTGATGTTGTCCGAACCGGTGCGGGTCAGATGCTCGACGATGAAGCGCGCGACGTTGGACTTCTCCACCCAGTCGAAGGTGGCCGGGTCCGTCATTTCCTGCACCGCCATGGCGACGCGCAGGCTGCCGCCCGCCTTCGGCGTGGCCGCCTTGGCGCTCGAGACGCCGACGCCCTGGCCGGTGATGGCGCCGGCCATCGCGTAGGCGGCCGTCGCCGACATGCCGAGCAGGCACGCGGTGCGCAGGAAGTCGCGCCGGTCGATCCGGTTGCGGTACAAGAGGTCCGCCAGCTCCGGCATGTAGGGGTGCGTCTCGTAACCGAGCTTACGCGCTTCGGTCCCGATATAGCGCTTCTTCCCCAAGAGGCTGTTGCGTTTGAACATGTTTAGCCGTCTCCCTTTGCTATGGCCCAACAATCGCTGCGGCGCGCGCTGCGTCCCGGCTTTCCCGGCCGCCCGCGCCCGCAGGCGTTACGATCTGGAAAGCGAAAACGTCGCGATCATTCCGCTTGGCGACAAAAAGCCATCCCTGTTTCGGCTGCCGTCGGACGTCGTGCTGACTGCGCCTGTGAGCGCCCCCGAGCCGTCGCGCCGCGCTCGCCCCTGTTCGCCGCGTCCGGGAACCCTGTCCGGCCTGTCCGGCGGTGCCGGCGCCCCTTGCTTCGGAGCGCTCATTTTCCCTTTCCCGTGCAACAGTTTGCACGGATCGTCTACGAAAGTATGGCCGCGGGGTCCTTTCAAAGTCAAATGGTAAACGCCGCGGATAAACTGGGGATTCCGCGAATCAACCGGCAAAAAGAGATCAGTTATTGTCGCGATGGGAACAGATGGTCCGGCATGCCGTCCGCCGCCGTTCGTTCCATGGCGCGCACGCACGCGTAGCCGCCGGCCGGCAGGACGGAGAAACCGTCGAGCAACAACGCCGCTCGGACCTCGCTCAGGGCCGCGTCCGTGAACGCGGCTTCGAGCCCGGCCCTGATCGCCGGAAGGCGCCCCGCCGCCCCCGCCAGCGCGGTGATGTAGGGCAACCCCGGCGCCGCCGGCGTCCAGCCGATCGGCGCAAGGGGCGCAATCTCCTGCGGCGCGACCCGGGTCAGCAACGCCCAGGTGACCGTGTCGACCGCGCACAGGTCGGCGCGCCCCTCCCGCACCGCCGCGAGGCTTTCGCGGTGGCCGTCGGTCTGCAGCGCCGCCGCGAAGAACGGCCCCTGCGCCTCAGTCGCCGGGCCGAGGCGCGCCGCCAGCGCGGCCCGAAGCGCCCAAAATCCCGATTGCGAACTCGGGTCGTTGTAGGCGAGCCGTCGGCCGCGGAACGCCGGAAGGTCCCGGTCCGCCTCCGACGCGCGGGCAACGATCCGACTGCTGTAGAGCGGGCCTCGGCACCCCTCGGCCGCGTAATGCGGCGTCGCGACGTAGGCGACGCGCCCCGCCAGCGCGTGGGTCAACGGATAACCGCAGGCCTGGGCGAGCAGCAGGTCCGGATCCGTCCAATGGGCGAGCGGGTCCGCCGGCCAGACCAGGCGGTCCGGCGCGTCGCTCAGGCCGGCCGCGCGCAGATGGCCGGCGACGCCCGCCCACCAGGCCTCGACCGCCGGACGCAGTTCGGGCGGCGCGTACATGAAGAGCGAGGCGATCACGCGGCGCTCTCCCGGGCGAGCGCGCGCAGGAAGGCCGGCGCCTCGTGCGCCTGCACCACGGCGGCGCGGATCAGACGGTCGAAATGCTCGGTCAGCAGACGGACGTGCTCCGTCGTGTTGAAGACGAAATACATCTCCCCCAGGAACAGCGCGGCGCGTTTCGGCCCGAACACCGTATAGGGCGTCGCGTAATGCGCGAGCCCGTCGAACAGGAAGAGCCGCAGTCGCGGATAAAGCTCGTCGATCAGCGCCGCCATGTGGTCGAGTTGCTCGCGGCGGTGCGCTGCGGCCAGCCCGTTCCAGACGCCGCCGCCGGCCGCGAACACCTCCAGGACCTGGCGCGAGCAGCAGATCTCGAAGTCCGCGTCCGGCGTGCGGGTGTAGGCGAGCTTCCGCGTCGCCGCGGCGATCGCCTGCGACGGGCGTTTGGCGGCGTAGCCGGAATACTCGTACTGCAGCACCGCTTCGGTCTTGGCGAGGTCGGGCAGCGTCGCCGGGACGTAGCGGATCTTGTAGCCGGCCGCTTCCTGATGCCATCGCTGCAGATTCTCTTCGGACGGCGCGCTGGCGCTGCTCAGCGCGACCTGGACGGATTCGCGCAGGATCTCCGCCCCGGACTTCTGCTGCGTCGTCAGGCCGAGCAGCCAGTCCAGGCTGACCTGCAGGACCCGCGCAACCGCCGCGACCGTGTCGGCGCGCGGCAGCCGGTCGTTGTCCGGCGCCAGCAGTTGCGAGAGCGTGGAGCGGTCCACCCCGGCCTCCGCCGCCAGACGAGAGCGGCTGGTCCCGGCCTTTGCGATGGCCTCTCCCAGCCGCTCGCGGAAGATGCGCACTGTCTCGCGTCGATCCAGACTCATCGCGCCGCTCCGTCCCCCGCCGACGTCGGGCGGATTTGTGTGTTTTTTCTATCTTGGTGATTTCTCACACCATTATAAACAACATATCGCATATAGTGACAGGGTGTTACAATCCTCTCCTTGCGGATTGGCGCTTTCACGCGCATCGCTCGGTCCATGACCGAGTTCCTGCACGCCTCCCCCTTGGCCCGAACGGGCCCGCCGACCGAAAACCACCCGCCCCGCCCGCGCGTTCCGACGCGTCGCGCCGGCGCCTTCCTGGGCTGGCTGGACGCCTGCGAGGCGCCGACTTGGGCGGTGATCCTTGCGACCTATGGCGGGTTCGCGTCCCTGACCTACTGGTGGGCGGCCCTGCCGCCGCTGCTGGTCGCCGCCTTGGGAGGCTATCTCGTCTGCCTGCAGGCGCATCTGACGCATGAGATCCTGCACGGCCACCCGACCCGCAAAGCTTGGCTCAACGAGCTGTTCGCCTGGCCGCCGCTCGGCCTCTGGATCCCCTACCCGATCTATCGCGACAGCCACTTGGCGCACCACCGGATCGGGGCGCTGACCTGCCCGATCGAGGACCCGGAAAGCTTCTACCAGACGCCCGCTCGGTGGCGGTCGATGTCGGCGATCCGGCGGCGCCTGCTGGTCTGGAACCAGACGATGCTGGGCCGCCTGACGATCGGCCCCGCGCTGATGGTGGGGCGTTTCTGGGCCGGCGAAATCCGCCGCATCACCGCCGGCGATAGCGCCTATCTGGGCGCCTGGGCGGTTCATCTCGGGCTTTCGGCGCTCCTGCTGATCTGGATCGTCGCCGTCTGCGAGATGCCGTTGTGGTTCTATCTCGCCGCCATCGTCTATCCGGGTCTGTCGCTCGGCCTGCTGCGCTCCTATGTCGAGCACCGGCCGGGCGCGACCCAGGACGAACGCTGCTGCGTCGTCGAGGGCGGCCCGCTGACCCAACTCCTCTTCCTCAACAATAACTTCCACGTGGTCCACCACCGTCGTCCGGGGCTGGCCTGGCACCGCATCCCGGCCGCCTACCGCGCGGACCGCGACGGCTGGCTCGCGCGCAACGGCGGCTATCGTTACCGCGACTATTGGCAGGTCGCGCGCCGCCACCTGCTGCGACCGAAGGACGGGCCCATCCATCCGACCGCGCGCTGACTCGCTTTCGTTACGTCTACGTAACGACTTGCCGCGGAGCGCCCCCTCGAAAACTACGAATGAATCCAGCTCCGAGACCTTTGACATAACTTCAGCTTTTCCGTTCACCCCATTGTTATCTCGCATACTTCGCTGACCCTTCTCTAAGCCTTGCTTGCCCGTCCGTCCGTCGGCACGCTGGAGAACAGGCGCCCGGGCAGGAGGATGCAATGGCACGGCAGGACGAAAACGGAACCGGCGCCGCGTCGCGGCCGGCGCCTCGCCGCATCGAGCGGATCGCCTGCGACCGGGTGTTCCAGGGCTATTTCGCCGTTGACCGCCATCGGCTGCGCCACGAGCAGTTCGCCGGCGGCATGGGTCCGGAGATAAGCCGCGAGGTGTTCGAGCGCGGCCATGCGGTCTGCGTGCTGCCCTACGACCCGCTCCGCGACGCGGTGGTGTTGATCGAGCAATTCCGCATCGGCGCCCATGCGGCGGGCGACCCCGATCCCTGGCTCGTGGAAGCCGTCGCCGGCATCGTCGAGCCCGGCGAAGCGGCGGAGACCGTCGCCCGTCGCGAGGCCGAGGAGGAAGCGGGTCTGCGCCTCGGCCGGCTGGAGACGTTGTCGACCCAATACATGACCCCCGGCGGCAGTTCGGAGAGCATCGTCCTGATGGTGGGCGAGGCCGACAGCGCGCGCGCGGGCGGGATCCACGGCCTCGACCACGAGGGCGAGGACATCCGGGTCTTCACCCGCCCCTTTGCGGAGGCTGAGGCTATGGCGCTGGACGGGCGCATCCGCAACGCCATGACGGCGCTCGCGATCCTGCAGACCGCGGCGCGGCGGGAGGCCTTGCGCACGGGGTGGTCGAGACCCTAAATACGCACCGGCTTCGGGGCGAAGCGGCGATGCACACCCAACCGGCGGAGAATAGACCCATGACCATCCGCGACGGCTTCGTCGACGCAGTCGGCAATACGCCCCTGATCAAGCTCAAGCGCGCCTCGGAAGAGACCGGCTGCACCATCCTCGGCAAGGCGGAGTTCCTGAACCCCGGCGGCTCGGTGAAGGACCGGGCGGCGAAATACATCATCCTCGACGCCGAAGCGCGCGGCGATCTCGAACCGGGCGGGCTGATCGTCGAGGGCACCGCCGGCAACACCGGGATCGGGCTGGCGCTGGTCGGGAATGCGCGCGGCTACCGCACGCTGATCGTCATTCCGGAGACCCAGAGCCAGGAGAAGAAGGACATGCTCCGGCTCTGCGGCGCCGAGTTGATGGAGGTGCCGGCCGTCCCCTACAAGAACCCGGAGAATTACGTCCATGTCGCCCGGCGCACCGCCGAGGCGCGCGCGAAAAGCGAGCCGCACGGCGCGCTTTACGCCGACCAGTGGGACAATCTCTCCAACCGCGAGGGGCATGTGCGCTCCACCGGTCCGGAGATTTGGGCCGACACCGAGGGCGCGGTCGACGCCTTCACCTGCGCCATGGGGACGGGCGGCACCCTGGCCGGCGTCGGGCTCTACCTCAAGGACAAGAACCCGGACGTCCGCATCGTCGCCGCCGACCCGTGGGGCGCGGCGATGTACAACTGGATCAAGACCGGGGAGTTGAAGGCGGAGGACGGCGGCTCGATCACCGAAGGCATCGGCCAGGGCCGGATCACCGGCAACATCGACGGCGCGCCGATCGACGACGCCTACAAGATCACGGATTCCGAAGCGCTCCCCATCACCTTCAACCTGTTGAAGGAGGAGGGGCTGTGCCTCGGCGGCTCCAGCGGGATCAACGTCGCGAGCGCCATCCGCCTCGCCAAGGAGATGGGCCCCGGCCACACCATCGTCACCATCCTGTGCGACGGCGGACAGCGCTACGCCTCGAAGCTCTTCAACCCGGCGTTCCTGAAGGAGAAGGGCCTGCCGGCGCCGGACTGGCTGTAGGCGCGAGGCGTCCCCGTTCGAGGCGGGCGCTGACGCGCCCTCCTTGGGGTGCGGCGCTTTTTCCGCAAGACCAGAGGGGCGCCTTTCGTCCTCTGGAGCCGCTGTGAGGCCGCGTCCCGAAGGATCTGGCGCGGCTGATCCGTGCGTCCCTATGAACCGGGCGCTTCATAGAGAAACCGTCCGTCGGTCCAACGCCCGCTGAGGCGCGCCCCGTCGCGTCCGGAGGGGTCCTGAAACAGCGCCTCCACTTGGCGCTCGACGGCCGCGTCGCGCGCGCCGGCGCAGGGATAGAAGCCGCAGCCGCCCAGCGTTTCGACGTCGAAGGCGCCGTCGCGCTCCGTGAAGCGGCAGAAGGCGCCCCACCAGGACGCGCCGGTCACCGGCAGCAGCAAGGTCCCGCCCGGCGCGAGCGCCTCGGCCCAGGCGCGGACCGGATGGGTGACGCCGGCGAAGGCGACGATGAAATCGAACGGGCCGTCCGAGGCCGCGGGCCTGGTCGCGTCGCCCGCGCGCACGAGGACGTTGGGCCGCTCGGCGAGCGCCCTTTCCGCCATCGCGGCGAGCGCGGGGTCGGTCTCATAGCCGACGACCGCCCCGCGCGGTCCCACCAATTCGGCGAGCACGGCGGTGAAATAGCTGCTGCCGGCCCCGACCTGCAGGACCCGCGCGCCCGATGGCGGTCCGGCCCGGCTCAGCAGGCGGGCCCAGAGGCTGGGCTCCCCGATATTGATCCCGCGCGCCGGGTCCAGCGCGATCAGGACGCAGTGATAGAGATGCGCCGGGTCCGCGTCCGGCGTGCGCGAGCGCGCCATGCCGTGCAGCGGCGACGTCAGGGTCCAGGGGCCGGGGCCCACATGGGCTTCGCGCGGGACCGCTTCGAAGGCGCGGATCACGCGCTCGGCGCCGGGGACGCCGTGCAGCGCACCGAGCGCGCGAATCTCGTCGCCGTACCGGCGGCGCAGGGTTGGATCGACGGTCATATCCAATACCCATAGCAGGCGCACGGCGGCCGGCGCTACGCCTCCAAGCGCGTCAACCCGGCCTTTGAGACGGCGCGTCAGAGCTGCGCGCTGCGCCGTCCCGTCCCCGGCCCGTCCCCGGCCCGTCCCCGGCCCGTCGTCGTCCCAGACGGCTCTTTCTCCATCGTCCTCCCGGACGGCCGGCAGGCCGATCCGGGACGGGAGGAGCGGCCGGCGCCGCTGGCGGGAACCGCTCTGGATCCCGACTCTCCGCTGCGCTGCGGCCGGGATGACCGGGGAATCGCTCGACGGCCCCGGAATTTCTCACTCTGAGGAGCCGCCGTCGGGCGGCGTCTCGACGGATCGGGCGCGGCCGGGGCCGCCGCCCTGCGGCCAGGCGCCGGGCCCTCTTTCCCCAACCGCCGCCGCCCCCTAAGCTGGCGCCTGTCCGCATCGTCCAGCGAGGGAGAGGACCGCGATGACCGACCGCACCGAGGAACTGTTCCGCGAGGACTCCTATCTCAAGACCTGCGAGGCCACGGTTGTCGCGGTCAATGAGCGCGGCGGGGTCGTCCTCGACCGGACCGTCTTCTACCCCACCGGCGGCGGCCAGCCCGGCGACCGCGGCGTGCTGACCAAGGCGGACGGACGCGAGGTTCGGATCGGGACCACCCTCTACGCGGACGGCGACATCGTGCACGTCCCGGAGGAGGGGCAGGATCTTCCCGCGCCCGGCGAGACGGTGTCCTGCGCCATCGACTGGGACACCCGCCACAAGCACATGCGCATGCACACGGCGATGCATCTGGTGTGCGCGCTGGTGCCCTGCGGGGTGACCGGCGGGCAGGTCGGCGCGGAGAAGAGCCGGCTCGACTTCGATGTGGGCGATCACACGCTCGACAAGGAGGCGCTGACCGAGCAGTTGAACGCCCTGGTCGACGCCGACCACCCAGTGGGCGCGCGCTGGGTCGACGACGCGGAACTGGACGCCAATCCCGACCTGGTGCGCACCATGTCGGTGGCCCCGCCCCGCGGCAAGGGCCGGGTGCGGCTGATGCAGGTGGGGGAAGACGTGGACCTGCAGCCCTGCGGGGGCACCCACGTCGCGCGCACGGGCGAGATCGGCCGGCTGCGCGTCGGCAAGATCGAAAACAAGGGCGCGCGCAACCGCCGGGTCAACATCCATCTGGAAGGCTGAGGGGCGCGCCATGGCCGACGATCTGTTCCCCCTCGTCTTCGCGGACTGGCTGAAGGGCGCGCTCGGCGATCCGGATCTGGTGGTGCTGGACGCGACCTATCATCTGCCGACGACGGGCCGCGACGCGCGCGCTGAGTTCGAGGCCGAGCGCCTGCCCGGCGCCCGCTTCTTCGACATCGACGCGATCAAGAACCCGGACGATCCCCTGCCCCACATGGTCCCGGACGGCGAGACCTTCCGCCGGGCCGTGCGCGCGCTGGGCGTGACGGATGCGAGCCGCATCGTCTGCTACGACAGCTACGGGCTGTTCTCCGCGGCGCGGGCCTGGTGGATGTTCCGGCTCTTCGGGCTGCCGCGGGTCGCGATCCTGGACGGCGGGCTGAAGCAGTGGAAGGCCTGCGGCTACCCGACGGAGAGCGGCCCGCCCCCGCCTTCGGCCGAGCCCGACGGCGAGACCAGCATCCGCCTGCGGCCCGAATTGCTGCGCCGCTATCGCGACATCCTCGACGATCTGTCGCACGGGCCGGCTCCGACGCTGACGGTGCTGGACGCGCGCAGCCGCGGGCGGTTCGAAGGAACCGCGCCGGAGCCGCGGTCGGAGCTGCGCTCGGGCCGCATCCCCGGCTCGCTGAACCTGCCCTATGACAGCCTGACCGACTCGGAGACCGGCCGCGTGCAGCCGATCCAGACGCTGCAGGCGCTGTTCGAGGCGGCGGGCGTGCATCTGGGCCGCGACCGGATCGTGACGAGCTGCGGCTCGGGCGTCACCGCCTGCGCGCTGGCCTTCGCGCTCTTCCTCTTGGGCGAGCGGGAGGCCGCCGTCTATGACGGAAGCTGGTCCGAATGGGGGGCGCGCGCGGACGCGCCGATCGAAACCGGCCCCCTCCGGTGAGTTGAGGACAGAGCCCATGCAGATCCGCCCGTTCCGCAATGCGGACCGCGCCGCCCTGATCGCGCTGTGGGAGGCCGCGGGCCTCGTGCGTCCCTGGAACGATCCGGACGCCGACATCGACCTGGCGATGCGGACCGACACGGCGACCCTGCTCGTCGCCGAGGACGCGGACGGCGCGCTGGTCGGCGGGGTCATGACGGGCTTCGACGGCCATCGCGGCTGGCTCTACTATCTGGCGAGCCACCCGGCGCAGCGCGGGAGCGGCGTCGGCCGGGCGCTGGCCGGCGCGGCGGAGGCGCATCTGCGCGACCTCGGCTGCCCCAAGGTCGAGGCGATCGTGCGGCGCGAGAACGACGCGGCGGACGCCTTCTACCGCTCGATCGGCTATCACCGGGAGCCGCGGCGGCTGTTCTCGAAATGGCTGATCGAACCGCCGGCCCCGCAGCTCGAGAGCCTGAGCGCCGAGGACGATTCGCCCGACGCCGTCGACGGCGAGGTCCCCACCCTCGACGTGACCGTCACCTGGCTCGAGATGACGGAGCCGCCGAGCCGACCGCCCCTGCCCCAGCCCGGCAGCGACAAGCCGCTGAGCCTGACCCGGCTGCATGAGCCGCCGGTCGACTATTACCGCTTCATCCACCACGCAATCGGCGATCCCTGGCTCTGGTGGGTGCGCCGCGAGTTGACGGACGCGCAACTCGCCGACATCGTCCATGACGACGCGGTCGAGATCTACGTGCTGCACCTCGGGGGCGCGCCGGCTGGCTTCGCGGAGCTCGATTTTCGCAAGAGCCCGGAGGTCGCGAACCTCGCCTATCTCGGCCTGATGCAATGGTGCATCGGCCGCGGCTTCGGCCCCTATCTGTTGGACTGGGCGATCCGCCGCGCCTGGGAGCGCGAGCCGCGCCCGAAGCGGCTCACCGTCGACACCTGCACGCTGGACCATCCGAAGGCGCTCGCCGGCTACCAGAAGGCCGGCTTCCAGGTCTATGACCGCACCACCTCCGCGGTCCCCGACCCGCGCGCCCGCGGCCTGACGCCGCCGCATGCGACGGTGTTGAGCGACGTTCCTCCCTATCCGCGTTGAAGGAGCCGACTGCATGACGATCGGCGCGCCCAAGGAGATCAAGCCGCAGGAGGGGCGCGTCGCGCTGCTGCCGGATCACGTTCGAGAGCTTACCGAAACCGGCCAGACCGTGCTGGTCGAGGCGGGCGCGGGGCGATTGAGCGGCGCGGCGGACGCAGACTACGCCGCCGCCGGCGCCCAGGTTCTGGAAGACGCCGCGGCGGTCTGGGCCGGCGCCGACTTCATCGTCAAGGTGAAGGAGATCCTGCCCGCCGAATACGGCTTCCTGCGGCCCGATCACCTGATCCTGACCAACCTCCACACGGCCGCCAACCGCGAGGAGACGGACCGGCTGCTGGAAGCCGGCCTGACCGCGATCGCGGCCGAGGACACGCACCGGTTCGGCTCGCCAAACTGCGCCCTGGCGGGCGAGATCGGGGCCTTCGAAGGAATCCGTCTGTGCCTCGCCCCGCATGGCGGCGCCGGCCGGCATTTCTTCGGCCATTTCGGAAGCCGGCCGATCCGGGCGCTGGTGCTCGGGCTCGGCAATGTCGGGCGCGGGGCCTTGCGCACCCTGCTGGGGCTCGGCTGCGAGACGGTCGGCTTCGATCTGGTGTGGGGCGCGCGCTATCGGGCGGAGCAGGACCACCCGACCCCGCTCTTCCGGACCGCGGAGATCGAGGCGCTGTCCGAGCATCTGGCCGAGGCCGACCTGATCGTGAACTGCGTCCTCTGGCCGAAGCATCGCGACGATCATCTGATCACGCGCGAGATGCTGATGGGGCTGCGCCCCGGCGCGGTGATTTGCGACATCGCCTGCGACGAGGCCGGCGCGATCGAGACCAGCCGTCCGACCAGCTGGGCCGACCCGGTCTACGAGGTCGAGGGCGTGCGGCATTTCTGCGTCGACAACATCCCCGGCGCCGCGCCGGTCGCCGCCAGCGCCGGCTACGGCGCGGCGCTGATGCGGCATATCCGGCCGATCCTGGCGCAGGGCTGGCGGGCGGCCTGCGCGCAGGACCCGTGGCTCGCCCGCGGCCTCGTCTGCGCCGGCGGCGCGTTGGTGCACGAGGAGACCGCCCGCGTGCAGGGCCGCGCGCGTGCGGCGCTGGAGGACGTGCTGGCCGCGCCTCCGCTGAGCTGACCGAAGTCGGCTCAGGCGGCTCTACGGAAACCCGTGCGTGTCTCCGATGCCTGCATGCGCCCGGCGTCACCCCGGCCGACGCGACAGCGGCGAGCCGGAGGGCAGAGCGGCGCGCTCGCGCGGGCGCCAGGCGCTCCTGGATCCCGGCTCGGCAAGCGCCAAGCCCGTGCGGGGCCCGCCCGCGCCGTTGTCACACGAAAGCTCCTCGTCATTGCGACCGCCATCATAAAGGAGCTGAAGAACACACCGGCGGAACTGCCGTGACGGCGTCGCAATCAGGAGAAGCCGGGGATAGGATCCTTGTTCCCGTCAGCGGCGGGCCTTCGACGCGCGACGCGCGACCTCCCTTTGTGTCGGGGCGCCGCCCGCTCAGATGAACTCCGCCTCCGTCACCGGTTCGCGGGCGACGGCGAGCGCGTCCTTGACCGAGATCCAACGCTCGAAGAAGGCCCAGCCGATGATGCAGCCCTGGACGCCGGGGATGTGCTTCAGCACCGAGACGTCGTCGAGCGTGCGCACGCAGCCCGACGAGATCAGCGGGATCGAGATTTCCGAGCCGAGCGCGCTGGTCTCCGCGAAGGTCGCCTCGCGCTCCCCCTCGGTCGCGTCGATGTCGGTGAAGATGATGGCGGCGACGCCGCTGTCGGCGAGGCGCTGGGCCATATCGCCGGCGGTGAAGCTGGTCTGCTCGCGCCAGCCCTCGATCATCACATAGCCGTCGCGCGCGTCGAGCGAGACGACGATCTTTCCGGGATGGCGGGCGCAGGCCTCCCGCACCAGCGTCGGGTCCTTGACCGCCGCGGTTCCGAGAACGACCCGCGCCGCCCCGTTCTCGATCCACCAGTCGACGCCGGCCAGGGTGCGCACGCCGCCGCCGACCTGAACCGGGATGTCGACGGCCCGGATGATCTCGACGATCTGGTCGGCGTTGTGCCGGCCGCCCTGCTCCACCCCGTCGAGATCGACGACGTGAAGACGCTCCGCTCCGGCGGCGGCGAATTTTTTCGCGGCCTCCAGCGGCGCGATCTCGAAGGCCTTGGGATCCTCGAAACTGCCGCGCGCCAACAGCACGCAACGGCCGTCCTTCACCTCGATGTCGGGATAGATCAGCATGGGCGCGGCTCCCTCGCTCTCGCCTGACGTCCCGCTCTGACGGCGGGGATCGTCCGTGCTGATACTAGCAAGGGCCGGCGCGCCCTCGCGCCGGCGCGACCCCTGGCTGCGCGATTGCGACATACGCCCCCGATGCGCGATTACGCGGCGGTCATCTCCGTGATCTTGTCGAACAGCGCCTTGGGGATCACGACGCCGGTCTCGGGCGTCTCGCCGCGGTTCTTGTAGCGCCGGGCGGACGGCAGACGCGTGCCGGGAATCGCCTGGAAGCGCTCGAAAAAGGCTTCGCAATGGGCGGCCCAGCCGTCGGCGTCGCCGAAGCGCGCGGGGTCGATCGCCATCATGAACTCGCCGCCGCGCGGCGGACCGCCGTCCTCCTTGTCGCCCTCGGCCGCCTCGAAGCTGAACCACTCGCCGATCAGGCCGGCCACCAGAAGCTCGACCATCATCGCGATGTTGGCGCCCTTGTAGCCGCCGAAGGGAAGCTGCGCGCCCTTCAGGATGGCGTTCGGATCCGTGGTCTCCTCGCCGTCCGGGCCGATGCCGGTCCCGGGGGGAACCTCGTGCCCGTCGCGCGCGGCGATCTGGATCTCGCCCCGCGCCTTGGCCGAGGAGGCCTGATCGAAGATCACCGGGTCCTTGCCCGGCCGCGGCCAGCCGAAGGCCATCGGGTTGGTGCCGTAGAGCGCCTGCGTCCCGCCGCCCGGCGTCACCACCGGCTTGTAGGCGGTGAAGGCGAAGCCGGCGAGACCGCGCTCGCACAGCGTCTCGACCTCGACCCAGAGTGCGGAGAAATGATGCACACGCGTCAGCGCCAGCGCGGCGATCCCGTTGGTCTGCGCCTTCTCCGCCAGCGGGTCGCGCCCGACCTCCAGCGCCACCGGCGCCATGCCGCCGTCGCCGTCGATCTTCACCGCGCCCGGCGCCAGATCGATCACTTTCGGCTCGGCCTCGCCGTTGATCTTGCCGCTCTTCAGGGACGCGAGATAGCCCGGCAGTCGGAACAGCCCGTGCGAGGCGCAGCGGTCGCCCTCGGCGCGCATCATGTTGCGGGCGACCGCCTCGGCGTTCCGGCGGTCGCAGCCGTTGGCCAGAAAGGCCGCCACCGCCAGATCGAAGCCCTCCTCCAGGCTGAGCGTCACCAGATCCGCGGTCATGAGCCGTCTCCTTGCCGATCGCCGTCACCGAACCGATGCGCCGGACGCTAGCACCGCCGCGCGGCGATGTCTCGCCCTGCTCTCGCCCCGCCCGCGGCGCGCGCTATATCATGCTCAGGCCACGCATCGGGAGAGCGATCCATGCGCCGCATCCTGTCTCTTCTCGCCGTCCTGACGGCGATCGCCGCGCTCGCCGCGCCCGTCGCCGCCCAGCAGATCGACGTCGATCTCGAGCTCGTGCTCGCCGCTGACGGCTCCGGCTCGATCGACGACGGCGAGCTGTCCCTGCAGCGCGACGGCTACGCCGACGCGATCGCCGACCCGGAAATCCTGAAATTGATCCAGGGCGGGCTGACGGGCCGGATCGCCGTCGCCTATGTCGAATGGGGCGGGCCCTTCTCGCAGCACACCATCGTCGACTGGACGGTGATCGACGGACCGGAAAGCGCCGCCGCCTTCGGCGCCGCCCTGCGCGCCGCGCCGCGCCAGGCGGTCGGCTACAACTCGATCTCCAACGCCATCGATTATTCGGTCGGGCTGACGGAAACCAACGAATACAAGGGGCTTCGGCGCATCATCGACATCTCGGCGGACGGGCCGAACATCGGCGGCCGGTCGATCCAGGCCGCGCGCGACGACGCCATCGCCAAGGGCTTCACCATCAACGCGCTGTTGGTGCTGCATCGCGAGGGCAGCCTGCCGACCCGCAGCCCGGAGCAACTCGTCGCCCATTACGAGCGCGACGTGATCGGCGGCATGGGCGCCTTCGTCATGACGGTCGACGAGAACCGCACCTTCGCCGAGGCGGTGCGCGCCAAGATGATCCTGGAAGTGGCGCGCGGGCTGGGATTGGAAGACCAGTTGTAGCGCCGATGGCCGCTCAGGTCCGGATGTCCGGCGGCGGCCGGCGCGCGCCGCGCACCCGCTCGCGATAGATGGTGTAGAGGCCGCTGGCCACCACGATCCCCGCCCCGACCACGGTCCAGAGGTCCGGCAGATTGTCGAAGACGAGGTAGCCGATCACGGTGGCGAAGACGAGCAGCGTGTAGTTGAAGGGCTGCAGCGTCGAGGCCGGCGCCGCCTCCAAGGCCTTGATCAGCAGCATATGCCCCGTCGCCGCCGTGCAGGAGAGCAGCAGCAGCCAGCCCCAATCGGCGAGCGTCGGCGGCGTCCAGAAGAACGGGCCGACCGCCGTCGTCGCGACCGCCCCGATCACGGCCATATAGACCAGCGAGGTTTCGGAATCGTCGTGCCGCGCGACGACGCGGGTCAGCACCGTATAGCCCGCGAACATCGCCGCCGCGGCGAGCGCCACAAGCGCGCCCGGCTGCAACGCCTCCACGCCCGGCCGCAGGATCACCAGCACGCCCAGGAACCCGACCAGAACCGCCGCCCAACGGCGAATTCCGACGGTCTCCTTCAGGAACAGCGCGGAAAAGGCCGTGACGATGAGCGGAAAGGTGGCCATCAGCGAGTGGATCTCGGCGAGCGAGAGCACGCGGATCGCGACGACGAAGGTCCCGATCTCCACCAGGATCAGCAGCGAGCGAAAGATCTGGAGCCGCGGCCGCTCGCTCTTCAGGCATTGGCTGAGCGGCTTCTTGCGCAGGGAGTAGAGCAGCGCGAACGCGGCGTAAAAGACGAAGCGCACCCACAGGATCTGCGCCGTCGAGTAGCTCTGCGCCAGATGCTTGGTGACGGCGTCCTGGGTCGCGAAGATCAGCATCGCCCCGAGGACCAGGGCGATGCCCAGCGTCGGATTGTCCTGTTGCGGGGCGCGTCTCATGGATCGCCCTTACCGGAAGCCGGACGCGCGGGCAAACGGGAAGCGCGCTCGGCCGCTTTCGTCCTTCGAGACGGCCCTTCCGGGCCTCCTCCGGATGAGGTCTGCGCCTCTGATCCCTTCCGCGCCGAGGCCTAAGCCTGAGGAGCGGCCGTCAGGCTGCGTCTCGAAGGGCGCGGCCCGCGCCGTTGGCGATGGGCGGCGGCCCTTGGAAGCCCCCGCCCCCGCCCCCACTTCTTGAAGCGGCCGCCCGCGCGGATTAGAACCGCAACACCGCTGATCGAGCGGCCCCAACACGCCCCGAGGATCGACCCCCGTGCCCGACGCCCCCCTGACCGACGCGGCGCTCAACCGCCGCACCTTCGCGATCATCTCGCACCCGGACGCCGGCAAGACCACCTTGACCGAGAAGCTGCTGCTGCGCGGCGGCGCGATCCATCTCGCCGGCGAGGTGAAGGCGAAGGGCGAGCGCCGGCGCGCGCGCTCCGACTGGATGAAGATCGAGCAGCAGCGCGGCATCTCGGTCACCACCTCGGTCATGCACTTCATTCGCGACGGCGTGCACTTCAACCTCCTGGACACGCCGGGCCACGAAGACTTCTCGGAGGACACCTACCGCACGCTGACCGCGGTCGACAGCGCGGTCATGGTGATCGACGGCGCCAAGGGCATCGAGCCGCAGACCCGCAAGCTGTTCGAGGTCTGCCGCCTGCGCGACGTGCCGATCACCACCTTCATCAACAAGATGGACCGCGAGACCCGCGACCCCTTCGAGCTGATGGACCAGATCGCGGACGAGCTGCAGTTGGAGGTGACGCCGCTGACCTGGCCGATCGGGATCGGGCAGGACTTCATGGGGTGTTACGATCTGGTCCGCGACCGGCTGCTGCTGATGGGCGAGGACCGGACGGAATCGGTCGAGGTCGACGGCCTCGCCGACCCGAAGATCGCGGAGCATGTGCCGGATCGCCTGCTGGACAGGCTGCGCGAGGAGGCGGAGCTCGCCCGCGAGGCCTGCCCGACCTTCGATCCGGAGGCCTTCCGCGCCGGCCATATGACGCCGGTCTTCTTCGGCAGCGCCTTGAAGAATTTCGGCGTCGGCCAGGTGCTGGACGCGCTCGAGGACTACGCGCCCGCGCCCCGTCCGCAGGAGAGCGACAGCCGCACCGTCGATCCGCATGAGGACAAGGTGACCGGCTTCGTCTTCAAGGTGCAGGCCAACATGGACCCGAACCATCGCGACCGGATCGCCTTCGTGCGGCTCGTCTCCGGGCGCTTCAAGCGGGGCATGAAGCTGAAACACGTGCGCTCCGGCAAGCAGATGGCGATCTACAACCCCATCCTGTTCTTCGCCGAGGACCGCGAACTGGCGGAGGAAGCCTATCCCGGCGACATCATCGGGGTGCCGAACCACGGCGCGCTGCGCGTCGGCGACACGCTGTCGGAAAGCGACATGCTGCGTTTCACGGGCATCCCAGACTTCGCGCCGGAAATCCTGCGCCGCGTGCGCCTCGACGACCCGATGAAGGGCAAGCATCTGCAGCGCGCGCTGGAGAGCCTGGCCGAGGAAGGCGTCACCCAGGTCTTCAAGCCGGAGCTCGGCTCCAACTGGATCGTCGGGGTGGTTGGGCAGTTGCAGCTCGACGTGCTGGTGGCGCGCATCGAGTCGGAGTACGGCATCAAGGTCGCGCTCGAACCCGCGCCCTACGAGACCGCGCGCTGGGTCGCGGGCGACGACCGCAAGACGCTGGAAGCCTTCACCCGCGCCGTGCCCAGCGCCATGGCGGCGGACGGCGACGGCGCGCCGGTCTTCCTCGCCCGCAACATGTGGGAGCTGAACCATCAGATGCAGCAGCACCCCGAAATCCGCTTCACCAAGACGAAGGAACGGGCGTGACGACCCTCACCCTTTACGCCGCGCCGACCTCGGGCAATTGCCACAAGGCCGCGCGGATGCTGACGCTCTGCGAACTGCCGGCGACCTACCGCTTCGTCGATCTGGCCGCCGGCGCGCAGCATGACCCCGCCTTCCGCCAAGTCAGCCCCTTCGGCGAAATCCCGGCGCTCGTCGACGCGGACAAGGCGATCGCCAACTCCCCGATGATCCTGAAGCATCTGGCCGCGCGCACAGGGCGCTTCGGCGCCGAAAGCCCCGAGGAGGCGACGCGGATCGAAAACTGGCTCTATTTCGACCAGCAGCGCATCTTCTCCGGCCTGGCCATGAAGCGTTTCCTGATCCGCTTCGCGCCGAACCGCGCAAAACCCGACGTGATGAGCTTCTTGACGGCGCAGGGCGAGCGGGCGCTGCGGGAGCTGGATCGGGGCCTCGGCGCCCTGCCCTTCCTGGCCGGCGCCAAGCCCACGATCGCCGACATCGCCTGCAGCGCCTATGTGCTGCTGGCCGAGGAGGCGGATTTCGACCTCGACCGCTGGGAGGCGGTCTCAGCCTGGCTCGACCGGCTGCGGGCCTTGCCCAATTGGAAGCCGCCCTACGACCTCCTGCCGAAGGCAGACGGACCGATCTGATGGGGGCGCTCGACGGCCTTTTCGTCGTTTCGCTGGAGCAGGCGGTGGCGGCGCCCTATTGCTCCGGCAAGATGGCGGACGCCGGCGCCCGCGTGGTCAAGGTCGAGCGGCCGGACGGCGATTTCGCCCGCGGCTACGACCGCCTCGCCAAGGGGGAGAGCGCCTATTTCGTCTGGCTGAACCGGGGCAAGGAATCCGCCGTCGTCGATCTGAAGGACGGCGGCGACCGGGCGTTCTTGGCCGCGATGATGGCGAAGGCGGACGTCTTCATACAGAACCTGGCGCCCGGCGCGGCCGCCCGCGCCGGCTTCGGCTCGGCCGACCTGCGCGCCGAGCGCCCGGAGCTGGTCTGCGTCGACATCTCCGGCTACGGCGAAGACGGGCCCTATCGCGACATGAAGGCCTACGACCTTCTGGTGCAGGCGGAATCGGGCCTGTGCGCGATCACCGGCACGCCGGACGAGCCCGGCCGCGTCGGCGTCAGCGTGTGCGACGTGGCCTGCGGCATGTACGCCTATCAGGCGGTTCTGGAGGCGCTGATCGAGCGCGGACGCACGGGCCTGGGCAAGACGATCGCGGTTTCCCTCTTCGCGGCGATGGCCGACTGGATGACGGTGCCGCTGTTGCAGACGCAATATGGCGGCAAGCCGCCCAAGCGCGTCGGCCTCGCCCACCCGACGATCGCGCCCTACGGCGCCTTCCCCGCGGCCGACGGCAAGCCGGTGCTGATCTCGATCCAGAACGAGCGGGAATGGCGCCGGCTCTGCGCCGACGTGCTGGCCGCGCCGGCGATGGCGGAGGACCCGCGCTTCCGGGACAACAGCGCGCGCATCGAGAACCGCGCGGCGCTGGACGCCGCCGTCGCCGCCGTCTTCGCGCGCGCCGACAGTGCGGATCTGGCCGCCGGGCTCAAAGCGGCGGGGATCGCCTTCGGTCTGATGAACGACCCACAGGCGCTTATCGCGCACCCGCAGCTCCGCCGCCGGCCGGCGACGCTGCCCGACGGGACGGAGATCGCCCTCGTCGCCCCGCCCGCCGTCTGGGACGGCCAAGCCGAGCATCTGGGCCGCATCCCCGCGCTGGGGGAGCACACGGAGGCCTTGCGGCGGGAGTTCGGTCCGTCCTGACTGCAGGCCTCGCCCTTGGAGACGGACGCTGAAGCGCCTTCCTGAGGGTGCGACGTCACGCTTTAGAGGGACATACAGAGCCCGCATCCTGAGGAGCCGCCGTCAGGCGGCGTCTCGAAGGACGAGGGCGGACGCCGGCCCGGCGCTTCAGCCCAGCAGCGCCTCGATGCGCCGAACGATTTTCGGACTTTCGGGCTTGGTCGGCGGCGCGAACCAATCGACCAGATCGCCGTCGGGCCCGATCAGGTACTTGTGGAAGTTCCAAACCGGCGTGCCGCCGAGCATGCCGGCCTCGCGCCGAGCCCAACGATAGAAGGGATGCGCGTCGGCGCCCTTCACCGCGACCTTGGACGCGATCGGGAACGCCACGTCGTAGGTCGACTGACAGAAGGCGCGGATGGCCGGGTCGTCCTCCGGCTCCTGTCCGGCGAAGTCGTTGCTTGGCACGGCCAGCACGGTCAGGCCGCGATCCTGGAAGCGCCGGTGGAGACGGACCAGCCCCTCATATTGCGGGGTGAAACCGCAGCGCGAGGCGGCGTTCACCACCAGAACCGGTTTGCCCGCGCAGTCGGCAAGCTCCAACCGCCCGCCGCCGTTCAGGTCGAAGCCGAAGGCGTGGGCGCCGGCTTTGCGTTTCGTCGTCGCGTCGCTCATGATCCGTTCTACGTAGGCGCGCCGGCCGTGGATTGAAAGGGACCGCGCCGGCCCGCGTCAGCGGACGCTTGGAGCGCCGCGCCCGATCGCCTATCGTGTGCGGCGCCGCGCCCTGCGCGACACCGAGCCCCGAAGCCAAAGCGAAGCCGTGCGATGTTTCCGACCCTCTTCTACAAGCTGAAATCCGCCGGCGTGCCGGTCACGCTGCGCGAGTACCTGACGCTGCTGGAGGGTATGGAGAAGCAGGTTCCCGAGTACGAGCTCGACCGCTTCTATTATCTCGCCCGTGCGGCGCTGGTGAAGGACGAGCGCTTCCTGGACCGCTTCGACAGGGTGTTCGGCGAGGTGTTCGAAGGCGTCGCCGGCGAGCCCGGCGTGGAGGCGACGGCGCTGCCGACCGAGTGGCTGATGAAGCTCGCCGAGAAGAGCCTCTCCGAGGAGGAGAAGGCGATGGTCGAGGCGCTGGGCGGCTTCGAGAAGCTGATGGAGACGCTGAAGCAGCGGCTGGAGGAGCAGAAGGCGCGCCATCAGGGCGGCAACAAGTGGATCGGCACGGCCGGGACCAGCCCCTTCGGCGCCTATGGCTACAACCCGGAGGGCGTGCGCATCGGCCAGGAGGAAAGCCGCCACCGCCGCGCCGTGAAGGTCTGGGACAAGCGGGAATTCAGGAATCTCGACAGCGACGAGCCGCTCTCCAACCGCAACATGAAGATCGCGCTGCGCCGGCTGCGGCGCTTCGCGCGGACCGGCGCCAATTTCGAACTCGACCTCCCGGACACGATCCGCAGCACCGCCAAGAACGCCGGCTATGTCGACATCAAATGGGCGCGCGAGCGGCACAATGCGGTGAAGCTGCTGGCGCTCTACGATGTCGGCGGATCGATGGACGACCACATCCTGGAGAGCCGCCGGCTGTTCGACGCCGTCGGGGCCGAGTTCAAGCACGCGATCCATCTCTATTTCCACAATTACGTCTACGAGCATCTGTTCGAGGACATGCGCAACCGGTGGCGCAGCGCGATCTCCACCTGGGACGTGATCCGCACCTATCCGCGCGACTACAAGCTGATCATCGTCGGCGACGCGACCATGAGCCCCTACGAGATCGCCTATCCCGGCGGCAGCGTGGAGCATTGGAACGAGGAGCCCGGCCGGGTCTGGATGGAGCGCCTGCTGAGCCATTTCCAGAAGGCGGTCTGGCTCAATCCGCAGCCTGAGGCGCGCTGGGCCTACCACCAGTCGATCCACATGGCGCGCGAACAGATGGAGGGGCGGATGTACCCGCTGACCCTCTCCGGGCTCGACGACGCCATGCGGGAACTGTCTTGACGGGCGGCGCGCTCTGCGGGATTCGCGTCGACGACCGCCGGCGCCCACGCCGGAGCGGGCGGCTCAAGGCAGTGGGCGGCATGTCTCCCTATTCCCATCGGCGTCACCCCGGACGACGCGACAGCGGCGAGCCGGGGCCCAGAGCAGCGTTCGCCAAGCGGCGCCGGGGGCTCCTGGATCCCGGATCGGCGCGACGGCCGCCCGGGACGACGCGACAAGAAGAGACGTCTTGGACGCGCGCCGCCGTCCAACCTTCCCCGGCCGCGCGGGAAGCCTCCGTGCGCACGCCGCCACGCGACATCAGCGCTCGGCCATGAGCGCCATCCCGCCCGTGCAGCGCGCGCCGACCCGAGGGCTTGGCGCCGCGCTGACGCTCGGCTCGGCGGCCGGCTTCGCCATGAACACGCCGATCGCGCCCTTCGTCTATGCGGACGGCGGCAACCCGGCGACCCTGATGGTGGCGCGCACCGCGGCGGCGGCGCTGCTGGCGCTGCTCTTCCTGATCGCGGCGCGCCGCCTGCCCCGCATCCCGCGCAGCGCCTGGCCGGCGCTCGTCGGCGTGACGTTGAGCCTGGCGCTGCAGGGAATCGGCTATCTCGGTTCGGTCGCCTACATCCCGGTCGGCTTGGCCGCCGTGCTCTTCTTCACCTGGCCGCTCATGGTGGCGCTGGTCGACCCCCTGCTCGGCGGGCCGAAGCTGAAGCCGCTCGACGCGCTCGCCTTCCTGATCGCCTTCGCCGGGCTGGCGCTCGCCATCGGGCCGTCCTTGGAGACGCTGGATCCCCGCGGCGTGGCGCTGGCGCTGTTGGGCGCGGTGGGTCTGGCCGCCTTCATCCTGTTCAGCCGCCGCGCGCTGCAGGACGTGCCGGCGATGACGGTCAGCCTGACCGCCAATCTGGGGGCGGTGCTGCTCGGCGCGGCGCTGGCGCCCGTGCTGTTCGGCGGGCTCGACTTCCCCGGCGGGGACGTCGGGCGGCTCGCCATGGCCGCGGTCTGCGGCTTCTACACGCTGGCGCTGCTGCTGCAGTTCGCGGCGCTGAAGCTCGCGAGCGCGCCCATGATCGCGATCCTGTTCAATCTGGAGCCGGTGATCTCGATCCTGGTCGCCGCCGCGCTGTTGGGCGAACTGCTGACGACCGACCAGTATCTCGGCGGCGCCTTGGTGGTCGGCGGCCTGCTGCTCTACAGCCGGCCGGGCAAAACGCCCGACCAAGCCGCCACGGGCTCTTGAGCTGTCTTTTCCCATCCGTCCGGTTCAGATAGTCTCCCGCCCATGCATTTGAGCGACCAACAGATCGAAGAATTCGACGAGCGCGGCTTCCTGCTCTTCTCCGGCCTTCTGGATGCGGAGGAGGTGGCGGTGCTCAACGCCGAGCGCCGCGGCCTCTACGCGCGGACGGGACCGGAGGTGGTGCGCGAGAAGACCTCCGACGCGATCCGGCTGGTCTACGGCGCGCACGAATACAGCGAGCCGTTCAAGCGCCTGTCGCAGCTGCCGCGGCTGCTCGGCCCGGTGCGCCAGTTGCTCCGGGCCCCCGCCTACATCCATCAAAGCCGCCTCAACCCGAAGCAGGGCTTCACCGGCGGCGCCTGGAACTGGCACCAGGATTTCGGCACCTGGCATCGCGAAGACGGCATGCCGGAGCCGGTCTGCGTCATGACGGCGATCCTGCTGGACGACGCCAACGCGGTGAACGGCCCGCTGCTGGTCGTGCCTGGCTCGCACCGGCACGGCGAGGTGCAGGAGGTCAGCCCCGAGGCCGACGCCAAGGGCTACACCGTGATGCAGATCAGCGAGCGCATGCTGGAGGCGCTGGCCAGCGAAGGCGGGATCGAGCCGCTGTGCGGCCCCGCCGGCACCGTGGCCTTCATCCACTGCAATCTGGTGCACGGCTCCTCCAACAATGTCAGCCCCTGGCCGCGCGCCATCATGTACATGAACTACAACAGCGTGGAGAACCTGCCGACCGGCGGGAACGAGCGCGCCTGGTTCCACAACAATCCCGACCGCACGGCGTTGACGCCGACCGACGACGACGCCCTGCACGAATTGGCCCGGGCCGCAGCCGTGCAACGCGCCGGCTGAGCCGTTTCCCCCAGCGCCACTGCCCGGCCCCACAGACGGAGGTCATGGACGATGCCCGACGAACTGCGCGCCGATCTGTCCCCGCCGACCCGCACGCTCGACTGCTCGGACGCCGAATGGGCCATGCGGGTCGATCTCGCGGCCTGCTATCGGCTGATCCATCACTACGGCTGGACCGACCAGATCTACAACCACATCACCGCGCGGGTTCCGGGCGAGCATGCGGACGGCCGGCACGAGATCCTGATCAATCCCTACGGCCTCGCCTATGACGAGGTCTGCGCCTCGAACCTCGTGAAGATCGATCTCGACGGCAATGTGCTGGACGGCTCCGACTACGGGATCAACATGGCCGGCTACACGATCCACAGCGCGGTGCACGGCGCGCGGCCCGATCTCGTCTGCGTCCTGCACACCCACAGCCGCGCCGGCGTCGCGGTCTCCTGCCTGGAGGAGGGCTTCCTGCCCATGACCCAGGGGGGCTTCCAATTCTACGACCGGATCGCCTATCACGACTATGAAGGCATCGCGCTGGACCTGTCGGAACGGGAGCGGCTGATCGCCGATCTCGGCGACAAGCACACGATGATCCTGCGCAATCACGGGCTTCTCACCGCCGCGCATAGTGTTGCGCGTGCATTCTCTCGCCTGTACTATCTGGAACAGGCCTGCCAGGTGCAGCTCGACGTCATGCAGACCGGCCGCACGATCACGCTGCCCTCCCCGCAGGTGTGCGAGCACACCGCCCAGCAGTGGGAGAGCAGCGAGGCCTCCGCCGGGTCGAGCGAGGATGTGCCGGAATGGCCCGCCTATCTGCGCATGTTGGACCGGGTCGATCCGAGTTACCGGTCCTAGGCGCGAGACGGCGAACGATGCGTGTGTTAGGTCGGCGGCCGATCGTGGGGCCGGCCGGTTCATCCAGGGTGGGGACCCTGCGTTTCGGGTGGTGAGGCCGCGCTGTTCGTTTTCCGGGCCTTTCGACGCTGCCGGTTGGCCGCCGCGGTTGCCGTCGTTCTGGCGGCGCCCGCGCTTATTGCCGCGCAGGCGCAGGACGAACCGGCGCAGCAGGATGTTCCAAACGACGAACCGGCGCAGAGGGACGACTATTCCGCGCGCGACGGACGCCTGCCCGCGGTGAAACTGCAGCCGACGCTGGGCAGCTATGATCGCGGCGAACGGCTGGCGGAGGAGCTCAACTGCGACTCGTGCCACGGCCGCGCCGGATTCGGAGTCGAGCCCGGCTGGCCCAAGCTCGCCGGCCAGCACGAGCAGTATCTGCTCAACACCATGCGCAACTTCCGGGACGGCTATCGACCGCACGCCTTCATGGAGAGTTTCGCGCAACGCCTCGACTACAGAACCCTGCATGACCTTGCGCTCTACTACGCCTGCCAGACCGCTAACCCTGGCGTCGAGGACTCGCAGCGCTGCACGGGGGACGACGACCTGCTAATCGGGAACGACGACTGATCGCGCGCTAGCGCGGCCAATCCCCGTCCAGGTCCCAGGGCATATGGCCTTTCCGGATGCACCAGCCCACGGAAAAGGCGGGCAGCCCCTCCTCGCGGCGCATCCGCCGCAGCCGCTCGAGCCCTTCAGCGCCGACCACCTGGAGGCACTCCGCCAGCAGCAGCGTCTCCAGCCGACGGCGCGCGTTGGAATCCTCGACCGTCAGCATGAAGCGGTCCGGGGACCGCGCGCCTTCCGACACTCCTTGCGCCCCCGCGGGCGCATCGGCGGCGGACGGAAGCAGCAACAGCATCAGGACGATCGTGAGCGCGTATCGCATCCGCGGAGCCTACCCGATTTCGCGCCAAGGGGAGAGACGCGCGCGTCGCCGATTTGACTGCGCGCGCCGCCGCGCTAGGCTCCTTGCCGCATCATCCCGCCCCCATTGCCCCCTGACCGCCCATGACCAACTCTCCAACCGCTTCGACCGGCGACGCGTTCAACGCCGAGCCCACGCCCGATTGGGGCGGACGGTTCGATCTGCCCTATCGCATCCTATCGGGCGACGACGCGGACGAACGGGCCTGCGAGGCGATTCCCGACGGGCAGTGCACGGCCGTGCCCCGCAACTTCACGCTGAACGCCCTGAACGGCGCCTGCTCGAAGCTGGCGGAGCAATTGGCGAGCCCGGGCCTGACGCTGCCCTGGCTGCTGACGGCCGCGGGCGCCCCAGCCGCCTTCGCGACGGTCATGCCGGCGGTGAAGCAAGCCTTCTCGTTGGCCCCGCAGATGCTGGTTGCGGGCGCGATCCGCGGCCGGCCCACGCGCAAAAAGGTCTGGGTCGCCGCCGGCGCGGTGCAGGCCGCGGCGATGGCGGGGCTGGCGCTCGCCGCAACGTCGCTGAACGGGCTCGCCGCAGGCGTCGCCGCCGTCGCGCTGTTCGCGCTCTTCAGCGTGATGTCGGGCGCGGCCTCCGTCGCCTTCCAGGACGTGATGGGCAAGACGATCCCCAAGGGACGGCGCGGGCGGCTGCTGGCGACGCGCGCGGCGATCGGCGGGGCGTTGGTGCTCGTCGCGGCGGCCGCGCTCAAATTCGGGGTCGAGGACGGGGCCGCGCTGGCGCTGCCCCTGGTGCTCGGCGCCGCGGCGCTCTGGGTCGGCGCGACGCTCGCCTTTGCGCTGATCGAAGAAGCGCCGGGCGCGACCGGCGGCGGGCGCTCGATGGCCCAATCGCTGGCCGCCGGCTTCGCAGCGATGCGCGAGAACCGGCCCTATAACCGCTTCGTCAAGGCGCGCGCGCTCCTATTGTCGGTCGAACTCGCCATGCCGGTCTATGCGCTGCACGCGGTCTCGCTCTACGGCCAGGGGGCGGGCGCGCTGGCGGTCATGCTGTTCGCGGTCGGCCTCGCCAACATCGTCTCCAGCCCGCTTTGGGGCCGGCTTTCGGACGCGGCGAGCGAGACGGTGATGACGCTCGCCGCCCTCGCGGCCGTCGCGGCCGCGGCCCTCGCGCTCGCCATCCATTTCCTGATCGGCGGCGCGCCGGGCTGGAGCCTCTGGCTCTATGGGCTGGTCTTCGTGCTGCTGGGCGTCGCGGAGGCCGGCGTGCGGCTCGGCCGCAAGACCTATCTGGTCGACGGCGCGCCGAAGGAGGAAAAGGCGCTCTACGCCGCCTTCGCCAACAGCGCCGTCGGGCTGATCGCGCTGGCCGCGCTGTTCGTCGGCGTGCTGGTGGACGCCGCCGGCGCGCCCGCGGGCGTCGCGGCGGCCGGCGCGCTGGCGCTCATCGCCGCTCTCTACGCCCGCTCCCTGCCGCCGGCGGCGGACATGGCGCGGGCCGCCGGCGAAGACTGAGCGCGCGCCAAACGCCGCCCGCGTCCTTCGCGACGCCGGCTGCCGGCGACCTCTCGGGATGAGGGCCAACTCCCGGACCCAAAATGAAGAACCCTCACCCTGAGGAGGGCGCGTCAGCGCCCGTCTCGAAGGGCGGCGCCGCTAATTCCTCAGCCCACGTTGCGCCGGCTCGCCTTCACCTGCAGACGGTAGGCGTGCAGCAGCGGCTCGGTGTAGCCCGAGGGCTGCGCGCGGCCCTTGAAGACCAGATCGCAGGCGGCGTGGAAGGCCGCGCCGTCGAAGCCGGGCGCCATCGGGCGGTAGAGCGGGTCGCCGTCGTTCTGACGATCCACCACCTCGGCCATGCGCTTCAGGATCTCCATCGCCTCGTCCTCACCGACGACGGCGTGATGCAGCCAGTTGGCGATGTGCTGGGCCGAGATGCGGCAGGTCGCGCGATCCTCCATCAGCCCGACATCGTTGATGTCCGGCACCTTGGAGCAGCCGACCCCCTGATCGACCCAGCGCACGACGTAGCCGAGGATGCCCTGCGCGTTGTTCTCCACCTCGCGGCGGATCTGCTCGGGCGACCATTTGCGGAAGCTGGCGACCGGGATGTCCAGGAGCGCGTCCACATGCGCCCGCCGCCCGCCCTTGGCGAGCGCCTTCTGCACCGCGAAGACGTCGACCTGGTGATAGTGCAGCGCGTGCAGGGTCGCCGCCGTCGGGCTCGGCACCCAGGCGCAGTTGGCGCCGGCCTTCGGATGCTCGATCTTGGTCTCCAGCATCGCCGCCATCATGTCCGGCATGGCCCACATGCCCTTGCCGATCTGCGCCTTGCCGGACAGGCCGCATTCGAGGCCGATGTCCACATTGCGATTCTCATAGGCTCCGATCCAGGCCTTGCGCTTGATGAAGTCCTTGCGGCTGAAGGGGCCGGCCTCCATCGAGGTGTGGATTTCGTCGCCGGTGCGATCGAGGAAGCCCGTGTTGATGAAGGCGACCCGATGCTTGGCGGCCCGGATGCACTCCTTCAGGTTGACCGAGGTGCGCCGCTCCTCGTCCATGACGCCGATCTTGACGGTGTAGCGCGGCAGGCCCAACGCCGCCTCGACCTGGGTGAAGATCGCGTCGGTGAAGGCCACCTCCTCCGGCCCGTGCATCTTCGGCTTCACGACGTAGATCGAGCCGTTGACGGAGTTGCGCGCGCCCTCGGTCTTTTTCAGGTCGTGCATCGCGATCAGGACGGTGGCGTAGGCGTCCATCAGGCCCTCGAAGGCCTCCTCGCCGTTGCGGTCGCGGATCGCAGGCGTGCGCATCAGATGGCCGACATTGCGCACCAGCATCAGCGCGCGCCCCTTCACCGTCACCTCGCCGCCGTCGGGCGCGGTGTAGGTCGGGTCCGGATTGAGGCGGCGCGTGACGGTCTCGCCGCCCTTCTCGAAGCGCTCCTCCAGATCGCCCGTCATCAGGCCCAGCCAGTTGCGGTAGGCCAGCACCTTGTCCTCGGCGTCGACGCAGGCGACCGAATCCTCGCAGTCCATGATGGCCGAGACCGCGCTCTCCAGGCGCACGTCGGCCAACCCCGCCTGATCGCGCGCGCCGATCCGGTCGGTGCGGTCGAAGACCAGCTCGACATGCAGCCCGTTGTTGCGCAGCAGCACCGCCTCGGGCGCGCGCGGATGGCCGCGATAGCCGATGAACTTGCTCGGATGGAGGAGCGGCAGATCGTCGACCAGCAGCTCGCCCTGATGCACGTGATAGCGCCGCGCGTCCGCGTGGCTGATCCCCTGCAGCGGGAAGGCCTGATCCAGGAAGACCCGGGCGCGCGCCACGACCCGCGCGCCGCGCCCGCGGTCGTAGCCGCCGGCCGGCGCCCGGCTTCCCATCGCATCCGTGCCGTAGAGCCCGTCATAGAGGCTGCCCCAGCGCGCGTTGGCCGCGTTCAGGGCGTAGCGCGCATTGGTCACCGGCACGACGAGCTGCGGGCCGGGCGTGGTCGCGATCTCGGGGTCCGTATTCGCGGTCTCGATCTCGAAGGCCTCGCCCTCGGGCGCCAGATAGCCGATCTCGGTGAGGAAGGCCTTATAGGCCTCGTGATCGTGCGGCCGGTCGCGATGGGCCAGATGCCAGGCGTCGATCTTGCGCTGCAACTCTTCGCGCGTCGCAAGCAGGGCGGCGTTCTTCGGCCCGTACTCGTGGATCAGGGCGGACAGCCCGTCCCAGAACGCCTCCGGCGCGACGCCGGTCCCCGGCAGCGCCTCGCGCTCGATGAAGGCGGCCAGCTCCGCCGCGACGGCCAGCCCCGCCCGCTCCTCGACCGCCCCGCCGGCGCCCGCTTCAGCATCCTGCATTGAAACCCCCTTCACCCCGTGTTCCTCGATTCCGCCCGCGCCGGCGCGCCGCAACGCGGCCCCCGTCGCGGGCCGCGTAGAGTTGCGACGCGCCCCCGGCGCGTCAAGCGTCCCGTCGAGCCGGACGCGGCGCGACGCCGCTTGCCCGGCGAGTCGCACCGGCCTACTCTTGGCGCGTTGGGTGCATCCAGCGCGCGGCCCGGCCGGGTCGGCGCGCCTTTTCCGGGCGGGGCGGCATGGCCGACGGGGCGGACGACATCGACGCCTTCATCGACAAGTGGGCGCGCTCCAGCGCCGGCGAGCGCTCCAATTTCCAGAGCTTCCTGAACGAGCTGTGCGACCTGCTCGGCGCGCCGAAACCGGATGCGAGCGTGGAGGACGAGAGCCGCAACGCCTACGTCTTCGAGCGCACCGTCAAGGCGCGCCGCCTGGAGGGGCGGGACGCCGTCAATTTCATCGACCTCTACCGCCGCGGCTGCTTCGTGATGGAGGCGAAGCAGAGCCGCAAGCGGGTGGAGCGGCTGCTCGATCTCGGCCTATTCCGCGAGGAGCGGGAAGCCGCCGCCTCGATGCGCGTCGGGTCCGGCAAGCGCGGCGGCCCGCAATGGGACGCCATGATGCGCAGCGCCCGCGAACAGGCGGAGAGCTACGCCAAGAACCTGCCGCCCTCCGAAGGCTGGCCGCCTTTCCTGGTCGTGGTCGATGTCGGCCACGTGATCGAGCTCTACGCCGACTTCTCGCTGCAAGGGAAGCATTACGCCCAGTTCCCCGACCGTCAGTCCTACCGGATCTATCTGGAGGATTTGCGGGACGAGGCGGTGCGCGCGCGGCTGCGCCAGCTCTGGGAGGACCCGCTGGCCCTCAACCCCGCGCGCCGCACGGCGGAGGTGACGCGTGAGATCGCCGCCCTGCTCGCCCGCCTGTCGAAGCGGCTGGAGCGGCGCCTGGCCGGCCCCGAGGCGCCGCCGCATCAGAAGCGCGCGGTGGCGGAGAAGACGGCGCTATTTCTGATGCGCTGCCTCTTCACCATGTTCGCGGAGGATGTGCGTCTGCTCGCCCCCGGCAGCTTCACCAGACTGCTCGCCGACTACAAGGGCAAGGCCGACCGGCTGCACCATAAGCTGGCGGCCCTGTGGCGCGACATGGACAGCGGCGGGGCCGACGGCTGGTCGGCCGCCCTCGACCAGGACATCCTGCACTTCAACGGCAAGCTGTTCAAAGACGCCGAGGCGATCCCGATCGACGAGGACGAGCTCGACCTCCTCCACATCGCCGCCCAGCGCGACTGGAAGGACGTCGAGCCCGCGATCTTCGGGACCCTGCTGGAGCAGGCGCTCGACCCGGCGGAGCGCCATCAGCTCGGCGCCCACTACACGCCGCGCGCCTATGTCGAGCGGCTGGTCAGCGTCACCGTCATCGACCCGCTGACGGAGGATTGGAAGAACGTGCGCCTCGCCGCCGCGCTGCTGCGCGAGGCCGGCAAGGAGGAGGCGGCGCGCGCCGAGGTGCGCGCCTTCCACCTGAGGCTGTGCGAGACGCGCATCCTCGACCCCGCCTGCGGCACCGGCAACTTCCTCTATGTCGCGCTGGAGCTGATGAAGCGCCTGGAAGGGGAGGTGCTGGAGCTGCTGGCCGATCTGGGCGAGCAGCAGCATATCCTGGAGCTCGACCGCCACACGGTCGACCCGCATCAGTTCCTGGGGCTGGAGGTCAATCCCCGCGCGGTCGCGATCGCGGAGCTGGTGCTGTGGATCGGCTATCTGCAATGGCACTTCCGCACCCGCGGCAAATCCATGCCCGCCCAGCCGGTGCTGAAGAATTTCGCCAACATCCGGGAGAAGGACGCGATCCTCGCCCATTCCGGCCGCGACATCCTGCGCGACGATCGGGGCCGCCCGCGCACCCGCTGGGACGGGATCAGTTTCAAGCCGCACCCCGTCACCGGCGCCGCCGTCCCGGACGAGGACGGGCGGATCGAGCTTTACCGCTACAAGAGCCCCAAGCCCGCCGACTGGCCCGCCGCCGACTTCATCATCGGCAACCCGCCCTTCATCGGCGGCAAGGACATGCGCCAGGAACTGGGCGACGGCTATGCGGAGGCCTGCTGGGCCGCGCGCCCTTACATTCCCGGCGGCGCGGACTTCGTCATGCATTTCTGGGACAAGGCGGCGGAGCTGGTGCGCACCGGCAAGGCGCGGCGCTTCGGGCTGATCACCACGAACTCAATCACCCAGACCTTCTCGCGCCGGGTGATCGAACGGCATTTGGGCCAGAAGAAGCCGCTGTCGCTCGCCCTCGCCATCCCCGACCATCCGTGGCTCAAGGGCGCGGACCGCGCGGCCGTGCGGATCGCCATGACGGTCGGCGTCCCCGGGGACGGGCCGGGCCTCTTGCAGACGGTGGTGCGGGAGGACGCGCTGAACAGCGACGCGCCGAAAGTGGCGCTGACGAGCGCGACGGGCAAGATCTGGTCGAATCTGACGCTCGGCGCCGATCTTTCCGCGGCGGTTCCGTTGCGAGCGAACGGGGGGCTCAGCAGCCGGGGCGTTTCCTTGCACGGCGCCGGCTTCATCGTCACGCCGGAGCAGGCGCGGGCGCTGGGCCTGGGCAAGCGCCCCGGTCTGGAGAGCCACATCCTCGACTACCGCAACGGGCGCGACCTGACCGCCCGCCCGCGCGGCGTGATGGTGATCGATCTCTATCCGCTGACCGCGGAGGACGCCCAGACCAGGTTCCCTGAGGTTTTTCAATGGGTCGCAGACCACGTGAAGCCCCAGAGAGACGGCGCGGCGGGCGGCACGAAGGACTCGAATGAGTACGCCAAGTCTTGGTGGCTCTTCGGCAAGCCGCGCACCGAACTCCGCAAAGCTTTGAGCGGGCTCACCCGCTACATCGCCACCGTCGAAACCTCCAAGCACCGCTTCTTCCAGTTCCTCGACGCCGACGTGCGGCCGGACAACATGCTGGTGAACATCGCGAGCGACGACGCCTTCCATCTCGGCGTGCTCTCGTCGCACCTGCATGGCGCCTGGGCCTTGGCGATGGGGGGCACGCTTGAAGATCGGCCGCGTTATAACAAGACCCGCTGCTTCGACCCCTTCCCCTTCCCGGACGCGACGGCGGCGCAGGCGGCGCGGATTCGCGAACTGGGGGAGCGGCTCGACGGCTTCCGCAAGGAGCGCCTCGCGGCGCAGCCGCATCTGACCATGACCGGGCTCTACAACGTGCTGGAGAAGCGCCGGGCCGGCGCGGCGTTGAGCGACGCCGAGAAGGACGTCAACGCGGCCGGTCAGGTCGCCATCCTGCAGCAGATCCACGACGATCTGGATGCGGCCGTCGCCGAGGCCTATGGCTGGCCCGCCGACCTGTCGGAGGCGGCGCTGCTGGAGCGGCTGGTCGCGCTCAACGCCGAGCGCGCGGCCGAGGAGCGCGCCGGCCGTGTGCGCTGGCTGCGCCCGGACTTCCAGGCGCCCAAGGAGGCCGCCGCGGCCGCCAAGGCGGAGCAGATCGAGGCCGACCTGGGCGTCGCCGCGCAAAAGGCCGCCAAGCCCAAGCTGCCCAAGACCCTGCCCGAGCAGATGGCGGCGGTCCGCGGCGTGCTGTTGCAGGCCGACGCGCCGACGAGCGCGCAAGCGCTGGCCCGCCGCTTCGCCCAAGGCAAGCGGGCGGAGCCGAAGGTGGCGGAGATCCTGGCCTCGCTCGCGCTCCTCGGCCATGCGGAGAAGCGGGGGGAGCGCTACGTCTCCAGCGACTGAGCCCTCACCCGTCCGCGTCGCGGGGCGGCATGGGGACCGTAGAGCCGCCTAGGGGAAAGTGTGGGGCGTCGTCGAGGATCTCGTAATAGGCGCCCTTGTCGGCGGTGAAGACGTGGGCGGCGATCTCTAATCCGCTGGCGTCGTCGAGCGCGCCCGCGGCGATCGAGATCGTCTCCGCCCCGATCACATCGAAGAATAGGAACGAGCCGCAGGTTCCGCAGAAGCCGCGCCGGGCGCCCTCGCTGGAGCGCCGCCACACCACCGCCGCCTCGCCGGTCAGGCCCATCTGGTCCTTCCACGCGTCGGTCGAGGCCAGAAAGTGGCCGGTCTGGCGTCGGCACATCGTGCAATGGCAGGCGACGATCTGCTTCAGCGGGCCGTCGACTTCAAAGCGCACGGCGCCGCACGCGCAGCCGCCCGTGCGGCGCGCGGGGGAGCGGGACGGGTCGGACATGATGCGGCGTCTCCTCTGGCGGCGCGGATAGGGCGCATGTTCGCCTTAGGTTCGCATCCGCGTCAAGCGCCCTCCGCCTTCGCCGCCGCCAAGTCGCCGAGCGCCGGCGAGCCGGCCGGCCCCGGGCCTTCGCCCCCGTAGAGGCCGACATATCCGGGCACGCCGTGACCCGCCGGACCCTGGACGCCGGCGTCTCCGCCCCGAGTCGCGCGGCGCGCCCGCGCGGGTTCGCCTCCCCCAGACTCTCCCCCATGAAGAGGAAGGGCGAGGAATAGGACCGAAAGGCGCCCCTCACCCGTCCGCGTCGCGCGGCGGCATGGGGACGGTGTCGCCGCCTTGGGCGTATTGCGGGGCGCCGTCGAGGATCTCGTAGTAGGCGCCCTTGTCGGCGGTGAAGAGGTGGGCCTGGATCTCGAGGCCGCTCGCGTCGTCGAGCGCGCCGGCGGCGATCGAGATCTTCTCGTCCCGCTCCCCGTCGAAGAACAGCATCGAGCCGCAGCGCGAACAGAAACCGCGGCGATAGCCGGGGCTGGAGGTCCGCCAGGTCAGCGTCTCCTCCCCCTCGAGGCGCATTTGGTCCTTCCAGGCCGCGGTGAAGGCCAGGAAATGACCGGTCTGGCGCCGGCAGGCCGTGCAATGGCAGGTGACGATCTGCTTCACCGGGCCGTCGATGGCGAAGCGCACGCCGCCGCAGGCGCAGCCGCCCGTGCGGCGCGCGGGGGAACGGGACGGGTCGGACATGGGAGGGGCCTCCTTGTGGCGGCGCGGACGGTCGGCATGTTCGCCTTAAGTTCCGGTCCGCGTCAAGCGCCCTTCGCCTTCTCCAGCACGAGGTCGGCGAGCGCCAGCGAGGCGGTCAGTCCCGGGCTCTCGATCCCATAGAGGCCGACATAGCCGGGAACGCCATGATCCGCCGGTCCCTGGACGATGAAGTCCTCGCCGGAGCCGCCGGGCTTCGCGACCTTCGGACGGACGCCGGAATAGGCCGGGGCCAGCGCGCCGTCCGGCAGCCCCGGCCAGTAGCGGCGCACGGCGGCGTAGAAGCCGTCCGCGCGGGCCGGGTCGACGTCGTAGTCGATCGCCTCGATCCACTCCACATCCGGGCCGAAGCGCGCCTGCCCGCCGAGGTCGAGCGTCAGATGCACGCCCAACCCCCCGGCCACCGGCGCCGGATAGATCAGCCGCGAAAAGGGCGCCCGGCCGGCGAGCGCGTAGTAATTGCCCTTGGCGTAGAAGATCGGCGGGATGCTGTCGGCCGGCACGCCGTCGAGGCGCGCCGCGATGGCCTGCGCCGCCAGCCCGGCGCTGTTCACCGCCAGATCCGCCTTGAGGCGCATCGGGTGGTCGCCGCCGACCTCCAGCACGATCCCGTCGTCCTCGACCGCGCCGGAGAGCACGGGCGCGTTGAAGGCGACCATGGCGCCCGCCCCCTCCGCATCGCCCTGATAGGCGATCATCAGATCGTGGCTGGAAATGATCCCGGTCGAGCCGGAATGCAGCGCCCCGGTGCAGGCGAGCGCCGGCTCCATCGCCTGCGCTTCGGCGGCGGAGAGGCGCGCCATCTCCTCC
Organism: Alphaproteobacteria bacterium; assembly: GCA_024743195.1. Lineage (GTDB taxonomy): Bacteria > Pseudomonadota > Alphaproteobacteria > UBA8366 > Aestuariispiraceae > Marivibrio. Next base: position 184,273 of record JANSXE010000003.1, on the reverse strand, counting down.
ACCCCGTTGGCGAGCGCGGTCTCCAGGATGGCGTCGAGCTTCTCGTCCTCCGCCGCGTCGGTCGCCACGATCAGCTTGCCGCAGCGGCTGTAGGGCACGCCGTGGTCGTCGCAATAGGCGTAGAGGCGCCGCTTGCCCTCCAGGCAGAGCCGGTGCTTCAGGCTGCCGGTCGGGTAATAGATGCCCGCGTGGATGACCTCGCTGTTGCGCGAACTGGTGATCGAGCCGATCAGGCTCTCCGCCTCGATCACCACGACCTCGCGCCCGGCCAGCGCCAAGGCCCGCGCGACCGCAAGCCCGATCACGCCCGCGCCGATCACCACGCACTCGACCCGATCCATCCCCGTCCCCGTCGCCAATCCCCGGTCCGCGCCGCCGCTTGTGAGCGATCCGGCCGCCTGCTAAGAACCGATCCCGCTTAGCCCGGCGCGGCGAGCCCGGCAAGAGGCCGCGACCGCCCCGACGGCCGGTCCGCCGCCGCCACAAGAGCGAAGGGGCCAAAGGACATGGAGCGCGACACCCGCATCACCCACGCCGGCCGCCGGCCGCGCGACTACAAGGGCGCGGTCAATCCGCCGGTCTATCGCGTCTCCACCGTCACCTTCGAGCATATCGAGGATTTCGAGAACCGCCGCGGCGAGATGATTTACGGCCGCTTCGGCACGCCGACCACCCGGGCCGTCGCCGAGGCGGTGAGCGACCTCGAGGGCGCGGCCGAGAGCGTCCTGTGCTCCAGCGGCCTGAACGCCATCAGCACCGCGATGCTCGCCTTCGCCAAGCCAGGCGGCCATCTATTGGTCAGCGACAGCGCTTACTGGCCGGTGCGCAAGCTGTGCGACGGGCTGCTCGCCCGGCTCGGCGTCGAGACGGAGTATTTCGACCCGCATATCGAGGCGGACGGGCTCACCCGCCTGATCCGTCCGGAGACCTTCCTGGTCTGGCTGGAGAGCCCGGGCTCGCTGACCTTCGAGATCATGGACACGCCGGCCCTGGCCGCCGCCGCGCGCGCCAAGGGCGTCCCCACCGCCTTCGACAACACCTGGGGGGCGAGCCATTTCTTCCGTCCGCTGGAGCATGGGGTCGACATCTCCGTCCTGGCCGCGACGAAGTACCATGTCGGCCATTCCGACGCGATGATGGGGATCGTCTGCTGCAACGAGGCGACCCGCGAGGCGGTCCGCCAGACGGCGATCCAGCTCGGCGTGACCGCCGGCGCGGAGGAAGCCTATCTGACCCATCGCGGGCTGCGCACGCTCTCCGTGCGGCTGGAGCGTCATCAGAAGAACGGGATCGCGGTCGCCCGCTGGCTGGAGGGCCGGCCGGAAGTCGCCCGCGTGATCCATCCGGCGCTCGAGAGCCATCCCGACCACGCGCTCTGGAAACGCGACTTCGACGGCGCCTGCGGCCTGTTCGGCGTCGTCGTGAAGGTGGCGAGCAAGGAGAAGCTCGTCGCCATGATCGACGGCCTCGAGCTGTTCGGCGTCGGCGCGAGCTGGGGCGGCTATGAGAGCCTGGCGCTCACCGCCTATCCGGAGAAGATCCGCACCGCCACCCGCTGGGAGGACGAGGGCTTCCTGATCCGTCTCCATGTCGGCCTGGAAGACCCCAAGGATTTGATCGCCGACCTGGAGGCCGGTCTCGCCCGACTGGCCTAAGAGCCGCGCCGGCGCGCCGCCGGTGTATCAATCCCCTTTGAGCCGTTCGCCCGATGCGATATAGCTGAGTGGACATATCGCACTCGGAGAGCCGCCGCATGCCGCCCAAATCCAGCGTGCGCCGTCGTCTGCTGGCGGGGGCGTTGGCCCTTTTCGCCGGCGCCGCGCCCGCCGTCGCCGCAGCCACGTTCGGGGCGCCGGGCGCGCGGGCGGAGGCGCCGCTGACCGTCTTCGCAGCGGCGAGCCTGACCGACGCGCTGACGGACGCGGCCGCGGCCTATCGCGCGCGGGGCGGCGAGCCGGTGCGGCTCGTCTTCGAATCGAGCTCGACGCTGGCCCGCCAGATCGAGCAGGGCGCGCCCGCGCACCTTTTCCTTTCCGCCAATCCCGCCTGGATGGACTATGCCGCCGCGCGCGGCCTGATCGAGGCGGCCAGCCGCCGCGACCTGCTGGCGAACGCGCTGGTGCTGATCGCGCCCGCCGACGCGGCCGCCGCACCCGCGCCGGAGGCTGTCCTGAGCGCCGATGCGGCGCTGGCGACCCTCCTGCCCCAGGGCGCGCGGCTCGCGATGGGCGATCCGGATCACGTGCCCGCCGGGATCTACGCCCGGCAGGCGCTGCAGAGCCTGGGCCAGTGGGAGGCGCTGGCGCCCCGCATCGCGCGCGCCGCCAATGTGCGCACGGCGCTGGCGCTGACGGCGCGCCGCGAGGCGCCGCTGGGGATCGTCTATGCGACGGACGCGCTGGCCGATCCGCGCGTCGCGGTCGTCGCGCGCTTCCCGGCCGACAGTCACGCGCCGATCCGCTACCCGGCGGCGATCACCCGCTACGGGCTTGAGAGCGCACAGCACGGAGCCGCCCGCGCGTTCCTCGATTTCCTGAGCGGCGCGGACGCCGGGGCGGTCTTCGCCCGCCACGGCTTCCAGGCGGCCGCCGCCTCCCCGCCCTCATGACCGACTGGCTGACGCCGCTCGAACTGGAGGCGCTGGCGCTCTCGGCGCGGGTGGCGCTGTGGAGCGTCGTTTGCGGGCTGCCGGTCGCACTGGCGGTCGCCTGGTTGCTGGCGCGCGTGGAGTTCCCGGGCCGCAGCCTGGTCAACGGGCTGGTCCATCTGCCGCTGGTGCTGCCGCCCGTGGTGACGGGGTATCTCCTGCTTCTGCTGCTCGGGACCAAGGGACCGGTCGGCGGATGGCTGCAGGAGGCGTTCGGGATCACGCTGGCCTTTCGCTGGACCGGCGCAGTGGTCGCGGCCGCGGTGATGGGCTTCCCGCTGATGGTGCGCGCTATCCGCCTCTCGATCGAAGGCGTGGACGGGCGCATGGAACAGGCGGCGCGCACGCTGGGCGCCAGCGGGCCCGTGGTCTTCGCCACGGTGACCCTGCCGCAGATCCTGCCCGGCGTGATCGTCGGCGCGATCCTGGCCTTCGCCAAGGGGCTGGGGGAGTTCGGGGCGACCATCACCTTCGTCTCCAACATCCCGGGCGAGACCCGCACGCTGTCGATCGCGATCTACAGCATGCTGCAGACGCCGACCGGCGAAGCCGCGGCGATCCGCCTGACGGTCATCGCCGTGGCGCTGTCGATGCTGGCGCTCGTCGCCTCGGAACTGCTGGCCCGGCGCGCCGGCCGGCGCGTGAAGGGGCTGGAGGGATGAGCGGCGCGCGGCTCGAAGTCGACGTGACGAAGCGCCTCGGCGACAGCGTAGAGATCGCCGCCGCCTTCGAAAGCGGCCCCGGCGTGACCGCGCTGTTCGGCCGCTCCGGGGCCGGCAAGACGAGCCTGGTGCAGATGATCGCGGGCCTGCTGCGGCCGGACCGCGGGCGCATCGCGGTCGGCGGCCGGGTGCTGGTCGATCGCGCGGCCGGGATCGATCTGCCCGCCCACAAAAGGCGCGTCGGCTGCGTCTTCCAGGATGCGCGCCTCTTCCCGCATATGACGGTGCGGCGCAATCTGCTCTACGCCCGTTGGGCCGGGGGGCGCCGCGGCGCGCTCGGCCTTGCGGCGGTATGCGACCTTCTGGACCTCGCGGACCTGCTGGACCGGCGGCCGGGCGCGCTCTCCGGCGGGGAGGTGCAGCGCGTCGCGATCGGCCGGGCGCTGTTGGCCGATCCGGCGCTCTTGCTGATGGACGAGCCGCTGGCCAATCTCGACGGCCCGCGAAAGGCGGAGATTCTGCCCTTCCTGGAGCGCCTCAAGGAGGAGGCCGGCGTCCCCATCGTCTATGTCAGCCACGCGATGGAGGAGGTGATCCGGCTGGCCGACACCATGGTGCTGATCGACCGCGGCCGCGTCGCCGCCGTCGGCCCGGTGGAAGACGTCACGAGCCGTCTGGACCTGCGCCCGCTGACCGGCCGCTATGAGGCCGGCGCCGTCGTCGCCGCCCGGGTCGAGGCGCATGACGAGGCCTATGCGCTCACCCGCCTGTCCATCGCCGAAGGGCGGGAACTGCTCGTCCCCCGGCTGCGCCGGCCGGTGGGAACGACGCTGCGCATCCGGTTGCGCGCGCGCGACGTGACGCTGACGCTGGCGGCGCCGGAGGGGGCGAGCACGCTCAACATCCTGCCCGGGGTGGTGCGCGAGCTGGCGCCGGCGGAGGGTCCCTTCGTCGACGTGCTGGTCGACGCGGGCGCGCCGATCTGGGCGCGGGTGACGCGCCTGTCGGTCGACCGCCTGGGGCTGGCGCCCGGCCTTGCGGTCCACGCGGTCGTCAAGGCCGGCGCCATCGACCGGGCGAGCCTTGGCCGCGCGCAGTAGCGGCATCCCAGGCTGTCCCGCGCGCCCGCGCATGCTATCCTGCCCTGTTGCCTTCCGGAGAGTCCAAGGACTGGAGCCGATGCCTGCAGAGCGCGAGCCGCCCGACGCCGCCCCCCCGGGCGGCTCAGAGGTCCTCTCCGACAGCCTGTCGCTGCTGCCGGGCGACGAGGCGCGGCCGCTGGCGAGCTGCGTCGCCACACTGTCGGCGGAGGATTGGTCGCTCATGCCGGTGATCGACTGGCTGTTCGGACCGGGCTGCCGGATCGCCGATCTGGGCGATTTGCTGGCCGGGCTGGGGCGCGCGCTGACCGAGGCCGGCGCGCCCGTGCTGCGCCTCCGGCTCGGCCTCTGGGCGATCCACCCGCAGCAGGCGGCCTATTCCTACAATTGGTATCGCGGCGCCGCCCGGTCGGAGGCGTTGAACATCGGCCACGGCATCTTCCAGAGCCCGGACTTCATCGGCAGCCCGGCGGAGGTCATGCGCGACACCGGCCGCGCGGTGCGCTATCGCCTCGACAAGCTCGACCCGAAGCGCGACCACTCGGTGCTGTTCAGCGTGCGCGACATCGGCGGGACCGACTATCTGGGCATCCCAATGTGGACCTTCGCGGGCCGCATGGACTCGCTGTTCGTCGCGACCGATCGCCCGGAAGGCTTCACCGACGCGGACGTCGGCAAGTTCCAACTGCTCGCCCGCATGCTGCTGCCGGTGGTCGAGGCGCTCTCGCAGCATCAGCTCTCGATCAGCATCCTGACGACCTATCTCGGCTCGCGCACCGGCAAGCGCGTTCTGGAGGGCCGCATCCGCCGCGGCGACGGGGAGCGCATCGACGCCGCGCTCTGGTACTGCGACCTGCGCAACTTCACCGCCATGACCGAGACGGTGGAGGAGTACGCGATGCTGGAGCTGATGAACGACTATTTCGCCCACGTCTATGAATCGGTCACGGTCTATGGCGGTGAGGTGCTGCGTTTCATCGGCGACGCCATGCTGATCGTCTTCCCGACCACGGACGCGCGCAGCCCGCAGGCCGCCTGCGACGCCGCGCTGTCGGCCGCCTGCGACGCCGTCGACCGGCTGCCGAGCCTGAACGCGCGGCTGCGCCGGCGCGGCCTGCCGCCGATCCAGTTCGGCATCGGGCTGCATGAAGGCTCGGTGCTGTACGGCAATGTGGGCGCGGCCGACCGGCTCGATTTCACGGTCATGGGGCCTGCGGTCAATCGCACCGCACGGATCGAGACGCTGACCAAGCGCCTCGAGGTTCCGGTCCTGATGTCGGAGGAGTTCGCGGCGCTGCTGCCCCCGGGGGCCGAGGTCGAACCGCTCGGCGCCTACGAGGTCGCCGGCGTGGCCGAGCCGATCGCCGTGTGCAAGCCGACCTCTCTCGACTGACGCCGCGACAGCCGGCCGGGACCGAGGGACCCGTTTGGTTGCACGCGCGGGCCGGAATACAGCCTGACTCCCGCTTTAATCGCTAGCAGACTTGGTTGCGCGTAATTGGTGCAATCGAGGGGACATGCTGCGACGCTACTGCACGCCCTGGCTGGCGCCGCTCCTGGCGCTCCTCACCGCATCGGCGGGCGCCCCGTCGGCGGCGGACGCGCCAGCGGAGCGTTTGACCGTGGCCAGTTGGAACGTCGCGCATTTCTACGCGAACGACGCGCTCTACCGGGGCGACAGGCGCAAGTACCGGCGCGCGCCGGAGGATTTGGCCCAGCTGCGGGCCTACGCCGCCGCCCTCGACGCGGACGTGATCCTGTTTCAGGAGTTGGACGGACACGAAGCGGCCCGCCGCCTCCTGCCCGAGGGCTATTGCATCGAGGCCTCGCCGCGCGACAGCGGAAACCCGATCACCGGCGCGCAGCGGCTGGTCGTCGCCTTCCGCACCGACGCTGCCTGCGGAACCCGCGTACGCTGGCTGCGAACGCTCGGCCTGCCCGGATCGCATCTGCGCTACGGCGCCGAGTTCGTGATCACGCTGGGCGACCAGACCGTCCGCCTTCTGGGCGTCCATCTGAAGTCGGGTTGCCACGCGGCGCCGCTCGACCTCGCAGACCGCCTGCCCGACGACGCGAGCCGGCGCGAGATGCGCCGCGCCAAGGCCTGCGCGCGCCTGGCGCAGCAGCTTCCGATCCTGGAGCGTTGGGTCGAGGCGCGCGCCGCGGAAGGCGGCCCCTTCATCCTTTTCGGCGATTTCAACCGACGCTTCGGCGTCGAGGGGACGGCCCGCGACGGGGCCTGGATGTGGCCGGTGCTGAGCGACGGCGACCCGGACGCACAGCGCCTCGTGCGCCCCACCCGCTTCCGCCGGGCGCCCTGCTGGAGGGGCGTGCGCTATCCGCGCTTCATCGACCATTTCGTGATGAACGAGGAGGCGGCGGCGCTCGTCGCGCTCGAGGGGTTCGACCAGCCGACCTACGATGCGCCCTTCGCCGGCGAGGCGGAGATGGCCTGGCGTCTCTCCGACCATTGCGCGATCCGGCTGCGGTTGCAGGCGCCGCCCGAGCGAACAGGGTGACCTGTCGCTACCCCTTGAGACGCGTGCCGTCCACGAACTCGATGTCGAAATGCCTGAAGACCTGTCGCTCCGGATCCTGGCCCGGGCCGCGGTAGGCCTGCAATTCCTCGATCGCCGCGTCGAGCGTAGCGGCCGACGCCAGATCCAGCTTGCGACATCGCGTAAGGATTGAGGTCAAGAGAGCCGCTTCGTCCGCATTCAGCATTCGGTTTCTTCCCACCTGAAGCCCCTTTGCGTCATATAGAGGCGCCGCACGGTCAAGAGAAGGCCGGTTTCCGGATATCTGCGCGGAGACCGCGCATGGCGACCCCGGCAGGATTCGAACCTGCAACCTGACGCTTAGAAGGCGCCTGCTCTATCCGGTTGAGCTACGGGGCCGGCTGCGCCGGAGAGGACCGGCGGAATCGGGACGGACCGGCGGTCAGTGCGTCCAGGGCCGCATCCGGTCGAAGGCGAAGTTCGCGGCGTAGGATTTCGGCCGGATCCTGCGCGTCTTCGGCTTCTCGATCGTGTAGGCGTAGCCGTGCTTGCGGGCGTAGGCCACCGCCTCCTCCTCGCTGTGGAAGCGCAGCCTCACCTGCTTGCGGGTGTCGCGCGAGCCGGCCCAGCCCATCAGCGGATCGGGCCGGCCGCCGTCGGTCGGCTCGAACTCCAGCACCCAGTCCTTGGTCTTGGCGCGGCCGGACTGCATGGCGGTCTTGGCGGGCTTGTAGATTCTGACTTCCATCGGGCGTCCCCGTCCCTCGTTCGGCGCGGCGTCCGGGCCCGCGGCCGGGGCCGATCCGCCTTGCGCCTCGTTGTTTAGCGCGCCCCGGCGCTGCTGAAAAGCCAAAGCCGCCGCACGGAGGCCGACGCGCATTCGGGAGGGCGACGCACGGGGAACCGGGGATATCCTTACGTGCCTGAGGGGAGCGGGAGACTTCGAACGGGCGCGGTGGGGCGGACACAGAACCTTGCGAGCGACTTGTCGGATTTGCGCCTGAGCATGCATGACCGCTGGGTCATGTTCTGCTCCAGCGGCTGGATGACGCAAGGGGCGCCGACCGGTCTCGGGCCCGCTCTGCGCGCCAAGCTCGAGATCGATCAAGTCGATCGCAAGACGGTCAAGAGAGTCTTCTCGGTCCTCGTCGACCTGTGAGCGGCCGCCTGCGGAGTGGTCCATCGACTGTATCAATTCCGACCATGCAGGAGGATTGCAGTGGCGCGGGATCATAAGCCCGAAGAGATCATCGGGACGCTGCGTCGCCCCCGCCGCATGGCCGGCGCAGTCCGCACGCGCGAGCGAATCGACGCCCCAAGCACCTCCACCCGACGACGCATCGAACGATGCGCCCGGGAAGGCGACTACCTGATCAAAGCAATCGCCCATATGCGATAGCCCGGCCCTCCCCCGGGCGCGGTCGCGCCCGCGAGCCCGTCCCTCTCCCTGAGGGAGAGGGACGCGGGGCGCGCGGGCGTTGCCTGGGGGGCGTCGGTCGGTTTATGGCTGGCGGATGATGCACGTCGAAGGAGGCGCGGGCGATGGAGCGGGTGACGGGCGGCTGTCTGTGCGGGGCGGTGCGCATTGAGGCGACGGGGCGGCCTTACCGGGTGGGCCTGTGCCATTGCCTGGATTGCCGCAAGCATCACGGAGCGCTGTTCCACGCCTCCGCGATCTTCCCCGAGGCGGCGGTGACGGTCACAGGCGAGACGCGCGCCTATGAGGGGCGCGCCTTCTGTCCGCGCTGCGGCTCCTCCGTCTTCTCGCGCAGCGGCGACGAGGTGGAAATCCATCTCGGCGCGCTCGACGAACCGGACCGGTTCGCGCCGACCTACGAGCTCTGGACCGTGCGCCGGGAGACCTGGCTGCCGGCGTTTCCGGTCGACCGCCGCTACGCGCGCAACCGCCCCGGCGAGAGCCGGTCCGAGGAGTAGCCGCCGTCATGCCTGTGCCCGCCGAATACCAACGCGCGACCGAGGCCTTCACGGCCTTCCTCGTCGACGCGCGCGAGGAAGCCGGGCTGTGGAGCACGCATGCGGCCTACACGATGACGCAAGGCGTCTTCCGCACCTTCCGGCGCCGGCTGACGGTCGCGCAGGCGCTGGCGTTCGCGAACGCGCTGCCGGTCGGGCTGCGAGCGCTGTTCGTCGCGGACTGGACGCCGGACGCGCCGGCGCCCTTCGAGAGCCCGGCGCGCCTGATCAAGGAGGTGCGCTCCCTGCGCCCGGACCATAACTTCGCCCCGGACACGGCGATCCGGGACGTCGCGGCGGCGCTCGCCCGGCATGTCGACGCGGCCGCCTGGAGCCGGGCGCTCGCGCAGTTGCCGGACGAGGCGCGGGCTTTCTGGGAGCCGGGCTGGCGGACGGCCCGGGAGACGGACGAGACCGCCGACGTGTGATCGGCCGCCGCGTCTCAGATTCGCCGGTCCTCGAGCTGCTGCTTCATCCGATCGAGCCGCTGGGCGATCCCGGGCATGTAGGGATTGAGCTCGAGCGCGCGCTCGAAGGCTTCGACCGCCGGCTCGGGCTCGCCGAGCGCGTCATAGACCAGGCCGAGGCCGGCCATGGCGCCGAAATGGCGCGGCTCGAGCGAAAGCGTGCGTTTGATGTCGGCGATAGAGCCCTGATAATCGCCGACATGGTAGCGGATGGTGGCGCGCTTGTTCCAGCCCTCGGCGAAGTCGGGGGAGAGCGCGACGAGGGCGGAGAAGCTCTCCTCCGCCCGGTCGAGGTCGAAATCGCGCATGGCGTCCATGCCGTCGCGCAACAGCACCTCCGCCGCCGCGCTTTCGGTCTCGAGCCAGATGCCCCAGATGCGCGTCTCGATGCCCCTCGCCTCGCCGAAGGAGAGCTCGCCGCCCTGCAGCGTCCGGAACAGGTCGTCGAGCCGCGGGTCGGCCTGGTCCGCCGACGCGGGCGCGGGCGCGGCGACGGCCAGCAGCGCCGCGATCGCCAGCATGCCGAGAAGGCGCAGGCGCGCATAATTTGCCGAAAGCCGGCTGGATGCAGTAGACCGCTTCATGCAACAACTATGGGGTCGGATGCGCCCGAGGGCAACGGCCCGGCGCGCAGGCCCCGCCCCGCCCGATGGGACGCCGCATGACAATGGCCGACATGGCGCAGCTTTTCAGCGACGATCTGCCGACCGCGCGCGCCCGGTTCCTGAAGGCGTGCGACCGGATCGGGCTGCGCGTCGCTTCCTTTCCGGGCCGCGGCCCCGCGCCGGAAGGGGCGGCGGGCGCGCTCTATTGCGACGCCGCCCGGCTCGGCTCGCCGGAGGCGGACCGGATGCTGGTGATCTGCTCCGCCGCCTCGGGCGGGGCGGGCTTCGCGGGCGCGGGCGTCGCGCACGGGGTGTTGGCGGCCGGGCTGATGCGCGAGCTGCCGCGCACGGTCTCCTGCCTGTTGATCCATGCCGTCAATCCGCTGGGCGCGGTCTGGCCGCCGGCGTCCGAAGACCCCGCGGGGGAGACGACGGATCCGGCCTCGTCGCCCGCCGCGCCGCTCAAGGCGGAGTGGAGCGACGGGCTCCTGAGCGCGGCCGAGCAGCGCTTCAGCGCCTATGAGCGCGCCCAGCGCTTCGACCGGGAGGCGCTGGCGGGCCGCACGCTCGCCTCCGTCGCGCCGCCGGCCTGGGACGCGGGCGTACAGCGCGCCATCGCCGACGCGCACTTTCCGGGCAAGCGCCGGCTGCTGTTCCTCGACGTGCGCACGGGGCCCGGGCCCTTCGGCGAAATCGAGCGGATGGCGCCCGCGGGCCCCGGCCTCGGCCGGCCGGAGGCGGCGCAGCGCTGGACCGGCCTGGCGCTCGCCGGCGGGCGCGAGGGCGTCGGCGAGACGCGGGTGCGGGCGTCGGGCGGGCTCGCCGCCTTCGCGCGCGATCCGGCGCTGGAGAAGGCCTGCGTGGTGCTGGAGGTCGGGGCCTATTCCATCGCCACCCTGTTGCAGGCGGGCGGTCCCACCAAGGGCGGCGCGGTCGCCGCCTATCCGCGCGACGTGATCTGGCGCGAACAGCTCTGGGACGCCGCCAGCGACCTGATCCGCCGCGGCTTCGAGGGGTTGGCGGGGTAACGCCAAGTCGCGCACAGGCCCGTTGGCGTCGCCTGCGGCGTTGGCGGCGCACGCCCGCTCGGGCTACAGCCGGCCTCACCTTCACGCGACGGCGGAGACTGATGACATGGGCGATCGCGATCTGCGCGGCAAACCGGTGGCGGACCGCATCCTGGCGGCGGTGCGCGCGGAGGCCGAGGCCCTGGCCGAGACCGGCTGGACGCCGCGGCTGATGTCGATCACGGTCGGCGACGAAGCGGCGGTCGACGTCTATGTCCGCAACCAGAAGCGCATCGCGGCGCGCGCCGGCGTCGCCTTCGAGGAGCGCAATTTCCCAGCCGACGTGACGCAACAGGAGCTTGAGGCGGCGATCGCGGCGATGAATGTCGACCCGCGCGTGACCGGGATCATCATCCAGCGCCCGGTTCCGCCGCAGATTTCGATCAAGGCGCTGCAGACGGCGGTGCATCCCTTCAAGGACGTGGAGGGGATGAACCCGGCCTCGATCGGCGCGATCGTCTATAACGAGCTCGACCTCGCGCCCTGCACGGCGGCCGCCTCGATCGAACTGCTGAAGGCCACGGGCCTGCCGATGGAGGGGTTGGAAGTCGTCGTCATCGGCCATTCGGAGATCGTCGGCAAGCCGATCGCCTTCCTGGCCATGGCCGAAGGCGCGACGGTCACGGTCTGCCATCACATGACCCGCGCGGTCAGCGTCCATTCGCGCCGCGCCGACGCGGTCTTCGTGGCGGTCGGCAAGCCGGGCCTCGTCACCGGCGACATGATCAAGCCCGGCGCGGCGGTGATCGACATCGGCATCAACGCCGTCCCCGGCCCGGACGGGACGGAGAGCATCGTCGGCGACGTGGACTACGCCAGCGCGAGCGACGTCGCCGGCTGGATCACGCCGGTTCCCGGGGGCGTCGGACCGGTGACGGTCGCGGTCCTCATGCGCAACACGATCACGGCCCTGAAACGCCAGAAGGCGGCCTACGCCGGACGGTTCAGCGGGCGGGACGCCGCGGCGGAGTGAGCCCGGACGGCGCCCCCTCCCTCCGGCAGTGCCGGGACGCTCGCCCCTTGCCGAACCGCACGCTTTAGGCGACGCTGGGTTTCATGAGCATCCAGGAAACCGCCCTGATCGTCGGCGCCGGCTCGGGCCTGAGCGCCGCCTGCGCGCGGCTCTTCGCGCGCGAGGGAATGGCAGTCCATCTGGCCGCGCGCCGTCCGGAGAAGCTGGCCGATCTCTGCACGGAGATCGGAGCGAGCGCCCACGCCTGCGACGCGGGCGCGCCGGATCAGGTCGCGGCGCTGTTCGAAGCGCTGCCGGCGGCCCCGGACCTCGTCCTCTTCAACGCCAGCAACCGGGTGCGCAAACCCTTCGTCGAGGTGACGGCGGAGGAGGCGGCGCGCGCGGTTCAGATAAGCTGCCTCGCCGGCTTCCACGTCGCCTCCGAGGCGGCGAAGCGGATGGTCGCGCGCGGCTCCGGCAGCATCCTCTTCACAGGCGCGTCCGCCAGCATCAAGGGCTTTCCCCAATCCGCGACCTTCGCCATGGGCAAGTTCGGCCTGCGCGGCCTCGCGCAGTCGATGGCGCGCGAATTGGCGCCGCAGAACATCCACGTCGCCCATTTCGTGATCGACGGCGCGATCTCCGATCCCAGCGACCCCAAACGGGCCGAGTTGGAGGCCGAATGGGGCCCGGACAGCATGCTCAAGCCGGAAGCGATCGCCGAGAGCTATCTCCAGACGCACCGCCAGCACCGCAGCGCCTGGACCTGGGAGATCGAGCTGCGCCCGTGGGTGGAGCGCTTCTGACGCTCAGACCTCCCGACCCAGCAGGTCCTCGTCGAAGGGGAAGCGGCTCATCAGGCGCCAACCGTCCTGCGTGATCTCGATCTGCTGTTCGAGCTTCACGCCCTCGCCGCCGTCCTCCGCGCCGATGAAGCTTTCGACGCAGAGCACCATGCCGGGCTCGACGATCCCGTCATAGCCGCCCTGCTCGAAATCCTTGCGGTAGAGGATGTAGGGGTATTCCCCGGTCATCCCGATCCCGTGGGCGAGCAGATAGTAGCGATTGGTCTCGTAGCGCGGCGGGATGACCCAGCCCGTCTCGCTGATTTCCCGGAAGCTCATACCCGGCCGGATCAGGTCCATGTTGTGGTGCACCTGCTCCCAGGCGAGCTTGTAGAGGGTGCGTTGCGCGTCGCTGGGCTTGCCCTCGCCGCATAGCCAACTGCGCGAGAAGTCCGCGTAATAGCCGTAACGCCCGACCACGTCGGTATCGAGGCAGACCATGTCGCCGGCCTGCAGCGCCCGCATGCCGCTTTCCTGGAACCAGGGGTTGGTGCGCGGTCCGGAATTGAGCAGGCGGGTCTCGACATAGTCCCCGTCGGTCTCGATCACATGGGACCAGAGGGCGGCCCAGACGGCGTTCTCCGTCGCGCCGGGGCGGATCGCGGCGCGCAGGCGGCCCACCCCCTCCTCCACCGCGGCGATGGAGGCGCGCATCATGCGGATCTCGTGCGGAACCTTGATCGAGCGCGCGCGCTCGACCGCGCTCTGCGCGTCCACCGGCTCGAAACCTCGGGCGGCGAGTGCGGCCCCGACCTCGGGCGCGAAGCGCTCGATCCCAATGCGTTTGGCGCCGCCGGCGTGGACGCGCATCAGATCGGCGATCTCATCCGCCCAAGTCGCGACGACCGTCTCAAGCCGGTCGGCCTGCGAGACGTAAGAGGGCGTTTTCGCCGCGCGGATCTCGTCCAGCGTCTCCAACCCCGCCGCCAGATGGCCGCAGCCGGCGAAATCGAACAGAACCGCCGGTCCATCGACCGCGACGAACAGGTAGCGCGCCGGATTGCGCGCGCAGAAGATCTGCATGTTCCGCGCGTCGCAGGCGTAGCGGATGTTGACCGGATCGGTCAGCACGACGGCGGCCATGTCGCGCGCCGCCATCTCGGCGCGCAGCCGCGCCATGCGGCCGCGCCGGACCGCCGAGACCTCTTCCGGCGTCAGCGTCAAGTCGGCCTCGGAGAAGGGAGCGGGCGCAGGCGCTTCGGGGGCGTCGGGCATCGGACGGCTTCCTCTGACTGGGCGGCGCGGACCCTGACAGAGTGACGGCGCGGCGCGGCGCGGCTTGTCGCGATGCGACGGGCTCTGTTCCGACAGACGCGGCCGCGGCGCCGGCCTACTCGCTGCGGCGATGCGCGGCGAGGCCCATCTCGTCCAACTCGATCCCGTCGCGGCGCGCGGCGTCGGCGGCCTCCGCCTCGTCCCGGTTTCGCTTGGCGATCTCGTACTTCTTGAGCCCGGCGAAGGCTTCGGCCAGATCGGCGCGCGCGGCCTCGATCTCGGGGTAGAGGTCGGCGAGCCGCTCCAACTGCTCCGCCTTGCGCGTCTTCGCGGCGGCGGCGAAGGCGCCGTAGACCGCGCCCAATTCTGCGGCTTCGGGCCGGGCCGCGACGTCCTGCTCGGCCTTCAACTCGGCGTCGAGGCGCCGGATCGTCGCCTGGATCTCCGCCTCGCGGTCGAGCAGCGCCTGCAGCGCGCGGCGTTTCTCGTCGACCTCGAACCGGTTGAGGCGGATCAGGGTTTCGAGCGTGCGGCGCGCCATCGCTCAGGCGCCCTCAACCGGCCGCCGTCTCGCCGCCGGCCGCCTGCACGCCGTCTTCGCCGTACGGCATGCCGAGCAGATCGCCGAGCGCGGCATAGCCCTCCGCCAGCGTCGCGCGCTCGTTCTTGCCCTGGGCGATGAAGTCCTCCAGCGGCTGGTTGAAGCGGATCGCCTCGTCCACCAGCGGGTCCGAGCCCTTGCGATAGGCGCCGAGCCGGATCAGCTCCGCCATGTCGTCATAGGAGGACAGAAGCTGGCGCGCGCGGTCGACCAGGGCGTTCTGCGCCTGCGTGTTGCAGTCCGGCATGGTGCGCGAGACGCTGCGCAACACGTTGACCGCCGGATAGCGGTTGCGATGCGCGATGGTCCGGTCGAGCACGATGTGCCCGTCCAGGATGCCGCGCACGGCGTCGGAGACCGGCTCATTGTGGTCGTCGCCCTCCACCAACACGGTGAAGAGCCCGGTGATGCTGCCGGCCTCCGGCCCCGCGCCGGGGCCGGCGCGCTCCAAGAGGCGGGGCAGTTCCGCGAAGACGGTGGGGGTGTAGCCCTTGGTCGCCGGCGGCTCGCCGGCGCTCAGGCCGATTTCGCGCTGGGCCATGGCGAAGCGGGTGACGCTGTCCATCAGGCAGAGCACGTCCTTGCCGCGGTCGCGGAAATACTCCGCAACCGCTAGCGTCATGTGCGCGGCTTCCCGGCGCATCAGGGCGCTCTCGTCGGAGGTGGCGACGACTACGACGGAGCGGGCGAGCCCATCCTCCCCCAGCTCGTCCTGGATGAACTCCTGCACCTCTCGGCCGCGTTCGCCGATCAGCCCGATCACGATGACCTGCGCCTCGGAGAAGCGGGCCATCATCGCCATCAGGATCGACTTGCCGACGCCGGAGCCGGCGAAGACGCCCATGCGCTGGCCGCGGCAGCAGGTGGTGAAGCTGTTCAGGACGCGCACGCCCAGATCGATCTTCGGGCCGATCCGGTTGCGCGCGTGCGCCGCCGGGGGCGGGTTGCGGATCGGAAAGGCCTCGTCGCCCGTCGGCAAGGGCGCGCCGCCGTCGATCGGCTCCCCGAAGGCGTTGACGACCCGGCCCAGCCACTGCTCGGTCGGGCGCACGGCGGGTTCGGCGGCGACGGCGTCGGCGCGCGCGCCGAGCGCCACCCCCTCCAACGCCTGATACGGCATCAGCAGCGCGCGGCGGTCGCGGAAGCCGATCGTCTCGCAGACGACCTCGCGGCCCGCACGGGCCTTGAGGCGGCAGCGATCGCCGATCGACAAGTGGCCCTGCAGCCCCTCCACCTCCACCAGCATCCCCTGCACGCCGGCGACCCGGCCATAGACGCGCCGGTCGGGAATGCGGCCCAGATTGCCGTGCAGATGATCGAGAACATCGGACATCGCGGACATCCTAGCGGAAGATTCGCCGTTCCGTCAGGCGAAACCAAGCGGTCCGCGGCGGCCCGGACGGGGTCGACGCCGGAATGCAACCGACGCGCGGCCTTGAAGAAACGCCTTTCGCCGGTCTATATCATAGTAGCGCGTCAATCGACCGGGGCGTCGAGTGGGGAGCTTAGGACGTGAGGGTTCTGCTTGTAGAAGATGACGATCTCACCTCCCGCAGCATCGAGATGATGCTGCAGGCCGAAGGCTTCGTGGTCGACGCCGCCGATATGGGGGAGGACGGGCTCGAGATCGGCAAGATCTACGAATACGACCTCATCATCCTCGATCTCATGCTCCCGGACATGGACGGCTATGAGGTGCTGCGCCGGCTGCGCGACAGCCGGATCGAGACGCCGGTCCTGATCCTCTCGGGCCTCAGCGAGATGGACGACAAGATCAAGGGCCTCGGCTACGGAGCCGACGACTATCTGACCAAGCCCTTCGACAAGCGCGAACTGCTGGCCCGGATCCAGGCCATTGTGCGCCGCTCGCGCGGGCATTCGCAATCGAAGATCCAGGTCGGCCGGCTGACCGTCAATCTCGACAGCCGCACGGTCGACGTGGATTCCAAGCCGGTGCATTTGACCGGGAAGGAATACGGGATCCTGGAGCTTCTCGCCCTGCGCAAGGGAGTCACGCTGACCAAGGAGATGTTCCTGAACCATCTCTATGGCGGCATGGACGAGCCGGAGGCGAAGATCATCGACGTCTTCGTTTGCAAGCTGCGCAAGAAGCTGGCCGCCGCCGCCGACGGAACCAACTTCATCGAGACCGTTTGGGGCCGCGGCTACGTGCTGCAGGATCCCGAGTCGGCGCAGGCCAAGCCCGCCAAGAAGAAGGCGAGCTGACGCTCCGCCCCCGGCTCGGGCGGACAGGTCCGTCGCCCCTTCCCAAGAACCGCGAATCCATTGAAGGATGACCGCATAGGCACGCTATGCGGGAGACATCGCACGGATGTTGGTGCGCTTCGACGATCCGCTGCGCGCGACGGTGCTGGCCGACACGCGCGAGGCCGCGCGCGCCCTCGCGCCGGATCTTGGCGGCTGGAGCGAGCATTGGCGACGGCTCGACCGCGAGCTCGCGCTGCGCACCCTGGCGGATCGCCCGGACCGCGGCGCAACGGCCGCCGTGCTGCGCCGCGCGCTCGTCGAAGCGGACGGGGCGCTCGGCCGCGCCGCCCGGCTCGACGACGCCGCCCTGTTGGAGGCCGCCGCGGCGCGTCTGGCCGGCGGCTGGCTGGTGGAGATCGACCGCCTCCTGCCCTCGGGCGGCTGGCGCAGCGACGCGCCGGCCGGGACGGCGGAGCAGCAGACCGAAGCGGTGACGCCCGAGGAAAAACCGACCGGCGTCCCGGCGAAGAAAGAGCGCGACCATTGGATCACGGTCGAACTGGTCGGCGAGAACGGCGAGCCGATCCCGAATGAGAAGGTGACCGTCACGGATCCGGGCGGCGAAGAACACCAGGGCGAGACCGACAGCCAGGGACGCTTCACGGTGACCGGCATCCCGGAGGGGTCTTGCGACGTCACCTTCCCCGAGTTGGACCAGGAAGCCTGGGAGGCGGCGAGCGATGGCTGACGATCGGGAAAGCCCGGCGGACGGCGGCCCGGTCGGCGCCGGGGACTACGAGGTGAAACCCGGCGACGGCATGGCGTCGATCGCCGAGAAACACGGCTTCTTCGCCGACACGCTGTGGAACCTCCCGGAGAACGACGCGCTGCGTGACGCGCGCGAGTCGCCGGAGGTGCTGACGCCTGGCGACCGAGTCACCATTCCCGATCTGCGCGCCAAGACCGAGACGCGGCAGACCGATCTCGTGCACCGATTCAAACGCAAGGGGGTGCCGGTGGAGATCCGCTTCGCCGTTATCGGCCCGGACGGGACCCCTTTCCCCGGCAAGTCCTATCGCCTGACGGTCGGAAAGCGCCGCTATGAGGGGGTGACCGACGCCGACGGCGCGCTGCGCCATTGGGTGGCGCCGTCGGCGGAGAGCGGGGAGTTGGTGATCGACCTCGATGAAGAGGGCTATCCGCAGACGCTGACCCGGCATCTGAAGATCGGCTTTCTGCAGCCGGTTTCGGAGATCGCGGGCTGCCAGGCGCGGCTTCAGAACCTGGGCTATTTCGACGGCGCGATCGACGGCGCCTTGTCGGATGCGCTGACCGCGGCGGTCGCCGACTTCCAGGCCGCCGAGGGATTGCCGGCGGACGGGACGCTCGACGGCGCGACGCGCGAAGCCCTGCTCGACCGCCACCAGCACTGAAGGCGGACGGATGGCGCCCTCGGAATCCGGCGGCCTGTTCAGTTCGGTCGGCAGATCCGAACCGGGATTAAGCGGCCTGAACACCTTCTCGCTGCAGCCGCCGGCGACCTATCGGCTGCACGGCGATTTCGACCGCGACGGCCACGCGGACGGCGGAACCTGGTTCGACGCGCCGCGGTGGGACTGGGGCGACGGCAATCCGGGCGCGGTGATCCCCTTCAACAACGACGACGACGGCGGCCGATCGGGGCTTCTCGCCCCCCTTGCGCGGGACTTCACCGACGATCGGGTGAACGCCAACGACGTGGAGTTGGCGCCCTTGATGATCCGACGGCACGGCGGCGACCAACCGGCCGCCGCACGCTTCAAAGCCTGTTTGGAGGTGCCGGCCGGGCAGGAGCGCTTCATCCGCATCCACAACGGCCGCACGGCCGGGCGGAGCGAAGTGATCGGTCCGGCGCGCGGTCGTCGCCACGCCATCCATGACATGTCCGCGGTGGGGGACGGCGTAACGCTCGGCATGGAGGCGCTGCGCTACGCAGGCCGCGGATTCGACGGGCTGATCGACATTCGCCTGACCGTCTATCTCTACGATTACGACGGGCGGTTCAGCGACGACGAGAATTTCGACATCATGGAGAACACGGCCGCGGTCAACGAGGAGACCTACGTGCGCGTCCGCGTTGCGCCCTGGATGGTCCCGCATCATCTGGACCGTGCGGAGCGGGTCTATGTCGTGACGCTGCCGGGCGGCGTCGATTCTCCGAACCGAGCGTTTCGCGAGCGCTTGGACGGGTTCGTGACCGGCGCCGGTTGCGCCTTCAATCAGAACCACACCAACGACGACCGCTGGATGCAGGACTGCATGGAGATCGGCTATTCCGTCATGCCGGGCGATCCGCGGCCGCATCGCTGGACGGCCGTGCTGCGATGCCTGCGCGGCCGCGGACTGTACGACTTCCCGCCGGAACTGGCGGCGCGCGACGTCGGCTGGTTCGAACCGAACGTCCCGGATTTCGCCGCTCAGAACTCGATCAATCCGAACTGGGACACGACCTTCGATTCCGGGGGGAACATCGAATGCACGCCGCCGGTTCGCGCATCCGACGGCACGGTCTATCCATTCGGCAGGATCTACTACGGGCCGGGCGGCGGCGGCGAGCGGTTCGACCCCGTCACCGCCGACTTTTTCGACGCCCAGGTGGTCCAGGCGCCGATCGCGCTCGACACCAACTGGCTGAGCGTCGGTCATGTGGACGAGATGCTCTCCTTCGTCCCGCGCAAC
Source organism: Alphaproteobacteria bacterium (assembly GCA_024743195.1). Classification (GTDB taxonomy): domain Bacteria; phylum Pseudomonadota; class Alphaproteobacteria; order UBA8366; family Aestuariispiraceae; genus Marivibrio. The sequence goes on along the minus strand of JANSXE010000003.1, from coordinate 164,714 downwards.
AATCCGCCGAACGTCCACAAGCGCTGGAAGCTGGTCGTCGCCTCGCCGCAGGCCGCCTACCAGATCCTCGACGAGGCCGCAGGCGACGAGGTGATCCTGCAGGGCCGTCGGCTCTCCATGAAGCGTCGGGTCTGGATCGAGGATTGGGTGGACGAGCCCGTTTACGAAAATCGTCAGGTCCCGGTATGGGTCGAGAACTGGGTGCGCTCCGACACCCCCCTGCTCTATCGCGACCAGAGGAACCGCTGGCATGGGCGAGCGGGGGTGCAGTACAACGGCCCGATCAACGGGTTCTCGGGCCGCTGGAGTAGCGGCGACTGGGCGCCCTATCGCGTTTGGGACGCCAACGCCGGGCGCTATGTGGACAACTTCCCCATGGAGGATCGGGGACGCTGGGAGAACCAGTGGCGGCGCGTCCAGGTCGGCGTTCAAGCCGTCGATCACGGCTGGTACGAGGTGGAGACCGAGGATCGGCAGCGCGAGCAGACGGTGGACGACTTCCTCAACGATCGAACCATGGTGTCGACGTCGGATTCCGAACACATGCTGCGCGGCGCCGATCTCAGGGACCTGAATCTCGAGATTTGGTACGATCGGATCGTTCCGGTGCTCCAGCAGCTTGAGGACGCGATCGGCTTGGCGCCGGAGGACGTGATCTCGGTTCCGGTCGTCTTCTACCCGACGAACGCGCAGCACACCGAATTCGGGGCGCTGACTGCCGACATCGTCAACATGCTGGTGGTGAACGGCCATGTGATCACGCCCTACGCCTATGGCCCGCAACGCGACGACGAGGACAGTTGCCGCTTCGAGCGCGACTTTCGAACCAAGATGGAGGCGGAGAACCTGACCGTCCATTTCATCAACGACTGGACGCCGTACCACAGCAAACACGGCGAGGTGCATTGCGGCACAAACACGCTGCGACTGCCGAACCCGATGAATGACTGGTTGGAGAGCGCCGCGGCGCGCTGGTGGGAGTACACGCCGTGAGCGACGACGGATCGCGAGGGGACGGCCCCGCCGACGAGGACCCGGTCGATGCGCTTGCGACCCTGGAGGGCGTCTGCGACGCCGCCCTGATCACGTCCGGGGCGGGCTATCCGGCCGCGGAGGAGCGTCTGTTCGCCTGCGGGCCGCAATGCCTTGAGACGCTGCAAAAGATGGCCGCGGCGTCGCCGGACCCGATCGCGCCGCTCTACGCCGAGGAGGCGGCCCTGTGGCTGCCGCGCGAGCGGCACGAGATGCGCAGCGCGCTGGCCTATATGAGGGGCATGGCCGTCGGCGCCGACGAGACGCCGCGCGGCGCCCCCTCGCCCACGTCGCTGGCGCGCGACATCGCGCATCTCTATGGCGAGGATCTGGGGACCGTCCTGGTGCTGCGGGCGGCGAAGGTCGAGCGCGAGCCGGACTGGCGCGTGCTGACCAGCTTGGTGCTCCTGCATGAACATCATGCGCCGAGGGCGTTGCCCGCGCTGATCCGCCTGATCACCGTGTTGGAGCCCGGCAGGCCGTTGCAGGCGGCGATGGGCATGCTCGACGCTTGGTCCCCGGCGGCGGTGCACGACGCCTTCCGGCGCGAAGCCGCCTATTGGCGGGCGGCGGCGTTCTTTGCGGTGCGGCCGCCGAAACCGCCCGATGAGGCGGACCCGTCATAATCCATTAACCCGACTCTGAGCGTATAGTGAGGGAACGTCACCCTGGCGGGATGCAGGTAGGAGCGCAGCGATGTACTACGCCTATGCGAAGATCGGCGACGAGAAACTCTCTGACATCAAGGCCTTGGAGGCGGAAATCGGCCGGCCGCTGATCGCGGTGGAGCCGATCGCGCTGAAGCCGGCGGAGATCGACCCGCCGGCGCTGACCCGCGTCCAGGCGCTGGAAAAGAAGCTCGGCGTCACCCTCGTGGCGGTGGAGCCGAAGTGACCGGGCCCAAGTGACCGGGGGGGGGCGCGCCGGCGCGCCCCTACCCGTCCAGCTTCTTCTTCAGCAGCTCGTTCACGGCTTGCGGGTTCGCCTTGCCCTGGGTCGCCTTCATGACCTGGCCGACGAACCAGCCGATCAGGCCGGTCTTGCCGCCGCGATACTGCTCCACTTGACCCGGATTGTCGGCGATCACCTGATCCACCGCCGCCTCGATGGCCCCGGTGTCGGTGATCTGCTTCAGGCCCTTGGCCTCCACGATGGCCTTGGCGCCCTCGCCGCTCTCGAACATCTCGTCGAACACGTCCTTGGCGATCTTGCCGGAGATCGTCCCGTCCGCCATCAGCCCCAGAAGCTCGCCCAGAGCGGCGGCGCTGACGGGACTGTCGGCGATGGTCTTGTCCGCTTTGTTGAGGCGGGCGAACAGCTCCACCGTCACCCAGTTGGCGGCCTGCTTGGGATCGCCGTGCTTGGCCGCCTCCTCGTAAAAGGCCGCGGTCTCCCAGTCGGCGACGAGGACGGAGGCGTCGTAGGCGCTGAGCCCGTAGCGCTCCATGAAGCGCGCTTTCTTCTCGGCCGGCAGTTCCGGCAGGCTCGCCCGGCAGGCCTCGACGAAGGCCTCGTCGAACTCCAGCGGCAGCAGGTCCGGATCCGGGAAGTAGCGGTAGTCGTGCGCCTCTTCCTTGCTCCGCATCGAGCGCGTCTCGCCCCGGGACGGGTCGAACAGCCGCGTCTCCTGATCGACCGTCCCGCCATTCTCGATGATCTCGATCTGCCGGCGCGCCTCGATCTCGACCGCCTGGCGCACGAAGCGGACCGAATTGATGTTCTTCAGCTCCGCGCGGGTGCCGAGCGCCTCGCCCGGCTTGCGCACGGAGACGTTCACGTCCGCGCGCATCGAGCCCTCGGCCATGTTCCCGTCGCACGACCCGATGTATCGCAGGATCGAGCGCAGGGCGGAGACGTAGGCCGCCGCCTCCTCGGGCGATCGCATGTCGGGCTTGGAGACGATCTCCATCAGCGCGACGCCGGAGCGGTTCAGGTCGATGAAGCTCTTTTTCGGATGCTGATCGTGCATCGACTTGCCGGCGTCCTGCTCCAGATGCAGCCGCTCGATCCCGACCCGCTTGGACGTCCCGTCGGGCAGATCGATTTCGATCTCCCCCTCGCCGACGATCGGCTGGTCGTACTGGCTGATCTGATAGCCCTGCGGCAGGTCGGCGTAGAAATAGTTCTTCCGCGCGAAGACCGAATGCCTGTTGACGGCCGCGCTGAGCGCCAGGCCGGTGCGCACGGCCTGGCGCACGCATTCGCCGTTGATGACGGGCAGCATGCCGGGCATGGCGGCGTCGACCAGGCTGACCTGCGCGTTCGGCTCGGCGCCGAAGGCGGTCGCCGCGCCGGAGAAGAGCTTCGCCTGGCTCGTCACCTGCGCATGCACCTCAAGGCCGATCACGACCTCCCACTCGCCGGTCTCGCCCTTTAGACGGTAATCGGACATTTCTCTCTTCCTCCCGCCTGTCAGCCGAACTGGAGCTGCGGCTTGGCCGTGAAGGCCGCCGCCTGCTCCAGCGCGTATCCGGCGCGCAGCACGGTCTCCTCGTCGAAGGCGCGGCCCAGGATCTGCAGGCCGAGCGGCAGCCCCTGCTCGTCCAGCCCCGCCGGCACGCTGATCCCCGGCAGGCCGGCGAGGTTGGCCGGCACGGTGAAGACGTCGTTCAGATACATCTGCACGGGGTCCGTCGGCTCCTCGTCGATGCCGAAGGCGGCGGACGGCGTCGCGGGCGTCAGCAGCACATCGCACTGTTCGTAGGCGGCGCGGAAATCCTCCGCGATGCGCGTGCGCACCTTCTGCGCCTTCAGGTAATAGGCGTCGTAGTAGCCGGCCGAGAGCACGTAGGTCCCGATCAGCACCCGGCGCTTGACCTCCTCGCCGAAGCCCTCGCCGCGGGTCGCCTCATACATCTCGTTCAGGCTGTCGCCCTCGACGCGCAGGCCGTAGCGCACGCCGTCATAGCGCGCGAGGTTCGAGGACGCCTCCGCCGGCGCGACGATGTAATAGGCCGGCAGCGCGTACTTCGTGTGCGGCAGAGAGACCTCGACAATCTCCGCGCCGGCGTCCTTCATCCAGGCGATTCCCTGCTCCCACAGGCGCTCGATGGCGGCGGGCATGCCGTCGACCCGGTACTCCTTCGGCACGCCGACCTTGAGGCCCTTCACGCCATGCTCCAGCGCGGCCTCGTAGGTCGGCACGGGGCGGTCGACGCTGGTCGAATCCTTCGGATCGAAGCCCGCCATCGCGCCCAGCATGATCGCCGCGTCGCGCACGGTGCGGGTCATCGGCCCGGCCTGATCCAGCGAGCTCGCGAAGGCCACGATGCCCCAGCGCGAACAGCGCCCGTAACTCGGCTTCAGCCCGACGATGCCGCTGAAGGCCGCCGGCTGGCGGATCGATCCGCCGGTGTCGGTGCCGGTCGCGGCCAGACAGGCGCGCGCCGCGACCGCCGCGGCCGACCCGCCAGAGGAGCCGCCGGGCACGAGGTCCTTGGCGTCGCCGGTGCGCTTCCACGGGTTCTTCACCGGCCCGTAATGGCTCGTCAGATTGGCCGAGCCCATGGCGAACTCGTCCATGTTGAGCTTGCCGAGCATCAAGGCGCCGGCGTCCCACAGATTGCGCGTCACCGTGCTTTCATAGGGCGGTTTGAAGCCGTCCAGGATGTGGCTGCCCGCGGTGGTCAGCACGTCCTCTGTGCAGAACAGATCCTTGATGCCGAGCGGAATTCCCTCGAGCGCCCGCCCCTCGCCCGCCTTCAGGCGGCGGTCGGCGGCGCGCGCGGCCTCGCGCGCATGCTCCGGCGTCTCGGTGATGTAGCAGTTGAGCGGCCGCGCCGCCTCCACCGCCTCGATATAGGCGTCCGCAAGCTCGACGGCGGAAATCTCCAAGGCGGCGAGCGCATCGCGCGCCTCCGCCAGGGTCAGGTCCAGAAGGTTGGTCATGCGCCTCGCTCCGCCCCGGTCACTCGACGACCTTGGGGGTCGTGAAGAAGTGCATCTGGGCGTCCGGCGCGTTGGCCGTCACCTTCTCCGGATAGCCGCCGTCGGTCACCGCGTCCTCGCGCCAACGCAGGCTGGTCTCGACCGCGGAGGTCATGGGCGCGACGCCCTCCACGTCGACCTCGCCCAGCTGCTCGACCCAGGTGACGATGCCGTCCAACTCGCCGGCCAGCGACTCCAGCCGGCTCTCCGGCACCTTGATCCGGGCGAGGTGCGCCACCTTCGCCACCGTTTGCTTGTCGAGCGCCATGGGAAGAGCCCTCATCGATGCGTGAAACTGTCCGGAATCCGAGGAACCAGGCCGCCCCCGGAACGCCGCGCGGAAGCTAGCACCGGGCGCCCGGAGCGGCAAGCAGCCGGGGCGGCCTCAGGGAGTGCTCCCTCAGGAGTGCTCCCTCAGGGGTACTCCCTCAGGGGTGCTCCCTCAGGGGTGCTCCGAAACCGGTCGATGATCGGTCCCGCCGGCGGGCGTGATGAAGACCAGGGTCGCAGACGCTTCCGACCGGCCCATGTGCCAGACGTTGCGCGGCACGATGCAGACCGGATCGTCGCGGGTCAGGCGCACGATCCGCGGCCCGCCCGGCTCGTCCAAGGAGAGGTCGACGGGCCCGCCCTCGCGCAGAATGACGATCTCCTCGCCGGCGACATGCCGTTCTGAGTGGTCGAAGGCGCCGTCGAGCTCGATCAACGAGACGAGCCAGCCGTCGATCCTGATCCGGCCGCTCATCAGCCCGTCCCAGAAATCCGGCGTAGCGTCCAGCGCCTCGACCACGCCGTCGCGGGCGAGAGATAGGAACTGGTTCGGCAAGAAGCCTCCCGGTGTCGGTGCGCGCGAACGCCTTCAGCGTAAGCCGGCGCACGCGGCGCCGCAACCGCTTGGCGCATCAGCAGCGCGACCGTATATTAGCCAAGTTAGCTAAACGGGTGGGCCGCCCTCATGCAAGTCAACATGCTCGAAGCGAAGAGCCGGCTTTCCGAACTCGCCCGGCGCGCCGAAGCGGGCGAGGAGATCATCATCGCGCGCGCCGGCGAGCCCTATATGCGCCTCGTCCCCTACCGCCCGGGCGACGATGGCGATCTGCGCCCGCTCGGGGCCGCACCGGGCGCGTGCTGGATCGCGAAAGACTTCGACGCGCCGCTGGACGATGGGGCGGCCGACCTGTTCGAGGCCGGGCCGGTCGATCCGCAGACGTGAGCCTCTTGCTGGACACGCATGTGTTGCTCTGGAGCGGCTACGAGGCCGACGCGCTCGACCCGGCGCTGCGGGGCCGCATCGCGGATCCTGCAACAGGCGTTTTCGTCAGCGCGGCAAGCGCCTGGGAGATCGCGATCAAGCGCCGGATGGGAAAGTTGGCCTTGTCCATCGACACGGGCGCGCTGACCGACGCTTTGGGCTTCAGCGCCTTGCCGATATCGCTGGCCCACGCCGAGGCTGCGGGGCGGCTGGATTGGGCGCACCGGGACCCGTTCGATCGCATGCTGGTCGCGCAGGCGCGGGAAGAGACCCTGACGCTTGTGACGGCCGATCGCGCAATACTCGCCTTCCTGCCCGAGGCGGTTTCCGCCCGATGACCCAGGAACTCGACCGCCTCCCCAAGGGCCGCGCGCTGATGGGCCTCGACCCCGGCACGAAGACCATCGGGGTCGCGGTCAGCGACCCCAGCTGGGCCGTGGCCTCGCCCCTGGAGACGATCCGGCGCACAAAGTTCACCCAGGACGCCGAACGGCTGGAGGTCCTGATCGAGGAGCGCGCCGTCGGCGGCGTGGTGATCGGCCTGCCGGTCAATATGGACGGCAGCGAGGGGCCGCGCGCCCAGTCGGTGCGCCAGTTCGCGCGCAATCTGGTCGAACTGCGCGGCTGGACGATCCCCCTCGTCTTCTGGGACGAGCGGCTGTCGACCAGCGCGGTCGAGCGCTTCCTGGTCGACGAGGCCGACATGACCCGCAAGCGCCGCGGCGAGGTCGTGGACAAGATGGCCGCCGCCTACATCCTGCAAGGCGCGCTGGAGGCGTTGCGGCGGCGATGACGTCCGGGTTCCGATGCGCGCTTTGCCGTAAAGGGCGCCGCGAGGGCGCGCTGGAGGCCGTGGCGCTGCGCCGTCGTTCCCGCGGAAGCGGGAACCCAGGGCTGCAGGCGCCGACTGCGCCTGCAGCCCTGGATTCCGGATCAGCGCTAACGCGCCGTCCGGAATGACGCGACGCCCGCCAAGCAGGGTCCACGTCGGGACGCGCGTGGGGAGCGCCTCCCATCCGAATTGAACGCGGCTTCGGCTGCGGCTAGGCTCTGGCGCAGTCAAGAAAATCGAACGGGGGGACAAGCCGTCATGGACCCGACGCTGGGCCGCTATCCGACGAGCCGCATGCGGCGCACCCGCAGCACCGACAATATCCGCCGGCTGGTGGCGGAGACCCGGCTGGGGCCGCAGGACTTCATCTGGCCGCTCTTCATCAAGGACGGCGAGGCGCTGCGGGAGCCTGTCGCCTCCATGCCGGGGGTGGAGCGGCTGTCGGTCGACCAGGTGGCGGACGAGGCCAGGCGGGCGGAGGATCTGGGCATCCCCGCGATCGCGCTCTTCCCGATGACCGATCCGGCCAAGAAGGACGCGACCGGGAGCGAGGCGCTCAATCCGGACAATCTGGTCTGCCGCGCCACCCGCGCGGTGCGCGACGCCTGCCCGGAGATGGTGATCCTGTGCGACGCGGCGCTCGACCCCTATACCGACCACGGGCATGACGGGGTGCTGCGCGAGGGGAAGATCCTGAACGACGAGACCGTCGAGCTCTTGAAGCGCCAGGCGGTGCTGCAGGCGGAGGCCGGCTGCGACACGATCAGCCCGTCCGACATGATGGACGGGCGCATCGGCGCGATCCGCGCCGCGCTGGACGCCGCCGGCCATCAGGAGGTGCGGATCATCTCCTACGCCGCGAAGTACGCGTCCGCCTTCTACGGACCGTTCCGGGAGGCCGTGGGCTCCGCCGCCGCCCTGGTCGGCGACAAGCGCACCTATCAGATGGACCCGGCCAATACGGACGAGGCCTTGCGCGAGGTCGCGAAGGACCTCGACGAAGGGGCCGACATGGTGATGGTGAAGCCCGGCATGCCCTATCTCGACATCGTCCGCCGGGTGAAGGACGCCTTCGGCGCGCCGACCTACGCCTATCACGTGTCGGGCGAATACGCGATGCTGATGGGCGCGATCGAGAACGGCTGGCTCGACCGGGAGCGCACGATCCTGGAAACGCTTCTCTGCTTCAAGCGCGCCGGCGCCGACGGCGTGCTCACCTATTTCGCCCGCGAGGCGGCGGAGATCCTGACCCGCCGCTAGACGCCCCGTCGCGCCCGCGCGTCTGCGCGTCGCGGCTGCGATTCTCGCCCGATGCGCGCTCCTGTACGAGAGAGGTTGCAACCGTCCGTTTGATCGCGGGCGGCGATCGGCTATGCTGCGACGCAACATAACGAGACGCGTCGGCGCGGGGGAGACTCTATCATGGCGGGGACGACGATTCGGAAGATCCTGGCGGCCAACCGCAGCGAGATCGCGATACGCATCATGCGCGCCGCGACCGAGTTGGGGATCGGCACCGTCGCGGTCTTCACGGAGGAGGACAAATACGCTCTCCACCGCTTCAAGGCGGACGAGAGCTATCTGATCGGCCGGGGCTTGGGGCCGGTGAAGGCCTATCTCGCGATCGAGGAGATGCTGCGGGTCGCCCATGAGGCGGGCTGCGACGCGGTGCATCCGGGCTATGGCTTCCTGTCCGAGAATCCGGAGTTCGCCGAGGCGGTGATCGCGGCCGGCCTGACCTGGATCGGTCCGCCGCCCGACGTGATGCGCGCGGTCGGCAACAAGGTCGCCGCCCGGCGCGTGGCGGAGGCGGCGGACGTGCCCGTCATGCCGGCGACCGGCCCCCTGCCCGAGGATCCGGACGAAGTCGCGCGGCTCGCCGACGGGATCGGCTTCCCGGTCATGCTGAAGGCGAGCTGGGGCGGCGGCGGCCGCGGCATGCGCGTCATCGAGGGCGCCGACAACCTCAAGGAGCAGGTCGAGGCCGGCCGGCGCGAGGCCGAGGCCGCCTTCGGCAACGGCGAGGTCTATCTGGAGAAGCTGGTCCGCAAGGCGCGGCATGTAGAGGTCCAGCTCCTCGGCGACCGGCACGGGGCGATCGTCCATCTGTGGGAGCGCGACTGCACCGTCCAGCGCCGCAACCAGAAGGTCGTGGAGCGCGCGCCCGCCCCCTACCTTTCCCAGGACCGGCGCGAGGAGTTGTGCGCCGCCGCCGTGCGACTCGCCCGGCAGGCGGGCTACGTCAACGCCGGCACGGCCGAGTTCCTGATGGACGCGGAGACGGGGCGCTTCTACTTCATCGAGGTCAATCCCCGCATCCAGGTCGAGCATACGGTCACCGAAGAGGTCACCGGCGTCGACATCGTGAAGGCCCAGATCCAGATCGCCCAGGGGGCGCCGATCGGCGACCGCGACCGCTCCGGCGTGCCGGCGCAGGAGGCGATCCAGCTCGACGGCCACGCACTGCAATGCCGGATCACGACGGAGGACCCGGAGGCCAATTTCGTCCCCGACTACGGTCGCATCACCGCCTATCGCGGGGCCACGGGGTTCGGCATCCGGCTCGACGGCGGCACGGCCTATTCCGGCGCGGTGATTACGCGCTATTACGATTCGCTCCTGGAGAAGGTGACCGCCTGGGCCTGGAGCCCGGAGGCGGCGGTGCGCCGCATGGACCGGGCGCTGCGCGAATTCCGCATCCGCGGCGTGGCGACCAACCTCGTCTTCGTCGAGAATCTGATCAACCATCCGAAGTTCCTGACCGGCGACTACACGACCCGCTTCATCGACGAGACGCCGGAGCTCTTCAGCTTCCCGCGCCGGCGCGACCGGGCGACGCGGCTTCTGCGCTTCATCTGCGACGTGACGGTCAACGGCAATCCGGAGGCGGAAGGCCGGCCCAAGCCGCCCGCGCACGCCGCCCCGCCCGTCCTCCCGCAGAATTTCGACATGCTGGGCGCGCGCCCCAAGGGGACGAAGGATCTGCTGGACGAGGTCGGGCCGGAGGGCGTGCGCGACTGGATGCTGGCGCAGGAGCGCGTGCTGATCACCGACACCACCATGCGCGACGCGCACCAGTCGCTGCTGGCGACCCGCATGCGCAGCTACGATATGGTGCAGGCGGCCGACGCCTACGCCCGCGGACTGCCGCAACTCTTCAGCCTCGAATGCTGGGGCGGGGCGACCTTCGACGTCGCCATGCGGTTCCTGAGCGAATGCCCCTGGGACCGGCTGGACGCGATCCGCGAGCGCGCGCCGAACATCCTCCTCCAGATGCTGCTGCGCGCCTCCAACGCGGTCGGCTACACCAACTATCCGGACAATGCGGTCCGCTTCTTCGTCACCCAGGCGGCCGAACGCGGGATCGACGTCTTCCGCGTCTTCGACAGCCTGAACTGGGCGGAGAACATGAAGGTCGCGATCGAGGCGGTGTTGGAGACCGGCAAGCTCTGCGAGGCCGCGATCTGCTACACGGGCGATCTGTTCGACCCGGACCGGCCGAAATACGACCTCGACTACTACGTGAAACTCGCCCGGGAGATGAAGGCGGAGGGCGCGCACATCCTCGGGATCAAGGATATGGCGGGCCTGTGCCGCCCGCGCGCCGCCGAAGTGCTGGTCAAAACCCTGAAGGCCGAGACCGGCCTTCCGGTCCACTTTCACACCCATGACACCAGCGGGATTTCGGCCGCCAGCGTCCTCGCGGCGGCCGCAGCAGGCGCGGACGCGGTCGACGCCGCGATGGACAGCTTCTCCGGCCTGACCTCGCAACCCAACCTGGGCTCGATCGCGCTGGCGCTGAAGGACACGGTGCGCGATCCCGGGCTCGACCCGGCGACGGTGCGCGCCTTCTCCGACTATTGGGAGGCGGTGCGGCTGCAATACACCGCCTTCGAAAGCGACCTGCGCGCCGGCGCCTCGGAAGTCTATCTGCACGAGATGCCGGGCGGCCAGTTCACGAACCTCAAGGAGCAGGCCCGCGCCATGGGCCTCGCCGAACGCTGGCACGAGGTCGCGCACGCCTACGCCGCCGTCAACCAGATGGTCGGCGACATCGTGAAGGTGACCCCCAGCTCCAAGGTGGTGGGCGACATGGCGCTCGCCATGGTCTCAAGCGGCCTGACGGTGGAGCAGGTGCTGGACCCCGACCACGACGTCAGCTTCCCCGACAGCATGATCCAGATGCTGCGCGGCGATCTGGGCCAGCCGCCGGGCGGCTGGCCGGAGGGCTTGCAGAAGAAGGCGCTCAAGGGCGACGCGCCGATCACCGACCGGCCGGGCAAGCATCTCGCGCCCGTCGATCTCGACGCCGAGCGCGCGACGGCCGAGAAGGCCGCCGACCGCCACATCAGCGACGCGGAGCTCGCCTCGCACCTGATGTACCCGAAGGTCTTCGCCGACTTCGCCAAGACCAAACGGGCCTTCGGCCGGCTCGACGTGCTGCCGACGCCGGTCTTCTTCTACGGCATGGAGCCGGGCCAGGAGATCGCGGTCGACATCGAGAAGGGAAAGACGCTCGTGATCCGCATGCTGACGGTCGGAGAGCCGGACGAGGCCGGCCAGCGCGAGGTGTTCTTCGAACTGAACGGCCAACCGCGCATGGTGCGCATCGCCGACCGCTCGCTCGCCGCCCAGGCCGCCGTCAACGAGAAGGCGGACGAGACGAACCTCGGCCACGTCCCCGCCCCGATGCCCGGCGTCGTCTCCACCATCGCCGCCTCCGAAGGGCAGACGGTCAAGGCCGGCGACGTGCTGATGACGCTTGAGGCGATGAAGATGGAGACCGCCATCCACGCGCCCTGCGCCGGCGCGGTCAAGCGCCTCGCGGTCAAGCCGGGCGCGCAGGTCGACGCGAAGGATCTGCTGGCGGAGATCGGGTGACGGGCGCGCCTTGGATCGATTTGAAGCCCGCGCCCTTCGAGACGCGGCCTTGCGGCCGCTCCTCAGGGTGAGGAAAACGCGCTGGATTCGCCGCTTTACGCCCTCACCCTGAGGAGGGCGCGCCAGCGCCCGTCTCGAAGGGCGAGGCCGCGGTCCGCCCTAAAGATCGCGGCGCAGCAGCACGACCGCCTTGGCGCCGCCTTCGGTTTCCTGCTCGCCCACGGGGCGGAAGCCGAGCTGCTCGTGGAAGCGCATGGAGCCCGGGTTGGGCGGGCGGCTGTTCACCTCGCAGGCGACGAAGGGGAAGCGGCCCGCCGCCGCCTCGAACAGGTCGTGATAGAGCAGGCGGCCGACGCCCAGGCGGCGCGCGCGCTCATGCACCATGATGCGGTCCATATAGACGAAATCCTCGTGCCGCGCGCCGAACCAGGCGTAGTTCAGGCTGCCGTAATCGACGCCGGGGCCGAAGGCGATCATCACGCCGGCGGGTCGGTCGCCGAGCCAGGCGGCGCGCGCGTGCGCGGCGTCCCCGATCAACCGCGCCAATTCGTCCTTGGGCAGCGAATTGACCTCGGGCACGCAGGTCTCGTTCAGCTCGAAGCACCAGTCGATGTCGGCGACCGGGTCGAGCGGGCGGATCGCGATCTCCGTCACGGTCTCGTCCTCCGCGCCGATCAGCCGCGCCCCGCCTCGCGCCGGGCGAGGAAGGCCAGACGCTCGAACAGATGCACGTCCTGCTCGTTCTTCAGGAGCGCGCCGTGCAGCGGCGGGATCGCCTTCGTCGGATCGGTCTCGCGCAGCACCTCGGGCGAGACGTCCTCGACCATCAGGAGCTTGATCCAGTCGAGCAGTTCCGAGGTCGAGGGGCGCTTCTTCAGGCCCTTCACCTCGCGCAGCTCGAAGAAGAGGCCGAGCGCCTCCTTCAACAGGCGCTGCTTCAGGTCCGGGAAATGGACGGCGACGATCTGGGCCATGGTCTCCGCGTCGGGGAAGCGGATGTAGTGGAAGAAGCAGCGGCGCAGGAAGGCGTCCGGCAGCTCCTTCTCGTTGTTCGACGTGATGATGACGACGGGTCGCGTCTCGGCCCGCACGACCTCGCCCGTCTCGTAGACGTGAAACTCCATCCGGTCGAGCTCGAGCAGCAGGTCGTTCGGGAACTCGATGTCCGCCTTGTCGATCTCGTCGATCAGCAGCACCGGCGCGGGCTCGGTCGTGAAGGCCTCCCACAGCTTGCCCTTGACGATGTAGTTGGCGATGTCGTGCACCCGCTCGTCGCCGAGTTGGCTGTCGCGCAGGCGGCTGACGGCGTCGTATTCGTAGAGCCCCTGCTGCGCCTTCGTGGTCGACTTGACGTGCCATTGGATCAGCGGCCGGTCGAGGGCGCGCGCGACCTCCTCTGCCAGTTGCGTCTTGCCCGTGCCGGGCTCCCCCTTGACCAGGAGCGGCCGCTCCAGCGTCACCGCCGCATTGACGGCGGCGGCCAGATCGTCGGAGGCGACATAACTGTCGGTGCCGGTGAAACGCATGCGCATCCTCGCGAAGTCGATGGGTCCGGAAAGGCGAAAGCGGCCGGATGCTAGGGCGCGGCGACCCGCGGGGCAAGCCAAGCCGGGAGACAAGCCGGGCCGCTCAGCCCGCCCGCGGCAACAGCCGCTCGGCCTCGGCCACGTCCTCGGGGCTGTTGGCGTTGAAGAAGGGGTCGACGGGCTCGGCCGCGAAATCGACCTGCACCAGCTTGTGGCGCGCGGTCCAGCGGTCGACCTTGCGGGTCTCCTCCTCGACCATCGCGCGGCGCAGATCGTCGGCGAGGCGCACCGGCCAGAGCCCGACCACCGGATGGGCCCGCCCGCCCGAGGCGGCGCAGGCGAGATCGGCGCCCGCGCGCTCGATCGCCTGCGCCAGGCGCGCCACCAGATTGCGCGGCAGGAACGGCGCGTCGCCCGGGAAGGTCGCCAGCCACGCGGCCTCGGGGTGCGCGCGCCGGGCCCATTCGAGCCCGGCCAGCACCCCGGCGAGCGGGCCCGGATTACCCTCCATCGTGTCGGCGATCACGTCCATGTCGTAATATTGGAAACGCGCCGGGTCACCGTTGGCGTTGAGCGCCAGCGCGTCGACCTGCGGGCGCACGCGCTCCAGGATGCGCTCCAGGATCGGCTTGCCGCCGATCGCGGTCAGCGGCTTGTCGCCGCCGCCCATGCGACGGGCCAGCCCGCCGGCCAGCACCACGCCGACCACGCGCGCGCCGCGTGCTTCATCGCGTGTCGGGTCCCTCTCAGCCGCCGTCGTCTCCGCCGTCATAGCCGCTTGCATCCTCCTCAGCGTCGTCCTCGCCGTCTTCCTCGCCGTCGCGCCCGCGCCATCCCGCGACCCGGTTCCGCCCGCCATGCTTGGCCGCGTAGAGCGCCTCGTCCGCCCGCTCGATCACCTGCTTCAGCGTCGTCCCGGGCCGCGCCGTCGCGACGCCGAAGGAGGCGGTGACGGCGATCTCCTCGCCGCTCTCCAGGCCGATCGGCCGGTCGGCCAGCGCCGCGCGCAGCCGCTCCAGCACGCTGCGGGCCACGCCCTGGCCCGCGTCGGGCAGGCAGATCAGGAACTCCTCCCCGCCATAGCGGTAGATCGAATCGGTCGGCCGCAGCCGCGACAGGAACCGACCCGCCGCCGCCCGCAGCACCTCGTCGCCCGCCGCATGGCCCAGACGGTCGTTGATCTGCTTGAAATGGTCGATGTCTGCAAGGGCGATCGCCAGCGCGCGGCGTCCGCTTCCCGCGCGCGCGGCGGCCGGCGCGCGGGCGAACTCCGCCTCCAGCTCCGTCATCATCGCCGTGCGGGTGCTGAGGCCGGTCAGCGGGTCGAGCTCCGAGACCGCCTTGCGAAAGGCGTCGCGCAGGCGGCGCGCGCGGGCCCGGAATTCGTCCTCCCGGCGCATCAGCTCGTCATATTCGCCGACCGGGATCGGGCGATGGTCGCTCACCCGCTCCGCCAGCAGATGGGCCAGGCTCATGGCGTCGCGATAGCTCTGCTGCAGGTCGCGCATCGCCGGCTGCTGAAGCAGCGGGGCGTCGGCGTTGGACGCGCACCAGCGGCCGAACTCGGTGGCGAGATGCTGATCCGGCGCCAGGATGTCGGCGTCCGGGGCGATGCGGCAGACCAGCGCGCGCCGCCAGCGGCCCATCCAGCGCTCATGCTCCTCCAGCGCGTCGTCGAGGGCGGTCAGCATGTCGCCGGCGCTCAGGCCGGTCCGGCTTTCGCCGGTCTGCGGCGCCGCGCCGCGCCCGCGATCCGGCTCCCTCCCCTCCGCGTCGGCCATGGGGCGCGCCCCTCAATCCTCGCCCTGGCTGGCCTTGCGCCGGGCGGCCTTGGGCTCGTCCGAAACGGCGCTCAGATCGGCGTCGAACTCGATCCGCTCCGCGCCGGAGAGCGCCAGGAAGCGCTTGCCGCGCGCGCGGCCGATCAGGGTCAGCCCCGTCTCGCGCGCCAGCTCCACCCCCCAGGCGGTGAAGCCCGAGCGGGAGACCAGGATCGGAATCCCCATCTGCACCGTCTTGATCACCATCTCCGAGGTCAGCCGGCCCGTGGTGTAGAAGATCTTGTCCTCCGGCGCGACGCCGTTGAGGACCATGTAGCCGGCGATCTTGTCGACCGCATTGTGCCGGCCGACATCCTCCATGTAGACCAGCGGCTCGTCGCCGCGGCACAGCACGCAGCCGTGGATCGCGCCGGCGGTGAGGTAGAGGCTGTCGGTCGTGTTGATCTTGCGCGTCAGGTCGTAGAGCCAGGAGGTCTTGAGCCGCGCGTCCGGGGACAGCGCGATCTCCTCGATCTTCTCCATCAGGTCGCCGAAGACCGTGCCCTGGGCGCAGCCCGAGGTGCGGGTCTTCTTCTTCAGCTTCTCCTCGTAATCCGTCTCGCGCGCCGTGCGCACGACGACGAGGTCGAGGTCCTCGTCATACTCGATCGCCGTGATCTCGTCGTCGGGGCGCAGCATGTTCTGATTGAGCAGGAAGCCGACCGCGAGATAGTCCGGGAAATCGCCGATCGTCATGTTGGTGACGATCTCCTGCCCGTTCAGGAAGATCGTCAGCGGCCGCTCGACCACGACGCGGGTCTCGACCGTGCGGCCCTCGTGATCGACGCCGGTGACGGCGCGCGTCAGGCGCGGGTCGCTCGGGTCCGGGCCGACCAGGAAGCCGCGAGGGGAGTCCGCGCCGGACTCCTCGGCGGGGTTTTCTGCGGGTTTTGCGGCGTTCTGCATGCTCGGGCCCCAGTTCTTGCGCGCCCACTATGGGCGCTCCGTCGGGTTGCGACAAGCGAGCGGCGGCGGCAGACTGCGCCCCTGTTGGACTCGCGCCGCGAAGCTTATATAGTACGGCGCAATTGGTCACACCAATCGACCGGGGCGCGCCCCCCGGATCGTGGTGCAAGAAACTGAGCAAGGGATGGATCGACGCCATGGACGGCATCAGCGAGACGAACGGCCCCAGCGCGGACAACGCGGCGGACGCTCTCAAGAACGCCCCCCAGAACGCCCCCATCATCGACCCCTTCGGCCGGTCGATCAGCTATCTGCGCGTCTCGGTCACCGACCGCTGCGACTTCCGCTGCGTCTATTGCATGTCGGAGGACATGACCTTCCTGCCGAAGCAGGAGGTGCTGACGCTGGAGGAACTGGACCGCGTCTGCTCCGCCTTCGTGCGGCTCGGCGTGCAGAAGCTGCGCATGACCGGGGGCGAGCCGCTGGTCCGCCGCAACATCCTATGGCTGTTCGAGCGCCTCGGCCGGCATCTGGAGAGCGGCGCCCTGAAGGAGCTGACGCTCACCACCAACGGCAGCCAGCTCGCCCGCTACGCCGACGATCTCTATCGCTGCGGCGTGCGCCGGGTGAACGTCTCGCTCGACACCCTCAATCCCGACAAGTTCCTGGCGATCACCCGCTGGGGCAAGTTCGACAAAGTGATGGAGGGGCTGGAGGCCGCCAAGCAGGCCGGCCTCGCCGTCAAGATCAACTGCGTGGCGCTCAAGGGCGTCAATGACGACGAGGTGCACCGCCTCGTCGAATGGTGCGGCGAGGAGGGCTTCGACCTCACCTTCATCGAGGTCATGCCGATGGGCGACATCGGCAATGAGGAGCGGCTCGACCAGTACTGGCCCTTGACCATGGTGCGCGGCGAGCTCGCCAAGCGCTGGACGCTGGAGGACAGCGATTACGTCACCGGCGGCCCGGCGCGCTACGTGACGGTCCAGGAGACCGGCCGCAAGATCGGCTTCATCACGCCGCTCACCCACAATTTCTGCGAAAGCTGCAACCGGGTGCGCCTCACCTGCACCGGCACGCTCTATATGTGCCTCGGCCAGGACGACGCGGCCGACCTCAAGACCCCGATGCGCGCCCACGCCGACGACGCCCCCCTCGACGACGCCATCCGCGAGGCCATCACCCGCAAGCCCAAGGGCCACGACTTCGTCATCGACCGCCGCCGCGGCGCCAAGTCGGTGGCGCGGCATATGAGCGTCACGGGGGGGTGAGCAGGCTACGGCAGCCTAACCATGCGGCGGAACGCCGCAAAAGGAGTTTGGATCGCATACACAACTAATAGTTCAGCAGAAACTGCTATCACAACAGTTCGAATCTCTGTGTCAATATAGTGGCCGGGATACTGGATACCGCGGAGAAACCGCAGAGAAAGAGAAGCTATCAGCCGCCCTGCAAGAAAGCCCATCTACATCTTTTTGACTCTGCGGACTATAATGGACAACCTAAAAATGCTTCAAAAAACCCTTACAGTTGCTACTTTTGATTGCGTGTATGCTAAACCTGAGAGGCATCATGGTCGACAAGTATTCCCGACCCTCGCTTCCATTGCCAGTTGCCCGGCAACTCAGACAAGAGGCGGGGTTCGGATGCGCGAAGTGCGGTCATCCTTACATAGAGTATCACCATATTGTCCCCTGGTCGGAAGAACAACACTACCGGCCAGACGATATGGTCGCTCTATGCGGAAACTGTCATGTTTTGATCGCCAGGCTGGGAAAGGATCGACAGTACGAAGTAAAAAATAACCCAAAAAACATTCGCGAGGGTCTTCTTAGGGGTGCGCTTGTATACGATAAACGAGACCTTACTTTCCTTGTCGGCGGGAATTACTATGTGAATACCCCTATAATACTTCAATACAAAGACATACCTGTGGTAGCGTGCTCACTTCAAGATGGACAAGCGAAACTAACCCTTAATCTCTTTGACAAGTCGGGAAATTCTATCTTCCAAGTTTTCGAGAACGAGGTGGTGTTCCGACCGGACGCTATCTGGGATTTCGAATATGGACATAACTGGGTCACCGTTCGACACGGGCCGCGCCAGATCGCCCTTCAGATCAATTTTCGGGAATGCGAAGCTGTGATTAGAGGCAAAATATGGCTCGGTGGCAATGAAGTGCGGCTCGATCCCCAATCCACAAATCTTCCGGGGAACAACACAATCTCGGGCTGTCATATCGTAGGCTCGCGTGTTGGAATTTCGGTGCACTAAGTGAACGGTAGCGAACGCTCTCAGTTCTTGGCCACGTAATTGCAGAAGACGAGTTTCCTCTAGAGATCCAATACAGGGTGTCCTATCCATTCGAAGTGACCAACTCGCGTTGTACGCGCCTTGATCTAAGGTCCGCGCTTAAGTCAGCAGCTTATGATGGCTTACGGACAGTCGGCGAAATAGATCGCATCCTCAATCATGTTGCCGCGTCGTCGGACCTGCCCCTGCCCCATGCACAGCGCCCAAATTCCGCTCAAGCCCCCACCAACCCCGGCAGTTCGTCCAGCGTCTCGATCACCGCGCGCGGCGCGCCGGGGAGGCGCTCGCGGGGGTGGGCGAAGCGGTTGATCCACACGGTCTGGAAGCCGAAATGGGCGGCGCCGGCGACGTCCCAGGCGTTGGAGGAGAGGAAGCAGATCGCTTCCGGCGCGAGGCCGAGGCGGTCGCAGGCGAGCTGGTAGGTGCGCGGGTCGGGCTTGAAGATTCCGACCGCCTCGATCGAGAGCACGGCGTCGAGCCGGTCGGCGAGGCCGGCGTTGGCGACCGCGCTCTCCAGCATCGCGGGCGCGCCGTTGGAGAGGATCGCGGTCGAGAACCCGGCGCGCTTGAGGCGCGCCAGCGTCTCCGGAACCTCCGGGTAGCAGTCGAGGCGCATATAGAGGTCGAGCAGTTTGGCGCGCAGGTCCGCCCGGTCGAGCAGGCCCGTCGCCTCCAGCGCGAAGTCGAGCCCGTCCGCGGTCACCTGTTGGAAATCGAGATGCGCGTGCATCAGGCTGCGGAGCCAGGTGTATTCGAGCTGCTTCTGGCGCCAGAGCTGGGAGAGGCGGTCGGCCTCCGGCCCGATCTCCGCGCGCACGGCGCCGACGGCGGCGTGCACGTCGAACAGCGTTCCATAGGCGTCGAACACGCACGCGCTGACGCCCTTGATCTCCGCCGGATCGGCCACGCTCGCTCTCCTGTCTCTCGGGTTCTGGATTGACCGCCCGCCCCTATTGGGCGGAGGCGACGAGGGTCAGCGCCACATGCCGGCCGGCCGCGCGCTGGCGATAGACGGTCACCCCCTCCAGCACCCGCTGCACGTAGTTGCGGGTCTCCCGGAAGGGAATGCTCTCCATCCAGTCGATCTGCTCCTCCAGCGGCATCGTGCGCGGGTCGCCATAGGCCGCGACCCAACGCGCGACGCGCGACGGCCCGGCGTTGTAGGCGGCGAGCGCCATCGGCAGATAGCCGTCGTAATCCTCCAACAGCCCGCGCAGATAGGCGGTGCCGAGGCGGACGTTGAATTGCGGATCGTCGGTCAGCTTCTCCGGCCGATAGCGCAGCCCCTCGGAGCGCGCCACGTTGCGCGCGGTGGCCGGCATCAACTGCATCAGGCCGCGCGCGCCGGCGTGGCTGATCGCGCCGACGTCGAAGCCGCTTTCCTGCCGGATCAGCCCATGCACGACATTGACGTCCGACAGCCGGCTGTCGGTCAGCACCAGCGCCGGGTAGCCGACGCCGGACAGCACGACGTGCTTCTTCAGCGCCTCGCGCGCGACGCGCACCGAGAGGTCGGGCCGCCCCGCGTCGCGCGCGAGCCGTCCCAGCATCGCGAAATTGACCGGGTCGGTCAGCCCGTCCGCGAAATGGTCGATGAAGACGCGCGCCGTGTTCTCCGCCCCCGCGGCCAAGAGCATACGGATCAGGCGCGGGATCTCGCCCGCCTCGAAGGCCGCGATCTGGAGCGCGTTCGGGTTGGGCTCGACCGGGATCGCCGGGCGATCCGCCGCCGGCAGCTTCACGGCCGCCATCTGGCCGTAGAAGTTGGCGCCGTGGCGGGCGGCGGCGAGGAACCATTTGCGGGCGATCTCGCCCTGCCCCGCCTGATCGGCCGCGCGGCCCGCCCAATAGGCGGCGCGCGACAGGCTGACCGGGAAGGAGACCCCTTCGTACATGCGCCGGAAATGGGGGAAGGCCAGTTCCGGATCGCGCAGGTAGCGCAGCGCGATCCAGCCGGCGAACCATTCGGCTTCGGCAAAGGGCGCGCCCTCGCTCGATCCGTGCTCGGCCGCCAGCCGGTAGGCGAGGCTGATCCGCCCCTCATTGAAGGCGCCCCGGGCCAGGATCGCCCGCTCCCGCCACCAGAGGTCCGGGCGCACATGCTGCATATCCGGCCATTTCAGGAGCGCGATCGCGTCCGCGTCGCGCCCCTTCTTGCGCCGCCAGCGCAGCCGCTCGTAGATCAGCCCCGGATGGTCGGCGAGGCGCGGCGAGACGCGCGCCACCGCCGCGTCCACCCCGCCGCGCATCGCGCGCAGGCGCATGCGCGCCTCGGCCAGGTCGCGATAGGCGCGCGGCACGCGCCGGGCCTGACGCGCCGCGCTCTGCAGATGGCCGTCCCAGAGCAGCCCCTCCAGCCGCTCGATCTCGTCGTCGGGGCCGACCAGCTTGCGATAGCGCTGGCGGAAGGTCCGCTCGTCCTGCGGGCCCATCAGCGTCGTGCGCCAGACGGCGCGCGCGGCGCGCTGCAGCCGCGCGCCATCGCCCGTGCGCTCCCCCGTGCGCTCCCCCGTGCGCTCCCCCGTGCGCTCCAGGGCCGCCAGATAGCGCAGGGCGCCCGCCCCGGTCTCCGGCGCGCGATCCTCGAACCAGCGCAGGATCGCCGCGTCCGGCGTCGATCCGTCGATCAGCCCCTCCGCGCGCTTGGCCAGCCGGTCGAGCCGCGGCCAGGTCGGGTTGGCTTCGATGAAGCGCGTGATCTCGGCGAAGCTGGACGGGCAGTCGCCGCTCTGATGGCACAGCCAGCGCACGGCCTTCAGCGGCAATTCCTCGCGCGCGCGCTCCGCATGGCGCAGCGCGGCCGCCCAGCGCCCGCGGTCGATCGCGCGGAAGGCGAGCTCGTATTCCGCGCGGTCGTGATCGTCGAGGACGGTGCGCGCCTGGGCGGCGCCGCCGCCCGCCGTCACGGCGAGCGCCGCCGCGCACAGGGCCAGCAGAACGCCCGCGGCGGCCAGCCTCCGGCCGGCCCTTTGGCCGGCCGAAACCGCGCTTCCGGTGATCAGGGCGAGCTTGCGCATCCGCGCCTCCCGAACGCCGTCCTTGCCGGCGCCCCTCCCGTCCGGCGCGCCGCGGGCGGCGGTCCAAACGCTGGAGCGAGCATACGGAGACTCGGGGGTCGGACGCAAGCGAACCCGCCTGAGGAAACCCCCGGCGCCGGGCGGCATTCGGCTTGTTCCCGCGCGGCCGTGGGGATAAAGTCCGCGCCCGGTCCGGCCGGCCGACGGGGCGTACGCGTCTCCGGCCGCCTATGCGGACCGCATCCTGGTCGCTAGGAGTCTTCGAACGATGCCCCCGATGTTCACCGGGTCCATGACCGCGCTGATTACGCCGATGGACGCCGACGGCGCGGTCGACGAGGCCGCCTTCCAGTCCTTCGTCGAGTGGCAGATCGCCGAGGGGACGGAAGCCGTCGTCCCGACCGGCACCACCGGCGAGTCCCCGACGCTGAGCCATGCGGAGCATTGCCGCGTGGTCGAGCTGTGCATCGAGGTGGCGAAAGGCAAAGCGCCGGTGATCGCGGGCACGGGCTCGAACTCGACGCGCGAGGCGATCTGGCTGACCAAGCACGCCCGCGAGGCCGGCGCCGACGCCGCGCTGGTTGTGACCCCCTATTACAACAAGCCGACCCAGGAGGGGCTCTACCAGCACTACAAGGCGATCGCGGAGGCGGTCGACATCCCGATCATCATCTATAACATCCCCGGCCGCAGCATCGTCGACATGTCGGTGGAGACGATGGCGCGCCTCGCGCGGGACTTCGACAGCATCGTGGGCGTCAAGGATGCGACCAACGATCTGACGCGCCCCTTGAAGACCAGACTCGCGCTGGGCCCCGATTTCGCACAGCTCTCCGGCGAGGACGCGACCATCGCGGCCTTCCTGGGCCAGGGCGGGCACGGCTGCATCTCGGTCACCTCGAACATCGCGCCGGGGCTGTGCGCGCGGCTGCATAAGGCGTGGCGGCAGAACGACATGGAGAGCTTCACCGAGCTGCGCGACCGGCTGATGCCGGTGCATGACGCGATGTTCTGCGAGAGCTCGCCGGGGCCGGTGAAGTATGCGGCCGAACTGCTCGGCAAGGCGACGCGCCGCGCGCGCCTGCCGCTGACCGAGATCGCCGACGAAAGCAAGCGCAAGGTCGAAGCCGCCCTGAAGCAGGCCGAACTGGTCTGACGCGCCGCCGCGCCCCCGCCCGCCTCCTCTCGCGCGGCGCGGGGCCGCCGGCGGCGAGAGAGGAGCCATGGCGCAGAAGAAGCCGAGCCCGCTGACCTCGACCGGGACCATCGCGGTCAACCGGCGGGCCAAATTCGACTACGCGATCGAGGAGGAGGTGGAGGCGGGCCTCGTGCTGACCGGCACGGAGGTGAAGAGCCTGCGCCGCGGGACCGTCAACCTGTCGGACGCCTACGCCGGCCCGAAGGACGGCGAGCTCTTCCTCTTCAACCTGCATATCGGGGAGTATCCGAACGCGCCCCAGAAGTTCCAGCACGAGCCCAAGCGCCCGCGCAAGCTGCTGCTGCACAAGCGCGAGCGCGACCGGTTGCTCGGCGCGCAGAAGCAGGGCGGCTATACGCTCATCCCCTTGCGGCTCTATTTCAACAATCGCGGGATCTGCAAGCTCGCCCTCGGCCTCGGGAAGGGCAAGCGCGCCGTCGACAAGCGCCAGACCATCAAAGAGCGCGAGTGGCAACGCAAGAAGGCGAGCGTGATGAAGGAGTACGGCTGAGAACCGGCGCTCAGGCGGCGCGCGTCGCCGCGTCGACCACCGTGCGGAACATCTCCGCCGTCAGCCGGCCCGTGTTCGTGTTGTAGCGCGAACAGTGATAGCTGTCGAAGAGCGCCAGCGGCGCGCCGTCGGGCCGGGCCAGCGCATGCCGCGCGCCATGCGCGAACGGGTGCGCCGCCAGCCGGGCGCCCAGCGTGCGCAGCAGGCTCTCATGCGCGATCCGGCCGAGCGCGAGGACGGCCGTCAGGTTCGGCATCGCCGCGATCTCGGCCTCCAGGAACGGGCGGCAGGTCGCGATTTCCTTCGGCGTCGGCTTGTTTTGCGGCGGGACGCAGCGCACGGCGTTCGCGATCCGGCAATCGGCGAGCGCCAAGCCGTCGTCGCGCCGCTTGTCGTACAGGCCCTCGGCCAGCCCCAGCGCCAACAGCGTCTCGTACAGGAGGTCGCCCGCATAGTCGCCGGTGAAGGGCCGCCCGGTCGCGTTCGCCCCCTTTAGGCCGGGGGCCAGACCCAGGATCAGGAGGCGCGCCGACAGCGGCCCGAAACTGGCGACCGGCGCGTTGTGAAACGCCGGGAAGGCCGCCCGGTTCTCCGCGCGATACGCCGCGAGGCGCGGACAGAGCGGGCAATCGGTCGGCGGATCCGCGTAGGGGACGGTCATCGGATGGCGAGGCGGAGGCGGTCAGGAGCGCGGGCCGGTGCGCTCCACCACGGCCTCGTCGTCCTCGTAGTCCTCGTCCTCGTAGTCCTCGTCGTCGTAGTCGTCGTCGTACTCCTCCTCCTCCAGCTCTTCGGCGGCGGGGCGCTGCGGGGCGCGGGCCGGGGTCGGGCGGGGCTGATTGTGGAAATGGCGCGCGATGGTCTCCGAGAGGTCGCGCAGCTCGATGAAATTGTCCGCCTGGCGGCGCAGTTCGTCCGCGATCATCGGCGGCGCGGTCTTGATCGTGCTCACGACCGAGACGCGCACGCCCTTGCGCTGCATCGCCTCGACCAGGCTGCGGAAATCGCCGTCGCCGGAGAACAGCACCACATGGTCCAGATGCTCGGCCATCTCCAGCATGTCGATGGCGAGTTCCATATCCATGTTGCCCTTCACCTTCCGGCGGCCCTGGGCGTCGGTGTATTCCTTCGCGGGCTTGGTCACCATGGTGTAGCCGTTGTAATCGAGCCAATCGACCAGCGGGCGGATCGGGGAGTATTCCTGATCCTCGAACAGCGCCGTGTAATAGAAGGCGCGCAACAGCCGCCCTTCGCTGCGGAACAGCTCCAGGAGCTTCTTGTAATCGATGTCGAAGCCAAGCGCCTTCGCGGCCGAATAAAGGTTCGCACCGTCAATGAACATGCCGAGCTTCTCGAACGGATAAACGCCGAGTTTCATGACTTTCTCCTCTTCGCCGGACGGACGGCCGCCCGTAGCAATGCGAGCAAGACCCAAAAAGGAACACCCTATATGCCTGCAATATCGGGATTTTCCTTTGTCTGCCGATCTACGTAGCGCGTTCGCCGGAGGGCCACAAGCACGGACAGGACGCCGCCCCGGGCCGGGCCGCCGGCAGCGCCCCCGCGGGCTTGCACGGATGCGGCGCTTTCCCTATAGTCGCGCGCCTTCGCGAAGGGAGCGGCCTTGCAGCCGACGCTTTCGCGACATCGGGACAGTCAGCCCATCCAGGACCAGCAAGGCTAGGAGCAGCATATGGCACGCGTGACCGTTGAGGATTGCGTCGAGAAGGTTCCGAACCGGTTCGAACTGGTTCTGCTGGCCGGACAACGCAGCCGGGACATCGCCAACGGCTCCGAATTGCAGCTCGACCGCGACCGCGACAAGAACCCTGTGGTCGCGCTGCGCGAAATCGCCGAGGAGAAGCTCTCGACCGACACCCTCAAGGACTCCCTGGTGCGCGGTCTGCAGAAGCATGTCGAGCAGGACGAGCCCGAAGAAGAGGATATGCTGGAGATGGCCGCGGCCGCGCTGCTGAGCGAGGAGAGCGGCGGCACCTCCGGCCAGGCCCGCCCGGAAGGCGAGGAAACGGTCGAGGGCCAGGGCGGCGAGAGCGTCAAGGCCGCCGCGGAGGCCATGTTCGAGGACGTCGACGCGAGCCAGATCGAAGACTGAAGACGCAAACCGGCGGCCGCCCGTCGGCCGCGCGCAAAGTCGCCCGGCGCCCATTCGGCGCCGGGCGTTTGCTTTTCGGCCCGCCGCTGGTTTTCCGAGCCTTGCAGCGCCATTTATTTGCGTGTCTTCTTGGCGACAGACGTGAATTGTTTCAGCGGCGAAGCGAGCGTTCCCGGCCGATGTTGCGCCAATATGAACTGGTGGAGCGGGTCAAGACCTACGAGCCCGGCGCGGACGAGGAGGCGCTGAACCGCGCCTACGTCTTCACCATGCGCGCGCACGGCACCCAGAAGCGCGCCTCCGGCGACCCCTATTTCTCGCATCCCGTGGAGGTGGCCGGGCTGTTGAGCGAGAAGCGGCTCGACAGCGCCTCGATCATCACCGGCCTGCTTCACGATACGGTCGAGGACACCGAGACCACCGTCGAGCAGATCGACCAGATGTTCGGGACCGAGGTCTCGGGCCTGGTCGACGGCGTCACCAAGCTCTCGCAGCTCGAACTGCAATCCGACCGCACCAAGCAGGCGGAGAATTTTCGCAAGCTGGTGCTCGCCATGTCTCAGGACATCCGGGTCCTCGTGGTGAAGCTGGCGGACCGGCTGCACAACATGCGCACGCTGCACTTCATCAAGTCGGCGGAGAAGCGCCGGCGCATCGCGCGCGAGACGATGGACATCTATGTCCCGCTGACCGAACGGATCGGAATCCGCGACTGGAAGGAGGAGCTGGAGGACCTCGCCTTCCAGGAGCTCAATCCCGACGCCCGCGCTTCGATCATCAAACGCCTCGACTTCCTGCGCGAGACCGGCGGCGATCTGATCGGGCGGGTGCGCGCCCGGCTGGCGGACCTGCTGAGCGAGGGCGAGGTCGCGGCCGAGGTCAGCGGGCGCGAGAAGTCGCCCTACTCGATCTGGCGCAAGATGCAGCGTCAGAATGTCGGCTTCGAGCAACTGTCCGACATCATGGCCTTCCGGGTGGTGGTGGAGGATATCGACGACTGCTACCGCGCGCTGGGCCTGATCCACGGGGCCTATTCCTCGGTGCCCGGGCGCTTCAAGGACTACATCTCGCTGCCCAAGCCGAACGGTTACCGCTCGCTGCACACCGGGGTGATCGGGCCGGAGAACCAGCGCATCGAGATTCAGATCCGCACCCGCGAGATGCACGAGATCGCCGAGCTCGGCGTCGCGGCCCACTGGCGCTACAAGGACGCGGACGGCCCGGCCTCCGCCCCGCAAACCGAGGGCACGCAGTACAAGTGGCTGCGCGAACTCCTGGAAATCCTTGAGAACGCCGCCGGTCCCGAGGACTTCCTCGAGCACACGAAGATGGAGATGTTCTCCGACCAGGTCTTCGTCTTCACGCCGAAGGGGGACCTGTTCGCCCTGCCCCGCGGTTCGACGCCCGTCGATTTCGCCTACGCGGTGCACACGGACATCGGCGACCGCTGCACGGCGGCGCGCATCAACGGGCGGATCATGCCGCTGCGCACCCAACTTCGCAACGGCGACCAGGTCGAGGTCGTCACCTCGAAGGCCCAGACGCCGAGCCCGAGTTGGGAGAGCTTCGTCGTCACCGGCAAGGCGCGGGCCTGCATCCGGCGTTTCGTGCGCTCCCAGCAGCGCGAGCAGTATCTGAAGCTCGGCCGCGAGATCGTCGAGCGGATCTTCGCCCAGGCGCAGTACGAACTGACCGAGAAGGCCCTGAAAGGCGTGCTGAAGCGCTTCCGCGCGGAGAGCGTGGACGACCTCTATGTCGCGGTCGGCGAAGGCCGCCACACCGGGCGCGACCTGCTCTACGCCGTCTATCCCGGCGCGCGCGAGCAATTGCAGCCCACCCGAAAGGGCAAGGCGAAGTCGGCGCCGTCCGACGCGCCCGCGGGGCGCGAGGACCGCGCGGGCAGCGTGCCGCTGCGCGGACTGATCCCGAACATGGCCGTGCACTACGCCAAATGCTGTCACCCGTTGCCTGGCGATCGCATCGTCGGCATCGTGACCACCGGCAAGGGCGTGACCATCCACACGGTGGATTGCCCGACCCTGGAGAGTTTCTCCGACATGCCGGAGCGGTGGCTCGACGTCGGCTGGGAGGCCGGCGCGGAGGAGCACAGCAGTTTCGTCGGGCGGGTCAAGGCGGTGCTGAGCAACGAGCCCGGCGCGCTCGCCGCGCTCACCAGCGTCATCGGGCGCGACGGCGGCAACATCACCAACCTGAAATTCACCGACCGCAGCGAGGATTTTTTCGATCTGCTGGTCGACGTCGAAGTCACCGACGTGCGCCAGCTCAGCAACATCGTCGCCGCACTGCGGGCCTCGCCGCTGGTGAATTCGGTCGAGCGGGCCCAGAGCGGATGACCCGGCGGCGCCCGCGGCCCGGACGACAATGCGTCGCCCACCATGTTTAGGCGGCGCGAGAGACGGCCGATCGCGCATCGCATGCGCGAGGCGGTCTGGCCGGCGCTCGGCTGGCGGCGCTGGTTGGATTACTTCCGGCACCGCATCGGGCGCATGCCGGGCACGCCCTATGCGATCGCAGCGGGCTTCGCCTTCGGCGCGGCCGTAAGCTTCACCCCCTTCATGGGCTTCCATCTGCTGCTGAGCGCGGGCATGGCCTATATCGCGCGGGCCAGCGTGCTCGCAGCCCTGGCGGGAACGATCGTCGGCAATCCGTGGACCTTCCCGATCATCTGGGTCGGGATCTTCAATCTCGGGAATCTGATCCTGGGGCTGAAGGGCGACGCGCTGCACGCCCATCATCTGACCTTCGGCTACCTGCTCGAGCGGCCCTGGCAGGTTCTGCTGCCGATGACCGTCGGCGGACTCGCGGTCTTCGGGTTCGTGTGGGCGGCCGTCTATTTCCCGCTGCGGCGCGGCGTCGCCGCCTATCAGCGGCGGCGTTTTCTGCGGCGTCAGCGCAAGGCCGCGGCGGCGGAGGCGGCGACGGCGCCGCATCACCGGCCGGGGACGCGCACGGCGGAGGATGAACCGCGCAGCGCACGGCGCGCCGCAGGCGGGGGGAGCGAGCAAGCATGATCCTGGGACTGGGCGTCGATCTCTGCGACATCGGCCGCATCGAGCAGACGCTCGAGCGCTTCGGCGATCGCTTTCTCCACCGCCTCTACACCGAGGCCGAGCGCGCCCGCGCGGCGCGCCGCCCGGCCAAGCGCGCCGACCGGCTGGCCCAAATGTTCGCGGCGAAAGAGGCTTGCTCGAAAGCCCTCGGCACGGGTTTCCGGCAAGGCGTCTTCTGGCGCGACATGGAGGTGCGCCCGCTCGCCTCGGGCAAGCCGACCCTGATGCTGCACGGCGGCGCGCGCACGCGCATGCTGACGTTGACGCCGGAAGGCTATGCACCGCTCGTCGACGTCTCGCTGACGGATGAATCGGGGCTCGCTCAGGCGACCGTCATCCTCTCCGCCGTGCCGCTGTCGGAGCGGGCCGCCTTCGAGCAGGTCCGCGCCCTCTAGCAGCGGGCGCGCGGCCCCGCACAGCGGCGTCCGTTTCGGGGCCGATCGGCTTGACTTAGCAGGAGCCGGCTGTCCATATCGCCGCCGGCGAGCGCCCCCGCCCGGGGGGCGCGCCAGGCGATCCGAGCGGCGATGACAGACCCGACTCCTCCCCCAGATCCCGATCCGTCCAGCGGCGCCGGCGACTCCGGGTCCACCGCGGCCGGCGGGCTGGTGGAGACCGTGCGGACGATCCTCATCGCGTTCCTGATCGCGATCGCGGTGCGGACCTTCCTGTACGAGCCGTTCAACATCCCGTCGGGCTCGATGATGCCGACGCTGCTGAAGGGCGACTACCTCTTCGTCTCAAAGCTCAGCTACGGATACAGCCGCTTCAGCTTCCCCTTCTCCGCCGGCCCGTTCGACGGCCGCATCCTGCAGGACGAGCCGGAGCGCGGCGACGTCGCCGTCTTCCGCAACCCGAACGACGCCAGCATCGACTACATCAAGCGCATCGTCGGGCTGCCCGGCGACCGTATCCAGGTCATCGGCGGCGTGCTGCACATCAATGGCGAGGCGGTGAAGCGCCGACGGGTCGAGGACTACGTCACGCCGGAGGGTCAGGTCGTCGCGCAGTATGTCGAGACCCTGCCGAACGGCCTGGAGCATCGCATACTGGAAGCGAAGGGCGACGCGGCGTTCCTGGACAACACGCCGCTCTTCACCGTGCCCGCGGGGCATTACTTCGGCATGGGCGACAACCGCGATCAGTCGCAGGACAGCCGCATGCTGAGCCTCGTCGGCTACATCCCGGCGGAGAACCTGATCGGGCGCGCGGATGTGCTGTTCTGGTCGGTCGAGGACCAGGTCGTGCTCTGGAAGCCCTGGACCTGGCCGACGGGGGTGCGCTACGGACGACTGTTCGATGGCGTCGACTGACGATGCGTTCGACCTGGCCGCGCTGGAGGAAATCTTCCAGCGCCGCTTCGACGACCCCGACCTGATCCGCCGGGCGCTGACCCACCGCAGCGCGGTCGACAGCGACGCCGCCGCCTACGAACGCCTTGAGTTCCAGGGCGACCGGGTGCTGGCGCTCGTCGTCTGCGACATGCTGATGAGCGCCTTCCCGCGCGAGAGCGAGGGCGCGCTGTCCAAGCGTCTGCACGCGCTCGTCAGCCGGGAGACCTTGGCGGAGGTGGCGAACGACGTCGGCCTCGGTGCGCATTTGCGGCTCGGCGGCGGCGACGAGGCGATCGCCGACCAACGCGCCAACCCCTCGATCCTGGCCGACGTCGTGGAGGCGGCCATCGCCGCGCTTTATCGCGACGGCGGGCTGGAGGCGGCGCGCCGCTTCATCGAGGGACGCTGGGCGGAGCGTCTCGCGCGGTCCAGCGCACCGCCGAAAGACCCGAAGTCGGCCCTGCAGGAATGGGCGATGGCGCGCGGCCTGCCGCTGCCGGAGTATCGCGTCGCGGCGAGCGACGGTCCGCCGCACGCACCCGTCTTCACCATCGAAGCGTCGATCGCCGGCCGACCGCCGGCGCGCGCGAAAGGCCCCTCCAAGCGCGCGGCCGAACGCGATGCGGCGGCGCGTCTCCTGAAGGAGCTGGACGCATGAGCGAGACGCCGACCGACCCGATGGAGGGGGCGACCCGCGCCGGGTTCGTCGCCGTGATCGGCGCGCCGAACGCCGGCAAATCGACGCTGGTCAATCGGCTGGTCGGGGCCAAGGTCTCGATCGTCACGCACAAGGTGCAGACCACCCGGGCGCGGGTGCTCGGCGTGGCGCTGGAGGGGGCGAGCCAGATCGCGCTGATCGACACGCCCGGCATCTTCCAACCCAAGCGGCGGCTCGACCGGGCCATGGTCTCGGCCGCCTGGTCCGGCGCGGACGACGCCGACGCGGTGCTCTTGCTGATCGATGCGGCGGCCGGGGTCACCGACGACGTGCGGGAGATCCTGGACGGCCTGGCCCGGGCCGGATACGGGCCCGAGGGCAAGCAGGCCCTGCTCGCGCTCAACAAGGTCGACGCGGTGAAGCGGCCCCTGCTGCTGACGCTCGCGGACGCGTTGAACGCCCGCGGAATGTTCTCGGAGGTCTTCATGATCTCCGCCCTGACCGGCGACGGAGTGCGGGATCTGGCGGAGCGTCTCGCCGCGTTGATGCCGCCCGGCCCCTGGCTTTTCCCGGAGGACCAGCTCTCCGACATGCCGCAGCGGCTGCTGGCGGCTGAGATCGTGCGGGAGAAGCTCTACCTCAACGTCCACCAGGAAGTGCCCTACGCCCTCACCGTGGAGACCGAGCGCTGGGAGCAGCGCCCCGACGGATCGGCCCGGGTCGAAGCGGTCGTCTACGTGCAGCGCGAAAGCCAGCGCGCGATCATCCTGGGCAAGAGCGGCCAGCGCATCCGGCGCATCGGCCAGGCCGCCCGCGAGGAACTGGCCGAGATGCTGGGTCACCCGGTGCATCTCTTCCTGTTCGTGAAGGTGCGCGAGCGCTGGCAGGACGATCCGGAGCGCTACCGGATGTGGAATCTCGACTTCAACGTGTAAGCGGGTCGGACCCGGCGCCGGTCAGGACGTCGGTCGCGACGGGATCGCGGCCGCGCTTGGCGCGCTTCTTAAGTTCGGCGAAGCGCCGCATCAGGAGATCGAGGTCCGGACGCGCCGCGCCGGCCGGAAGCGCGACCACGGCGCAACAGGCGCTCAACAGCCCGTAGCGCGTCAGCCGCCCTTCCCGGTCCCGGGCGGAGAACCCGCCCTGCTCGCGATGTTCGGCGCTGTAGAAGCTCTCCACGTCGGAGCGGAAGGCGCCCAACAGGCTGCGCGCCCGCGCCGCCGCTTCCGCCAACGAGACGCCGTCCAGGCCCGCGAAGAAATCGTCGCCGCCCACATGGCCGATGAAGGCGGCGCCGTCCCGGAAATGCCGGCGCAGCAAACCGGCGAACAAGACGATCGCCCTGTCGCCCTGCCGGAACCCGTAGGTGTCGTTGAAGGGCTTGAAATCGTTGAAGTCGAAATAGAGCAGAACGCGATCCCGCATCGGATCGTCGAGGGTTCCCGCGACATAGTCCGTGATCGAATTGTTGCCGGGCAGGTTGGTCAGCGGATTCTCGTCCCGCGCGGCGGCCAGGTTCTTCTCATTGACCAGCCGCAACAGACTGTCCGCCGTCAGGAAGCCCAGATAGCGCCCGTCCTCGGTGACCAGGATGCCGTCGCTGGTCTGCGACATGGCGTAGATTTCGAGGATCTTCTCGACCTCCACCCCGACATCGGCGATCGGACAGCGCTGCGCGAAATGGCTGAGGCGCTTTGCGTAGGCCTTGTTCTGCAGCAGATCGCGCCCGTACTGCAGATAGGTGAAGTCCTTAAGGTCGCTTTCCCGCACCACGCCGAGCGGCCGCCCCATCGGATCGAGCAACGGGAAGACCGACTGGTGCTTGTGGGTGCGGAAGGCCTCCAGCATCTCGTCGACGCCGTCTTCGGCGCTCAGGCTCCTAAGCGAGGCGACATGGTCGCGCACCATCAGCGCGTCGTTCGCCTTGCGCCGCCGGTCGCGCCGGTTGGCGTCGCTGACCACGCTGTAGGCCGGCTGCAGCGTCCGCAGATCCTCCGTCGGGCGGGCGACGAAATAGCCCTGCACCAAGTCGCAGCCGACATCCTTGCACGCCAGGAACTCGGCCTCTGTCTCGACGCCCTCGGCGACGACCCGGGTGCCCAGCACATGGGCCAGATTCACGATGGTGGAGACCATCAGCCGCTTCTTCGAATCCTCTGCGATGCCGCTGATGAAGTAACGGTCGATCTTCACGAAATCAGGCTGGTGGTCGTACAGCATCTTCATCTCGGAGAAGCCGCGTCCGAAATCGTCGATCGCCAGCTTGTAGTCGTGCTCCCGGCAGACCCGGAGGGTCTCGTTCAGATGCCGGGCCGACGCGTTGTCGTAGCGCTCCGAGAGTTCCAGACAGAGCGCGTGCGGCGACACGCCGTAATGGCTCAACAGCGCGACCGTCTGGTGCGGATGATAGTCCTGGCTCTCGAAGATCCGGCCGTCGAGATTGAAGAACAACAACGCCTGCTCGGATTTCGGCAGGCTGGCGAACAGACCGATGGCCCGCTCGCGCAGGATGATGTCGGTGCGGTGCAGAATGCCGAGATCGTGCGCGCGGTCGAACAGCGCGGGAATGCTCTCCACGCCGACCGCCTGGTGGTTCCGCAGCAACGCCTCATAGCCGAAGATCGCCCCCGTCTGCATTTGGACGATCGGCTGAAAGGCGAACCGCACGCCCTCATGCAGGCGGGTGAGAAACGCCGATTGGTCGGCGCCGGACTCGAGCGCGTACATACGCAGCTACCTCTCCCTGACCCATCTGTCAGGGACGGTACCCCGAAACCCTAAAGAAAGCGTTACGACGCGTTTCGGATTCGTTTCAATTCGATAAGAAATTCACGCCCAGCGTGCAGCGGACAGCGGCGTCGGATCGAAGCCGGGGTCCACGCCGAGCGCCATGTCGGCCACCACCTCCCCGGTCCGCGCCGCGAGGCTGAGGCCGTAATGCTGGTGCCCGAACGCCAGGAGGGCCGCACCCGCGCGCGGGCTCGGCCCGACCACGGGACGCGCGTCCGGAAGGCTGGGCCGAAAGCCGAGCCACCGGTCGGTCGGCGCGCCCGCCAGCGACGGCAGCATGCGCCGGGCCATCGGAATCAACGTCTCCACACGGCGAAAATCCGGCGGGGCCTCCAGGCCGGCCAGCTCCACCTGCGAGGTGAGCCGAAGCCCGTGCTCCATCGGGCAGAGCACGAAGCTCTTGTCCTCCCACACCACCGGCCGGTTCAGGCTGCGCTCCGGCGTCTCGAACATCAGGTGATAGCCGCGCTCCGTCTCCAGCGGGACCTTGGCCCCCAACTTCTCCGCCAATCCGCGCGACCAGGCGCCGGCGGCGAGCACCAACCGATCGGCCTCCAGCCGGTCGCCGTCGGCCAAGGTGACCGCCGCACGCGCGTCGTCGGCCTCGACGTCGACGACCTCGGCCTGACGGATCACCGCGCCCTGGGCGACGGCGGCCTCGGCGCAGAGCTCCACCAGCCGGCGCGGGTTGAGCGCGAAGAGACCGTCCGCATGCAGCACGCCGCGCGCGAAGATCGGCGCGAGGTTGGGTTCGAGTTGGCGCAATTCGTGCGCGTCGAACTCCTCCAACGCCGCGCCGCGCGCGCGATAGAGGGCGCGGCCGCCCTCCGCAGCCCGATAGCTCGCCTCGCTCGAATAGACCTTCAGCCAACCGACGGGGCTCAGCAGCGTCTCCGCCGGGGCGCCGCGCACCTGTCGGCGCCAGGCGTCCGGCGCCTGGTCGCCCAACAGCCAGATGGCGTCCGCATTCGCCCGATGCCGCTCCGGCCGGCTCTCGACGATGAACCGCAGAAGCCAGGGGGCGAGCCGCGGCAGGTAGCGCCAGCGGATCGCGAGCGGCCCCGTCGGATCCATCAGCATCGACGGAACCTTCCACACGATCCCTGGGTCCGCGATCGGCGAGGCGGCGCGCAGGATCGCGCCGGCGTTTCCGTGGCTGGTCCCGCCGCCGACCGGGCCGCGATCGATCAGCGTCACCGCGACGCCGCGCCGCGCCAATTGGAGGGCGCAGGAGACGCCGACCGCGCCGGCGCCGACGACGAGAGCGGATTGGGCGGGCGGCATCGGCTGGCTCCGGGCGGCTGAGGGGCGGGCGCGTCACGCGAGATTCCCCAAGCTTCCACCTCCCGTCCACTCTGGCAAGCGCGGGTCCGCGCCTTTATCGCGCCTGGCGGCGCGGCTAAGCTGCACGCCGCCCGCCCATCAGGAGGTTCGCCCCATGCAGACCGGCAGCCACGCCCACGCGGCCGACCCGCGCAACGAGACCGTGAAGATCTGGATCAACGGCCGCATCGTCCCGCGCGGCGAGGCCGTGGTCAGCGTCTTCGATTCCGGGTTCCTCCTCGGCGACGGGGTGTGGGAGGGGATTCGCCTGCACAACGGGCGGCTCGCCTTCCTCGACCGGCATCTGGACCGCTTGTGGGAAGGGGCTAAGGCGATCGACCTCGACATTGGGATGACGCCGGCGGCGCTGCAGGCGGCGATCCTGGAGACCTGCGCGGCGAACGGGATGGAGAGCGGCGTGCATATCCGCCTTGTCGTCAGCCGCGGTCTGAAATCCACGCCCTTCCAGAGCCCACGGGCCAATGTCGGCGGGGCCACGATCGTCATCATCCCGGAATGGAAGCAGGCGAATCCGGCCGTGCTGACGACCGGCCTCCGGCTGCACACCGTCCACATCCACCGCGGACCGCCCGACGTGCAGGATCCGCTGTGGAACAGCCTGTCGAAGCTGAACTGCATCGCCGCCTGCATCCAGGCGGAGAAGGCGGGCGCCGACGAGGCCTTGATGCTCGACCCCCAGGGCTTCGTCGCCACCTGCAACTCGACCCATTTCTTCATCGTCCGCGCGGGCGAGGTCTGGACCTCCTCCGGCCTCTACTGCCTGGCCGGGATCACGCGGGCGAACGTCATCGCGCTGGCGCGGGAGATGGGGTTGACGGTTCGGGAGGCGAGCTTCCCGCTGACCAAGGTCTACTCCGCCGACGAGGCCTTCGTCACCGGCACCTTCGCCGGCGTGATTCCGGTGCGCGAGGTCGACGGCCGCACCGTCGCCGCCGGCGCCCGCGGCCCCGTCACGGAGCGCCTGCAACAGGCCTACAGGGCGCTGATCGAGCGCGTCTGTCCGCCTTCGGGCCTCGACGCGTGAGGGGGGAGCCGCCCATCCGCATCGCCATGTGGTCGGGGCCGCGCAACATCTCGACCGCGATGATGCGCAGCTTCGAAAACCGCGCCGACTGCGCGGTGACGGACGAACCCTTCTACGCCGCCTATCTCGCCCGAACCGGCGTCGACCATCCGCTGCGCGAGGCGGTGCTGGACAGCCAGCCGACCGATCCCGTCGCGGTCGCCCGGACGCTGATCGGCGCGGCGCCGGGCGGCGCGGCGCTCTGGTACCAGAAGCACATGGCGCAGCACATCCTGCCGGGCGACCCGCTCGACTGGACGGCGGACCTGCGCAACGCCTTCCTGATCCGCGACCCGCGCGCCGTGGTCGCGAGCTTCGCCAAAGCGCGCGGCCGGCCCGCGCCCTTCGAGCTCGGCTTCGAGCGACAGGCGGAGATTTTCGACCACGTGCGCGCCGCGACGGGCGAGACGCCGCCGGTCATGGACGCCGCCGACATCCTGGGCGCGCCCGCGCGCGCCCTGCCCGCG
Organism: Alphaproteobacteria bacterium; assembly: GCA_024743195.1. Classification (GTDB taxonomy): domain Bacteria; phylum Pseudomonadota; class Alphaproteobacteria; order UBA8366; family Aestuariispiraceae; genus Marivibrio. The sequence goes on along the minus strand of JANSXE010000003.1, from coordinate 128,659 downwards.
CTGTGCCGGGCGCTCGCGATCCCTTTCGATCCAGCCATGCTCGCCTGGCCGGCCGGCCGGCGCGAGAGCGACGGCGTCTGGGCCCCGGTCTGGTACAAGGCGGTCGAGGCCTCCACCGGCTTCGCCGCGCCCTCCCCGCCGCCGGCGACGCTGCCCCCCGCCCTCGCCGAGATCGCGGAGTCCTGCCGCCCCGCCTACGACCGCCTCGCCGCGCATCGGCTGTCGGTCTAACCGGCTTCACCCCCCATGCGCGCCGCGGCGACGACGCGACCGGCCGCCGCGGCGAGGGCCGGATCGCGGCTCGCCTCGACATCAACCCGGACGCCGTCCGCGGCGGCCCTCCGCAAGGCGCGCGCGCCGTGCGGCGCGATCGAAACCGGACCGCGGATCGTCAGGTCCTTCAACGCCGCGCGCGACAGACCGAGTTCCGCCGCCAGCAACCGGTCCAGCCGCAATCCCACAGGTACGGGGGCCGCGATTTGGATGGTCAAGCGCTCCGGCGACGCGCCGGCGCCGCTCAGCAACCGACGATCGACGACCGCCGCCGGCGCATGATCGACGGCCGCCGCGACGCGCCGCAGCGCGGTCGCATCCAGCGCCAGACGCGCCACGACGCGCGGGTCGTTGTCCTGCAACGCCTGCAGAAGCGCCGGATCGATCTCCCGCACCGCGGATCGCCTGAAGATCGGCCGGTTCCAAGTCCCGCCGCAGGCGCAGCAGCGATAGATCAGCCAGGCGTCGAGCTTCCCGCCGTTGGCGTTGAGGCGGGCCTTGCCGCTGCTCTCGAAGGGGCGCGTCGCCCCGCAGCCGCCGCACCACAGTCTGGGGCGGGGCGGCGCACTCGGCGCGATGGTCCATCGCACCGCAACAGTCTCCGTCATGCCGTTCGGGTCTTCCTGTCGGAAGTCCACCGATCGGCCGGCGGGACGAGACCCGATCGGGTCCGGTCAGGCGATGTCGCAGGCTTTGAAAGAAAAGAGCGCCGTCACCCGGGCGGGAACGCGCACGAGGCGGGACAAGGCCGGACCGGTCTCGCCGCGCACAACCGGCGGACGCGCGTAAGAACGGGCCGCCCCCGGCGTTCGCTCGGGGCGGCCTCCTCGCGTCGCTCCGTTGGGAACGAGACCGGTCCTTATGACGGCACGAAGCGCCTCGTCTGATCGTTGGGTTGAACCGCGACCTTAGCGATTTTCCCGCCGGACGGGAAGCCCGGCTAGAACTCCACCGCGACCCGCAATCCCTGCGCCCCGGGCTCGCGCAGCGCGCCGAGGTCGAGGGGGCTGTCCTCCGCGAAGGCGTCGAGGTCGGCGACCGCCTGCCCGATTCCCCAACCGACCAGAGCGCTGACCAGCACGTCGGACGCCCAGTGCTTGTCGTCATAGATGCGCTGCGCGCCCACCATGGCCGCCGCCCCGTAGGAAACCCACGGGACCCAGGCGATGTGCCCGAACTCGTGCGCCACCGCGCTGGCCGCCGCGAAGGCGTAGGCGGTGTGGCCGGACAGGAACGAGTTGCCCGAGCCGAACCAGTCGTCATTGCCCTCGTCTTTCAGCGGCCGGGAGCGGCCCATCAGCCATTTCGTCCCCTCGACGGGAATCGCCGTGAGCAGGACCGTCTGGAACCCGTTCAGGCCGACGCGCTGCAAGGAGCGCTCGCCGATCACTTCGCCCGCCGCCCAGGCGCCGGCGCCGACCGCCAGCAGCGGGTAGAAGCGTCCCAGCGGCTCGACCGCATCGAAGACGTCGTCCGCCGTCGTCGACTGGTTGTCGCGCGCCTCCTCGCGGATGTCCTCATCCACCAGATAGAGCAGCCCGAAGCCGCCCAGCGCGATCGCGTCGACGATCAGCGCCTCCCGGCTGAAATCGAACGGGCGCTTCGCCATCTCCCAGGGCACTTGGTACCAGCCCGCGAGATAGTCGGCGTCCCACGGCGCCGGGTCCTGACAGCGGTCCGGCTCTTGCGCGCAGTCGACGCCGGCGCTCAGCACCGCGGCTTCGACGTCGGCCGCGCTCGCCGCGAGGTCGACGCGCGGCGCCGCCGGATCCGCTGTGGCCGCCTGCGCGGCCGGCGCGAGCTGTCGGGCCGTCGGCTCCAGTCGGCTGACCGGCGGTCCCTCCGCGGTTTGGACGGGGGCCCGAGAGGCCAGCTCGCCCGGCGGCCAGAGCGGCGGCAGGTCACGCCCGCCGCGCCAGGCGACGCCGGTCTCGGCGCGCGCATACGGGGCCTCGGCCATCGGTTGCAGGGCGAGGCGCACGCGATAGGCGCCGCCCGTCGTCTCCGGCCGGTCCAGGCGCAAATGGCTGACCGTCATGGGGCGGGCGAGATCCACCTCGACCGCACAGCCCGGCGCCGGCCCCTCGACGCAGCGCCAGCCGGCGACCAGCCCGTCGGCCCCGGAATCGCCGGCGCGCATCGGGGCGCCCGGCGCGAAGAGCGTCACGCGCCGCCCGTCCGGCGTCCCCCAGAAGAGGAAATCCGCAGGCCGCGTGAGATCGATGACGAGATCGGGGCCGCCCGCGCCGGGCGCCGTGCGCACGCCGATGATCTCCGGCGGCCCGCCCGGCCCATCGTCCGAAGACGCGGCGGCGAGGCGGGCGGCGGGTTGCGGCTGGGCGGGTTGGGTTTGGGCGGGTTGGGTTTGGGCGGGGGCCGGATCGTCCCCGCCGATGACGATCGGGGCGACCTGTGCGCCCTCGGTCCGCGTCGGCGTCGCATCAGCCGCGGGCGCTCCGCCGATCACCCGCGTTCCCTGCGAATCGACGACAACGGTCTGGGCGACCGCCGACCCCGCCAGAACCCACAGGCAAGCCGTTGCGCCGCACAGGGCCGTCCGGGTCCGCGCCCAGACCGCTCCGTTCAGACCTGTCCGTCTCCGCAAGACGTCCCCCGCTCACCGACCCCTTCGCCGAAGGCCGGCAAAGGCTTGCACAATCCCCGCGTCGCGCTTCACTTGACCGACCGGGGCCGGGCAAAGTACCACGTTAGCGAATCGGCGCAACGCCAAATAATCATTGCTTTCTTTCTTCTGAAAACCTCAACCCTCCGCCTTCGTCGCTGGAGCGCGTTGCCGCGACGCTGAACGGTCCCTAGTCTGACCGGAATCGTCCCCGCCTCAATGGAGTCCCGATGACCGCCCGCCCTGCTGTCGCCGAACCTGCGCCCGTCCCCTACAGGCCGCGCCATGTGCGCGCGCAGGACGGATGCGGGCTGTTCGTCAGGGACTATCCGGCAGCGCCCGGCGCCGGGCCGAAGACGCCGGTCCTGTGCCTCAGCGGGATCGCGCGCACCTCGGCGGATTTCGACGCGCTCGCCCGGCGCCTAGCCGCGCGCGGCCACCGGGTGATCGCGCCCGACTATCGCGGCCGCGGCCGGTCGGAGCGATCGCCGGATCCGGATCGCTATCGACCCGAGGTCTATCTCGACGATCTGCGCCATGCGGTGACCGCGCTGGACGTCGCGCCGATGGCGGTCGTCGGCACGTCGCTCGGCGGCGGGCTGGCGATGGCGCTGGGCGTCGCCCTGCCGACGCGGCTGCGCGCCGTTGTGATCAACGACATCGGACCCGACGTCCCGACCGACGGCGTGGGCCGGGTTGCGGGCTACATCGCCTCGGGTCGCAGCTACGCGGATTGGGAGGAAGCGACCGCGGCCCTGCAGGAGTTGACGCCGGACCTCAATCCGGGCCCGGGCGAGACGGCGCGGCCTGAGGATTGGCGGCGCGCCGCGGAAGCCACCTACCACCGCGCCGACGACGGCCGGCTGCATCCCAACTGGGACCCGGCGATCGCGCGTCCGCTCCTGCGCGGCGATCCGCCGCCGGACCTCTGGCCGCTGTTCGCAAGCCTGCGCCGCCTGCCTTGCCTTGTGATCCGCGGCGGCCGCTCCGACATCCTGAGCGCCGAAACGCTCGAGCGTATGGAAGCCGCCCATCCGCGGCTTCGCACGCTCACCCTGCCGACCAAGGGGCACGCGCCCACCCTCGACGAACCGCAAAGCCTGGAGGCTGTCGATGAGCTGCTCGAAACCCTCGCCTAAGCACGCGCCGGACGTCCGGGCGGTGGAAGCCGCGGCCGAGCGCCTCGCCGGCGTCGTGGTGGAGACGCCGCTCTTGGAGGCCCCGCTCCTCAACGAGCGGGTCGGCGGGCGGGTGCTGGTCAAGCCGGAAAGCCTGCAGCGCACTGGCTCCTTCAAGTATCGCGGCGCCAGCAACAAGATCCGCAGCCTGCCGCCGGAGGCCCGCGCCCGCGGCGTTGTCGCCTTCTCGAGCGGCAACCACGCGCAAGGGGTCGCGCTGGCCGCGCGCGACGCGGGCTGCCCGGCGCTGATCGTCATGCCGGCGGACGCACCCGCCATCAAGATCGCGAACACCCGCGCCTATGGGGCGGAGGTGCGGCTCTGCGACCGCTACGCCGAGGACCGCGTGGCCATCGCCGAACAGGAGGCCGAACGCCGCGGCGCCGTCCTCGCGCCCCCCTATGACGATCCGGACGTGATCGCCGGCCAGGGGACGATCGGATTGGAGATCGACCGGCAACTGAGCGCGTTGGGCGCGACGCCGGATCAGCTGCTCTGTTGCTGCGGCGGGGGCGGGCTGATCGCCGGGACGTCGCTGGCGCTGTCGGAGCGGCGCCCGGACCTGCCGATCTACGCCTGCGAGCCGGACGGCTTCGACGACACCAAGCGGTCGCTGGAACGCGGCGCGCGGGAGCGGGTCGCGCCCAACGCGCGCTCGATCTGCGACGCCCTGCTGGCGCCGGAGCCCGGCGTTCTGACCTTCGCGATCAACCGCCGAACGCTCGCCGGCGGTCTGACCGCCAGCGACGCGGAGGTGCGGACCGCCATGCGGGTCGCTTTCGAGACGCTGAAGCTCGTGGTGGAGCCGGGCGGCGCGATCGCGCTCGCAGCCCTGCTGGCCGGACGCGTCGAGGCGGCGGGGCGGACCACGGTTGTGGTGATTTCCGGCGGCAACGTGGATCCGGAGATGTTCGCGGAGGTCTTGCGCGAGCCCTGAGCCGCGCCGGCTCAGTCGTCGGCCGGTTGCGGGGCCGGTTGCGGGGCCGGTTGCGGGGTTGGCTCCGGGGCCGACGTCTCCGTCGCAGGCTTGTCGGCCGGCCGGTTCGCCCCCTGCCCCTTGTCGCGCGCGGCGGCGAGGCGGGTCTCGACGTCCTCGACCCGTCGGCAGAGGCCCTGCATGTGCGCGTCCGCTTCGATCGCCAGCCGGTCGTGATAGATGTCGCCGGCGACCCGCGCGGAGGCGGTCAAGGTCACCTCGCGGCCGGTAATCTCGCCCTCGACCGCGCCGGCGATGCGGATATGGTCCGCGATGACCGCGCCGATGACCCGGGCCGACTCCCCGACCGTCACCTTGTGGGAGCGGATGTCGCCTTCGACGACGCCGTCGATCTGGATGTCGCCGGTCGAGTCCAGATCGCCGCGGATCGTGAGCGACCCCGACAGGATGGAGGGCGCGGAAGGCTTGCCGGGCCGTTCGTCGGCCGCCGCCGCGCCGAGGGAGCGCGGCGCGGGCGCGTCTGACGCGGCCTTAGATTTTGAAAACATGCTTGCCCGCTTCGATGAACTTTTCGGGATCGAGCGGCGCGCCGTCGACCTGCACCTCGTAGTGCACATGCGGGCCGGTGGACCGACCGGTGCTGCCGAGCTTGCCGATCACCTCCCGGTGGTCGACCGTCTGGCCATTCTTCACCGTGATCTTGCGCAGATGGGCGTAGACGGTGCGGATGCCGCAGCCATGGTCGATTACGACCTTGTTGCCGTATCCGTTCTGGCGTCCGGCCTCCACGACGGTTCCCGGCGCGGCGGCGAGAACCCGCGTCCCGGGCCAGCCGCCCAGATCGACCCCCTCATGCATCGCCCATTTGCCGTTGAACGGGTCCTTGCGTTTCCCGAAGGCGCTGGTGACGTGGTAGTTGTCCACAGGGGCGATCAGCGGCACGCAGCGCACCACCTCCTGCAACGCCCGCCAGCGCTGGATGCGCGATTCGAGGAGCTTCACGTCGTCGGCGAAGGTCTCCGACGCGGCGGCGACGAGATGCATGTCGGCTGCGATCATCGGACCGCCCTGGCCGCCGGCGAACCCGACGCGGCGCAGCAGATCGTCGATGTCGAGCCCGGCGAGACGCAGCAGCGCCTCGGTCTGCACCAGGTTCGCCTCCGTCTCGGTCGACAGGCGCTCCACCAGCGAGCGCTGGCTCGCATGCAGCCCCTCGATTTCGTCGAGCAGCGATTCCGCGCGCGCGACGGGATCGCGCCCGCTCGGCAAGCTGTCGGCGCCGGCGCCGCCGGCCTGCGGGGAAAGCGCCGCGAGCAGTTCCGGCGTCGCGGCGCCGTCGACATCATCCGTCGCGGCGGCGCGCACCGCGCCGGACTCTTCCGCCAGCCGCGCGAGACCGAACACGACCTCCGCCAGCGTCGTCTCGGCGGAATCGGCGCGTCGGCGCGCGTGCTGCAGGTCGCTGACGACGCCGCCGGCCTGCAGCTCCAGGGCCTGCAGCGCATCGCGCCGGCCGTCCAGGGTCAGGCCGCGCTCGGAAATCTCCGCCAACTCGCGCACCACCCCCTCGATGCGCCGGGTGGCGGCCTGCCTCTGCCTGCGACTTTCGGCCAAGTCATGGCGCAAACCGTCCAACCGGCGGCGCAGCCCATCGCGCTCGTCCGATACGCTGCGGGTCTGGCGCTCGGCTCCGTCCAGCGCGTCCGCCAGGGCGGACACCCGACCGCGCAGGGCCGTCTCGCGCCGCTCCGACGCGGCCAGGGCGACGCGCGCGTCGCCCAGCAGGCGCTCCAGCCCGTCGGCGCGAATCTGCGCCGCATCCTCAGCCGCGCGCGCCTCGGCCAATGCATCGGTGAGCGACGCCGCCTCGGCGCCCAAGGCGTCGCCTCGTTCGTTGGCGGCGGCAAGCGCGCTTTCGAGCGCCCGGATGCGGTCGTGCAGCGCGTCCCGGCTCTGCACGATGCGGCGCCGATCGGCCTCCGTCAGATCGAGGTCCGTCGCGATCCGATCGAAGGCGCCTTCAATGCGCGCGCCGATCTCCGCCAACGCTTCCAGATCCACCTCCAGCCGATCGGAGCCCGCCTCGGCGTCGGCCAGATCCGCGGGCGGCGCGTCGCCGGCCTCGATGGCGCGTTGACGCGCGAAGATGCCGCGCGCCAACTCGCCCACGCGCACCCGATACTGCTCGAGATCCGCGCGCACCCGGTCATAGGCGATCTTCGCCTCGGCGATCTCGGCGCGCTGGTCGACCAGTTGATGGTGTTGCCAGAGAGAGACGCCGGTCCCGATCGAGGCCCAACCGACCAACGCCAGGGCGCCGCCCGCGGCGGTCATCTGAAACCAAGGTCGAAGGCGGACATAGCGGACGCGCCCGTCGCTGCGCAGCAGCAGTTCGCGCTGCCGGAAAACACGTCGAAGCAGCCGCGCCGACCTGCGCGTCCCGCCGTCTTCTCCTCGGCTTCGGCCCTGTGCGATCACGGGCTCCCCATCATCCCATCGCCGCATCCGTTCCAACGCCCGGCCGTTCCCCGAACGCAGGCCCGAGCAGCCTCGACGCTACGATGCAACGGGACGCCCGGCCGAGCGTCCCAACGCCCGCCTTGCGGTGGCCGGGCTTTCTCCCTCATAGTTTGTTCGTTCTACCCGAACCGGTCTTCGCAGGCCAGTCCGAATCTCCCGCGCGCGCGTTGAGCCGGGCCGTCAGATCGGCGTCGCGCCGCCGGCGTCGTCACTCTCGCCCGATAGGGTTTCCGCGATCCGGTCGATGGTGTCGTCGTCGGACACCAGGGAGTCCAGCGTCAGGACCCGCCCGTCGGGCAGGCGCACCGTCACGCTGCGCAGGCTGTCGGCGTCGCACGGCCCCAACAGGCTGACCTCGCCGCCGCCGATGCGAAAGACGAGCCGGTCCTCGAAGCGTCCGCCGAACCCCGAATCGGGATCGAACTCCAAGGCCAGCCGGTCGCCGCGCGCGAAACGCCAGGCGAAGCGTTCGCCCGGGCCCGGCGCCGGAATGCGCACGAACCCCAAGGCGCCGCGCGGCCGGGGCCGGGGCGCGGCGTCCCCCGCGGTTCTCTGTTCCCATCCACTCGATTTCCGGCCGATCACCTGATCCGTCTCCTATCCCGAAAGGACGCGCGTCGCGCGAACTCTGCCGGCGCTGTCGCCGCGCGCGTTCGACGAGATGAGTCTACGCCCGAAATCTTTAAAAACTCACTAATCCCAATGCGGTAATGAGATGCGCAGCGGCACCGCCTGACCGCAGAACAGGCTACCGCATCTGCTCGACCAGCCAGTCCCGAAACCCGGCGATTCGCGGATCGCGTGCACGCTCTTTCGGGCAGACGAAACTGAGCGCGGCGCTCGCCGGGGTGGCGATCTCGAACGGGCGGACAAGGCGCCCGTCGGCCAGATCCGGCGCGGCGTAGAGATCGTACGAAATCGCCACACCCTCACCGCGCATCGCCGCCTCCAGCGCCAGCAGATAGCTGTCGTAGCTGACCAGTTGGGTCGGGCCCAGCCCCTCCACCCCGGCGGCGGCCAGCCAGCGCGGCCAGTCGTCCGGCGAGGTGTAGACGTTGAGAAGGCGATAGCGGCTAAGATCAGCGGGCGTCCTGAGCGGTTCCCCCGCTTCGAGCAAATCCGGCGCGCACACGGGGAACATCTCCCCGCGATGCAGCGGGGTGACGTCCAACCCCTCGACCTCCGCGGCGGCGAAGACGATCGCCGCGTCGGCAACGTCCCGGGCGAAACCCCAATCGCTGATCGACGTGGCGAGCGCCACGCCGGCGCCGGGCCGGCGCGCCTGGAAGTCGCCCAGTCGCGGCATCAGCCATTTGACGGCGACCGTCACATAGACCTGCACCGTCAGCGCCCCGCCGCCGCGACGCCGTCCGATGAGGTCGGCGCCCGCCCCGATCGAATCGAAGGCGTCGCGCAGGATGGGAAGAAGGATCCGCCCCTCCGTGGTGAGCGCCACCGCCCGGCCGCCGCGCACGAACAGCGAAGCGCCGAGATCCTCCTCCAAGGCCTTGACCTGGTGGCTGATCGCGGAGTGCGTGACGTTCAACTCCTCCGCCGCGCTGCGGAAGCTGCCGAGCCGTCCCGCCGCCTCGAAAGCTTGCAGCGCGCGAAGCGAAGGCAGACGGCGCCGTCGCCGGATTCCGCCGGCCCTGCTGTTAGTCTCATTCATGACGCCCGAGCCACCCTCTTCGCAGTTGCAGCATAACCAGCCGATTACGCGCCCGCCGCGCGCTTGATCGGTGAGCCCATCTAACGCTCGCGTGAAAAAGCCGCAATTGTGTTCGCGACAAATTCGCGCCCATCATCGACGTCGGACGGGTCGTCTGCTGGGATCGAGGAGCGGCGCACATGGTCGAAAGTCTGACGGCGCGGGCCGAGGCGGCGCGCGATGCGGCCAGCGGCTCACGCGAGGCCGCGATCTCCGGCCGGCGCGGCGGACGGGCGGCCCGTCAGGCGCTCCGGGCGGCGGAGCCGGCGGTCGACGATCGGCCGGTCCGCCCGGGTCTCGTCGGCGGACGCTACAGGGCGCTGGACCCGCCCCAGATCGAAGCGATTAACGAGGCCGTGTTGGAGGTCTTGGAGACGATCGGCCTTGCCGATCCGATCCCGAGTTGCGTCGCAGCCGTCACCGCCAAGGGCGGCGTGATGGGCGATGACGGGCGCCTGCGTTTCCCGCGCGCCCTGATCGAGGAGACGCTGGCCGTCGCGGCGCGCGGCTTCACGCTCCACGGCCAGGCGCCGGAGCGCGACATGCAGCCCCATGACGGCCGGGTCTATTTCGGCACCGCCGGCGCGGCCGTGCACGTGGTCGATCCGGAAACCGGCGTCTACCGCAACTCCGAGGTGCGCGACCTCTACGACGCCGCCCGGCTGGTCGACCGGCTGGACCACATCCACTTCTTCCAACGCCCGCTGGTCTGCCGCGACCTGCCGGACCCGCGCGAGATGGACTTCAACACCTGCTACGCCGCGGTTTCGGGCACGACCAAGCATGTCGGGTCGAGCTGGGTGCTGCCGGAGCATGTCGAGGAGTCGCTCGCCATGCTGCACCGCATCGCCGGCGGCGAGGAGGCTTGGCGCGCGCGCCCGTTCGTCAGCATGTCGAACTGCTTCGTGGTGCCGCCAATGAAGTTCGCGGAGGACGCCTGCCGCTGCCTGGAGGCGGCGGTCGCGGGCGGCATGCCGGTCCTGCTGTTGGCCGCCGGCCAAGCGGGCGCGACCAGCCCGGCCGCACTCGCCGGCGCGGTGGTGCAGGAGACGGCGGAGGTGCTGGCGGGCCTCGCCTACGTCAACGCCCTGAAGCCCGGCCACCCGGCGATCTTCGGGACCTGGCCTTTCGTGTCCGACCTGCGCACCGGCGCCATGTCCGGCGGCAGCGGCGAGCAGGCGCTGCTGATGTCCGCCTGCGCCCAGATGGCCCAGTTCTACGGCCTGACAGGCGGCGTCTGCGCGGGCATGAGCGACAGCAAGCTGCCGGACGCGCAGGCCGGCGCGGAAAAGGGGCTGAACTACGCGCTGGTCGGCCATTCCGGGGCCAACCTCGTCTATGAGGCGGCGGGCATGCACGCCAGCCTGTTGGGCTTCTCGCTGGAGAGCCTGGTGCTCGACAACGACGCGCTCGGCGCGGTCAACCGCACCATCCGGGGGATCGAGTGCGATGCGGATTCGCTCTCGGTGGAGACCATCCGCGACGTCTGCCTCAACGGGCCGGGCCATTATCTGGGCCATGCGCAGACGCTGGCGCGGATGCAGAAGGATTACGTCTATCCCCTGATCGGCGACCGGACGAGCCCGAAGGAATGGGTCGAGCAGGGCTCGACCGACGCGCTCACCCGCGCGCGGCGCAAGACGGCGGAGATTTTGGGCGGCTATTATCCGACGCATATCGAGCCGGCGGTCGACGCGGAGATCCGACGCGACTTTCCGGTCCGCCTGCCGGAGGCGGCGACGCGGGCCGGCGGGTGAGGAGACGCGGTCGGCGTACGAGGAAACGGTTGACGGGTTGAGGGGTGGACGGATGCAGGATCAGGCGCGTGTTGTGATCGTCGGCGGGGGCATTCTCGGCTGCGGGTTGCTCTATCATCTGGCGTTGGAGGGGTGGTCGGACTGCCTGCTGATCGAGAAGGGCGAGCTCACCTCCGGCTCCACTTGGCACGCGGCCGGGCAGTGTCCGAGCTTCATCGCCGATTTCTCGATGGCGAAGATCCATCATCACAGCAACACGCTCTACCCGAAGCTGGAGGAGATCACCGGCCAGTATGTGAGCTGGCACGGCTGCGGCGGGATCCGCTTCGCGACCACCCAGGATGAGCTGGATTACTTCCGCCATGTGGAGGGCGTCGCCAAGCTGATCGGCTTTCGCATGCAGGTCGTCGGGCCCGACGAGATCAAGCGCATCAATCCCTTCGTCGACACCACCGGCGTGCTGGCCGGGGTCTGGACGCTGGACGACGGCCATGTCGACCCGTCCGGCGCGACCAACGCCATGGCGAAGGGCGCGCGCGACCTGGGCGCCAAGATCCAGCTGCGCACCCTGGTGACGGGGATCGAGCGCGCAGGAGACGACTGGCTGGTGCGCACCACCGAGGGCGACGTGCGGGCCGAGCATGTGGTGAACGCCGCCGGCTGCTATGCGCGCCGCGTCTCGCAGATGGCCGGCGCGCCGACGCCGATCGCCAACATGACGCATCACTACATCGTCACCGACCCGATCCCCGAATTCCAGGCGCGGGACGAGGAAATGGTGGTGATGCGCGACCCCTACCCCAACGCCTATTACCGGCAGGAGCAGAAGGCGGGGCTGATCGGCATCTACGAGACGGCGGACGCGCAGCTGGCCTGGCCCGACAGCGACAACGACCCCGAATGGCAGTCGGAGAACGAGCTCTTCACCGACGAGCTCGACCGCATCGCCGACCCCTGGGTCGCGCGCGTGATGGAGCGGCTGCCGCTGTTCGCGGACAAGGGCGTGCGGCGCATCGTCAACGGGGCGATCCCGCACACGCCGGACGACAACCCGCTGGTCGGCCCAGCGCCGGGCCTGCGAAACTTCTGGCAGTGCTGCGGCTCTTCGATCGGCATCGCCCAGGGCGGCGGCATCGGCAAGTATCTGGCCCAGTGGATGGTGCACGGTCAGGCGGAGATCAACATGACCGGCCTCGACCCGCGGCGCTTCGGCGCCTGGGCGGACCGGGAGCATACGGTCGCCCGCTCGATCGAGGGCTACCAGCACATGTACGCGCTGCATGTGCGCGGCGAGGAGCGGCCGGCCGGGCGCGGCGCGCGCAAGACGCCGTTGCATGATGCGCTGGCGGCGGCCGACGCGCAGTTCACCGCCGCCGCCGGCTGGGAGCGCGCGAAGTATTTCGGCCCGGCCGAGACGCCGAGCTACCGCCGTAACGACGCCTTCGACATCGTCGCCGCCGAATGCAAGGCCGCGATGGAGGCGGCGGGCCTGATCGAGCTCTCGAGCTTCGCCAAGTTCGAAGTGACGGGCGCGGACGCAGGCCCCTTCCTCGACCGGGCGCTGGCGAACCGCCTGCCCTCCAAGGACGGGCGCATCGGGCTCGCCCATCTGTTGAACGAGAACGGCGTGATCGAAGGCGAGGTCACGGTGACCCGGCTCGCCGCCGACCGCTATTATCTGCTGTCCGGCGCGGCGGCGGAACTGCGCGACCTCGACCGGCTGCTCCAGTCGGTCCGCGAGGGCGCGCGCGTCGAGATCGCCAATGTCAGCGACGCCTGGGGCAATCTGGTGCTGATCGGCCCGAAGGCGCGCGAGATCCTGCAGGGGCTGACGGAGCAGGACCTCTCCAACGCCGCCTTCCCCTGGCTGTCGGCGCGGGAGATCGCCGTCGCCGGCGTCCCGGTGCGCGCGTTGCGGGTCAACTATGTGGGCGAGTTGGGCTGGGAGCTGCACTGCCCGATGGAGCGTCTGCCGGAACTCCACGCCGCGCTGGTCCAGGCCGGCGCGCCGCACGGCCTGAAGCCCGTCGGGACCTACGCCGTCAATTCGATGCGATTGGAAAAAGCCTATCGCGGCTACGGGGCGGAGCTGACCAACGAGATCACCCTGGTCGAGGCGGCGATGGAGCGCTTCGTCGGTTGGGACAAGCCGGACTTCGTCGGCAAGCAAGCGACGCTGGCCCGCAAGCAGCAGGGCGTCGCCCAACAGCTCGTCTATTGCGAGGTGGAAGCCGACGACGCAGACGTCGCCGGCGGCGAGGCCGTGCTGGACGGCGAGAAGCCCATCGGCATCGCCACCTCCGGCGGCTTCGGCCATCGCGCGGGCAAGAGCCTCGCCTTCGCCTATGTCGAGCCCGCTTACGCCGCGCCGGGCGCGGAATTCGACATCTGGATCCTGGGCGAGCGCCGGCGCGCCGCGGTGCGGGCCGAACCGGCCTACGACCCGGAGAACGCGCGCCTCAAGGCGTGAGCGTCGGATTGGAAATCCGGGCTGGACGGAAGCCGGCGGCGGGAGGATGATGCGCGCTGTCGACCGCTCATTTCGATGGATCGCATGCGATGACGAACAAGCTCACCTCCGGCCTCACCGCGCTCGCCGCCGCCCTTCTGGTCGGCGCCGACGTCTTCGGCCTGATCGGCGTGCTGGACTGGGCGGTGGCCCACCAACTCGGCCTCAGCGCCGAGGCCAAGCAGCTCGCCTTCGCCGCCGCCGGCGTCCCGGCCCTGCTCGCCGCCCTCTGGGTCGGCCGCGAAGCCTGGCGCGCCGAACGCCGCCTCGCCAACGGCGCGGATGTGGGCTGAGGCGGAGCCTCCCCTCACCGATCCGCCCCCCGAAAGACGCCGTCGGCAAGCCAACGCCGAGCCCAGCGCGCCCGGCCGTCGCACGCCGCGCGCACGCGCAGCGCGATCGCAGGTCCACGCGCTCAATGCGAGCACGGCGCCGTTGGACAGGAGAAATGGTCGGGGCGGCTGGATTTGAACCAACGACCCTCTGCTCCCAAAGCAGATGCGCTACCAGGCTGCGCTACGCCCCGACCGGCGGCCCGCTGCGATTTCCCGCCGGGCCGACGCTCACAGTTAGCGAGCCCGCGCCCGGCGATCAATAGCCAGGCGTCGCGCCTCACCGCGACAGGTCGACCACCAGCTTGCCGACGGCCTTGCGGTCCGCGAGGCGGTGCAGCGCTTGGCCCGCGTCGGCGAGCGCGAAGCGCTCGCTCACCAGCGGCTTCAGCGCACCCTCCGCGACCCAGCGGAACAGGGTGTCGAAATTCGCCCGATTGGCCGCCGGCTCGCGCTTCACGAAATCGCCCCAGAAGACGCCGACCACCGAACAGCCCTTGAGCAGCGTCAGATTGGCCGGGATCTTCGGGATCGCGCCGGCTGCGAAGCCGACGATCAGATGCCGGCCGCCCCAACCGGTGGCGCGCAGCGCCTGCTCGGTCAGGTCGCCGCCCACGGGGTCGAAGACCACATCGGCGCCGCGGCCGCCGGTCAAGTCCTTCACCGCGTCCTTGAGCGGCCGGGCGCTGTAATCGATCCCATCGTCCGCGCCGGCGCGTCGGGCGACCTCCAGCTTCTCCGGCGTGCTGGCCGCCGCGATCACGCGCGCGCCGAGGCGTTTGCCGATCTCCACCGCCGCGAGGCCGACGCCGCCGGCCGCGCCCAGGACGAGGAGCGTCTCCCCCTCGTCGAGCCGCGCGCGCTGGGTCAGCGCATGCATGGCCGTCCCGTAGGTCATGGCGAATCCGGCCGCGACCGCCGGGTCCATCGCGGCCGGATAGGGCAGCAGTTGGGCGGCGGGAACCGCGATCTCCTCCGCGAAGCCGCCCCAGATGGTCACCGCGATGACCGGGTCGCCGACGGCGACGCCTCCAGCCTCCTCCACCCCCTCGCCCAGTTCGGTCACGATCCCGGCGACCTCCCCGCCGGGGCTGAAGGGCGGCTCGGGCTTGAACTGGTACTTGCCCTCGACGATCAGCGTGTCGGGGAAATTCACCCCGCAGGCCTGCACCTTGAGGCGCACCTCGCCGGGCTTGAGGGCGGGGGGCGCCGCCTCCTCCAGCACCAGGGCGTCGATTCCGCCATAATCCTTGCACAGCAGCGCGCGCATCGGGCGTCTCCTCTTTCTCGACTGTCTCGACCGCCGCGTCAGAGCGTCACGACGGCCTTGGTGAGTTGCGCCTTGGCGACGAGCTTTCCCTCGACGCGGGCTTCCGCCTGCAGGAAGGCGAGGCTCCGGCCAAGCCGGTCGAGCCGCGCCGTCATCTCCACCGTCGCCCCGGCCGCGACCGGGCGCAGCATCGAGAAGCTGACGTCCACGGTCGAGGCGGTGGTCCCCGCCGCCAGATCCGACGCCAGCGCCAGATAGCTGGTCGCGTCCAGCAGGCTGTAGAGCACGCCGCCATGCAACATGCCGATATTGCTGCGCGCCGCCTCGCCCACCCTAAAGCGGCCCGCGGCGGCCCCCGCGCCGATCGCCGTCGCTTCGAAGCCGAGGAAGCGGTGCAGCGGGACCTCGAGCACGCCGGCGACGCGCTGCTCCACGGCCGGCGTCAACCCGGCGAGCGCGGCCTCAGCCATGCGGGGCGACCCGCTCGCGCAGCGCGCGCTTCTGCAGCTTGCCGTTGGCGTTGCGCGGCAGCGGCTCGTCGGTCAGCGTGAACCCGTCCGGGACCTTGTAGTCGGACAGCCGCTCGGCGCAGAACGCCTTGAGCGCGGCCGCGTCGGCGGCCGCGCCCGGCTTCGGGTGGACGAAGGCGTGCACCCGCTCCCCCAGCACCGGATCGGCCTGGGGCACCACCGCGGCCTCGGCGACGGCCGGATGGTGGGAGAGCACGTTCTCCACCTCCGCCGAATAGATCTTGTAGCCGCCACGGTTGATCATGTCCTTCAACCGGTCGAAGACGCTGAGCCAGCCGTCCGCGTCCATCGAGCCGACGTCGCCCGAGCGCCAATAGCCGGCGACGAAGCTCTCCGCCGTCTTGTCCGGCTTGTTCCAATAGCCGGGAACCACCATAGGGCCGGCGATCCAGACCTCGCCCGGCTCGCCCGGCGGAACCTCGCGCCCGTCGGAATCCATGATGCGCACGTCGCCGCAGGCGACGACGCGGCCCACGCTGTCCGGCCGTTCGGACCGGTCCGGCGGCGTGATGGTCGTCGGCGAGGTCGTCTCCGTCGCGCCGTAGGCGTTGCACAGATGCAGCCCGGGCAGCTTCCCGGCCAGGGCCGCGATCGTCGCCTCCGGCATCGGCGCGCCGCCGAAGCCGCCGATCCGCCAGGCGGAGAGGTCGTAGTCCGAAAGCTCCGCCCGGATCAGGCAGAGATTGTACATGGCCGGCACCATGACGGTGTAGGTCAGCCGCTCGCGCGCGGCGAGATCGAGGAAGGCCTCCACCTCGAACTTCGGCAGGATCAGCGCCGCGCCCCCGACGGAGAGGACGGCGAAGAGGATCGCGACGAGCCCCGTCACATGCGTCGCCGGCACGGCCAGCAGGCTGCGGTCCGCCGCGCTCAGGTCGAAGGCGGTCTCGAAATGCTTGCAGGAATGGACGATGTTGAGATGGGTCAGCATCGCCCCCTTCGGCTGGCCCGTCGTGCCGGAGGTGTAGAGGATGACGGCCGTCCCCTCCTCCTCCAGCGGCGGCGGAACGAAGGCCGCGGGGTCGGTCTCGGCCAGCGCCGCGAAGGCCTCGCCCTGCGCGGCGAGGCGGACCCGCAGGTCGGGCGCCGCGTCGAGGGTCGGCAGAATCCCGGCGTACGCCTCGCCATAGACGAGGCCGGCCGCGCCGCAGTCGTCCAGAATGTAGGCGAGCTCCGGCGCCTGCGAGCGGGTGCTGACCGGAACCACGATCAACCCCGCCCGGATCGCCGCAAGCAGCGTCAGCACGAAGCGCCACTCATTGCCGACGAGCAGCGCCAGGCGCTCCCCCGGCTTCAACCCCTGCGCGGCGAAGCCGGCGGCGAGGCGCGTTGCGGCGGCGTCCAGCTCCGCGTGGCTGAGCCGCAGCGCGCCGTCCACCACCGCATCGCCGGACGGATTCTCCGCCGCGGCGGCGCGCAGCATCGCGTCGGCCGTCGCCGCCCGCTCCGCGAAGCAGGCGACGACGCGCCCGCCGAAATGCGCCTCGCGCCGGATGCGCGGGGGGTCCTCCGCCGCCGTCACGCCCGCGCCCTCACCGCCCGTGCAGCATGTCTGGCGTGGTCATGTAGGGCAGCGTGCGGCCGCGCTTTTCCTTGGCCTCCTTCAATTCGCGCCGGGCGACGGAGCGGATATGCACCTCGTCCGGCCCGTCGATGAAGCGCAGCGCGCGGCCCCAGGTCCACAGGAAGCTGAGCGGCGTGTCCGGCGTCAGGCCGGCGGCCCCGAAGACCTGCATCGCCCGGTCGAGCACGGTCGTCTGAAGGCGGGGCACGACGACTTTGATGGCCGAGACGTCGGTGCGCGCCGCCTTGTTGCCGTATTGATCGATCTTCCAGGCGGCCTGCAGCACCATCAGCCGGGCCTGATCGATCTCCATGCGCGACAGCGCGATCCATTCCGCGACCTGCCCGTGATCGGCCAGATGCTTGCCGAAGGCCTTGCGCTCCAGCGCCCGCTCGCAGGCCATCTCAAGGGCCAGTTCGCACTGGCCGATGGAGCGCATGCAGTGATGGATGCGGCCCGGCCCCAGGCGCGCCTGCGCCAGCATGAAGCCCTTGCCCTCCTCATGCAGCAGGTTCTCCTTGGGCACGCGCACATTCTCGAACTTGAGCTCGCAGTGCCCTTCCGGCGCCACGTGATGCATGACCGCCGGGTTGCGCACCACGGTCAGGCCCGGCGCGTTCATCGGCACGATGACCATGGAGTGTTTGTTGTGCGGGTCGGCGTCCGGACCCGGATCGGACACGCCGAGCACGATGGTGAACTTGCAGCGCGGATCGGCGGCGCCCGTGATGAACCACTTGCGGCCGTTGATCACATAGTCGTCGCCGTCGCGCAGGATGGTGGTCTCGATGTTGGTGGCGTCGGACGAAGCGACATCCGGCTCCGTCATCGAGAAGCTGGAGCGGCACTCGCCGTTCAGCAGCGGCTTGAGATACTCCTCATGCTGCTGCTCGGAAGCGAACAGATGCAGGAGCTCCATATTGCCCGTGTCCGGCGCGTTGCAGTTGAAGACCTCCGACGCCCAGAAGATCCGGCCCATGATCTCGGCCAGCGGCGCGTATTCCAGATTGGTCAGCCGCGTGCCGGGCTCGTCGTCCTTCAGACCGGGCAGGAACAGGTTCCAGAGGCCCTCCTCCTTCGCCTTCTCCTTCAGCGCCTCGACGATGGCGGGCGGGTAGACGCCGTTCTCCGTCTCGCGAATCCATTCGGGGTTGGCCGGCACGATGTAGTCGTCCATGAAGCGCTGCACGCGGCCGCGCAGCTCCTCGACCTTGGGGGAATAGCCGAAATCCATCTCGCGTCGTTCCTCTTCGAAACCAGTTCGTCCTGTGATGGGGGCCGCGCGCGGCGCGGCGCCCCTCGGAGCGCTCTTCTCCCCGGTCGCGCCGGCTTGTCCTCAGCCGGTCGCGTCGATCAGATCGGCCGCGCGCTGCGCGAAGGCGAGGCTCAGTTCGCCGACCTTCTCCGCATTCTCCGCCGCCGCGTTGCCGGACTTCGCGCGGGCCGAAATCCCCTCGAAGATCACCGCGAAGCGCCACAGCGAAAAGGCCAGATGAAAGGTCTCCACCTTGTCGGCGCGGCCGGTGCGTTCGTAGTAGCGGGCGAGATAGGACGCCTCGTCGGGTACGCCCATCCGCGCGAGCGGGAGACCCATCACGCCGCCATACTCTTCCGGCGTCGAATGATAGGTGATGCAGTTGAAGGCGACGTCGGCCAGCGGATGGCCCAGCGTCGACAATTCCCAATCCAAGAGCGCAACCGGTTCGGGCCGGTCCGGCGCATAGAGCAGGTTGCCGAGCCGGAAGTCGCCGTGGCAGATGCGCGTCTCGTCGTCGGCCGCCTTGTTGGCGGTCAGCCAATCGCGGACCCGCTCATGCACGCTGACGTCGCGGGTCTTGGAAAGCTCCAACTGCTTCGACCAGCGGCGGATCTGGCGCTCGAAATAGCCGCCGTGCTTGCCGTAGTCCGAGAGCCCGACCGCGTCGGGATCGATCAGATGCAGCGCGGCCATCACCTTGTTCATGCCGTCATAGACGGCCGCGCGCTCGTCCGGCGACAGGTCCGGCAGCGCGCAATCGTGGAACACGCGCCCCTCCAGATACTCCATCACATAGAAGGGCGTGCCGACGATCTCGCGGTCCTCGCAGAAATGCAGCATCGTCGGCACCGGCACGTCGGTGTCGGCGAGCGCCGCCATGACGCGGTACTCGCGATCCACCGCATGCGCCGAAGGCAGGATTTCCCCCGGCGGCTGTTTGCGCAGGACGGCCGCGCCCGCGGTCCCGATCAGCTTGAAGGTCGGGTTGGACTGACCGCCGGAGAAGCGCTCCACCGCGCTCAATTCGCCCAGGGCAGGCAATCGGCCCTTCAAATAGCCGCCAAGCCGGTCGGGATCGAACTCCAGCTTGGCGGGTCGTTCGGATGCGTCCACGCTCATGCCGCTTCGTCGGCCTCTACATTGGCGCCGCGCTCGATGACGAAGTCGCGGTCGAAGATGTTGAACGAATGGTTCAGCTCGGACTGGCTCAGGATCATCGCCATGCCCTGCCCGCGCAGCCCGGCGATGACCTCCGTCAGACGTTGGCTGAGCGCCGGAGCGACGCCCTCGAACGGCTCGTCCAGCAGCAGCAGCCGCGTGCCGACCGCCAAGGCGCGCGCCATGGCCGCCATCTTCTGCTGCCCGCCGGAGAGCAGCAGCGCCTTGCGGTCCCGCATCTCCTGCAATTCCGGCAGGATTTCGTAGACCGCCTCCAGGCGCTTGGACGCGTGGAGGCTGGGCGTCACCCAGGTCGGCAGCAGGATGTTCTCCTCCACCGACAGTTCGGGGATGAGGCCGCGATCCTCCGGCATGTAGCCGATGCCCATCGCCGCGCGCTCGTGGATCGGCGTGCGGGTCAAATCCTGGCCGTCGAAGACGACGGAGCCCTCGCGCGGCTTATGCAGCCCCATGACGGTCTTCATGAAGGTCGACTTACCGGCGCCGTTGCGGCCGGTGAGCCCGACCATCTCGCCCGCTTCGAGGGAGAGCGAGAAGCCGCGCAGCGCCGTGATCGCGCCGATGCGGACATGAGCGTTCTCGACGGAAAGGATCATGCCTCGGCCTCCTTCTCCGCGCCGGCCGGAGCGGTCGCGGGACCCGCGGTTCCGGTGACGTATTTCTGCACCGCCGGATCGGACAGCACCTCGCTCGGATCGTCGTCGGCGATCACCTGCCCCTGATAGAAGGCCAGCACCCGGTCGGAGTAGCGGGTCACGATGTCCATGTCGTGCTCCACGAAGATGACGGTGACGGCCTCGGCGGCCAACGCCTCCATCACCGTCTCCATCAGCGGGAACTTCTCGTCGACGCTGACGCCGCTGGTCGGCTCGTCGAGCAGCAGGATCTTCGGGTTGCGCACCAGCGCCATGGCGATGTCGAGGAGCTTGCGCACCCCGCCCGGCAATTCGCTGACAGGCCGGTGCGCGTACGGATCGAGCGCAAAGCGCTTCAGCATCGCGCGCGCCTGCTCGACCGTCTCGTTCAGGTCGGCCGGCTGGAAGAACGAGAAGCGCCGGCCGGAGGCGCCGATCGCCACCATCACATTCTCCAGCGCCGTCATCGGCTCGTAGAGCTGCGGGATCTGGAACGACCGGCACACGCCGCGCTGCGTGATCTGGCGCGGGTTCAGTTTGGTGACGTCGCCGCCCTCCAGCAGGATGGCGCCCGAATCCGGCTTCAGATAGCCGGTGACCATGTTCATGAAGGTGGTCTTGCCGGCCCCGTTGGCGCCGATGAGCGAGAGCTTCTCGCCCGAGGCCACCTTGACGTTGATGTCCTGCGCCGCGACCACCGCGCCGAAGCGCTTCTGCAGGTCCCGGGCCTCAAGGATGACGGTATCGCTCGTCACGGCGCAGCCCTCCCCTCGTTCTCGGCGCTCTCGCCGCGGCCGGCGGCCGGTCCGCGCTTCAGGACCCGCTGGAACAGCGATCCGACGCCGCCCGGCAGGAAGATGATGGTGGCGATCAGAAAGATGCCGATGATCATCTGCCAGGTCTCTGGGAAGTAGCGGTTGGAGAAGGACCGCACGAGCTCCAGGATCAGCGCCGAGACGAACACCGCGCCCACGCTCAGATGGCCTGCCAGGACGGAAATGAAGACGAACTCGCCCGACGTCGTCCAGAAGCTGAACAGCGGGTCGATATGGCCCAGCGCCATCGCGTTGAGCGATCCGCCGAGCCCGCCGAGCGCGGCCGCGATCGCGAAGTTGCGCACGGTGACGTTGAAGACCGAGGAGCCGAGATACTCGACCCGAAGCTCGTTCTCGCGCACCGCCAGCGCCATCATGCCGGCCATCGAGTCGTAGTAGAGCCGGCAGGCGGTCGCCGCCGCGCAGGCGACGATCACCGCCGTGACGTAGAGCGCCAGATCGGACGTCCCGACGTCCGGCTGCCAGCCGAAGAAGGTGGGCTCCGGCAGGGTGAAGCCGTCGGAGCCGCCGATCGCGTTCATCTTGACCAGAATTCCGTAAAGCACCATCGAGAGCGCGACCGTCAGCATGGCGAAGAAGATGCCGCGATAGCGCGCGATCAGCGGCCCGACCAGCAGGCCCACGAGCCCGGACGCGACCATGCCGACCAGCAGCAGCAACGGCGCCTCGGTCACGCCGATGCGGGTCGCCAGCAATCCGGCCGCGTAGGCGCCGATGCAATAGACGAGGCCCTGACCGAAGCTCACCAGCCCGCCGCGCATCAGCGTGATGATGCCGAGCGCGACCAGCCCGTAGCCGATCGCCTTGGTGACGGTGAAGAGAAGCCACGCCGGGAGCAGGAAGCCCACGACCAACAGCGCGGCGGCGAGGATCAGACCGGACAGATAGGTCCGGCGCGTCGAAGCGTGCATGGCTAGATCTTCCTCGCCTGGGTGCGTTGGAACAGGCCCTCCGGACGGAAGACCAGGACGATCGCCATCACCAGATAGACGATGAAGATCTCCGCCTCGGGCAGTTCGTAGACGGCGGCGGCGCGCACGATCCCGACCACCACGGCCCCGATCGCCGCACCCGGAATGCTGCCCAGCCCGCCGATGATGACGACCGCGAAGCTCAGGATGATGACGCTGACGCTGATGCCCGGCTGGACCGAAATCAGCGGCGCGGTGAAGGCGCCCGCGAGCGCCGCCAGGAACACGCCCACGAAGAAGGCGAGCAGATAGATGCGCGCGATGTTGACGCCCATGCAGGCGCTGACGTCCGGATTGTGGATGACCGCCAGCACGATCTTGCCGACCTTGGTCTTGTTGAGGCCCAGCCACACGGCCAAGCCGCAGACCGCCGCCAGCGCGATCAGCATCAGATCGTAGCCGACATAGAAGAGATCGCCGATCTCCACCGTGCCGAACAGGTTGCGCGGTTCGAACAGGTAATAGGGATTGACGCCCCAGATCAGCTTGCTGACGTCCTCCAGAATCAGGAAGACGGCGTAGGTGATCAACAGGATCAGCACCTCGTCGCGGCCGTAGAAAAGCCGCAACAAGCCGCGCTCCATGAGCGGCGCGAGCACGATGGCGACGGCCAGCGCCGCGATCAGCATCGCCAGCAGCGAGAAGACCGGCGGCAAGCCGAGCGCAGGGGCCAACGGCGCCAGCGTAACGGCCGCATAGGCGCCGATCGCGTACATGCTGCCATGCGCGATGTTCAGGATGCGCAGCACCCCGAAGATCAGCGTCAGGCCCAGCGCCACGATGAAAAGCCACGACGCGTAGACCACGCCGTCGACCAGGATCGTCAGGACGTCATACATGGTTGGGTCTCATCCCCATCGGCGCCCCTTCACCGGGGAAGTGCACCGGGCACATGCACCGGGCAAGGGCGCGGTCCGTCCGGGACCGGCGGCCGGCGCGCCGGCGCCGCATCGCTGCGGGCCGGCGCGCCGTCCGCCGTCAGGCGGGTCGGATCAGTCGCCCAGGATCACTCGCACTGGGCGCCGGGGAAACCGGCGTTGATCCAATCGACGCTGTTCTGCCCCGCGGGCGGGTTCACGCACTCCGCCGCGAAGCGCTCGATGTCGACAACGGTGATGTTGCCGTCCGAGTCCTTGGCGGTGGTCCCGATGGCGGTCGGCTGGATCGCCTGGTGGCCGTTGCCCAGCTTCATCTGGATCAGGCCGCCGGGCGCCTCCCACTCATGGCCCTTCATGGCCATGCGGATCTCGTCCGTCGTCGGGCGAGCGCCGCCATTGGCCGCCATCGCCTTTTCGATCGCCGACTTCAGGCCGAGCAGCGCCTGCGCCATGCGATAGGGCGCCTGCACCGGGATCACGCCGTAGCGCTCCTGGTAGGTCTCGAACCACCAGTTGTTGAGCGGCGTATCCGGCGACATCAGACCATAGGCGCCGCGGGCGCCCAGGATCACGCCTTCGGGGAAGTTGTTGCCCAAGGCCGGGATCACGTGGTCGCCGGCCGAGAAGACAACCTGGCTGCGCTGGAACAGACCGCGCGGCATCGACTGCAGGATGAAGGACTGCAGATCGCCGCCCCAGTTCGAACTGTGCACCACGTCGGCGCGCTCGCGCATCAGGGCCGAGATCTCGGTGCCGTACTGGCCGGCGCCGAAGGCCGGGAACAACTCGGCCACCACGTCGGCGTCGGGATAGAGCTGGCCCATCGAAGCCGTGAAATCGCGCCAGCTGTCGTGACCCCAGGCGTAGTCCTGGTTCAGCCCGGCGATGGAGTCGATCTCGACGCCGCGCGCCTGCAGGTAGCGGGCGATCGAGACATTGTCCATCGTCGCATGGGCGGCCGTGCGGAAGGCGTACTCGTACTGGCCGTCCTCGAAGATGCGCGGCGTGCCGCAGTCATAAAGGATGGTCAGCGCCTTCAACTCGTCGGCAACCGGCGCGACCGCCAGGCAGTCGCCGGAGGAGACGTACCCGACGACCGCGTCGACCTGCTCGCGCTGCACCAGGTTGCGGAACTCCTGCACCTGCTTGGTGGCGCCGCCGGCCTCGTCGATCGGAATCGCCTCGATCTTCATGCCGCCGAAGCCGACCGTGTCGTACGGCGCCGGGACCTCTCCGGCGTTCAACTTCTCGATCAGCAGACGGCCGCCGTCCCAGGCCGGAACGCCGAAGCTTTCCGCCGCCTGACCGGACAGGAACGTCACCACGCCGATCTTGAAGGTCTCTTCGGCCGAAGCCTGCCCCGCCGCGCCGACGCCGAACGCGGCCAGAGCCGCGCCCGCCATCAGCCCTTTGAGGGCCTGTTTGAGGGGGGTACCGGACATCAGTTGCTTTCCTCCCTTTTTGGGTCGGGGCGGCCCCGGCGGACCCATCCGCCGGCGTCGTCGCCCCGCTTCACACGCCGCTTCCCTGAAAGGCCGCCCGTTCGCCGGACGTGCCGGAAGCAGTCCGAACCGGCCTTATGCGCGGCCGATGTTCTCCAACAGCACCGCCATGCCCTGGCCTGCGCCCATGCACATGCTGACCACGGCGCAACGCTGATCCGTATCCTCGAGATGCTGCATCGCAACCAGCGTCATCCGCGCGCCGGTTGCGCCCGGCGGATGGCCGATCGAAATTCCGCCGCCATAGAGATTGGTGGTCTCGCGGCTGACGCCCAGTTGTCGCTCGGTGTGCAGGTTGACCGCCGCGAAGGCCTCGTTGATCTCGAAATAGTCGATGTCGCCGAGGGTCAGGTCGTTCCGCTCCAACAGCGCGCGGATCGCCGGCACCGGACCGCAGCCCATGATGCGCGGCGGCACGCCGACGATCGCCCAGTCCTTCAAGCGGACGCGGGGCGCAACGCCCTGGCGCTCCAAGGCCGCCCGGTCGCCGACGACCACCATCGCCGCGCCGTCCGTCACGCCCGAGGAGTTTCCGGGCGTCACGCGCCCGCCTTCGCGGAACACGGGCTTCAGTTTGGCCAACTTATCCGCCGTGACCGTCGGCCGCGGGAACTCGTCGACCGCCATCATGCGGGTGCTCTTGCCGTCTTTCACCTCGATCGGGGCGATCTGCTTGGCGAGGAAGCCGCTCTCGATGGCCGCGCCGGCGCGCTGTTGGCTCATCAGCGCGTACTCGTCCATCTGCTCGCGGGTGTACTGGAAGTCGTCGGACAGGTTCTCCGCCGTCTCGCCCATCAGCTCGCGGCTGAACGGGTCGCGATAGGCCCAATCCAGACTGTCCTCCATGACGCTGGGGCCCCGGATCGCGCCCCAGCGCGATTTCACGTCCATATAGGGCCCGCGCGAGAAGTTCTCGCCGCCGCCGGCCAGCGCCAGCTCGCCATGGCCGCTCAGAATTTGCTCGGCCGCGGTGATGATCGCCTGGGTGCCGGAGCCGCAGGCGCGGCTGACATTGAGCGCGCAGCTCTCCTCACGCATGCCGACGCCGAGGGCGACGGCGCGACTGGCGTAGAAGCCGTCATGGTCCACCGGCAGGACGTTGCCCCAGACCGAGTGATCGAGCGTCTGCGGATCTATGCCGGCCTTCTCGATGCAGGCCTTGGCGGCGGTGATTCCCAGATCGACCATGCGCGTGTTGCGCAGCGATTTGCCGTAGTCGCCGAACGGCGTGCGCATGCCGCCCGCCAGACAGATCTCCCGCGTACTCAAGACAGTCCTTCCTTCTTCCAGGTCGCATCCGAGCGGACCGGCTGGTCCAGCGACAGGCCGGCCAATTCGTAGCCGCGTTTGAAGTCGATCACATGCTTGCGCATCCAGAGCTCGGCCTCCGACGCGTCGCCGTCGCGCAGCGCCTCGAAGATGCGCCGGTGCGCCTCGACCAGACGCCGGGACGCCTGCGGCAGGGCGTTGATCATCGGGGCGGCCGCCGGGAACATCAGTTTCGCCGCCGGCTCCCGCGCCAACAGCCAGGCGGGATTGCCGATCGCGGCGCCGACGATGTCGTGGAACTCGAGATCGAGTTGGGTCACGCTCTCGCTCTCGCCCGCCTGGACCGCGCGGTCGGTGCGGGCCACGTTCTCCTCCAACGCCTTCAGGTCCGCCTCGGAGATCGCCTTGGCGGCGAGCGCCGCCGCACTCGGCTCCAGCACCATCAGGAGCTGGTGCAGATCGGTGAAGGTGACCTTCTGCAAGAGGAGGGCGCGGCTCGCCCGGGTGCTCAGCTCCTCGTGCCCGGGGATCGCGGCGTGCAGGCGTCGGCCCGACTTGCGCACGACGAGGCCGGTCTGCTCCAGGAGCCGAAGCCCCTCGCGCGCGGTCGAGCGATTGACGCCGAGCTGGTCGGCCAACGCCGTCTCGGACGGCAGACGGTCGCCCGGCAACAGGCGCCCTTCCATGATCTCGCGTTCGATGGTCTCGGCCACCACGCGATAGGTCGGCGACACCGCCAGCTTGCGCAGGTTGAGCCCGGCCTCACCGACGGCTTCACCGTCGGTCACGGCCGCCGGCGCCGGCTCTGCACGGCGCCGCTGCGCGGCGTTCTTCGCTGTCATCGGCCGATCCATTCCCTGCACATCATCGCCCGGTTCCCCGGGTCGTTCGCCCGCATGTGGCGTTAAAGTCCGTTTGTCGGACAGTTGGAGTTTAGGCGCCGGCTCCCGCTTGCGTCAAGCGACGCCGCCCTCTTCGTCATTCGCCCATGAAATCGGGCTTCCGCTTGCCTGTGAAAGCGGCGATCCCTTCCCGGAAATCGCGTGTCGCGGCCCCCTCGACGAAGGCCGCCCGCTCAGCGGCGAGCTGGTCCGCAAGGTCGGAGCCCAGCGAGCGCTCGATCAGCCGCTTGACCCGCCCATAGGCCTTCGTCGGCCCCGCCGCGAGGCGCGCAGCCAGGGCCCCGACCTCCGCCTCGAAGGCGTCGGCCGGCGTCACCCGGTTGATCAGGCCGAGGGACAGCGCAGTCTCGGCGTCGAACCGGTCGGACAGCAGGGCGATTTCCAACGCCTTCCGCTGACCGACGATGCGCGGCAGGAAATAGGTGGAGCCGCCGTCTGGCGAGGCGCCGATCAGCGTGTAGGCGAGCGAGAAGACCGCCCCCTCCTCCGCGATCGCCAGATCGGCGGCCATGGCGAGGCTGAGCCCCGCCCCCGCCACCGGCCCATGCAGCGCGGCGAGCGCCGGCTTCTCCATCGACCGCAGCCGTTCGATGGTCGGATGGTAGCGGTCGATCAGCGCGCCGGCGAAATCTCCGATATCCTCGCCATGACGAACGAATTCCGCCACGTCGCCGCCGGCGAAGAAGCCGCGGCCCGCGCCGCGCAGCACGACGCATCGCACGGCCGGATCGTCGGCCGCGGCGCTGACGGCGGCGAACAGCGCATCCGCCATCGCCTCGTTCAGGGCGTTCATCACCGCGGGGCGGTTCAGGATCAGGGTGCGCACTGCGCCGTCATTGGCGATCAGAACCGTATCGGACCCGTCCATGGCTCAACTCTCCTCCCGATAATCGTACCAGCCGCGGCCGGCCTTGCGGCCGTGCCGGCCGGCGCCCACCATCTGCTTCATCAGCAGCGGCGGCTGGAACCGCGGGCCGTAGGCCTCGTGCAGGATCTCCATGACCTGCAGCGCCAGCGGATTGCTCACCTCGTCCAACAGCTTGAAGGGTCCGACAGGGTGGCCGAGGCCCAGGCGGCAGGCCGTGTCGATGTCCTCGGGCGTCGCGACGCCCTCCTCCACCAGCTTGTTGGCCTCGATGAAGAAGGCCATCAGCAGCCGGTTCACGGCGAAGCCGACGACGTCCTTGACCGGGACCGCGACCTTGCCCGCCGCCTCGCAGGCGGCCCGCGCGCGCGCCAACGCCTCCGGGTCCGTATCGAAGCCGGGGATCACCTCCACCAGCTTCATGCGGCTGACGGGGGAGAAGAAATGCAGCCCCATGAAGCGCGCGCGTCGAGCCTCCGGCCAATGGCTCGCCAGGACGGAGATCGAGATCGAGGAGGTGTTGCTGGCGATCAGGCAGTCCGCCGGCAGAACCGGCTCCAGCCGGCGGTAGAGGTCGGCCTTCACGCCCTCATCCTCGAACACCGCCTCGATGACGAGGTCGCGATCCGCGAAGGTCTGCAGATCCTCGGTGAAGGTCAGGCGCGCCAGCGTCTCGTCCGCCGCGGCCTGATCGTAGGCGCCCTTGGCGACGCCTTTCTCCAGGACGCCGGCCAGCTTCGATCGCGCGCGCTCCAGCGCTTCGGCGCCCTTATCCGCCAGCACGACGTCCGCGCCGGCCAATGCGAAGACCAGCGCGATCTCCGAGCCCATCATCCCGGCGCCGACGACGCCGACTGTCTTGATATCCATACGCCTTCTCCCGCACCAGAACCGCCCTCTCCCGTCTAGGGGAGAAGGAAAATCGTCAGAACCACGCCTCCTGCGTCTCCAGCGCCGTGCGGTCGCCCGCCTCGATCCGATCCGCCAGGGCCGCGATCTTCGGCAGGTCGGTCGCGAAGACGTAGCGGCGACTGGCCAGCTTGCCGCGGTAGAAATCCGCCTCGTCGCCCGTCGCGCCGGCGGTCAGCGCCCGGTTGGCGGCGAGCGCGGCCTTCAGGCTGATCCAGGCGAGGACGACGTGACCCGCCATCTCCATGAAGTCGCTCGCATTGGCCAGTTGCGCCTCCGGGCCGTCCGTCCGGCCGATTTCGATCAACCGCGCCGCCGTGCGCCTCAAGCGGTCCAGCGCGGCCGACAGCGCCGCCCCGTCGGCCGCGAGGTCCGCATCGCCGGCGGCCGCCTCCGCGGTCTCAGCGATGCGCCGGGACAGGATGTCGAGCGCCGCCCCGTCGGCCATCGCGATCTTGCGGCCGGCGAGGTCCATCGCCTGGATTCCGTTCGTCCCCTCGTGGATCGGGTTGAGGCGGTTGTCGCGCCAGTACTGCTCGACCGGGAAATCGCGCGTATACCCATAGCCGCCATGGATCTGGATCGCCGCGTCGTTCGCCTCCAACGAGCGCTCGGAGAGATAGGCCTTCACGATCGGCGTCAGGATTTCGAGCAGCAGATGCGCCTCCTCGCGCGCCGCGGGGTCCGGGTCCTCGTTCTTCACGTCGACGAGCCGCGCGGCGTAGAGCGCGAGCAGCAGCCCGCCCTCCGCCACCGATTTCTGAAGCAGCAGCATGCGGCGCACGTCGGCGTGCTCGATCAGACGCGCGGGCGGCGCGTCCGGGTTCTTCGCGCCGGCCGGGCGGCCCTGACGGCGCTCGGCCGCGTAGGCCAGCGACTGGCGATAGCCGGCGTAGGCCAGCATCGCCGCGCTCATGCCGACGATGGTGCGGGCCTCGTTCATCATGTGGAACATGTAGGCGAGGCCCTTGCCCGGCTCGCCCAGAAGCTCCGCGCGGCACGGCCGGTCGCCGCCGATGTCGAGCACCGTATTCGTGGTCCCGCGATAGCCCATCTTGTGGTTGAGCCCGGCGAGCGTGACGCCGTTGCGCGCGCCCGGACGGCCGGCTTCGTCCAACAGGTGATTCGGGACGATGAAGAGCGAGAGCCCCTTGACCCCCGGCGCGGCGCCGCGGATGCGGGCCAGCATCAGGTGGACGATGGTCTCGCTCAACGGATGCTCGCCGCCGGAAATCCACATCTTGGAGCCCTTGAGCAGCCAGCCGCCCGCGCCGTCCTCCTCCGCAAGCGTGCGGATGTCGCCGAGGGACGAGCCCGCCTGCGGCTCCGACAGCGCCATGGTCCCGAAGAAACGCCCCTCCAGCATCGGCTGCAAGAAGCGACGCTTCTGATCGTCGCTCGCGAAGACGTCGAGCAGGTTCGCCGCCGCCACCGTCAGGAAGCCGTAGGCGAAGGTCCCGATGTTCGCCGCCTGGAACCAGGCGTAGCAGGCCTGCGCCACGGTCCAGGGAAGCTGCATGCCGCCGCGCTCGAAGTCCGCGTGCGCCGCGAAGAACCCGGCCTCGGCGAAAGCGTCGAGCGCCTGCTTCACCTCCGGAATGATCTCGACCCGGCCGTCGACCAGTTTCGGCTCGTTCAGATCGGCCTTGCGGTTGTGCGGGGCGAACTTCTCCTGGGCGAGCTTGGCCGCGGTCGCGAGCGCGGCGTCGAAGGTCTCGCGCCCATGCTCCCGAAACCGCGGATAGCGGGCGAGGTCCTCCGCCTCCAGCACTTCGTAAAGCGCGAAGGCGAGATCTCGCTCGTTGAGCGGGGCGGCCGTCCGGCTCATCGCACCAGGAATCCGCCGTCGACCGTGATCACCCCGCCGGACATGTAGCTGCCGGCGTCGGAGGCGAGCAGCAGCAGCGCGCCGTCCAGCTCCCCCGGCGCGCCGGTGCGACGGAAGGGAATCGTCTTGCGCAGCCGGTCGCCCGCCTCGGTCGCGAAGAAGGCGCGGTTGATGTCGGTCTCGATGTAACCGGGCGCGACGCCGTTGACCCGCACGCCGAAGCGCGCGAGTTCGCCCGCCATCGCGCGGGTGAGCTGCGCCAGCCCGCCCTTCGAGGCGCAATAGGGCGCAAGCCCCTTCATCACGCCGTAGCCAAGCACGGATTCGATGTTGATGATCGAGCCGGAGCCGCGCTCCGCCATGCGCTTGGCGACGGTCTGGGCCACCAGGAAGGCGCCGCGCAGATTGGTGTCGAGCACCTGATCCCACTCCTCGATCGTCTGGTCGAGGAAGTTGTTGGTGACCGCGACGCCGGCGTTGTTGACCAGGATGTCGAGCGGGCCGAGCGCCTCCTCGGCCTCCGCCACCGCGGCCTCCACCGCCTCCGGCGCCGTCACGTCCAGCGCGACGGCGTGGGCCCGACCGCCGGCCTTCTCGATCCGGGCCTTCAGCTTCTCGAGCTTCTTGGTCTGGCGCGCGGCCACGCAGACGGCGGCCCCGCGCTGGGCCAGCACCTCGGCGAAGCGCTCGCCGAGCCCCTGGCTCGCCCCGGTCACCAGGGCGGTCTTGCCGGTCAGGTCGAAGATGTCGGGCGCGCTCATGGGCGGGCGTCTCCTCAGCAACTATTTGATCGGTCGGACGCGGAGCGGCGGCTCACAGGCCGCCGCGCACGCGCTCGCGCAGCAGATGTTTCTGCACCTTGCCGGTCGAGGTCTTGGGCAGGTCGTCGAACAGCACCCGGCGCGGCGCCTTGAAGCGGGCCAGATGCTCGCGCACCCACGCGATCGCCTCCGCTTCCGTCAGGCTGGCGCCGGGTTTCAGGGTCACGAAGGCGCACGGGGTCTCGCCCCACTTGTCGTCCGGCATGGCCACGACGGCGCATTCGAGGACCGCCGGATGGCGATAGAGCGCGCCCTCGACCTCCAGGCTCGAGATGTTCTCGCCGCCGGAGATGACGATGTCCTTGGAGCGGTCGCGCAGCTCGACATACCCGTCCGGATGCAGGACGCCCAGGTCGCCGGAGAGGAACCAGCCGCGGCCGAGCGCCGTCTCGCTCGCCGCGGGCTCCTTCAGATACCCCTTCATGACCGTGTTGCCGCGCATGGCGATCTCGCCCAGGGTCGCGCCGTCGGCGGGAACGGGCGCCAGCGTCTCCGGATCCAGCACCGTCATGTCGACGAGGCCCAGCGTCGGCACGCCCTGGCGCTTCTTGATCTCCGCCTGATCGCGGATCGGCAGGTCCGACCAGTCGTCGCGCCAGTCGCAGCACGACGCGGGCCCATAGGTCTCCGTCAGGCCGTAACCGTGCAGCACGTCGAAATTGAGCGCCTCCGCCCGCTCCAACAGCGCCGCCGGCGGCGCCGCGCCGCCGACCGTATAGGCGACCGTGTGGGTGGAGCTCCGCCCCACCCCCTCCGGCGCGTTCATCAGGATGTTCAGCACCACCGGCGCGCCCGACATATGGGTGACGCCGTATTCGTCGATCAGCCGGAAGATCTCCGCCGGATCGACCGCGCGCAGGCAGATGTGTGTCCCCATCAAGGCCGTGATCGCCCATGTGTTGCACCAGCCGTTGCAATGGAACATCGGCAGGGTCCAGAGATAGACCGCATGCGGCGCCAGCCGGAAGCCCATATGGTTGGCCAGCGCGTTCAGATAGGCCCCGCGATGGTGATAGACGACGCCCTTGGGCTCGCCCGTCGTGCCGCTGGTGTAGTTGAGCGCGATCGCCCGCCATTCGTCGTCGGTCCCCGGCCAGGCGTAGGCCGGATCGGCGGCGGCCAAGAGCCCCTCGTAGCCGTGCGCGCCGAGGCGTGGGGCCTCGGGATAGCTGTCGCTGTCCAGATCGACGACGACCGGCCGGTTGTTCGCCAGCGCCAACGCCTCGCGCGCCAGCTCCGCCAAGCCCGGATCGACCAGCAGGACCTTGGCCTCGCCGTGATCCAGGATGAAGGCGACCGTCTGGGCGTCGAGACGCGTGTTGATCGCGTTCAGCACCGCGCCGGCCATGGGAACGCCGTAATGCGCCTCCAGCATGGCGTGGGAGTTGAAAGCCAGCGCGGCGACGCAGTCCCCCGCCGCCACGCCCAACCGGTCGAGCGCATGGGCGAGGCGCACGCAGCGCTCAAGCGTCTGCGCATAGGTCCAGGATTGCGCGCCGTCGACGACCGCGGTCTGGTCGGGCACGACCCGGGCGGAGCGCGTCAGGAAGGTGATCGGCGTCAGCGGCTGGAAGTTGGCCGCGCGCCGCGGCAGGTCGGTTTCGAAGATGGACGGCTGATCGGCCATGCGCGCACTGCTCCTCCCCGGCCGGCCCTCGCTGCAACGGGGCCTTGGAACGCTGTCGTCCGTTTGTCGGACAATCCTTGCGCGCGCACTATGACCCATCGCGCGGGGGGCTGCAACGGGGTGGGCCGGCCTCTAGTCGACGGGCAGGCCGTGCAGTCTAAGGAATGCGAGTTTATCCCAATACCCGCGCTGAAACCGGATGCGCCCCGCCTCGCACCGAAAGAAACCGCATCCCCGCAAGCCATTGGGATCGCGCCACTCAAGGATCGCCCACGCGCCATCCTCGAACAGGGCTTCCGGGATGCAGGTCATCTCCGCCTGCGCGAATTCGCGCTCGAAGTCGGCGCGGATGGCCGCGCGTCCCACGACCGGTCCATTGGCAATCTGATGGTTGACCGCGTCCTCGTGGTAAAGCGCGCACAGCGCATCGACGTCCGCCCGGTTGAAGGCGTCGATCCAGGCGCGGATCACCTGCTTCGGCGTCATTCTTCCCCCTCCCGTTCAATCGACCGTTGCCGGCAGGCTGGCGCCGGCGCCGGGTTCGCCAGCGGCCAGGCCGTGCGCACGATGCGGCGCGCGCGGCTGCGCCAATAGCCTTCGAGGGTCAGGATAGAGCCGTCGTCGCCGCGGCAATAGCCGGGCGCGTCGCCTACGGGCGCCGACAGCCCGCGCCACTTGCCGTTCGGATAGGCGCAGAGCGCGGTCCGCGCCGCGTGCGCGATGGAGGCGATCACCTCCGCCGGCCGGCAGCTATCGGGGAAAAAACTGGAAATCCCGCGCTTTCCCCGCCAGCGCTCTCCGTCGAAAACCTCAATGCGGTTGGCGACATAAACGCCGGTCTTCATGTTCCGCTCGATCACCTGACCGAGGCGGGCGCTGGACGGATCGACGCCGTCCGGCCGGTGGTGGAAGCCGGTCCCCCGATCGCGGCGATTGACCTCGCCGCAGAACAGGTGGGCCCGGTTCACCGGCGGCTCGGTCGCGCTGAGCCCCGGCGCGCCCAGCGCGCAGGACGGGGCCTCCGCCTGCGCCGCCGACGGTGCGGGCCACGGCGCAACGGACAGCGCGAGCAGCAGCGCCGCGAGCCCCTGGCGGAAAAATTTCATCGCGCTATCTCATCCTCCGGGGATGCGGGCGCGGCCCGCCCCCCCTATAGTAGCCGACTGGTTCTCCCGGCGCCGGCCGGGCCTCTCATATAGCATGAGCGCAGGGTTCCATGACCGTCAGCATTCGAGTGCGCGGCGCGCGCGAGCACAATCTCAAGAACGTCGACGTCGACCTGCCCCGGGACAAGCTGGTGGTGGTCACCGGCCTGTCGGGCTCGGGCAAGAGCTCGCTCGCCTTCGACACGATCTACGCCGACGGCCAGCGCCGCTATGTGGAGAGCCTCTCCGCCTACGCCCGGCAATTCCTGGAGATGATGCAGAAGCCGGACGTCGACTCGATCGAGGGCCTGTCGCCCGCGATTTCGATCGAGCAGAAGACGACCAGCAAGAACCCGCGCTCGACCGTCGGCACGGTGACGGAGATTTACGACTACATGCGTCTCCTGTGGGCGCGAACGGGCGTTCCCTTCTCGCCCGCCACCGGCCTGCCGATCGAGAGCCAGACGGTCAGCCAGATGGTCGACCGGATCCTGGCCATGCCGGAGGGGACGAAGCTCTATCTCATGGCCCCCCTGGTGCGCGGCCGCAAAGGCGAGTACCGCAAGGAGTTCGCGGAGCTTCAGAAGAAGGGGTTTCAGCGGGTCAAGGTCGACGGCAAGTTCTACGAGGTCGAAGAGGCGCCGGCCCTCGACAAGAAGCTGAAGCACACCATCGACGTGGTGGTCGACCGGGTCGTGGTGCGCGAGGGGCTGGCCGGGCGGCTCGCCGATTCGGTGGAGACGGCGCTCGGCATCTCGGACGGGCTGCTGATCGCGGAGGACGCGACCAGCGGCGACCAGACGGTGCTGTCGGCCAAGTTCGCCTGTCCCGTGAGCGGCTTCACCATCCCGGAGATCGAGCCGCGGCTGTTCAGCTTCAACAATCCCTTCGGCGCCTGCCCCGAATGCGACGGCATCGGCACCGAGATGACCTTCGACGAGGAGCTGGTCGTCCCCGACGCCGCGAAAAGCCTGCAGCAGGGCGCCATCGACCCCTGGTCGCGCAGCTCCAGCCCCTACTACCGCCAGACGCTCTCCGCGCTGGCGAAGCATTTCGGGGCCTCGATGACGGCGCCCTTCGCGGATCTGCCGCCGGCGGCGCGCAGCGCCATCCTCTACGGCACCGACGAGATCGTGACCTTCCGCTACGACGACGGGCTGAGAAGCTACAAGACCGAGAAGAGCTTCGAGGGCGTCATCCCCAACATGCAGCGCCGGTATCGGGAAACGGAGAGCAACTGGAGCCGAGAGGAGCTCTCGAAATACATGACCTCCACCCCGTGCGAGGCCTGCGGCGGCCATCGCCTCAAGCCGGAGGCGCTGGCGGTCAAGGTCGGCGGGCGGCATATCGGCGAGGCGGCCCAGATGTCGATCGCCGACGCGCACCGCTGGTTCGGCGGGGTCGAGGAGCACATGACCGCCCAGCAGGCGGAGATCGCCCACCGCATCCTGAAGGAGATCAACGAGCGTCTCGGCTTCCTGGTCAATGTCGGGCTGGAATATCTGACGCTCAGCCGCAACTCCGGCACGCTCTCGGGCGGGGAGAGCCAGCGCATCCGGCTCGCCTCGCAGATCGGCTCCGGCCTGACCGGCGTGCTCTACGTGCTGGACGAGCCCTCGATCG
The DNA here is from genome assembly GCA_024743195.1 of Alphaproteobacteria bacterium. GTDB lineage: Bacteria > Pseudomonadota > Alphaproteobacteria > UBA8366 > Aestuariispiraceae > Marivibrio. The sequence goes on along the minus strand of JANSXE010000003.1, from coordinate 93,210 downwards.
GCCTGCACCAGCGGGACAACGACCGCCTGCTGGAGACGCTGAAGCGGCTGCGCGACCTCGGCAACACGGTCATCGTGGTCGAGCATGACGAGGAGGCGATCCGCGCCGCCGACTATCTCGTCGACATGGGCCCGGGCGCCGGCGTCAACGGCGGCCGGCTGGTCGCGGCGGGGACGCCGGAAGACGTCCTCAAGTGCCCGGAGAGCGTCACGGCGCAGTATCTGACCGGCGTGCGGCGGATCGCGGTGCCGACGACCCGCCGCACCGGCCACAAGCGGCAGGCGCTGAAGGTGATCGGCGCGCGCGAGAACAATCTGAAGGACGTCAGCGCGACGATCCCGCTCGGGACCTTCACCTGCGTGACCGGCGTCTCCGGCTCCGGGAAATCGACCCTGATCATCGAGACCATGCAGCGCGCGCTGGGCCGCGCGCTGATGGGCGAGAAGGCGCATCCCGGCGCGCACGACAAGATCGAGGGGCTGAAGTTCCTCGACAAGGTGATCGACATCGACCAGTCGCCGATCGGGCGCACGCCGCGCTCCAACCCGGCGACCTACACCGGCGCCTTCACGCCGATCCGCGACTGGTTCGCGGGCCTGCCGGAGGCGAAGGCGCGCGGCTATCAGCCCGGCCGCTTCAGCTTCAACGTCAAGGGCGGGCGCTGCGAGGCCTGCCAGGGCGACGGCGTGATCAAGATCGAGATGCATTTCCTGCCCGACGTCTACGTCACCTGCGACCAGTGCGAGGGCAAGCGCTACAACCGCGAAACGCTGGAGGTGAGGTATCGCGACAAGTCGATCTCCGACGTGCTGGAGATGACGGTCGACGAGGCCGCGGAGTTCTTCAAGGCCGTGCCCGCCATCCGCGACAAGATGACGACGCTGCAGCGCGTCGGGCTCGGCTACATCAAGGTGGGCCAGCAGGCGACGACGCTGTCCGGCGGCGAGGCGCAGCGGGTGAAACTCGCCAAGGAGCTTTCGAAGAAGGCGACCGGCCGCACCCTCTACATCCTCGACGAGCCGACGACGGGCCTGCATTTCGCCGACGTGCACAAGCTCTTGGAGGTGCTGCAGACGCTGGTCGAGAGCGGCAACACCGTCGTCGTGATCGAGCATAATCTGGAGGTCATCAAGTCCGCCGACTGGCTGATCGACCTGGGCCCGGAAGGCGGCTCCGGCGGCGGCGAGATCGTCGCCCAGGGAACGCCGGAGGAGGTCGCGCTCGAGGAGCGCAGCTACACCGGGCGCTATCTCGCCCCCTATCTGCCGAAAGTCGCCGCCAAGAAGAAGGCGAGCTGACGGGCCGGGGCCATGACCGCCGATCCTCCAGATGACGCGGACCCGCGCGACGCCCCGCTCGATATGGTGCGCGGCGTGCGCGTCCCCGGCCGCATCCCGCGCACCCATGCGCCGGAAGGCTGGCCGGGCCCGGTCGATCTCGCGCTCGATCCGGGGCGGGGGCGGCGCAACGGCGTCACCCTTCTCGTCGCCGGCGCCCTCGGGGTCGCGGCCTATGTCGCGGTCGGCGGCGGCGCTGTCCTGGGCTGGGCCCTGGCGGTGCTGCTGCTGGCGCTCGCCGCCGGCTCCATCGTCCGGGTGCAGGGCGAGCCCTCGGCCCTGCGCCTGACCCGCGAAGGGATCGAATTCGTCGGCGCCCGCCCGCCGCGCCGTCTCAAATGGACCGATGTGACGGCGGTGGATCTGGTCGACATGCCCCGCGGGCTGAGCCTGCGGCCGGGCGGTCCGGAGCATCGGGTGATCCGCCTTTCGTCGACCCCCGGCCGGCCGCCTGCGCCGCCCGTCCACGACGTGATGCCGACGGGCCCGGCGGTCGATCTGGAGGGGCTCGCCTGGGCGCTCGAGGGGTGGCGGCGCTACGCGAACCGCCCCTGGTGACGCCCCGCTTGCCATCGTCCAGCGCTGTCGGTTTCCTGTTATCGGTTTCTTAAGGTGGCGCGCTCAAGCTGCAGACGGACGGCTTAATCCACCGCGCTCTCGCTCGAGCGGCGCGTCGCAACCCCAAACGAAGACGGTTATGGCGAACAGCACGGCGGACGAGGACAAGGCGCTGCGGCGGGAAATCGACGCCTTGCGGTCGGAGCGCGACGCCCTTCGGCGCCGCCTCGCCGCCGCCGAGCGCAGCGCCGTCATCGAGGAAGCGGTCGAGCACGCCTCCGACGCCATCGTGATCTACGACGCGGACGGCCGCCTCGTCGCCTGCAACAGCAGTTTTCGGCGGCTTTACGGCTACAGCGCGGAGGAGGCGCGGCCCGGCGCCCACTTCGCCGAGCTCGGACGCCTCGACGTCGCGCGCGGCTGCGTCGTCGTCGGCGACGAGTTGGGCGGCGGCGAGGCCTACCTGCAGCGCAAGGCGGAGTACCGGCGCCGCCTGGAGGGCTCCTTCATCGTGCAGCTCAAGGACGGGCGCTGGATCAAGACGACCGACCGGCCGATGCGCCGCGGCGGTTTCGTCAGCGTGCAGGTCGACGTGACCGAGATGAAGCGCGCCGAACAGGCCCTCAAGGCCGCCAAGGAGGAGGCGGAACAGGCCGCCCGAATCAAGTCCGAGTTCCTGGCCAATATGAGCCACGATCTGCGCACGCCGCTCAACGCCATCCTCGGCTTCTCGGAAATGGTGCTGAGCGGGATCGGCGGCCCGATCGGAAACGAGAAGCACCGCGACTACGTGCAGAGCATTCACAAGAGCGGCGATCTGCTGCTCTCCATCGTCAACGACATCCTGGACACGGCGAAACTCGACAGCAACGCCTACCATCCGAGCCCGGATTGGTTCGAACTGGCCGCCTGCGCGCGCGATACGGTGCGGATTTTCGAGCCCATGGCGGCCGAAAAGCGCCTGTCGCTCGCCGTCGACGTCGACCCGGGCGCGCCGGCCGAGGTCTATACGGATCAACGCGGCCTGATCCAGATCCTGAACAATCTGCTGTCGAACGCCTGCCGGCACAGCCCCCCGGGCGGCGCCGTCACGGTCGCCTGGCGGCGCACGGACCGAGGCCGTTTGCGCCTGACCGTCACGGACGAAGGGCCCGGCCTGCCGGACTCCCTGCTGGCGAAGATCGGCGAGCCCTTCCTGACCGACGGCGCGCCGGAGACGCCGCGCGATCAACGCGGCAGCGGCCTCGGCCTCTATATCTGCACCCGGCTCGCCCAGGCGCTGGGCGGGGCGCTGAGGGTCCGAAACCGCCCGGATGGCGGCGCCGAGGTCGCCATCGATTGGCCGGCGGCCGCGCTGGGCGGCCGCGACGCGCCCGATAGCGCGGCCTCCTAGGCCGCCTCCCGCCCCACCGCGCGGGCCGCCCCGTCCCGCGCCAGCACGCGATAGAGGCTGTCCGGCCCGTCATGGTCGATGTAGCAGCCCTGCAGCAGCCGCCGACCGCCTTCCCCCTCGAAGGCCGTGCGGCCGTGCAACAGCCGGTGATTGTCCATCATCAGCACGGCGCCCGGATCGATCCGGAACGCGATCCGGTTCGCGGGGTCCGACGCCAACCGGTGGAACAGGCGTCGGCCGCGATAGAAGAGGCTCAGCGTCTCCGGATCCGCCGGCGGCGGGTAGTCGAGGCGGGTGCTGAAGCGGACCCGCTCGACCCGCCCGTCGCGGCCGCGCTCGATCAAGGGTCCGTGCGATTCGAAGATGGCGCAGGCCGATTCGTAGCGGAAGCGCACCGGCAGCCGGGCAAGCGCCTCGGCTTCCGCCGGATGGTCCCGCTGCAAGCGCTCGGCGACCGCCAGCCCGTCGACCAGGGTCGAGAGACCGCCCGCAACCTCGCTTTCCACGCAGTGCAGAAGCTGGATGCCGGGAATCGGCTTGCGGTACGGATTGTCCGCATGCGCCGTCAGCGCCCGGCCGGTATAGGCGAGATCGATCGGGTTCGGCTTGGTCTCGACGTCGAAGAGGCGGCCGAAATTGGTCTCGCGCAGATAGCCGAAGCGCTCCGCGACGCGCTCCAGAGTTCCCCGCTCGCGACCGCATTCGGTCAGAAGACAGAACCCCGTGCGGAAGAATCCGGCCAGCAGGTCGCGGAGCGTCCCCGGATCGTCCAGCGCCGCCCAGGGGGCCGTCGGGCGTTCGACGAGCGCCCCGTCCCAGGGCTCGGGCTGCGGCGGTTCTTCCGACGGCTGGATCCAGCCCAACTCGCCGGCCAGCGCCGCCGCGTCGAGCGCGCAGACGTGTCCGTCGCTGAAGCGCAGCGAGAGCTGCCCCAAGGCCGGATCGACCGAGGCCTCGCGCACGGCGAGATCGTCCGGCAACTCCGCCGGATCGAAAAGGCGTTGGCGATTGACCGCGTCGAAGGCGTCCGGTTGCGGCGTGCGCTCGCGCAGCCAGATCGGGTGCAGCGCCGCCTCGCGGCCGTCCGCCGCCGCCGCGACGAGCCCGCCCGCTTCCAAAAGCCGCACCGAAACAATCCGCGTCATCCTGATCCTCCGTCTGGTCGGGGCCTGTTCGGGCGCGTACGATCTTCGCGCCGACGGGCGCGGGCAATCCGCTAAATTCCTATGCGCCCCATAGGCTTGCTTTATGCACGGTGATCGAGGCGCCGGAGGCCCCATGTCGAAATCCCTGCGCCGGGCGATCCCGAACGCCAACGCCCTTCTGGTCTTCGAAAGCGCCGCCCGGCTCGGCGGCTTCACCCGCGCGGCCGAGGAGTTGGGCGTCAGCCAGCCCTCCGTCACCCACCATGTGCGCACGGTGGAGGCGATGGCCGGCCAGCCCCTGTTCGAGCGGCGCAACAACCGCCTGATCCTGACCGAGGCCGGGCGGCGTCTGCTGGCCAGCGTCCAGCAGGGCTTCGGCGAGGTGGCGGAGGCGCTGGACGCACTGAAGGCCGCCGGGCCGCGCCCCCGACTGACGCTGACCGTTCATCCCGGCTTCGCCCAGCACTGGTTGATCCGGCGGTTCGACGCGCTGCGGCAGGTGCTGGGCGGCTACGACATCCGGCTGGCCATCGCCGACAGCCCCGACGCCCCGACCGACCCGACGGAGGTCGATCTGGCGATCTTGGTCGGGCGCGGACCCTGGGCCGGGCGCCGCGCCCATCGCCTCGTCACCGAGACGGTGGAGCCAGTCGCCGCGCCGGCGCTGCTGGCCGCCGACGCGCGGCTGGCCGCGGGCGATCCGACGGCGCTGCGCGCCGCCCCACTGCTGCATATGGACCAGGGGGACGAGCCCTGGATGACCTGGGCCGACTGGTTCCGCGCGCGCGGCCTGCCCAAGCCCCCGGCGCCCCGGGTGCTCTACAACAACTATCCGCTGGTGCTGCAGGAGGCGCTGGCGGGCCGAGGCGTCGCGCTGGCCTGGCGGCCGTTGGCGGATGAATTGCTGGCGACGGGCGCGCTCGCGCGGATCGGCCCGGCGGTTGAGAACCCGGCGATGGGCTATCATCTGGTCTGGCGCAACGACGCCGAGACGCAGCCCGTCGCCGAGGCCGTGTGCGATTGGCTGCTGGCGGCGCTCTCCGAGCGCAGCCCGGCGCCCGCCGCCGACCGAACGCTTTAGCCGAGGCCGATCGCCGCGCGCACCGACGGCTCGCGCAGCGACATGTCGCCACCGGCATAGGCGGCCCCGGCCGGCGTGCACAGATAGGCCACCGCCTTGGCGACCCATTCCGGCGGGATGTGGACCGAGGGGTCGAGCTGGCTCACCGGATTGATCCCCGAGGCCTTGATCGCGACCTGCATATGCGTCGCCACCGTGCCGGGGCTCAGGCCCACGACCCGCACGCCCTTGGCGCCGTACTCCAGATCGGCGCAACGCGTCAGCATCAGCGCCGCCGCCTTGCTGGCGCAATAGTGGCTCCAGCCCTCGAGCGCGCTGGTCGCGGCCCCGGAACTGATGGTCACCACCACGCCGGACCCGCGCGCCGCCATCTCCGGCAGCACCGCGCGCAGCCCGTGATAGACGCCCTTCACATTGACGTCGATCACCTGACCCCAGGCGGCGGGATCGCTGTCGGCCAGATGGGCGATCGGCTCGATCAGGCCGGCGTTGTTGACCAGGATGTCGGGGGCTCCGAAGTGCTCCCGGCACAGCGCAACCGCCGCCTCCATCTGCGCGTAGTCCGCGACGTCGCAGGGCTGCGCCGCCGCCCGGCCGCCCGCCGCTTCGATCTCCGCCGACAGGGCGTCGATCGCCGCCCGGTCGCGCGCCAGCAGCACCACGCCGGCGCCGCGCGCGGCCAGCTCCCGCGCGGTCGCTTCCCCGATCCCGCGGCTTGCGCCGGTGACGATCGCCGCCTTGCCGTCGAAGTCCCGTTCGCTCATCGCCTGGCTCCTCTTTTCCGCGCGGCCCTTGCAGCGGCGCGGGCTCGACGATATCTCCCCTCTCACGGGATGCAAGGAGAGGAAATCGCGATGAGCGACGACCGCACGGTCCATATCGTGGGCGGCGGGCTGGCGGGCTCGGAAGCCGCCTGGCAGGCGGCGGAGATGGGCGCACGGGTGGTGCTGCACGAGATGCGGCCCGTGCGCCGCACCGACGCGCACCACACCGACCGGCTGGCGGAGCTGGTCTGCTCCAACTCCTTCCGCTCGGACGACGCCGAGTTCAACGCGGTCGGCCTGCTGCATGAGGAGATGCGCCGCGCCGGCTCGTTGATCCTGCGCTGCGGCGACGAGGCGCGGCTGCCCGCCGGCGGCGCGCTGGCCGTCGACCGGGACGCATTCGCCGGCCGCGTCAGCGCGGCGGTCGAGGCCCACCCGATGATCGAGATCCGCCGGGAGGAGGTCGCCGGCCTGCCGCCGGCGGAGTGGGACAGCGTGGTGGTCGCGACCGGCCCCCTCACCTCGCCCGCGCTCGCGCAGGCGATCCTCGACCTGACGGGGGAGACGCAGCTCGCCTTCTTCGACGCCATCGCGCCGATCGTCCATCACGAGAGCATCGACTTCTCCCGCGCCTGGCGCCAGTCGCGCTACGACAAGGGCGAAGGCGCCGACTACATCAACTGCGCCATGGACAAGGCGCAGTACGAGGCCTTCATCCAGGCGCTGATCGACGGCGAGAAGACCGAATTCAAGGACTGGGAAAAGGACACGCCCTATTTCGAGGGCTGCCTGCCGATCGAGGTGATGGCGGAGCGCGGGGTCGACACGCTGCGCTTCGGGCCGATGAAGCCCGTCGGGCTGACCGACCCGCATACCGACAGGCGGCCCTACGCCGTGGTCCAGCTTCGCCAGGACAACCAGCTCGGCACGCTCTACAATCTCGTCGGCTTCCAGACCAAGCTCAAATACGGCGCCCAGACGGAGATCTTCCGCATGATCCCCGGGCTGGAGAAGGCGGAGTTCGCGCGCCTCGGCGGCATTCACCGCAACACCTTCCTGAACAGCCCGCGGCTCCTGGACCCGCGCCTGCGCCTCAAGGCCGACCCGCGCCTGCGCTTCGCCGGGCAGGTGACCGGCGTCGAGGGGTATGTGGAGAGCGCGGCGATCGGGCTTCTGGCCGGGCGCTTCGCGGCGGCCGAACGGCTCGGTCTCGACCAGCCGGCGCCGCCGGAGACGACGGCGCTGGGCGCGCTTCTGGCCCACATCACGACCGGCGCGGAGGCCGAGACCTTCCAGCCGATGAACGTCAATTTCGGCCTCTTCCCGCCACTGGCGGAGGAGATCGGCGTGACCGACAAGAAGCAGCGCCCGCGCGGTCGCGCGCGCAAGCAGCTGCTGAGCCGCCGGGCGCTCGCCGCGCTCGATCAATGGCTCGGCCGGCCGGCTGCAGCCGCGGAATAGGCCGCACCCCGCCGGTCAGTCCGCCGCCAGCTTCTTGTGCATGACGTGCGCGTCGACAAAGCCGAGGCGCGGGTGGCGGAAGACCTCCGGGACGGTTCCGACGATCTCGAAGCCGAGCTTGCGCCAGAGCGCGACCGCGCCCTCGTTGCTGGCCACCACGAAATTGAACTGCATCGCGCGATAGCCGCGCGCGCGGGCGATCGCCTGCGAGTCGGCGCACATCGCACGCGCCACGCCGCGCCCGCGCGCTTCGGCCGCTGTGACATAGCCGCAATTGCACACATGATCGCCCAACCCCGGCTGGTTGGGCTTCAGATAGAAGGTGCCGAGGACGCGGCCCGCCGCGTCCAGCGCGACGAAGGTCGCCTCGGGCTGATCGATCCAAAGCCGCCGCGCCTCGGCCTCGCTCAGATCCGGCGAATAGGGATAGGTGTCGCCGGCGCGGAACACCGGCTCCAGGACCGCCCAGACGGCGGGCCAGTCGGCCTCCTCGAAGGGGCGGATCGCGGTCACGCCTCGCTCCTGCATCCTGTCACCAGCGTCCGGTCCGGGCGCCCCAGGCGAGCGACAGCGCGCGCCAGGGCGGCGGATGCGCGAGGCGCCCGTCGAACGGGTCGCAGCCGGCGCGCCTGAGCTGCGCCAGATGGGAGGCCGCCAGCCGCGCGCCCAGGAAGGCCGGCGCCGCCTTTTTCGGAACCGCCCCCCGGGCCCGGCGCGCCGCCTTCAGATGCGCGTCCGCCAGGTCGAGCAGCGTCGCCGCGCCGCGCGCGATCTCCGCGGCCGGCTTCGCTTTGTAGAGCAGCGCCTCGTCGGCGCCCGCGCCGCGCAGGACCGCGCGCGGCAGCAGCGTGCGCCGCTGCGCCAGACTGTAGGGCAGCGCGCGGACATGGCCGATCAGCGCATAGCCGATCCCCAGATGCTCCGCCGCCGCGACGCTCTCCGCCGTCTCCGCGAGCCCCAGCATCTGGACCGCCAGACGGATCACCCCGCCGCTGGTGGCGCGGGCGTAGGCTTCGTAGTCCGCCAGCGACTCGATCGGCGCGTCGTCCAGGTCGCGGGCGCGGGCGTCGATCAACGCCTCGAACAGGGCCGGGTCGGGCCGCGCGGCGGCGACCGCATCCGCCAGCGCGCGCACCACCTCGTGCCGGCGCGGGCGGCCGGCGAAGCACTCCTCGACCGCCTCCCGCCACCATTGCAGGCGGATGTCGCCGAGCATGGCCTCGCTGACGACGTCGCGGACCTTGGCGACCTCGGCGTTGAGAGCGTAGAGCGCGAAGAGCGCCGGGCGCGCGGCGGCCGGCGCGGCGATCGCCGACAGGAACCGGTCGGGATCGGCCCGGCGCACGATCCGGGCGCAGGGTCCGACGCCGCGCCGCTCGGCCTCGGGATCGCTGTCGGCGCCGCCGGCGGGAGCATGCGGAGGCTCGGTCACGCCCCGGGCTCCACCAAGTCGGGGGTCAGCCCTTCCGCGGCGAAGACGGCCGCCGCCTCGCCCTTGCCGGCTGCGGCCTGCGGGTCAAGCGCGCGCTCCGGCGCGGCGGCGAGGCCGTCATGGAGCCGCGCGTAGACGGTCGTGAGCGCGGCGAGGATCGCGCGCTCGCGCGGGCCCAGATCGGGGGCGAGGCGCTCGCGCACCGCCTCGGTCTCCGCGCGATAGGCGGCCGCGCGGCCCGCCAGATCGGCGGCGAGCCCCAACGCCTCGGGCGCGCGCGCTGCAACGGCCGCCGCGACGGCCTCGCGCGTCAGCCCATGCGCCGCCAACAGATCCGCCGGCAGGGTGACGAGTTGGCCGCCGCGCGGCGCGTCCTTCGCCAGATCGCGCAGGATGTGCACCAGATAGCAGAAGAGCGCCATCGGCCGCGCCGCATCGAACAGCGCCTCCTCGTCCAGCGTCGAGGCGAGGCGGCCGTCTTGCGCGCGGGCGGTCAGCACGAACAGGAAAACCGCCGCCGGCGCCACCGTCGCGCCCTCGCAATAGCTCAGGAAGTCGGGCCAGTCGTCGATCGGCCGTTCCGCCGCGTCGCGCCGCATGGCGCCGGCGAGCAGACGCCAGGCCCGGTCCCCCGGCCCACCCGCGCGGGCCGCCTGCGTCAGCGCGTCATAGAGCGGGCCGGCCCCGGCGGCCAGCAACGGGTCGGACGCCCCGCCCGCGCCGGCCGGCGCGGCGCGCCACGCCGTCCCCGCCAGGGCGGCCCGGCACCGGGCCAACCAGTCGTCGACGGCGGTCCGAACCGCCTGGCGCTCGCGATCGCGAACCGCCGGCGGCGCCGCCAGGAAGCCGTCGTCGACCAAATCGTCGACGATGCGCATGGTCGCGTAGGCGGCCTCGAAGAGACGGCGCTTCTCGCGCGGCAGGAATCGGCCCACGGCCCAGAGAGTCGACGCGCTGGCGCGGGTCACGGCCAGCGCGGCGTTCTCCGGATCGTCGTCGACGCCGCAGGCGATCGAGAAGCCGGGAAAGCCGGCGGAGGATCTGGTCATCACGTCTCAACCAAGGGACGGGCGGGGCCTGTTTGCAACCGCCAGCGCATTGCATTCTGGCCGCAAGGATAGGCTAATGACGGCGCGCGTCCAGCCGCGGCCCGTTCACAGGCCCAGACTGCGGCGGCACGCCTCTGATTTGAAGGCCTTGAGGGTGACAGGCAAGACTTCCGACCGCCCCGACTGGGACCCGGCGACCTACCGCCGGGTGATCGCCAATGCGGGCGTGGGTCTGTTCGAGACCCGCCTCGACGGACGCTATGTCTTCGCCAACGAGACGTTGGCGCAGATGCTCGGCTATCCGGATATCGAGGCGCTCTTCGCCGACGATCCGAAGGTCGGAGAGCGCTTCTACGCCGACGCGGCCCAGCGCGGCGAGTTTCAGCGCCTGATGGCGAGGGACGGCCGCGTCCACGACTATCTGATCAAGTGTCGGCGGCGCGACGGGACGCTTTTCTGGGTCAGCGAGACCTCGAACGCGATCCGCGACGCGACCGGAGCGGTGGTCGGCTACGCCGGCGCGCTGATCGACGTGACCCGCCGCGTCGCGGCGGAGGAGAGTTTTCGCGCCCTGTTCGACCGGGTGTCGGAAGGGATCGTCCGCAGCAGCCCCGGCGGCCGGCTGCTGCGCGCAAACCCCGCCTTCGTCCAGATGATGGGGTTCGAGCGCGAAGCGGATCTGATCGCTGCCGTCGAGGACGCGGGTCGGCAATTCTATGTCGATCCGGCGCGTCGTCGGGAGTTCATGGCGGCGGTTGCGGAGTCCGGCTCTGTGCAGCGCTTCGAAAGCGAGGTCTACCGCATCGCGACCGGCGAACGCCTCTGGGTCAGCGAGACCATGCGGGCGATCCGCGACGAGACCGGCGCGCTGCTGTACTACGAAGGCATGGTGCAGGACGTGACCGAGCGGCGCGCGACCCTGGCCGACCTGCAGGGCGCGAAGGAATCGGCGGAGGCGGCCAATCGGTCAAAGTCCCGCTTCCTCGCCAATGTCAGCCATGAATTGCGCACGCCGCTCAACAGCATCATCGGCTTCTCAGACCTGATGCAATCGCGCGTCTTCGGGTCGTTGGCGAACGACCGGTATGAGAGTTATGTCGCCGACATCCACGCCAGCGCCTCAATGCTGCTGCAACTGATCGACGACATCCTCGACATCGCCAAGCACGACGCCGGCAGACTGAGCGTCCGCCCGGAGGCGGTCGCCTTGGGCGAGGCGCTGGAGCAGACGGTGCGGCTGATGGCGCCGCGCGCCGCGCAGGGCGGCGTCTCGCTGCACCTCGACGCCCCCGATCCGCCCCTCTCCATCCAGGCGGACCCGCAGCGCCTGCGCCAGATCCTGCTGAACCTGATCGGCAACGCGGTAAAATTCACCGAGGATGGCGGGCGCGTTCGTGTGACCGCCGCGCAGGAAGCCGATCGGGCCGTCATCACCGTCGCCGACACCGGCATCGGCGTCGCCCCGGACGACCTCGCGCGCATCTTCGAGCCTTTCGAGCGGAGCGAGAGCGCCGTCGGACGGGCGATGGAAGGGGCCGGCCTCGGCCTGCCGCTGGCCCGCGATCTCGCCCGCGCCCATGGCGGCGACGTCACGATCGAGAGCGAACCGGATAGGGGAACCACCGCGCGGCTCGTCCTGCCTAGCGCAGGGCCGGCCCACCGTGCGGACTGAAACGCCTCAGAGCGGGATCAGCGCCGCGGCGACCTGACGGCCTTCCGCCAGCAGGACGTTGTAGGTCCGGCAGGCTGCGCCGGTCTCCATGAAATCGATCGCCGCGCCGCGGGCGCGGGCCGCTTCGCGCAAGCCCTTGGGAGGCGGCGCCATGCGGGGCCCGAGGCCGATCAGCAGAAGCTCTACCGCCTCCTCCGTCTCGAAGGCGGGGGCCAGGCGCTCCGGCGCGAGCTGCGAAAGGTCGGACACGTCCCAGGCCAGCACCCGGCCCGGCAGCACGATGACCGGCCCCTCATAGTCCGTCCTGGCGATGCGGAAACGCCCGGGGCCGTAGCTGTCGACGACCTGGCGGTCCTCGGGGATGGCGGGCGTTATCTCCATCGGCGCGGGCTTTGGGTCCCTAGGCCTCGGAGGCCGCGGGGCCGGAGCCGCTCCCTTCCCCCGGCGCCGCCTCCTCGTCGCCGCGGCGCGGGCGCAGATAGAGCAACAGCGGCACCGCCACCATGACCGAGGAATAGGTGCCGATCACCACGCCGAAGATCAGCGCGATCGCAAAGCCGCGGATCACCTCGCCGCCGAACAGCGCGAGCGCGGTCAGCGCCAGCAGCGTCGTCGCGCTGGTCATCAAGGTGCGCGACAGCGTCTTGTTCAGCGCGAAGTCGAACAGCTCCTCGAACGGCATGCGCTTGTATTTCCGAATCTTCTCGCGCACGCGGTCGTACACCACGACGGTGTCGTTGATCGAATAGCCGGCGATGGTCAGCACCGCGGCGACGGTGGATAGGTTGAATTCGAGCTGTAGGAGCGCGAACAGCCCCATCGTCGCGATCACATCGTGGGTCAGGGCGATGATCGCGCCCAGCCCGAACTGCCATTCGAAGCGGAACCAGATATAGAGCATGATGGCGGCGAGCGCGCTGAGCACCGCGTAGATCGCGGCCTCCTGCAGCTCGGCGCCGATCGTCGGGCCGACGAACTCCTGGCGCCGGTACTCGACCACCCGTTCGTCGATCGCGTCCTTGGCGATCTGGAGCGCCGCGAGTTGGGCCTCCTCGCCGCCCTCCTGGCGCTGGATGCGGATCAGGACGGTGTCGGGCGCGCCAAACTCCTGCAACGAGACCTCGCCGAGATTGAGGCCGTTCAGTTCGCCGCGGAACCAGCCGAGATCGGCGGGGCCGTCGGTCTGCACCTCGATCAGCGTGCCGCCCAGGAAGTCGATCCCCAGATTGAGCCCGCGCACGCCCACCAGCGCCAGCGAACCGATCAGCAGCGCCGCCGACAGGATGAAGCCCACGCGCCGCCAGCGCATGAAGCGGACCTTCGTCTCGGCCGGAACCAGTTTCAGCAGCATGGGCGCTTCCGCCTTCCCTTCTCTATCCCGTCCGTCGAACCGCCGGGCGCGGCCGTGCTCAGATCGGCAACGCCTGCGGCCGCTTGGCGCGCAGCCAGCTCACCACGAAGAGCCGCGTGATCATGATCGCCGTGAACATCGAGGTCACGATGCCGACCGACAGCGTCACCGCGAAGCCGCGAATGGGGCCGGACCCGAAGGCGAACAGCAGCACCGCCGCGATCAGCGTGGTCAGGTTCGCGTCGATGATGGTCGACAAGGCGCCGCGATAGCCGGCGTCGACCGCCGATATGGGCGTTCGCCCCTGACGCGACTCCTCGCGTATTCGTTCGAAGATCAGCACGTTCGCGTCGACCGCCATGCCGACGGTGAGCACGATGCCGGCGATGCCCGGCAGGGTCAGCGTCGCCTGGATCGCGCTCAGGATCGCCAGGATCAGGCACAGGTTCAGCACCAGCGCCAAAACCGTCATGGCGCCGAACAGCCCGTAACTCGCCGCCATGAAGAGGGCGACGCCGACGAAACCGATGATCGCGGCGAGCCGCCCGGCGTCGATCGAATCCTGGCCGAGGCCGGGGCCGACGCTGCGCTCCTCGATATAGCTCAAGGGCGCGGGCAGCGCGCCGGCGCGCAAGAGGATCGCCAGATCCTCCGTCTCCTGCAGCGAGAAGTCGCCGGTGATGATGCCGCTGCCGCCCAGGATCGGCTCGTTGATGCGCGGCGCGCTGACCACCTGATCGTCCAGCACGATGGCGAGCAGTTCGTCCACATTGTCGCGGGTCGCGTCGCCGAAGCGCTTGGCGCCGCGGCTGTCGAAGCTGAAGGCGACGACGGGACGGCCTTCCTGGAAGGTCGACTGGGCGTTGGTCAGATTCTCGCCGCTGACGATTACGCGCCGCCCGACGAGGTAGTAGCCGGCGGGCTCGCCGCTCGCCAGCTTCTCCCTGGTCGGCAACAGGTCCGTGCCCGGCGGGGTGCGGCCCTGCAAGGCCTGCTGCACGGGAACCGAGCGGTCGACCAGATGGAAGCTCAGCTTGGCGGTGGTGTTGAGCACCTCCTTCAGGCGCTCGGTGTCGCCGACGCCGGGCACCTGCACCAGGATCCGGTCCTCGCCCTGACGTTGGATCGTCGGCTCGGTCGTGCCGAACTCGTCGACGCGGCGGCGGACGATCTCGATCGACTGCTCGATCGCGTTGTTGATCATCTCGTCGCGCGCGGCGTCGGTGAGCGTCAGTCGGAAGGCGCCGGCCTCGCTCGCCTCGACCACAAGTTCCTGGTCCAACTCCCGCACCAGCGCCAAGACCTCGTCGCGCTGCGTCGGATCGGTCAGGCGGAAGGTCACCGTGTTCCCGTCCACGCCGAGGCCGCGGGCGCGCACGCGCGCCTCGCGCAGTTCGCCGCGGATCAGCTCCTCGGTCGACTGCAGGCGCTCTTCGACCACCGCCTCGACCTCCACCTGCATCAGCAGATGCGCGCCGCCCTGCAGGTCCAGGCCGAGATTGACGGTCTTGCTCGGGGCCCAGCTCGGCAGGTCCTTGAACACGCCCGGCGCGAAGTTGGGCGCCGCATAGAGGACGCCCAGCGCGCAGATGACGCCGATCAGCACCTTCTTCCAGACGGGAAACTGAAGCATCGGCTCCTCGGTTCAGATGGCGTATGGGGCGCAGAAATGCGCGAAAGGCGGCCGCTACTTCTCGCCGCCGCCCTTCTTGCCGCCGGACTGGCCGCCCTCCGCCTTACCCTCGACGGTCTTGTCCGCCGCGTCGGCGCCGCCTTGCGACTTGCCGCCGCCCAGCAGGCCGCCGAGCAGGCCGCCCTTTTTGGCGCCGTCGTTCGCGGGCGCCTGGTCCTTGGCGGGCTCGGTCTTGGAGATCACGTCCGCCACCATGCTGCGGGCGACGCGCACCTTCACGCCGTCGGCGATCTCGGCCTGCAGTTCATTGTCGTCGATCACCTTGGTGACGGACGCGAACAGGCCGCCGCCGGTCAGGATCTTGTCGCCGCGACGGATCGCCTGCAGCTTCTGCTGGTGCTGCTTCTGGCGCTTCTGCTGCGGGCGGATCAGCAGGAAATAGAAGATCACGAAGATCAGGATCAGCGGCAGGAAAGCGGTGAGCGCGCTTCCCGCATCGCCGCCGCCGGACTGCGCCCACGCGGTCGAAATGAACATCGCCGTCTCCTCAAAAGCCCCGCCCTATCTTGGGCTCGGCCGCATCTCTTGCAAGCGAGGGGCGTCGCCCCCGAAAACCGCGCGGGACTATACCCGCCAGAGGCGGGAATGCAATGACGGACGGCCGGCCTCCGACGGGCGGATGGCGCGGGGTTCCCGCACCCGCGCGCGGCCCCGCACACGGCGTTGACCGGCGCGCGCCCTCTGCTATCGTCCCGCCCCGCCGCGCCGGCCGTCCGAGCCGCCTTCACTTCGCTGGGAACCCGCCCGATGACCGACCCCGAACGACCGGCCGCCGATGCAGAACTGAGCGCGGTCCTGACCCGGATCGCCGACGCGCTCGAGCGTCTCGCCCCACCGCCGCCGTCGGCGCCGGACGCCAACGCCGGCGACGCCTTCGTCTGGCAGCCGGCGGGGCCGCGGCTGGAGCCGGTGGCGACGGTCAATCGCATCCCGCTCGACCTCCTGCAGGGGATCGAAAGCCAGCGCCGCCAGCTCTACGAGAACACCAGGCGCTTCGCCGACGGCCTGCCGGCCAACAACGCGCTGCTCTGGGGCGCGCGCGGCGCGGGCAAGAGCTCGCTGGTGAAGGCCGTGCATGCGGAGATCAACGCCGAGCGCGCGGGCGCGCTGGCCCTGGTCGAAATCCACCGGGAGGACATCCCGACCCTGCCGACGCTGCTGACGCTGCTCAAGCGGTTGGACCGGCGCTTCATCCTGTTCTGCGACGATCTCAGCTTCGACGGGCAGGACGCGGCCTACAAGTCGCTGAAAGCCGTGCTCGAGGGCGGCGTCGAGGGGCGGCCGGAGAACGTCGTCTTCTACGCCACCTCCAACCGCCGCCACCTGATGCCGCGCGACATGATCGAGAACGAGCGCAGCACCGCCATCAACCCCTCCGAAGCGGTCGAGGAGAAGGTCTCGCTGTCCGACCGCTTCGGCCTCTGGCTCGGTTTCCACAATTGCGATCAGGAGACCTTCCTCGCCATGATCCGGGCCTATGTCGAGGCCTACGACCTGCCCGCCACGGAGGAGGACTGGCGCCCGCAGGCGATCGAATGGTCGGTGACCCGCGGCGCGCGCTCCGGCCGCGTCGCCTGGCAGTTCGTGCAGGATCTGGCCGGGCGGCTGGGCAAGCCGCTGACGCTCGGCTAGGGCGGACGGCGCGCCCTACTCGTTCGCGCCGTCGGCCTCGCCGATCGGCTCGAAGGTTTCGGGCGGCAGGTCGTCCAGGCAACCGATGTTGATCCCATAGCTCTCCGGATCGATGCGGCGCTGGTGGAAGGTGTAGATTCCGCAGGTCTTGCAGAAATAGTGCTTCGCGACGCGCGTGTTGAATTGATAGACGCCCATCGCGGCCCAATCGCTCAGCAGCGTCAGCGCCGATTTCGGAACCGGCGTGATCGCCGCGCCCTTGCGCCGGCACAGCGAGCAGTTGCAGCGATAGGCCTCCGGCTCTTCCGGCAGCACGACGCGGAACCGCACCGCGCCGCAATGGCAAGAGCCCGTCGCGCCGATTCCCGTCGCCATGCGATCAGCCTCCCAGCAGTCGTTCGGGATTCAGCGCCTCGCGGCCGCGCCGAATCTGGAAATGCAATTGCGGCTGGTCGACATTGCCGCTGGAGCCGACCCGCGCGATGGTCTGGCCGCGGCTGATCGTCTGGCCGCGCGCGACCAGGACCGCGTCGTTATGCGCGTAGAAGGTCATGTAGCCGTCCGCGTGCTTCACCAGGACGCCGTTGCCGAAGCCTTTCAGCTCCGTCCCCGCATAGGCGACGACGCCGTTTTCCGCAGCGCGGACCGCCGCGCCGCGCGGGGCGGCGATGTTCAGCCCGTCATTATGCAGCCCCTTCCCCTTCGGCCCGAAGCGCGAGACGACCCGCCCCTCCACCGGCCAGAGAAAGCGCGAGGCCGCGCGCGCCGGCGGCTGTGCGATCGAGGCGAGCGCGCGCCGCGGCGGCTCCGGCTTGACCCGCGGGCGCGGATCGCCGGCGTCGGTCATCCGGAACGGCCGGTCCGGCAAGGCGTCGGGCGGGTCCGGCGGCCGGGGACGGGACGCCGCGGCCTCCCGCGCCGGGGCGGGTTCGGGGTCGGGCGCGCGCAGGGCCGCTTGCGTCCGCTCCGCCACTTCCTTCGCATCCGGGGTGGGCGGCGCGTCGGCCCGCGCCGGCTCGACGCTGACCCGACCCGGGATCAGCAGGCGCTGTCCCACGCGGATCGTATAGGGCGCCGCGATGCCGTTGAGCCGCACCAGCTCGGTCATCGAGACGCCGAAATCGCGGCTGACGCCATAGACCGTGTCGCCCGGGCGGACGCGATAGCTCTCGGCCTGGGGCACGCGCAACCGGTCGCCGATCTCAAGCCGATAGGGCGGCGCCAGGCCGTTCTCCACGATCAGCGCGCGCAAGGGCGCGTTGTAGGCCCGCGCGATGGAATAGAGCGTCTGGCCGCGCCGCACGATGTGGACGCCGTTCGGCGAGACCGCGACCGGAACCGCCCCGGTCTCGCGCTGCGGCGTCGCGCTGGCGGCGCCGGCGGCCGACCCGGTCTGGACTGAGCCGTCATAGATCCGCACCACCGGCCCGCCGCCGCGCGAACAGGCGCCGAGCGCCAGGGAGCCGGCGACGAACAGCAGAACGACCAGGGTTGAGGGGCGTTTCATAGCGCCTGAGATTATGCCCAAGATTCGGGGCCGCGCCATGCGCGACGGGACGCGGGCGTGCGTCGCATCTCAGTTTTCGGTGCCGGGCTTCAGGGGCACGAAGCGCACGCCGCCCAGATCCTCGACCGCGACCCCGCCGTCCGCGCCCTTGGTGAAACGCTTCAGCGTCTGCGCGCCCAGCGGGTCCTGATCCAGCGGCCGGCCGATCGGCGCGACCAGGATTCCGCCCGGCTTCAACTGCTCGAAGAGCGCGGGCGGGACCTCCTCGGCCGCCGCCGTCACCATAATGCGGTCGAACGGCGCCTGTTCGGGCCAGCCCTTCATGCCGTCGCCGAAGCGGGTGTGGATGTTGCCGCGGTGCAGCGCGTGGAACACCGCCTCCGCCTGGCGCAGCAGCGGCTTCCACCGCTCGATCGTGTAGACCCGGCGGCAGAGGTGGGACAGCACCACGGCCTGGTAGCCGGAGCCTGTCCCGATCTCCAGCACCTTGCAGCGCCGGTCGAGCTTCAGCGCCTGGCTCATCATCCCCACGATCAGCGGCTGGCTGATGGTCTGGCCCTGGGAAATGGGCAGCGCCGCATTGTCGTAGGCGTGGCCGCGGAAAGTCTCGGGCACGAAGAGCTCGCGCGGGGTCTGCTCGATCGCGTCGAGCACCGCATCGTCCGTCACCCCGCCGCGGCGCAGCTCCAGGATCAGGCGGGCCTTGGCCTCGGAATAGGGATCGGGCGCGGTCGGGTCGCCGGGCATGGCAGAAGGAGGCTCCGTCAGCGAATCGGGGACGAGGCGTTCCTAGACCGCTTCGCCCAGCCGCTGCAAGACCCGCCAGTCGGTTCGGTCGACGGTCACCGGCGTGATCGCGATACGGCCCTGCCGGACGGCGTCATAGTCCGAGGCGCTGCGGTCGACCCCGCGGTCGCCCTGGTGGCGGACGATGACGCCGCCGTCGCCGTCCTCCTCCAAGCGGAAGCTGCCGCCCTGCCTGCCGGCCGGCCGCACCAGCGCCGGCGCATCGGGATCGGACGGATCGTGCGGGTAGTTGACGGCGTAGAGGCCGCCCGGCGCGAAGCCGGCGTCGCATAGCCGGGCGATCAGGTCGGCGCTGCGCGCCTCGGCCTGGCGCCAATCATGGCCGGCCGCATAGCCCCCCGGCCCGTGCGCCACGGACAGCGCGATCGCCGGCGCGCCTTCCAGCGCCGCCGCGACGGCCGCCCCCACCGTGCCGGAGAAGTTCAGATCGTCCCCCAGATTGGCCCCGTGATTGACGCCGGAGAGCACGAGGTCCGGCGGCGTATCGGCCATCAGGCGCTGCAGCGCGATCAGCATGCAGTCGGCCGGCGAGCCGTCGACGGCGAAGCGGCGGGCGCCGCGCGCCTCCGGCTTGATGCGCCGACGCAGCGAGGTCATGACGGAGGCCGCGCTGCGCCCGCTCGCCGGCGCGACGACCCAGAGCTCCCCGACATGCGGCGCGACCGCGCGCTCCAGCACGGCGAGGCCCTCCGCCTCGATCCCGTCGTCGTTGGTCAAGAGCACCCGCGCCCCGGCGAGGTCGACGCGCCGCGGCGCGTCGTCTTGCGCGGTCATTTCGGCGCCTCGATGCGCGTCAGGCCGCCCATATAGGGCTTCAGCGCGTCGGGAATCGCGACGGCGCCGTCAGCCTCCTGATAGGTCTCCAGCACGGCGATCAGCGTGCGTCCGACCGCGAGGCCGGAGCCGTTCAGCGTGTGGACGAAGCGGGTCCCCTTCTCGCCCGGCGTCTTGAAGCGGGCCTTCATGCGCCGGGCCTGGAAGTCGCCGCAGTTGGAGCAGCTCGAAATCTCGCGATACTGCCCCTGGCCGGGCAGCCAGACCTCGATGTCGTGCGTCTTGCGCGCGCCGAAGCCCATGTCGCCCGTCGACAGCACGACCGTGCGGAACGGCAGGTCCAGCCGCTTCAGGATTCCCTCGGCGCAGGCGGTCATGCGCTCCAGCTCCTCGGCCGAGCGGTCGGGATGGACGATCGAGACCATCTCCACCTTCGAGAACTGGTGCTGGCGGATCATGCCGCGGGTGTCGCGCCCCGCCGCGCCCGCTTCCGAGCGGAAGCAGGGCGTCCAGGCGGTGAAGCGCATCGGCAGGTCCGTCTCCTCCCACACCGTCTCGGCGCCGATGTTGGTCAGCGGCACCTCGGCGGTTGGGATCAGCCAATGCTCGGACGTGGTGCGGAACAGATCCTCCGCGAACTTCGGCAACTGACCGGTGCCGAACAGCGCGTTGTCGCGCACCAGGAAGGGGGGGATCGTCTCGCTGTAGCCGTTCTCGCTCGTATGCACGTCGAGCATGAAGTTGGCCAGGGCCCGCTCCATGCGCGCCAGCGCACCCTTCAGCAATACGAAGCGCGCGCCGGACATGCGCGCCGCCGTCTCGAAATCCATCAGGCCCAACGCCTCGCCGATCTCGAAATGCTGTTTGGGCTCGAAATCGTAGGCGCGCGGCGCGCCGACGCGCCGTGTCTCCTCGTTCGCGCTCTCGTCCGGGCCGACGGGCACATCCTCGAACGGCAGGTTCGGCAGACCGACGAGATGCGCCTCCAGCGTTTCGCCGCAATCGGCCTCCTCGCCCTCCAGCTCGACGAGGCGCTGCTTGATCCGCTGCACCTCGGCGACGAGGGCGTCGGCGTCCTCGCCCGCCTTCTTCTTCGCGCCGATGTCGCGCGAGGCCGCGTTGCGGCGGCTCTGCAGCTCCTGCATCTCGGTCTGGGCCGCGCGCCGGCGGCGGTCGAGGTCGAGAATCTCCGCCGACAGCGGATCAAGACCGCGGGCCTTGAGCCCGGCGTCGAAAGCGTCGGGATTGTCGCGAATAAATTTCAGGTCATGCATCGCTCTGGCTCATCAATAGGAAGCGTTGGGAGAAGACGGGGTCGCCCGCCTTGAAGACGGGGCCGCGCGGCCCGACGGCGCGCGGCGCGTCAAGATCGGTCGCGCGATCCGTCGCTTCCGCTCCCCTCCGCGGCGTCCAGATCGTCCCCTTCCTCTTCCTCGTCGACGAGGCCGAGCTCTTCCTCGCGCTTGCGACGCCCCTTTTCGATCACGTCGGCGCACAGAATGGAGATTTCGTAGAGCAGGATGATCGGGATGGCGAGCCCGAGCTGGCTCAGCGGGTCCGGCGGCGTCAGGATCGCCGCCGCGATGAAGGCGATGACGATCGCATAGCGGCGCTTCTGACGCAGTCCGGCGGCCGACACCATCCCGACGCGCGCCATCAAGGTCAGCGCCACAGGCAATTCGAAGCTGATGCCGAAGGCGAAGATCAACCGCATGACGAGCGACAGGTACTCGTTGACCTTCGGCTCCAGCTCGATCGCCAGCACGTTGTCCCCGCCGGCCTGTTCGAAGCCGGCGAAGAACTGCCAGGCGACCGGCAGCACCAGATAGTAGACGAAGGCGGCGCCCACGAGGAACAGCACCGGCGTCGCCAGCAGGAAGGGCAGAAAGGCCCGCTTCTCGTGCCGGTAGAGGCCCGGCGCGATGAACAGCCACATCTGGCCCGCGATAAAGGGGAAGGACAGGCAGAAGCCCGCGAAGAAGGCCACCTTGATCTCGGTGAAGAACTTTTCGTGCAGCGCCGTGTAGATCAGTCGTCGGCCGGTCTGGTCATGCCAGAGATCCTGCAGCGGCGCGACCAGGAAGTTGAAGATCGAAGCCGCGAAGGGGAAGGACAGGACGAAGGCCGCGATCAGCGCGATGCCCGACCACATCAGGCGCTTGCGCAACTCGACCATGTGCTCGAGCAGCGGCGCCTTCGAGGCCTCGACGTCCGGATCGTACCCGCCCGCGGTCATGACGAGGCCGCTCCGGCCTCGCCGGGCTTCTTGGCGGCCGTCTTCTTGGCCGCCGTCTTCTTCGCCGCCGCCTTAGCCGCCGTCTTGGCCGCCGTCTTGGCCGCCGTCTTCTTGGCGCCGGTCTTGGCCCCATCCGTCTTCGCGGCCGTCTTCTTGGGCGCCGCTTTCTTCGCAGCGCTCTTCTTCGCCGGCGCCGGCGCCGCCCCGGCCGCCTTGTCGGCGGACGGTTCGGCGATCGGTTGGGCGGCGCTTTCCTCGGGCGGCGGCGGGGTGACGCTGTTGCCGGGCGCGCGCGCCTTCTCGTCGCTGTAGCGCGCGTTCATCGTATCCTTGAGATCGCGCATCGACTTGGTGACGTCGCCGGTCGGATCGACGCTCTTCTCGAAATCGCCCGAGAAGTCGTCGGTCGTGCTCTTCATCTGTTTCTTGAGATCCTCGAGGTCGGCCTCACGGGCCATGTCCTCGATTGAGCTGTGGAACTCGGAGGCGAGCGAGCGCGCCTTGCGCACATAGCCGTTGACCGTGCGCAAGACGCGGGGGATCTCCCGCGGTCCGACCACGACGACGGTGATCGCCGCGATCAGCATCAACTCCGGCCAGCCGATGTCCAGCATAGAACGCCGCCTTCACCGCCTCATCGAGACTGCAAGAGAACCCCGCCGCGTGGGGTCGTAGCCGTCCGGCCGCCTGGGAGGCCCAGGACCGGCCGAAGGACCGCGCCGCGGACCGGGAGAGGAAGCGCCGCCCGCCTCGCGCCTTCGCGCGCGCCGGGCCGCGCGTCAGACCTCAGCCGTTGGCGGCCTTGTCCTGCTTCGTCTCGGACGCGGACGAGTCCGCAGCGGAGGCCGGCTCTTCGGCGATGCGCTTGGCCTGCTGGCCCTCGCCATCGTCCTCGCCGCCTTCGTCCTTGACGTTCTTCTTGAAGCTCTTCAGGCCCTTGCCGAAGTCGCCCATGATCTGGGAGATCTTGCCGCGCCCGCCGAACAGGAGCAGCACGACCGCCAGGACGATTAGCCAGTGCCAGATGCTGAAAGTGCCCATTCCCGATATTCCCTGCATCACGCGCCGCCGACCCTCGCAGCGCTCACTTTATGGGGATCGCGTCCCGATCGACGCGCAGGTGACAAGCGCCCGGAGGATGCGATCGCGCGGGGATCATGGCAGATGCGCTCCGACCCCGCAACGCGACCCGCTATTTAGCCCCTTCGACCGGAAAAACAAAGGCCTGACTTCGGTCCAGGACGACCGATTGGATGGAGTCCTCCTCCGGCAGGTAGCGGCCGGGGATGCGGGCGTGAAGATGCAGGTCCTCGCCGGTGGTCTTGCAGGTGCACAGATGGACGAGGCTGGTGCGCCCCAACATGCGCGCGGCGAGCACCTTCGCGTAGCCCGGCCCGTAGGAGCTGCGGTCCGCCGGCGTCAGCGTAATCGCCTCCGGCCGGACGACGACGTCGACCGCCTCCCCCTCCTTGAAGCCTTCGGCGCGGATGTTGCCGATCGGCGTCTCGGCCGCTCCGTTCGAGACGGCGGAGTAGATGTGGTTCACCTCCCCGAAGAACGCGGCGACGAAGGCGTCGGCGGGCCGGCAATAAAGCTCGTCCGGGGCGCCGACCTGGATCAAGCGCCCCTCGCGCATGACGGCGATGCGGTCGGCCATATACATCGCCTCCTCCGCATCGTGGGTGACCATCAGGCAGGCGGCGCCGGACTGCTTCAGGACATGCAGCGTCTTGTCGCGAACCCGGTCGCGCAGCCGCGCGTCCAGGCCCGAGAACGGCTCGTCCATCAGCACGATCGCCGGATCCGGCGCCAACGCCCGCGCCAGCGCGACGCGCTGCTGCTGCCCGCCCGACAGTTCGTGCGGGTAGGACGCGCCGTACTCCGCCAGACCGACGCGCTGCAGGATGCGCTCGACGCGCTCCGCCCTCTCCGCGGCCGGCAGGCGCTCGAGGCCGAACGCGATGTTGTCCGCGATCGTCAGGTGCGGAAACAGCGCATAATCCTGGAAGACGAGGCCGACGCTGCGCCGCTCCGGCGGGGCGTGGACGCTCGTCGAGGAGACAACCTGCCCGTCCAGCAGCACCTCGCCCGCCGCGGCCGGCTCCAGACCGGCGGCGACGCGCAGCGCGGTGGTCTTGCCGCAGCCCGAGGGGCCGAGCAGACAGACCACCTCCCCCGCCCGGACGGCGAGGTCGAGGTCGTCCACCGCCACCGTCTCGTCATAGAGACAGCGGATCCCGCGGAGTTCCAGTTTGGGGGGCGCGGTCTGTTTCATGACATCAAGATATTGAGAAGCGTTCGCAAGGACAAGCCCAACCGACAGGGGCGCTCGTCGACGCCGCTCATTCGTCCAGCGCGATGTGATCGTCGGTTTCCAACGCCTCGAAGACTTCGTCGTTCTCCAGGAAGGCGGTGCGTTCGTCGACGGATTCCTCGTCTTCCTCCTCGTCCTCGGGCGCATCGTCCTCCCGGCGCATGGCGAGCGCGCCGGAGCGCATCTCCAACAGCCCGGCCGCCTTCAGCTCCTCGACGCCCGGCAGCGCGGTCAGGTCCGGCAGGCCGAAATGATCCAGGAAAGCCGGCGTCGTGCCCCAGGTGACCGGTTTGCCCGGCGCGCGCCGGCGGCCTTTCGGGCGGATCCAGCCCGCCTCCAGCAGCGTGTCGATGGTTCCGCGGCTGAGCGCCACGCCGCGCACTTCCTCGATCTCGGCGCGGGTCACCGGCTGGTGATAGGCGACGATGGCGAGCGTCTCCATCGCCGCGCGCGAGAGCTTGCGCGGCGCCTCGCGCTCGATCGTCATGTAGGGGGCGAGATCGTCCGCCGTGCGGAAAGCCCAGCCGTCGCCGACCTGCGCCAGCGTCACGCCGCGGTTGGCGTAGAGGCCCTGCACCTCCTCCAACAGCGCCGACGCGTCGGCGCCGTCCGGCAGCCGCTCCGCCAACACGTCCAGGCCCAACGGCTTGTCGCTGGCGAACAGGATCGCCTCGAGCAGCCGAATTTGTTGAAAATGATCCATTCGCTCCCTCACCGCGCGCCGTCGTCATCGGAAGGCCCGTCGCCCTCCGCCGGCGCGTCGTCCCAGTCCTCGCCCCACTCTTCGGCGTCCCACTCCTCCGCATCCAAGAGCGCGCCGATCGCCTCCTCGTCGAGCCCGTCGAGCGCATCCGCCTCCGAGCGCGGCGGCGGCTCGTCCGCCTCCTCGCCCTTGAGCGTCGGATTGTCGACGCGCTGCACGCCGCGCACGTAGATCGGCTCGAAAGCGCCCGCCTGATGCACTTCGGCCAGCCCCTCCCGGGTCAGTTCCAACATGGCCGCAAAGGTGCCAGCCAGCATCGAGCGCGACAGCAGCCGGTCCTCGCCCTTGGCGTCCGCCGGCAGGAAGGCCTCCAAGGTCTGCCAGTCGGTGCGCTGGCCGATGATGTGGCGCAGCCGCTCCAGCGCCTGCTCCATCGAATAGAGGCGCGTCGGCAGGATGCGCAACTGCCCGCCGTGATACTGGCGCGAGCGGATCGCGCCATAGGCCTTGAGCAGATCGTAGAGCGCCGCCTCGAAGCGGGCCCGGCGCTCGACCTTGAGCGCCTCCGGCATGCCGCGCGCGAAGAAGTCCTGGCCCAGTTGCGTGCGCTGCATCAACAACTTGGAGACGTTCTGCATCGCCTCCAGCCGCTGCAGCTGGAAGGCCAGGCGGGCGGCCATCTCGGCCGGGTCTTCCGCCTCCTCCGTCGTCTCGGGCTTGGGCAGCAGGATGCGCGACTTCAGATAGGCGAGCCAAGCCGCCATCACCAGATAGTCGGCCGCGATCTCCAGCTTGAGCTCGCGGGCGCGCTCGATATAGCCGAGATACTGGTCGGCGAGCTGCAGGATGGAGATGCCGGCGAGATCGACCTTCTGATCGCGCGCCAGGGTCAGCAGAAGGTCGATCGGCCCCTCGAACCCGTCGAGCGCGAGGACGAGCGCGTCCTCCGGCCGGCGCAGGCGGTCTGCGCCGTCCTCCTCGAAGTCGGCGGCCCCGGGCGCGGCCGGCCCGGCGGTTTCCGCCTCAGGCGGGTGGGGCTCGTTGCTCAATGCGGCTCCCGGCCTCTGGCGACGCTCCGTGGCGCACTGCTAGGCCATAGCCCGATCACCCGGCGCCGGCAAGCAGCGCGTCCAGGCGCCGAGCGGCCTCCTGCACATCGATGGCGGCCGGATCGGCGGCCTTGCGCGCGCCCGCCGCGCGCCAGCGCCGGGCGCCGTCCGCGTCCAGCGCGCCCGCACCCTCGATCGCCGCCTCCATCTCGGCGCGCTCTCCATTGCAGTGCAGAATCACGTCGCAGCCGGCGGCGCGGGCGCGCCGCGCGCGCTCGGCGAAGGAGCCGCTGAGCGCCTTCATCGACAGATCGTCCGTCATCAACAGCCCGTCGAAGCCCCAGCCCTCGCGCATCAGGCCCCGGATCACCGCTTCGGAATCGGTCGCCGGGCGCTCCGGGTCCAGCGCCTCGAAGACGATGTGGCCGGTCATCCCCAAAGGCGCGTCGGCGAGGGCCCGGAAAGGCGCGAAATCGCGCGCCTCCAACGCCTCCAGGGGCGCGCCGACCCGCGGCAGGTCGTGATGGGTGTCGACGACGGCGCGGCCGTGGCCGGGCATATGCTTCACCACCGGCAAGACGCCGTTGGCGAGAAAGGCG
Source organism: Alphaproteobacteria bacterium (assembly GCA_024743195.1). GTDB lineage: Bacteria > Pseudomonadota > Alphaproteobacteria > UBA8366 > Aestuariispiraceae > Marivibrio. Next base: position 66,653 of record JANSXE010000003.1, on the reverse strand, counting down.
TCGTGCGCGACGCGCCCCAACGCCGCCACCGTCTCCGGATCGTCCGCGAAAGCGCGGTCGCCGATGATCTCATGCCCGTCCGGCGCGGGCACGTCGAGCACCGGGGCGCAATCGACGTCGACGCCCACCGCGCGCAATTCGGCCGCGATCAGCGCGACGTCGAGCCGCAGCGCCTCCGCGGCCGCCGCGGGGTCGCGCCGATAAAGCGCGCCGAACGGCGCCATCGCCGGCATGGCGCGCCAATGGGGCGGGCGCAGACGCTGAACCCGGCCGCCCTCCTGGTCGATCAGGATCGGCGCCGCCGCGTCCTCCACGCACTCGCGCAGGGCGTCGGTGAGCCGACGCAGTTGGTCCGGGGTTTCGACGTTGCGCGCGAACAGGATGAAGCCCAAAGGCCGCACGGCGCGGAAGAAGGCGCGCTCCTCCGCCTCCAGCACAGGGCCGGCGCATCCGAGGATCGCCGCCGCGCGGCCGCCTTCCAAGTCGCTCACGATCAAGGCTCCTCGCGCGCCGCTCAGCCGCCGGGAGGCGCCACCAGGCAGGGCTGGTCCTCGGCCTTCAAGGCATTGCACAGATCTGTCGCCGCCTCACGGGACGGCAGCGGCCCGCCGCGCACCCGGAAATAGGTCACGCCGTTCACCACCGCGCGCTGAACGGCAAGGCTCAGATCCCCCAGCAACGCGCCATGGGCCTCCTGCGCGCGGTCCCAGGCGGTGCGGGCGCCGGCTTCCGAGCGCAGGGCCGCGATCTGCACCTGCCATCCGCTGGTCGGATCGGCGGCGGCGGGCGCCGGCTCGGGAGCGGGCTCGGGCTCGACCGCAGGTTCGGGCTCCGGAGCGGGAGCGGGCTCGGCGGCGGGGGCGGGCTGGGGCGCCGCGGCGGTCTGCTCCTCGGCGGGCGCCGCCGCCGGAGCCGGCGCGGCGGTCGGCGGCTCCTCCGCCGGCGCGGCCAGTTTCTCGTCCGGCAGCGGCGGATCGGCCGGCGCGTCTTCGGCCGGGCTCTCCGTGATCGAGGGCGGGACCGGGTCCTGAGCCGCCGGCGCGGGGGCCTGGGCCGCAGCCTGCGCTTCCGGCTGCGGCGCGGGCGGCTGCATCGGGTCCTCCGGCGGGGGCAGGATGCGCTCGACCCGGTCGGCCGCCTCCTCGTCCCCGGAAATGCGATTGAAGACCTGCTTGTCGGTGTGCGGGATCTCCATCCCGCCCGGATCGTCGGGCTGCACCTTGGCGGCGCCTTCCGGCGCGAGCAGCGGCGCCGCCTCCTCGCTGCCGGAGCGCACGCCCTGGCTGTAGGCGTACCAGACGATGGCGCCGAAGGCGACGAGCGCGATCACCGCAACCGCGATCGGCAGCGTCCGCAAGCCCCCGCCGTCGCTCCGGCTGAGCCGGCTTTCCGGGCCGTGGTCCGGGCCCGTTTCCTGTTCGAGGTCGGCGAACTCCCGCTCCAGATCGTCCAGTTCCCGCGACATGGCCGCCTTCATCCTCCCGCGGCTCTCGGGCCGCGTCATCCGCCCCTCAGGTCAGTCCGCCCCTCGGGTCAGTCCGCCCCTCGGGTCAGTCCGGCCCTCAGGTCAATTCCTCGACCGGCGTCACGCCGATCACGTCGAGGCCGGACGCGATCACCGTGCGCACCGCCTCCACCAGCGCGAGCCGCGCGACCGTGCGCGCGGGCTCGTCGGTCTGGATGAAGCGCAGCGCCGCATCCTCCTTGCCCCGAGTCCACAAGGCGTGAAAGGCCGAGGCGGTCTCATAGAGATAATAGGCGATTCGGTGCGGCTCCTCCGCCTCCGCGGCCGCTTCGACCGCCCGCGGCCATTCCGCCAGCCGCTTCATCAGCTCGAGCTCCGGCTCGGCCTCCAACAGCGCGAAGTCCGCCGCCGCCAACGCCGCCGGCGAGGCCTCGATCCCGGCCTCCGCCGCCTGCCGGAAGACCGAGCGGCAGCGGGCGTGCGCATAGTGCACGTAGAAGACCATGTTGTCGCGCGACTGCTCCGTGACCGCGCTCAGGTCGAAATCCATCGGCGCGTCGTTCTTGCGCGTCAGCAGGAAGAAGCGCACCACGTCGCGGCCGACCGCGTCGATCAAATCCTGCAGCGTGACGAAGGAGCCGGCGCGCTTCGACATCTTCACCGGCTGCCCGCGATCCAGCAGCTTCACCATCTGGCAGAGCTTGATGGTCAAGGCCGCCTCGCCGTCGCTGACCGCCTTCAGGGCCGCCTGCATGCGCTTCACATAGCCGCCGTGGTCGGCGCCCCAGACGTCGATCTGGCGCGTGAAGCCGCGCTCGAACTTGTAGCGGTGATAGGCGATGTCGGAGGCGAAATAGGTCCAACTCCCATCCGACTTCTTGAGCGGCCGATCGACGTCATCGCCGAATTGCGTCGCCTTGAAGAGGGTCTGCGGGCGCGGCTCCCAATCCTCCGGCTTCTTGCCCTTGGGCGGCTCCAGGACGCCGACATAGAGCAGGCCGCGCTCCTCCAGGAAGGCGAGCGCGGCGTCGACCTTGCCGCTCTCGATCACCCAGCGCTCGGAGGTGAAGACCTCCTGCTCGACGCCAAGCGCGGCCAGCGTCGCCTTCACCTCCTCCATCATCATCGCGACCGCCTTGTCGCGTACGATGGGCAGGAGGGTCTCCGCCTCCATCGCCAGAAGCGCGTCGCCATGCTCAGCCGCCAGCGCCTCGCCGACGGGGATCAGATAGTCGCCCTTGTATTGCAGCGGCGCGCCGCCCGGCCGTTTCGCCAGCGCCCGCGCTTCGTTCTCCGCCTCAGCATTTGGCGACAAGGCGTTGAGATAGCGCCAATAAACGGACCACCCCAGCTCGTCCACCTGGGCGCCGGCGTCGTTGACCCAGTATTCCTTGGTCACCGCATAGCCGGCCTTGGCGAGGAGCCGCGCCAGCACGTCGCCGACGACGGCGCCGCGGGCGTGGCCGATATGCAGGGGGCCGGTCGGGTTGGCGGAGACGTATTCGACATTCACCGGCCGGCCCTGGCCGGCGTCGCCGTCGCCGAAGGCGGTTCCCGCCGCCAGGACCGCGCCAACCACGCCCCGCCAGACGTCCGGCTTCAGGCGCAGATTGATGAAGCCCGGCCCGGCGACCTCCGCGCTCTCGATCCGATCGCCGGCGGCCAGCGCGGCGGCGAGACGCTCGGCCAGATCGCGGGGCTTCAGGCCGGCCGGCTTGGCCAACACCATCGCGGCGTTGGTCGCCATGTCGCCATGCGCGGGATCGCGCGGCGGCTCGACCGCGACGCGCGAGAAATCGACCTCGGCGGGCAGCAGCCCCTCCGCCTGAAACCCTGTCAGACACGCTTCAATCTCGCGCGTCATTTCCTTGAAAACATTCATTCTTGTACGTTTCCTGCTGTCAGCCCAAGCGCGTCCGGGGCGAGCCGGCGAAGAGATGGGCGTGCTGGCGGCGCGCGAACCGGTCGGTCATGCCGGCGATGTAGTCGGCGACGGTTCGGGCCGTCTCGCGCCCGAAGGCGGCGTCGCAGCCGTCGCGCCAGACCTCCGGCAGCCGATCCGGACGGTTGACGTAATAGCGGAACAGGTCGCCGATCACGCGGACCCCGTCCGACCGCTCGGCGTTGACCGACGGCGCCCGGTACATATTCGCGAAGAGAAAGGCCTTCAACGCCTTTTCGCGGCGCGCCATCGCCTCGGAGAAGGCGACCGTCTGGCGCCCGGCGCGGCGCAGGGCCGGCGCGTCCGCGGGCGCCGTCTCGGCGAGCCGTCGGCGCGTCTCGGCCAGCACGTCCGCCACCATCGCCCCGATCAACCGGCGCACGGCCTCCGCGATGCGCACCGGACGCGGGGCGTCGGGATGGTCCCTGTCGACGCCCGCGAAGGCCTCGTCCACATGCGGCACCGCCTCGCGCACCTGGCCGATGGTGAAGAGCCGCGCGCGCAGCCCGTCGTCCATGTCGTGATGGTTGTAGGCGATGTCGTCGGAGATCGCCGCGACCTGCGCCTCCAGCCCGGCGTGGGTGTCGACCTCCAGATCGAAGACCGCATTGACCTCCGACAGGGTCAGCGGGAGATCGCCGCGCACCGGCCCGTTGTGCTTCACGACCCCTTCCAGCGTCTCCCAGGTGAGGTTGAGCCCGGGATGGCTCGGGTAGCGCAGTTCGAGGCGCGTCAGGATGCGCAGCGCCTGATCGTTGTGGTCGAAGCCGCCGAAGGGATGCATCAGGTCGTCCAGCGCGTCCTCCCCGACATGGCCGAACGGCGTGTGGCCGAGATCGTGGGCGAGCGCGATCGCCTCCGTCAGATCCTCGTCGGCGCCCAGCGTGCGGGCGATCGAGCGGGCGATCTGCGCCACTTCCAGCGAATGGGTCAAGCGGGTGCGGATGTGATCGCCTTCGGGCGAGATGAAGACCTGGGTCTTGTGGCCCAGTCGCCGGAAGGCGGCGCAGTGGACGATGCGGTCGCGGTCGCGCTGGAAGGGGGTGCGCGTCGCCGACGGCGCTTCGGCGTGGAAGCGCCCGCGGCTCTCCTCCCAGAAGGTGGCGTACGGCGCGCGGTCCGGCGTCATCGACCCATCCTGGCTCAGCTCCGCTTCCGACGCACAAGGCCGGGCGCCGGCGGCCGGGTTTCCTCTACAGCCGGGGCGGCCAAAAGGCAATCGGCCCCTCGGAAATTGACATTCCGCAGGGAGATCATACGTTACGAAGACGCACCACCGGGGCCGCGCAACGAGCCCCGCCGCACGGGATGACGGATCATGAGCGACGCTGCCTTCGAAACCGGCGCCGACGCCGACGCGTTCGACGACCCCTTCGCGCTGGACGCCGCCGGCGCGCCGACGGAGTTCGGCATCAGCGAGGCCGCGGCCAAGCGCCTCGCCTTCCTGCTGTCGCAGGAGGACGATCCGGACCAGATGCTGCGGGTCACCGTCTCGGGCGGGGGCTGCTCCGGCTATCAGTACAGTTTCGGCTTCGACAGCGAGACCACGCCCGACGATCTGGTGTTCGAGCGCGACGGGGTGAAGGTCGTCACCGACAAGGCCTCGATCGGCCTGCTGGCCGGCGGACAGGTCGACTATATCGACGATCTGGTCGGCGCCTATTTCACGGTGAACAACCCGAACGCCTCCTCCTCCTGCGGCTGCGGGGTCAGCTTCTCGGTCTGAGCGCGCGCCCGCCTTTCGGGTGCGCGCGAGAGCGATTGCGGCCGGCGCGGACTCTCCCTAGGCTGCCCGCGCCATGAAGATCGCGACCTTCAACGTCAATTCCATCAAGGCGCGCCTGCCCCGGGTCCTGGAGTGGCTCGAGGCGGCGCAGCCGGACGTCGCCCTTCTGCAGGAGCTGAAGTGCGAGGAGGCCGGCTTTCCCGGCCTGGAGATCGAAGCGCTCGGCTACAAGGCGGAAGTCCTCGGGCAGAAGAGCTATAACGGCGTCGCCATCCTCTCGCGCCATCCGATCGAAGACGTCCGCCGCGGCCTGCCCGGCGCGGACGAGATGGGCGAGGACGCCGATCAGGCCCGCTATATCGAGGCGACGGTCCGGGGCGTGCGCGTCGCCAGCATCTATCTGCCGAACGGCAACCCGACGCCGGGCCCGAAGTTCGACTACAAGCTGCGCTGGATGGCCCGCCTCAAGACCCATGTCGAAGAGACGCTGCTGCCCAGCGAACAGCCGGTTGCGCTGGGCGGCGACTACAATGTCTGTCCGACCGACGCGGACGTCTACGACCCCGAGGGCTTCGCCGACGACGCGCTGTGCCGGCCGGAGAGCCGGGCCGCCTTCCGCGCGCTCGTCAATCTGGGCCTGACGGAGGCCTGGCGCGCGCTCCACCCCAACGCCGAGGGGAAATACAGCTATTGGGACTATGGCGGCGGCGCCTGGCAGAAGGACAACGGGCTGCGCATCGACCATTTCCTGCTCTCGCCCCAGGCGGCCGACCGGCTCGTCGCCTGCGAGATCGACCGCACCCCGCGCGGCAAGGAGAAGCCGAGCGACCACACGCCGGTGGTCGTTGAGTTGCAGGCCGGTTAGACTTCCCGCCGGCAGTCGATCGCGGGGCCAGTCGATCGCGGGGACGAGGCATGGGCGCGCGCGACACTCAGGACAAGGCGCTCTGCCGAACGCCGACGCCCGGCAAGCAGCCGGTGCGGATTCCGCGCTGGAAGTACGACCGGGTCCGCGCGGCCGTCCTCGATGCGATCCTGGCCGGCGGATCGCTCGCCTTCCGCGACCTGCGCGATGCGATCGCCGGGCGGATTCCGCCGGCGGAGGCGGCGCATATCGGCTCGCTCTCCTGGCATGCGACCACCGTCAAGTTGGATCTCGAGGCACGCGGCCTGGTGCGCCGCCTCCCCGGCCGAGGACCGCAGCGGCTGGCGCTGGCGCCGGACGGCTATCGACCGTTCCAAGTGGACGTCCTGTCCCCTCTGGCGCCCGAACCCCTGCTCGACCGGCTCTTGTCCGCGGACGCCGCCCGGGGTTGGAGCGCGCCGCTCGGCGTCCCCGAGACGATCGAGATCGCGCCCTGGCCCGGCGGCCGGCTGTTCATGCGCCATCGACGGGGCGAGGGGGCGATCGAGCATGACGGGATGGTGCTCGCCGACACGCCGCCGGGGCGGGTCTCCCTGCTCTGGGATGTCGTCGGCGCAGCGGCCCCGGACTATCTGGTCTTCACCGCCAGCCGGGATCGCGGCGGCGCCCGCCTGACGCTCGACGGCTTGCTGCATCCGCGCTGGGCGGCGCACCTCGACGGCACGCGCAAGACTTGGCGCGCGCTGCTCGATGGCGTCGCCGCGCCGCGGGACCCCGACTAGTCCCCGATCCGAACCGTCATCGCGCGGCCGTCGAAGCCGTGCACGCTGTCATGCGCGCGCACGGTGACGGTGTCGATCCCCGCCGGCGCTTCGACCCCGGAGAGCGCGCGGGTGAAGGGCTGCTCCTCGACATGCGGGTGATGGAGCACACGGGTCCCCAGCACGCGGCCGTCCGGCGCCAGGACGACGAACCGGTCCGCGTAATGGTCCCAGCCTTCGTCGGCGTGGCGGACGGTGACGGAAAAGCGATAGACGCCCTCCCCGGTGCGGTCGATCTCGACCGCAACGACGTCGGCCCCGCCGGCCCAGGCCGGCTCCGGCGTCGCCGCGGTCAGCAGCAGGGCGGCGGCGAAGAGTCTCACACGAAGCGACATGAAAGCCTCCAGGGCGCAGCGTTTCCCCTCCGGGGCTTAGCGTCGCGACGAAGCGGCGTCCAATCGCGTTTTCGTGCGCTCAGTCCGACGCGCCGTCGATGATCCGCGGCCGGCGGTCGTCGCCGATCGCGACATAGGTGAAGACCCCTTCGGTGACCAGCACCCGCTCGCCCCCGCCGCCGCGCAGGGCCCAGGTCTCTACATGGATCGCCATCGAGGTGCGACCGACGCGCGTGACCGCGCCGTAGCAACACACCACGTCGCCGACGAAGACCGGCAAATGGAAGGTCATGCCGTCGACCGCGACGGTCGCGACCCGGCCCTTGGCGACGCCGCGGGCGATGATCCCGCCGGCGACGTCCATCTGGGCCAGCACCCAGCCGCCGAAGATGTCGCCGGCCGGGTTGGTGTCCGCCGGCATGGCCAGCGTGCGGATGGCGAGTTCGCCCGCGGGCTCGCGGTCGGAGTCGGTATGATGGGCCATGAGGGCGCGCGCTCTCAATATCTTGTGGGACGGGGCTCTTTCCCCTACTCTATCTCCCTTCCGAGCCCGCATCCAGGCCGACGATACACCCGCCCCGCAACAGGGCGCCGCCCCGAGAGACGAGCATGAGCGATCTGTTCCAAAACAGCGACAAGGCGGGCGCCGGCTATTCGGCGAAGGACATCGAGGTTCTGGAGGGCCTGGAGCCCGTCCGCCATCGCCCCGGCATGTATATCGGCGGCACGGACGAGCGCGCCTTCCACCATCTGGTGGCCGAGATCCTCGACAACGCCATGGACGAGGCGGTGGCCGGCCACGCCAGCCGCATCGAACTCGAGCTTGGCGAGGACGGCTCGGTCACGGTGCGCGACAACGGCCGCGGCGTCCCGACCGACCCGCACCCGAAATACACCGACAAGTCGGCGCTCGAGGTGATCCTGACGACGCTGCATTCTGGCGGCAAGTTCTCGGGCAAGGTCTACGCCACCTCGGGCGGCCTGCACGGGGTCGGCATTTCGGTCGTGAACGCGCTCTCCGAGCGATTGACGGTCGAGGTCGCGCGCGACCGGCAGGTCTGGCGGCAGAGCTTCTCGCGGGGCGCGCCCGCAGGCCCGCTGGAGAGGATCGGCGAGGCGCAGAACCGCCGCGGCACGCAGGTCACCTTCACCCCCGACCCGCAGATCTTCGGCGAGACGATGCGCTTCAAGCCGGGCCGGCTCTACCGCATGGCGCGCTCGAAGGCCTATCTCTTCAAAGGGGTCGAGATTCGCTGGAAGTGCCCGGCCGCCCTGCTCTCTTCGAAGGAGCGCGAGGAGGGAATCCCCGAACAGGAGGCGCTGCACTTCCCCGGCGGCATCCTGGATTACCTGACCGGCCAGATCGGCCAGCGCGCGACGCTGACCCCGCGCCCCTTCCAGGGCCAGATGAAGGCGGAGGACGGGGTCGGCCGGGTCGAATGGGCGATCCACTGGCCGGCGGACGGCGACGGCTTCTGCCACACCTATTGCAACACGGTGCCGACCAGCCAGGGCGGCGCGCATGAAAGCGCGATGCGCTCGGCGCTCGGCCGCTCGATGCGGGCCTATGGCGAACTGGTCGGTAACAAGAAGGCCAAGGACATAACCGGCGACGACGTGACCGGCGAAGCCGCCATCATGCTGTCCGTCTTCATTCCCGAGCCGCAATTCCAGGGTCAGACCAAGGAGAAGCTGGCGAGCCCCGAGGCCGGCAAGCTGGTCGAGACCGCGATGAAGGATCGCTTCGACCACTGGCTGTCGGAGGATCCGCGCAGCGCCAACGATCTGCTGGAGCGGGTCTTGGAGCGCGTCGACGAGCGCCTGAAGCGCCGCCAGCAGAAGGAGCAGCGCCGCAAGGCGCCGACGCGCAAGCTGCGCCTGCCCGGCAAGCTCGCCGACTGCACCTCGGGCGCGCAGGAGGGCACGGAGCTGTTCCTGGTCGAGGGCGACAGCGCCGGCGGAAGCGCCAAGCAGGCGCGCGACCGCACCACCCAGGCGATCCTGCCCCTGCGCGGCAAAATCCTGAACGTCGCCAGCGCCAGCGCCGACAAGCTTCAGCAGAACCAGGAGATCAAGGATCTCTGCCAGGCGCTTGGCTGCGGCGTGCGCGGCGACTTCAGTCTGGACAAGCTGCGCTACGAGCGCGTCGTCATCATGACCGACGCCGACGTCGACGGCGCCCATATCGCGGCCCTCTTGATGACCTTCTTCTATCGCGAGATGCCGGGGCTGATCGAGGCCGGCCGGCTCTATCTCGCCCTGCCGCCGCTCTATCGGCTGACCCAGGGCGGCAAGACGCTCTACGCCCGCGACGACGCGCACAAGGACGAGCTGCTGGCGACCCGCTTCAAGCCAAACGCGAAGGTCGAGATCAGCCGCTTCAAGGGTCTGGGCGAGATGCCGCAGCAGCAACTGCGCGAGACGACGATGGACCCGGCCAAGCGCGCGCTCTTGCAGGTCGAGCTTCCCGACCGCTCGGAGGAGCAGAATCTCGACGCCGCCCGCCAGATCGCCATGCTGGTCGAAACCCTGATGGGCAAGAAGCCGGAACTGCGCTTCAAATACATCCAGGACCACGCCCACTTCGTGGAGGACTTGGACGTCTGAGGACCGCCGCCGCCCCGATCTTGCGCCCAGATCTTGCCGCAAATCCCGGTCACTCTAGGTTCAGCCGGGGGGCGATGGAATGATCGGGAGCGCCGGTTATGACTGTCCGTTGGTCCACCTTTTCGGCCGCCGCGGCGGCGCTTTTCCTGCTCGCCGGCTGCGCCGGCGGCGGAGGCGGCTTCAGCGACTTCGTCCTGACCAAGACGCAGGTTCGCCCGGCCTATGATCCGGGCAATTTCCGCTTTGCGCACGCCGGCCGGACCATGCCCGTCGTCGTGCACGGGGAGATCGGCGATTTCCCGTCTGACGAGATCGGCGCCGCCCTGGCCGACGTCATGACGGGCTTCACGCCCGCCGGCCGGACCGATTTCGTCGGCGATCAGGCGGTCGGGACCGATGTCAGCCGGCTGGCGGTCAAGGCCGCGCCGCCGATCGACATGAGCGCGAACAGCCTGTGCGCCGGCGAGCGTCTGACGGAGCGCGCGGACGCGCGGGAGGGCGAATTCCGGCTGCTGATCGCCTACTGCAACCGCACCCGTCATCTGAGCTCGACCGTGTTGACGGTGCGCCAGACGCCCGACGCCGGCGCGCTGCAGACGGACGGCTTCCGGCAAGGCGCCCGGCAAGTCGCGGTGCGGCTCTTCCCGGCGCGCAACCCGGACGACCGCGGTCGGCGGATGCTCGAACTCGGCGGCTGATCGCCCAGCCGGCCTCAGAGAATCTGGCTCAGGAACTCCCGGGTCCGCGGGTCGGAGGCCTGGTCGAAGAAGGTCGCGGGCGGTCCGTGCTCCACGATCACCCCGCGGTCCGTGAAATAGATGTGGTCTGCGATCTCGCGGGCGAAACCCATTTCGTGGGTGACCAGGATGCAGGTCATCCCCTCGCGCGCCAGATCCTTGATCGTCACCAGGACCTCCTTCACCGTCTCGGGGTCGAGCGCGGCCGTCACCTCGTCGAACAGCATGATGTCGGGCCGCATCGCGAGCGAGCGCGCGATCGCGACGCGCTGTTGCTGGCCGCCGGAGAGCTCTCCGGGATAGCTGTCCTCCTTGCCTTCGAGCCGCACCTTCCTCAAGAGCGCCCGGGCGCGGCCCTCGACCTCGCTGCGGTCCTCCTTCAGAACCTTGATCGGCGCCATCATCACGTTCTGCAGCGCGGTCTTGTGCGGGAACAGATTGTACTGCTGGAAGACCATGCCGACCTTCTTGCGCAGCGCCAGCTTGTCGAGGTTCTTGGCGTGCACCTCCTGCCCTTCGACGGTGATGGATCCCCCTTGGATGTCGGTCAGCGCGTTGATGCAGCGGATCAGCGTCGACTTGCCCGATCCGGACGGACCGATGATGCAGACCACCTCGCCCTTCCTGACCTCCAGGCTGACGCCTTTGAGGACCTCCAGATCGCCGAAGGACTTATGGACGTCCTTGATGGCGACGATCGGTTGATCGGGGGTCCAGGCGGTTGCCCGATCGGTCAGGGCGGGGTCGGTCAGGGCGGGATCGGTCAGGGCGGGGTCGGTCATGGCGGGCTCCGTCACAGCTTCACCGAATAGCGGCGTTCCAGCCGGATCGTCAGGCGGGCGATCGGATAGCAGTAGGCGAAGAACAGCACCAGGGCGAAGCCGTAGAAGGGCAGGAGCAGCTCCGGCTGGTTGTTTTCCGCCTCCATCGCCTGACGGCTCAAGGTGATGATCTCTCCGACCCCGAGCAGCGAGCACAGCGGCGTCGCCATGGTCAGGATCGCGTACCAGTTCATCCAAGGGGGGATCATCCGCTTGACGCATTGCGGCAGGACGATCTGCCACAGCGTCTGGGTGCGGGTGAAGCTGAGGCTTTCCGCAGCCTCCCATTGCGCCGACGGCACTGAATTCACGGCTCCGCGCACGATCTCGGATATGTTCGCCATGATCGGCAGCGACAGGCCGATGACGGCCTTCATCCAAGCGGGAATCGGGATCAGCAAACCGAAGATCTCGATCTCGAACGGGAAGGCCAGCAGCACGATGAACAGCAGCACCAGCCACGGCGCGTTGCGGAAGAGCTGGGTGACGAACCAGCTCGCCCCGCGCAGGGCGGCGTTGCGCGAGATCTGCGCCAGGCCGAGGGCCAGGCCCGCGACCGTCCCGATCGTCATCGAGAAGAGCGAGATCAATACATTGAACAGGAATCCCTCGGTCACGAGGAACGGGACCCAGCGCGCGAGCGCCTCGAAGCCGTCCACCACGCCGTAGCCGCCCTGCGCCCAGGCCGCCGCCGGCCACAGCGCCAGCGCCAACGCCAGATAGATCGGCGGCGCGGAGGCGATCCAGCGCACGAGATACATCTCGTCATGGACCGGCCCAGACAGCCGATAGGGCTTCAGGACCGGCAGATCCGTGCGGAGGGGGGCGTCGACCCCGGGAAACCGCCTACTGGCCATAGCCGGGAATCCTCATCCTGCGCTCCCACCGGTTCATGCCGAGAACCAACACGCCCACCAGCAGGATGTAGACGACGAAAAGCAAGAGCATCACCGGGTTCTGGGCGGACGGGAAATCGTTCCAGACGGAGACCGATTCGTAGAGCAGTTCGGGCACCGCGATGGCGTAGGCCTGCGTCGTCGTCTTGACCAGATTGACCAGATTGTTGTTGAGCGCCGGAATGGAGACCCTGAGCGCGAGCGGGAACACCACCTCCGTGTAGGTCTGGGTTCGGGTCATGCCCAGGGATTCGGAGGCCTCGCGGGTCGATTCGGGCACCGCCTCGATGCCGGCGCGGAAGATCTCGACATTGAAGGCGCCGGCGAAGAAGGAGAGCGAGATGATGGCCCAGCCGACGTTCGAGATGATCGGCGTCTGCAGCCAGCCGTCGGGCGAATAGGTCGGCGTGAACTGGCCGAGCGCGAAATAGAAGAACAGCAGCTGCACCAGCGGCGGCGTGTTGCGGAAGAACTGGATGTAGCCTTGGACGACGGCCTTCAGGAGCCGGTTGCTCGTCCCTTGCAGCCAAGCGCCGACGACGCCGATCACCACCGACAGGAGGACGCAGGCGACCGACAGTTTGACCGTCATCCACAGCCCCGCGAGGATGCGGCCGGCCTGCTTCTCGTCATAGAAATAGATGAAGTTCCACCGGGGATGCTCGGCGGCGAGCTCCCGGAAGAAGTCCTCGAATCCCAGCACCTGTCAGCGTCCCCGGCGTCTACGTCGACGGGCCGCCGAGCCGTGCATCGGCTCGGCGGCCCCGCGCATCAAGTTGACGATTCTGCCGACCGGCCGTCACTCGGCCAGATGGTCCGCCATCTTCTCCTGCTGCGCCTTGAGGAAGGCGGTCGGCTTGATGCCCCACTTCTCCTCGAGCGCGATCAGCGTGCCGTCGCGATGCCAGTTGTACTGCATGCCCGACATGAAGCGCCCGAAGACGCAGTCCTCTTCGGCCTTCGGAACGGCCAGGCCCCAGGGGCTGTCGTCCTCGGAGTTCAGCGGCATCTCGAAATCGTCCCAGTTGCCGGACGCGATGTCGGAGCCGATCGAGGAATCGTCGTAGACGAAGGCGATGCATTTGCGGTCCCGCAGCGCCTGCTTCGCTTCCGCCGTGCCGCCGAAGGCCACGATCTCGGCGCCGTAGCGATCCTCGACGATCTGATTGTAGAAGGCGCCCTGGATGCCGCAGACCGGCTTGCCGCGCAGATCCTCCCACTCGGTCAGGCGGAGCGCCTTGGGCGCCATGATGTTGGTGCCCGACGTGTAGTAGTTCGGCCCCACGATCCCGACGATCTCGCGCCGATCCGGACGGTCCGTCATGGTCGCGATCATCAGGTCGATCTGACCCTGTTCGAGGAACTGCATGCGGTTCGAGCTGACCACCGGCGTCACCTCGAGCTCGACGCCCATGGTGTCGGCGACGTCCTGCGCCATGTCGATTTCCATGCCGACGATCGCTCCATCCGGGCTGCGAAAGCCCCAGGGCTTGTAATCGGCCTTGACGCCGACGACGATCTTGCCGCGCTCCATCACCCGGTTCCAGGTCTCGTTGGTGCATTCGGCCGCCGACGCTCCCGAGGCGGAGAAGGCCATCAGCACGGCCGCGCCGGCGGCGAGTTTTTTCAGCGTCATCTTTATCGTCTCCCATTTTCGATGCGCGGACGTTTCTTCGGCGAGAAGTCTAGGCCACAAACCTCCGTGCGGGAATTGATAAATAATCGGTTAGGGCACACCGGCCGGCCGGGACGCGGCTCGCCTTGAGGCCATCTCGAGCGCGAGGCGACAGGAAGACGCTTGGATAACCGTCTATCGCCCGTACACCAGCCAATCGCGCATCAGGGCGGTGACCGCCTGCGGGCGCTCCATCGCGCTCATGTGACCGCACTCTTCGATCACGGCCAGGCGGGCCCTGGGAATCGCGTCCGCCATCTCCCGGCTGAGATCGAGCGGAGTCAGCGCGTCCTCCCGGCCGCACAGCACCAGCGTCGGGCAGGCGATGCGCGGCAGGTCGGCCCGCGCGTCGGGCCGGTTCATGACGGCGGCCTGCTGACGCGCGAAGCCGTCGCGCCCCACCGCCTCCGCCATAGCGTAGATCGGCTCGACCAACGCGCGCTCCCCCAGCCGGTCCGCGTGCACCAGAAGCGGCAGCAAACGCTCGGTGACGCCGCGGAAGCGCCCCTGCTTCGACAGCGCCAGCAGCGCGCGGCGCCGCCGGGTCTGCTCCGGCGCGTCGTTGCGCGCCTGGGTGTCCAGCAGCGCGAGCTTCGAGACCCGCTCCGGCGCCTTGCGCATCACGGCCAGCGCCACATAGCCGCCCATCGACAGCCCGGCCAAGGCGAAGCGTGGCGGGGCGTCCGCGAGCAGCCGGTACGCCATGGCGTCGATCGCATCGTCCTGCAGCGTGTCCGCGACCACGGGCGCGGCGACGTCGGCCAGATGCGCCGTCTGATGCGCCCACATCCGTTCGGTCAGCAGCAGTCCGGGGACGAGAATCAACGGCGGCCTGTCGTCCGTCATCGGCCCGCTACTTGATCAGCGGCAGGAGGTCGCGGAACTCCGGCGTCGCCGCTTGGCCGATCCATTCGAACAGCGCCATCTCGGTCGAAACGATCTCGACCCCGGCCCGGCGCATGCGGCCGAGGCCGAGTTGGGCGTTCTCCGCCGTCCGGCTCGCCGTCGCGTCGGCGACGACGGCGACGGCGTAGCCCTGCGACTGGAATCCGAGCGCCGTTTGCAGCACGCAGACATGCGCTTCCGCCCCGGCGAGAACCAGCGTGCGTCGGCGCGTCGCCGCCACCGCATCGGCGACGGAGCCCTCGCGCGCAGCGTTGAAGTGCGTCTTCTCCAGAATTTCGCCGGGGTCCAGCTCTCCGCGCAAGCGCGCGTCGGTGACGCCCAGACCTTTCGGATACTGCTCGGTCGCGCGCGCCGGCAGGCCGAGCCGGCGCGCCGCGGTCAACAAACGCTCCGCATTGCCGAGCGCAGACTCCCCGCCGGCGAGCGCAGGCAGCAGACGCTCCTGGAAATCGACGAGCAGCAGAAGGCAGCGGTCCCGGTCGAGCAGCATGACGCCGCCACTGTGCGCCAGCCGCCCAGCCTCGGCAAGCGCAGCGCTGGCCGTTTTCGGACCTCATCATCGCCCCCCGCTCGCCGCGAACGCCTCGCGCGGCTAGACTTGGCGCATGCTTGATATCGCAACCTGCGAGGCGGCGCGCTACCGCCGCGACCCGGCCTTCGACGGCCTGTTCTTCACCGCCGTGAAGACGACGGGAATCTACTGCCGGCCGGTCTGCCCGGTGAAGCAGCCGCTGCCGCGCAACGTGATCTATTACCCAAGCGCCGCGGCGGCGGAGCGGGCGGGTTATCGACCCTGCCTGCGCTGCCGACCGGAGACGGCGCCCTTCTGCCCGGCCTGGAAGGGCGCGGGCGCAACGGTCGAGCGCGCCCTGAGGCTGATCGAGGCGGGCGCCCTGGACGACGGCTCCGTCGCGGCGCTGGCGGAGCGGCTCGGCGTCGGCGCGCGGCATCTGACGCGGCTTTTCGCGAAGCATGTGGGCGCCAGCCCCGGCCGGACCGCGCAGACCCTGCGCCTGCAGCGGGCCAAGCGCCTGCTGGACGAGACCGACCTGCCCATGGCGGAGGTCGCCGTCCAGGCGGGCTTCAAGAGCCTGCGGCGCTTCAACGACAGCTTCCTAAGGCTCTACGGCCGCCCGCCGTCGCAGATGCGGCGCGCGGCGACCGGCGCGCCGGCGCGCCCGGCCGGGACCGCCGACGCGGCCGGAAGCGCCCTGCCCGCCCCGCCCCCGACATGACGGTCCTTTACGACATCCTGGAGGGCCCGCTGGGCCCGCTCCTGGCGGCAGGCGACGGCGCGGCGCTGCAGCGCTTAACTCTTCCAGAGGGCGACGACCCCGCGGCGCCGGCCCCGGGCTGGCGGCGCGCGCCGGACGCCTTCGCCGGCCTGCGCCGCGCGCTCTCCGCCTATTTCGCCGGCGAGGCGCGCGCGTTCGACATTCCCCTGCGCCCGCAAGGCACGACGTTCCAACTGACGGTGTGGCGCGCCCTGCAGGACATCCCCTACGGGACGACGCGCAGCTACGGCGAGATCGCGCGGGCGATCGGCGCCCCCACCGCCAGCCGCGCCGTCGGCGCGGCCAACGGCCGGAATCCGATCCCGATCCTGATCCCCTGCCATCGGGTGATCGGCGCGCAGGGCGCCCTCACCGGATTCGGCGGGGGACTGTCCAGGAAGGCTTTCCTCTTGCGGCTCGAAGGCGCAACGTCGGAGCAGCCGACGCTGCTTTAGCAGAAGCGGGCGAGCGTGACCCTTGGGCAACGGCGCCGGCGGAATCGGCGCAACCTCCGCGCCCCGCCGCAGCCGGCCGGCGCAGCGCGATTGACACGGGTCCGGCAACCCCTATAGTCCGCCCCGGTGCGCCGCCGGCCGCCCGCCCCCGCCGATCCCCGGCCTGGGCGCCAGATAGGGGCCGGCCACTGGGTCCACGGGCGTCCCGCGATCCCCGCTTTGCGCGATCGCGACGAAGACGCCGCAGCCCGTTTTTTGCTTGGGATATCAGCGCCAACCCTATGACGAAGTTCGCCGATCTGGGACTATCCGACCATCTCCTGCGCGCCGTGACCGACGCCGGGTACGAGAAGCCGACGCCCATCCAGGAGAAGGCCATTCCGGCCGTCCTCATGAACCGGGACATCCTCGGCTGCGCGCAGACGGGGACGGGAAAGACCGCCTCCTTCACGCTGCCGATGATCGACATCCTCTCGCAGGGCCGGGGGCGCGCACGCATGCCGCGCTCGGTGATCCTGGAGCCGACGCGGGAGCTGGCCGCGCAGGTGGCCGAGAATTTCGAGATCTACGGCAAGTACCTGAAGCTCGAAATGGCGCTGCTGATCGGCGGCGTGAGTTTCAGCGAGCAGGAGCAGAAGATCACCCGCGGCGTCGACGTGCTGATCGCCACGCCGGGCCGGCTCATGGATCATTGCGAGCGCGGCAAGGTCATCCTGACCGACACAAAGATCCTGGTGATCGACGAGGCCGACCGGATGCTCGACATGGGCTTCATCCCGGACGTGGAGCATATCGTCTCGCTGATGCCACGGATTCGGCAGACGCTGATGTTCTCGGCCACCATGCCGAAGGAAATCCGGCGGCTGGCGGACAAGTTCCTCGACAACCCGAAGGAGATCACCGTCTCGCCGCCGGCCACCACGGCCGACACGATCGAGCAGCGCGCGGTGCCGGTGAGCCCGCGCAGCAAGCGGCGCAAACTGGTGGAGTTGCTGCGCGAGACGGCGGTGACGAACGCGCTGGTCTTCTGCAACCGCAAGCGCGACGTCGCCACGCTTTATCGCAGCCTGGAGAAGGACGGCTTCTCCGCCGGCGCGCTACATGGCGACATGGACCAGTACAAACGCATGGAGTGGCTGGCGAAGTTCCGCGACGGGGAGATCAACGTCCTGGTCTGCTCCGACGTCGCCGCGCGCGGGCTCGACATCCCGACGGTCAGCCACGTCTTCAACTACGACGTCCCCTCCCATTCCGAGGATTACGTCCACCGCGTCGGGCGCACCGGCCGGGCCGGCCGCAAAGGCGTCTCGATCACGCTGGTCACCGATCATGACGAGAAGCAGATCGCCGAAATCGAGAAGCTGATCGGCCGCAAGATCCCCCGCGACGGCGCGGGCGGCGGCGCAGAGGACGCCGCTGCGGACGCCGCTGAGGCGCCCGCCCCTACAGCCGCCCCCGCAGCCGCCCCGCAGGAACCCGCCGAGACGGCGCCCGCGGAGGCCGAGGCCCGTGCGAAGAAAGCGCGCGGCAGGAAGAGCCGCAGCCGCAAGCCGGAGCCCGCCGCCGAGGCGGCCCCCGAAGCAAACGGCGACGCGGCGGGCCAAACGCCCTCCGAGGCTGCCGGCGAGCAGCCCTCGGACCGGGAGCCCCGGCAGGACGCGCCGCCGAAGCGCGCCAGCCGATCCCGCCGGGATCAGGGCCGGGATCAAGGTCGCGATCAAAGTCGGGGCGGCCGGCGTCGGGACGAGAATCGCCAGGACGAACTGACCCCGCCGGACGTCGCGCCGGAGGATCTGGACAAGCCGTTCGGCGAAACCGACATGGCGCCGGCTTTCCTGCTGCGCTGACGTCCGCGCAAGGGACGGGCGCTGCGCCGGCGCTTGCGCCGGCGGGGGGCCCTGTCGCAAACTCGCGCCCCTGACCGTCACGCCACCTCACGCGGGAGCGCCGCCCCATGCAGACGATCTTCATCCAGGTGAAATGCGACCTCGGCCGCGCCTATGAGGTCGCGGACGCCGCCATTCAGGAAGTCGAGCAGGTCTCCGAGGTCTATTCGACCTCCGGTCACTACGATCTGTTGATGAAATGCTACTTGGATAAGGACGCGGATATCGGCCACTTCGTGAACGATCGCATCCAAACGCTGCCCGGCGTTAAGGATACCTTTACCATCATCACGTTTAAAGCATTCTGAGATACCGCGCGCTCCCGGCGCGCAAGCGCCGCCAGGGGAGGCCCGTTCAGACATGCCCGCACCGTCCACAAAGCCGCATCCGCCGATGAGCGACGACCACCTCAAGGCCGAGGTCGTCAGCCTCGTCCAGTATGTGCGGCGCTTCCGCGAAGAAATCGCCCAGATGGTCTCGCGCGACGGCGACCGCACGCGCTTCCAGAGCATGTCGGATCAGCTCGACGAGATCGTCGGCGCGACCGAGCGCGCGACGCATTCCATTCTCGAACAGATGGAGCAGGTCGACGAGCTCGTCGAAGAAATCCGCGCGGAGGAAGACGCCGAGAAACGCGCCGCCCTCTGCGACAAGGTCAACGATCAGACCATGCAGGCCATCGAGGCCTGCACCTTCCAGGACATCACCGGCCAGCGCGTCACCAAGATCGTGCGCTCCATGAAATTCGTGGAGGAGCGGGTCAACGCCATGGTCTCGCTCTGGGGCGTCGAAGCCATCGAACAGATGGCGGAGAAGTACGGCGAGGACGCCGATCAGATGGACGCCGACGCCACGCTTCTGAACGGTCCCGCCCTGCCCTCGGAGGCGTCGATCTCGCAGGATGAGATCGACAAGCTGTTCGACTGACCTCCGGTCCCGCGGGCCGCTTGCGGACCTGCGCGACGATTGCCAAGCGCGGCGCGCTTGCGTAAGCACGGGCGAGCATCATTCCGCCGCCGACACGGAGGCCGCGCCGTCCCATGGCCGATCAGCTCGATCCGCGCCTCAACGCCTATCGCGAGGATCTCGCCGACGCGCGGCTCGAAGGCCGCGTCGCGGCCGCACGCTTCGTCGCCGGCGATCCGGCGCAGGTCGCGGCGGGCGCCGCCGCGCTGCGCCGCCGTCCGGCGGACGAGGCGCCGCAGGACAGCCAGCTCCTGTTCGGAGAGAGGGTGCGCGTCTTCGACCGGCGCGACAACTGGGCCTGGGTGCAGGCCGAGCGCGACGGCTATGTCGGCTATTGCCGTGAGGATCGCCTGGCCCCCCCCGGCGCTCCGGCGACGCATACGGTCGCGGCGCTGCGAACCTATCTCTATCCCGCGCCGGACCTGAAGACGCCGCCCCGGGACCTGCTGAGCCTGGAAGGCGCCGTCGCGGTCGCCGCGGTCGAGGGGCGCTGGGCCCATCTGGCCGCCGATTGGGGCGGCGGCTGCGTGCACGCCGGCCACGTCGCGCCGATCGGCGCCGTCGCCGACGATCCGGCGTCGGTGGCGGAGACGTTCCTGGAGACGCCCTATCTCTGGGGCGGCAAGACCAGCGTCGGGTTGGATTGCTCCGGCCTGATCCAGCTCGCCCTGCAGCGTTGCGGGATCGCCTGTCCGCGCGACACCGATATGCAGGCGGCGGCGCTGGGCCGGCCGGTCGAGGGCGGCGCGGCGGCCGCACGGCGCGGCGATCTGGTCTTCTGGCCGGGCCATGTCGGGATCATGCTGGACGGCGCACGCATCCTGCACGCCAACGCGACCGACATGGCGACGCGCATCTGGCGCCTCGACGAGCTCGACGCGCATATCGAGCGGGCCGAAGGCTCGCGCCTCACAAAAGCGCTTCGGATTCTGGACTAGTGTTGGAAACCCTGTCGGTCGACGTCCTCGTCCCGCTCGCGGCGGTGATGCTCGGCGCGGGCGTCGCGGCCGGCCTGCTCGCCGGCCTGCTGGGCGTCGGCGGCGGCATCGTCATCGTGCCGGTTCTCTTCCACCTGTTCGACGTGATCGGCGTCGAGGAGGCGATCCGCATGCATCTGGCGGTGGGCACCTCGCTCGCCACCATCATCCCGACCTCGATCAGTTCGACCCGCGCCCACTACAAGCGCGCCGCCGTCGATCTGACGATCCTGAAGAGCTGGGGGCCGGGCGTTCTGGTCGGCGTCGCGCTCGGCGCCGCGCTCGCGGCGCAGCTCGACGGGCGCGCCCTCACCGGCGTCTTCGCCGCAGTGGCGCTTCTGATCGCCGCCAACATGGCCTTCCGCGGCGACGACTGGCGCCTGCGGGAGACGTTGCCGGGCGGCCCGGCGCTGTTCTCGATCGGCGGGGTCGTGGGGCTGCTCTCCTCGATGATGGGGATCGGCGGCGGCGCGATGTCGACGCCGATCATGACCGCCTGCGGCGTGCCGATCCGGCGCGCCGTCGGGACCGCGGCGGCGATCGGCCTGATCATCGCGGTCCCGGGCGCGATCGGCTTCGCGATCAGCGGGCTCGGCGTCGAGGGGACGCCGCCGCTGACGCTGGGCTATGTCAGCCTGGTGGGCTTCGCCCTGGTCGCCCCCACCACCGCCTTGGTCGCGCCGCTGGGCGCGCGGCTGACCCATTCGATTCCGCCCGGCCTGCTGCGCAAGGCCTTCGCCCTCTTTCTTTTCGCGACCGCGGTGCGCATGATCTACGGCCTGATCAGCTGACCGGACGCCATGCCCCGTTTCGCCGCCAATCTCTCCACCCTATTCACGGAGCGCCCCTTCTTGGATCGCTTCCAGGCGGCGGCCGACGCCGGCTTCGCCGGGGTGGAGATCCAGTTCCCTTACGAGCACCCGACCGACGCCATCAGGCACCGGCTTGAGGCGACGGGGCTCGAGCTCGTGCTGTTCAACCTGCCGCCCGGGGATTGGGCCGCCGGCGACCGGGGCCTGGGCGCCCTGCCCGGTCGGGAGAAGGAACTGGATCAGGCGCTGGAGACGGCGCTCGAGTACGCCCGCGCGCTGAACTGCCGGATGCTGCACGTCATGGCGGGCGTCGCGCCGAAGACCCTCGACAACACGGCCTATCTGCGCGCCTTCGGGGCCAATCTCCGCCGGCTGGCGCCGAAGGCGGCGGAGGCCGGGCGGACCTTGCTGCTGGAGCCGATCAACGATCGCGACATGCCGGGCTATGTCGTCAACCGCACCGAGGATGCGCTGTCCCTGATCGAAGCGATCGGCGATCCCACGATCCGTCTTCAGCTCGATCTCTATCACCGGCAGGTGACGCAGGGCGACCTGATCCGCACGATCGAGCGCACCGCGCCGGTCCTCGGCCACGTGCAGATCGCGGGCGCCCCGGAGCGGAGCGAACCGGATCGGGGCGAGATCCACTACCCCGCGCTCTTCGACGCGCTCGACGCCGTCGGCTATGACGGCTGGATCGGGTGCGAGTATTTTCCCAGCGGGCGGACCGAGGACGGGCTCGGCTGGCTCGCGGCCTATCGCTGAGCGCAGGCGGGCCCGGCGCATGACGTCCACGCGCGCACCGGAAAAGCCCGCGCCCCGCGCCTGGCAGCGAATGCTGTCCGGCCGCCGGCTCGACCTCTTGAATCCGACGCCGATGGACGTCGAGATCGAAGACATCGCGCACGGCCTCAGCCGCGTGGCCCGCTGGAACGGTCAGACGACGGGCGCCTGGGCCTTCTCCGTCGCCCAGCACTCGGTGATGGTCGAGGCGCTGACGGTGGAGGCGACTCCCGGCCTCTCGCCGGCGTGGCGGCTGGCGGCGCTGCTGCACGACGCCAGCGAATACGTCGTCGGCGACATGATCTCGCCCTTCAAGACGGCCGTCGGCTACGATTACAGGAAACTCGAAAAAGGGCTGCAGGCGGCGGTCCATCTGCGGTTCGGCCTGCCGGCGGACCTGCCCGCCGACATCGCGCGCAAGATCAAGCGCGCCGACCGTCAGGGCGCCTATCTGGAGGCGACCCAGATCGCCGGCTTCAGCGCGGCCGAGGCGCGCCGCCTGTGGGGCGCGCCGCCGAAGGTGCGCATCGCCGGCCCCTTCGACGCCGCGCCGCAGCCGCCGGACGAAGCGAAGGCCGGTTTCCTCAAGCGTTTCGAGACATTGGCCGCAGCGATGGCGCGGCGATAGGGCCGGGCTTGCTTGCCTTCCGCGCTGCATGCCGTACCATTGCGGGTCGACGCGCGCAGCGCGGCGCAGGAGGACCGGCCATGACGGCGCAGGATCAAAGCTTGGCGGCGGGAGACGGCGACGGCGCGACGGAAGCCGCCGCCCAATCGCAAACGCCGGGCGTCGCGCGGCCGAGCAAGGCCCAGCTCGCCTATCTGCGCCGCGGGCTCGACCAGGCGGGCGGCAAGCTCCCGCTGTTCGACGCCTACGGCCAGCGGATCAGCGAGCGCACGGTGCGCAGCTGCATCGAGCGCGGCTGGGCGGAGCCCTGGTTCAACAATCCCTTGAAGCCGGATTGGCTGGTCTGCAAGCTGACCGAGGCCGGCCGGGCCGCCGTCCGGTCCGGGTGACCCGCCCGCGTCTCTCCGCCGCTCCGCCCGGGGCCGCCTCCAGACCCCTCCCCGACCGCCGTCGAGACCCGTGATGAGCCAGCCGACCTGGACCCCGAAGAACCTTCTCGCCGCCGCGGTGGGAGTCGCGCTGCTGGGCGGCGGCGCGGTGATCGGCGGCTGGATGCTGGCGGCGCTGTTCGGCGGCGTGCTGGGCGGCCATGCGCTCGAAGCGCCGGCGGAAGCCGTCGACTCGGACGCCGCCATGCGCGAGGCCATCTTCCGCGAGATGCAGGAGGGACTGCACGGCCCCGCCGCCCCGACCTATGCGGAACGCTATATCAGCGCGGTCGCACATCCCGCCGCCGCTCAGGTCGGGGCGCAGGTGCTGGAGGACGGCGGCGGCGCGATCGACGCGCTGATCGCCGCCCAGATGGTGCTGACGCTGGTGGAGCCGCAATCCTCGGGCGTCGGCGGCGGAGGGTTTCTGCTCTATTGGGATGCGTCCGAGCAACGCCTGACCACCTATGACGGGCGCGAGACCGCGCCGCAGGCCGCCGACGGATCGCTCTTCCTGCGGTCCGACGGCGCGCAGAAGGGCTATTTCGAAGCGCTGGCGGGCGGCCGCTCCGTCGGCGCGCCGGGCCTGCTTCGCATGCTGGAGGCGGCGCACGCGGCGCATGGATCGAAGCCGTTCGACGCGCTGCTCCATCCCGCGATCCGCATGGCGGAGGAGGGCTTTCCCGTCTCGCCGCGCCTGAACGGCATGCTGGCGGGCATCCCGACGCTCAAGAAGACGCCCGCCGCGCGGGACTTCTTCTATGACGCGGCCGGCGAGCCCTGGCCGGTCGGCCACATCCTGAAGAACCCGGATTTCGCCCGGACCCTGCGCACCATCCAGACGGAGGGCGTCGACGCCTTCTACGAGGGAGAGATCGCCAAGGCGATCGTTGAGGCCGTGCGGACCAGCCCGGTCAATCCCGGCGTCCTGACGCAAGCTGATCTCGCCGGCTACGAGGCCAAGGTGCGCCCAAATCTCTGCGCGCCCTATCGGCGCTTCACGGTCTGCGGCATGCCGCCGCCCTCCTCCGGAGGGCTGACGGTGCTGCAAATCCTGGGGCTGCTGGAGGATCGGGTCCTCGACGCCGATCCGCCGCTGCATCCGCGCTCGGTGCAGCTCTTCGCGGAGGCGATGAAGCTCGCCCACGCCGACCGCGACCGCTATATCGGCGATCCGGACTTCGCCGACGTGCCCGTGGCCGGAATGCTCGACCGGGACTACCTGACAGAGCGCGCGGCGCTGATGGACCTGACGGACGCGCCGAAGGAGACAGCCCCCTTCGGCCGGCCGCCGGGCGCGCCCGCAGGTCCCGACCCCGCCCCGACCGCTACGGAGGAGCCGCCCTCGACCACCCATCTCACCATCGTCGACGAGGCCGGCGACGTGGCGGTCATGACCAGTTCCATCGAATTCGCCTTCGGCAGCGGATTGTGGGTGGGCGGGTTCCTGCTGAACAACCAGCTCACCGACTTCGCCTGGCCGTCGACGCCGGATCCCGAGACCGGCCTCCATCCGAACCGGATGGAAGGCGGCAAGCGCCCACGCAGCTCGATGAGCCCGACCCTGGTCTTCGCGCCGGACGGGGAGCCGCGCCTCGCCATCGGCTCCCCCGGCGGCAGCCGCATCATCGGCTATACGGCGCAGGCCGTGCTCGGCGTCTTGGACTGGGACCTGACGGTGCAGGAGGCGATCGACCTGCCGCATTACCTGAACCGCAACGGCCCGTTGGAGCTTGAGGAGGGAACGGCCGCGGCCGACCTCGCCGAGGCGATGCGCCAGCGCGGCTACGAGGTGCAGCTTCGCGAGATGACGAGCGGCCTGCACGGGGTCGAGCTGATCGCCGACCAACTGATCGGCGGGGCCGACCCGCGCCGCGAGGGGCGCGCGATCGGCGAGCGCCAGTTGGACCCCCGCCTGTTCGGAGGCTTCGAGGCGGTCGTCCCGGATTACGTGGCGCCGGAATAGTCATCCCCATGCCGCCCTTTGCCATCGCCGTCGGCCCGAATCTGCGCCGCTCGCCCTATTTCGAGGCGACCGTCGCGGACGGGGTCCGCTCCTTCTCCGTCTACAATCACATGCTGATCCCCGGGAGTTTCGGCGATCCGCAGGCGGAATACGCCCGCCTGATCGACGGCGTGGTGATGTGGGACGTCGCCGCCCAACGGCAGGTCGCGCTGGAGGGGCCGGACGCCGCACAGCTTGTCCGTCTGCTGACGCCGCGCCGACTGAAGCGCTTGGACCCGGGTCAGGGCCGCTACGTCCCGCTGTGCGATCGCCAGGGCGTGCTGATCAATGACCCGGTCCTGCTGCCGCTCGGCGAAACGCGTTTTTGGCTGTCCATCGCCGACAGCGACGTGGCGCTGTGGGCCGAGGCGATCGCGCAGGAGCGCGGCCTCGACGTGCGGGTGTCGGAGCCGGACGTCTCGCCGCTCGCCATCCAGGGCCCGAAAGCGGTCGAGGTCGCCGCCGCGCTGTTCGGGGATTGGGTGCGGGACCTGCGCTATTTCGGCTTCCGCGAAGCGACGCTGGACGGGATTCCCCTGATCGTCGCGCGCTCCGGCTGGTCGAAGCAAGGCGGCTTCGAGCTCTACCTGACGGACGGGACGCGGGGCGGCGATCTCTGGCGGCGCGTAAAACAGGCCGGCGCGCCGCATGGGATCATCCCGGGCGCGCCGAACGATTGGGAGCGGATCGAGAGCGGCCTGCTCTCCTACGGCGCGGACGCGCGACGGCAGGAACGGCCGGCTGACCCGTTCGAGCTCGGCCTCGGGGCGCTCGTGGATCTCGAGCGCCCGGACGACTTCATCGGCAAGCAGGCCCTGCAGGCGCGCGCGAAAGCGGGCCGGACGCGCCGGCGCACGGGCTGGCTGATCGACGGCCCCGCCGCGGCGGACCCGGGTCCGCACCCGATTCTGCGCGACGGAGCGCCCGTCGGGACCTTGTGGGAGCATTGCCGGTCCCCGCGCCTCGGCCGCACCATCGGGATCGGCCTCGCCGCCATCCACGCGCTCGACCGCGGCGGCCCGTTCGCCGTCTCCCTGGCGGGAGACGAGCGCGCGGCCGAACCGACCGACCTGCCCTTTCTCTAGGACACAGCCGGAGCGGCTTTCGGGCCTTCAGGAACCCGGTCGCGCGAGGCGGATCTGCACCCGCATGAAGCCGTCCGCGTCCAGGACGTCCGCGTCCGAAAGGCCGAGCGCCCGCCCCTGCCGCAGAACCTCCGCGCGCTCGACCTCGGACAGGGGACGGCGGTAGGCGACCGGGTCGCCGTGGGCTTCGACCCGATAGCCGAAGCCCTCCAGCACCGCGCGCGGCGGCTGCGGATCGACGTTCGGCCGCGGGCAATAGAGCATCCAGGGCCGCGCGTCGCCGGCCGCCTCCAGCAGTCGCGCGAAGCCGGGCGCCAGCAGACCGCCGATCGCACCCGTCTCGACGATCAGATCGCAGGTCGCGAGGAACCCCGAAAGCTCGGGACCCGGCGCGGCGTCGAGCACGTTCTCCGAGAAGCCGAGATCGACGGCGCCGACGCGGCGCGCGTAGGCGACCGCCCGCCCAGCGATGTCGAGCCCGGCGATCTCGTAAGGCGCGCCCGCCAGCCGGCGGGCGGCGAAGAAGGCCGGGTCCTCCTCCAGCCCGTCGTCGGCGAAGCGCCGATAGAGCGCATCCATCGTCAGATCATGGCGCAGCAGCAGGCCGAGCGTTCCGTAGCCGCAGGCGAAATCCAGGAGCCGCAGCGTCTCGTCCGGCGGCCGCCCGCGCGCCGCCAGAAGCGCCGGCCGGAGGGCCTCGACCGCGGCGGCGACGGTCTGCGGCATGCGATAGGCGGAGGGCTTGAGACCCCGGAAGTAAGGCCGCGGGTCCGGCAGATCGTACAGCCGGTCGAAATCCTGTGAATGGGCGGGCGACGTCTCCGGCGCTGTCATCGAAGTCTCCGCTGCGGATAGAGCGATCCGACGCTGAAGTTAACCCGATCCGGGGGCGCTGTGCGACCCGCCCCTTTCCCCTACCCCTTTCCCCGGGCCCTTGGCCGCGCTATCCAGGGCGCCGTCGCGGCGCATGGGCGCGCCGCGGAGAGACAGTGTGAAGGGACGACGGAACGATGGGTTTGCAGGCGGACACGGCTGTCGGCGTGATCGGCGCAGGCGCGATGGGCCAGGGCATCGCCCAGGTGGCGGCGCAGGCGGGGCATCCGGTGCTGCTGTTCGACGCGGCCGAGGGCCAGGCAGAGGCGGCGCGCGAGAAGCTCGCAGGCGTCTTCGCCCGTCTGGTCGAGAAGGGCAAGCGCACGCAGGCCGAAGCGGAGGCCGCGCTCGCTCGGATCACCGCTGTGACGGCGCTGGAGGACTTGGCACCCGTCGGTCTCGCGATCGAGGCGGTGGTCGAGCGTCTCGACGTCAAGCAGGAGGTCTTCGGGCGTCTCGAAGCGCTGACGGGGCCGGAGACCATCCTGGCCAGCAACACCTCGTCGCTGTCCATCACCGCGATCGCCCGGCCGCTCGCCCGGCCGGAGCGGCTGGTGGGGATGCACTTCTTCAATCCCGCGCCGCTCCTGCCGCTGGTCGAGGTGATCTCGGGCCTCGCGACCGACCCGGCGGTGGCCGAGACCGTGTTCGAGACCGCGGCCGCCTGGGGCAAGAGCCCGGTGCACGCCGCCTCCACCCCCGGCTTCATCGTCAATCGCGTGGCGCGGCCCTTCTACGGCGAAGCCTTGCGCATCGTGGAGGAGCAGGCCGCGGACCCCGCCACCGTCGACGCCTGCATCAAGGGCGCGGGCGGCTTCCGCATGGGGCCGTTCGAGCTGATGGACCTGATCGGCAACGACGTGAACTACTCGGTCTCCAGCGCGGTGTTCGAGGCCTTCAACTACGATCCACGCTACCGCCCCTCGATCCTGCAAAAGGAGATGGCGGACGGCGGGCTGCTGGGCCGCAAGTCCGGCCGCGGCTGGTACGACTATTCCGACGGCGCAGAGCCGCCCGTTCCGGCGGACGCCGAGACCGCCGACATCGCCCCGCCGGAGGCCGCGATCCTACTGGGCGATCCCGGCCCCTGGGCGGGGCTGATCGAACGGCTGGCGAAGGCCGGCCTCTCCATCGAACGGCAGGAGGACGACTGCCTCTTTCCGCTGCTCGATTTCGGGCCAGTGCTGCTCTGCCCCAGCGACGGCGCGCATGCGGAGGCGATCGCGCAGGCCGAGGGCAAACCGGTCGTGCTGATCGACCTCGCGCTCGACTGGGCGCTGGCCGAGCGCATCGCGATCGCCCGCTCCAGCGACGTCCCGGCGGAGGATTTCGCGCGCGTCGCGGCCCTGCTGCAGGCCGCGGGCTTCGCGGTCTGCCCGGTCGAGGACATCCCCGGCCTGATCGTCGCGCGCACAGCGGCGATGCTGATGAACGAGGCGGCCGACGCACTCTACAAGGGCGTCGCCGACCCGGACGGGATCGACACGGCCATGATGAAGGGCGTCAACTATCCGATCGGGCCGCTCGCCTGGGCCGACCGGCTGGGGGCGGCGCGGGTGCTGGAGATCCTCGACAATCTCGCCGACTGCTATCGCGAGGAGCGCTATCGCCCCTGCCCGCTCTGGCGGCGGCTGCCGGACGGCATGCGCTTCCGGGAGGGCTGAGGCGCCGCGGCGTCACGCCGCCGGCGGTTCCGGCCGGGTCACGATCCAAGCGCTGACGCAGGTCATCGCGCCGGCGGCCGCAAAAACCCCGGCCCCAAAGCCGCCGGCCAGCCAGACCAGGCCTGCGAGGCTGAACGCCATCAGCCCGACGGCCGCCCTCTTGGCGCGCCGCGGGATCGAGCGGTCGCGCCGCCAGGCGCGCAACACAGGGCCGAAGCGCGGATGGGACTGCAGCCAGGCGTCCAGCCGCTCGTTCGACCGCGCGAAGGCCCAGGCGGCCAGAATCAGGAACACCGTTCCGGGCAACCCGGGCAGGATGACGCCGACCACGCCCAGCCCGGTGCAAAGCAGGCCAAACGCCAGCAAAACCGCGCGCACCGCCGCAGGCGGCCTGCGGGTGTCGCTCGGCGCGACGGACTGTTCCAGGATGCTCATGCCGGCAAAGATAGGCCGGCGCCGGCAAAGAGAAAGTTAACGGCGCGCGGGGCGGCCGCTCAGGCCTCCCCCTCCGTCTCGATCTTGATCGTGCGGCCGCAATGCTTGCAGTGGACGGCGTCCGGGTCGTGGCGGCTCAGGCCGCAATCGGGGCAGGCGTAGCGCACCTTCTGCGGCCGGAAGATCGTCTGGGCCAGCCGCAGGAAGAGCGCGACCCCCACCACCATGATGACGACGGATAGGAATCGCCCCCCGCCGCCCTGCAGGGTGATGTCGCCGAAGCCCGTGGTGGTCAGGGTCGCGACGGTGAAATAGAGCGCGTCGACATAGCCTTCGATCGCCGGATTGCGCTCCACCTGCAGCACGTAGACCAGCGCGGTGACGACGAAGATGAAGACGGCGAGATTGACCGCGCTGACGAGCGCCTCCTCGTGCCGGCGGAAGAAGGCGGTCTCGCGCCGCAGGTCGCGCAGCACGTGATAGGAATGCACGAGCCGAAGCGCCCGCAGCACCCGCAGGAAGGCGAAGGTGTCCCCGAAGATCGGCGCCAGCAGCAGCGACAGGATCACCAGCAGGTCGGCGATCGTGTAGACCTGCAGCAGCATGCGCGGCTTGCTGGGCGCGATCCACAGCCGGATCAGGAAGTCCGAGAGGATCACCAGCGCGATGGCGATGTCGGCG
This sequence comes from Alphaproteobacteria bacterium, assembly GCA_024743195.1. Lineage (GTDB taxonomy): Bacteria > Pseudomonadota > Alphaproteobacteria > UBA8366 > Aestuariispiraceae > Marivibrio. Next base: position 36,905 of record JANSXE010000003.1, on the reverse strand, counting down.
ACCAGGATCGCCGGCGTCGGATCGACCGGCGTGGTCGCCAGAAAGAAGCCGATTGTGAAGAGATCGAAGCCGATCAAGCCATAGCGGAAGCGCGCCGCCTTGCGGCTGCGTCCGTTGTAGAGCAGGTCGAGCGATTTCCTGAGGCTTCTTTCCTCCGCCATGGACCCAAGCATGCGCCGGCCGCGCGCTGGACACAATGGGCGTGCGCGCTAGCTCCTGGCGCAGGCGCGAGGCGATAGGAGACATGCGATGAGCGACAAGACGGCGATCGTCTTCGGGGCCGGCGGCGGGATCGGCGCGGCGCTGGCCGAGGCGCTGGGCGACACGCACCGGGTGATCGCACTGTCCCGGCGCAGCGACCCGCCGATCGAGCTCACGGACGAAGCGACGATTGCGGCGGCGGCCGACGCCCTGCCCGAGGCCGCGCTGATGGTCGATTGCACCGGCTTCCTGCATGACGACCGGTTCGGGCCGGAGAAGAGCTGGAAGCAGCTTTCCGCCGACAGTCTCGCCCACAATTTCGCGATCAATACGATCGGCCCGGCGCTTCTGATGAAGCACTTCCTGCCCAAGCTGCCGCGCGACGCGCCGGCCGTCTTCGCCACCCTGTCGGCCAAGGTCGGCTCCATCGCCGACAACGGCTATGGCGGCTGGTACGGCTATCGCGCGTCGAAGGCGGCGCTCAACCAGATCGTCAAGACGGCCTCAATCGAGCTCGCGCGCAAATGGAAGCAGGCGGCGCTGGTCGCGGTCCATCCGGGCACGGTGGACACGCCCCTGTCGCAGCCCTTCTCCAAGGCGGGGCTCAGCGTCCGGCCGCCGGAGGAGGCGGCGCGCGAGATCGCCCGCCTGTTGCTCTCGCTCGACGCCGGGTCGAACGGCCGCTTCCTCAGCTACGACGGGAGCGAACTGCCCTGGTAGCGCCCGCGCCCTATTTCTTCGCCAGCCCGACGGCGCGGCCCATCCAGTCGGGCGGCGGGTCGGGGATCGACGCCGCCATCGCCTCGCGCGCGGCGTCCGGGAACGGGGCGGTGCGCCCTTCCCGGGTCGCGAAGTGCAGCATCAGACATTCGAAGGTCGCCCGCTCGCGCCCGTCGACATGCAGGATGTGGCCGACATGCACCTTCTTGGCGTCGACGCCCAGGATCATGCTTTCGACCTCCAGGACGGCCGGCGCGCGCACCTCGGCGAGATAGCGAAGATGCGTCTCGACCGTGTAGAGGGCGCAGCCGGTCTCCTCGAAATAGGGCACGCCGATGCCGAACTGGTCCTGCAGCGCCCAGGTCGCGTTGGAGAAGGGCACGAGGTAGTAGGCCTCGTTCAGATGGCCGTAGGCGTCGAGCCACGCATCCTGCAAGGGCTCCTGATGCAGGCGAAAGCTGGTCATGAAGCGGATCTCCCGAACGGTTCGGCTTCCGGCGACGCTCACGCGGGCTTGGTCAGCACCACCAGTTTGGTCATGGCCGGGATCAGGTCCCGGCCCTCGTCCGGTTCGAAGCCTGCCGCTTTCGCCGCCTCCGTCAACCATCCGACCGACAGCGAGTGTGCATCCGGCGTGAAGGCCATGTGCTGCAGCTGCCACAGCGCCGCCAGCGCCGGGCCGCGGCGATTCTCGTCGACCATGAAGTCATGCACCATGAGGCGCCCGCCCGGCTTCAGCGCCGCGAAGGCCTTGTCGAGCAATTGCGCGACCGCGGGGCCCGGCACGCCGCTCATCAGATAGCTCATCAGGATCGCGTCCTGCCGGCCCGGCCATTCGGCTTCGACCGCGTTGCCGGGAATGTAGCGCACCCGGTCCACGAGACCGGCCTCGGAGATGAAGCGCCAGCCGATCTCCGCGACATTGGGAAAATCGATGATCGTCGCCTGCAGGTCGGGATAGGCCCGGCACAGGCTGATCGTCATCGCGCCCGTCCCGCCGCCGACGTCCAACAGCGTCTCGGCGCCGCTCAGATCGACCATCCGCGCCAGCGTCCGCCCGGGGCCGAGCGAGCCCGCATGCTGGCTCTCGGAATAGACCGAGGCCTGCTCCTCGTCCGCCATCCAGTGCTGGTAGGAGGAAATTGCGCCGTCGGCCAGGTCGCCATGCATGACCGCATTGAGCTGCAGCAGGAACGGGTACATCTGCTGGTCGATCTGATAGCGCAGATAGTCGCCGAAATCATATTTCGAGGCGCGCGACAGGAAGGCTTCCGCAGCCGGCGCGTTCTTCAGCGTCAGCCCCTCGCCATACTCCAGCAGCCCAATGCTGGCCAGCGCGGTCGTCAGCGTCACCATCCGATTGGCCGGGATGCCGGCCGCCTTCGCCAACTCCTCCGCCGTCTTGGGACCGTCCGCCAACAGGCTGAAGACGTCCACATGCAGCCCCGCGAACAGCGCCTTCGACGCCATGAACCCGAAGGCGATGGCGGAAAGGTCCTCAGCGGTTTCGACCGGGGCGACGCTCATCACGGCTCCTTTCCATTCCAATTTTCCAAATTGCGACTTACGAGGGGAGCATACTATCGATTTAGCGACGCATCGCAAGGTTTGTGCTGCAGCGCAGCATGAACCTTCCAGGTGACCCGGGCGCCGAGCGCAAAAAGGCCCGGCGCGGTGGCCGGGCCTTCGAGAATGGTCGGAGCGGCAGGATTTGAACCTACGACCCCTTGTCCCCCAGACAAGTGCGCTACCAGGCTGCGCTACGCTCCGTAGATCGCGTCGGGGTCGGCGGCGGCGCGCCCAGAGGAGCGCGTTCCGGAGCCCGGCCCGAACGGCGCGCAATCTAGGCGGATTGACCGGCGCTGGCAACCGGGGAAAGGCGTCGCCCGACCCGCTTAGAGCGAGGCCGTCGCGAGGCGCACCGCAAGCCCCGCGAAGGCGGCGGCGAACAGCCAGCGCAACGCCGTCATGGCCCGCCCGTCGCCCAAAAGCCGCCGCCGCGTCCAGTCCGCCGCCGCCCCGTAGACGCAGAACACGAGGAAGGTCATGGCCATGAAGACCGCGCTCAACAGCGCCATTTGCTGCAGCGCGCCCGATGCGGACGGATCGACGAATTGCGGCAGGAAGGCGAGGAAGAAGACGCTGAGCTTCGGGTTCAGGAGGTTGAGGAAGACCCCGTCCGCGACCGTGCGCACGGCCGCCGCAGCCTCGGCGCGCGGCGCGACCTGCAGCGAGCCGGTCGCGCGCAGCGCGCTGACCGCCATGTAGAGCAGATAGCAAACGCCCAGGACCTTAAGCGCCGTGAAGGCGACCGGATCGGCGGCCAGCACCGCGGCCGCCCCCGACAGGCTGAGCGCGATGTGCGGCGTGATCCCGAGCGTGCAGCCCGCCGCCGCGACCCCATAGGCCGGAAAGCCGCGCCCCAGCGCCACGCTCACCGTATAGAGCACGCCTGTCCCCGGCATGAGGACGACGAGGAAGGAAGTCGCCAGAAAATCCGGACTCACCGCAATCGTCTCCCGTTGGATGAAGCGCGCCCAACGCCAATAGCAGAGCCGCGGCGGCGCGCCTTGAACGGAATTGCGGTCCGCCGGGCGTTGGCGCGCCGCAAGCGAGCGGTTAGTCTGACGGACGCGATCCACCCCGATCCGCCACCCGGCCGCATCGGGCCGACCCGCCGCGGAGGAGCCGGTGTCCGATCACACGGTGCGTATCCGGCCCACCCAGGGCGTCGCCGCCTACGCCGTCGCATCGCGCTCGACGCGGCGCTACGCGCGCCACCATCACGACGAGTTCGGGATCGGCCTGATCCTGAATGGCGGCCAGGCGTCCTGGAGCGGGCGCGGGCCTGTCGAGGCGGGCGCCGGCGACGTCATCACCGTCAATCCCGGCGAGGTGCATGACGGCCGCCCGGTCACCCATGCGGGACGAAGCTGGCGCATGCTGTTCTTTCGCCCGGAGGACGCGGCGGCGCTGATCGAGGACCTGCGCGGCGAGGCGCCCGCGCGCTTCGAATTCGAGCGGCCCGTCGTCGGCGAGGCGCCGGTGCGCGCGCTGACGCTGCGCCTGTTGCGGCTGGAGACGGCCGCGGCGAGCGATGTCGCGCGCATGGCCGCGGCCGAAGCGGCGCTGCACCTCGTCGATCGGCTGATCCGCCCGGCGCGGCCAGCCGTCGTCAGACGCGCGCCCCGCGCGCTCCGCGCCCGACAGGTGATCGACGACGCGCCGGGAGAGCCCCTCACCCTCGCGCGCCTCTCCGAGGCGGCGGGTCTCAGCCAATTCCAGATGATCCGCGCCTTCAAGCGGGAAACCGGCCTGACGCCGCACGCCTATCTGATGCAGCGTCGCCTCAGCCTCGCGCGCGCCCTGATCCGCGGCGGGACCGGTTTGGCGCAGGCCGCCGCGGACGCCGGCTTCGCCGATCAGAGCCATATGACCCGGGCCTTCACGGCCTGCTTCGGCTATCCCCCAGGCGCCTACGCGGGCGCCTACGCGGGCGCCTGCGGTTCGGCGGGCTATGCAGCGCCGTCCGGACCTTCCGCCACAGCCTCGCGCAACTGAAGCAGCCGGCGACGCACGGTCTCCAGCCGGACTCGCGCCTCCCCCGCCAAGCGCTCGGGAGGCGACGCCGAACCGCCCGCGGCGACCGCCGCAGCCTGAGACGGCGGGGCCTCGGATCCGGGGGATTCGGACGCGTTGGCCTCGACTTGGGACCCGGCAGACGTCCGGGCCTCATCGGATCGGACCTCGGATGCAGGCTCGGGGGCGGCGCCCTGCGGCGGGGCGCGCAGGCCCGCCTCGGGCGGCCCGTCGGGACGGGCGGCGGCGCCGGCCGCGGCGGGCGCCGACGCGTCGATCAAGGCGCGCACCCCGTTCTCGCGCAGCAGCTTCTGAACGCCCCGAATGGTGAACCCCTCGCTGTAGAGCAGATCTCGGATGCGCCGAAGCAGGGTCACGTCGTCGGGTCGGTAGTAGCGTCGCCCGCCGGCCCGCTTCATCGGCTTCACCTGGGCGAACTTCGTCTCCCAGAAACGCAGCACGTGCTGAGGGACGTCGAGCTCCTCCGCCACCTCGCTGATCGTCCGGAATGCGTCGGCGGACTTCTCGCGGCCTTCCGACGGGACGGCGGAGGGCGCGGCGGAGGGTACGGCTGACGGTTGCTCGGAATCGATCATGAGCCTCAACAGGGTCTGCGGAGCCGTCGGCGCCGCATGACGCCGGAATCACTGCCGGATCACTGCCGGATCACTGGTTGATGCGGTCCTTGAGAACGTGGCTCGGCCGGAAGACGAGCACGCGACGCGGCAGGATCGGCACTTCCTCGCCCGTCTTCGGGTTGCGGCCGATGCGCTCGCCCTTCTGGCGGACCGAAAAGCTGCCGAAGGAGGAAATCTTGACGGTCTCCCCGCCGACCAGCGCGTCCGACACCTCTCCCAGAACCGTCTCCACCAGCGCAGCCGAGTCGTTGCGCGACAGGCCCACTTCCTGATAGACGGCCTCCGCCAACTCGGCGCGGGTCATGGTCTTGCCCGCCATGGCGCGACTCCCCCAGTGATTTCGCGAGGTTACAGATTTCGCAACGCTCGACGCGGTACGGTAGCGCCGCCCCGGAAGGGCGTCAATCGGCAAGCTGGGGATCGCCCTCGGGCTTACCAGCGAATCACCGCCGCGCCCCAGGTGAAGCCGCCGCCCATGGCGGTAAGGCCCAAAAGGTCGCCCGGTTTGAACAGCTGGCGCTGCACGCCATGGGTGAGCGCCAGGGGGATCGTGGCCGCCGAGGTGTTGGCGTGCTCTTCGACGGTGACGACGACCTGGTCGGGCGTCAGCCCCAGCCTGGCCCCCACCTTGTCGATGATGCGGCTGTTCGCCTGATGCGGGATCAGCCAATCCAAGTCCGACAGCGAGAGGCCGGCGTCGGCCAGCGCGCGCTCCACCGACTCGCTCATCCGCTTGACGGCGTGGCGGAAGACCTCCTGCCCCTGCATGCGCACGAACCCGGCCGAGCCCGTGCTGGCCGGCCCGCCGTCGACATAGAGCGCGTCGTAGAAGCGCCCGTCCGCGCCGAGGGTCGTGCTGAGCACGCCGCGCTCGTCGGCGCCGTCGCCGACCGCTTCGGCCTTCAGCACCACGGCGCCGGCGCCGTCGCCGAACAGCACGCAGGTCGAGCGGTCCTCCCAGTCGAGGATGCGGCTGTAGATCTCCGCGCCCACGACCAGCGCGCAGCGCGCCTGGCCGAGCCGCAGCATATTGTCCGCCTGGGCCAGCGCGTAGAGGAAGCCGGTGCAGACCGCCTGCACGTCGAACGCCGCGCCCCGGGTCACGCCCAGCTTGGCCTGCAGCCGCGTCGCGGTGGCGGGAAAGGTGTTGTCCGGCGTCGTGGTCGCCATGACGATCAGGTCGATCTCGTCGACGGACGCGCCGGCGTTATCCAGGGCGGCCAGCGCCGCCTTGCGGCCCAGATCGGAGGTGAGTTCGTCCTTCGCGGCGATGTGGCGCCGCGCGATGCCGGTGCGCTGGCGAATCCATTCGTCGTTGGTGTCGACCATCCGGGCGAGATCGTCGTTGGTCAGCACGCGCTCCGGCAGATAGGCGCCGACCCCTTTGACCACGCTTCGAAGCGGCATCTTTCACCCCATGTTGCGGCGCGGAGGCGCCGCCTCGTCGCCCGGACGGGCGGCCGGTCAGGCGCCGCTGTCGGGCGCGCGCAGCCGCTCGAAATCCTGCTTCATCTTGGCGATGAACCCGTGCGTCGCCATGTCGTAGGCCACGCCGATGGCATTGGCGAAGCCGAGCGCGTCGGTCCCGCCGTGGCTCTTTACCACGATTCCGTTCAGGCCCAGCAAGACCGCGCCGTTATAGCGCCGCGGATCGACCCGAAGCTTCAGCTTCTGCATCGCGCGCCGCGCGAAGAGATAGCCGATCTTGGCGCTCAGGCTGGACTGGAAGGCTTCGCGCAGGAAGGCGCTGATCAGGCGCGAGGTGCCCTCCGCCGTCTTCAGCGCGATGTTGCCGGTGAAGCCGTCGGTCACCACCACGTCCACGGTGCCGCGGGCGATGTCGTCGCCTTCCACGAAGCCCTTGAATTCGATCGGAAGGTCGCTGGCGCGCAACGACGACGCGGCCAGCTTCACCTCATCCTTGCCCTTCAGATCCTCGACGCCGACGTTCAGCAGGCCGACGGTGGGCTTGTCGATCCCCATCGCGGTGCGCGCGAAGGCCTCGCCCATCACCGCGAACTGAACCAGATTGTCCGCATCGCAGGCGACGTTGGCCCCGAGGTCGAGCATGCAGGTCTCGCCGCGCTCCGTCGGGAAAAAGGAACAGATCGCCGGCCGCTCGACCCCGGCGATGGTGCGCAGGCCGAACATCGCCATCGCCATCAAAGCGCCGGTGTTGCCGGCGGAGACGGCGCAGGCCGCCTCGTCCGCCTGCACCGCGTCGATCGCCAGGCGCATGCTCGATCGCTTGCCGGTGCGCAGCGCCGCCGACGGTTTGTCGGTGTTGGCGACGACCTGGTCCGTATGGCGCAGATCGACGACATCCTTCAGAACCGGTTCGGCGTCGAGCAGCGGGCGCAGCCGCGATTCGTCGCCATAGATCAGATAGCGGAGCTGCGGCATCCGCTCGCGCGCGATCGCTGCGCCGCGCACGATCGCATCGGGCGCGTTGTCGCCGCCCATCCCGTCGAGCGCTATGGTCAGCCCATCGGCCAAGACTTCCGCCTTTCCGCGTTATCGGCCCCGCTGGCCCGCGCCGAGCGACCCCCGAAAGAGCGCAGCCGGGCCCAGATATGGACCCGGCCGGCCTCGAACGTCCGTGGCGAGACGCGAGGGCGGCCGTCCACGACGGCCGCCGCCGTCCGGCTTAGAAGCTGTCTTTCGGCTCGAGCACCTGACGGCCCCGATACATGCCGGTCTTCAGATCGACATGGTGCGGCCGAACGAGCTCGCCGGTGGTCTGGTCCTCGCGATAGGTCGGCGTCGACAGCGCGTCGTGCGACCGGCGGTTTCCGCGGCGCGATTTCGTGACTTTACGTTTCGGAACGGCCATGACTCTCGACTTTCGAGTTCAGCCGGCGGGGCGTCTGTCGGCCCGTTCGCCCGGCGTAGGGTCCACATAATGGAGGCGGCCGCCAGTGCGGCCGCCCGCCAAACCGGCGGTTACATAACGTTTTTGCCCCGGCTGGGCAAGCCGCAAGGCGGTTCGCCCCGCCGGTCTCGCGGCGCCCGCTATCCCTCGCCCCGCTTGAGCTTGGCGAGCGCCGCGAAGGGACCGGTCGGCGCGTCCTGCTCCACCGCCTCCGCGCGCCCATTCGGAGCGTCGGCAAGCGCCCGCTCCAGGTCCACGCCCGGCTTGCGCGGGAACGGGTCGAGCGCCAACGCGACCTGCTGCACCAGCAACTCGCCCAGATCGAGCCTCCCGTCCCGGATCGGCTCCGGCGGGTCGGGTTCGTCGAGCGTGAACTCGCGCTCCGTCTCCTCGAGGCTGTCCGGCTCGGGCGGGCCGAACTCGACCTCGAAACGCTCCTCAAGCGCGCCCTCGACGGGGTCGAGCGTCACGACGCACCGCTGGGTGAAGCGCGCGCGCACGGTCCCGCGCGCCATGAGCATGGGGCCGCCCGCAATAGGCTTCAGCAGGACCTCGCCCTCGAGCGTTTCGAGCGCGACGAGGTCGAGCCGCTCCGCGACCGCACGCCGTGCGTCCGCGTCGGCGACGAGACGAAGGGTCTTGCCGCCGTGCGGCACGTCATCCGCCCGGACGGGGGCGGAAAACTCCGGCGGGCGGTCGATGTCGACGGGCTCGCTCATGCCTCCGCCCCCGCCCCGCTCGCCGCCCCGCTCGCCGCGCCGGCGTCGGCGTCGGCGAACGCGGCGTCCGCGTCGGCGAAACGGACCCGGCCGGCGATCAGCGCGTCCGTCGGCTGCTCGGCCAGCGCGGCGATTTGGGCGCGCACATAGGCGGCGAGGCGCGCCGCCTCGGCGCGCCGCCCGGCGTCGCGATAGACATTGCGCGCCAACGCGTCGGCGAGCGCGCCCCGCTCGCCGGCCCGCTCCGCCTTGAGCGCGCCCCAATAAGCGTCCAGGCGGCCATAGAAGGCGCGGGCCAGCTTCTTCATCTTCTTGCCGACGGACATGTCGCCGACGCCCATCTCGCGCAGGGAGCGGTCCATGTCCTTCATGATGTGGTTCGCCAGCACGTCGCCGGTCGCGCCCCACCCCTCGACCCCGCTCACCCTCTGAAACAACAGAAAGGCGTGCAGGGCGATCAGGTCGAATCGCCCGTCGACGTTGTCGGCCACGGCGGCGCCGTCAGCGCGATAGAGCGCCGGTTGGCGCGCCGCGGCGACGATGGCGTCATAGAGATCGGCCGCCGTCCTCTGCTCCGGCGTCGGACGGAAATAGGCGGCGAGACGGGCGAACATTGTCTGTCTCCTGGGGTTCCCGGCGGGATTTAGCGCGCGGCGTGCATGGTTTCAATGCGTAAGGCGCTTGCTGCGGGAGATCGCGGCGCCCTGCGAGTCCGCTTGAAAAATGCGGCGGCGGGCGGCATCTAACGGGAGCGGCGGCGTATCATGCGCGGCCCGAAGGATGGATGTCAGGTGATGGCTGATCGCTCCCGTCGCGTCGTCAAGGCGGCCTTGCTCGGACTCGGCGCCGTGCTGTTTCTGGGCGCCTGCGAGCCGAAGACGGCGCTGCGCGGCAACCTGCCGCGGGAGAGCCAGATCGAGCAGATCCGCGTCGGCCAGGACACCAAGAGCCGGGTTCGCGACATTCTGGGCACGCCGTCCACCATCGGAACCTTCGATCAGGACGTCTGGTACTATATGAGCCAGAAGACGGAGCAGTGGGCGTTCCTCGAGCCCGAGATCGTCGATCATCAGGTTCTGGCGCTCTACTTCACGCCCGACGGCGTGCTTCAGAACGTGGTGACCTACACCCAGGAAGATCTGCGCGAGGTGGAGTACGCCGACCGCAAAACCCCGACATCCGGCCGGGAGCTCACCTTCCTCGAACAGTTGTTCGGCAACGTCAACCGGTTCCGCTAGACCGGTCGCGCCACCCCCTCAAAGCCAGCCCGCCGCCCGCAAACCGGCCGCGCAACTGCGGCCGACCGGGATTTCCAGACCGTTTTCGAGGATCAGGACCGCCCGCCGGCCGCCCCCACCTCGCGTTCCGCATCGCACATCCGGCAGAGGATAACGCCCTCGCCGGCGTCGGTGTGGACCCGCAGGCAATGGTCCTCCATCGCCAACGCCAGAAGCCGGCCCTCGAGCCCCTTGGGCCAGCGGGCGCGGAAGCGATCGACAGCATCGGCCGCATCCGGCACGGCGCCTGGACGCAGGCGGCGCCGTTGTCCGTCTTCGGGATCGGGCTGGCGGCCGCCGCCGGGTCGGGCCTCGCCGCCGGACGGCGCGGCGGGGCGGCGCCCTCCGAGCGAACCGCCCGGCGCATCCAGCGCATGGGCGGCGCCTGGATCGCAAGCCTGACGGCCTTCGCGGTCGTCAATCTGCCGGTTCTTCCGGACCGCGTCGTCTGGCTCGGGCCGAGCGTGCTGGTCAGCCCGCCGATCGGCGTCTGGGTGCGTCGCCATGCGCCCCGGACGCCGCGCGGCCCGCCCGACGGTGGGGCCTGACGGTGGGGCCTGACGGTGGCGCCCCAGACGCGAAACGCCCCCGGCCGTCTCCGGCCGGGGGCGCTCTCGCGTCAGGCGTGCGGTTCCGCGATCAGGCCGCCAACGCCGCCAGCAGCAGAAGCGCGACGATGTTGGTGATCTTGATCATCGGGTTGACCGCCGGACCGGCGGTGTCTTTGTAGGGATCGCCGACGGTGTCGCCGGTCACGGCCGCCTTGTGGGCCTCGGAGCCCTTGCCGCCGTGATTGCCGTCCTCGATGTACTTCTTGGCGTTGTCCCAGGCGCCGCCGCCCGCGGTCATGGAGATCGCGACGAACAGCCCGGTGACGATCACGCCCAGGAGCATCGCGCCGACGGCGGAGAAGGCCGCGGCCTGCCCGGCGACCAGCCAGATCACCAGATAGACGACCAGCGGGCTCAGCACCGGCAGCAGCGAGGGAATGACCATCTCCTTGATCGCGCGCTTGGTCAGCATGTCGACGCAGCGCCCGTATTCGGGCTTGGTCGTGCCCTCCATGATGCCCGGGATTTCCTTGAACTGGCGGCGCACCTCCACGACCACGGCCGCGCCGGCCCGACCGACGGCGGTCATGCCCATGGCCCCGAACAGGAAGGGCAACAGCCCGCCCGCGATCAGCCCGACGACGACATAGGGGTTGGAGAGCGAGAAATCGACCGGCACGTCGGCGAAGAAGCGCTTCAGATCCGCCGTGTAGGCCGAGAACAGCACCAGCGCGCCCAGGCCCGCGGAGCCGATGGCGTAGCCCTTGGTGACCGCCTTGGTGGTGTTGCCGACGGCGTCGAGGGCGTCCGTGGTGTTGCGCACGCTCTCGTCCAACTCCGCCATCTCGGCGATGCCGCCGGCGTTGTCCGTCACGGGGCCGTAGGCGTCGAGCGCGACCACCATGCCGGCCAGCGCCAGCATCGTCGTCACCGCGATCGCGATGCCCATCAGGCCGGCCAGCAGGTGGGCGACGATGATCGCCGCGCAGATCAGCAGCGCCGGGATCGCCGTCGCCTCCATCGACACGGCGAGGCCCTGGATCACGTTGGTGGCGTGGCCGGTCTCGGACGCCTTGGCGACCGAGCGCACGGGGCGGTACTCGGTGCTGGTGTAGTACTCGGTCACCCAGACGATCAGGCCGGTCAGCACCAGACCCAGCACGCCGCAGAAGAACAGGTCGAGCCCGGTGAAGGTGACCCCGTCCATGGTCATCGGCTCGTTCAGCCCGATCACGAAGTGGGTGATGGGAAGCAGCAGCACGGCCGAGATGATCGCCGAGCCGAAGAAGCCCTTGTAGAGCGCCTTCATGATGTTGTTGCTGGCGTCGAGGCGCACGAAGTAGGTGGCGATGATCGAGGCCAGCAGGCACACGCCGCCGATGGCCATCGGGTAGATCATGAAGTCGGCGAGCGCGACCGAGCTGTCGACGATGCCGTAGAGGAGCGTCAGCACCATGGTCGCGCCGACGGTGACGACGTAGGTCTCGAACAGGTCGGCGGCCATGCCGGCGCAGTCGCCCACATTGTCGCCCACATTGTCCGCGATCACGCCCGGGTTGCGCGGGTCGTCCTCGGGGATGCCGGCTTCGACCTTGCCGACCAGATCGGCGCCGACGTCCGCGCCCTTGGTGAAGATGCCGCCGCCGAGACGCGCGAAGATCGAGATCAGCGAGGAGCCGAAGGCGAGCCCCACCAGACCGTTGATGATCTCCTTGTTGGCGCCGTCGTCCACGGGGAAGAAGTTCTGCAGCGCGAGGTAGTAGACCGAGATCGCCAGCAGCGCGAGGCCGGCCACCAGCATGCCGGTCACGGCGCCGGACTTGAAGGAAACGGAGAGCCCGGCGGCCAGGCTGGTGCGCGCCGCCTCGGTGGTGCGCACGTTGGCGCGGACCGACACCAGCATGCCCACATAGCCGGCGACGCCCGACAGCGCAGCGCCGATGATGAAGCCGACCGCGCTCGCCGTGCCCAGCGTCGCGAACAGCACGACGGCGACGACGACGCCGACCATCCCGATGGTGGTGTACTGCCGGTTCAGATAGGCCGACGCGCCTTCCTGAATGGCGCCGGCGATTTCCTGCATGCGCTCGTTGCCGGCGCTCATCGACAGGATGCTGCGCGAGGTGACGACGCCGTACAGCACGGCGGCGAGCCCGCACAGGATGGTGATGATGAGCCAGGTCATGGCTTTCCGTTCCCCTTCATGTCCGTATCACTTGCGAAACGCGATATCTTCGTCAGGGTCCGCTCCCGCAGCGCCTCTCAGCGCGGGCCCCAGGAAGTCGGGTCCTGCATCCTTCTTGTCACGCGCACGTTCCGAGGCTCCGCTGATGCGCGAATCGCTCGCAGCTCCCCCGAAAAGCGGCGCGAGCGTAAGCGACGGCGCACGGCGAAGCAACCGCTATGGAACGGTTGGAAAACCCCGAGGCGATCAGGCCGCGATCAGGCCGCGATCAGACCGCCCCATGGCGCGCGTTGCGGCGCGCGCGGCGGCGCACCACCAGCTTGAACCAGATCAGGAGGACCAGCGCAGAGGCCATCGCGACGCCGACCGAGGCGTTCACCACCTGCCAGCCATAGACGCTCTGCAGCACGCCGGACAGAAGGCTCGCGAAGGCGACGGTCGAGAAGACGCAGAAGTCGTTCAGGGCCTGCACCTTCGACTTCTCCTCGGGCCGGTAGGTCTCGGTCAGCAGCGTGGTGCCGCCGACGAACATGAAGTTCCAGCCGATCCCGACCAGCACCAGCGCCGACCAGAACTGCAGCATGCCCACGCCGGTCGCGTTGATCCCGACGGCGATCAGGAACAGCACCGAGCCGGTCAGGATGATGGTCGCCGTCCCGAAGCGCTTCATCAGATGGCCGGTGACGAAGCTGGGCGCGAACATGCCCAGGACGTGCCACTGGATGACGAAGGCCGCGTCCTCGAACGGATGCGCATAGGCGGTCATGGCCAAGGGCGTCGCCGTCATCAGGAAGGACATGCTGGCGTAGCCGACCATGGCCGCGAAGACCGCCACCGGGAAGGTCGGATTGCGGGCGATCTCGCCGAGCGGCCGGCCCGACTCCTTGCGCTCCGCCAGGGTCGGCTTCGGAATGTCGAGGAACTGCAGGATGCCGAGCGCCAGCAGCGAAAGCCCCGCCACCGCGGCGTAGGAGCCGGCGAAAGCCGCACCCTCGATCAGCTCCCGGCTGTGCTTGGCGATCTCGGGGCCGAAGATCCCGGCGAAGATCGGCCCGATCATCACATAGCTGATCGCCTTCGGCTTGAAGGCCTCCGACGCCGTATCCGCCGCGGCGAAGCGGTAATACTGCCAGAAGGCGTTATGGATCCCGATCATGAAGCCGGCGTAGACGAAGAGCCAGAAATCGCCTTCCAGGATCGCCAGAACGGCCACCGCGCCGCCGGTCAGGCCGATCAACTGGCCGATCGTGAAGCCGGCGCGCCGGCCGATCCGCCCCATCAGCAGCGACGCCGGCACGGTCGAGGCCATCGTGCCGATGAACTGAACGCCCAGCCCGAGCGTGGCCAACGCCGTCTCCGGCAAGGGCCCCACGAAGGGCAGGTCGTAGACCACCGACGGGTCGGCCAGCATGACGCCCGTCAACGCGGTCACGGTCATGATCAGGCTCGCGCCCGTGTTGCTGAGCCCGAGCGCGATGCACAGCATCAGGACGTTGCGCTTCGTCGGGTCGCGGCGGGCGGACGCGTTCGAAGGCGCGCTCTCTGGCGGGGCGTGGGTCATGGGCCTGACTGCGGGACATCGGGGTAAGGCTTTCCCCGAACAGTGCGCAGCGCCGCCCGAGCGGTCAAGCCCGCCCCGGCTCTCAACTCCTTTTCTCGAACGCGCCCTGGATCAGGACGTCCTTGACGACGCCGGGTCCGGCTTGCCGATCGGCGACGCGCTGCAGGCGCTGTTTCACCGTGCGCACATTGACCGGGCTGTCGAGCGGGATCGACGCGAAATAGTCGTGCAGGTCGCGCAGGAAGGCGTCCTTGAGCCGCGGCATGCGGTCGACCACCTCGTCCCGCGCGCCCTGATCCTCGACCTCCAGCGTGATCTTGAGCAGCACGTATTTGACGATCGAGCCGCTGCGGATCACCGGGATCGTGAGGGAGTCGAGCTCGAGGAAAACCGGCGGATCCTGCGGCGGCGGTTCGGCTTCGGCCGCCTCCTCGCCCGCATCGCGCAGCATGAACCACCAATAGGCGCCGCCCCCGCCGCCCAACAGCAGCAGTCCCAGCAGGCCGAAGATCAAGAGCTTCTTCACGCCGCGCCCGCGCCCCCGTCAGGCGCCGGCCGCGCCGAAAGGCGGGCAGGCGCCGATCCAAGGGCCTGTTCTAGCCCGATTTCTCAATCGTGGCGATAGCCGGTCCGATCGATGGGCAGGACGGCGCCCGCCTTGTCGAGGGCGCGGACCGCCCCGGGCGCGCCCGCCAGCAGCCGCCCGATGCGCGCAACGGGCGTCGCCGTCTCCAAAGCCACGGCCTCGATATCGGCGCGCGCGGCCGGCGGCGCCGCGAAGACCAGTTCGTAGTCGTCACCCGCGGTCAGCAGGTCGGCGAAACGCTCCGGATGGCCGGCGAGATGCTCCGCCGCGGCCTCCGACAGCGGGACGGAGGGCGCCGCGATCTCGGCCGCCAGGCCGGACTCTTCCGCCAGATGGGCCAGATCGGCGATCAGGCCGTCGGAGACGTCCAGCGCCGCCCGGGCGACCCCGACCAGCCGCGCGCCCAAGGCAAGCCGCGGCTCGGGACGCCGATAGCGCGCGATCAGATAGGCCGCCTGCGGACCGTGCGCGTGCGCCCGGACCGCCTCCAACCCCAACAGCCCGTCGCCGATCGTCCCGCTGACCCAAACGTCGTCGCCCGCCTCGCCGCCGTCGCGATGCAAGGCGCGCCCCGCCGGGACGACGCCGAAAGCGGTCAGCGTCACCGTCACCGGACCCGGGGTCGAGACGCTGTCCCCGCCCACGAGATGCAGCCCGAACCGCGCCTGCTCGGCCGCCAGCTCGGCGCAGAAGGCCTCCAGCCACGCATCCTCGAGCGACTGCGGCAGCGCCAGATTGAGCGCATAACAGAAGGGCTGCGCCCCCATGCCCGCGAGATCGGAGAGATTGACCCGCAACGCCTTTGCGGCCACGTCGCCCGGCCCCTCGTCGCCGACGAAGTGCACGCCCGCGACGATGGTGTCCGTGGTGACGACGAGGGAGCAGCCCTTCGGCGGATCGAGGATCGCCGCATCGTCGCGCAGGCCCCGCGCCCCGGCGAATCCCTCGCTCAACGGGCGCATGTAGCGGGCGATGCGGCCGAATTCGCCCAGCCGCCGCGGGCCCGCCGGATCGGTCACCGGCCCTACCCGCCGCTCAGCCGGAGGTCCCGCCGCCCGGCGCGGCGCCGGCAGGCGGGTCCTCGATCGGCGTTTCCAGCGGGTCCTCCAGCGGGTCCTCCAGCGGGTCCTCCAGCGGGTCCTTTCGGGGATCGGGGTTCGCTTCGGGCGTCGAGACGGCGCCGGCGCGCAGCCGCTTGGCGAGCGCATCCAGCACGCCGTTCACCAAACCGACCTCCGCCCGATCATAGAAGGCGGCCGCAACGCTCAAATAATGCGAGATCACCAGCGCCGCATCGACCTTCGGGTGACGCCAGAGTTCGAACGCGCCCGCGCGCAGGACCGATTGCAGCAGCGCCTCGACCCGCCGGCCGGCGCGGCCGGCGCCGACGATCATCTCGTCCAGGGCGGCGCGCTCCGCGTCGACGCCGCGCACGATGTCGGCGAAGAGCTGGGGGTCGGCGGGAACCTCTTCCCCCTCCAGCGACGCCGATCCCCCGCGCGCGGTGAACGCCGCGATCACGTCGCGGGCGCCGTGCTCGGTCATTTCGATGTCATAGAGCGCCTGCACGGCGGCGAGCCGGGCCGCCAGGGTCCGGGAAGATTTGCCGACCGTCTTCTTCGCCGCCATTGCCGGGGTCCGATCCGCTGCGCCGCCCGCCCGCCGCTCAGCCGTCGAGGCCGAGGCTGCGGCCGAGCGCGATCATGGCGAGGCAGGCTTCCGCCGCGCCGCCGCCCTTGTTCTTGTCCTCGACGCTGGCGCGCGCCCAGGCCTGGACGCGGTTCTCCACGGTTTGGATGCCGTAGCCGATCGCCAGGCTGTGCTCGACCGAGAGATCCATCAGCGCCCGCGCGCTCTCGCCGCAGACATAATCGTAGTGGGTCGTCTCGCCGCGGATCACGACGCCCAGCGCCACATAGCCGTCGAAGCGCGGCCGCCCCTGATGGAGCTGGGCCTTGCGCGCCATGTTGATGGCGCCCGGGATCTCGAACGCGCCGGGGACGGCGAAGCGCTCCCAGCTCGCGCCGGCCGCGTCCAACGCCGCGATCGCGCCGCGCGCGAGTTCGTCCGCCAGGTCCTCGTAGAACCGGGCTTCGACGATCATGATGTTTGGGCGCGCATCCGCCATCGGCTTGGTGTCACTCCCGGTCCAGAAGGCGCGCAACGTAGCGTGCGAGGGCGTCCACCTCAAGATTGACCCGGTCGCCGGCGCCAAGCGCGCGAAACGCCGTCACCTCATACGTGTGCGGGATGATGTTGACGCCGAAACGCTCGCCGTCGACTTCGTTGACCGTCAGCGAGACGCCGTCCAGCACGATCGACCCCTTCGGCGCGATGAAGCGCCGCAGGTCCGCCGGCGCGCGGAAGCCGAAGCGCCAGCTATCGCCCTCGGCCGCGCGATCCAGCACCTCGGCGACCCCGTCCACATGGCCGAGAACGAAATGCCCGCCCAACTCGTCGCCGAGGCGCAGCGCGCGCTCGAGATTGACCGGCGTTCCCTCGCCCCACGCGCCGAGCGTCGTCTTGGACAGCGTCTCCGCGGACGCGTCGACGGCGAACCAGCCGGTTCCGTCCGCGTCGCGGCCGGTCTCCGTCACGGTCAGGCAGCAGCCGTTGCAGGCGATCGAGGCGCCCAGCGCGATCTCCTCCACCGCATAGGCGGTCGCGAGGGTGAAGCGCGCGTCGCCGCGCGCCTCTACGCTGCGCACGCGACCCAAATCGGTGACTATTCCGGTGAACATGACGGCTCCGCTCGGTCGGCCGGGCTGAGACGCTCGGCCCGACAGGCGGCGTATGTAGACCGGCGGCGCGGCTCAGGAAAGCCCCTCATGACGGGCCGGCCGCATGCGACGACGGATCAAAGCGGCGGCGCCGGCCCGCGCGCCCACTCCTCCAGAACGTCGGGTCCCACGGCGCGTTGCGCCGTCAGTCGGAAACGCGGAGCGTCGGCCAGCGCCCGCAGGGCGAGCGGCCCGACGCCGGCGCGCCCGTCGCCGCCGATCACCGCGCCCGCCCGGAACCAGACGACCCGGTCGACGCACCCGGCGCGCAGCAGCGAGGCGGCCAGCTCTCCGCCGCCCTCCACCAGCAGCCGGGTGATCCCGCGCGCGCCGAGCCGCCGCAACGCTTCCGCCGCATCCAGGCGGCCCGACGGGTCGGTCGGACAGGCCAGGACTTCCGCTGCGCCGATCCGCACCGGCGGGCTCTCCCCTGCAAGAACCAGGGTCTCCGCGGCCCCGTCGCACAACCGGGCGTCCGCCGGCAACCGGGCCCGGCTGTCGAAGATCACGCGCAGCGGCTGCGGCAGGCCGGAAAGGCCGGGCAGCCGCACCGTCAGACTGGGATCGTCGGCCAGCGCCGTGCCGATCCCGACCGCGACGGCGTCGTGCCGCGCGCGCAGCAGATGCGCTTCGGCGCGCGCCTCGGCCCCCGTGATCCACTGGCTCTCGCCGGCGGCGGTCGCGATGCGCCCATCCAGCGTGGTCGCGAGCTTGAGGGTGACCATCGGCCGCCCGGCCATGCGGTTCAGCACGAAGCCGAGATTGAGCGCCTGCGCCTCCGCCTCCAGCAGCCCGACGTCGGTCGCGATCCCCGCGGCGCGCAGCCGCTCGATCCCCCGGCCGGAGACGCGGTCGTCCGGATCCGCCATGGCGGCGACGACTCGGGCGACGCCGGCCTCGATCAGCGCGTCGGCGCAGGGCCGGGTTTTTCCGTGATGGCTGCAGGGCTCCAGCGTCACGTAGGCGGTGGCGCCGCGCGCCGCCTCGCCGGCGCGGGACAAGGCCTCCGTCTCGGCGTGCGGGCGCCCGCCGGGCTGGGTCCAGCCGCGGCCGACAACGCGCCCCGCGCGCACCAGGACGCAGCCGACGGCGGGGTTGGGCGCAACGCGCCCCAACCCGCGCGCCGCAAGCGACAGGGCGGCCCGCATGAAGCGGCGGTCCGCGTCGCACCCTTCGGGTTTCTCGGACGCACCCGTCATCGCCGCACGGCCGATGACCGCAGGCCGGTCAATCGTCGAGCGCGCCGGCCCGGTCGCGGCTCACGTCGCGTTCGATGAATTCCGAGAAGTCCTTCGCCTCCCGGAAGTTCTTGTAGACCGAGGCGAAGCGCACATAGGCGACCTGGTCGAGCTGCAGCAGCGCCTCCATGACGAGCTGACCGACGGTCTGCGAGGGAATCTCGCTCTCGCCCGAGCTTTCGAGGCGCCGCACGATGGAGTTCACGACCCGCTCGACCCGGTCGAGCTCGACATTGCGCTTGCGCAGCGCGATCTGCATCGACCGGATCAGCTTGTCGCGGTCGAACGGCTCGCGCACGCCGCCGGACTTCACGACGGTCAGCTCGCGCAGTTGCACGCGCTCGAAGGTGGTGAAGCGGGCCCCGCAATTCAGGCACAGCCGCCGCCGGCGGATCGCCGAATTGTCCTCGGTCGGACGCGAGTCCTTAACCTGCGTGTCGTCATGCTGACAGAACGGACACTTCATCGGGGCTCCCCCTCACTGCTTTCGACGGCGCGCGCGGGCCGCTCAGTACGGCCGGTCGTAGAGCGGGAAGCGCCGGCACAGGGCCGTCACCCGCTCATGCACCGAGGCTTCCACGGCGCCATTGTCCTCGCGGTTGGCCGCGAGGCCGTCGAGCACCTCCACGATGAGCTGGCCGACCTGACGGAACTCCGCCTCGCCGAAGCCGCGCGTGGTCCCCGCCGGCGTGCCGAGCCGCACGCCGCTGGTCACCATCGGCTTCTCCGGATCGAACGGGATGCCGTTCTTGTTGCAGGTGATCCCGGCGCGCTCCAGGCTCTTCTCCGCGATGTTGCCGGTCAGGCCCTTGGGGCGCAGATCGACCAGCATCAGATGCGTGTCGGTGCCGCCGGAGACGATGTCCAGCCCGCCCTCGACCAGCGTCTGGGAGAGCATGCGCGCGTTGCGCACGATTGCGGCGGCGTACTCCTTGAACTCCGGGCGCAGCGCCTCGCCGAAGCCGACCGCCTTGCCGGCGATGACGTGCATCAACGGTCCGCCCTGCAGCCCGGGGAAGATGGCGGAGTTGAACTTCTTCGCCAGCGCTTCGTCGTTGGTCAGGATCAGGCCGCCGCGCGTGCAGCGCAGGGTCTTGTGCGTCGTCGTGGTGGCGACATGCGCATGCTCCAACGGGTTCGGATGGACGCCGCCGGCGACGAGCCCCGCGAAATGCGCCATATCGACCATCAGATAGGCGCCGACGGAGTCCGCGATCTCCCGAAACCGCTTGAAATCGATGATTCGCGGATAGGCCGAGCCGCCGGCGATGATGATCTTCGGCTTGTGCTCCTTGGCCAGCCGCTCGACCTCGTCGAAGTCGATCAGCGCGTCCTCCTTGCGGACATGATACTGCACCGCCTTGAACCATTTTCCGGACTGGTTCGGCGCCGCGCCGTGGGTCAGGTGGCCGCCGGCGTCCAGCGACAGGCCCATGAAGCAGTCGCCGGGCTGCATCAGCGCGAAGAAGACCGCCTGATTGGCCTGCGCCCCGGAGTGCGGCTGCACGTTCGCGTACTGGCAGTTGAAGAGCTGCTTGGCCCGCTCAATCGCCAGCTCCTCGACCACGTCGACATGCTCGCAGCCGCCATAGTAGCGCCGGCCCGGATAGCCCTCGGCGTACTTGTTTGTGTTGACCGAGCCGACCGCCTGCATGACGGCGCGGCTGACGATGTTCTCGGACGCGATCAGTTCGATCCCGTCATTCTGCCGCACGAGCTCTTGATCGAGCGCCGCGAACACGTCCGGGTCGCTCTCCTCGAGCGGACGGTCGAAGAAGCCGGTGAAGCCGTACAGATCCGATGCGGTTGCGCTAGCCATGTCGTCCAATCGCCTTTCCGTTGGTGATCCGTCCAAACCCGACTTCCGCACGCCGCCGCACGCGCACGCAGCGGAAGCCGACCGCGGGGACCATAGGGCGCAGACCCGGCGCGCAAAGTCGCACCGGCGGCGCATGCCCGCCGCTTTGCGCCATCCAGGCGCCATCCAGGCGACACTGCCCCGCCGCACGGCCCCGCGCGAGATCGACGCTTCCTGTAACACAGGGCGCGGCGCGGCGCCAGCACGGGCGCCAGACCTCGCGGTATGCTGTGCGGCCGGCGCCATACCTAGGGCGCGACACAAGGTCTGGGTCGCCGAGCGCGGCGCCAATAATCGAGGAACGGCCGAGAATCTCCGGCACAGCATGTTGAGTCCCAAGAGATGATTTCTTCGATATATAGTGTTAATTCGAAGGAGTTCTTTCAAAGTTCGACAAATAATCGACGCCTGTCGATTCACAAATTGAATCGATTACTGTTTTCTGCTTCAATTTCGCTTGCCGAGACAGGAAGCGGCGCGGGCGCTCGGAACGCCGCGACGCGGTCGGGGAAGAGGGACGGTGCGGAGCATGGGGACGATGAGCGGAACGGACGCCGGGGTGCGGCGCGACGGCGCGGGCGCGCAGGACGACGGACCGTCGCGCGCGGACCTTTTGTCCATGACGGCCCAGATCGTCGCCGCCTTCGCCGGGCGCAACGATGTCGCGGCGAGCGACCTGCCCCACCTGATCGGCGCGGTCTACAGCAGTCTCGACCAGCAACCGCAGAGCCCCGCCGCGGAGTCGCAAGCGGCCGCCGCACCGCGCAAGGCGGCGATCCCGATCAACCGCTCGGTGACCCCGGACTATCTCGTCTGTCTGGAGGACGGCAAGCGTCTCAAGATGCTGAAGCGCCATCTGCGCGCCGCCTATGGCATGACGCCGGAGGAGTACCGCGCGAAATGGGGCCTGCCGCCGGACTACCCGATGGTCGCGCCCAACTACGCCGCCGAACGCTCCGCTTTCGCCAAGAAGATCGGCCTCGGCCGAAGCGATGGCGCGCGGGGGCCGACCGGGCGGCGCAGCGCGCACTGACGGACCAAGGCCGCCGTAACGCCCGCTGAGAGCCGCGGGCGCCGGGAAAGGACACGGGAGCGCCGTCGCCGACAGGGCGGCTGGGCGCAGGCGCGCGGGGCCGGTCCGACCAGGGCGCGGCCCCGCAGCCTTTTCGGGGCCGACGCCGTCTTTTTTGCAGTGCGGCAAGCGGTCGCGTGCGACAGAATGGGCGGGAGGGCGGCCTTGTCCCGCGCAGGGCCCGGACGTACTTGAGCGTCACGACCGCATGGTCCCTGTAGTGGAGGCTCAAGCGCGATGGAGTTGGACGCCCTTATCCTGGCGCGCATTCAGTTCGGCGCGAACATCTCGTTCCACATCCTGTTCCCGACGATCACGATCGCGCTCGGGTGGGTGCTGCTGTTCTTCAAGCTCGCCTACGCCCGCACCGGCGACATGAAGTGGATGGACGCCTATTTCCTGTTCGTGAAGATCTTCGCGCTCAGCTTCGCGATGGGCGTCGTCTCCGGCATCACCATGAGCTTCCAGTTCGGCACCAACTGGCCGGGCTTCATGGAGACGGTCGGCAACATCGCCGGGCCGCTGCTGGCCTACGAGGTGCTGACGGCCTTCTTCCTGGAGGCGGTCTTCATCGGGATCATGCTGTTCGGCTTCCGGCGGGTGAAGCCCTGGGTGCACACGCTGGCGACCGGGCTGGTCGCCTTCGGCACGACGGTGTCGGCCTTCTGGATCCTGGTGCTGAACAGCTGGATGCACACCCCGGTCGGGTTCGAGATGATCGACGGCGTCGCCCACGCGACCGACTGGCAGGCCATCATCTTCAATCCCTCCATGCCCTACCGGCTCATGCACATGCTGCTGGCCTCCGGCCTGACGACCGCTTTCCTGATCGCCGGCGTCAGCGCCTTCCGCTGGCTGATCGGCCGGCGCGAGGGCAGCGTCATGGCCGCGCTGAAGACCGGCGTGACGATCGCCGCCGTCCTGATCCCGGTGCAGATCCTGGTGGGCGACCTGCACGGCCTCAACACGCTGGAGCATCAGCCGGCCAAGGTCGCCGCGATGGAGGGCAATTGGGAAACGCAGGCCGGCGCGCCGCTCCTGCTCTTCGCCATGCCCGACGAGGAAACCCGCAGCAATCGCTTCGAGGTCGGGATCCCCAACGGCGCCAGCCTGATCCTGACGCACGAGCTCGACGGCGTGGTGCCCGGTCTCGACGATTACGTGCTCGAAGACGGCACGGTGAAACACCCGCCCGTGGCCCCGGTCTTCTACGCCTTCCGGATCATGGTGGGCGTCGGGATGCTGATGCTCATCGTCTCCTGGACGGCCGCGTGGATGCTGTGGCGCCGGGGCGAGACGCCGGCATGGCTGAACCGGGCGCTGGTGGGGATGACCTTCTCCGGCTGGGTCGCGACGCTCGCCGGCTGGTACGTCACCGAGATCGGCCGCCAGCCCTGGCTGGTGACCGGCGTGATGACCACCGCCGAGGCGGCGAGCGACGTCGCAGCCCCGGTGATCGCCGGCTCGCTGACGCTTTATCTGGCGGTCTACGCCGTGCTGATCGCCGCCTATATGGGCGCGATCCTGCGCCTCGCGCAGAAGGCCGACGGCGGCCGGGGCGACGGCGAGAGGAGCCCGGTCGCGCTGCCCGGCGGCGCGCCGCAGCCGGCCGAGTAGCGGGCGACAAGGAGAGACGCGATGCTCGACCTGTTCGGAGACCCCGCCGTCTGGCTGCCGGTCACCTTCGCGGGCCTGATGGGGCTGTCGATCCTGATCTACGTCGTGCTCGACGGCTACGATCTGGGGGTGGGCGTTCTGTTCGCCGGCGCCGCCCCGGCCGAGAAGGACCGCATGATCGCCAGCATCGGGCCTTTCTGGGACGCGAACGAGACCTGGCTGGTGCTGGCGGTCGGCCTGCTGCTGGTCGCCTTCCCGGTGGCGCATGGGGTGATCCTCACGACCCTCTACGTGCCGGTGGCGCTGATGCTGGTCGGGCTGATCCTGCGCGGCGTCGCGTTCGAGTTCCGCGCCAAGGTGCATCCGGACCAGAAGCGCTATTGGAACCTCGCCTTCTTCGGCGGCTCGCTGACGACCGCGCTCAGCCAGGGCTACATGCTGGGCGCCTACATCATGGGGCTGGAGGTCACGCCCTGGACGATCCTCTTCTCGCTCTTGACGGCGGTCTGCCTGACGGCCGGCTACGCCTTCATCGGCGCCTGCTGGCTGATCTACAAGACCGACGGCGCGCTGCAGGAAAAGGCGGTGCGGTGGGCCCGGCGGCTCGCCTGGTTCGTGGCGGCCGGCTTCGCCGCGATCTCCGTGGTCACCCCGCTGGTCAGCGCGCGCATCTTCGCGAAGTGGTTTTCCGTGCCGGAGTTCCTGCTGCTGGCGCCGCTGCCGGCCACGGCGGCGGCGATCTTCCTCGCCCTGACCTACGTGCTGCGGCGCCTGCCCGACGTCGGCGACCGCTACAGCCTGGTCCCGTTCGGCGCGGCGATCGCGCTCTTCGTGCTCAGTTTCGCCGGGCTGGCCTACAGCTTCTATCCCTATGTGGTGCCGGAGCGGCTCACGCTCTACGAATCGGCCAGCGCGCCGGAGAGCCTCGCCATCATGCTGGTGGGCGTGCTGATCGTGATGCCGGTGATCGGAGCCTATTCCGCCTTCAGCTACCATGTGTTCCGCGGCAAGGCGACGGACCTCAGCTACGACTGATCGCCTCGCCGCTCAAAGGTCCCAGCCGCTCGGCGGCTCGTCGCGCCGCACGCCGGCGCGATCCGGCCCCATCCGGCGGCGTCGGCGCTCGACGGCGCCGGGATGCTTGCGGGCGACGATGCGCTCCAGCTTGCGCACGGCGAGATCGGCGAGCGTCCGATCGCCCGCCGCCGGATCGCCGACGATCGAGACCTCCTCCAGGCTCTCCGGATCGGCGGCGGAGACCTTCACGTAGGATCCCTGCGCCACGAACTCGATGATCGCGCCTTGCGGCAGGATGGCGGGGTCGGCGGTGACGGAGCGTTTCGGCATCGGGCCTCGGCAAGACCGGCGTTCGGGGCGCGGCGCCCCATCGCGGTCGATTATGCGCGAAGGCGCGGACGCCACAAACGGCCTTTCGCGAGTCCTCCCGATGGACTATTGCGAGGCGGACGCCCCGTCCGCGCGCCCAGATGACGAGGTTCTGTTCGGATGCCCCCCTCTCCGACCGCCGCCGGCGGCGTCCCGCTGCGGGCGTGGCTGCTGCTGCCCTTTCTGGCCGTCGCCTGGGGGGCCACCTGGCCCTTGATGAAGATCGGCGCCGCCGAGATTCCGATCCTGACCTTCCGGGCGATGACGGGCTTTCTGGCCGGCGGCGCGCTGCTCCTGCTGGCCCGTTTGCGGTATGGGACGGCCGCGCCCATGCGGCGGGATTGGCGCGGAATCGCGCTGTGCGGTTTCGTCAGCGTCACCGCCTGGTTCTACCTCTCGGCGCTGTCGGTGACGCTGCTGCCGGCGAGCCGCGCCGCGCTCCTGGCCTACACGATGCCGTTCTGGGCCTTCCTGATCGGCGTCCTCTTCCTGAAGGAGCCGATCGCCCTGCGGCGCGTCTTCGGCGTCGCCGCCGGGGTGAGCGCGATCCTGCTGATGGCCTGGGACGACGTCGCCGCAGCGGTCGGAAGCGCCGGCGTCGTTTTCCCTTGGGGCGTGGCCGCGATCACCGCAGCCGCGATCGTCTGGAGCGTCGGCTCGACCCTGCAGAAGGAGATGGCCTTCCAAAGCCCGGTGATGCAGGTGGCCGGCTGGCAATTGCTGATCGGCGCGGCGCCGCTGGCGGCGCTCGCGCTGGCGTTCGAACCGATGGCGTGGACGCAGACGGTCGGGGCCCGCGCCCTGCTGGCGACGGCCGGCGTGGCGCTGATCAGCCAGGCTTTGGGGATGGCGAGCTGGTTCACGCTGCTGAACGCCACGAGCGTTGCGTTCGCATCCCTGGCGGTCCTCGTCGTCCCCGCAATGGGGATGGCGCTCAGCGTGCTGCTGCTCGGCGAGCGTCTGGGGCTCGTCGACGCGCTCGGCTTCCTGCTGATCGCGACCGGCCTTGCGACCGTACTGCCCTTCGGCCGCGTGTTCGGCCGCCGGCGGCCGCCGGGATGACCGGCCGCAGGGGCGAACGCGGCCGGGCCCGCTAGCGCACCGGTCCGTAGCCGTAGGTGTGCAGCAGGAAGCGCTCGAGCCGGTTCAGCACCTGGCCGGTGAAGTCGAGCTGTTCGGTGTTGATGCCGGTCTCGCCCAGCTTGCCGGCCTGTTCGTCCAGGATCTCTTCAACCTTGTCGCGGACCTTCAGGCCCTTTTCCGACAACCGCACCCGGATCGAGCGGCGGTCGTGGGTCGAGCGCTCCTGGATCAGATAGCCGTTCTCGACCATCTTGCGCACATTGTAGGACACGTTCGAGCCGAGGTAGTAGCCGCGGTGGGTCAACTCCCCCACGGTGAGCTCGTCGGCCCCGATGTTGTAAAGGATCAGCGCCTGGATGTTGTTGATGTCGCGGATCCCGAGGCGGTCGATCTCCCCCTTGATCACCTCCAGGAACTGTCGGTGCAGGCGCTCGATCAGCCGGATGACGGTCAGATATTCGTCTTTCACGGAACGGGTCTCATGTTTTTGCTGCCAACGGACCGACCGCAGCGGCCCTCCCCCGAAAGGCCTCTCGCCGCGGCCGTCGCGTCATGTCGCGGCGGCGCGCCCCCAGGCGACGGCCCGATGCGCCGTCTCACCCCGATGCGTCGTCCCCCGTCCGAAACGCATGCAAAGACTAGACCGTAGCGCGCCGCGGTGTCCAGTTGCGAATGCGGAAAGCCTTCACCCGGCCGCCTCGCGGATCATCTTGATAATGCCGGAGAAATCGACGCCCTCATTGCCCGCGCCGGCGTAGGCCTCATAGAGGCTCATCGCGTGGCGGCCGAGTGCGGTGTCCGCGTCGAAAGCGCCGGCCGCGTCCTGCGACAGCTTCAGGTCCTTCAGCATCATCGCGGCCGTGAAGCCCGGCTGGTAATCGCGGTTCGCCGGCGAGGTCGGAACCGGCCCCGGAACCGGGCAATAGGTGGTCAGCGACCAGCACTGGCCCGACGCCTTGGACGAGACGTCGAACAGCTTCTGATGATCGAGCCCCAGCTTCTCGGCCAGCACGAACGCCTCGGCGACCGAGATCATCTGGATGCCCAGCATCATGTTGTTGCAGATTTTGGCCGCCTGGCCGTTGCCGGCCCCGCCGCAATGGACGATGGTCTTGCCCATCACGTCCAGAAAGGGACGCGCCGCCTCGTAGGCCTCTTCCGGGCCGCCCACCATGAAGGTCAGCGTGCCCGCCTCGGCCCCGCCGACGCCGCCGGAGACCGGCGCGTCGACCATCGGGAACCCCTTCTCGGCTGCGGCGGCGGCCACCTCGCGCGCGCTCTCCACATCGATGGTCGAGCAGTCGATGAACAGCGCGCCCGGCTTGGCGTGCCCCAGCACTTCGCCGACATAGACCGACTTCACATGCTGGCCCGCCGGCAACATGGTGATCACCACATCGACCTCCAGCGCCGCCTCGGCCGCGCTGCCGGCGGTCTTGGCGCCGGCGTCGGCCATCGTCTTAAGCAGCGCTTCCGACAGATCGAAGGCCGTCACCGCATGGCCCGCCTTCAGGAGATTGCGGGCCATCGGCCCTCCCATATTGCCGACGCCGATGAATCCGATGCTGGCCATGTCTCGATCTCCTGCTGTCCTGAACCCATTGTCTGATCGCTCGCGCGCGACTCTAGCCGCCCGGTCAATCGAAGAGCAATTCCCGCTCCGCCGGCTGGAAGAAACCGTCGACCATCGCGTCGGAGACCTCCTCCAGCGTGGCCGGAGTCCAGCGCGGCGCATGGTCCTTGTCGACCAGCACCGCCCGGATGCCCTCATAGAAGTCGGAGCCCGGCCGCATGCAGGCCTGGCTCAGGCGGTACTCCATCGTCATGGCCGAATCGAAGTCCAGGCCGCGCCCGCGCCGAAGCTGCGCCAGGCTGACCTTCATCGAGGTCGGGGACTTCTTCCGCAGCCCGGCCAGCGTCTCGGCGGCGAACGCGCCGCCCTCGGCCTCAAGCGCCGCGAGAATCTCCTCCACGCTGTCATAGGCGAAGCACCGGTCGATGACCGCGCGGTGCGGGGCGAGCGTCGGCTCGCCGGCATGGACCGCATGCTCGGCGACGATGCGGTCGACGGCTCCGCGCGCGTCGCCGGAGAGATCGGCCGCCGCCAGCGCCTCCTCCAGCGCCGCGATGCGTTCGCTGGGGACGACATGCGTCGCAAGGCCGAGCGCGGCCGCATCCGCCGCGCCCAGCCGCGCCCCGGTCAGCGCCAGATAGAGGCCGGTCTCGCCCGGGCACCGGTTCAGGAACCAGGTGCCGCCGACGTCGGGGAACAGCCCGATCGCGGTCTCCGGCATCGCGAACATCAGCCGTTCGGTCGCGATCCGATGGCTGCCGTGGATGGAGAGGCCGACGCCGCCGCCCATCGTCACCCCGTCCAGGATCGCCACATAGGGTTTGGGGAAGACGTGGATGCGGCGGTTCAGCCGGTACTCCTCCCAGAAGAAGAGCTTCGTCAGATCGCCGCCGTCCTTGCCCGCCCGCCAGACGGCGCGCACGTCGCCGCCGGCGCAGAAGGCCTTCTCGCCGGCCCCCTTGATCAGGACGGCGCCGAGGCTGTCGTCCGCCGCCCACTCCGCCAGCTGCGGGTCGAGCGTCTCAATCATCTCGAGCGTGAGCGCGTTGAGCGCCTTCGGGCGGTTCAGCGTGACGACGCCGAGCCCGTTGTTCCTGTCAAGCAAGACGCCGGATTCCTCTTCACTCATGGCGGGGTCAATCCTTCAGCAACTGGCGGGAGACGATGAGGCGCATGATCTCGTTCGTGCCCTCGAGAATCTGATGCACGCGCAGATCGCGCAGATAACGTTCGATCGGGAAGTCGCGCAGATACCCGTAGCCGCCATGCAGCTGCAGCGAGTCGTTGACCACGGCGAAGCAGGCGTCGGTCGCGAAGCGCTTGGCCATGGCGCAGGCGGTGGTCGCGTCCGGCGCCTTGGCGTCGAGCTTGGCCGCGGCCTGATGCACCATGAGGCGCGCGGCCTCCAACTCGGTCGCCATGTCGGCGAGCTTGAACTGCAGCGCCTGGAAATCGGCGAGCGCCCGGCCGAACTGCTTGCGCTCCTTCATGTAGGCGGCCGCCTGCTCCAAGGCGGCGCGCGCCCCGCCGAGCGAGCAGGCCGCGATATTGATGCGCCCGCCGTCGAGGCCCTTCATGGCGATCTTGAAGCCCTCGCCCTCGTCCCCGATGCGGTTCTCCGCCGGAACGCGGCAGTCCTCGAAGACCACCGCCGAGGTCGGCTGGGAATGCCAGCCGAGCTTGCGCTCCTGCGCCCCGAAAGAGAGGCCGGGCGTCCCCGCCTCGACCGCCAGGCAGGTGATCCCGCCCGGCCCCTCGTCGCCGGTGCGCACCATGGTCACATAGACGTCCGAGCGCCCGCCGCCCGAGATGAAGGCCTTGGCGCCGTTCAGGACATAGTGCTCGCCGTCGCGCACGGCGCGCGTCTTCAGGCTCGCCGCGTCGGAGCCGGCGCCCGGCTCGGTCAGGCAATAGCTGGCGAAATGATCCATCGTCATCAGCTCGGGCAGGAACTTCGCCCGCACGGCGTCGCCGCCGAAGCTGTCGATCATCCAGGCCGCCATGTTGTGGATCGAGATGTAGGCGGCGGTGGAGGGACAGGCCGCGGCCAACTCCTCGAAGATGATCGCCGCATCCAGCCGCGTCAGCTCGGAGCCGCCATGCTCCGCCCCGCAATAGATTCCGCCGAAGCCGAGCGCCGCGCCCTCGCGCAGGACGTCCTCCGGAAAAACGCTCTCTTCGTCCCAGTCCGCCGCGGCGGGAGCCATCGCCTCCTGCGCGAAACGCCGCGCCATGTCCTGAAAGGCGGTTTGATCCTCGCTGAGAGTGAAGTCCATCGGGTGGGGGTCCTCTTCAACAAGCCCGCGGAGGGCGACGCCTCGCGCCCGGTGCGATGCGACGACTGAGCAAACGCCCGTTCGGCGCAGAGCATAGTCAGCCCCTCCCCGCCGTCAATCGCCGGGGGGGGGGCCGCGCCACCATCCGCCCCTGTTGCGCCGCTTTGGAAAGCGTGCGAAGCAGATCGCCGCCATGATCATCCCCCGTCGCGCCCATCACCGGTTTACACTCGCCGCCCTCGCGCTTGCGGCGCTCGCCTACGCCGCGGCGCTGACGGACGCCCGGCCGGCCGGCGCCAATGGCTGGGAGCACGGCGCCATCCCCTTCGCGCGTCTGGTCGAGGCGCTGCAGACCGGGAGCGCGGCGACGCGTCTGCGCGCCGCTCAGTCTCTCGGCTATCGCGGCCAGGCGGAAGCCGCCGCCCCCCTGCTGGACGCCTTGGCCCGCCCGGAGCGAGAGGCCGAGGTCCGCGCCGCAATCTACCGCGCCCTGGGCGCGATCGGCGCGGTCGAGGCGTGGCCGGCCCTCAATCGCTGCCTGGAGGCGGAGGCCCTGACGCCAGTCCGCGCCGCCTGCGCCGGGGCGCTCGGCGGCCTGCGCGGGACGCCGCGCGCGGCGGACGCCGGCGCGCGGCTGATCGGCCTGATCGCCCCGGACGAGGAGCCGCTGGTGCGCCGGCGCGCCGTCGCGGCGCTGGGCGCGGTCGCCGACGCCGCCGCCGTCGCGACGCTGGCGCGGCTTGCGGGCGCCGCCGCGCCGGTTTCCGACAGCCGCCCCGCAGTCGCGGCCGCGCTGGCCGCCGACCCGACCCTCGCCGCGCGGGCCGTCGACGCGTTGGGCGCGACCGGCGCGCGGGCTGCGGGACAGGCGCTGGCCGAGCTGTTGACGCGGGCGGAAGACGCGGCGACCCGGCTGCGCTTGGCGACGGCGCTCGCCCGCATCGGGGCGCCGGAGGCCCGCGTCCCGTTGAAGCGCGTCCTGGAAGAGGCGGAGGATCCGCGCCTGCGCGTGGCGGCGACGGTCGCGCTCGCCGCGGCGGGCCGGGCGGGCGATGCGGCGGACGCCGACGGCGTCCGCAAGCGCTTGGCCGACTTGCTGGCCGCGCCGGAGCGCGCGGTGCAATACGCCGCCGTGACCGCGTTGCGCGACATCGGCGACGCCGAATCCGGCGCCGCCGTCGCCCGCTACGCGGACGCGTTGGCCAACTGGCTCGCGGCGACCGACGCGGGCGCTATCGCAGAGGCGCCGCAGGACGCCCTCGAACGGCTGACCCTGCTCGAGGCGGCGCTGCGGACCGCGACCGATCTGGCGCCCGCGGCGGGCCTCGAGGCGATGGCCCGCTCGGCGCAGGCGCGTCCGATCCCCCGGAACGCGCCGCATCGGCTCGCGCTTGC
Organism: Alphaproteobacteria bacterium; assembly: GCA_024743195.1. GTDB lineage: Bacteria > Pseudomonadota > Alphaproteobacteria > UBA8366 > Aestuariispiraceae > Marivibrio. Next base: position 5,738 of record JANSXE010000003.1, on the reverse strand, counting down.
GGACGCCCTCTACAAGGTGCGGCGCGCGGCCCTCTACGGGCTCGGCTATACCGGGGCGGCGGAGCGCGCGGGGGCGCTGCTGGCCGGAGAGGTCGGCCTGGGCGCCCCCGATTCCAGGCTGCGTGCGGTCGCCGCGCGGTCGATCGGCGTGCTGGGCCGGCCGGATGCGCCACGGGTCCTGACGGCGGCGTTGCGGGACGAGGCGGCGGAGGTGCGTTGGACTGCGGCGCGCACGCTCGGCTATCTGGGAGAGCGCGCGGCGCTGGAGCCGTTGATCGCGCTGTTCGGCGACGACGATTCGCGCGTGCGCGCCGCCGCGGCGACGGCGCTGGCCGACCTGGGCGCCGTCGAGGCGATTCCGGCGATTCAGCGCCGCGCCGAGACCGAGGAGCGCCCGCCCGCGCAGGCCGCCGCGGCCGACGCGCTGGCGCGGCTCAAGCGGCTGCGCGCGGTCGGGGCGGAGTGAGGGGCGCCGAGTGAAGCCCGACGCCCCTCAGGGGCAGATCGCCATCACGCGCGAGGGGCCGCCGGTGCCGCGCACATGCTTCGGCGCGCCGACCGCCACCAGGCAGTCTTCGGGCGTTTCGGCCTGGGCCAACTGCCCCAGATTGGCCGCGTTCTCGACGAACAGCAGACCGCGCTGCAACAGCCGCACATGGGCGTGCCAACTGTCCGTCCATTTGTCGTCCACGCCGATCGCGGATTCGCCGCTGTCGATCCCGATATTGTCGGCGATGATCCCTTTGATCCGAACCCCCTTTTCCTCCGTCAACTCGATCAGCCGATCGACGGCGGCCCGGTTGATCCCAGGATGGTTCCAACCATTGATGTAGGGGGCGGTCGCGAAGTCCGCGCCCTGGAAGAAGAACTGCGACCAGCCGAGATTGAGCACCAGCCAAACGCCGTCGCGAAGCTGATCGGCGACCGCCTCGATGTCGTCCGGCCCGACCACGTTGGGCGAGCCGTTGGAGAAATCGGTGACCGCGGGATCGGGGTTCGGGACGCCGCCGTTCTTCTCCAATTCGCTTTGCACCCGGCCGGAAATGTCGATCAGCACGACGGGGCCCGTCAGGTCCGCGGCGGAAAGCTGATGCGTGTGCTTACGCTCCGCCGCCGGCGCGCCCGACGCCTCCAGCGACGCGTCGTTGTTCACGAAATGCGCGGGGGCGTCGAGATGCGTGCCGTGATGCTCCGCCAGCACCAGGGTTCCGAGGTCGAAATGACCGTCGCTGGTCGGAAACTGCGACAGGGCGAAGACCGCATGGGCGCCGAAACTCGGATGCAGGCCGATATCCTCGTAGGGCCGGCTCATGTCCGGCGTCATCGGATCCCCCTCCATCGGCGCGAAGGTCGGGATCGGGTGGGTCAGATCGATCACGGTCTGGGCCGCAGCCGCGCCGGCGAAGCCCGCCGTCAGCGCAGCCGCCAGCACGGCGGCGCGTCCCATATCGATTGTTTTTTGCATGAGTCCCGTCTCCCGCTGGGATGTGGCCTGACGCGGCGCGCCGGATCGCTGTCGCACGAGACGGCTGTGGCGCCCGCGGACCCTAGCGGATAGCGTAGCGCCGATCGCTCGCGGCGCGCAATGATTGCGCCGACGCGCCAAACGGATGGGAAGGGACGATCGGCGTGTACACGCTCTACTATGATCCGGACACCGCCAGCCTCGCGCCGCATATGTGCCTGCTGCATGCGGGCGCGCCCTATCGTCTGACGCTCGTCGATCGGGCGAAAGGCGGATTGGACGATCCGGCGTACCGGCGCCTCAACCCGCACGGGCGGATCCCGACCATGACGATCGGCGACCCCGACAAGGGCGGCTATGTCATGACGGAGGCGGCGGCCATCTGCCTGAAGATCGCGCAGGACCATCCCGAAGCGGGGTTGATGCCGGAGGACGGCTCGCGCGCCTACGCGCAGGCGCTGTCCTGGCTGTTCTACCTGACCAACACGCTTCAGGCGGACACCATGGTCTTCCACTACGCCCGCCGTTACGCCGCGACGACCGCCGGGATCGAGCAGGTCCGCGGCGAGGCCGGCGCGCGTCTGGGGTCGATGCTCGGCCAGATCGACCGCAGCCTGAAAGACGGCGGCCCCTGGCTTGCGGGGGACGCCTTCTCCGCCGCGGACTATTTCCTGCTGATGGTCGCCGGATGGCTCGAGCAGTTCGCGATTCCCGATCCGCCCTCGATCCGCCCGACCCTGTCCGCTTATCTGCGCCGCGCCCAAGAGCTTCCGGCGGCCGTCGAGGCCTATCGCATCGAAGCCCACGGCCCCTATTTCTGAGACGTGGAAGCCGCCGCGCTCAGTGCCGCGACCCGGTCCAGGGCGTTTCCTCCGCCTTCAGGCTGTAGCTCACGCCGAGGCGCAAGGCGGGGGCCGCGTCGCGAACCGCCATCGCCTCGGCGAGGGCGCGCGCGCTCTCCGCAAGGGCGAGCGCGTCCTGCGCCCCGCGATCGGAGCCGCCCGCATCCGTCGCGAGCAAGTCGGCGGCCAACGCCTGGGCGAGATCGAGGCGTCCGACGGCGGCGGCCCCGACCAGATTGACCAGCCGCATCTCGTCCGCCGCCAGACAGGGGCAGCACGGCGCGTGGTGCAGCACCTGTCGACGCGCCCCGGCGCGCACGCGCTCCACCAGCCGAATGAAGCCGCCCATCACCGGCTTGCCGAGCCGGCCGCCGAACAGGCCGGCGAATTCGTTCCAGGCCTCGTCCTCACGCGCGTCGGGCGCGACCCAACAGCGAAAGGCGCGCACCAGGGCGCGCTCCCCCGCCGGCAGATCGCCAAGCCGGATGGGACGCGCCAGCCCTTCGGACCCTGGATCGGATGCGGTGTCGGACGGGCGCCTGGATCCGGCCGTAGGGTGCAGGGCTCGGGGCGGTCGGTTCGGTCGGTCGGGGCGGATCTCAGTCATCGTCTCCAACGGCTCCTGGGTTCGTATCGTCGGGGACGCCGCCGTTCGGCGTCCACGGCTGCATTGTTATTGCAACTCATTCGCATTTGCAATGCTGAAATCCACACCTTATTTTGCTTCGTCGCAATGCACATCAAACAAAACCACAGGGGTCTGATGTTTTATATTGACGCCCCGAGCAGCCGGTGTTACCAACAAATCGATAGCGCCGATTTGAGGCTCAGCTTGCGGGCGCTTAAGAAATGCAGCTAAAGCGGGTTGGCGCAGAAACCGCCCAGCCCCGACAGGCTGCGGCGGTTTTTTCTTGCGGCGCCGCCATGCGCCGCCGGAACGAACCGCCGCCCGCAAGCCGACTTTCCTCAAGATCAATCACGCGCTGTCGCCGCGTTCACCACCCGGCGTCGCCGCATCAGGCGTCGGCGCCGTCTTGAGAGAAGGAGGGTCCCGCCCATGTCCATCGAAAGCAGCCACCCGCAGACCATCGCGCTGCACGCCGGCTACCGCGCCGATCCCGCCACCGGCTCGGTCGCGGTTCCGATCTACCAGACCACCAGCTACCAGTTCGACAGCGCCGACCATGCGCGCAAGCTGTTCGCGCTGGAGGAGCTGGGCAACATCTACACCCGCATCATGAATCCGACCTGCGACGTGCTGGAGAAGCGCGTGGCCGCGCTCGAGGGCGGAGTCGCGGCGCTGGCCCTCGCCTCGGGGCAGGCGGCGAGCGCCTTCGCGATCCAGAACCTGGCCAAGGCGGGCGACAACATCGTCAGTTCGACCGACCTTTATGGCGGCACCTGGAACCTGTTCGCGAACACGCTGAAGGACCAGGGGATCGAGGTGCGCTTCGTCGACCCGGCCGATCCGGAGAATTTCCGCCGCGCCGTCGACGACAGGACCCGCGCTTTCTACGCAGAGACGCTGCCCAATCCGAAGCTGCAGGTCTTCCCGATCGCGGAGGTCGCGGCCATCGGGCGGGAGTTCGGGATTCCGCTGATCGTCGACAACACGGCCGCGCCGGTCCTGTGCAAGCCGCTGCAGCACGGCGCCGCGGTGGTGGTCTATTCCGCGACGAAGTATCTCGGCGGCCACGGCACCACCATCGGCGGCCTGATCGTCGACGGCGGGACTTTCCCCTGGGAGGAGTTCCCGGAGCGACAGCCCTACCTGAACCAGCCCGACCCCTCCTATCACGGCGCGGTCTGGACGCAGGCGGTCAAGCCGCTGGGTCCCATCGCCTACATCATCAAGGCGCGGGTGACGCTGCTGCGCGATCTGGGCAGCGCCCTCAGCCCCTTCAACGCCTTCCAGGCGATCCAGGGGATCGAGACGGTCGCGCTCCGAATGCGCGAGCACAGCCGAAACGGCGCCGCGGTCGCCGACTTCCTGGCCGAGCACCCGCTGGTCGAGCGCGTGATCTATCCCGGGCTGCAGGACGGCGAGAGCTTCCGCCGTGCGGAAGCCTATCTGAGCGGCGGCTTCGGCGGGCTTGTCGGCTTTCACATCCGGGGCGGCCGCGCGGCCGGCGCAGCCTTCATCGACGCGCTGCAGCTCTTCTATCATGTGGCCAATATCGGCGACGCCCGCTCGCTGGCGATCCACCCGGCCACGACCACCCACTCGCAGCTCGACCCCGAGGAGCAGGCCGCCTCCGGCGTGACCGACAGCTATGTCCGGCTGTCGATCGGGATCGAGCATATCGACGACATCCTGGCCGACCTCGACCAGGCGCTGACGGCGGCCGCCTCGGTCGCCGACGCCGCCTAGCCGCGCATCGTCCAGCCTGAAAGGAGACCTCGACAATGGGCGAGATCCGTTCCCCCTCCGGCGTGCTCGGCGCCGTCCGCCGCGACCTCTCGGACGCCGCGCCGGGCGCGGATCTCGCCCGCTTCGAGGCCGACAGCCGGCAGGTCGCCGGCCTGCGCAGCGAGGTGCAGATCCGCGACTTCCTGCTGACGGTCGACGAGCCGGAAACGCTCGGCGGCGGCGACGCCGGCCCGAACCCGCTGGAGTTGACGCTGGCCGCGCTCGCGACCTGTCAGGAAGTGGTCTACCGGCTCTACGCCGAGGCGCTCGGCGTGCCGCTAAAGAGCGTTGCGGTGCGCGCCGTAGGCGAAGTCGATCTGAAGGGGATGACCGGGCTCGACCCATCGGCGCGGCCCGGCTTCCGCGGGATCGAGCTCAGCGTGACGCTGGAAAGCGAGGCCCCGGCGGAGGCGCTGGAGCGCCTGACCCGCACGGTCGACGCGCACTGCCCGGTGCTCGACATCGTGCGCAACGCCACGCCCGTGCGGATCGAAACGCGGCGCGAGGCCGCCGATCCGCCCGCCCACAGCGCCTTCGCCTTCGCGGGCCTCGCCGGCTGAGCCCCGAACCCGACAGAGGCGTGCGTCCGGCCGGTTGCGGGACCCACTGAAAGCCGGGCGCAAGTGCGGGAGGCCGGGTCGCCCGGGGCCAAAAGCGCCCAGGGCGGCCCGGTTCTTCCGATCGCGCGCCTTCCTTCCCATCGCTCAGACTTGCGCCTCCCGGCCCTAGGTCCCGGCTCGACCTGCGGGCCGTCCGGGACGACGGGGGAGAAGAAGGCTGCTGGGGGGGGGACGACGACGGGCGCTCAACCACCGTCATCCCGGCCGGAGCGGAGCGGAGAGCCGGGAGCCAGGGCGGCTCGCTCGAGCTCGGCGTTTGCCGCTCCTGGGTCCCTGTCTGACGGATTTGTGGTTTTCTCGGATCGGCGGACGGCGTCCCGATGGGTCCCTGGGCCTTGCGAGCCCGTGTGTCCGGCACGGGAGCCGCCCGCCTGTCAGATCGTCATCCTGAACAGTTGCAT